>NZ_JPWA01000016.1 GCF_003326475.1 Thalassospira xianhensis MCCC 1A02616 | reverse complement strand
TCCGACCGCGCGTGAACTTGAAACCGATGTCAGGCCGCTGGTGCGGATCGGTCTTCTGATCCTGATTCTGGGGGTCGGGTCGGTGTTCTTGTGGGCGGCAACGGCGCGCATCAACTCGGCCGCGACGGCAAGCGGCGTGGTCGCACCGTTTTCCGGCCGCCAGAGTGTTCAGCATCTGGAAGGCGGGATCATTCGTGAAATTCTGGTGCGCAACGGGGCGCGCGTGCAGGGCGGGGAAGTTCTGATCCGGCTTGACGATACGCGTGCGCGGGCCAGTTATGACCTGCTGAACAACCGGTATCTCAATGCGCTGGCGACACAGGCGCGCCTGCTTGCGGAACGCGGCGGCAAGGATCGGGTGCAGTTCCCGGCCCCGCTTTATGATCCGAAATATGCCGGGATTGTTGAATCGCAGGAAACCCTGTTTCAAAGCCGGATGAACGCGTTTCGTGGCGAACTTGACCTTTATGACGAACGGATCAAGGAACTGCGCCGCGAAATCATCGGCACGCAGGAACAGAAAACCGCTTCCGAGCAGCAGGTTGGCATCGTCAAGGAAGAGCTGGCGATGGTCAAGCCGATGGTCGATCTTGGCTATGCCAGACGGACGAGGTTGTTGCAGCTTGAAAGTCGGTTGGTCGAGATTTTGGGCAATATCGGACGGTTCTCGGCCGATATTGCGCGCATCGAACAGCAGATTCAGCAGGTCAAATCCAGTCAGGCGCAGCTCACACGTGACAATCTGCAAACCATCAATACCGAGCTTCGCGATATCCAGGGCGAGATTTCCGACCTGAACGAACGGCTGCGATCGGCCGAGGATATTCTGGTACGGTCCGACATCAAGGCGCCGCGTTCCGGAACGGTGACCAATCTTCAGTTTTCGACCGTTGGTGGGGTGATCCCGCCCGGTGCGCAGGTGCTTGAAATCGTGCCGCAAGACGACAAGCTTGTGATCGAGGCGCGGGTATCGCCGAACGATATTGATGTCGTGCATGAGGGGCTTGAGGTTAATATCCGGGTGACGGCGTTCAGCCAGCGCTGGTTTGCGCCGGTAAAGGGCATTGTTTCCGATGTGTCGCCGGACCGTCTGACAGACCCGGAAGGTCGCCCGTATTTTCAGGCGATGATCGAAATCGATTCGGAAAGCCTTGCCGAACATGAAGGCATGATTTTGTCGCCGGGAATGGCAGCACAGCTTGAAATCGTGACCGGTGCCAGAACGATTCTCGCCTATCTGTTTGCCCCGATCACCGACAGCTTTGATCGCGCATTCCGCGAACAATAGGCACTGGCGCCCGATTCGGGGTGCCTATATCCACCCTATACAACCTGACAGATTCTGTCAGAGGCGAATTTCGCCTTCCAAATCCCCGGAAAACATGAAAAAAATGTGATTTACCGATTCTGGTGCCCATCTTCCGTTGATGGGCTCTTGATTGGGGTCTATACTAGTGTATATGGATGGCCGGTTGCCTTCCATGAAAATGGATCGAAAAATTAGTCCCAAGTAGGGAGCAAAGCCTTGGCCTCGCCCGCCAATCAAGACGATGGCACCGGTTTAACCGATGCCGATATCGAACAGGTGCTGGATGACCGCGCAGAGGATGGCTCTGCTGCGGATAATTCCGATTCCGGTTCGTCGGGCGAGACAGGTTCACAATCCCCTGCAACGCAGGTCTTCACCAATATCCAGAACGTCATCGGCACGTCGTATAACGACATCCTGATCGGGGATCCGGGCGACAACACGCTGGTTGGTGGCGCAGGCAACGATATCCTGGTACCGGGCGAGGGTCAGGATGAAGTTACTGGTGGCGAAGGCCGCGACACATTCGTTTTGCAGGCCGGATTTGGTCAGGCGACCATTACCGATTTCACCATTGGCGAAGATTATCTGGCACTTGATGATCTTGGTGTTGAAAGTGCGGCCGATCTGGTTTCGCGTGCTTCGGATGACGGTCAGGGCAATGTCGTCATTACTTTTGCGACCGGCGATCAGCTTACGCTTAAGGGCATTACGATTGCCCAGCTTTCCGACATCACCCTTGTTGATGCCCCGAAACTGACGGATGTCGCACTGGACAGCTCTGGCGATCCGTCGTCGGGCACGCAAAACGTCATTGACGGTACAGCGGGCGATGACGTGATCCAGGGCACGTCTGGCGACGATGTGATTTCGGGCAATGGCGGCAGCGATGCTGTTGATGGCGGGTCTGGCAACGATACGCTGTCATTTGATGGGTCCGATGATGCCGTGACCGCCGATCTTTCGACCGGTACGGCAGACAGTGTCAACGGTAGCAATACCGTTTCGTTTAGCAATATTGAAAATCTGACCGGGACATCGGGCGATGATGTCCTGCGCGGGGATGCCGGAAACAATACGCTTTCGGGTGGTGCAGGCGACGATACCTTTGGCGCCAGTGGCGGCAATGACACGATTGATGGTGGTGCGGGTCGCAACACCCTTGATTACAGCGCGTCCGAACAGGGCGTTGTTGTCGATCTGAAAAATGGCGCGACCGAAAGCCGGACAGAAACTGAAACCGGCGATGATGCTGCTTCAGAAACCGGAAACAATACGGATTCCGGCACGGCAAGTGGCGATGCATCCGGCGGTGATACGGCAGCCGAGACTGACACCGGTGCGGACAGCGGTTCCGAAAATTCTGGTGAAACGACCGGCGATACTGCTGGGTCAAATGCTGGGGATACCACCGGTGGGGCATCAGACCCGTCGGATGATCCGGTGACGGGCGAAACTGATACGACCGGCGGTGATACGGGCGGTAGCGAAACGGGTGATCAGGCTTCTTCCGGTGGCGGTGAGGATACCTCCCAGCCAGAAACCGATGGCGGGGCTGTCGATGATTCTGCATCTGGCGGCTCGGGTGATGACAGCATCACCGAGGAAACCGGCGACGCAGAAACCGACACCGAAACCGACAGCGGTTCGGACGAAGGTGATGAAACCACCGGTGATGCCGGAGCGGGTGAAGAAACCGATCCGAACACCGGTAGCGATGAAACAACCCCAACCGATCAGAATGGGGCCGAAGCGGGCTCTGATGCTGGCGCCGATACCAACACGGGATCGGAAACCGGCAGTGACGAGACGGATGGGGCTGGCAATGCCGGTGGTGCGTCGCAGGAAACCGAAACCGGATCGACCTCCGACGGTGATCAGACGCAGACGGGCGATACGCAAACCGGCGCACAGGATGAAACATCCGATAACGCATCCTCGGACGAGACTGATGAGACGGTATCGGGCGACGGTTCAGATGAAACCGGTGCATCCGGCGATGAAGCTTCAAACAGCACGGATGGCAGCGATACTTCTAACCCCGTCGATGAAGGGGCGACTGGTCCCGTAACAGAGGGCGAGCAGTCCCCGGCAGAAAACGGTTCGGAAACATCCGGAACCGAAGAAGGCTCTTCGACCGAAACCGATGGCGAGACTTCCGGTGATGCCTCGAATGAAGTCACCGACGGAGAAACCACGCCCGATCAGGAAACAACTCCTGCTGAAACCGGCTCGGAAGCCGCAGGTGATGAAGCGAATGCGGGTGGTGGTGCCGCAGACGACAGCCTAGGCGGTTCGGATGGCGCTGACCAAGACGTTCTGAATGAAGATACGCCTGCGTCGGGTGATGGTGATGACAGCACGGACGGCGAAGAACAGCCGTCCCGGTCAGAGAGCCAGAGCGAACAGGAAAACACCAATAGCGGTCTTCAGGCTGGTGCAGAAACCTCGCCGGAAACCGGTGCGGATGAAACCGGTCTTTCCGGTGACGCGACCGGTGATGAGACTGTTGGTGAAGATGCTGGCACGGATGAAGGCGTAGCCGAGGATACGACCGGCGGCGAAACCACTGATGGCGAAGCAGACCCGATTGAAGCAGGTGCTGAGGACGGCGACAGCCCATCGGGCGAGCAGACGGATGGTGAGACCACTGGCGATACGGATTCCGAAGCCGGGGATGGGGCCGGTGATGAGGCTGGTGACGATACGGGTGGTGGCGCTACCGACAGTGGAAATGAGACCGGCGACAATACCAATATCTATGACAACACCCCGACATCGGGGAACGATATTGTCCATGGCACCGATGGTGATGATTTCCTTGGCGGTGCTGCCGGGAACGACACCTTGCAGGGCAGTGGCGGCAATGACGTCATCGATGGTGGTCTTGGCAACGATGTGCTGCAGGGCGGCCTTGGCGACGACACCCTTGATGGTGGTGCTGGTGCTGATGTCTTGCAGGGCGGTGAAGGCAATGACAGCCTTTATGGCGGTTCCGAAGATGACATTCTGCAGGGTGGCGAAGGCAGCGACCTTCTGGTCGGCGGTACCGGCAATGACGTTTTGCAGGGTGGTTCAGGTGACGATTTCCTGCGTGGCGGTCTTGGCAACGACCATATCCAGGGCGGCGATGGCATCGACACCGTCAGCTATACCGATGCTATTGATGCGGTAACCGTTGATCTTTCACAGAACACGGCAACCGGCGGGGCAGGCAGTGATGTCCTGCAGATGGTTGAAGACGTTATCGGTTCGGACTTCGACGATCATATTACCGGTAATGACGGCAATAACGTGCTGATCGGCGGGGATGGTATCGATACCCTGACGGGTGGTGCGGGTGACGATACGCTGACCACCGGTTCGGGCAAGGATGACATCGAACTGACCGAGAATTTCGGTAACGATACGGTCACCGATTTCAATATTGCCGAAGATACTGTTGATCTTTCGAAGCTGGGCGTGACCGATTTCGCGACCCTGCAATCGATGATGAGCGACGATGGCAACGGCAATACCGTTATCGATTTCGGCGAGCAGGGTGTTCTGACCCTTGAAGGGGTCAGTTCGGACAGTCTTGTTGCGGATAATTTCCGCGGGTTTGGCCGTATCTTTGAAAGCGATGGCGACGACGTTGCCGAAGGTACTGACGGCGATGATGCGCTGTATGGCTTTGACGGCAATGATATCCTCGGCGGTGGGGCCGGGGACGACGTCATTTCTGGTGGTTATGGCAATGACACGCTTTCGGGCGGTGCGGGCAACGATACCCTGCGCGGTCAGGAAGGTATTGATACGGTTGATTATTCCGGTGCCAATGGTTCGGTGAATGTCGACCTTGCCGCCGGTAGTGCAACCGGTGCCGATGGCAATGATGTTCTTGACCGTATCGAAAACGTTATCGGATCGAATTACGACGATACGATTTCGGGTGACAGCGGTGTTAACGTGCTTCAGGGCGGGGCAGGCAACGACACCATTACCGGCCGTGATGGCAACGATACGCTCGATGGTGGTGCCGGTGATGACACCTTTGTCGCCGAGGCAGGCAATGACACCTATATCGGCGGTGCGGGCAACGATACGCTGAATCTGAGTGCGCGCGATGGTGCGCAGACGGTTAATCTGGGGGCCGGTGTTGTCATTGATGAGACCAGCGGTGAGACGGATACTGTCACGGGGATCGAGAACATTGTCACCGGTGCTGGCAATGACGTTGTGACTGGCGATAGCAGCGATAACGTTATTTCGACAGGTTCCGGGGACGATTTCCTCAATGGTGGACGTGGTAACGATACCCTTGATGGGGGTGATGGTGTCGATACCGTCAGTTTTGCCGGACAGACCGGGGTTACTGTCGATCTTTCTGCCGGGACAGGACAATCGGATTTTGGCCAGACGATATTGTCGAACATCGAAAATGCCGTTGGTTCGTCGGGTGACGATGTCATTCGCGGTAACGATGGCGCCAATATTCTTTCAGGTGGTGCAGGCGACGATACCCTTTCGGGCGGTGAGGGAGACGACACGCTGGTTGGCGGCACTGGTCGCGACACCGCCGACTTTGCCGGGACGAATGCAGATATCACTGTCGATCTGACCGAGGGTACTGCAACCGGTGAAGGTAACGATACCCTGATCGAAATCGAGAATGTGATAACCGGGGATGGTGATGATGTCATTCGCGGCAACGATCAGGATAACATTATTGATACCGGTGCCGGAGACGATACCGTTTTTGGTAGCACTGGCGATGATACTCTGTCTGGCGGAGATGGACGGGACACGTTGTCCTTTGCGGGCGGGGCGGACTTTGCCCAGGGGATCGTTCTGGATGCGCAGACCGGTCAGGCCGTTGCTGGTGGTTCGGCGGCTATTTTCAGCGGGTTTGAGGAATACGAGGGTTCATCACAAGCGGATAGGCTTTCGGGCAGTGATGCCTCGGAACGTTTTATTGGTGGCGCGGGCGACGATACCATCGACGGACGGGGTGGCGACGATACCCTCAGCGGTGGAAGTGGCCGGGACACATTTGTTGTCTCGGCGCAAAGCGACAATGACCTGATCACCGATTTTGATCCGGCCAATGATGTCATCAATATTCAGGGCATCGACGGGCTTGAGCTGTTTTCCGATGTCGCTGGCTTTATCGGTGAAGATGCCGCGGGCAATGCCACGATTACGGTTGGCGGTTCGGTGATTACCCTTGAAGGTGTTAACCCCGATGCCCTGACATATGCCAACTTTGCCGGTATCCGGTCGTTGGATGGTACGGAAAATCGTGATGTTCTGATCGGAACGAACCGCAGTGACGTCATAGATGGTCTGGCTGATGACGATACGATTTATGGTAATGCCGGAAACGACACGCTGTTTGGCAGTGATGGAAACGATCTTCTGAACGGTGGTACGGGTAACGATGTCCTTGACGGTGGTGCCGGAAACGATACCGCGCAATATGGGGATGCGGCTTCCGGTGTTTCGGTCGATCTTGGTGCGGGAACGGCATCGGGTGGTGCTGGGAACGATACCCTGACCGGGATCGAGAATGTAACCGGCTCGATTTATGACGATAGGCTTACGGGTGATGATCAGGCCAATACCCTTGTTGGTGGACTGGGCAACGATACCATCAGTGGCGGGAATGGTAACGATTACCTTGTCGGTGGTGTTGGTACCGACACGCTGAATGGCGGTGCTGGCAACGATACAATCGCGGGCGGTAGTGGTATTGACACTGTTACCTACGATGACGCGGCCGGCGGTGTCGAAATCAATCTGGGCGCCGGGTCCGCGATCGGATCCGAAGGTTCCGATACGATCACTGAAATTGAAAATGCTATCGGCTCCGGCTTCAACGACATCATTACAGGTTCCGAAGGCGCAAATACCCTGAGTGGCGGTGCCGGGGACGATACCCTGAATGGCGGGCGTGGCGATGATCTTCTGATTGGTGGAGACGGTTCGGATACGTTCATTTTCGGGACGTTTGCCGGGAACGATAAAATTGCCGATTTCGATGTGACCAGTGACCAGATTGATCTGGGCGCGTTTGATATTCCAAACTGGGAAGCGTTAAAGCCTTTGATCAGCACAGATGATAACGGCAATGCCGTTATCACGATCAATGGCAATAGTCTGACCTTGACGGGTATTCCTGTTTCGGCGCTGGATGTTTCAAACTTCAGCGGCCTTGAAACCCTTGGCGCGACCGAAAATGATGATGTGATCAACGCCACCGATGCCGCCGAAATCATCGATGGTCTTGCCGGAAATGATACGATTTTCGCGGGTGCGGGGAACGATACTGTTTTTGGTGGGGAAGGCGACGATACGCTTTCAGGTGGTGCGGGAGCGGATGTTCTCGACGGTGGTACAGGTCGCGATACGGTTGATTATAGTCAAAGTGTCGGGGTCGATGTCGATCTTTCTGCCGGGACAGGTTCTGTTGGCGGCGCTATCGATACCTTGATCAATATCGAAAACGTTATCGGTTCGCAAAATTCGGACCGTATGTTTGGTGACGATCAGGACAATATCCTGCGCGGGGAAGCCGGCAATGACACGCTTTCGGGCGGGGCCGGAAACGATCAGGTTCTTGGTGGTGCCGGGACAGATGTTCTTTCAGGTGGTGCCGGTGACGATATCCTGAGCGGGGGCAGCGGTGTTGATCTTGCCGATTATTCTGCTGCGACGGGCGGTGTTGTTGTTGATCTGGCGGCGGGCACGGCGAGTGGCGCGGATGGCAATGATACATTGTCAGGCATCGAAAACCTGCAAGGCAGTGCGTTTGACGATACGCTGGCAGGTGATGGAGCTGACAACACCCTGATTGGTGGCGATGGCAACGATGTCCTGTCCGGTGGCGATGGCAACGACATGCTTCGTGGCGGAGCAGGTAACGATGTTATCGACGGTGGTGCGGGTCTGGATACCGCGAGTTTCGAGGATGCCGGCTCTGTTACGGTCAATCTGGCTGACGGTACGGCGACAAGTGCATCGGGAACCGATACGCTTTCAGGTATTGAAAACCTGATTGGATCGTCCGGGGCTGATAACCTGACAGGCGATGCCGGTAATAACGTCATTACTGCCGGAGCCGGGAACGATACCATCACCGGCGGTGCAGGGGATGATACCCTGACTGGTGGCGCAGGTGCGGATATTTACCAGATTGCGCCGGGTGACGGAAACGACACGGTCACCGACTTCAATGTCAGTAGCGATCAGATTGATCTTACCGGGCTATCCATTGACACCTATGGCGAACTGTTCGAGCAAATGAGCGAGAACGGTAATGGCGATCTGGTGATCGATTTCGGTGACGGTGTGACGATGACGCTGGAAGGCGTCAGCAAGGCTGGTATCACCGCGGATAACTTTATCGGCATTCGTGACATTGTTGGTACGCTTGGTGACGACGTTCTGACTGGCACGGACGGGCGCGATACCCTCTCAGGTCTTGACGGGGATGACACGCTTTACGGTTTTGAAGGGGATGACAGTCTTGCCGGGGGTGCTGGTGACGATCTGCTGAATGGTGGCGACGGGGATGACCGGATTGATGGTGGTGCCGATATCGACACTGTCGACTACAGCAATGCCGATGGTGGCGTTAACGCAAATCTTCAAACCGGCGAAGTTTCCGGGGCGGCGGGTAATGACCGTCTGTCGAATATCGAAAACATCATTGGCGGTTCTTCCGCAGATATCCTGACAGGGAGTTCCGAGGATAACGTGATTTCCGGTAATGCCGGGAATGACGTGATCGATGGTCTTGGCGGGAATGATACCCTGTTTGGCGGCGCGGGCAGTGATACAGCATCCTATGCATCGGCGTCGGGTGGGGTTAGCGTCAATTTGGCCGATCTGACGGCAAGCGGTGCTGCCGGTAATGATGTTCTGGTCGATTTCGAGAATGCCACTGGCTCGGCATTCAATGACATCCTTGAAGGCGATAACGGCGATAACCGTCTTGATGGCGGCGCTGGCAACGACACCCTTATCGGAACGGGGGGTAATGATACCCTGATCGGTAACGGCGGTGTCGATACGGTAGATTATCGCAATGCGACCACTGGTGTGAATGTTGACCTGACAACCGGAACTGCGACCGGACTTGGAACGGATACATTAAGTGGTCTTGAAAATGTTATCGGATCGAATGCCGGTGACATCATCACGGGTGATCAGGGCACCAATATCCTCGATGGACGTGCGGGCAATGATATCCTCTCGGGTGGCGACGGTGACGATACTCTGTTGGGTGGTGACGGTAACGATACCCTGATCGCAGGCGATGGTGCTGACCATGTTGATGGCGGTGATGGTATCGATACCATCGATTATTCGGCGCAAACCGGTGGTGTTGACATCAATCTTGCGACCGGTCAGACAGATTCCGAAACAGCCGACAGCGTTTCCAACGTTGAAAATGTCATCGGTTCGTCCTTTGGTGATACGATCACTGGGTCGGATGTCGATAACACGTTGATTGGTGGTGCCGGGAACGACCGGTTTATCGGTAGTGCCGGAAACGATGTGTTTGACGGCGGTACTGGCTCAGACACGATTGATTACAGCAGCGCTGATGGTGGAGTGTCGCTGAACCTGCAGGCAGGTTTGACGCAGAAAGCCGATGGCGCGGATAGCTTTACCGGTATCGAGAACGCAACCGGCACGGGCTTTAACGACAGCATGACCGGGTCGAGTGGCAATAACGTTCTATCCGGTGGTGCCGGGAATGATTTCATCAGTGCCGAAGGTGGAAACGATACCGTTATTGGTGGTGCGGGTGATGACACTCTGCGTGGTGGCGCGGGCAGTGATACGCTTGATTACTCCGGCGCGACTGGCGGGCAGATCGTCAATCTGGTGACGGGCATATCCAGCGGTGCAGATGGCAACGATGATATTGCCGGTTTCGAAAATGTTACGGGTACGGCCTTCAACGACACGATTACCGGTGATGCTGCTGACAACACGTTGCTTGGCGGGCTCGGGAACGATGTATTGTCGGGTGGTGCCGGTAACGACCTTCTGAATGGTGGTGCTGGCAATGACAGCTTTGTCGGAGAAGCCGGTGACGACACCTATGTCGGTGGTGAAGGATCGGATACTCTTGATTTCCGGACGGCCCAATCGGGTTTGAATATCGATCTTGCCAACAATATTGCGACCGGAGCTGATACAGGCACCGATCTGTTCACCGGTATCGAACAGATTCTGGCGTCCGATTTCAACGATACCATCACCGGAAGCAGCAATGCGGACACCGTTAGTGCCGGGGCTGGTGACGATATCGTTCGCGGTGGGGCCGGGGATGATACGCTTTCTGGCGGTGCCGGTAATGATCTGATTGATGGCGGCACAGGTCGGGATATTCTCGACGGCGGAGCCGGCGAAGACACCATTTCCTATGACAGTGCAAGCGGCTCCGTCAGTGTAGACCTGCAAAGCGGTGTCGTTAGCGGTACCGAAAACGACCAGATTTCCAGTTTTGAAAATATCAAAGGATCTGCCTTCGCCGATACTTTAAGGGGTGACTCCGGTCGCAACAGCATTGACGGCGGCGCGGGCGATGATTTCATCGATGGTCGTGCCGGTGATGACGTTCTGTCAGGTGGTGCGGGGAATGATACGCTCCGTGGCGGTGCCGGTTCGGATACCATTGATGGCGGTGCCGGTGTCGACACGCTTGATCTGTCTGACCTGACAGGTAACGTCACTGTCGATATGTCAGCCGGGCAGGCAACAGACGGCACGGATACCGACAATTTTGCCAATATCGAAAATATCACGACCGGATCGGGCAATGACATTGTCATTGGCGATGATGGCAACAACGTCATCACGTCTGGCGCTGGTGACGACATTGTCAATGGTGGTGCTGGCAATGATGTCATTTCCGGCGGAGACGGTGCCGACACGCTTGAAGGGGGTGCAGGTAACGATACCCTGCTTTCAGGCGCCGGTGACGATATCCTGATTGGTGGTGAGGGCCTCGATACTGCCAGTTACGCAGATTCAACCGGCCCTGTTGTGGTTGACACCGTAAACAATACTGTCAGCGGCTCGGCCACGGGTACCGATACACTTGAGGGTATTGAGGTTATTGAAGGTTCTGCATTCGACGATACCTTCGTCGGTGGTGCCCAAAGCGATACTTTCATTGGTGGTGCTGGCGATGACACATTTGAAGCCGGTCTTGGTGATGATACGCTGACGCTCGGAACCGGCAGGGATCAGGTCGTCTTCCGTCCGGGTGATGGCAATGACACGATTACCGATTTTGATCCGGCGAATGATGTCATTGATCTGACGGACTTCAATATTGCCGGTTATGGTGCTCTTGAAAGCCTGTTTGGAACCGATGCCCGCGGCAACCTGACCATTACACTTGATAGCGGTGATACGATCACCCTTGAAGGGGTTCAGGCATCTTCGGTTGGCATTGACAATTTCATCGGTGTCGATGTCCGCCTTGGAACCGAAAATGCTGATGAAATGATTGGCGGTTCTGGCGGTGACATCATCAATGCGCTGGGTGGAGATGATACTGTTTCGGGCGGTGACGGCAATGACCGCCTGATTGGCGGCGCTGGCAATGACATCCTTTCTGGCGATGCGGGTGATGATACGCTGATTGGCAATTCGGGTTCCGATACGCTGGTCGGTGGCGCAGGTCGTGATACGGTCGACTATTCGACCGAGACAGCCGGTATTACGGGCGATCTGTCGACCGGTACAGTCACCGGTGGTGACGGCGACGATGTACTTGATGGCATCGAAAATCTTATCGGGACGCTGTTTGAAGATACCCTGACGGGTGATGCCGGTGACAACACTTTGTCGGGCCTTGCCGGAAATGACACGCTGGCCGGGGGCGAAGGCAATGACGTCATTGACGGCGGTGCTGGTTCGGATACCGCCGATTATAGCAGCGCCAGCAGTGCTGTTGACGTTAATCTTGAAGACGGAAAAGCCACCGGTCAGGGCAACGACACCCTTGCCAATATCGAAAATGTCGTCGGCTCGGATTTTAACGACACAATCACCGGCAATGCTGCTAATAACACCATAACGGCCGGTGCCGGGAACGACGTGATCAATGTCGGTTCGGGCGATGACGTTGTTGATGCCGGAAGTGGTGATGACGAAATTACCGGCGGTGCGGGATCGGATACCCTTTCCGGTGGTACCGGCAACGACGTGCTGGATGGTGGTGCGGATAACGACACCCTGTCGGGTGGTACGGGTGACGACATCATTCAGGCCGGGACAGGCGACGACTGGATTTATGGCGATACCGGTGACGACATCATTGATGGTGGTGACGGTATCGACACGGCCGATTATTCCAATGTCGAAGGCCCGGTTGTCGTCGATCTGGTCAACCAGTATGCGTCGGGTTCGGGTGGCAATGATATCGTTCGCAATGTTGAACGGGTCATTGGTACCGATTTTGCCGATACCCTGATCGGGGCGGACGGGGTCAATACCCTGGATGGTGGATCGGGCAACGATACGCTGTTTGGCGGCGATGGTGACGACGTCATTATCACCGGCGACGGCGAAGACATGATTGTTGTTACCCCGGGTGGCGGCAGCGACACGGTTACCGATTTTGACGTCAACGAAGATGTGATTGATCTGTCATCCTACGGGATTGAGGATTATAGCGATCTTGCCGATCGCATGTTCGATGACGCCAATGGCAATGCGGTTATTTCGCTCGGCCCGGGTGAAAGCATCACGCTTGAAGGCGTTTCGGTCGATGATCTTGGGCCGGATAACTTCTTTGGCTATGTCACCATCGAAGGTACTGAATTCGACGACGTCCTGCAGGGCAGCCAGCTTGGCGATGAAATCAATGCGCTGGCCGGTGACGATATTGTTGATGGTGGTGACGGTGACGATGTCATCAATGGTGATGCAGGCAACGATACCCTGATCGGTGGTGCCGGTGATGACGAACTGAATGGCGGGGATGGCAACGATACCGCCGATTATTCCGACACATCCGAAGGTGTTACCGTTGACCTGAGCACAGGTAGCGCAACCGGGGACGCCGGAAACGATACCCTTGATAGCATCGAAAATGTTACCGGCGGGGATGGCGACGATATCCTGATCGGTGACGAAAACGCCAATATTCTGGATGGCGGCGCAGGCAACGACACAGTTTATGGCAATGGTGGCGACGATACCCTGATTGGCGGCGAAGGCGATGATACGCTGTCCTATGAAGGGGCCGAAGACGGCGTTTCCGTCGATCTTGCTAATGGCACGGCAAGTGGTGGTGCCGGAAATGATGTGATTGACGGTTTTGAAACCGTGATCGGTTCCGACTATGCCGATACCATTTCGGGCGATGATGCCAGCAACGTAATCGAAGGCGGTGCCGGTGATGATGTGCTGGCCGGTGGTGCCGGTGATGACACCATTCTGGGTGGGGCGGGTAACGATACCCTGCAGGCGGGTACCGGCAATGATACCCTTGTCGGTGGCGATGGTACCGATATTGCCGATTATTCGGACCGGACAGATCCGGTTGTGGTTGATCTTGCCGCGGGTACCGGCACGACCGCCGACGGCAACGATACCCTGATCGAGATCGAAGGGGCGACCGGTGGTTCGGGCAACGACACCCTTCTGGGGTCGGACGGCAATAACATCCTTTCAGGCGGTGCCGGTGATGACACCCTTTCGGGTGGTGCAGGGAACGACACCCTTGCCGGTGGCGCCGGGGCAGATTTGCTTGACGGTGGTGCGGGTGATGATGTCCTGGCCTTTGAAGGGGACCATGTCGCGGCGTCGGGTGAAACCACCGACCATGTCGGCAGCCCGACGACGGATGGCACCGGTGACGTTGCCGATATCAGTGGCAAAAACCTTTCTGATGACAGTTTTGTCGGTGGCGAAGGCAACGATACCCTGCAGGCAGGCGACGGTGATGATGCCATCATTCTGGATCGCGATCACGCCGGTGGCGGTGCCGCTAACCCGTCGATTGTGGATATTGAAAACATCAATGCCGGTGCGGGTAACGATGTTGTCGACCTGACCAGTGAAACGCATTCCTATGGCGACGTCACGATTGATGGCGGTGCCGGTGACGATACCCTGTGGGCCAATGACGGTGATGACGTCATCCTTGGGGGTGCCGGTTCTGACAATATACTGGGCGGTGCGGGTGCCGATACTATCGATGGGGGTGCTGATAACGACATCCTTGATGGCGGAACCGGGAATGACATCATCGCGGGCGGTGCTGGTGACGACACCATCATGGCCGGTATCGGTGATGACACGCTTTCGGGTGGTGATGGGGCCGATACGCTTGATATGTCTGCGGCCAATGGCGCGACAATTGATCTGGCCAATGGCACGGCAAGCAGCGATGCCACCGGTTCGGACAGCATTTCCGGCTTTGAAAATGTGATCGCGACGGATGGTGATGACACCATCATCGGTAATGCTGCGGACAATACGATTGACGCCGGTGCGGGCAACGATACGGTTTCGATTGATGCCGGTAACGACCACCTTGATGGTGGCGACGGCATTGATACGCTTGATCTGTCAGGCACCATTGGCGGGGTAACGGTTGATCTTGCCGCTGGCACGGCGAACGGCGCACAGACCGGTTCCGATACGATTGCCAATTTCGAAAATGTCACCGGTTCGGCATATGCCGATACCATTACCGGCAATGATGCGGCCAACACGATTGATGGTGGTGCCGGTGATGACGTGATCGATGGCGGGGCTGGCGACGATGTCCTGTCGGGCGGTGCTGGGAATGACACACTGGTGGCGGGCGACGGCAACGACACCCTGACCGGTGGCGATGGCGCGGATGTCTTTGTCTTTGAAGATGGCAGTGACGCCGATCTGGTCAGCGACTTTGACATCGCCAGCGACATGATTTCCTTGCCCGATGTCGGTGTTTCAAGCTGGACCGAATTGCAGCCGCTTCTGTCAGATGGTCCGGATGGTGCGGTGATCACGTTGCCGTCCGGTGGCACGGTAACGCTTTCGGGCGTTGCTGTTGGCGACCTGACACCGGATCACTTTGCCGGAATCGAAAATGTCGGAACGCCGGGTGATGATACACTTGGCGGTGGCAGCGGTGACGATACGGTTGGCGCCGGTGATGGCAACGACACGGTCGACGGTGGCGACGGTAATGACACGGTCGATGGCGGTGACGGTGACGATTCCGTTGGTGGCGGATCGGGCGATGATAGCGTTGGCGGTGGTGCCGGTAACGATACGGTCGACGGTGGCGATGGCAATGACACGGTCGATGGTGGTGATGGTAATGATTCCGTCGGTGGCGGTGCGGGTAACGACACTGTTGGCGGTGGTGCCGGCGACGATACGGTTGATGGCGGCGAAGGTGATGACACGCTCGACGGTGGTGACGGCAACGACACCCTGATCGGCGGCCCGGGCACGGATACGCTTGCCGGTGGTGCGGGTGATGACATTCTGGAATTTGGCGCGGATCGCACCGGCCAGTCGGGTGATACCACCGATCATGCGGGCAGCCCGGGTGTCGATGGCACTGGCGAAATTGCCGATCTTGACGGTCTTGGCATCAGTGATGATCAGTATGATGGCGGTGACGGCATCGATACGCTGGTGGGCACGTCGGGTGGTGATGCGATCATTCTGGATCGCGATCATGAAAATGGTTCCGCCAATCCGTCAATCAGTGGCGTTGAAATCATTGAAACCGGCGACGGTGATGACGTTGTCGATCTGACCAGCCAGGTGCATTCCTATGGCGATGTCACGGTTGATGGCGGGGCTGGCAACGATACCATCTGGACCAGTGCCGGGGATGACAGCGTCCTTGCGGGCGATGGCAACGACCATATCAATACGGGTGCCGGCAGTGACGTGATTGATGCCGGGGCGGGTGATGACGATATCGCGGCGGGTTCCGGCGATGATGTGATCACCGCGGGTGACGGCAACGATGTGATTTCGTCGGGTGACGGTAATGATACGGTCGGTGCCGGTGCGGGTGACGATACCGTTATCGGTGATGCTGGTAACGATATTCTTGCCGGTGGCGATGGCACCGATACGCTTGATCTGACCAATGCCGATGGTGGTGCCGTCATTGATCTTGAAAATGGCACGGCAAGCAGCACGGAAACCGGGTCTGACACCATTTCGGGCTTCGAACAGGTTGTTACAGGTGCTGGTGACGATACGATTTCCGGAAGTTCTGCCGATAACACAATATCGTCCGGTGCAGGAAACGATACGATTGACGGTGCCGATGGCAATGACCGGATCGTGGCTGGTGACGGCAATGACGTCATATCCGATGGCGCGGGCAGTGATTATGTCGATGCGGGTGCAGGCGATGACACGGTTATCGCGGGTGCCGATGATGACAGTCTTGATGGTGGCCAGGGCAATGACACCATTGACATGCGCAACGCAACCAGTGGTGCCACGGTCAATCTAGCGGCAGGTTCGGCGCAATCGGCAGAAACCGGTTCGGACAGCATTTCGAACTTTGAAAATGTCACAACCGGTTCGGGCGATGATGAGCTGACCGGATCGGACGCCAATAACGTCATGGCCGCAGGGGCGGGTAACGATACCCTTGATGGCGGGGCTGGCGACGATACGCTTTCGGGCGGGGCTGGCAATGACAGCTTTATCTTTGCCGATGGCACCGATGATGATGTTGTCACCGACTTCGAAGTCGGGACCGACAAATTGACCCTTGATGGCACGGGCATTGAAACCTGGACCCAGCTACGTGATCTGATCACCGGCAATTCGCTTGGCGATGCGGTGATCAATCTGCCGTCCGGCGGCACGATAACGCTGCAGGGCGTCAATCCGCTTGATCTCTCAGTCGATGATTTCACCGGTGTGACCGACGGCGGCACGCCTTATGACGACAGCCTGACCGGCGGCGATGGCGATGACGTTATTGATGCGCTTGCCGGTGACGATATTGTCGATGGTGGTGCCGGTAACGATACGATTTATGGTGGTACGGGCAACGATACCCTGACGGGTGGTTCGGGCGATGACACGGTCGATGGTGGAACCGGTTCGGATACGCTTGGCGGCGGTACCGGCAATGATGCACTTAATGGTGGCGATGGTGCGGATACGCTTTCGGGCGGTGCCGGTGACGACACCCTTGACGGTGGATCCGGCGACGATGTCCTGAACTTTGAAGCCGATGGCACGGCCGCGAGCGGTGAAACCACCGAAAATACCGGTAGCCCTGGTGTTGATGGCACCGGTGATCTTGCCAATATCGGCGGCAAGAACATCTCGGATGATACCTTCATCGGTGGTGACGGTACCGATACCCTGAACCTGACCGGTGGCAGTGATGCGCTGATCCTTGATGGCAGCAAGCTGGGCGATGGCCAGACGACGGGTAACACAATCGAAACCCGGACATTCGGCCTGACGGATTCAGCATCATCGGGTGCCGTGCAGGCCGCATGGTCGGATGCAAATCTTTATGCCTTTGATTTTGGCACATCCTATGTCGGCGAAGACGGCAAACTGAACCTTGCTGCGGCTGATGACACCGTGACCTTTGATGGCAACGGTATTGGCAATAACGGCGGTTCACCGGCCGGAAGCCAGATCAACCACAATGGCAATACCGGCGAAAGCGAAGCCGTTGTTGTCGATCTTGGTGCCAATGCGCGGAATGCCACGGTTCAGGTTTCCAACCTGATTGCGGCCGAACATGGCGGTGAAGTCGGTTCCTGGCAGGCCTTTGATGCCGATGGTAATCTGGTGGCATCGGGTGTGCTTGACGAAAGCACGATCAATTACACGAGTGGCGGTGTTGGTACGGCAACGATCAGTGTCACCGACAGTCTCGGCAATCCGGTTGAATTCCGTTACCTCGCCTTTGAAAGCGAACCTTATGCAGACGGTTCATCGGGCGGTGACAGCAGCGACTATTTCGTGCGTTCCATCACCTTTGATGCGGTGGTTGAAGAAATCGTCACCGATGGCGCGCGCCTTGAGGGCGTCGAGGTTATCAATGCGGGCGAAGGCAACGACGTTGTCGATCTGACCAGCGATACGATTGCCTATGGCGATGTCACCATCAATGGTGGCGGCGGCAACGATACGCTTTGGGCCAACGAAGGCGATGACCGCATCAATGGCGAACTTGGTGACGACAATCTTTATGGCGGTGCGGGTGACGACTATCTTGATGGTGGTTATGGCCGTGATGTCCTTGATGGTGCCGAAGGCAGTGATACGCTGATCGGCGGGCAGGGTAACGATACGCTTCGCGGTGGTGAAGGCGACGACATCATCCATGGTGGTGGTGACATCGATACCGTGACCTATGACGACGCGGCATCGGGCGTGAATGTTGATCTGGCCAATTACACCGCGACGGGTGGTGCCGGAAATGACGGTATCTACTGGGTCGAAAACGTTGTCGGCTCTGCCCATGATGACATCATCAGGGGTGATGCGCAGAACAACACGCTGGATGGCGGTGCCGGTAATGACACCCTGTCGGGTGGTGCCGGGAATGATGCGCTGCGCGGTGGTGATGGCAATGATACGGCGGATTACAGTAATTCGGCCGCGGCGGTTCGTGCGAACCTTGCAACCGGTACCGCACAGCTTGCCAATGGCGAAGCAGACAGCCTGACCAGCATTGAAAACCTGATTGGCTCTGGCGGCAGCGACACCCTGACCGGGTCGGATGGCGATAACCTGCTTTCGGGTGGTGCGGGCAATGACAGCCTGATCGGCAATGGCGGCAACGATACCCTTGATGGTGGTATCGGCAACGACATGCTCGATGGTGGCGATGGTGATGACATCCTGACCGGTGGCGATGGTGCCGATCGCCTTTATGGCGGGGCAGGCAATGATACGTTGGACGGGGGTGCCGGTAACGATACCCTTGATGCCGGTGCGGGCGACGACGTTATTCTGGCGGGCGATGGTAATGACGTCATCACCGCGGGTGCAGGCGCCGATACGGTTGATGCGGGTACGGGCGATGACACGGTTGTTGCCGGTGCAGGCAACGATGTTCTTGCCGGTGGTGATGGTACCGACACCCTTGATTTCGCTGCTGCCAATGGCGTGACGGTCAACCTGTCGACTGGCACCGCAAGCAGCGATGCCACCGGTACAGATACCATTTCCGGCTTTGAGAATGTTCTGGGTACGGCGGGGACGGATACGCTTATCGGATCAAGCGGGGCAAACGTCCTGTCTGGTGCGGATGGTGATGACGTTCTGGACGGCGGTGCGGGTGATGACTCCGTTTATGGCGGGGCCGGTAACGACACCATTATCGCCGGTGCCGGGAATGACACGCTTTCGGGTGGTGCGGGCATCGATACCCTTGACCTGACCCAGGCGACAGGAGGTGCCACGGTCGATCTGTCGGCCGGTACCGCAAGCAGTGCGGAAACGGGCAACGACACTATTTCCGGTTTTGAAAATGTCATCGGGTCGGCAGGTAATGACGACATTATCGGATCGGATGGCGATAACGTCCTTTCGGGCGGTGCCGGGGATGACACCATCGAAGGCGGTGCGGGTGCCGATACGCTTGATGGTGGCGATGGCATTGATACCATCAGCTATGAGGGTTCAAGCGCCGGGGTCGAGATTTATCTTGGCGATACCGATGCCAATGCCAGAACACCGGGCGAAGGCGGCCGCGCATTTGGCGGTGATGCCGCAGGAGATATTCTTGCCAATTTCGAACGCGTCATTGCGTCGGCCCATGATGATTATGTCTATGGCAACAGCCAGAACAATGTTGTCGATCTGGGTGATGGCAACGATACGTTTGACAATGTCGAAGCCGATGTCAGCGTCGATACGATTGATGGTGGCGAGGGCAATGACACGATCTGGACCGGCGATGGCGCCGATACCCTGATCGGTGGCAATGGCAACGACTATCTGAACGGTGAAAAAGGCGACGACACGCTTGACGGTGGGGCTGGTAATGACAGCCTTGTCGGCGGCGATGGCAACGATATGCTGGATGGCGGATCGGGCGATGACCGTATCTCGACCGGGTCGGGTGCCGATCTGATCAAGGTCACAAGCCTTGTCGGCGACAAGGTCGTTACCGATTTCAACACCAGTGTTGATCAGATTTCCCTTGATGCCCTTGGCATTTCCGAATGGTCCGAACTGGCCCCGCGTCTGAGCGAGGTTAATGGCAATACCGTCATCGATCTGGGCCCGGATGGCTCGGTCACGCTGCTGGGTGTGCGCCTGAACGAAGTCACGTCCGATATGTTTGTCGGGATCGAAGGCCCGGTTGGCGCGACGCCGTTTGATGATGTCCTGCTTGGTACCAGCGAAGATGATTATATTGATGCGCTGGCCGGGAATGACGTGGTCGATGGCGGGGATGGCAATGACACCATCCTTGGCAATGATGGCGACGATAACCTGTCGGGCGGTGCCGGGAACGATACGATTTCGGGCGGCAACGGCAATGACGTGATCGACGGTGGCGACGGCGATGACAATCTGGATGGCAATGACGGCCATGACGTGATCGCGGGCGGTGCGGGCAATGACACCCTGATCGGCGGGGCCGGCAACGATGTGATTTCCGGCGGTGGTGGTTCGGACTTCATCGATGCGATGGATGGCAACGATGTTGTCACCGGCGGTGATGATACCGACACGATCTATGGCGCGGCCGGGGATGACCAGCTTTCTGGCGAAGCGGGCGATGATGTCATTTCGGGCGGGGATGGTGCCGATACCATCAATGGCGGTCTTGGTAATGACTTGCTGTCGGGCGATGCGGACAATGACACCCTTTCGGGTGCGGATGGCAACGATACCCTGATGGGGGGCGACGGTGCCGATACGCTTTCGGGTGGTAGCGGCAATGATGTCCTGTCGGGCGGCAATGACAATGACCTGCTCGAAGGGGGTATCGGCAGCGACACCCTGTCGGGCGATGCGGGTAACGACACGCTGCTGGGTGGCGATGGCAACGATACGCTTGATGGCGGGGCTGGCAACGACACCTATACCGGTGGCGCCGGTTCGGATCAGATCATCGTGTCGGATAATTCCGGCGACAAGGTCGTCACCGATTTCAATCCGGCAAGTGACCAGATCAATCTGTCTGCCCTTGATGTTGATAATTGGGCCGAACTGCGCAGCCTGATGTCCGAGGTCAATGGCAACGCCGTCATCAACCTGAATGGTCAGGGCACCCTGACCCTGCTGGGTGTCGCGATCAGCGACCTTAATGCGAACATGTTTGTCGGTGTCGAAGCCTCGACCGGGCCAACGCCCTATGATGATGTCCTGTATGGCACCAGCAACAATGACACGATTGCAGCCCTTGCGGGTAACGACACGGTCTTTGGCCTGAACGGGCAGGACACGCTGTCGGGCATGGATGGCAATGACAGCCTCTATGGCGGTGATGGCGACGACAAGCTGTATGGTGACAACGGTAATGACCTGATTGACGGCGGCGGCGGTCAGGACAGCATCACCGGTGGCGAAGGCGACGATACGCTGGATGGCGGGTCGGGCGATGACCGCGTCTGGGGTGGAAACGGGGCTGATACGCTGCTGGGCGGTCAGGGTCAGGACAAGCTGTATGGCGAAGCCGGCAATGACGTGATCAATGGCGGCACCGGCGATGACTCGATCCTTGGCGGGGACGGTAACGACGTTCTGGATGGCGGCGAAAACAACGACCGTCTGTGGGGCGGCGACGGTAACGATACCCTGTTCGGCGGATCGGGCGATGACAAGCTTTATGGTGATGGTGGCAATGACACCCTGATGGGTGGTCAGGGCAACGATACCCTTTCGGGTGGATCGGGCCGCGATACCGCAAGTTATGCCAATGCGACATCCGCGGTTGGTGTTAGCCTGAAAAACGGCACCGCCGTTGGTGGTGACGGATATGATGTCCTGTCTTCGATCGAAGATCTGATCGGCTCGAACTTCAACGATTACCTGTTTGGCGACGATGGTGCGAACCTGCTGTCCGGCCTGTCGGGCGATGATGTTCTGGGCGGTGATGGCGGTAATGACACCATCTGGGGTGGCGATGGCAATGACGTCATCAATGGCGGATCAGGCAGCGATCTGATCGATGCCGGTGCCGGTGATGACATCATCGAATATCAGAAAGACGCGACCTGGTCGGGCAGCTATGCCGCGAAGAATGTCGGCGATCCGGATATGAACGGCACCAACGAGCAGGTGAATCTGCAGGGTTACACCCGTTCGCAGGATATCTTTGATGGGGGTGACGGTACCGATACCCTGTCCCTGACCAGCGGCAATGATGCCCTGTTCCTGGATGACAAAATCACCGATCCGGGTGTTTCGCCGCGCATTTCGAATATCGAAGTCATTGATGCCGGTAATGGCGACGATATTGTCGACCTGACCAGCGAAACCCAGTCTTATGGCGATGTAACGGTTCTTGGCGGAACCGGCAATGACATCATCTGGAGCAACGCCGGTGACGACGTCCTTGATGGCGGCGAAGGCAACGACACGCTTTGGGGTGGTGCGGGCAACGATACTCTTGCCGGGGGTGCCGGGATCGACATCCTGAATGGTGGTGCCGGTGATGACGTCCTGCAATACAATGCTGACGACACCTGGAGCTCGAACTGGCATGCGCTTAATGATGGTGCGCCGGGCGAAGACGGCCATGACAACAATACCGGCTGGGGTCATACCGGCCATCACGGTAATGGTTGGGGCCATGATTACAGTGGCGATGCCGGGACTGGCGAATATGTCAATCTGAACGGCTATAACCAGTCGAACGACATCTTCGAAGGTGGCGATGGCACCGATACCCTGAAACTGACCAGCGGTAATGACGCGCTATTCCTTGCCGATACGGTCAGCGATCCGGGTATTTCGCCGCGCATCCGCAATATCGAAGTGATCGAGGCCGGTGATGGCGATGACATCATCGATCTGACCAGCTCCTATGAAACCTATGGCAATGTCACGCTCGATGGTGGCAATGGTAATGACATCCTCTGGAGCAATTCGGGCGACGATGTGCTTCTGGGCGGGGCGGGCAATGATCGCCTGTATGGCAGTGCCGGTGATGACACCCTGACCGGTGGTTCGGGCTGGGATGAATTCGAGATCGGCAAAACCAACGGTCACGATATCATCACCGATTTCACCCCGGGCGAGGACATCATCAATCTGTCGGAATGGAATTACAGCAACTTCAACCAGATCAAGAACGACATGCACCTTGATACCGATGGCAATGTCGTCATCGAACTTGGCAATGATGCGTCGGTCACCCTGATGGGTATTCATGATCCTGATGATCTTGATGCCGATGATTTCGGGTTCGGCACCTGATCGCGGATCGTGTGGATCATCTGATCCGGAAATGACAAAGGCAGCCAAACAGGCTGCCTTTTCCTTTGATATCCCGTTATTTCCAGCTATTCGGCGGCAATCGGAACATTTGTCCGCTGATTTTCCGGATTGTCGCGATCAGCGGTCAGCTTGGCGCGAAGCTCGTGAATGTCGCGAATGCGCTTGATCTCGTCAAAGCAATCGGCGGCCTGTTCATGCCCCTTGCGGATCATCGCCACCCATTGCTTGATGCGTCCGGCCTGATGGTTTTCGGTGGTGTCATCGGCACTCATCAGATCGATATAGGTCAAAAGCATCGTCAGGACATCGGACCAGCTTTGTTTTTCAAGATTCTGACCGGCTTCAGACGCCTTGATGCGATTGGCGATGTCGGGGGCGGCAATCGCACCACGGCCCAGCATGAAGGATGTACAGCCCGAAACATTCCGGCATTTCGCGTAATCCTCAACCGTCCAGATTTCGCCGTTGGCCGTCATCGGGATTGAAATGGCTTCGCGGATGCGCGCCAGATATTCCCAATGTGCGGGCGGTTTATATCCTTCAAGCTTGGTGCGCGCATGCACTGTCAGATGCTGCGCGCCGGCGGCCTCGACCGCGCGCGAATTGTCCAGAAACAGTTCCTTGTCGGCATATCCCAGACGGATTTTTGCACTGACCGGAATATGGTCGGGAACCGCACGGCGAACGCTTGAGACGATATTGAACAGGTTGTCCGGGCATTTCAAAAGCGATGCACCGGCTTCGCGTTTATTCACCGTCTTGGACGGGCAGCCGAAATTGATATCAATCCCCGGCGCGCCAAGGGACGCGGCAAAGGCGGCATTTTCGCCCATCAATTCGGGATCATGCCCCATCAACTGCACCAGAACCGGCGTGCCTGATGCCGTTTTGCCACCCTGAAGCAATTCGGGGCAATAACGGTAAAACACATGAGCCGGAAACAGGTTTTGCGACACACGGATAAACTCGGTCACGCACAGGTCAAACCCGCCCGTCGCACTCAGCAATTGCCGAACGCGCCAGTCGACCAGTCCTTCCATTGGTGCAAGCACCAGATGCGTCATTTGCGAATTATCCCGTTAAATGAAATTGAGTGCGCGGCTTTTATCACAAAGCGCAACATCATGCCGGTCAAAAATCACAGACCAGGTTTGCCCTGTGAACAGCAGGATCGGCGAATTAAGGCCAATTTGGCTTATTTCCGACAAGGTTTCAGCGAATTTCCCGCCCACCTTCAATAGGTCAATCACAATAAAACGACCCGGACATTGTGATGGTCCGGGCAGGAGAGTGTGGAAATGCTGTATATTGTCGAAAGTGCGCTGGATGAAGTTGAAGCCGTATCGCGCGATGCCCGTGAAAAACTGTCGCGTCTTGAAACGGTGATGAAATCAACCGCGCAAAATCTTAAAATCCTCAAAGACAAACTCGAACAACCCGCCACCAACGGCTAGCCTGTCGGTCTTTTCTCAACACACATTGTCTTGTATCCCTGTTTCTTTACCCCTGTTTTGGGTAGAATAACTTGCGGGTCCGGCATACGACCCGGGCGGCTCATTGGTGCGCATCAAAAAAGGATGCGCCACCAATAAGCCGTTACCCCGGCTTGACCGGATTGTTGATCAGGATCATGGGGACTGATAGCAAACCGGGCTATGACAGCGGCGATTATGGCAGTCCGAATTACGGCCTGCTTAAGACAAAGAAATTTCGAGCTGTCATATAACCGGCAGCCAATAACGGAGGACAGAATTTGCTTTATATCATCGAAAAAGCTTTGAACGAGATCGAAGCCATGCCGCGTGACAAACGTGAAGACCTGGCGCATCTCGACACTGAAATCAATGAAGCAGTCGAAAAGCTGAAAGTTCTGAAGGCAAAACTCGAAGCAGCGGGCGAAAAGAAATAAGACCTGCTGCGACGAGCTATCCGATCAAAGGTCGCGCTTTTGCGCGGCCTTTATTTTTGGGGTGTCTTGATCAGCCCAAGCATTTCCTCGACCGCGGCGGTCGGGTTGGTTGACCCGGCCAGAACATCGGCTTCTAGGGCTTTGAGGCGTCCGGCGACATCTTCGCGGGCGGTAAAGGTTTCAAGCAAACGGTCACGCAGCATGGTCCACATCCAGTCGCGTTGCTGACGCGCCCGTTTCGCAGTGAACTCGCCTTCGTTTTCCATGATGGTGCGGTGCTGGTTGATCAAATCCCAGACCTGATCAAGGCCATCATTGATCAGGGCCGACACCATGATCGATTGCGGGCGCCAATGATGGCTGCTGGGTTGCAGGATGCGAAGGGCGGATGAATATTCGCGTTTGGCTTCGCGTGCCTTGGCCGGGTCGGCATCGGCCTTGTTGACCGCGATCAGATCGGCGATTTCAAGAACGCCTTTCTTGATCCCCTGCAATTCATCCCCGGCACCGGGCAGCATCAGGACCAGAAAGAAATCGGTCATCTGGGCGACCATGGTTTCGCTTTGACCAGCCCCGACGGTTTCGACCAGAACCACATCAAAACCGGCTGCCTCGCACAGCAAAATGGTTTCGCGGGTCATGCGATTGACCCCGCCAAGATAGCCGCTGCTGGGCGATGGGCGGATATAGGCGTTCGGATCAATGGAAAGCTCGTTCATCCGGGTCTTGTCACCCAGGATCGACCCGCCAGACCGCGCACTTGTCGGATCAACTGCCAGCACGGCGACCTTTTTCCCCGCCTTGGTCAGGTTTTTGCCAAAGGCCTCGATAAAGGTGGATTTGCCGACACCGGGCACGCCGGTAATGCCGATGCGCTGCGATCCGCCGGTATGGGGCATCAGGCGCGAAAGAACGTCCTGCGCCTGATCAAAATGTCTGGCGTTGCGGCTTTCGACCAGTGTGATTGCGCGTGACAGAATGGTGCGATCACCGGCCAGAATGCCATCAACAATCTCGTCAGTTGAAAGAACCCGCCTGCGCACCGTTTTGCGGGGTTGGCCCTTGGGGCCGCCCGATATGGTGCGCAGCGTTTCCGGTGCATTTTGGGGCGCACTCTTTGGCGCAGTTTCTGTCACGATCTCGCCTTCACAATCAGGCTGCTTCCTCGGACGTTGATTCCTTGAGCTTTTCTAACAGGTCGCAGGCCGCTTCGGCAATCACGGTTCCGGGCGGGAAGATCGCCTCGGCCCCGGCTTCGTAAAGTTTGTCAAAGTCCTGCGGCGGGATAACACCACCGGCAACGATCATGATGTCTTCGCGGCCAAGCTTGTCCAGTTCGGCGCGAAGCTGTGGCACAAGGGTCAGGTGACCGGCCGCAAGCGAACTGGCACCAACGATATGCACATCGTTTTCAACCGCCTGCCGGGCGGCTTCTTCGGGTGTCTGGAACAGCGGGCCGATATCGACGTCAAAGCCAAGATCGGCAAAGGCTGTTGCGATGACTTTCTGGCCGCGGTCATGCCCGTCCTGTCCCATTTTGGCAATCAGGATGCGCGGGCGGCGGCCTTCGGATTGTTCGAACTCGTTTACCAGCCGGTCAACCTTGGCCAGTGCTTCGTTATCGGCACCGACTTCGGTTTTATAGACCCCCGAAATCGAACGGATCACGGCCTGATGACGTCCATAGACCTTTTCAAGCGCGTCGGAAATCTCGCCCACCGTGCATTTTGATCGGGCGGCCTGCACTGCAAGTTCAAGCAGATTGCCACTGCCCTGATCGGCGGCATTGGTCAGGGCGGTAAGGGCGGCTTCAACATCCGCATTGTTGCGTTCGGCGCGCAGACGCTCCAGCTTGGCGATCTGCTGACGGCGGACCTCAGCATTGTCGACCTGCAAAACATCGACCGGGCGATCATCAGTCGCACGGTATTTGTTCACGCCGACCAATGTCTGACGGCCGCTATCGATCCGGGCCTGCGTGCGCGCAGCCGCTTCTTCGATGCGCATTTTCGGAATGCCGGCTTCAATCGCCTTGGCCATGCCGCCCTGTTCTTCGACCTCAAGAATATGGGCCCATGCCTTTTCCGCCAGATCACGGGTCAGGCGTTCAACATAATAGGACCCGCCCCACGGATCGATAACCTTGGTCGTACCGCTTTCCTGTTGCAGGAAAAGCTGCGTATTGCGGGCAATACGCGCCGAAAAATCGGTCGGCAGGGCCAATGCCTCGTCAAGGGCGTTGGTATGCAGCGACTGCGTGTGGCCCTGTGTTGATGCCATCGCCTCGACACAGGTGCGGATGACGTTGTTAAACACATCCTGGGCTGTCAGTGACCAGCCCGATGTCTGGCTGTGCGTGCGCAGGGACAGCGATTTGGGGCTCTGCGGATCGAACTGTTTGATCAGCTTGGCCCAGATCATACGGGCGGCGCGCATTTTGGCAATTTCCATAAAGAAATTCATGCCAATCGCCCAGAAGAACGACAGACGCGGCGCGAATTTATCAATCGGAAGACCCGCAGCCTGACCGGCACGGGCATATTCGATGCCATCGGCAAGGGTATAGGCCAGCTCAAGGTCCGCCGTCGCCCCGGCTTCCTGCATGTGATAGCCGGAAATCGAGATCGAATTGAATTTCGGCATGTTTTGCGAGGTAAAGGCAAAGATGTCCGAAATGATCCGCATCGAGGGTTTCGGCGGATAGATATAGGTATTGCGGACCATGAATTCCTTCAGAATGTCATTCTGAATGGTGCCCGAAAGCTGTTCATGCTTCACACCCTGTTCTTCGGCAGCCGCGATATAAAGCGCCATCACCGGCAGAACCGCGCCATTCATGGTCATGGAGACCGACATCTGATCGAGCGGAATGCCATCAAAAAGGGTCCGCATGTCATAGATGCTGTCAATCGCCACACCGGCCATGCCGACATCGCCGGTCACACGCGGATGGTCGCTGTCATAACCGCGATGGGTGGCAAGATCGAAGGCAATCGACAGGCCCTTTTGGCCGGCGGCAAGGTTGCGGCGATAAAATGCATTGGATTCTTCGGCGGTCGAAAAACCGGCATATTGCCGGATCGTCCAGGGTTGCTGGACATACATGGTCGGATAGGGGCCGCGCAGGAAGGGCGGCATGCCCGGCATGGTGTTGAGATGATCAAGCCCCGCCAGATCATCCGCGCCAAACACCGCTTTGACATCGATGCCTTCAGGCGTGGTCCAGGGTGCTGTATTGACCGGGCTGGTCGGGCCGGAAGTCGCGCCATCAAACAGCGGCAGATCGGAAAAGTCCGGAATCCGGGTCATGGTTATTTTACCCCCAGATGTGAAAGGGCCGTCTCGCAGATCGCAAGAACATCCGCCCCGATAAATATGAAATCATCGATACCGGCCGCCTCGTAATCGGCCTTCGCATCGCCGGGATGCCCGGCAAGGTAAATGCGGTTTGCTCCGGCCTGTTTTAGGGCCTTGGCGACATCGGCGGCCATGTCGGCATATTGCGGGTCCGATCCGCAAATCACCGCGATCTTGGCACCACTTTCGCCAAATGCCTTGGCGGCTTCGCTGGCATCGGCAAAGCCGTTATTGGTGATCGCCTCGATCCCGCCGCCTTCGAAGAAATTTCGGGCAAACATCGCGCGCGCGGTGTGCTTGGCAACCGGGCCCAGATTGGCCAGAAAGATTTGCGGAAATTTGCTGGTTGATGCCTTGTGGGCATCGGCACGATCCCGCAGGGTTTCGAAACTTTCCGAAAGACGATGGGTTGGCAGCGGATCGATGGTTATGCCTGCGGCCTTGCCATAAAGGGCTTCATACATCTGTGCGATGGTGGCACCGGATTTGGCCGCCGTGATCAGACCCTCAAGGCTGATGCCGATTACATCCTTAAACCCGGTCTGGCGGGCTTTGGCCTCCTTGCGGATGGTTGCCAGATCCGGCGTATCGCAGGTGACTTTGGCCTCGGTGATATTGGGGAATTCCGACACCCCGGTCAGCGGATCGCGCCGGGTGGCAACGCGGCTTTCGCGGGTCTGCCAGATTTCCGAAATCTCTTTTTGCAGGGACCCGTCGGCAAGGGCTTTGATAATGCCGCCCTTGGCTTCAAGGGACTGGAACCGGCCCCAGGCATTGGATGCCAGTTCGCGGGTCAGATTTTCGATAAACCAAGATCCGCCTGCCGGGTCGATCACACGGTGAACGTTGCTTTCTTCTTGCAGGATCAGTTGGGTGTTGCGCGCAATGCGGCGCGCAAAGCCATCGGGCAGGCCGATCAGATGATCATAGGGAAGGCAGATAACGCTATCGGCCCCACCCAGTCCGGCGGCAAAACTGGTGACGGTGGTGCGCAGCATATTGACCCATGGATCAACCTTCGACAGGGCCATTTCGGCTGATACCGCATTGATCGTGATGGTGGCGTCATCAACACCCGATGCCGAAAGAACCCGGCTCCACATCAGGCGAAGCGCGCGCAGCTTGGCAATCCCGGCAAAGAAATCGGTGCCAACCGCAACATTAAACGCAATCGCGCCTGCGGCCTGATCAATCATCATGCCGGTATTCGTCAGCGCACGCAGATAGGTAACACCACCGGCCAGCAGACAGGCAAGTTCCTGCCCGTCGGTTGCACCGGCATTATAAAATGGTGCGCCATTGACCGTGATGGCGGTGGCATGCGGGAAACGGTCGATCAGATCGGCGGCAATATCGGCGGCCTGTTGGATGGCATCATCGGCGGAAACCGGAAGGCACCCTGTTGCGGCCAATGTGCCAATCGGATCAATGTTAAAGGCCGGGGCTGCGTCGCTTGCAAAATCGTCATCCGCGTCGGCGCTGTTTTCCGCATCCTTTTCAAGGCGCGCGGCCAAAAGCGCAGCGGTCGGGATGGCGGCGGCACCGGCATCCATCGCGATGGTCGCAAGGTTGGTATAGACATCGTCAAGTGCGCAATCGAGATCGGCAAGGCAATGAATGGCGATGCCATCAATGCCAACGTCGCCCGATGTGATGCCCGCACCCGCGCGTGCCGCGGCATCCAGACGTAACAGGACCGACGTCGCGCCATTTTCCAGATCGTCGAGAATCGCTGCATTGACCGATTTGGGATCGGGATAGGCATGAAGCTGGCGAATATCCCAGCCGCTGGCGGCATCCTCGGCATCGACGGCGGCACAAAGGATCTGATGGATCAGGCGGGCGGCGTCGTCCTGATCGTCATTTGTGTAAAGTGGCTGCATGGCGAAACCGTCAAGCATCCTTGTGACCAGTTTCTTGTCAAAGGATGCGCCTTTCAGGCCGGATTCCGCCAGTTGACGCCAGCTTGCATAATCTGCGGCTGGAAACTCAGAGGCCAGCTTTAACGGGTCTGTCATGCTCTCTCCCGGTCGCGGTCGGATCTTTTCGGATCTGGGCCGATTCTATTTTACAACGGATTCTCTCCGCCCGGTACACCCCGCCCGGTCCGGTAGAAACAAGAGCCATCTTTCGGTATCTGGCTTACGCACCGCCAGAAACGGCGCATTTACAGTTGCGAGGGCAGCTTCGGCCTTGATCGCCGACGTGCGCCGGATCGTACCGAATTCCCGAAAGAATGTTTGCATATCGCATCTGCGACATGGCGGTGTTTATAGCACCCGTCCATAATTACGTAAATAGGCATGGAAATACCTATTTAGGTCAATCCCGCCGTCGTCTTGTAGCATTCCGTAACGTTATCCTTCTGAAAAATGGTTGTTTTCTGCCAAGGACGAGATTGATGGGCGGATATCCATGACGCGCCGCTGCCATTATACTTTGGCTGGATTGTGATGGTTTCTGGGAAAAAATGCGGGATTTAACCAATTTGACATTTTCATCTGCCAGATTGGGGCTGTCCCAAATCTCGGAGTATTGCCATCCATGAATGCGCTCAGCGCCGTGCCGCCCCGACCGACACATGACGGTCTGGTTGCGTTTGCCGACGACAGCCCCAGCGCCAAAGCGGCCCTTGAAACCGTTTTGCGCCGTGCCGGGTATGACGTGGCAGGGTTTGACTGTGCCGATGATCTGATCGACCAGCTGGACGGTTTGTATCCGCGCGCGATTATTCTGGATCTTGAAATGCCCGGTATGAGCGGGTTTGAAGCCTTTTGCGAGATTCGCCGCCGCTTCCCGAACGCGGTCGAGGTGCCGGTTCTGTTCTTCTCTGCCCATTATGATGCCGATACGCGGGCACAGGCCGATGCCCTTGGCGCGGCAGATTTTATCAGCAAGGATGCCAGCCCGATGGTGGTGATCGAGCAGCTTAACCGGGCGCTCGATAAATCCATGAGCCATTGCTGAGTTATTTTTGGCAATCACCTGCATTTTTCATTTTCAGTGAATAATCAAAAAATCGGGTCGTTTGGCAAAAAATGCCGTTGGACCCGATTTTTCGTATTACTCATATCATAGTAGTAAATGCCGTTTCAGGCGTGCCGAAGCTGTGCCGGATCACCCGATGGCATGGCAATCGTGTGATCCTCGTCCCCGTGAATGTAATAAAGCTGATCACCGGGAAGAGTGACTGCCGGATCAATCGCCGGACGCTGGGCAAGGCGGTCATAGATTGCCGCAAAATCCGCATCCATCGCATCGAAAAGCTGCTGGTAGTCGGTCAGCACGAAATAGGTTTTCTGGAAATCATCAATCGCATAGTCGGTTGCCATCACCCGTTCGAGGTCAAACGCCACCCGGTTGGGGGTTGGATCAGACACGGAATAGATGGTCTCGGTTTGCGATGACAGCATGCCCGCCCCATAGGCGCGCAATCCATGCTCGGTCATGATCAGGCCGAACTCGACCATGTACCAATACATCCGGGCGAGTTTTTTAAGCCCACCTTTGGCAATTGCCTCTGGCCCCTTGGCCCCATAAGCCGCCAGATAATCGGCAAAGACCGGATCATAAAGCATCGGCACATGACCAAAGAAGTCATGGAAAATGTCGGGTTCGACGAGATAGTCGATTTCCTCGGGCTTGCGCAGCCAGACGGTGACCGGAAAGCGCCGGTTGGCAAGATGATCGAAAAACACATCATCGGGCACCAGCCCCGGCACCGCGACAAGGTGCCAGCCAGTGGCGGCATGAAGCTTTTCACTGACCCGGCCGAAATGCGGAATGCCATCGGCGGCATCAAGTTTTTCAAGATTGCGGATATAGTCCGGGGCGGCATAGCCCGGCAGGATCGCCTTCTGACGGGCATAAAGTTTGCGCCAGAGGTCGTGTTCGGCCCCGGAATAGGATGCCCAGTCCTGGGCCACGGTGTAGTCATTATTGATGTGGCTGTAATCGCCGCGCAGATTTTTGTTCTGGTCCATGACGGTCCTCGTTTGCTCCCTGATGAGACTTTCTGCATGAACCATTTTACATCAATTCAAATGTCATTTTCGCGCGATATAGGGATCAAAATGCGTTATGGTTGATCAGATGTGACTGTATAAACCAGTTTGAGGGCAAAAAATGACCGATATGCTGTTAAGCCCGACCGACATCAAAATCCTGCAAATCCTTCAGCGTGACGCATCGATCAGCAATGTGCAGCTGGCCGAAAAGGTTGGCATGTCGCCATCGCCGTGCCTGCGCCGGGTCAAGCAGCTTGAGGCATCGGGCATCATTCGCCAGACGGTCGCGTTGCTGGATCGCAGGAAGGCCGGGCTTGGCGTGATGGCAACCATTCAGGTCCGCCTGCAACGCCACACCGAAGAAGGGGCGGAGGATTTTGCCAAGGCGATGAACGACCTGCCGCAGATCATGTCCTGCTGGGCGATGACCGGGCGGCAGGATTTCCTTCTGGTGGCGCTGGCACGCGATATTGAAAGCTTCGGGGATTTCGTGACGCACAAGCTGCTATCGATGCCCAATGTGCGTGATGTGCAGTCAAGCCTTGTGTTAAAGGAGTACAAGAACCAGACGGCCATTCCGGTTGGTCATCTGGCGGGCGGGTGATCGTTTTGATCGCGTTGCACTGCATCACGGGTGATGCTTGCTTTTTTGGGGCGACTTCGGGCATAGGTTTGATCCTGTTCTGAATGCGCCCCGGTTATGGAGAGCCCCAAGATGTCTGCCAATTCTGCCAACCAGATTGCTGCCAATCCGATCCTTGTCGAAGCCACCCGTGGCGGGATGGTCGAAAGTTTCCATCGCGGGCGGTATGTCGTGATGAAGGCCGATGGCACCGTGGTTGCCGAAGGGGGCGATATTGACGCGCTGATGTATCCGCGATCCGCGATCAAGCCGTTGCTGGCGATCCCGCTGCTTGAAAGCGGGGCGGCGGATGCGTTCGGGCTCGAGGACAAGCATATTGCGCTGGCCTGTTCGTCGCATAATGGCGAGGAAGAACATGCCAAGACGGTTGCTGCATGGCTTGAGAAAATCGGGTTGTCGGTCGATACGCTGGAATGCGCGCCGCATTATTCGCTAAGCCTGAACGCGGCGATCAAGCAGGCGTCTGATCATGTGACGCTTTCAAAGGCGCATAACAATTGTTCGGGCAAGCATTGCGGGTTCCTGACAACCGCACAGCATATGGGCGATGATCCCGAAGGTTATATCGAGGAAGCCCACCCGGTTCAGCAGCGCCTGATCAGAATTCTCGAGGAAATGGGCGATTGCGATCTGTCATCCACGCCACGTGGCATTGATGGATGCGGTATTCCGGTGATCGGGATGCGGTTGCGTGACCTTGGCCTTGCGATGGCGCGCATGGCTGATCCAAGCGGATTGGCACCGAAACGTATCGAGGCGATCAAGCGCATTCGCAAGGGATGTGCGGCTGCCCCGTTCATGGTGGCGGGCACCGGGCGTTTTTGCACCGGGATCATGGAAGTCTGCGGCGAAGATGCGTTGGTCAAGGTTGGGGCGGAAGGCGTTTATTGCGCAGCATTCCCCAAACAGGGGCTTGGTGTCGCGCTTAAGATCGATGACGGCACGCAGCGCGGGGCCGAGGTTGCGATGGGGGCGATATTGCGCCAGCATGGCGTGATTGACGATGCCCGCGCCGAAACACTTAAAAAGTATCTGACGCCGGTTCTGACCAACTGGGCGGGCAAATATGCAGGGGATTTGCGCCCGGCATTCTGATTTGGGGGAAAGATGCACAGCATTGCGGCCTATGCCGGTGCAGCAACTGCCGAAATCGCCGGATGCTTTGCGTTCTGGGCGTGGCTTCGGCTTGGCAAATCCGCATTCTGGATCGTGCCAGGTATTTTGTCGCTGATTGTGTTCGCGTGGCTTTTGACTAGGGTTGAAAGCGATTTTGCCGGTCGGGCCTATGCCGCCTATGGCGGGATTTATATCGCCGCGTCGCTGGGCTGGTTATGGCTGGTTGAGGGCAAAATGCCTGATCGATGGGACATGACCGGGGTTGCGGTTTGCCTTGTCGGGGCGGGGATCATTTTGTTCGCGCCGCGATAGGCTTGATCCCGACTTAGGTCCCAGAAAGAGTGTGATCCGGCCTTAAAGAAGTTCATTTTCCGTAGGGTGTTGCCATGAATGACGACTGTAAATTTTCATCAATTTACAGTCCTTAACTCGCATCAATATCAGCAACAAATCATTCTGCTGTCACCGCACGATCTCGTCTTTGTAGAGAACAGGTGACAATCATGAACCGCGACAAACTGACACACGCGAATGGCGCCCCCGTCGTCGATAATCTCAATATCCAGACTGCCGGCCCGCGGGGGCCTGCATTGCTTCAGGATATCTGGCTGATCGAGAAGCTGGCGCATTTTGATCGGGAAGTCATCCCAGAACGCCGTATGCATGCCAAGGGATCGGGGGCTTACGGCACGTTTACCGTAACCTCGGATATCACCCGGTTTTCCAAGGCGTCGGTTTTTTCCCAAACAGGTAAACAAACCCCCGTATTTGTTCGGTTTTCGACTGTTGCGGGAGAACGTGGTGCGGCAGATGCCGAACGCGATATTCGTGGCTTTGCTGTCAAGTTTTATACCGATCAGGGCAACTGGGATCTGGTCGGTAACAATACTCCGGTCTTTTTCTTTCGGGATCCTCTTCGTTTTCCTGATTTGAACCATGCTGTTAAGCGCGATCCACGAACAGGGATGCGGAATGCCAACAGTAACTGGGATTTCTGGACATTGCTGCCCGAAGCCCTCCATCAGGTCACGATCGTCATGAGCGATCGGGGCATTCCAAAATCCTATCGCACGATGCATGGTTTTGGCAGCCATACCTTCAGCATGATCAATGTGGCCAACGAACGCGTTTGGGTAAAGTTTCACTGGCGTAGCAGTCAGGGCATTGAAAATTTAACCGATGAGGATGCAGAGACGGTTATCGGTGCGGATCGAGAAAGCCATCAACGCGACCTTTATAACGCCATCGAACAGGGAAATTACCCATCTTGGACGCTTTATGTTCAGGTCATGACGGATGCTGAGGCGCAGCAGCACCGCCACAATCCTTTCGACCTGACAAAGGTCTGGCCAAAGCGAGATTTCCCATTGCACGAAGTCGGAGTGATGGAGCTGAACCGCAATCCCGAGAATGTCTTCGCCGAGGTGGAACAGGCGGCCTTCAGCCCGGCGAACATTGTTCCGGGTATCGGTTTTTCACCTGACAAGATGCTTCAGGCCCGGCTGTTTTCCTATGGTGATGCCCAGCGCTATCGGCTTGGCGTCAATCATGCGTCCATTCCGGTTAATGCGCCCAAATGCCCATATCATTCATATCATCGCGACGGACAAATGCGCGTTGACGGGAATGCAGGATCGAAAATTGCCTATTACCCGAATTCGCAGTCGGAATGGGAAACGGCACGGGAAATCGATCCCCCACTGCCACTTGAAGGCGATGCTGATCATAATGACCACCGGGTCATGGAGGATCATTACGAACAGCCTGGCAATCTGTTCCGGCTTATGTCGCCGGCACAGCAAAAGACATTGTTCGAAAATACCGCGCGCTCCATCAGGGATGCCGATATCGCGATACAGCGGCGTCATATTGCAAACTGCACTCTTGCCGATCCTGCATATGGTGACGGTGTCGTAAGCGCGCTTGGCATCTCGTTTTAAATCCCCGGAAACGAACAGGAGTTCCAAGATGATTACGAAAGCAGTAACCGGCGCACTGGCGACAGGCGCACTATTGATGTCCATGACATCCGTATTTGCCCATTCAATCAAATCCGAGCGATCGGAAGCGGTGCAGGCCTCGTTCGATATTGTTGAAACAATGATCGTGACCAAGGGGGAAACGGCAATTTTTTCTACCCGTGTTCGCGGGGAGGCGGGCAAGGACAAGCCCGATGCAACAGGACAATTCGAGGGATCGAGTGTTTACGCCTATGTCTGGCCGACCAGTCTTGATAGCAGCGAGGTCGGGTTCGAGAAAGAGCAGGGAATTGTTGCACTTGCCGTTACGTTCCATCCAGATTTCGACGATGCGGCGTATGGCGGAAAGAACCGGCATATCTGGCATCCGCATTGGGTTGTTCTTACCAAGGATGAGGCCTGTGGCGGAGGGTTGAAGGTCGTTGATATCCCGGCGGGCACAACACCCAAAGTTCCGCCAACCTGGCCCGGTGTTCCCATCCTGATCGACAGCCCGGAATACGAAACCGTATTTGACGGAGATACAGTTGATGTCAGCATTCCGGTTGGCCTTATTGGGGGCATCAGTACGGCCAGCTATGATGGTGTGACAGCGGGCCTGAAAATCAACGGCAATCTCCATGCGCCCCTGCTGTGCGTCAGTGACGTTTTCAAGGTTGCCTCTGGCGACTTAAGTTTGCCGGGCAAAGTTATTCCTGCCAAGGACTAGAACACGCTTGGGCTTAATCGGTTGGCCGGCGAAACATCTTCATTTCCCCGGCCAACTCCGTTGCTTTGATGGCAGATAAACCTAGGCGGTTTTCTTTTTATCTGTCGGCTTTTTGACTGTGTCAGGTTTGCCTGTCCGATCCTCGGCCGGGAGGAGGACGTGGAAGGTTGTGCCTTTGCCCATTTCGGTTTCAAACCAGATGCGCCCGCCATGCTTGATCTGAACGATGTCATGGGTGATGGCGAGGCCCTGACCGGTGCCTTTGCCGACTTCCTTGGTGGTGAAGAACGGGTTGAAGATTTTTGATCTGTTTTCCTTGGCAATGCCCGTGCCGTTATCGGAAATACTGATCAGGACACTGTCATCAAGGAAGGTGGTTTTGATTTTGATTTCGCCTTCTTCGGGGGACCGCCCGGCGGCGTCGATTGCCTGCGCGGCATTGACGATCAGGTTGAGAAACACCTGATTGATTTCGTTGATGTGGCACGGGATATGCGGCAGTTCCGGTTCGTAATTTTCGACGAGCTGCGCGTAATGTTTCCATTCATTGCGCGATATGACGGTGACGTTTGACAGGACCCGGTTGATATCGGTCGCGGTTTTTTCCGCTCCGCCCGGATGGGAAAATTCCTTCATCGACAGGACGATACGCGCAACCTGATTGATGCCATCAAGCGACTGCTGGGTTGCGTGCGGGATTTCATCGAGCAGGAATTCCAGATCGGCATCGCGCATTTTGCGGGCAAAATTGTTGAAGGTGTTTTCAGGCAGTTTGTCGCGATTCTGCCAGAGTGCTTGCAAGGCAAGACCCAGAATACGTGACAGGGCCCCGTAGCCGTCATTGAGGAATTTCAGGTTGTCGCGGATATACTGGCTGGGCGTGTTGATTTCATGCGCGATCCCGCCAGCCAGATGGCCGATGGCTTCGAGCTTCAAGGCTTCGCGCAGTTCGCCTTCGAGTTTTTGTTGCGATTCTTCGGCCTGTTTGCGGCGCGTGATATCGCGGAAAATGTAAAGGTAGCTCATTTCGCCGGTGAAATTGGCGGGGCTTACGGTGATTTCCATCGGGAAGGTATCGCCATCAAGGCGCTGGCCCATCGTTTCGGTATAGTCATAGCGCAGTGTGCCGCTGCTGATATTGATGCAACGGTTCAGCAGTTTGTGGCGCACCGTTGATTTGCGGTCGACAAAAAGGGCGTCAACCGACAGGCCCAGCATATCCTTCATTGAGCCGCGCAAAAGGTTCAGGGCGGACTCATTGCAGTCACAGATCATTCCCGCGCCATCGATGACCAGAATGCCTTCGACCACGCTGTTCAGGATGGTTTTCAGCCGCTGATTTGATTCGGTTTCACGTTTTTTCTGTTCGTTCAGAAGGGCATGGATTTGCTTGAGAGCTTCGGGGCTGACATCAAGCTGATTGATGGCATCAAGAAGATCGTCGGTCCCCGCCGAGTCACTGGTGGGGTGAATGACCTTGAGATGTTCGTCATTGTGCCGCTTGTCTGTCATGCCAGCACTTCCGTTATTCAGTCATTGGTCGAAGGGCGGGAGCCGCCCCGGCGAATACGGATCGGTTCACGAAACTTGTGGATCTGCTGGAATACGCGCAGGCGTTGCAACTGGACTTCGGAAACATGATTGCCGTGGGTCAGCAGGATGTGGCCTTCGACGGTTTCGATGTCCGTCATCAGAAAGTCGTGTACCCGCAGCGACTTGAGAAAGACATCCTGTTCACGTCCTTTGGGGTGGGTTTCGATGTCATAGGAATCGTCAACAATAGCAAGAAGGTCGGATATCTGACCCAGAAGTTCGGGGTCATAGCGGTGCGGGTGTTCCCGCAATTCATCGAAATTCTGGGCGAGTGGCATGTCGCTGGTGCTGAGTTCGGCAAGATCATTGAGGATGCGCAGCACGCGCGCGCCAAGCGGGATATCCTTGCCCTTGGGATTGTCTCCGACCGGGAAGCCCGACCCGTCGAAGTTCTTGAACTGCAGGTAAACAATTTCACCGATATGATTCAGGCGCGGAATATTGGCGATTAGCTGTTTGCCCACTTCGGGAGTGCGTTTCAAAAGATCGCGTTCCAGCGGTTGCAGAACCTTGCCCATGGCCAGACGGGCAAGGGTATCGGGTGGCAGGGACACCATGCCAATCGGCGCAAGCAGGGCCGCAAGACCAAGTTCCCACGGCTGGGGATAGCCGATATCGCGCGCAATCAAGTCGCACCAAGATTTTACCCGCATCGAACGCCCGAATATCAGGGGGTTAAGCTGTGCCAGGACATCGGTCAGAACCTTGACGCTGCCTGCCAGTGTCTGTTCAAGCAGATTGCGTTCTGCGGTGATCAGTTGATGCTGGCGAATGGCATCATTGATCCCCTGTTCGAGCACCTCGTCATCGCAGGGTTTGCTGAAGAACCGGAAAATCTGGCCGCGATTGATGGCTTCGACAGCGGTGTGCTGATCGGCATTTCCGGTCAGCATCATGCGGACCGTATCGGGGCTGACGCGGCCGATTTCGGTCAGAAGTTTGACGCCATCCATACCGGGCATGCGCATGTCGGCAATGCAGACGGCAAAGGGACCGTCTTCCATCAGGATACGCAGGGCTTCCTCGCCACCGATTGCAATTTCGAAATCGAACTTGCGGCGCATTTTGCGCTGCAGGGCGTGAAGCAGGTTTCTGTCATCGTCGACGAATAGGACTTTGCTTTTTTCCATGGCCGCGGGTCTTTACTGGGTCAGGGTTTTATATTTGTCGGCTACAACGCGTGCGATCTTGTACCATTCATCAAGCTGGTCGGCTTTGCCGATACCCGCAAGATAATCCATGTCGATATGACTTTCGATTTTCTTGCCTGCTTCCTCGGCGGCAACCTGCCGTGTGAGGTCCTGGGCGACATAGATCGCGGTCAGGACATTCATTTCGCGATGGGGCGTATCCATCGGGCGGTGGTGATAGGCAACCGCCTGTACCACGGGGGCGGGGAAACCCCACAATCCCAGAAGATAGGCACCGATTTCCGGATGACCTGCGCCGAACTGTTCAATTTCGGCCTGTTCGATCGGAACATGGTCGGTTTCCACCCTTTCAATCACCTTTGCCATTTCGGCATTACGGTTGGCATACAGGATGAGACTGCCGACGTGGCTGAGCATTCCGGTCGAGGGGACGGCCTGGCAAATAGCGCGCGGCAGCTTTTCATATTCGGCAATCAGGGCGGCCGTAACGCCGATCTGCTGGCTGCGATGGCAAAGACGCAGCAGATTGGCGGCTTCGCTTTTGGGGCCGTCAAAGCCGCGAAAAATACCAACGAAAAGTGCCAGGGCCTTGAGCGTTTCGGTACCGATCATCCGAACGGCGTGGGAAACGGAGCTTATTTTCTGGGCGATGGCGAAATATGCAGAGTTGGTTAGTTTCAGGACTTCGGCGGTCAGCGCGATATCCGATGAAACGATCTGGGTGATCTGTTCCTGCGAGATTTTCGGGTCTTCAAGAGCCTTGACCAGCCGAAGATAGGTATCGGGCGGGGAGCTTAGCGTATCGATACTGGCAACCAGCGAACGCAATTCCGGACGGGACAGCAGGCTGCGGAGGTCCAGTGCATTTTCGATGGTTTCGATCAGAAGCGAGTCCTCGCACGGCTTGGCCAGATATTGATGGGCCGGGCCGACCGTCCTGAGGACGGCTTCTTCTTCGGCAAAACCCGACAGGATGATGCGCGTGGCATGCGGGTGTGTTTTTTGCAGGGTGCCAAGCAGTGTGGCCCCATCCATACCGGGCATGCGCATGTCCGATACGATGACATCGATCTGCATGCTTTTGGAAAGTTCCAATGCTTCGGCGGCACTCGTTGCAAAGACCATTTCCCAGTCAGGTCGCATGCCGCGCAAGCGCCTGCGCAGGCCGTGCAGGATGTTCTCGTCATCGTCAACGAACAGAATCTGGTTCATAAATCGGGGTCCATGCAACGAGTGGCGCGTTTGTTGTTACCGATATATTTGGTGATTTCATGCGTCGTATCAAAGGTATCGGGGTGCAATTAATTAAAGTTGTGAGCAGAAATTTTTACACGCTGTAGATAGGTCGGTGCATTTTCCGGGGCGTGGCGGCGTGCAACAGGCTGTTGCAGGAATCCCAGACATCAATCTGGCAGGGGACGCAGGAGGTATCCACCTGATCGGCATCGGATGCCGGTGTATTCGTGAGGATGATCCGGCCTGTGGTCCGATTTATCGCGTAAACCGGTTGGAAAGCGGTTTGAAAATGCCAAGATGTCATATTGTGTCAGAAAATTATGCATGAAGCCGGGCTATCATAATGCTGTAACCATTCCAAAATTGTTCCGGGCCAGAAGATCATCGGGGAGATCGATCCTAGAAAATGGTTTCACGTACAGAGCTGATTGAAGCGATCAAAAAGCATCAGCGATATGTATTGAAACAACCTGGCGGCAAGCGCATGCAGCTTCGCAACGGGAACCTTTCGCGCATCAAGATGAGCAAGATCAGCCTTGAAGACGCGGTCATGCCGGGATCAAACTTTATCCAGGCCGTGATCAAGGATGTCAGTTTCAATTTTTGCGATCTTTTCGGGACCAATTTTGTTGAAGCCGATCTTGAAGGGTCAAGCTTTGTGCGGGCCGATTTGCGCGGCGCCAACATGGCACGTGCCAAGTTGCGCAATGCCAATCTCAAGGGGGCCGATCTTCGATCCGGTGTGATGATCGTGATGGATTCCGGGCGCGAACGCCGGGTCAAACGGGCCACCGATCTTGCCAATGCGGATATGGAAGGATCGATGCTTGTGGGGGCCAATCTGGCGGAAGCCAATATGTCGGGTTCGAACCTGATGGATTCCGACCTCAGCGATGCCAACATGTTTGCCGTGAACCTTGCCGGGGCGGATTTATCGGGTTGCAATCTTTCGGGTGCCAAGATGAAGAACGCCAACCTCAAGGGGGCGAAGCTTCAGAATGCGGTGCTTTCGGGAACGGATTTAAGCGGGGCTAATCTTCGAAATGTCGACCTGAACGGTGTGGATCTTTCGCAGGCCAATATCGCCAACAGTCTTGGCAGCAAGGTGGTTGCACCCCTGCCCGATGATATTCGCGATCTGGTGAATGCGCATAGTGAATGGCTTTCGAGCGGCGGCCAGCAGGGCAAGCCGCTTAACGCGACGGGGCGTGATCTTTCGGGGATGGATTTTTCGGGGCTGGACCTTTCGGCCGCCTGTTTTGACAATTGCGTCCTGCGCGGGGCATTGTTTATCGATACCATTCTTGCCATGGCCTCTTTGCGCGGGGCGGACCTCAAGCTTGCGAAGCTTAACAGTGCGACCCTGAACGGGGCACGATTGAACGGGGCAAACTGCCAGAAGGCAATTTTCCAGGGGGCACGCTTTGGCGCGGTCGAGCAGCGTGACGGCCAGGGCCACAAAACCGGGGTGACGTGGCATGCCGATCTGAGCGGGGCGGATTTTTCCAAGGCCGATATTCGCAATGCGATCTTCACCAATCCGAAAATGGTCGATGTCAAAATGATCCGCACCAATATTTCGGGCGTTGCGTTTGGTGATACCGATCTGGGCAGCGTTGATTTCGAGGGGGCGAATGTGGGGGCGATCCTGAGCGGGCATTTGCCCGACCATTCCTGAACCGAACCGGCGTGCCCCCGACAGCAGAAAGCCGCCTTCGATTGAAGGCGGCTTTGATTTATTCAGGTTGCTAGGATCAGTCAGCTACGATAATCGGCATTGATCGAGATATAGCCATGCGTCAGATCGCAGGTCCAGACGGTGGCCTTGCCATCTCCAAAGCCAAGATCGACATCGATGTCGATATACTGGCCCTTGATGTGGGCTGCGACCGGGGCTTCGTCATAATCGGCAACGCGTTCGCCGTTTTTCGCCAGAACAATGCCACCGATGGAAACGGTCAGCTTGTTCGGGTCGGCCTGAACGCCGCACTTGCCGACTGCCATGACGATACGGCCCCAGTTGGCGTCTTCACCGGCAATCGCGGTTTTGACCAGCGGAGAGTTCGCAATCGCCTTGGCGGTGATTTTGGCTTCTTTTTCGCTGATGGCGCCGGTGACATTGACGGTTATGAATTTCGAAGCTCCTTCGCCGTCGCGGACCACCTGATGGGCCAGATCACGCATCACGTCTTCAAGGGCGGTTTTGAAACCGGCCAGTGCCGGATCATCAATACCGGTGACGGCAGCATTGCCGGCCTTGCCGGTTGCCGCCAGAAGGACGGTATCGGATGTTGAGGTATCGCTATCGACTGTAATCGCATTGAAAGAACGGTTGGTGCAATCAGCCAGCAGCGCCTGAAGCACGGAATGGGGGACAGCCGCATCGGTAAAGATGAATCCCAGCATGGTGGCCATGTTCGGTTCGATCATGCCTGAACCCTTGGCAAAACCGGCAATCGTGACTTTGGCGCCGTGGATGGTGGCGGTGGCCGATGCGCCCTTGGGGAAGGTGTCGGTGGTCATGATGGCCTTGGCGGCATCAAGCCAGCCAGCGTCATTTGCCAGAAGATCGGGCAGGGCATCGGTGATGCGGTTTGCGGTGGTCGGCTCCCCGATCACACCGGTCGATGCGGTAAAGATTTCGGTTTTGTCGCAACCCAGTGCCTTTGCGGCGGCTTCGACTTTATCGGCGACGAATTTTTCGCCCGCCTTGCCGGTGAAGGCAACCGAGTTACCGGCATTGACAAAGAATGCCCGACCGGTGCCGCCTTTAAGCGCCTCGCGTCCCCAGCGAACCGCGGCCGATGCCGTGGTCGAGGTGGTGAAGACACCCGCAACCTGTGTGCCCGGTTCCAGTTCGGCCAGAAGGACATCGGGGCGGCCCTTGTATCGGATGCCAAGGGTTACGGTATGCAGTTTGACACCGGAAATTGCCGGAAGATCGGGAAAACCGGCCGGAGCCAGCGGAGAAAGCGAAGTCGCAACCATCTGTTCAATTTCCTTCGTTGAACGTAACCAAGCCATTAATTCAAAGGTAGCGCATTTGGCACGGGTGGATGACAAAAAAACGGGGTGAAGCCCGATGGCTCACCCCGTTCTGGATCTCAGCTTTTGAAACCGATTAAGCCGTGGGGCTTAGTTTTTCGGGGTTTCTGCGCTGTCGTCGGCGGCCGGGGTTTCGGTGTTGTTCACCACCTCGGCATCGGATCGGAGTTCTTCAATCAGGTCCTGAACGGCCTGCTGGGTCACTTCGGCTTCCATCTGCGGACGAATTTCTTCAAGGCTTGGCTGTTCGCCTTCCTTTTTCTCTTCAACCAGGATCACGTGCCAGCCGAACTGGGTCTGAACCGGTTCCTTGCTATAGGTGCCCGGCTCCATCGAGAAGGCAGCTTCGGCGAACGGTGCGACCATGTCGCCCTTGTTGAAGAAACCAAGATCACCACCATTCGGACCTGACGGGCCGGTTGATTTTTCTTTGGCGAGTTCGACGAAATCGGCACCGTCATCGAGCTCGGCAATCACGGCTTTGGCGTCTTCTTCGTTTTCCAGAAGGATGTGACGCGCGTGAACCTGCGGCTCTGGCTCGTTGGTTTTGATGAATTCGTCGTAATGGGCTTTGATCGCGTCGTCGGTAACTTTTTCGGCGATTGCGCGCTCAAGATAGGTTTCGGCGACGAGGCGGCGTTCAAGGGCGGCGAGTTGCTTCTTGACCTCTTCGTCGTCGGCAAGACCTGCGTCCTGACCGGCAAGCATCAGCAGGCGCTGATTGATTTCACGGTCGACAAGCATCGGCTTGAGCATTTCAAACGGGAGCTGGCGATACTGTTGGGGCAGGCCCTGTTGCGTCGCGCGCACTTCGGATTCCAGGATTTCCTCGCCATTGACGGTTGCAAGAACCTGGTCTTCGGCCGGTGCAGCGTCCTGTGCCATAACCGGGCTTGCAAACATAACGGTCGCAAGTGACGCAGCGAGTAGGGTTTTGCGCAGCATATTTTCTCCAGACTTTCATTTTAGGGGGATTTTTCCCCATGCCTCACCCCACGGATAAATCACATCCGTTCGTGACACACAAGGGTTCCCCTCGGGTGTCACGGTTTTTTCAAAGCAATCTGGCTAAAATGTGAAATGCTGATGTAGCGCGGAAAACATAATCGCACCGGGTAGGGGATTTTCAGGCCCTTCGCTGCCGGTTGCGGCACAAATCGGGATGTCACGGCTAGGCGCGAACGTCAAAAAAGACTTCGCCGACGGTGCCGGTGCTGCCGTCATCACGTTCAAAACCGGCACTTGCCGCCAGAACACCACCGACCAGTTTCTGATCCAGCGGGGTGATGAAGGTCAGATCAATCGCGGAAATGCCGGCATCGGTTAGATTGGTGGTCGAGCCATCAGCGCGCAGAAGAACCAGAGATGAAAAGACGTCATCGTTGCTGTCGATCCGGCCATCCCTGTTGCCGTCATATTTGGCAAGTTCGGTAAAGCCGTCTTTTGCTCCATTCTGATCGCCGAACAATTCGGTGCCATCATTGATGATGCCGTCATGGTTGCGATCCAGTGCAAGCAGCGCGTCATTACCGGTCACCCATGCGGTGCGGTCCTGCGTGCCATCACCATTGATGTCAAATATCCTGCCGTTTTCAAGGCTGGTGATGTCGATCCCGTTGCCGTCAAGATCAAGGATCAGCGGGTCCTGCTGGGTAATGCCGATGATTTCAACGCGGATCTGTTCGACGCGGGCGTGAAATTCGCTGATCGAGATGCTGCCGCTGCCAAGGGCGTCGGAAAAGCGGGCTTCGATCTGTTTCATATCGATACGAATACTTTGCGATACCATCGAAAAGGCAGCACTGCTGCCGCGCTTTGCAAAACCATTGGCCAGTGCCAGACCAAAATCGCGCGCCATGGCGGCGGGGCTGCCATCAATACCGGCAGCGGCGGCCATATCACCCTCAAGCCCCTTGGTCAGGGCATCGGCCATTTCACGGGCCTCGGCCGGGGGAATGCCCAGCATCGCCAGCATGATGAAGGCATCGCGGTTCATTTTTGTTGCGGCATTGCCAAGGGTGGCGCCGACCGCACCGGTCAGTTTTTCAATTGCCGTTGGGGAAACAGGGTTGGAAAAGGCGCCATCGCCGAGTGTTTCATCAAGACGCAAATTGATCCGCAGGCTTTCATCGATCTGATCGATGATGCGGCGTCCCTCGCGCACGGTATCCTGTCCGGGGGATGGGCGGTTTTGCCTTGTGTCGGGCTGAATGTCGGCGGCCGCAACACGACGGGACGTTGCCAGCAAATCGGCGGAGCGTCCCTGCGTGCTGTTATTAAACGACGGGTGTCCAAACATTCAGCGCCTCCTTCCTGAAGGGCTGCGGGATGGGAGCAATTGCTACGGCCCCATCCCGTGCTGCTATGGTCAGGCCAGAACGTCCTGTTCCTGGCTTGGGTCAATTACGGAAACGGTTTCCCCGTTCGGCAACTGGAAAGTGGCGCCGTTTTCATCCTGTCCGAAACGGCCCATCGGCATCAGCATGTCGACCGACAGTTTCAGCATCGGATCACCAGAACCGTCTTCGGCCATGGTTTCGGTTACGCCACGTACGACCAGGGTTGCCTGTTCCATGATCTGGGCATTGAGTTTCGCCATGCGGCTGGCGAGAATTTCCTGCATGCTGGCGTCTTCGGTTGTGCCATCTGCATTTTCTTTGCCGTCGTCGGCTGCCGGTGCGGCACCGGTGGTATCAAGCATCAGATCGCGGATGAATTCGGCGACTCCGCTGCCTTCCATGTCAAACAGAAGGCCGCCATTGCCCGCACTGGCCGGATTACCCAGCATATCGACGAGATTGCCGCCGCCAAGGCCGTTCATAACTGCGCCAAGCGCACCCATCGCAGCCCCCATGCTGTTGCCGATGGCAACGGCTTCGGTTCTGACGATCTGGACCTTGGATGCCTCGTAATTGAACGAGAATTCGCCGGTTTCGCTGTTGATGTTGATATCAAGAGACTGCATCGCCATCATCGCGGACTCGGAAACCCCGACACCGGCACCATTCGCCCCGGCATAAGAGATTTCGGTGCGGGAATGGCTGGCGATGGCCTGCTGGAAGGAGAAATCGATCTGGCCGTCATCAGCAGCCATTTCGCGGATTCCCTTGAACATCGCGTTGGTCGCGGCAAGGGCTTCCTTGTCATCCATTCCGGCCAGTTTGAACATTTCGACCATGTCATCCTTGATCAGCTCAAGGGCGGCGTCGAGCGCCTTGGCGAAAAGTTCATCGGTGGTCATCGGTTCGGATTTCAGGGATTTTGAACCGGCAGCCTGCAACGGGTTTTTATCCGCATTGCGTGCGGCAACCGCATCCTCGGACAGATCAACAGGATCAACAACCGGATGCTGTTTCGAGCCGGTCTGTGCCGCACCAGTACCCGACGGATTCCCGGATGTGGCAATCGGCTGACGCGCATCGGTCAGTGAAGACTGTCCCTGTCGAAAGGGATTAAGCGTGGAGAAATCCACCATTTCCTCCTCCTGAGGCTTCTTTCGCGCAAGGCAGAGAACCCTGATATGTCGCGAAAAAGATGAGCTACTTGCTCTCTAATTCAAAGTTGAACACCGAGCATACGTGTTTTTTGCGATTTCCTCAAGCATGAAGGAAGTGCAATTCGCAAGCACAGTCACAGGTTGTAACGGGCGGTCTTCGCGAGCAAACTATTTTTCGAGCATGACTGCGCGAACATTAGTGATATTGGTTCGTTCCGTTGACAGATGGCAGACAGGGTTCTATCTGTGATCGGGCCTCGGTATATAGCCGTTGCCCCATAACTGTTTTTTCATTTGTTCAGGAACGTTTTAATGCTCGGCGTAATTGCCCGGAAAATTTTCGGTTCAGCTAACGATCGTGAAGTCAAAGCCCTGCGGGCCACGGTCGAGCAAGTCAATGCCCTGGAACCCGAAGTCGAGAAGCTTAGTGACGACGAACTGCGCGCCCGTACCGATTGGCTGCGCGAACGTCTGTCCAAGGGCGAGACTCTGAAGGATATTCTGCCTGACGCATTTGCTACCGTTCGCGAGGCAGCCAAGCGTGTCCGCGGCGAACGTCATTACGATGTCCAGCTTATGGGCGGCATGGTTCTGACACTTGGCAAGATCGCCGAGATGAAAACAGGTGAAGGTAAAACGCTTGTTTCGACCCTTCCGGTTTATCTGAACGCGATCGAAGGCAAGGGCGTTCACGTTGTTACGGTCAACGATTACCTTGCGCGTCGTGACGCGGAATGGATGGGGCAGGTCTACGGCTTCCTGGGGCTTAGCGTTGGCGTGATCATGCATGGCATGACCGATGACCAGCGTCGTTCGGCCTATGCGTGCGACATTACCTATGCCACCAATAACGAGCTGGGCTTTGATTATCTGCGCGATAACATGAAGTTCCGCCTTGAAGACATGGTGCAGCGCCCGTTCAACTTTGCCATCGTCGATGAGGTTGACAGCATCCTGATCGACGAAGCGCGTACGCCGCTGATCATTTCCGGCCCGGCCGAAGACAGTTCGGAACTGTATCGCGCGATTGATGCGCTGATCCCGAAACTGACCGAAGACGATTACGAGAAGGATGAAAAGGCACGCGCCGTCACCCTGACCGAAGATGGTACCGAGAATGCCGAACAGCTTTTGCAGCAGATGGGCATCCTGACGGAAGGGACGCTTTATGACGTTGCCAACGTGCATCTGGTGCACCACGTCAATCAGGCGCTTAAGGCGCACAAGCTGTTCCAGAAAGATACCGATTACATCGTCAAGGACGACAAGGTCGTGATCATTGACGAGTTCACCGGTCGTATGATGGAAGGCCGCCGTTATTCCGATGGCCTGCATCAGGCACTGGAAGCCAAGGAAAAGGTCAAGATCCAGAACGAAAACCAGACTCTGGCCTCGATCACCTTCCAGAACTATTTCCGTCTTTACCCGACGCTTGCGGGGATGACCGGTACGGCGATAACGGAAGCCGAAGAGTTCGAGGAAATCTATAACCTTCAGGTTGTTGAAATCCCGACCCATCGCCCGATTGCCCGTAAAGACGCCGATGATGAAATTTATCGGACGGCCAAGGAAAAATGGAACGCGATTGCCGATCTTCTGGAAGATTGCCACAAGCGCGGCCAGCCGGCCCTTGTCGGCACGGTTTCGATTGAAAAATCGGAAATTCTTGGCGCGTTGCTGAAAGAACGCAAAATCCCGCACGAGGTCCTGAACGCCAAGCAGCATGAACGCGAAGCGTTCATCGTGGCACAGGCCGGTGCGCCGGGCGCGATCACGATTGCAACCAACATGGCCGGTCGCGGTACCGACATCAAACTTGGCGGCAACGTTGAAATGCGTGCCGAGATCGAGCTTGCCAATATCGACGACGATGCAAAGCGTGCCGAGGGGATCGAGCGGATCAAGGCCGAAGTGAAGGCCGATCAGCAGAAGGTTCTGGATGCCGGTGGTCTGTTCGTGATCGGTACCGAACGCCATGAATCTCGTCGTGTCGATAACCAGCTTCGCGGTCGTTCCGGCCGTCAGGGTGACCCGGGTGGTTCGAAATTCTTCCTGTCGCTTGAAGATGATCTGATGCGTATTTTCGGGTCGGAGCGCATGGACGGGATGCTTCAGAAGCTTGGCCTTCAGGAAGGCGAGGCGATCTATCACCCGTGGATCAACAAGGCGCTTGAAAAGGCACAGCAGAAGGTCGAGGCGCGCAACTTCGACATTCGTAAGAACGTGCTGAAATTCGATGATGTCATGAATGACCAGCGTAAGGTCATTTATGAACAGCGCCGCGATCTGATGCAGGCCAAGCATGTTGCCGAAGATGTGGCTGACATGCGCAGCGAAGTCGTCGAAGACCTCGTGACCAAATACTGCCCTGAAAAGGTTTATCCGGAACAGTGGGAAGCGGCCAGCCTGCATGAAGAATGCACGCGTCTGTTTGGCCTTGATCTTCCGGTGACCGACTGGGTCAAGGAAGAAGGCATTGATGTCGAAGTCATGCGCGAGCGGATCGAACAGGCGGTTGAAAGCAAGATGGCAGCCAAGGTTGCCAATTATGGCGCGGATATCATGCGCCAGGTCGAAAAGAGCCTTGTTCTTCAGCTGCTGGATCAGACCTGGAAAGAGCATCTTCTGGCGCTTGATCACCTGCGTCAGGGCATTGGTCTTCGCGCCTATGGCCAGCGCGATCCGTTAAACGAGTTCAAGCGCGAGGCGTTCAACCTGTTTGAAGGCATGCTGGTGACATTGCGTGAACGTGTGACCCAGATGCTGTCGCATGTTGAATTGCAGTCCACCCCACGCCCGGAAGACCTTGAACCGCGCCGCGCACCGCAGGAAATGCACGAAAATCACCCGGAACCCGAAACCATGGCGGCTGAAGGTGGTGACAGTGCAACGGTCCATTCGCGTGCGGCATCGGGCAATGTTGACCCCAACGATCCATCGACATGGGGCCGTGTTGCACGTAACGCCACATGTCCGTGTGGGTCGGGTAAAAAGTACAAGCATTGCCACGGTCAGCTGGCGTAAGCCAAACTATGTGGATTTGATTTGCAAAACGCGCCGTTTAAAACGGCGCGTTTTCTTTTATCAGGCTGGGTCTATGAGCTTGTTACTGTGTCGAAAGCAAGGGCGCAGTTTGTATCTTCCGTGCGGCCAGAAATTCCCGAATGGGATCAAGCACAGCCCGGTTTTCTGTCAGGATACTGCCCAGTGCGATCAGAGTTCCGGCGTGGCCAGTGTCGTCGATTTCAATCAGTTTTGCATCCGGGGCGAGTTCCGCCAATCGACGGGAATTGCGGGGGTAGACCGTATGATCACGCGTACCCGTGATCAGAAGCATCGGCGGCATGTGTGACAGGTCCTGTTCGACCGGCTGGCTTTGGGCGGCAGGGGTTTCGCCAAAGGCAATCCGGGTTGCCTTAACATCGTAGGGATAGAAATCATACGGGCCGGAAAGCCCGATGATGCCTGCGATGTCGTTGGACGACATGCCGACGGAGGCCAGATAGGATTGATCGGCCACCAGTTGAACCGCGTTATAGGCCCCGGCAGAGTGACCGGCCAATATCATCGGGATGGCGGTGATGCGATCGGGATGCTGATCGCCGTACTGCTTCATGAAGGCGAGGGCCCCGGCGCCGTCTTTGATGAATTCCGGGAAACGGATTTCGGGCACCAGCCGGTAATCGGGGATGGCAACCGCGTAGCCCATTTCGGTAAAGCGTTTGGCGACGAAGGCGTATTTTGCCTTGTCACCCGAATCCCATGATCCGCCATAAAACCAGACGATCAGGGGGGCCGGTTTTGAGCGATCCGGCGGCAGATAAATATCTAGTTTCTGGCGGTCCGCATCCCCGTATTGCAGGTCTGCAACGGTCGGGTGATAGTCCCCGGCCTGAAGGTGATTGAATGCGGCGAGTTTGTCGCAGGCCGCCAGAAACAGGGCTGCGATCAGGGCATTTGCCGTCAGTTTGAGTACGCGCATTGTCACCGTAAAACAGATATTATCGATTTGGGTTTACAGCTTATACGCAAAAGCCCGCCATCGGGATTTGTTTCATTTCAAGGGTGTTAGACGTGCATCGCAATTCGGGTTTGATGACTTTGGCAAGAACGCTGGTTGTGATGCCGGTTCTGATCGCCTTTTCATCCGCGGCATTCGCAGACAATGACAATGAGGCTTATGAAGCTGCGGTTGCCGGTATGGCAGAAAATCCGCAAGCCGCAGAGAAGGCGGTTAAGGGCCGGTCGGACGGTGTCGGATTACTGGACCGGATATTGTTTTTATATGCGTTCAAGGACCAGAGCCCGGCACGCGATCGTGAAATTGCCGCCTTGCAGGACCGGGTCAATGAAGACGTCATTCCGTTGACTGACGAGCTGGAACGTAGTGTGCTGGGGGACTTGCAAAGCTTTGACGGATCAATTGAAAGCCTGTTGCCGACGATCACGCTGGCGACGAGCAGCGGTTATGCGAATACGGATTCCGCGTTTTACGCCATTCCCTGTGCGATTTTGCAGCGACAGCCGGGGCTTCTGGATGCAACCCGACCGACATGGGGCGGCAATCGCGACAATTTCATGCCGCGTTCGGGGTGCCAATGGGGGCGCGGGGCGGTTGCGGGCTATCCAACCGCGCTGATGGATGCCTATGTTGATGCGGCTTATCTGGCCAGTGGGGATATGTTTGCCCCGGAAAACGGAACGATACGTTTTGCGCATATGGCGGGGCAAAGTCACGATCTTGAGATGGCGATGCTAAAGCCTGATGAATTGCCGTCTGCCCCGGCGGGATCACGCAAGCCGTTCGAGGTCTGGTCGTATCTTTCACCCGCCAACCGGGATGTATTCAACGCGATTGAAACCGTACGGATACCGGCGCAGGATGCGTTGATTACCTATTGGGTTTCACGCGGCGAAAGCCGGGATATGGCGGTTAAAATCGCCCGCGATACCCTGTTTTCCGTGGTGTATGGGGCCGATTGCGATACACCGGTACCGGTTAATATGATGCGGGTGATGTTAATCGAAAACCGCCCGGTTGCGGATATCGTGGCGACGGCAACGCGCGGTGCGGGGCAGGATGGAAACCTGTTTGCCCGATGTGCGGTTTATGGTGGCATTGATCCGCTATTGCATGTTGCGGTGATGCGATCCGATAGTGCGGAAATCCTCGATATTTTGTCGCAGAATGGCTATTTCGCTGATATCGAGGCGCGCAATGATTTTGGCAAAACCGCCTTGATGGCCGCCGCCCAGCAGGGCAATGGCCCGGCGGTAAAATGGTTGTTGGGCAAGGGGGCGGATGTTCAGGCGCGGACACATGCCACGGATGAATGGGAATATCCCCGCCATGGGGAACGAACAGCGTTGCATTATGCGGCCGCCACGGGGGATGCCGAGATCGTAAAGATGCTGGTTGCGGTCGGGGCCAAGACCAATGCGGTTGATGACGAAGGATTTTCGGTGCGCGATCACCTGATCGGGCGGGAAGATTTGCCGGGGAACGTGGTGGTTTCAAGCGAAGATCGTGCGATGATTTTGCGATTGCTGGGCGGGCAAAAGGGCTGAGCCGATTTCGGTCAAATGCGGCACTTGGCGAAAGCAGACTTGCAGGATAAAACAATCGCATGAGTATTCAGAATCCAGATAGAGGCTGCATGTCGGTGGACCTGCGGCAGGGGAAAATCCCCGAAAAAACGGTGTTTGTCAGTGCGGTGGCGCTGGTGGATGCCGATCATCGTGTATTGATCGCCCAACGCCCCGAAGGCAAATCCATGGCGGGGCTTTGGGAGTTTCCGGGCGGCAAGGTCGAGGCGGGCGAGACGCCGGAAATGGCATTGGTGCGCGAGCTTAAGGAAGAGCTTGGCATTGATATCACCGAAAGCTGTCTGGCACCTTTTACCTTTGCATCATTTACCTATGATGATTTCCATCTGATGATGCCGCTTTATCTGTGCCGGGTCTGGAAGGGGGAGATTACCCCGATGGAAGGCCAGCAGGTCAAATGGGTGCGACCGATCCGGTTGGGTGATTATTCGATGCCGCCAGCCGATGTGCCACTGGTGGCGATGTTGCGCGATTTTCTGTAACGATCCGGCCGGTATTGCCGGTCGTATCAAATGACGAATTCAAGTTTGCGGGGTTGTGATGTCTGAAGCGGTTCGGGCCTGTCTGATCATTATCGGTAATGAAATCCTTTCGGGGCGAACCCATGACAAGAACCTGCCTTATCTGGCGGAAGAACTGAACAAGCTTGGCATTCGCTTGGCAGAAACGCGGGTGATTCCCGATATCGAAACCACGATCATCGAAACGGTCAATGAGTGCCGGGCAAAGTTCGATTATGTCTTTACCACCGGCGGCATCGGCCCGACCCATGATGATATTACATCCCCCTGTGTTGCGCGGGCCTTTGGGGTCGAGATTGAACTGAATGCACAAGCGCATGAATTGCTCAAAAGCCATTATGAAAATCCCGCCGACCTGAACGAGGCGCGGCTTCGCATGGCGCATATCCCGGTTGGTGCGGAACTGGTGCAGAACCCGGTGTCCAAGGCGCCGGGGTTCCGAATGGAAAACGTCTATGTCATGGCGGGTGTACCCATGATCATGCAGGCGATGTTCCAGGGGATCAAACACCAGCTTATCGGCGGGCGGCCAATGGTTTCGCGGTCGGTTGGCGGTTATATCCCCGAAGGCACGATTGCCAAGGTGCTGGGCGAGATCCAGCATGATTTCCCCGATACCGATATCGGATCCTATCCGTTCCTGCGCGAGGGGAAACTGGGCACGACGCTTGTGGTGCGGGGCGAAGAAGCCAAGGATGTTGATCTGGCATCCGAGCGCATCCGGGCTGCGATCATAGAGCAGGGCCGCGAGGTTATCGAGGATAGCGGCGCGGTTTCGTAACGCGTGGATTGCGATTGATCATTTTGGCGATGCTATAATTCCGGCTATGACAATCCGATGATGTCGCGTTGGAGGAACTAGCATGACCGGCAAGTCAAACGACACGGATGAAATTCGCAACAGCAAGGCTGCGCGCGAGGCCCGTTCCATTATCAAGTTCATGATCGAACATACCGCCTATGGCGGGTTCGGGGCGCTGGTATTTGGTGCCTTGGTGCTGTTTTTTGATATTGGCGGGATTTACAGCCTGGCCACGGCATCACGTGATGCGCCGATCTTTATCATGCTGCTGTTTTTCGGGTTGTTCATCACGTTTGGCGGTATCAGCCTTGGCATCGGAATCATGAATCTGGGCGGGTTTTCCGATAATGACAGCTATGACGACGAACGAAGAAAGCATCGTGACGATCGGAACGGATCATAAAAAAGGCGCTATTGATTTCAGCGCCTTTTGTTATCTAGCGGGATCGCGATCAGGGCCGGTCCGCACCACTGCGTGAACGCAGTATTTTGGCGATGATCATGCCGCCGATCCAGAATGCCAGCGGGACGACAAAGATATAGTCAAACATCGGGTGCGTGGTATCACCCCCGGAAATTGCCAGAATGTAACCAACCCATGCCGCTGTCAGAAGATAGCCCATGATCTTGAAGTAATGACCATTCGGGAGCCCCTTTTTTGCGGGTTGTTCTGGATTGGTTGGTTGGCCTTTGTCGGCGGTCATCGGGATTTCCTTTGATGATCGGATTTGGTGTTAGCGTTCGAGCGTCAGGTCAGCAGGATTGATGCGATCCTGCCAACCCTCGCGGACGAGTTCGGGAACGACATGGTCCTCTTCGGGGTAGCCGATGCACAGATAGGCGATCAGACGCCAATGTGACGGGACTTCAAGCGTTTTAAGAACCGTTTCGGGTTCAAGGATCGAAACCCAGCCGACCCCGATGCCTTTGACGCGCGCGGCCAGCCACAAAAGCTGTACGGCGGCGACGGCAGAATAATCGAGCATCTCGGGCATGGTTTTGCGCCCAAGGCCCATGCCGGCCTCGGTTTCCTCGTCGGCGAAAACGGCGAGCTGCACGGGGGCCTGATCCATGCCCTGCAATTTCAGGGACGCATAAAGTCTGGCACGTTCGCCGTGATAGTCGTTGAGCGCCTGCTGATTGGCGCGTTCGAAACTGTCGCGGATGGCTTTGCGGCGGTCTGGATCGTTGACCTTTACAAAGCGCCATGGCTGACAATTGCCGACAGATGGTGCAAGGCAGGCTTCCCTGATCAGGCCGTCGATGTCGTCCCTCGGGATCGGGTCGGTGCGAAAACGCCGCACGTCACGACGCCACAAAAGCAGATCGATGAACTGCTTTTGAAAGGCGCGATCAAACACCGGCGGGGTCAGTGTATCTGTCGCGTCGGGCGTATCGGGCGCATCGCGATCGGATTGTGTCATGGCGCGAACCTGCTGGTCTGGGCGGTTTCGAATTCTTTGTGCACCCTAACCGGACAGGGGTGTAACGCCAAGCCACAAGATGCCGGCAAGGCGCGGAAACATCAGAAATCGAAATGGATCGTCATCAGGCCAGACAGGTTGTTGTGTTCGGTTTCGAAGGTCAGTTTTCGCTGTACCTCAAGGCTCATCTGACCGGGAATGCCACCCCAGTTATGGGTGATACCCCCCCCCATTTGCGAATAGGTGCTGGTGTTTTCACTTGTCAGGTAGGGGCTCAGGACCCCGTAGCCATAGGGCAATTCCGAACGCAGACTGAGTTCCGACCTTATACCCTCGACCGCATCGGAATTTGGTGAAAATTCGCGGAAGCCTTCGACGGATGCCCCGATCTGCCACGGGTCATAGGCATATTCGGTCCCGGCGAAGTAGCGGCGATTGGTGGAACGGCCATAACCCTGGTTCATCAGGGTGATGGCCTGATCTTGACCGGCAAAGGGCACAAGGCGATGATCGCCCAGAACAAGGTTATAGCGTGCCTCGGCGGTGCTATCGAAAATCTGGTTCAAGGCCGTGCGTGCCGGTACCAGTGATCCGTCGACCGCGCGTGCGCTTTCAAATTCCTCGCGGGCGGTGATGATATCACCGTCGAGGCTGAGCGTGAGGGGGAGAAAGCCGAGATCATATTCCGTGCCGAAGCCGATGGAGCTCGACAATGTCGAACTGTCGAGATTTTCGGCATAGCTGAGATCATCCGAACCGCCATTGAGTGCCGATTGGGTGATGGTGCTGCTGCCAATTCCGATGCTGCCGCGGATATTCAGCCATTCGGTCATGCGCGATACAAAATAGGGGGAAAATGTAACGTTGTTTTCCCGATATAAAACCTGCCTTGCGGCGGCTTCGCTTAGTACGCTGCCCCAGCCGACACCAAGTCCGATAATCAGGCTGTCATCGACCTGATAATCGACCCCGGTATCGATTGAGATGACATCACCGCTGAGGTTCGGATTGTAACCGGTATCGGCAATGCGATTCTCGATATTCGTCTGGCTGCCATGTACCCACATGTTGATGGGAGTGGCCCGGCGGCGTGCCTGATTCGGGAAGGTGCCATTTGCCGTATCAAAATCAAGTTTCTTGGCAATTGATGCCAGAGCGGACCGGCCGCCAAATGTTTCGATGGTTGTTGCATCACCGGTACCAAGTGCCAGTGCATTTGGCGGCTGGGCCGGGGCAGGAATCGAATTATCGAGAAAAAGGGGGCCGATTGTGCTTCCGACGAGATCTTTCTCCATCTTGTCATAGAGGCGATTGAGGTGGCGTTGCTGGTTGGCAGACCGGTTGATTGTTTCACTTCGCAGGATCGGCGCGTCAAGACGGCTGGGGCCGTCATCCTCGGCGTTGGCATAGGGAATGATTTCGTGGCGCAACAACAGGCCAAGCATGGCAAGTGCCAGACATGCTGAGATAGCCAGTGAAATGTACCTGTGCCTCTTCACGGTCAACTGGATCGCCTATTGATTCTTATGGGATCATTGCAACCTTGCCGGGGAAAAATGGGGGTAATGTGGTGAAAGACAGGCAATTATGTCGCAATGCCGCATTCGTCATTCTGCAGCCATCACCCATGTCGGGCTTTCCGGGATTGGCAAAATCGGGCATTCCGGTATTGCGCCGTTTTTAAAGCCGCGCTAGAACCCTGTTCTGCCGGTTGGAACACCAACCTTCTGAGCGCTTTGCGGGCGTGGCGAAATTGGTATACGCAGCGGACTTAAAATCCGCCGGTCCTTAAAGACCTTGCCGGTTCAAGTCCGGCCGCCCGCACCATTTTCATCCGATTATCAAACAGTCCTTTGTGATCAGGTGAGATGCGCCATCAAATAACCTGTTTTGCAACGTATCGGTCAGGAACAAACGCAACATGCGTGCGTTTGACCGGGACCGATGTCCCTTTGCGACAGGAGCAAATGATGATCCATCTTTTTGTATTCGGCTTGATTGCTGTCAGTGCACTGGTTGTTGCCTGAGGTAAGTACCGATGCGCGTCTCGGACCGCAGATGCGGTCTGGGAAAGCGCGCGTTTGAACGAGTCAGAATACCTCCACTCTTTACTATTGATGTCTGTGGTTATCTGTTTTCCTGCAAGCTTTTGCGGGACATGAGGTACTGCGCGATCATTCTCACAGCATTTCCGGATTTACCGGATATAAATCAGAAATGCTTATGACCGATGACATGGCCTGAAAACGGGCAGCTTTCGGAGTGGTTGGGTGAACGATATCGATAGTGAAGACGAAGGCCCGCGCAAAAAAGAGCGGTTCGGCAAATATGTCGTGCCCGAGGAACGTGCGGCCAATATCGTCAAGCAGCTTGACGAGTTCCTGCGCAAGGGCCCGCGCAAGGGGCTTAAATATTCGCGCTGGCAGCAGATTGCCTGGTACGAGATTGTTGACGAACTTAAACGTGCAGAAGCCGCCCAGAAGAATCAGGACAGTCTTACGAAATCAGCGTTTCTGGCACTTGCGGTCGGGTTCGGAACCATCGGGTTCTGGGGACTCGTTGTCTTGCTGGGGCAGAATTTTGGCATGATCGGCGGCATTCTGATCGTGATTGCCGGACTGGTTGTCTGGCGTGCCTTGGCCAAGGCCAAGTGGTTCAGCTAACCGTGTCGGCAAACGGCGAGGTGTCGCGATAAAGGACGTGATAAAGGATGGGGGACGATGAACAAGGAAGCGGCTGAAACTCTGGCCATTCGGGCAATTGCCCATATTGCGGGCGATGACGAGTTGCTTGAAGGGCTTTTTGCCCAGACCGGTATGGGGCTTGATGATCTGAAAGCCGGGATCACCAGCAATGAAGTCCAATTGGGTGCGATTGACTTTTTAATGTCGCACGAGCCGTTCCTGATGCGTTTTGTCGACGATAGTGGTTATGCGCCGGAAGACCCGGCGCGGGCGCAAATCATCCTCTCGGGCGGGCCGATCTGGCAGGATTAATGCGTCAGATCAGGTGTCTGCTGTCGATCTGGCTGCGTCATCGTCATTGGCACCGTGATGTTCGAGTACCTGATCAATCAGACCCCATTCCAGAGCCTGATCTGCGGTCATGAAACGGTCGCGGTCCAGCGTGCGTTCCACTTCCTCGTAACTGCGACCGCAATGTTTGGCATAAAGCGAGATCATGCGCTGTTTGGTCAGGCGCATTTCTTCGGCATGGATCAGCACATCCGATGCCTGGCCCTGAAAACCACCCAGCGGTTGATGCACATGGATACTGGCATTGGGCAGGGCAGCGCGGTGGCCCGGTTCGCCTGCCATCAGCAGGAACGATCCCATGGACCGTGCGGTGCCCATGCATAGGGTATGAACAGGCGCCTTTATGTAGCGCATCGTGTCATACATCGCCATGCCACTGGTGACGACGCCACCCGGGGAATTGATATAAAGGTTGATCGGTTTTTTTGGGTTTTCGGCTTCGAGAAACAGCAATTGCGCACAGACAAGCGATGAGATGGTGTCATTTACTTCGCCATTGAGGAAAATGATCCTTTCGCGCAAAAGTCGCGAAAAAATGTCAAAGGACCGTTCGCCCGCGCTGGTCTGTTCAACCACCATCGGGATCAGTTGCATCATGTCGCGCATCGAGGGGCTCCGGGTTCGAAAAGGGATCGGGTGAGGCGGCGTCAGGCCGCGCACATTATTTCCGCACTATTGCTGTTGGCGGCCTTGGCCGGGGTCAGGCATCTTGCATCGGTCAATTGATGGATGATGCGAAGGCATGTGCTGTTTTCGCCGGTTTGCGCGAGGTGAAAGGTCACCACGCTTTCCAGGTAAGGCGGGGAGGGATCACGCATCTGATAGGTCACTTCTTCGCCGGGAATTTGCCGTATCGGTTTGGCATTGCGCAAATTGGTGCCGGGTAACCAGCTTTCGCGAATTTCGGGAATGCTGATCGCCCGCCAGACCTTTTCCTTTGGCGCATCCAGTCTGAATTCAAATTCAAGGTGACGGGAAGCTGTCGGCTTTGCGGGTTTGGCAGTGCGTGTCTTGCTGTCGGTCACTGGTCCATCTCCTTTAGGGTCTGGCGCAAGGCGTCTATCCGGTCAGGCCAGAAGGTGCTGTATCGGGCGACCCATTGAACAATCAGCGCCAGCCCATCGGGATTGACCCGGTAATGGACGAAGCGCCCCTGTCGTTCTTCGTCCACCAGTTTTGCCTGGCGCAGCACGGCCAGATGCTGGGACATGGCAGGCTGGCTGATGCTCATACCGTTGCGAAGGGCACTGGCATTCATGCTTTGGCTGCTGGCCAGCTTTTCAAAAATTGTGCGCCGGGTCGGATCGGCCAGTGCTTTGAATATGTCGTTTTCCATCATGCAGACACATAAGCACGGACTTATGTGTCTGGGCAAGGTAAATTATTTGGAAAGGCAAGTTTGGGGCACCAGACACAAAAAAGGCGCGAAGCCAGCGGAATATACCCGGGTTCGCGCCTTGTTCAATCTGCCCGATAGGAGGGTAGGAAGGGCTTTATGTGCGGCTTAGAACAGCGTTTCGAAAGGTGCCATGCCGTAACCGTAAATCCACACCAGCAAGCCGCCGCCCAGAAGAATGCGGTAAATCGCAAACGGCGTGAAGGTTGACCGTTTAAGCCAGCTCATGAGCATGGCGATGGCGATCAGGGCGGTGATGAAGGAGAGGCCGGCAGCAAGCAGGACATCCATGGTCAGGGCCATGTCACCCGATTGTTGCAGATCGATACCGGCCAGAAGGCCAGCACCCAGAATGACCGGGATCGACAGCAGCATCGAAAACTGTGCAGCATCAGCACGTTCATAGCCCATCAGGCGTGCCGCCGTCATGGTGATGCCCGAACGGCTGGTACCGGGAATAAGGGCAATGACCTGTGCGAGGCCGATGAACAAGGCCCCGCCCCAGCGCATATGTTCAAGCCGGTTGATCGTCATGCCGATCTTGTCGGCAATCCAAAGGACAATGCCAAAGACAAGCGTGGTCCAGGCAACGATTTCGACCGAGCGCAATTGTTCCTCGATCCCGGAGACTTTCAGATAGAAGCCGACCCCCACCACCGGGATGGTGGCAAGGATGATATGCAGCGCGAGTCGGGCACCGGGATTGATCCGGCCGGACAGAAGGAAGAAGAATCCGCCGATCATCGCGAAAACATCGCGCCAGAAATAGATCAGAACAGCGGCCAGTGTGCCGACATGAACGGCAACATCTACCAACAAACCCTGATCTGCAGCACCTGTCAGGGCGGGGGTCAGGATCAGGTGACCTGATGAACTGATGGGGAGGAATTCCGTGATCCCCTGGATGACTGCCAGAAGAATTATATGTTGTAACGTCACCCCGGCCTCGATCGCTGTTATCGGCAAAAACTCCCCGCTTATAGCAGCTTAGCGCGAACAGGCGAAACGCATTAATAGTACCAAAATGGTACTATTGAAACTTTCTTTCAGCGCTTTAAAACCAGAAATTCCTGATGCCCTGATTTTATTTGGGGATATAATGGTCAGCAATATTGACCTATCATGCATTTTGTGCTGGATTCTTGCAAAACCGGCGCGTATACAAAAGCCAACCCGCAACATAAAACCCTTTTAGAGGGCTGCTATGACAGAAAAGATGCTGAAGTTTGTTCATCTTGAACAAAAATATCCGCACAAGAGAGAAGCATCCGAGCGTCGCACGGACTTCAATGAAATTTACGAAGGTTTCGAGACAGAAGCTGCGGCCGATCAGTCCGCGCGCTGCTCGCAATGTGGTGTGCCGTTCTGTCAGGCCCATTGTCCTTTGTATAATAACATCCCGGACTGGCTGCGCCTGACGACCGAAGGTCGTATGGAAGAAGCCTATGCCATTTCGGCAGCAACCAACAACATGCCGGAAGTGACCGGTCGCATCTGCCCGCAGGATCGTCTGTGTGAGGGCAATTGCGTGATCGAACAGTCAACGCATGGTGCTGTCACGATTGGCTCTGTCGAGAAATACATTACCGATACTGCGTTTGCGAATGGCTGGGTCAAGGCCCCCAAGCCGACGCAGGAAAACGGTATGTCGGTCGGGATCATCGGTGGTGGTCCGGCAGGCATGGCAGCGGCCGAACAACTGCGCCTCAAAGGATATGAAGTCCATATCTATGACCGCTATGACCGTATGGGCGGATTGCTGGTTTACGGGATTCCGGGTTTCAAGCTTGAAAAACATATCGTTGAACGCCGCGTAAAGCTGCTTGAAGAAGGCGGTGTCGTAATGCACACCGAATTCGAGGTTGGCCGCGACGCGACGCTTGATGAACTGCGCCGCAAACATGACAGCGTTCTGATCGCCACGGGTGTTTACAAGTCCCGCGATCTGAAGCTGCCCGGTGTTGGTCTTGGCAATATCTATCCGGCACTGGAATATCTGACGACGTCGAACCGCATCGGCCTTGGCGACACGGTTGCCGCCTATGACGATGGCACGCTGAATGCCAAAGACAAAAACGTTGTGGTTATTGGCGGTGGCGATACGGCCATGGACTGTGTCCGTACCGCGATCCGTCAGGGTGCGAAGTCGGTCAAATGTCTTTATCGCCGTGACCGTGCGAATATGCCGGGGTCCCAGCGCGAAGTGGCCAATGCCGAGGAAGAAGGCGTTGAATTTGTCTGGCTGACCAACCCGGAAGCCTTTGTTGGCGACGACAAGGTGACCGGTGTGCGTGCGGTCAAGATGCGCCTTGGCGCCCCGGATGCCGGTGGCCGCCAGAGCCCGGAACTGATCGAAGGGTCGAACTACACCATGGATGCCGACATGGTCATTCTGGCACTTGGTTTCGAGCCGGAAGACCTGCCGACCCTGTTCGAGGCACCGGAACTGGGTGTGTCGCGCTGGGGCACGGTTAAAATCGATTTCCGTTCGATGATGACCAATCTGGATGGCGTTTTTGCCGCCGGTGATATTGCGCGCGGTGCGTCGCTGGTGGTTTGGGCCATCCGTGACGGTCGCGATGCGGCTGACCGGATCGATGAATATCTGCTGGCGCGCAAAGAAGCTGCTGCTTAAGCCCGCTGCCGCATTAGGAGAGAGAGTTATGAACAAGATTATTCATGACCGTGGCGCGCAAGAGATCGCCCGTTTTGAAAAGAATGCCGAACATCTGTCGGTGAACGGTATGTATGATCCGGCCGAAGAACACGCCAACTGTGGCGTGGGTCTTGTCGGTGCGATTGATGGCAAGCCGCGTCGCGAGGTGGTTGAAGCCGGTATCGAAGCGCTTAAGGCGATCTGGCACCGTGGTGCCGTTGATGCCGACGGCAAAACCGGCGATGGCGCAGGCATTCACCTGCAAATCCCGCAGGATTTCTTTAAGGCGTATCTGAAGGTTATCAATCAGGAAGCGCCGGAAAGCCTGATTGCGGTTGGTCAGGTATTCCTGCCGCGTATCGACATGTCAGCACAGGAACGGTGCCGTGCCATCGTTGAAACCGAAATCCTGAAACAGGGTTATGGTATTCTTGGCTGGCGTCAGGTTCCTGTCGATGTTTCGGTTATCGGTGAAAAAGCCAACCAGACGCGGCCTGAAATCGAACAGGTTCTGATCGGTGCGCGGGGTGACGTTGATGAAGACCAGTTCGAGGTTGATCTTTACACCATCCGTCGTCGCGTCGAGAAAGCGGTTCTGTCCGAGGCGATCAAGGATTTCTATATCTGTTCGATGTCGTGCCGCTCGATCATCTACAAGGGCATGTTCCTTGCCGAGCAGGTCGACATCTTCTATCCGGATTTGCGCGACGAGCGGTTCGTTTCGAACTTCTGCGTCTATCACCAGCGTTATTCGACCAACACCTTCCCGAGCTGGCCGTTGGCGCAGCCGTTCCGTGTTCTGGCCCATAACGGCGAGATCAACACGCTGCGCGGTAACGTCAACTGGATGAAAAGCCACGAAGCCCGGATGGCGCACGAGGCATTTTCCGACACCATCGAAGACCTGAAACCGGTCATTCAGCCGGGTTCATCGGACTCGGCCGCCCTTGATGCCGTGTTTGAACTGATGGTGCGGGCCGGTCGTGACCTGCCAATGGTGAAAACCATGATGGTGCCCGAAGCCTGGTCGAAAAAGGCATCGACGCCGGATAGCTATAAAAACCTTTATGCCTATTGCAACGCGGTGATGGAACCGTGGGACGGCCCGGCGGCACTGGCAGCTTATGGTGGCAAATGGCTGATGGGTGGTACGGACCGTAACGGTCTTCGTCCGTTGCGCTATGCGGTCACGGGTAACGGCCTTCTGATCGCCGGTTCCGAAGCGGGTATGGTCCATATCGACGAGGAAAGCTGCCTTGAAAAAGGTCGGCTTGGTCCGGGGCAGATGATTGCCATCAATCTTGAAGAAGGCAAGCTGTACCATGACAGCGAGCTTAAGGATAAGCTCGCGAACCGTCGTGACTGGTCGAAATGGGTGGGTCGCACCAAGGTGCTTGATGACCTGATTTCGCCAGAGCACACCGAACCTGCGCGCCTTGGCAAGGAAGCGCTTCTGCGTTTGCAGAAGGCGATGGGCCTTACCCATGAAGACCTTGAACTGATCCTGCACCCGATGGGTGAGGACGGTAAGGAAGCCATTGGTTCGATGGGGGATGACACCCCGCTTGCGATCCTGTCGGACCGGTATCGCGGTTTGCACCATTTCTTCCGTCAGAACTTCTCGCAGGTGACCAACCCGCCAATCGACTCTTTGCGCGAAGCCCGCGTCATGAGCCTGAAAACGCGCCTTGGCAACCTTGGCAATATCCTTGACGAGGATGAAAGCCAGTGCGACCTGCTTCAGCTTGAAAGCCCGGTTCTGACCAACGCCGAATATGACGCGATGCGCGGCTATATGGGCGATACGGCGGTCGAAATCGATACCACGTTTGACATCAATGGTGGTGCGTCAGCACTTCGCGATGCGATCACCCGCATCCAGCGCGAAGCCGAAGAAGCCGTTCGTGGTGGTGCGCTTCATATCATCCTGACCGATGAAGGCATCACGACCGAACGTGCCGCGATCCCGATGGTTCTGGCAACGGGTGGTGTGCACAGCTATCTCGTGAAAACGTCGCTGCGTACCTATATCTCGCTTAACGTTCGTTCGGCGGAATGCATGGATGTGCATTACTTTGCCGTTCTGATCGGTGTGGGTGCGACGACGGTGAACGCCTATCTGGCGCAGGAAGGTCTTCTGGACCGTTATGCGCGCGGACTGTTCCCGAGTGTCGGCAGCACTGCGGAAGTCATGCAGCGTTTCAAGGCGGCGATTGATGCCGGCCTGCTCAAGATCATGTCCAAGATGGGCATTTCGATCATCAGTTCCTATCGCGGTGGCTATAACTTCGAAAGTATCGGCCTGTCGCGGTCGCTGGTGGCGGAATTCTTCCCGGGTATGCCATCGCGCATTTCGGGTATCGGTCTTCAGGGTATCCAGCGCCGTTGCATTGCCCAGCACAAGGAAGCGTTTAACGGCAATGTCGTGACCCTTCCGGTCGGTGGCCTTTACAAATATCGCCGTTCGGGTGAACGCCATGTCTGGACCGGTCCGCTGATCCACACGTTGCAGTCGTCCGTCACGACGGGGTCGTACAATACCTTCCGCAAGTTTTCGGAAGGGCTGCGTTCGCGTGAGCCGCTTCATCTTCGTGATCTGCTTGATTTCCGTTCCGACCGTAAACCGGTTCGTCAGGAACAGGTTGAAAGCATTACCGAAATTCGCAAACGGTTCGTAACACCGGGCATGTCCCACGGTGCGCTTTCGACCGAGGCGCACGAGGCGCTTGCGATTGCGATGAACCGTATTGGTGCGAAATCGAACTCGGGCGAGGGTGGTGAATCGCGTGAACGTTTCCGTCCACGTTCGAACGGAGATAATGCGCGTTCGTCCATCAAGCAGGTGGCATCTGGTCGTTTCGGTGTGACCGCCGAATATCTGAACAACTGCGAAGAAATCCAGATCAAGGTCGCCCAGGGTGCAAAACCGGGCGAAGGTGGTCAGCTTCCGGGCTTCAAGGTGACGGTTGAAATCGCACAGTTGCGTCACGCGACGCCGGGTGTGACCCTGATTTCGCCGCCGCCGCACCACGACATTTATTCGATCGAAGATCTGGCTCAGCTAATCTATGACCTGAAACAGATCAACCCGCGTTGCCGCGTTTGCGTCAAGCTGGTGTCGCGCTCCGGGGTCGGCACGATTGCGGCCGGTGTGGCAAAGGCAAAGGCCGACGTCATCCTGATTTCGGGATATGATGGCGGTACCGGTGCCAGCCCGCAGACATCGATCAAATATGCTGGTATTCCGTGGGAAATGGGCCTTTCGGAAGTCAACCAGGTCCTGACGCTGAACAACCTGCGCAGCAAGGTCAAACTGCGCGTCGATGGCGGTTTCAAAACCGGTCGTGACGTAGTGATCGGTGCGATGCTTGGTGCCGAGGAATTTGGTATCGGTACTGCATCCCTGATCGCGCTCGGCTGTATCATGGTGCGCCAGTGCCATTCGAACACCTGCCCGGTTGGCGTTTGTACCCAGGACCCGGCATTGCGTGCCAAGTTCGTGGGTACGGCGGACAAGCTGGTCAACCTGTTCACGTTTATGGCCGAAGAGGTCAAGGATATCCTGGCTGAGCTTGGCTATGACAACCTGCAGGAAATCATCGGCCGTTCGGACCTGTTGCAACAGGTTCATCGCGGCGCGAAGGATCTTGTTGACCTTGACTTGAACCCGCTGCTTGCACAGGCTGACGCCGGTGATCACAAACGTTACTGCACGACGGTTGGCCGTAACGAAGTGCCCGACACGCTTGACGCCCAGATGATCAAGGATGCACGTGCATTGCTTGAAGACGGCGAAAAGATGCAGCTGCAATACAACATCCAGAACACGCAGCGTGCGATCGGGACGCGTATCTCGTCACTGATCACGCAGAAATATGGCATGACCGGCCTGAAACCGGGCCACCTGCATGTGCGTTTGCGCGGTTCTGCCGGTCAGTCACTGGGCGCGTTTGCGGTTCAGGGTCTGAAAATCGAAGTTCAGGGCGATGCCAACGATTATGTCGGCAAGGGTCTTTCGGGCGGTACCATCGTCTTGCGCCCGCGGCCGTCAAGCCCGCTCAAGACCAACGAAAACACGATTATCGGTAACACCATTCTTTACGGTGCGACGGCCGGTAAGCTGTTTGCAGCCGGTCAGGCCGGGGAACGTTTCTGCGTTCGTAACTCTGGCGCGACGGTTGTGGTTGAAGGATGTGGTTCGAACGGTTGTGAATACATGACCGGTGGTACGGCCGTGATCCTTGGCGCGGTTGGCGAGAACTTTGGTGCCGGCATGACCGGTGGCATGGCGTTCATCTATGACGTTGCAGGCACCTTTGGTGATGTCGTCAATGATGGCTCCATCCTGTACCAGCGTATTGAAACCCAGCATTGGGACGAAGTCTGTCGTTCGCTGATTGAAGAGCATGTTGCAGAAACCGACAGCGGTTTTGCACGCACCATCCTCGATAATTGGGATCGCGAACGCGGCAATTTCTGGCAGATCGTGCCGAAAGAAATCGTCGACAAGCTGGAAAACCCCATTCGCTCTGAGAGCGAAAACCAGGCAACTGCGTGAACCCTTTTCACGCTTTTGCGCAAGCTCCCTTGTCCATACACCCGGACAAACAAACTGGCCCCGTACTCTGTACGGGGCTTCTTTTTTGCCCGTAGGGATGTTTGCGGGGTGGCGCTTTCGCCGGGGGGCATTGATACTTATGTCAATGCGAACATTCCAGCCAACCTGACAGGTGGTTCATGACCGTTACCGACATCGCCACACGGGCCTATAACCACAATTTCAAGCTTGATCCGATCATCCGCAGTCTTCTGGACACGGATTTTTACAAGCTTCTGATGTTGCAGGCGATCTGGCAGGAACATCCGGACGTGGACGTCACCTTTTCGCTAATCAATCGCAGCCATCATATAAGGCTTGGTGATATCATCGACGAAGGCGAATTGCGCGCGCAGCTTGACCATGCGCGAAGCCTGCGCTTTACGCGACAGGAACTGATCTGGCTGGCGGGGGCGACGTTTTATGGGCGCAGCCATATGTTCAAACCGGAATTCATCAGCTGGCTTGGCGATTTCCAGTTGCCGGAATATGAACTGCGCAAGATTGACGGACAGTTTGAACTGCATTTTACGGGGCCATGGACGCATAGTTCGATGTGGGAAACACCGGCCCTTGCGATCATTACCGAATTACGGTCGCGTGCGGTGTTGCGCAATCGCGGGCGGTTTGAACTTGATGTGCTATATGCCCGCGCTAAGGCCAAACTTTGGGAAAAAGTCGAACGGCTGCGCGATTTGCCGGACCTTGTTCTTGCCGATTTCGGCACTAGGCGACGGCATGGCTTTTTATGGCAGCGCTGGTGTGTTGAGGCCCTGAAAGAGGGGATCGGCAGCCGGTTTATCGGCACATCGAATGTGTTGCTGGCGATGACGGCCGATATCGAGGCGATTGGCACCAACGCCCACGAATTGCCGATGGTCGAAGCGGCCATTTCCAAGGACGATGACGAACTTGCCGCGTCGCCTTATCGCGTGCTTGAGCAATGGCGCCAGCATTACAGCGGCAATCTTCTGATCGCGTTGCCCGATACATATGGAACGGCGGCGTTCCTTAAAGACGCGCCGGACTGGCTGGCGGACTGGACCGGATTTCGCCCCGACAGTGCGCCCCCGATTGAAGGCGGTGAACAGATCATCCGATGGTGGGAAGAACATGGTAAAGACCCGCGCGAGAAGCTTCTGGTCTTTTCCGACAATCTCGACATTGATGCGATCATCGAAACCTATCTGCATTTCCATGGCCGGGTCCGGATGAGCTTTGGCTGGGGCACGAACCTGACCAATGATTTTCGTGGCTGTGATCCGGCAGGCGAACAGGGGCTTGAACCCATGTCGCTGGTGTGCAAGGTGACAAGTGCCAACGGGCAACCGGCGGTCAAGCTTTCGGACAACCCGGAAAAGATTTCGGGCGATCCAGAGCAAGTTGAACGCTACATCCGGGTTTTTGGAAATCCTGTACAACAGGCTTGATCCGGATAAGCCGGATCAGAGAAGAATGTTCAGATAGGTGCCGCGCCGCGCATTGTGGTCAATCTGATCGGCTGCGATCAGATTGCGCAGACGGGCAAGTTGGGCGGCGATGAAGCTGTCAGATGATGGCTGATCGGTGTTGGCGGCAACACGCCCGCGCGCACCGGTAGGCACACCCTGTGGCATGGAGCGGGCATCGTGAAGACCCGTTTGTGTGGCACTGCTGCCGATCCGGTTGGTTGCCATGAATTCATCCATTCTGAAATCGCAAAAACATTAGCACGGCCAACGGGTTTTGTCATGAAGTTGCGGTGTCGTCACCTCCATCGTTTCCCATTCGGGCCGATGCGCCGGGTGGATTGCCAAATGGTGGAAAGACATTCTGCCCGACGGCGTCACGATGATGGTGCAAGGCCCAATGGACGGTGGGGAAGGCGATGTCGTCCCACGGGATATCGGCCCAGCGAAACAGACCAACATCAAGACTTTCCGGGCCGCACGAAATATCGGGACTGTTTAGGGTGGCGCGATAGAGCAATTGCAACTGGCTGATATGGGGCAGGTCATATAGGCAAAGCAAACGATCAAGCGACAGATCGGCACGGGCCTCTTCATAGGCTTCGCGTGCAGCACCGGCGGCAGATGTTTCACCGATTTCCATGAAACCGGCGGGCAGCGTCCAGAGGCCCTTGCGCGGATTGATCGCGCGACGGCACATCAAATAGCGGTCTTCCCAGGTTGCGACCACACCGACGATGATCTTGGGATTGTCGTAACGGATGTAACCGCAATCGGGACAGCTTAACCGTTCGCGGTCATCGCCTTCGGGAATGATTTTTTCACGGGGTCCGGATGGTTTCTGCATACGGACAGGATACATCCGGAAGCCATGCAGAAAAAGGGGTGGTCGAAACCACCCCGAGGAAGCTAACGAGAGGGAAAAATCACGTTAGAATATTGACGCGGGTACCGCGTGCGCCGCTGGTTTCAAGCGGCTGATGTTCCGTGACGATGGAGCCGATAACCTGTGCAAGGCCCTGAGCTTTCTGGATCGAAGAAGTTGCCGCGGCAAGCGGTGCGGATACGCCATCCTTACCGCCGCCTGGTGTGATCGCGTCATTTACGGCCTGTGCGGCAGCGCTAAGTCCTGAACCTGCTGATCCGATCATCGTATCCTCGTCTCAAATTCCGTGAAGGTGTGATAGCTGCACATTGGCAATATCACGGCTTCTGACTCTTAGATTAGGCTTCGCTTAACACTTTTAAAGTGACAGCTGTCACAGCAGCGCATCGAACAGCGATTACTTTTTTGTGAACGGTGCCAAATCAAGGGTTTATGTTTCCCTTGGAAAATAAATTTCTGGGTGTGCTGCGACAGCGTGGCACGGGATCGCGCAACGGCCATGACGTTTTGACGAATCGGCTGATGATGTCCTAAAGCCTCTGACGCTCGGTTTTGTAGGCAAGAGCCTCGTGGATGGCTTTTTGCAACTGGGCGGGACGGAACGGCTTTTTGACGAAAATATAATCGCCCAGCATCTTTTCCATTTCCCTGCGCGTCCGTGCCGGATAACCCGACATGAAGACCACGGCCAGATCCGGGTATTGACGCTGTGCCTCGATGGCAAGTTGCGGCCCGCTTAGCCCCGTCATGACCACATCGGTCAGAATGACGTCAATCCGGTCGGTCTTTTGTGATTCGGTGATGATCTGCAGGGCTTCTTCGGCACTGCGTGCGACTATGGCGTCAAAGCCGGCATCTTCAAGAATAATCTTGGCGGTCGTGCGCAGTGACTGTTCATCATCGACAATCAGGACCCGTTCGCCATTACCTGGAAAATAGTCTATTTCCTGCAGGGCGGATGCCTTGACCTTGCCGGCTTCGGAGCGCGGCAGATAGATCGAGAAAGTCGTACCTTCGCCCTCGACGCTTTCGACATCGATAAAGCCGTTCGATTCTTCGACCCAGCTGTGCACGATCGACAGGCCAAGTCCAGTGCCCTTGCCGGGTTCCTTGGTCGAGAAGAAGGGTTCGAAGATATTACCCAGAATGTCCGCAGGAATGCCGGTACCGGTATCCTGAACTGTTACCACGACATAATCGCCCGCGGCGGCCTTCGGGAAGATGTCATCTTCGTCATCGGGGGAGCGTTCATCGGCAGGCGGTACTGTTGCGCCATAGCAGGAAATCTGCAACGTGCCGCCATCGGGCATCGCATCACGGGCATTGATCGCAAGGTTCAGGATGCAGGCCGAAAGCTGTGTCGGATCAACCCGCGTATATAGCGGGGCGTCATTGGCCCAGATCTGCAGTTCGATCCGGTGTTCAAGCAGCGTGACGAGCAGCTTTTCCATTTCGCTAATCGCGGCATCGACCTGAACGATGGTGGGCTGATCAATCCGGCGACGCGAGAACATCAGAAGCTGATCAGCAACGCTGGTGGCGCGTTCGCCAAGGGAAATCACGTGATCAAGGTATTCCTTTACCCGTTCCGGGTCATCGATTTTGGCGCGCGCAACTTCGGCAAAGCTTAAAATGCCGGCAAGGCAATTGTTGAATTCATGCGCGACACCACCGGCCATCTGCCCCACGGCTTCGAGTTTTTGTGACGTGGCAAGCTGACGTTGCAGGGCCTGCTGTTCTTCGGTTGCGCGATGCTGAGATGTTACGTCGCTGCCGGTGCCACGATATCCCTTGAACGAACCATCCAGATCAAAAACCGGCACGCCATTGATGCGGCCGAAATGTTTTTGCCCGTCACGCGACATCCAGGAAAATTCGAAATTCTGGAACGCCAGATGGCTTTCCAGCCGTTTGACCAGACTGTTCCAGCTATGATCGGTTTCGGCCTTGAGGCCCAGTTTGTCAAAGGACTGACCCTGTGGCGAGCCGTTCAGTTCTTCAATCAGCTGATAGAATTTATAGGAGGCAAATGCGATCTTCAGATCCGCCCCCATCTCCCAGTACCAGTCGGCAGATGACAGGGTGAAGTCGCGGAAGCGTTCCTCGCTGTCGCGAAGGGCTTCCTGGGCGATCTGGTGCTGGTTGGTGCGTCGTTCCAGACTTTCGGCCATTGTATTGAGGCCGCGTTCCAGTGTGCCGATTTCGTCTCGGCCGGCAGGTTTCAGGCGGGCGCTGAGCTTGCCAAACTGGATTTCGGAAACGAACTGTGCGGCCGTGATCAGTCGGCGCAACACGGTTTGCTGCATGAACAGGAAAATCAGCCCCGACGTCATCAGAATGCACAGGACCGACCCGATCAGCAGCACGGATTGCATCTGGCGCTGGCTTTCTTCAAGGCCGACGGTCGAAACCTTGAAATAGGCAAACATGAAAGGCTGATTGGCATTCAGGCTGAACAGCGGTGTAATACTGACCATGTTACGGCCATCCGGGCCATCGGTTGTAAACAGTACCTGATTGCGCAGGTCCGCAGAAAGCCGGTCTTTTGGGAAGTCAGGAACAGAAGCAATATCCGATCCGATCAGCATCGGGTCCATCGCGTGATAGATCGTGCCGTCAAAGCCGATTGCCATGGCTTCGCGAAGGTGCGGGCCCAAAAGCAATTCAAGCTGTTTCGGGTCGCTGATCACGGAAATCTTGAGCTGTTCGTCCTGAATCAGGCGGCCGGGCGCACTGATCTGTTCGGCAATCCGCCGATCAATTTCTGCCCCGAAATACTGAACATAATAACCGCCAAAGAGGCCAAGCAGGATGGTTTCGACAATAACAATTGCGATCCCGATCTTGAAAACCAGACTGCCAAACAGGCGGTCAAAAAGCTTCTTCACGCCAACCTCTAAACCCTGGCCCAGCCTGATTGCCGGTTAATTCTGTTATTGGCTCTCAAGATAATACTGGGATGGATTGGTCGGTGCCGGTGTGGCATAGCTCCAAGCCGCAGGGATGACCTTGGGAACATTCTTGAAGTTCTTTGCCACGAGCCCTTTGCGATTGGGCGGCAAGGCAATTCCCATAACGTAAAACTGATTTGCGCTGATGTCGAGAATATCGCGCATAAGTTTATTTTGTTTTTCCGCATCTGCCGTCGCTTTCAACTGGTTATAGAGTGCCAGCTGACGGACTACCTCGGCGGGTGGGGCGATTGCATCGGGATTTGTCGGGTTTGTATACCACTCGGCCCAGCCGGTCGCGTACCACGATGATTCGCTTGATACCGGCAGATAGTTGATCGGAATCACCATGGCATCAAGGCCGCCGTCACCGCCCCATGCGCTGGCGTGATGATTGTTATTTTCACGCATGTTTACAAAAACATCGCGCGACAGATCCCGGGGCGTTACATCAAGGCCGAGATCGCGCCAGTAATCAACGACGGCAGAAAGCATCTCGAAGCGGGATGCACCCTCGGTATCAATGGTGAAGGACAGCCGTTTGCCATCCGGGCGCAGAAGGAAGCCTTCGTCATCTTTGCGTGTCAGCCCGGCATTTGCAAGGTGGCTTGCGGCAAGCACAGGGTCATAGGTGATGAACTGGCGCGCCAGAACCGTGTGGTAAAGCGGGCTTTCGGGCCTTGGTGCGGCCTGATGGGGCAGCGCACCGGGAACGAACCTGCCGATGATGCTGTCGCGGTCGATGGCATGTGAGAGGGCAACACGGAATTCCTTGTTCTGGAATATGTCGCGCAGAACAGGGTCCCTGTCGTTCAGATTGAGCGACAGGGTCAGAATATTCATGTCGCTTTCTATCAGGGTGAAGGATTGCAGGCTGTCATTGGCGGCAAGAATTTCGTCCGCGCGCTGGCCGATATGGCGTTCCTGCATGTTGACCTTGCCCGCAATCGCCGCATCACCGGCTTCGTCTTTGCTGTTGACCAGATCAAAGGACACGCGGTCGATATAGGGGAGTTGTCGTCCGCCCGGATCGATTTTCCAGTAAAAAGGATTGCGAACGGCAACCAGTGGATCGTCCTTGCCGTAAACACCGGTCAAAACCCATGCGTTCAGGGTCGGGACATTCGGGTTCTGCCATCGTCCGGGATCGTCGATGGTGCCCGGTGTGCCGAATACCGAAACAAAACGATCCTTCCATCCTTTGAAGCCAAGCTCCTGTGCCTTTGCATCCGCATCCTTGTTATATTTTGGCAGCAGGGGTTTGAGGAAATGCGCCGGATAGCTTACCGGTTCGACGCCTTCGGGACGTGCAAGGAAGGTCGGAAAGAGGCCATAAGGTGTGTTGAACCGGAAGGCGACGGTGGTTTCGTCGATTTTTTCAACGTGAACCGGATTTCCACCGGCGGTCAACCATTCGGGCGTCGCATTTTCGAATGCGGGATTAAGCAAAATGTCTTCATACCAGAAGGCGATGTCGTCGGCGGTAAAAGGGGCACCATCCGACCAGTGCATTCCCGGACGCAGCCGGAACACGAATTCCGTCGCATCGCTGTTGGCTTGCATCGAAAGGGCAACATTGGGGACCGTATCCGTCCATTGCGGCGTCCAGCGCAAGAGCGGTTCATACCCGATGGTCCTGATCAGAAGGGCGTGATCGCGTTCGGCATTCTGGGCCATCAGCCATGTGCCGCCATATTGGCCAAGCTTGTCATTGGGAGTGACAATCATCGGGGTACGCGGAAGACGTTCCCCGGCAGGTGGCAGTTTTCCGTTTGCGACCATATCGGCAAGCATCGGTGCTTCACCAAATTCAGCCGCATACCCATCATTTCCAGCCGCAGTCAAAACCACGGCCAGCAGTAATACCAGCGATGTAAAACAACCCACTACCCTGTACACGTCGGGCTTCCCCTGAATTTTTTATGCCTATCGAAAGGTATCGATATCCCTACTCTTAGGTGGTGAATATCCTAAAGCCAATGCCGGGTAAAGTTTTGAAAGCCGGTTTTCCCCTGATCTTCTAAAGATGCGCCAGATGTTCGTTGTTTACAACGTACAGGCGGATAATTTTCCTATGTGCATCTTTTTGTATCTGCAAACAACGTATCGGTCCGCCGTATTTTCGTTCGAACCTCATGGAATAGCCTGATAAACCGGGCCTTGTTGAGCTTAAGCCAACACTTACTTCGACGATCCGTGCGGGTTTCCCTAACATTTGGACAGGAATTGGCTTTTGTGCTGATCAGCGATGACTGCAACTAAAGTCTAACGCAGTCTGATGTGCTTGTTATCACCATATAAGTTTTTGGTAATAAATTTCGTTTTGAACGCTTTGTGGGTCATTTGACGGCAACGACGCCGACTGTGATTCCTCTTGCCAGAAAGAGCGGATCGGAGAGACAATTCCTGTATGGCAAACAAATCAGCATCATCCTATCAGGCTTCTTCTGATCCGGGGTATCTGTCCGGGCCAAAGCCGTTGGCACCGATCCCGCGTTATGAACCGGGATCATCGGTGGACCGCTATCGACCGGATGACCGCGGACATGATTCTGATGCCGACAGTTTTTCGGTGGCCGGGATTGAAGGAAAAATTGATCGTCGCAAGGCCAATATTGCCAACAGGATTGTCGATACCGATCCCGGGCAGGCATTGCGCGTGATCAGAAATTGGTTGGCTCAGGACTGACTGCCGTTTCTGATGTTTGTTTCTGTTTCACTTTCCATTTCGGGCGGCACCTGTTTTAAGTCGTCGAACACACCGATGACAGGGGGGGCGCGTGACAGATTTCAATTCCTTGATAGAGCAGCAGTTCAGTGCTTTTGATCCGGACTATTCCGATCGAAAAGGTGCCTATGCCGACAAGCTTGCCCCGCTGGAAGAAAAGCTTATCGCGGCCCAGCAGACAGGCAACAGCATGGCAGCATCCGATCAGTATATGATCGAGTGCAAGTGGTTGCTGCTTTACACCGCCGACTGGGATGCACTTGAAAAGAAGATGGCCCAGTTTGAAAAGTCGCTGAAAAACAAGGATCAGGACTGGGCCGAGGAACAGGTGGCAAGCGATGGATCGTGGGGGCCTTGCTATGATCAGTGGTTCCTGAAGGTTGATGCGATGATTGATGCCGTTAATGCGCTGGCGGATGAAGGGATTGCACCGGATTATCCGCTGACATTCCTGGCGCCGATTGCCAAACCGGCCGATCTGGTTTCCTGGCTGAACAGTCAGAAAACATCGCGAATTTTTGCTGATGGTCTTGATCGTCGCGATGCCCTTGGCGCGGTCAGTGCGGCATTATCGGAAATGTGCTTCAAAAGCGAAATTCGCGATTATTTCCGTAAATACGTCGAAGGTTTTGATCTGAGCGATGATTATATCGCAGCGTATAAAAGCTGGCTGGATGATTGGCAGGATGCGCGATCGGGATATTGGGGCGGCTGGTTTGAAACAGACGCGGGTGATATTCTGAAAAGCCCGGACCTTAGTCTGACGTTCCACAATATTTCGTATCAGCATGGCAAGGTCGGGCTTTGGCCCGCTATTTTCAAAACGACACTGGCGATCCGTGATGATGCCTATCCGTTTGGCTGGAAGCACAATGGTGATTTCAACAATCACAACAATTATGACGTTGCCAAAATCTTTGACCTTGGCTGGGCGGAAGTCGACAGCGATAGCCAGAAATTGGCATCAGCCGATATTTCCACGATCCTGGACTGGTGTCTGACCAAATCCATGACGCCGGATGGCGGGTTCATCGATGACCCGACTTTTTATAATTCGGTCGGGGCGGCGTATTATTATGGTGTGTCGTTCCTTGATCAGATTGGATATTTCGGCACCGATATTCCGTTCTGGACAGACCATGCCTTTGCCGATGGTCCGGCACTGTGTTGCAAGATCCAGAAAAAGATGAAGGCCGAGAAACTTGATGATGACGAGGCCGAGGCTGCGATGGAAAAGCTGGTCGATGCCTGTGGAAACTGTGGCTAGGCACGGCTGAATGCAGGGGGCAGAACAAATTCGTGTCTCCCCTTGGCGAAATGCACCGGTCGCTACCCATATATATTTTATGGCGGCAACAAATCGGTGAGGGACCAGAATGTCTGATCGTAGAGATATCGACATTGCATTCTTGCGTCAGCGGCTTGAAGACCGGCGCGCGGATATCAGTGCCCATTCAAACCATTCAGAAGATTATCGAAAGCCGGTCGAGCTTGATCAACAGGCCGTAGGCCGCCTGTCGCGGATGGATGCACTTCAGGATCAGCAAATGCATCTGGAACAGGAACGCCGCCGCGCTGCCGAACTTGATCGTATTGAAAAGACACTGGCCCGGATGGAGCGTGCCGACTACGGTTTTTGCCACAACTGTGGCGAGGAAATCGAAAAGAAGCGTCTGGAATTTGATCCAACGACACCGCTGTGCGTTGATTGCGCCGCCCATGTCAAACACAGTTAGAGGCGGATTGATCAAACCGGTCAGGCCGAATTAACGTATCCGATATATGGCAATTCAAAAGGCGAAGCATGCCGGATCGAAAAAACTGATCCGTTGGGGCAGGGTCGCAGCATGCGGTTTGGTCGCATCGCTGTTTTTTGTACTCGATTATGCCGACGCACGAGCGCAGCAAAACAGTTGCGCGGTCGTACGTGCACCGGTTGCGCGCCTTTCCTTTATCAATCAGGACCCTATGCTGGACCGTCACCGGTCAGTCCGCTGGCTCAATAATCGTGCCAACCAGGGCAGTCGTTATATGGTGACCGGCCTGACCGAGTATGAGCTTCAGGCACGGTTCGACATGCGGCTTGAACCGGTCGAAGTCGGAGTGGGACAATTTTGCCTTTATCCGATCCGGATCAATCCCGAGGTCGAGGTGATCAAACATCTGGTGTATGTCGCGTCCGAGCTGGAGCGTGGCACATGTGAATATGACGTAGTCTATGCCCATGAAGGACAGCACGTGCAGATCAACCAGCATATGGAACGCGATATTCAGCGTGAACTTGATGCGATGGTTGCGGAAATTACTGCGGACTTTGCCGCCATGCGACCGGTTGGCGCCGGCGAGGTGCAACGCTTGCAACGGCGTTTGCTGAACCAGTATGGGCAGGATTTCAAACGCCGATTGAACGCCATCGATCTTTCGCGGCGCGAAGACCATCGGGCGATAGATACACCCGATGAATATGAAAGGTTATCAAAGGCCTGCGGACCAAATTCGGCATTCCAGACAACATTGCCTGATGCAATGCGCTGACGGGTTTTGTGCAATCTGATCAGGCTGCTTTGTGATCAAGTCCGGCAACGATCTGAAGTGCTTTGACATCAAGCCCGAATTCAGAGCGATTGCGCAGGTTCAGATGACCATGTCGGCGAAACTCGGCGATGACCCGGCTGGCGGTTTCGGTTGTGATGCCCAGCATGGCCCCCATGTCTTCGCGACCGGGCAGAACGCAACTGTCATCCGTATCATCACACAGATACAGGCACAGCCGTGCAACCCGTTCCCGTGCCGATCCGGTTGACATCTGGGTGAGCCAATTATCTGATTCCATCACCGCCTGATGCCAGCGCGTGAGCAACTGTTTGTGCAAACGGGGGCTTTCACGATCAAGCTTTTCAACAACAGCAACCGGAATCCGGCATAGCGTGCTGTCCTGAAGGGCTTCGGCGTGGTGGGCAAAGCAGTCGCTTACCAAGGCTTCGAGGCCGATTGTGCCGCCGGGGCGGACAAGCCGGACAACCCGTTGTGAACCGTCGGCCAGATAATGGGTCAGTTTGATCAGGCCGCTGCGCAGTGTGAACAGTGCATTTGCATCATCCCCGGCGTTATAAAGGGCTGCGCGTTTGGCAATTGCCATGTCTTCGACCGGCAAGTGAACCAGTTTGAAATCGGCATCGGTCAGGTCGTTGAAAAGCGCAAGTTGCCTAACGCCGCATTGGCGACAACGCAACATGTCGGGTATGGCTGATTGCGGTGCGGAGTAATTCACAAAACCCCCTGACGGAACGGGACAGATGCAGGATCGGTCGCCGCAGGCTGTTAGGTGGAAGCACTCTAAATCTTTGAGTAATCTACCTGATTGGTTTGTAAATTCAACCTAATAGCGACCAAAACGCGAAAAACGTCACAATGGCACGACCGTTTCGGGCGTGCCGTTATGCAGTGCTGTCCAGGGTGACAAGGCCCTTTTCAATTGCATAGCGCACCAGTCCGGCAGAGCTGTCGATATCGAGCTTGCGTTTGATGTTACGGCGATGAGTTTCGACGGTACGGACACTGATATCAAGTTCGCGGGCGACGTGCTTGTTGCTGGCACCTTTGGCCAGAAGCCGCAAGACCGTGCGTTCCCGGGTCGTCAGCGGCATGCCGTCGTCAGGCATGCCTTCGTTGTTGCTGATGCGATCAAATGTCGGGCTATAGGCCTCGCCGCCATTGGCAATCGTTTCGATCGCGCGGACCATGTCGTTTGACGATACGTCCTTCAGGATGAAGCCCCGCGCGCCTGCCAGCCGGGCGGTGCGAAGATATTCCGGATTTTCATGCATGGTCAGGATGATGACCTTGATATCGGGCATGGTTTCGCGGAATTTTTCGGCGGCTTCAAGCCCGTTCATCACAGGCATCGAGATATCCATCAGAACGATGTCGGGTCTGACATTAGAGGCAAGCGACAGGGCTTCCATGCCGTTGCCAGCTTCGCCGACGATATCGATATGGTCATAGCATTCAAGACGTGAACGAATGCCATCCATGACCAGCGCATGGTCGTCGCACAGCAAAACACGAATGGGGCGGTTGGGCGAATAGGAGATATTTGCGCTGCTCATGGTCAATTCAGTTCTCTGTCACATTGCCGAAACATTTGGGCCGAAACATCTTATGCCACCTTAGCCGGTGATGGCGGTGACGGGTAGATCATTATCACGCGAAACCGGAATATAGGCTGTGATGGTTGTGCCATCGTCCGGTTCGGATTTGACGGTCATACCGCCACCATGGAATTCCATGCGTTCGCGCATATTGCGAAGTCCGATCCCGGCACGCGGATCGCGATTTCGAATATACCGGTTGGTTTCAAACCCGACACCGTTATCGATGATTTTCATCACGACACTCTGGCCTTCGCGGCGGATCGTGACCTTGATATGCGTGGCATCGGCGTGGCGTTCGATATTGGTCAGGGTTTCCTGCAAGACGCGATACAGGGTCGTCTTTTTCGCGATATCAAGAACAACATCGATATTATCCGATTTGACATCAATCTGCATGTCGGACCGGTCTGCCAATTCCTTGCACATGCTTTCAATTGCCGGACGCAGGCCCAGATCATCAAGCACGGCCGGGCGCAGGTCGCGTGATATGCGACGGACTTCGTGGATGGCGTCCTGCAATCGTTTGGCGGCCTTTTCCATCGGTTCGGTCGCGGCATTCCTTTCCGGTCCCAATCGTGCGATGGCGGTTTCGACCGAATATTTGACGGAAACAAGGATCTGGCTGATGCCGTCATGTAGTTCGCGCGACACCCGCAAACGTTCCTGTTCCTGAACGTCGACCACCCGATGGGTCAGTTCCTTTAGCTTGGAATCGGCAAGTTTGCGTTCTGAAAGCGTAACAACAGTGCCCGAAATACCGACGAGTAAAACCGCCAGAATGGTGATGCCGACAATCGATATGGTCGTGTCACGGATGTGGGATGATACCTCGGTCTCGATTTCCTTCACCTGTTCGGAAATGTCATCGATATAAATCCCGGTGCCGATCATCCATCCCCATTTATCGAGCATCAGGGAATAGGCGATCTTTTCCGCAGGTTCGCCGGTTGACGGTTTTTCCCAGACATGGCGCAGGAAGTCGCCCCCCTTTTCGGCATTGAAAATCAGCGCCTGAATGACGGAATTCCCGTTCAGATCGCGCAGGTTCCAGTATGTCCGACCCAGACGCCATGGCTGTGGCGGGTCGACAAGGGCCGTACCATCGCGGTCATAGATAAAGAAATAGCCATCCTCGCCATAGGATAGATCCTCGATGATGCTTTTGACCCGCTCCTTGGAAACTGCATCCAGCGGGCTTGCGACCGAATAGATGTGATCGATAGAGGCAAGGGCGAGCTCAAGATAGCTTTTAAGCTCTTCCTTGCGGGCTTCGAGGATGTTGCGCTCAAACGTTCTGATTTCGGCTTCGGCCAGTCGTTCGGCCTGTGCAAACACCAGATACGAGATTGCCGCAGCCGCCAGAACCAGTGGCAGGATCGACAGCAGCAAAAACTTTAGTCGAAGATTGATTTTCGGCATGGGCACAACAGTCTCGGATGCGGAAATTTTTTTCGGGCCGGACAATATCACAAAAGCACCAAAAGTCTGCGCCTGATCGCAGTTTTCGAACCTTTGGGTTGCATTGTTCAAGGCCGACATTTTCCGCATGGTGAAAAGGCGCTGGCCGCGATAAAGTGAAATTGGTATTACCAATTTCGAAGATCATGCTTTGACAGAGGCAGCGCATTGCGCATATATCAGACACGTCGCCTGCCCACCGGGCGCCAGGAACCCTGGATGCACTGCACGCGTTTTAACGTGACAGACATCCTTTATCGCCACAGATGGTATGGCGTTGCAGGCATCCCGCACCGCAACGCATTCCGGAATCATATCGTGGCGTTTCTCTTGGTTTTCGGCAGGGGCGCACAGGGACGCACCTGCCCTACAAATCTGGTAGGAGCCCGGTGTCCATGACGCGTTCTGCACCAAAGCGTATCCGTAAACTTCTGGTCGCGAACCGCGGTGAAATCGCGATTCGTGTTCTGCGTGCCGCCAACGAGCTTGGCATTCGCACAGTTGCCATCTTTTCCGACGAAGACCGTTTTGCCCTGCACAGGTTCAAGGCCGATGAAAGTTACACCGTCGGCAAGGGCAACAAACCCATTCGCGCCTATCTTGATATCGAGGATATCCTGCGCGTTGCCCGTGAAGCTGGTGTGGATGCCATTCACCCGGGCTATGGGTTCCTGTCTGAAAACCCCGATTTTGCTGATGCCTGTGCCGAGGCTGGCATAACATTCATTGGTCCCGATTCTGAAGTGATGCGCACGCTGGGCAACAAGGTTGCCGCGCGCAATCTGGCGGAAAGTGCGGGTGTGCCGGTGATGCCAGCATCAGGCGCATTACCCGATGATATGGATGAAGTGGCCCGCATTGCTGATCAGGTCGGTTATCCGATCATGCTGAAAGCCAGCTGGGGCGGTGGTGGTCGCGGGATGCGCGTCATCGAGAATTCCAAGGACCTTTCCAAACAGGTTCTGGCCGCCAAGCGCGAAGCAGAAGCCGCATTTGGCAATGACGAGGTCTATTTCGAAAAGCTGATCCGTCGTGCCCGCCATGTCGAAGTCCAGCTTCTGGGCGATACGCATGGTACGCTGGTGCATCTGTTTGAACGTGACTGTTCGGTTCAGCGTCGCAACCAGAAAGTCGTTGAGCGGGCACCTGCTCCCTACCTTAACGAAGATCAGCGCAAAGAACTTTGCGAAGCAGCGCTTCGTCTGGGCAAGGCCGCAAATTACGTCAATGCGGGTACCGTCGAATTCCTGATGGATGTCGATACATCCAAGTTTTACTTTATTGAGGTCAATCCCCGCATTCAGGTCGAACATACCGTGACGGAATGCGTGACCGGATTTGACCTTGTGAAGGCGCAAATCCTTGTCGCACAGGGGGGGCGTATCGGCTTCCCTTCGGAAACCGGTATTCCGTGGCAGGACAAGATCAAGCTGCGTGATCATGCGCTTCAGTGCCGCATCACGACCGAAAACCCCGAAAACAGCTTTGTCCCCGATTACGGGATTATCAAGGTTTACCGTGGTGCCAATGGTTTTGGCATCCGTCTGGATGGCGGCACGGCTTATTCCGGGGCGGTGATCACCCCGTTTTATGACAGTATGCTGGAAAAGGTCACCGCATGGGGCAGTACCCCGCGTGAAGCGGTCGACCGAATGGACCGCGCCCTTCGTGAATTCCGTATCCGTGGTGTTGCGACCAACCTGGCGTTCCTTGAAAACCTGATCAATCACCCGAAATTCCGGGCCGGTGAATATACCACGCGATTCATTGATGAAACGCCGGAGCTGTTCAAGTTTGTGCGCCGCCGCGACCGTGCAACCCGGTTGCTGCGCTTCATCGGTGAAGTCACGGTGAACGGCAATCCGGAAGTCGAAGGCCGGGTGGTGCCGACCAACCTGCATGCGCCGGTCATGCCGAAATCGATTGATCTGGGCGAAATCCGGCCGGGCACCAAGCAGAAGCTTGACCAGTTGGGGGCCGAGGGCTTTTCACGCTGGATGAAGGATCAGAAACGGGTATTGATCACCGATACCACGATGCGTGATGCCCATCAGTCGCTGCTGGCGACCCGGATGCGGACCTTCGATATGCTCGAAATAGCACCCTATTATGCGCATGGGCTGCCGGAACTGTTTTCGCTGGAATGCTGGGGCGGGGCGACATTTGACGTCGCGATGCGGTTCCTTAAGGAAGATCCGTGGGATCGTCTGGTCAAGTTGCGCGAACGCGTTCCCAATATCCTGACCCAGATGCTTTTGCGGGCATCGAACGCGGTCGGTTACACCAACTATCCCGACAATGCGGTCGAATATTTCGTCAAGCAGGCAGCAGAACACGGCATGGATGTTTTCCGTGTCTTCGATTCCCTGAACTGGGTCGAAAACATGAAAGTCGCCATGGATGCGGTTTTGAAAACCGACAAGCTGTGCGAGGCGACCATTTGTTATACCGGCGATATCTTTGACGAGAAACGCCCGAAATATAACCTTGATTACTATGTCAAAATGGCCCGCGAGCTTGAGGCATCCGGTGCGCATATCCTGGGGCTTAAGGATATGGCAGGGGTTCTGCGCCCGGCCGCGGCTACGACCCTGATCAAGGCGTTGAAGGATACGGTCAATATCCCGATCCATTTCCATACTCACGATACCAGCGGCATTTCGGCGGCCACCGTGATTGCCGCCATTGATGCCGGGGTGGATGCGGTTGATGCCGCGATGGATTCGATGTCGGGTCTGACATCGCAGCCAAACCTTGGGTCGATTGCCAATAACTATATCGGGCAGCCACGTGATCCGGGGCTGAATACCGAGGCGCTTAAAGAAGTTTCGACCTATTGGGAGCAGGTCCGGCGTTATTATGCCGGGTTTGAAAGCGATATCCGTAGCGGCACATCGGATGTCTATGTCCATGAAATGCCGGGCGGCCAATATACCAACCTGCGTCAGCAGGCGCGGTCGCTTGGCATCGAGGAACGCTGGCCGGAAGTGTCGAAAGCCTATGCCGCGGTCAACAAGATGTTTGGCGATGTCGTCAAGGTGACGCCAAGCTCGAAAGTTGTCGGTGACATGGCGCTGACGATGGTGACGTCGGGTATTAGCGAAAAGGATGTTCTGGACCCGAAAAAGGACATCGCATTCCCCGATAGCGTCATTTCGTTCTTCCGCGGTGAAATCGGTCAGCCGGTTGGTGGCTTCCCGCCAGCCCTTCAGCGCAAGGTGCTTAAGGGGGCAGAAGCCCTTTCGGATCGGCCGGGTAAATCTATGGCCCCGATCGATTTCGAAGCAACCCGCAAGGAAATCGAAAAGAAAACCCATCGCAGCATCAGTGATGCCGAGGTCGCATCCTATGTGATGTACCCCAAGGTATTCCTCGATTATGCCGAACATCGCAGCCACAACGCCGATGTTTCGATCCTGCCGACCCCGATCTTCTTCTATGGGATGAGCCAGAATGACGAGATTTCCGTCGATCTGGAAAAGGGCAAGACGCTTGTTATCCGCTATCTTGCAACATCCGAAGGCGGGGACGAGGAAGGCAATCGGACCGTGTTCTTTGAACTGAACGGCCAGCCCCGAACAGTCAAGGTTGCCGACAAGACATTGGCCGCCACGGGCAAGGTCAAGCCAAAGGCCGAGGATGGTAATCAGCTTCATATCGCTGCCCCGATGCCGGGGCTTGTCGTCGAGGTCCATGTTGCCGAAGGCCAGAAGATCAAGGCGGGCGATGTAATGTGTTCGCTTGAAGCGATGAAAATGGAAACCGCGGTTCATGCGGAAAGGGACGGGGTCGTGGCAACCATCCATGCCCCCGCCGGTACACAGGTCGACAGCAAGGATCTGCTGATCGAATTAAGGGAGTAAACTTCGCATGCTTAGGATGCCTGAGCCGGATCAATCGACCCTTGCACGTCGCAAGGATATCATCGCCGCCATGCGGGACATCGTTCCGAACGAAGGTGGGGTTATCGTCGATGAAGATCAGCTCAGGCCCTATGAATGCGATGGGTTGATGGCTTATCGCCAGCTTCCGATGATCGTGGTCCTGCCCGAAAATACCGGGCAGGTCGCGGCCATCCTGAAATATTGTCATACCCATAAAATTCGTGTCGTCCCGCGGGGGGCGGGCACCGGCCTTTCGGGCGGAGCGTTGCCAATGGCGGATGCGATCACGATCAGCATGATGAAATTCAACCGCGTTCTGGATATCGATTGGGATAACCGGGCCGTCGTTGTGCAGCCCGGTGTGACGAATCTTGGCATCACACGTGCGGTCGAACATAAGGGGTTCTATTACGCCCCGGACCCGTCCAGCCAGATCGCCTGTTCGATTGGTGGCAACATCGCCGAAAATTCGGGCGGGGTGCATTCCCTTAAATACGGGCTGACCACCAATAATGTCCTTGGTGTTGAAATGGTCACGATCGAAGGTGAAATCCTTCGTGTCGGGGGCAAGGGGCTGGATCAGTCGGGCTATGACCTTTTGGGGGTTATTACCGGGTCCGAAGGGTTGTTGGGTATCGTTACCGAAGTCACGGTACGCATCCTGCGCAAGCCGGAAACGGCGCGCGCACTTCTGCTCGGCTTTAACAGTAGCGAGGAGGGCGGCAATTGCGTCGCCCGGATTATTGCCGACGGCATCATTCCCGGCGGACTTGAAATGATGGATGCCCCGGCCATCAAGGCGACCGAGGATTTCGTTCATGCGGGTTATCCGCTTGATGTCGAGGCTTTGCTGCTTGTTGAACTTGATGGACCAAAGGTCGAGGTCGATTATCTGATTGAACGTGTCGGCGCGATTGCCAAGGAATGCGGTGCGGTTTATTCGCGCATTTCCGAAAGCGAGGATGAACGCCTGCTATTCTGGTCGGGGCGCAAGAATGCCTTTCCGGCGATTGGGCGCATTTCGCCGGATTATATCTGCATGGATGGCACCATTCCGCGCCGCCGCCTGGCCGAAGTTCTGACCGGGATGCAGGTTCTGTCGCAACGCCACGGGTTGCGGGTTGCCAATGTTTTTCATGCAGGCGACGGCAATCTGCATCCGCTGATCATGTTTGATGCCAATCAGCCCGGCGAACTGGAACGGGCCGAGGCATTCGGTGCTGATATCCTGAAACTGTGTGTCGAGGTTGGTGGTGTCTTGTCCGGCGAGCACGGGATTGGCGTCGAAAAACGCGATCTGATGCCTGAAATGTTCACCGAAGACGACATGAAGCATCAGGAACGCCTGAAGCTGGCATTTGACGAAGACGAATTACTAAACCCCGGCAAGGTTTTCCCGACCTTGCATGGCTGCGGGGAACTTAAAACCCTGCATGCGCGTGAAGTTGCCAACAAGTTCCCGGATATCCCGCGTTTCTAAGCCGGGCCGAAAAACGAAAATAAAAATAATCCTGCCATCGGTTCCCACCAACCGGTCGGCAAGGATCAGGAGAGGAAGAGAGAAACCATCATGACGGAAGTCATATCCCCCACCACGCCGGAGCAATTGCGCGAGGCCGTCAGTTGGGCACTTGGTTCGAAGAACCCGCTGGAAATCATCGGATCGGGCAGCAAGAAAACATACGGACATTCGGTTGCCGCCGACCATGTTCTGGACCTGTCGAAATTGACCGGGATCATGTTTTACGAACCCGAAGAACTGGTGTTGTCGGTACGTGCCGGAACGTCCCTTGCCGAAATCGACGCATTGCTGCGAGATAAAAACCAGCAATTCCATTTTGAGCCCGGAAATTTTCCGGGATTGCTGGCCGATGGCGTTTCTGATCATGCCGGAACGATTGGCGGATTGATTGCATCGAATTTGTCCGGTCCGCGCCGGATCAAGGTTGGTGCTGCACGCGATCATCTTTTGGGGTTTGAAGCCATTAGCGGCCGGGCCGAGGATTTTAAATCTGGCGGGCGGGTGATGAAGAATGTGACGGGTTTTGATCTGTCAAAGCTGATGGCGGGATCGTTTGGCACGCTTGGCGTGATGCATACCATCACCATGAAAGTCATGCCGTGCGACGAGAAAACCCGAACCGTTCTGATCGCCTGTGACGATATGGAAAGTGCCGGGCGTGCGATGACCCGTGCCATGGGCAGCGAGAACGAGGTTTCCGCCGGCGCATGGATTGCGCAGGAAGAGGTTGGAAAGTTCGGTATGGATATGGTGACCGGCATCGGGTCTGGGATTGTCGCGCTGCGCGTTGAAGGACCGGCTCCCTCGGTTGCCTGGCGGTGCGAGGCATTGCGCAAGCTTCTGGCCGACATTGGTGCTAGTGAAGAACTTCATAGCGCCAACAGCCATACGTTCTGGCGGGCGGTGGCCGATGTGGCGCCGTTTGCCGGTGGTACGGGAATTTTATGGCGTGTTTCCGTAGCACCGGCATCGGGTGGGGCGATTGCCGCGAAACTGGTGGCGAATACCGGCGGAAAGGTCATGATGGATTGGGCCGGGGCGCAAATCTGGCTGTTCCTGCCGGGGGGGGATGCGATGGCTGCTAAAGTGCGCGACATTGCCCGGCTTCATGATGCGCAGGCGGTTTTGGTTCGTGCGCCTGACGATATTCGAAATCAGGTGTCGGTGTTCCATGCCGAGGATGCGGCTTTGGCCCGCATCAACGCCAAAATCCGCGAAAATTTTGACCCCGAAGGCATCCTCAACCCGGGGCGGATCGGACACAGGCTTACCAAGCGGGGGGATGCGTAATGCAAACGAACTTTACCGCCGCCCAGCTTGCCCATCCGGCAATCGCCGAAAGTGAACAGATCCTGCGGAAATGTGTGCATTGCGGATTTTGTACCGCGACATGCCCGACTTTTGTAACGCTGGGGGACGAACTTGATAGCCCGCGCGGTCGGATTTACCTGATCAAGGACATGCTGGAAAACGATAAACCGGCAACGGATAAGGTGGTCAAACATCTGGATCGGTGCCTGTCGTGTCTGTCCTGCACCACGACATGCCCGTCGGGTGTCGACTACATGCATCTGATCGACAATGCGCGCGCCCATATCGAAGAAACCTATGACCGGCCGTTTGCTGATAAATGGCTGCGCCGGATTTTATCGATTGTTGTGCCCAACCCAACGCTTTTCAGGCTTTCGCTGATCGGGGCGAAGCTGGCATCGCCATTCGCACACCTTTTGCCCGGACGTCTGAAGGGCATGGTCAAAATGGGGGCACGGCATATGCCGCCGCCAAGCTGGGTCGACAAGCCGCAGGTGATCCCGGCCATTGGTCAACGCAAAGGCCGGGTCGCCATCCTGACCGGCTGTGCGCAACAGGTTCTTGAAACCGAGATCAACGAGGCAACCGTTCGTTTACTGACACGCCTTGGCATCGAAATCGTTGTGGCCCAAGGGGCGGGTTGTTGCGGGTCGCTTGTCCATCATATGGGCAAGGAAGCGCAATCCCATCAACAGGCCAAAGCCAACATTGATGCTTGGAGCCGGGAGCTTGCGGGCGAGGGGCTTGATGCGATTGTCATTACGGCATCGGGATGTGGCACAACGGTCAAGGATTACGGGCACATGTTGCGCCACGATCGGAATTATGCGGCGAAAGCGGCCAAAATTTCCGACCTTGCCTGTGATGTGACCGAATATCTGGCAGGGATTGATGTCCCGGCGGATCGTTTTGCCGGGGCGACTCATGGCGGGGCGCGGGTGGCTTATCATTCCGCATGTTCGATGCAACATGGCCAGAAGATCATCCGGGAGCCGCGCGACCTATTGAAAAAGGCCGGATACGAGGTGCTTGAAATTGCCGAGGGGCATTTATGCTGCGGGTCGGCGGGGGTTTATAACCTGTTGCAGCCTGAAATCGCAGGCAGACTGCGCGACCGCAAACTTGGCAATATCAGAAACACGGCACCGGATCTGGTTGCGACGGGCAATATCGGCTGCATGGTGCAGCTCGAAACAGACATGTTGAAGGTCGTTCATACGGTGCAATTGCTTGACTGGGCGATGGGGGGACCAATTCCGGAGAAGCTTGTGCCCTATTACGCAGACAAGATCGCCTAGCCACCAGTCAAAAAGTTTGAATGCAAAAGCCCGCACGACATGGCGTTGGCGGGCTTTTGCGTGAACGGACAGGCGGTGTTGCGAAACCGCCTATTTCGCAAGCAGACTGGTAGCGATGCCTTCGGCGGCGGAACCTTCGCTGCTGTCTTCGGCAAAGGCGGCCGTTTTTTCGCGAATCCAGTTTTGCACCTCGGCTTCGCTGACATCGACTTTTGTTGCCATCACCGCAATGACGGCTTCCATGGCAAGGACATGAGACGCAATGTTGTTGACCGCGACGTGCAGGTCATCGATGTGGCGTGATGCGGCTTCGGACATGTCGCCCAATTCGCCGGAAAGTTTCTGGATCAGTTCCTGAATCTCGTCGAGCGAAGTGCTCATTGTCGTCTCCCTTTTGCGCTGTTCTGCGCCAGAGTGCCCCCAACGGGTTGATATCTTATGAACAAGCTTCATGCTTTCAGCCCGCTTTGTAAAGTCGGGGGAAGCTGAAAACAGCTCGGGCGTGTTTGAGCGACAGTCTTAAGAATTTCCAATGCGGTGTTTGGGCAATGTTACAGTTTTTGTAACCAAGTCCGTCAAAATCGAACAATGCAGCACTGGAATTGTCGGTTCCGGGTTTGATTATTTGCAGGCGCTATTTTGCAAAAATCGTTGAGAAATAAAGGTTTTCAGGAGGTGGTTTGCATCTCTGATACGTTGTCACATAACGTTAACAAAACTGACGCAATACCGTAAGCACCCGGCGTTAGAGTCCGCCTCGCAGATCGTTGCACCGTTCCGGTTTGGAACAATCAATGGGGAATTTACCATGAAGAAGACTCTTGCTGTTGCGGCGCTGATGAGCGTTGCCTTTGTTGGCGCGGCCCAGGCACGCGACCAGATTCGTATTGTTGGTTCGTCCACCGTATTCCCGTTCGCAACTGCCGTTGCTGAAGAATTCGGTAAAACCACCTCGTTCAAGACCCCGGTTATTGAATCAACCGGTTCCGGCGGTGGTCTGAAGCTGTTCTGCGCCGGTGTTGGCGAACAGCATCCGGACATCACCAATGCTTCGCGTCGCATCAAGAAGTCCGAAGTTGAAACCTGTGCCAAAAACGGCATTAACGAAATCACCGAAGTCAAAGTTGGCTACGACGGTATCGTTCTGTCGAACTCCAAAGATGCTCCGCGTCTTGATCTGACCAAAGAACAGATCTTCCTGGCGCTGGCCAAAACCGTTCCTTCGAAAGACGGCAAGTCGCTGATCGACAACCCGTACAGCACTTGGGCCGAAATCGACCCGAGCCTGCCGGACGTTAAAATCGAAGTTCTCGGCCCGCCCCCGACCTCCGGTACCCGTGACGCTTTCACCGAGCTGGTACTTGAAGAAGCCTGTGACTCCTTCGAAGCCATTAAGGCAATCAAGGACAACAAAGATCAGCACGGTGCAGTTTGCAAAGGTGTTCGTGAAGACGGTGCCTATGTTGAAGCCGGTGAAAACGACAACCTGATCGTTCAGAAACTCGAAGCAAACCATGATGCACTTGGCATCTTCGGCTTCTCGTTCCTTGATCAGAACGGCGACAAACTTCAGGGTTCCCTGATTGCCGGTGTCGAGCCGACCTTCGAAGCCATCTCGGCTGGTGATTACCCGGTTTCGCGTTCGCTTTACTTCTATGTCAAGAACGCCCACGTCGGTACCATTCCGGGTATCAAAGAATATCTGACCGAATTCACCTCCGACAAAGCATTTGGTGGCGAAGGTTACCTTGCTGACCGTGGTCTCATCCCGATGGATGCGACCGAGCGTGAAGCAGTTCGCAATGCTGCGCTAAACCTTGCTCCGCTGAGCATGTAACGCGATCTTTCAACCGGTGGCGGCCGTTGCTGCCACCGGTTTCTTTGTTTCTTGGCTTGATTGATTTATTATTTTTGTCCTATTGGCTCCTCGTGATTTAAACAGGCCCTCCAGGCAAACGGATTTATCGAAATGTCCCTGACTTTTCTGTTGCTCGCGGTTGCTGCACTTTGCGCGCTGTCATTCTATTTCGGGCGGCAGCGGGCCGTTGCCCTGTCGGGCGGCCGATACAGCAATCTGCATTCCCTGCCAGCCCATTACGGGACCTATACGGCGATGTGGTGCGGTATTCCCGCGCTTTTGCTGCTTCTGGTCTGGTACATGTTTCAGGGATCGATCATCGAAGCGATGATCGTTTCCGATCTTCCTGCCGAAATTACCGGTGACTCGGGCCGTCTTTCACTGGCCCTGAACAGTATCTCGCTGATTGCTGCGGGTAATGGTGAACATCTGTCGGTTGATCCGGAAGTCGTGGAAGCGGGCCAGCGTCTTGCGAACCTGCAGACCATTGCCAATGCGGCACTGGTTGTCGTGATGCTGAGTACGGCGATGATCGGGCTGGCGCTGTCGTATCGCAAGATCGCGAAAGAAATGCGGGCACGCAACAATGTCGAACGTATCGCGCGTTATGCGATGATCGCCTGTTCCGGGATTGCGATCCTGTCGACCGTGGGGATCGTTTTCTCGCTGCTGTTCGAAGCGCTGCATTTCTTCTCCAAGATCAACCCGATCGAATTCCTGTTCGGACTGGAATGGAGCCCGCAGACGGCGATCCGTGCCGATCAGGTGGCATCGGAGGGGGCCTTTGGTGCGATCCCGCTGTTCGTGGGGACGCTGCTGATCACCTTGATCGCGATGTTTGTGGCCGTGCCAGTCGGTTTGTTCTCTGCCATCTATATGGGCGAGTACGCATCATCGAAATTCCGTGCTTTTGCCAAACCGGCCCTTGAAATTCTGGCCGGTGTTCCGACGGTTGTGTATGGCTTCTTTGCTGCCCTGACGGTTGCGCCGTTCCTGCGTGACAATGGTGCTGTTCTCGGACTGGATGTCAGTTCCGAAAGCGCGCTTGCCGCCGGTCTCGTTATGGGTGTGATGATCATTCCGTTTGTGTCCTCGCTGTCTGACGATGTCATGTCGCAGGTGCCCAAATCCCTTCGCGACGGATCTTATGGTCTGGGTGCCACAAAGTCGGAAACCATCCGTCACGTGATCCTTCCCGCTGCCCTGCCGGGGGTTGTCGGGGCGGTTCTGCTGGCAGTGTCGCGTGCAATTGGTGAAACCATGATCGTGGTTATGGCCGCCGGACTTGCGGCCAATATGACGGTCAACCCGTTGCAGGCGGTTACCACCGTTACCGTGCAGATCGTAACACTTCTGGTCGGTGATCAGGAGTTCGACAGTGCCAAAACCCTGTCGGCATTTGCACTCGGTCTTGTTCTTTTCCTTGTCACCTTGGGCCTGAACGTTTTTGCCCTTAAGGTTGTTCAGAAGTATCGCGAGAAATATGACTGATATGGCATCGCTTATGGAAGATAGAGCCGCCGCAAAAGTGATCTCTGGCAATCTGCACACGCCGGTTGACTGGGATAGCCCGAAAATTGCCCGCAACATCAAAAAGCGGTATGCGGCGGAACGCCGGTTCAAGATCTACGGCCTGAGCGCGATTGCCATCGCTCTCATGGCGCTGCTCGTACTTGGTTATTCGATTGTTTCGAAGGGGTACAGTGCCTTCTTCCAGACCTATGTTCAGCTCGAAATTCATTTCGATCCGGCTGAGATTGATCCGGACGGAACAGGTGACCCGGCAGTTATCGGTCGCGCCAACTTCGATAGCCTGGTCAAGGAAGCATTGCGTAACCGGTTCCCGGATGTAACCGATCGCCGCGAACGTCGCGACCTTTATGACATCGTTTCGGGCGGGGCGTCCTACGATCTGCGCGAACGTGTGCTTGATAATCCGAGCCTGATTGGACAGACCCGAAAGATCTGGCTGATTTCGGGTGACGATTTTGACATGCTCAACAAGGGGTATATCAGCGCAGATACAGATGAAGGCGACCGTCGCCTGAACGATCAGGAAATCGGCTGGTATAACGCGCTGACATCTGATGGTGCCGTTGAGAAACAGTTCCACACGCGGTTTTTCACCAATGGTGACTCGCGCGAACCGGAACTTGCCGGCATCTGGGGGGCCGCAGTCGGGTCGTTCTATACCCTGGTTGTGACGCTTCTCCTGTCATTCCCGATCGGTGTTCTGGCAGCGATTTATCTGGAGGAGTTTGCCCCGAAAAACCGTTTCACGACAATTGTCGAGGTCAATATCAACAACCTTGCGGCTGTGCCGTCGATCGTGTTCGGTCTTCTCGGGCTTGAGGTCTACCTCAATGTCATGCATCTGCCGCGTTCGGCACCGGTTGTCGGTGGTTTGACGCTGGCACTGATGACCCTGCCGACGATCATCATCGCATCGCGCGCAGCGATCAAGGCGGTACCGCCGTCAATCCGTCAGGCTGCCCTTGGACTTGGGGCATCTCCGGTACAGACGGTGACCCATCATGTGCTGCCGCTGGCAATGCCCGGCATTCTGACCGGAACCATCATCGGCATGGCGCAGGCACTTGGTGAAACCGCACCGCTTCTGATGATCGGTATGGTGGCATTCATCGTTGATGTTCCGGGGGGCGCGCTTGATCCGGCGACGGTTCTTCCGGTGCAGATTTATCTGTGGGCTGACAGTCCGGAACGTGCCTTTGTCGAGAAAACCTCGGCGGCGATCATGGTATTGCTGGGCTTCCTGATCCTGATGAACGGATTTGCCGTGTATCTGCGCAAGAAATTTGAACGGAAGTGGTAAAATGGCTGTTGTAACTCAAAGCGCAATGACGGCAGAGCCGTCAGTCACTAGCCCGAAAATGACGGCCCGTGACCTTAATCTTTTCTACAGCGACAATCAGGCGCTTTTCGATGTCAATCTCGACATTGTCGAACGTCAGGTTACTGCGCTGATCGGCCCGTCGGGCTGCGGCAAATCGACCTTCCTGCGCTGCATGAACCGCATGAATGATACGATTGACGGTGTCACGATCAACGGCAAGGTGACGCTTGATGATCGTGATATATATGACAAGGCGATTGACGTTGTTCAGTTGCGTGCCCGTATCGGCATGGTGTTCCAGAAACCGAACCCGTTCCCGAAATCGATCTATGACAACGTGGCCTATGGCCCGCGTATTCATGGTTTGGTCAATTCGCGTGACGAGCTTGACGAAATCGTCATGACCTCGCTTGAACGGGCAGGCCTTCTGAAAGAAGTCAAAGATCGTCTGCCGGAGCCAGCAACCGGTCTTTCGGGTGGACAGCAGCAGCGTCTTTGCATTGCGCGTGCGGTTGCCGTCAGCCCGGAAGTCATCCTGATGGACGAACCGTGTTCGGCACTTGACCCGATTGCAACTGCGAAGGTCGAGGAACTGATCGACGAGCTTCGTTCGAACTACACCATTGTGATCGTGACGCACTCCATGCAGCAGGCGGCTCGCGTGTCGCAGCGCACGGCGTTCTTCCATCTCGGCAAGCTGGTCGAAGTGGGCGAAACCGATCAGATTTTCACCAATCCCAAGGACGAACGCACCAAGGGATACATCACGGGTCGCTTCGGTTAATTCCGGGCAGGAGTATTTTAGATGGCCGACGAAAAACATCATATCGTCAGTTCGTTTGACGAAGAACTGACCCGTTTGAACAATATCATCTCGCAGATGGGCGGGCTTGCCGAAAGCCAGCTGATTTCTGCGATCCGCGCGATCGTCAAACGGGATTCGGAACTGGCTGAGAAGGTCATCCTTTCTGATCACCGTATCGATACGCTGGAACAGGAAGTACAGGACTTTGCCGTGCGTCTGCTGGCTCTGCGCCAGCCGATGGCGGATGACCTGCGACAGGTGGTGACCGCGCTTAAGCTTTCCAACGATCTGGAACGTATCGGTGATCTGGCGAAAAACATTGCCAAGCGTGCGCAGGTTCTGAACCAGGTGCCGCCGATCCGTCCGGTTCAGGTGATCCCGAACATGGCCAAGCTGTGCCAGGAAATCATCAAGGACGTTCTGGACGCCTATATCGAAGGTGATGCGGAAAAGGCCCAGCGTGTCTGGGCGCGCGATCAGGAAGTTGACGATATGTACAACTCCCTGTTCCGTGAACTGCTGACTTATATGATGGAAGATCCGCGTAACATCACGGCATCGACCCATCTGCTGTTTATTGCCAAGAACATCGAACGTATTGGCGATCATGCGACCAATATCGCCGAAACGATCTACTATCGGATCAAGGGCGAAGACCTGCCGATGGATACTCGGCCAAAAAATGACGCGGCGAACTTTGCCGTCGTAGAACCGAATGAGTGACACTGGAGCATAGGAAGATGGACCCAACGGTTCTTATCGTCGAGGACGAAGCTGCAATCGTAACCATGTTGCGCTACAACCTCGAACGCGAGGGAATGCAGGTTGTCGAAGCCGGAGACGGTGACGAAGCGTTGAAAATTCTGGCCGAAACCCATGTCGATCTGGTCCTTCTGGACTGGATGCTGCCGGTGATGTCAGGGATCGAGGTTTGCCGCCAGATCCGCAGGAAGCCTGAAAGCCGCGATTTGCCGGTGATCATGGTCACTGCGCGTGGCGAAGAAGGCGACCGCATCCGTGGCCTTGATACCGGTGCCGACGATTATGTGACCAAGCCGTTCGCGATTGGCGAATTGCTGGCGCGTATTCGTGCGTTGCTGCGTCGGTCCGGCCCGGCGCAACCACAGGGGCAGTTGATCTATTCCGATATCGAAATGGATCTCGCGGCCCATCGTGTCAGCCGCAATGGCAAGGCCATCCATCTTGGCCCGACCGAATTCCGTCTGCTGCGTTACTTCCTGGAACATCCGGGGCGGGTTTTCTCGCGCGAGCAGCTTCTGAACGCGGTCTGGGGGCCGAACATCTATGTCGAAACCCGGACGGTTGACGTACACATTCGCCGTCTGCGCAAGGCACTGAATGACGTCAAGGGAACACGTGATGTCATCCGTACAGTTCGTGCCGCCGGTTACGCACTGGATGTCGAAGCCGCCTGATCGTGGCGTGGTTATTCCGGAAGACGAAATGAAATACCCCCATCCTTGTGATGGGGGTTTTTGTTTTCAGGTGGTTTTCCTGGATTTCGCCGGTTTGGCGGGTTTTGGGGCCGGGTCTTCGGTTTTCTGGCGCGCGGTGCGCGGCGCAAGTTCGTTCATCAGCAGCATATCGGCACGTCGGAACTTGGCTATTTCGGTGTCGATATCTTCCTGCGGGATATCGCAGGCGGCCAGAACGTGATCTGACAGGCGCAAACCGGTTTCGAGGACTTCGGGAATGGCGGCATCGGCACCACTGCGCGACAGGGGCCCGATATGGGTGATGTCCTGCGCACGGGCAAAGATTTTCAGATGCGGGTAATGCTGGCGCAGCAAGGCGACCGTCTTTTCGGTTGCATGCGGGTTCCCCATCGCGACAGCGGCAATATGCGCCTGTTCGGTATGGGCTGCGCGGAATGTTTCCGGACGTGACCCGTCGGCAAAATAAACCGGCAGACCTTCGGCACGGCCGCGTGAAACCTGCTGGGCATCGGATTCAAGAACGATGAACGGGATATCCTTGGTCCTCAGCAGACGAGCCAGAACCCGACCGACACGCCCGCAACCAATCACCAGAACATGTTTCTGAATGCCATCGGTTTCATCTGAAATTTCGCTAAGCTGATCGTTTTCCTTGGGATGGAGCTTTTGTTCGATCCGGTGACCAAGCGAAATCAGGGTGGGTGTCAGACCCATCGAAATCGCAACAACCGGGATCAGCATTACGGCAATATCAATCGGAACCGCCCCGTTCTGGGATGCCAGTGCCAGCATGACGAAGGCAAACTCGCCACCGGCTGCAAGGCTCATGGCAACTCGGATCGATGAAGCCCGGTTAAAGCCGATCAGCAGGGATAGTCCGAAAAGTACCGCTGCCTTAACGACCAACAGCCCGATCAACCACAAAATGATGGTGCCAGCCTGTCCGATGACCACATTGGCATTGACCGACATACCGACCGACATGAAGAACAGCGACAGGAAAACCCCGCGGAAGGGTGAAATGTCGGCTTCGATCTGATGGCGGAATTCGGTTTCGGCCAGCATCACCCCGGCGATAAAGGCACCAAGCGCCATCGAAAGACCGGCCGCTTCGGTCAGGGTACTGGCAGCCAGAACGACAAACAGCGTGCCGATTGCGAAAAGTTCCGGATTTTTTAGGGACGCAATATAGCGAAACAGTCGTGGCAGCAGATAGCGGCCGGCCAGCAGCAGGACGGCAACAGCGCCGACACCACTTAACGCACTGATCCATGGGCTGGTTTCGGTTCCCGCCTTGCCAGCAGCCTGTACCATGATTAGGAAGGGGCCAACCGCAACGTCCTGCAGCAGCAGGATGGCAAGGGCGGCGCGCCCGAAACGGGTGTGCAGCTGGCGTTCATCGGAAAGCTGTTTGAGGATAATGGCCGTTGATGACAGGGCGAGTGCCCCGGCGATTACGATAGAGGCGGGCATATCGTAATTGATCAGCAGCAATACCCCGAACATCACTGCCATCGTAACACCGATTTGGAGGAAGCCAAGGGTAGCAAACCGGCCGCCAATCACGCGCAGGCGTTCGCGCGACAGTTCAAGACCGATCATAAAAAGCAGAAAAACAATGCCAAGCTCGGCCACGGTTGAAATGTCTTCGCGGTCACTGATCAGGCCAAAACCAAAAGGGCCGATGCAAAAGCCGCCGATCAGAAAGCCGATGATCGAGTTTGCACGTAATTTCTGGGCCAGCGGCACAGCAATTACCGCGGCGGTCAGGACAAGGAACAGCTCGAAAAGAACGCTGTGAGACATGATGGGATATGCGTCCGGCGAAGATAGGCGTGTAAAAAAAATCGTTGAAATCAGGATAGCGGAAATACCCCTATGATTTCTATGGAAATTTCGCGTGTGCGAAGGCATCAGTGAAGGATGACATGTATTAAGACTACGCGACCGTGGTGATTACGTTCGGCTTGCGTTTCAGTGTGGGAACAGCATCACACCGATATGGCAAATGGTCCTTCGGTAGGACGACGCTGCTTGCTATTCTGGGTTCGTAATGCCATGTTCCGCTGGCCCGTTAAAAGGCACAGAAATAATCAAAATTTTCCCCAGACGAGCAGGCCGGCATTGGAACAGTTCATCCCTTATTTGCAGATTATTGGTGGTCTTGTGCTTTTGACGGCCGGTGGCGAGTTTATTGTTCGCGGCGCTGTTGGTCTGGCACTGCTAATGGGCGTTTCCAAGATTATTGTCGGTCTGACCGTGGTGGCCGCTGGCACGTCGGCCCCCGAATTTGTCGTATCGCTGAATGCGGCACTTGCCGGTTCGGGGGATATCGCGATGGGGAACGTGGTTGGCTCCAACATTGCCAATATTCTTCTGATTCTCGGGGCGACAGCGCTTCTGAAACCGATTGCTGCATCACGAACCATGGTTGTGCGTGATGGCGGTACCATGTTGCTGGGCACGGTTCTGTTTATCGGACTTTGCATGTTTGGTGTTGTCGAACGCTGGGCAGGGGCGGTGATGCTGCTGGTTCTGGCGGCAATCTGGTATTTCACCTATCAGCATGACAAAAAAAGCCCGGGCGAAGCCAGCCACTTGCATGAGGAAGAAGTCGACGAAGTCGGCGAGGTGCCAAGCGGTTGGCTGAAACCGATTGTTGCGACCGTTATCGGTATTGTTGCCCTGACCTATGGTGCCGATCTTCTGGTGAATGGTGGTGTTTCGGTCGCACGCCAGTTCGGGGTTTCTGAAGCCGTGATTGGTTTGACACTTGTTGCGTTCGGAACGTCGCTTCCGGAATTGGCCGCATCAATTGTTGCGGCGTTCCGCGGGCATTCCGATGTTGCACTTGGCAATGTGGTTGGTTCAAACCTTCTGAACCTGCTGGTGATTATTGGTGGTGTGTCGCTGATTGCTCCGATTGCGGTGCCTGATCAGATTCTGCAATCCGATCTGTGGATCATGTTGGCGGTGACCGTGCTTTTGCTGGTTGTCGGCTATTTCCTGCACGGTGTGTCGCGGATTACGGGGATTGTCTTTGTTCTTGCCTATCTTGGATATGTCGCAAGTCTGGTCATGGCATGATCCGTCGTGCCTGCCTGAAACCGTTCACACGGTGATGGACCGGCAGGCAGGTTTGATTGTAAGTTCCGGGATTGCCGAACATAAATGACGGCGCGCCCGATATTTAAAGGCGACCGCCCGCCCCGGAAAAGGGGGCGCATCTTGACGGACGGGATGGAAACCGGATGACAGGGATAATGCCGAAAACGGTCCTTGTGACAGGGGCTGCGAAGCGTATCGGACGGGCTTTATCGCTTGATCTGGCTGCGCAGGGATATGATGTTGCCCTTCATTGCCATTCCTCCCGAAGGGATGCGGAACAGCTTGCCGATGAAATCCGTGCCCTTGGCCGTCGTGCCTGCGTTATTTCGGCCGATCTTGGCCGGGAAGAAGACACCGGGCGTGTCGTGCGCGAGGCAACGGCTGCACTGGGCTCGATTGGCGTTCTGATCAACAACGCATCCACCTTTGAATATGATGATATTGGCACTGCCACGCGTGAAGGCTGGGACTATCATATGGAAGCCAATCTGCGTGCGCCGTTCGTGCTGTCGCAGGATTTCGCCAAACGGTTACCGGACGGGTACAAGGGTGCCATCATCAACCTGATTGATCAGCGCGTCTGGAATCTGACACCGCATTTCATGACCTATACCTTGTCCAAGGCAGGTCTTTGGACCCTGACCCAGACGCTGGCACTGGCATTGGCACCGCAAATCCGGGTCAACGCCATTGGCCCCGGCCCGGCACTGCCTAGTGTTCGGCAAACACAGGAAGTTTTCGATCAGCAATGTGATCAGACTCCCCTGAAAATTGGGACAAACCCGCAAGAGATTTGCGACGCGGTACGATTTTTCCTTGCCGCGCCAGCCATCACCGGGCAAATGTTAGCGCTTGACGGCGGGCAGCACCTGAATTGGGCGCCCAGTGGCGAACAGAATATGCCAGAGGAATGATGCATCGGGCTTGGGTTCCGGACATCTGGCCGCAGAAGCGCAGCACAAGGAAGACCAGACCATGACCGCAGGCCTTAAGCAGGACGATAACATTACGACACTGCCCTATGCAGATCATGCAGGCAGTTTGCGTCGTGTCTTCGTGCGCGACATGGTCGTCGAAACATCCATTGGCGTATATGACCACGAAAAACATGCCCCTCAGCGGGTGCGTATCAATCTGGATCTTGCCGTACTCGAAGGCGAAGGTGTCCAGAATGATGATATTGCCACTGTTTTAAGCTACGAGGATCTGGTGACAGGCACGAGGGAAATCTGCCGTGACGGTCATGTGAACCTTGTGGAAACCCTTGGGGAAAAACTGGCCGATATGTGCCTGGCGGATCGCCGGGTGCGCAAGGTAAACGTCCGGGTTGAAAAGCTTGATGTCTTTGACGACGTTGCAGCGGTCGGGGTCGAAATAGAGCGCTTTAATATCGCGCGCTGATCGCATCGGTAAATCTGCGTAAAATTTACTTTTGTTAACGGTTTTGGACGGGGACTCTTTGATTCCTCTAGGCCGAATCGCTGCCGCCCTTATGCACAAGCATCTGGGGGCGTGGAATCAAAGGAAAATATTCTTTTTTGACTCCTCTATTACCGAATGTTTTCAGGTTGACAGTATTTTTTGTTAATTAAATCAATAACTTAACTTGTTTGCTCAATAAATGTGCACTTCATAGAACGTTAAGACTCTCAAGGGGTGTAGCAAAGAGCCCCCCTATTACCCACAAACTTATCCACAGCCTTGGTGGACATCTTTTTCCGGTCGCGATTCTGTGAAGTGATGTTGCGGCGTTAATCTTTTTGGGTATTGTCGGAAGCCCGTTTGAGAAGTGACCGCCGTCACAACTTTTGATTTTTAATAAATCTGCCGGAGACGCCTGATGAAGCCTGAAACCCCATCCGAAAACCCCGCCCGGGAAATCGGATTGTCGCTTGAAAGCGATGAGTATGACGGGGGAGCTGCGCGCGGTGTCGAGGCCATCAAACATGCGCTGAAAACCATGCCGGGATCGGCAGGTGTCTATCGCATGATCGATGACAAGGACCGGGTTCTTTATGTTGGCAAGGCCAAGAACCTTAAAAAGCGTGTGGTGGCCTATACTCGCCTGATGCAGTTGCCGATACGGATTGCCCGCATGGTGGCGCAGACGGTCCGTATGGAAATCATCACGACCCATACCGAAGCCGAAGCGCTTCTGCTTGAATCCAACCTGATCAAGAAACTTAAGCCGCGCTACAACATCCTTCTGCGCGATGACAAAAGTTTCCCCTATATCCTGATCACCGAGGATCACGATTATCCGCGTATCGTCAAACATCGTGGCGCACGGGCCAAGGATGGCAGTTGTTTTGGTCCGTTTGCGTCCGCCTGGGCGGTGAACAATACGATTAATCACTTGCAGCGTGCCTTTTTGCTGCGGTCCTGCACCGATGCGGTGTTTGCCAACCGGTCGCGTCCGTGTCTGCTGTATCAAATCAAGCGCTGCTCTGCGCCGTGTGTGGATCGGGTTGCCAAGGCCGAATATGACGGACTTGTTGATATCTGCCGTGACTTCCTGACCGGGCGCAGCCAGAAAATCCTCAAACAGCTTGAAACCGACATGCTGGCGGCATCCGAACGCATGGATTTTGAACAGGCTGCGATGTATCGCGACCGTATCCGTGCGCTTAGTCAGATACGGTCACATCAGGACATCAATCTTGAAGGCGTTGAAGAGGCCGATGTGATTGCGCTGCATCACGAAGGCGGGCAAAGCTGTGTTCAGGTCTTCTTTTTCCGGTCCGGGTCGAACTATGGCAACCGGTCCTATTTCCCGCGACATGAGCAGGGGGCGGAAATACCCGAAATCCTGTCGGCCTTTGTCGGGCAGTTTTATGCCGATAAACCGGCCCCGAAACAGGTGCTGCTATCGCATGAAATTGAAGGTCAGGAACTGGTCGAAACCGCATTGTCGATCAACAACAACCGCAAGATCATCCTGCAGGTGCCCAAGCGTGGTGGTCGGCGCAAGCTTGTTGAACATGCGTTGACCAATGCAAAGGATGCGCTGGGACGGCGCATGGCCGAAAGCGCGTCACAACGCAAATTGCTGGAAGACCTGGCGGACAAACTCGAACTGGACGGCACGCCGGAACGGATCGAGGTTTACGATAACAGCCATATTCAGGGCACCAACATGGTCGGCGGCATGATCGTTGCCGGGCCCGAAGGTTTCATGAAAAGTGCCTATCGCAAATTCAATATCAAGGGCGATATCGCGCCGGGTGATGACTTTGCCATGATGCGTGAAGTCCTGACCCGGCGGTTTGCCCGTGCGCAAAAGGAAGACCCGGATCGGGAAAACGGCACATGGCCCGACCTTTGCCTGATTGACGGCGGTTTGGGGCAGCTTGGTGTTGCCCGCGAAGTGCTTGAAGATCTGAGAATCGAAGATGTGATGCTGGTTGGTGTCGCCAAGGGTGTTGATCGGAATGCTGGCAAGGAAGTGCTGCATATCCCAGGAAAGCCGCCCGTGCGCCTTGATATGCAGGACCCGGTTCTGTATTTCATCCAGCGTCTGCGTGATGAAGCGCACCGTTGGGCGATTGGCACACATCGCGCCAAACGGTCCAAGCAGATCGGTAAAAGCGTTCTGGATAATGTGCCCGGCGTTGGCGGGGCGCGCAAAAAGGCACTGCTGCATCATTTCGGCTCGGCACGCGGGGTGGCCGATGCCGGTTTAACCGATCTTGAGGCGGTGGATGGCATCAGTGCCGCCCTTGCGCGCAAGATTTACGATCATTTCCACGGGGAAAACTGATCACGATCAGGGGCCGTTTCATAACAGGTTTGTTGCAATTGAACGCGGCACTTGTGGTAACTGCCCGGAGACATTAATAATTGCCTCGCATCGGGGAGACAGAAAACGCTTCGCCGGACCGTTCGATACAATACCCGCAAACAGGCCCGTTTATGAAAAACCAGATTCCCAATCTGCTAACCTTGTCGCGCATCATTGTGATTCCGGCTCTGGTTGCGTCCTTTTATATCAGCGGGCCGGTTGGTAACTGGATCGGATTTGTGCTGTTTGCCTTTGCCGGGGTGACGGACTTTTTTGACGGTTACCTTGCGCGCAGCATGAATGTGGTCTCGCCGTTGGGCCGGTTCCTTGATCCCATCGCGGATAAGCTTCTGGTGGCAGCCGCCCTGATGATGATGGTGGCGTTTGAACGCATTTCCGGTCTGGCCGTTTTGCCCGCTGTGATCATCATGTGCCGCGAAATCATGGTATCGGGTCTGCGCGAACATCTGGCCGAACTGAAAGTTCCGCTGCCGGTGACGGTCCTTGCGAAATGGAAAACCACGGCACAAATCCTTGCCATCGGGTTTCTTCTGGTCGGGGATGCGTCGCCCGACATGATCCCGTCGATCCTGATTGGTGATATCCTTCTGTGGATTGCCGGTCTGGTGACGGTTCAGACCGGATATATCTATCTTCGCACTGGGCTAAAGCATCTCGATTAACGTCCGCAGAGCATAAGGTTCCGCATGGCACGCGTATCCGTTCAGGAACATGATTTTGATCCCGGCGCCGAACTGGCGTCCCTGACCGATGGCCGCACCGATATCGGGGCGGCGGTCAGTTTTGTAGGGTTGGTACGTGATATTCACGGCGGTGATCAGGTTTCGGCCCTGACCCTTGATCATTATCCGGGGATGACCGAACGCGAACTTGAAAAGATCGCAGACGAAGCCACCAAACGCTGGCCGCTTGACGATGTGCGGATCGTGCATCGGTTTGGCCACATGTTACCCGGTGAACGGATTGTTCTGGTGATAACCCTGTCGGCTCATCGTCGTGCTGCGTTCGAAGCCTGCGACTTCATCATGGATTTTCTTAAAACCCGGGCCCCGTTCTGGAAACGCGAAGAAACCGCCCAAGGTGATCATTGGGTCACGGCGAAGGCATCAGATGATGCTAATGCTGATCGCTGGAAAACGGATTAACCGACAAATTTTGCCAGCAACCCGACAAATTGCAGCAGCGCGGTCTGGATTTGGGCGGCATCGTCGATCCGGTCTTTAAGGTTCTTCATCTCGGTTATATCCGCATCGGTGATTGCCGATGCATTCTGGATCAACCGCTTTGCCTGAAGTGTCACAAGCTGATCAGCCGCTTTATTGCGTGTTTCGGCCATCACAAGTTTTTCGTTGATGTCTGACGACTGGTAGGCCGCGTCGATTTCAATGAAGCTGGCTTTGGCGGCCCTTATCAATTCATCAAGATTGCTCATGGTGATACTCCCTATTGTGCTGGTATCGCGGTTGCACTGCCAGTGGCGGTTTCAAGCAGGTTGTTGCCCTGTGCGACAAGTTCCGTCGGTGGCAGGTTACGAACTTCTCCGGCCAGTGCGATGCCCTGTTCGGCCGCACCAATCAGGGCGGTCACATCGAGTTTCGCGTAACTGTTGATCTGATTTTGCAGATGCGCGCCAAGCGAGGATGCCGTCATGAAGCTGCGTAGCGTATGTGTTTGAAGCAGCTTTTCCTCGGCCATCAGAGCCTGCCAGTCCTGCCACCAGATTTGCAGACGCAATGATTTAGCGTCGTCATCATCGTTTGGTTCGGATCGGATTTTGTTCAGTTCGGCGATCAATGTGCCGCGACGTACCAGATATTGCGGCGGGTCTTTGGCCAGATCGCTGGTGATGGCGTCAAGCTGACTGCGCAGTTTTTCAAGGATCGGACCGGAATCCATGACCGCCGATGCCCCAAGGGCCGATCCGCCCTCGATCTGATCGAAAATCGCGACAAATTGCCGATATTGGCTGCGCAGATCAGCCAGTGTCTTTTGCCATTGTTGCGCAACATTCGGATCGATTTTAACCGCATCCGGATCAAGCAGGGTGGGCAGATTGGATGGTGTCACCTTGCCGGTGAAGGCTTCCATATTTGTGATGAATTCGGATTGCCGGGCGTTTTGCGATTTTGGTGTCGGTGCAAATTGCGCGGTCTGTGCCGTGCCATAGGCTTCAAAGGCATCCTCGGTCGCGCTGCCAAACTGGGTGACCGTGATTTTCAGCGTTTCGGCCTTTTGCGAACAGGCGGCCAAAAGCCCGATGCCAATAATCAGTACTGCCTTGCGTGTGAATTGGTAGATCGATGAAACTGCCATAACGTCCCCATCACGTGATCATGCTCGTCATCTGACGGGGGCAGGGGGCACATGTGATGGCAAAAATGACAAAGGCCGCAGATTTGCTGCGGCCTTTTGATCCGGAAACGGCAGATGCTATTTGCTCAACATGAAAAGCGCCTGATTGCCAAAGAAATTGGCAAGCCGGGAATGGCTGTCCAGGCTGACTTTTGATCCGCTTTCGTTAAGCACCATCGATCGTTCGATTTTAAAACCACACTCGTCACAAAGGGCAACGAAATCTCGGACGGTGCAGAAATGGATGTTCGGGGTTTCGTACCACATGATCGGCAGGTTCGGGTTTTGTGGCATGCGCCCACGGAACATCAAATCAAACCGCGCCCGCCAGTGACCGAAATTCGGAAAGGAAACGATGGCTTT
>NZ_JPWA01000015.1 GCF_003326475.1 Thalassospira xianhensis MCCC 1A02616 | reverse complement strand
TGGCGGGGCTGCCGCCGGTGCGGGTTTCTCGGGCTCTGGCTCCGGTTCCTGAATATCGGGATCGACTTCGGTCGCATCGAAAATTGCCTGTAACCGTTCGTCGTCAGTCATCGGCACTTCTTCGGCGGGTGCTTCCTCGACCGGGGCGGCTGCTGCCGGTGCGGCGCTACCTCCCATGATCGTGCCGGTATCGGCAAAATGGTTAAGCCGCGCGATCAGATCGGCATCGTTGCCGTCCGGTTCTGTTTCGTTCTGCTCAAGCTCGCTCAGCAGATATTTGATGGTGTCGATGGACTCAAGAACGAGCGTCACCGCATCCGGCGTTACGACCAGTTCACCGTCGCGAATTTTGCCGAGCACGTTTTCACCGGCATGCGCAACAGCTTCCAGTCGTGGCAAACCAAGGAACCCGCAAGTCCCTTTAATGGTGTGCACCAGGCGGAAAATATTCGACAGAATATCCGGATCATTCGGATTTTGCTCCAGTTTCACCAGTTCGACGTCAAGCGTAGACAGGCTTTCCGAAGTCTCTGTCAGGAATTCACTTAAAAGATCGTCCATATACCCCCTCCACATCTCCGACAGTCAGACGCTGCCGGAACAGGAACGCCCATCCCTACGACCAGTGCGCGAAACACACGTTCAATCCGTTACTTACGTAGAACCTAGCACACGGTATTACCAGACCCGCAGGTCTTTTTTTTAATCATAGATCAATGCAACATTTCCGTCGTCTTGCAAGACCGAAAGCGCACCACCGGTCCGATGCGCAAGATTTCGCAGGAAAAAGCCATGCACGGTCCGGGGATCAAGCTCTTCCGGCGACACTTCGTTTTTCATGACATTTTCGATATCCGGCCGGAATGCCGCCCGTTTACCCGCCGCATTAACCGTAATTCTGCCTTCGGATTCGCGCGTCACACGGATATCCCCGCCAAACGGCAGGGCTTCACGGGCCAACATCACCATATTAAGCACAAGCCGTCCATGAGCTGGATCAATTCCAATCTCGTCCCATTGCAAGGTCACCTTGCCTTCGGCCTCGAAACTCTGGGCAACCGCATCACGCATCGATTTTGTATCAACACTGTTGCCCGCGCGACCGAATGCCAGCCGGAACAATTGTAAACGACGCGCGGCCTCAAGCCCGCTTTTGCGCATCAGCGCAAGCGCCTCATCATCGGCAACACCAGCTTCCCCCATCAGTTCTGCACCGGCATTCACAGCCCCCACCGGCCCGACAAGGTCGTGGCAAATGCGCGAGCTGATCAGCTCGATCAGGATCAGTTCCACTGCTCTGTCCTGTTCCATATAACGGGTATCTCCAAGAATTCTGTTCAACAGGTCCGCACCGCTTCCTCAAAGCAATGCGCGGTTTGCACAGTACCTTCAGGCGATATTCGGGACGAACCGGACCGGGCAACTGCAATCCGCGCCCAGATTGCAGCCAGATGTGTTAAAACCTTCTTTAGCCCCCGGATTTTTGCCGCATTTGCAAACCGGCAAATTTTACCCGGTTCCAAAATATGTGATTGCCATCATTGCACAGCATTTGTTCCCGGCGTATTGCCTGACTATATTGAAGATACCGACATCAGACAAAAGAGCATGATCATGGATTTCCTGCTGACCCCTGGCACCATTGTCCGCCACCCCGGTCAACCCGATTGGGGCCTCGGGCGTATTCAGGCAGTCGACGGCGACAGGATCGCGGTGAATTTCGAAGAAGCCGGGCGCCAGATCATCCGTCCGCGCCATGTCGTGCTTGAAATTGTCGAGGCCGCGGTCGGCTACGAATAAGCGCGTCACCATGCTTGCGCATGGCACGGAACTTGCTGAAATGAAAATGTTAAACATTTCGGCGTATTAAACGAAATTTGATACGCAAGGTCGCATGCATCAGGCTACCGGGCGAAGCCACCCCGGGTGCACTGGCTTCAATGATAACAGGGTCGGAACGGGAAATGATTGCAATCGTCAAACCACCGCGGGACAGCTTCAAACAGCGTCACTACACCGCCGCATTCTCTGTGCTCGAACAATTTGCCGCTAGCCTCATGGAACAAGCCAAGGCCCATGGCGGAACCGTTAGCACTGATCAGATTTCAAGCGCGCTTGAGACCCTGCGCGGGCAGGACAAGCTGTTTGATGCGGCATGGATGACGCTTGAAACCGATATCGATACCGTCAAGGCCCGTCAGAATGCGGCTGTTCGCCACGATCCGCTGGGCCGCCTTTTGGTCAGCCGCTTTGCCCATCAGCTTGAAGGCCGCGAAGCAGGCGATCTTGAACATGGTGCACTGTCACGCGAAATCCTGCAGCCTTTCTTCAAGGTCATTCGCATGATGGTCGGCATGGATATGCTTCAGGAAATCGACGGCGAAATCCAGACCATCATCGACCAGCATGCCGACGAGGATGACGAACTTCGTGATCCAACTGATTACTGGGATCATCTGGCAGAAGAACCACAAGTCGCCAACCGGCTTAATCTCGTATTTGCGCGCATGGCGCTGCATTTCAAGGATTACGAACGCCGTAAACAGTGGATGATCCAGCTTATTAACGACAATCTGCCGCATGGCGATCATGCCTGGGTCTTTACCGAAGAGCACTGCGCGCGTCTGCTGCGCTCCCTGTTCCGTGATGTTCGCGCTGCCCTGTCCAAGCCGGAACGTTCGGCAGAACTAGTGGCCAAACTTGGCAGCGAGAATGTCGAAACCCTGCGCAATGTCATGGCAGCCCTTGATCGCGATATCGCTGCCCTGCATATCCGCGAAGCCGATAACTGGAAATAGGCAATCGCGCATTCATCGATCACAAAAAACCGCGACCGATATTCATTCCTCGCGTTTTTTTTCATGTGCCATCTGACGGAAAGGTGATGATTTCATCACAAATCGGGGTGGCCAAATCGATCCCCCCTGTGCAAAAGTCGAACTTGCGCACTACATAGCGTTTCCGGACCCGCAAAACAGAAACAAGCGCCATCGCCATGACCAGACCGCTGATCGACAAATATGGCCGTCACGTATCCTATCTACGGGTATCGGTGACGGACCGTTGTGACTTCCGCTGCACCTATTGCATGGCCGAAAGCATGATCTTTCTGCCAAAATCCGAAGTCCTGACACTTGAGGAGCTCGATCAGCTTTGTTCAGCCTTTATCGCACGCGGTGTGCGCAAATTGCGCCTGACCGGGGGCGAACCGCTGGTGCGCCGTGGCATCATGGATTTGATCAAGGATTTGTCGCGCCATCTTAAATCCGGTGCGCTTGATGAACTGACCATGACGACGAATGGCAGCCAGCTTGCCACCTATGCCGATGATCTGGCGCGCCTTGGTGTCAAACGGCTCAACATCTCGCTTGATAGTCTTGATCATCAGAAATTCGCCGAAATCACCCGCCGCGGCCGCCTTGAACAGGTGCTAGGCGGGCTTGAAGCGGCCAAACAGGCCGGGCTCAAGATCAAGATCAACACGGTCGCCCTTCGCAATTTTAACGAAGACGAAATTTCCCGTCTTGTCGCCTGGTGCGGCAAGGAAGGCTTTGATCTTTGCCTGATTGAAACCATGCCGCTTGGCGATATTGACGGGGATCGCACCGATCAGTATCTGCCTCTGACCGCTGTTCGTGAACGGCTGGAACAGGAATATACCCTGGTGCCCAGCAACCATGTCACGCCGGGTCCCGCACGCTATGTCACGGTGGCGGAAACCGGCGGGCGTCTTGGTTTCATCACGCCGCTTACCCATAATTTCTGCGAAGGCTGCAACCGCGTGCGCGTGACCTGCACCGGCACACTTTACATGTGCCTTGGTCAGGAAGACCACGTTGATCTGCGCACAGCCCTTCGTTCGGGCGAGCCCGAGGCCCTTGACCGCCTGCTTGACGAGGCCATGCTGCTTAAACCCAAAGGCCATGATTTTGTCATCGACCGCAAGGGCCAGAAACCGGCAGTCGGCCGTCATATGAGCATGACCGGCGGCTGATCCGGACATCACTCCATTCCAGTCACAGGCACAAAATGAAAATTCTGATTGTCGGCGGCGGTATCGCCGGTCTATCGGCGGCCATTGCCCTGCAAGGCGACGGACACGACATCACAATTGCCGAAACCCTGGATGGTTGGAAACCAGCCGGGGCGGGGTTGCACCTGCCCGGCAATGCAGTGGCAGCCCTTCAGACCCTTGGCATTGATCAGGATGTTGCCGCCAGATCCAGTGCTTTTCCAAGACTGGATTACTTCGATCATCGTGACAGGAAGCTGTTTGCACTTGAAACCGAACGGCTTGGCTGGCCGTCATTTCAGGCCCTGACGCGCAGCGACTTTCACGAAATCCTGTGCGCCAAACTGACAACACCTACCATCCGGTTTGGCCTTTCCGTGTCGGCTATTTACAATGCCCCCGATCAGGCACAGATAACTTTCACCGACGGCAAGAGCAGCGGCTTTGACCTTGTGATCGGTGCAGATGGGATCAATTCAGCAGTTCGGCGTCTGGCTTTTGGCGCGGAACATATCCCGCAGCCGACCGGATATATCTGCTGGCGCTGGATCACGGATTATCCCTTTGGTCTGACCGCGCCCAAATTCATCATCGGCCACGGGCAGGTTATTCTGGTGATGCCGGTCGGTGACGACCAGTTTTACATCTATGCGAGCACCTATGATCCGGGCGAAAGAATACGTGACTTGCCGCCCAGTGAACTTGCCGCACACTTTGCCCGGTTTGATGGCCCGGTACGTGATATGCTAAGCGAAATCGGCACGGACACAGTCATTCACGAAGGCCGTCTTCAGCAAATGGTCATGCCCGAATGGGTTGCGGGGCGTGTTGTTCTGATCGGCGATGCGGCACATGGCACCCTTCCGACCATGGCGCAGGGCGCAACACAGTCTATCAAGGACGGTCTGGCACTCGCGAATGCCCTTCGGGCGACATCCGATATCAATGCCGCGCTTGCCGATTGGCAGGCCGCCCGCCTGCCCGAAGCACACTGGGTGCAGCAACAATCCCTGCAACGCATGGGTTTTGCGAAAATCCGCGGCAAGGCGGGTGTTTGGTTGCGCAATACCCTGATGCGCAAGATTGGTCCAAAGATTGTTGCGTCGGGTTTCCGCCCTCTTATTGACGGCACGGCCGGCACGCATAGGAACTAAACCGATACATTACTGGCTTCAACCATTGCCGCCATCGCGGCGGCGCGGCTTTCAACCGCCAGCAAATGCGCAGGGCAGCTTATGCAGTCCGAACTGCCAAAACCCGCGATTGGCACTGTAAAGCCGGACAACGCCTCCAGTGCCATGCGCAAATCGCATTCACACCCGCGGGGTACCGCCAATGCTGCAACGACCCGCCCGATACCGGTGGTCAGTTCATCGACATGCCAATGAGGCTTTTTATCCAACCGGCAATGGTGTTTGACACGGGCGGCGATGCCACCCGGCCCGTTGGCCGAACCGCAATAAAGATAAGTTCCCTGGCGCAGGATAGCCCCGGCGAAGCGTTTGTTACGTAAAACCAAATCAGCAGAAAGATCAATCACGAGAATGTAGGCTCCGGCAACTTTTGGAAGCTGCCGGAGGGTTTCGGGATTCATGTCCGCAAGAAGCTCAGTCGCTGTCACAGCAGCAGATCAACCGAAAGACCAGGGCCACGCGTGCCGTTGGCAAGTACGGGTTCGCAATCCTCGTTGATCCGCGAAGCGATGCGCTGTCGCAAGGCGCTGAAACGTTCTGATGTCACGACATCAACCGGCTGATCCAGATGGACTTCGACCCGGTAGACACCATCGACCGGCGTTTTCGTGACACCGCGGATTTGACCGCACACTGCATGCCCCAGATAAGACCCGGCAAAGCGTTTGCCGATACCAAGATCGGCAATCCGGACCGGTTCGCGTTTGCGCGTCATTGCAATCGCAGTGTTCCAGTCGCGAAATCCTTGGCTTTGCGCCAGAAGTTCAAGGCTGCCGGCGTGGGAAACCGTCATGTTACGGCTGGCAAGTGCGTTGCGCAGGCGTTTTGCCTGTGCCTTGAGCATACCGGCAGAATCACCCGATCCAATTTTCGCGAAATCGGCTGATGTCTGCTCCGGTGTTGCGGACAGGTTTTGGAAATTTTGGCTCATTTTCGTCTCCTGACAGGAGGCCGGGTGTCCGCATTGCCGGTCCGGCGTCAAAGAAGACAGGGAACCGATAAAATCGTCTGCATCACTTTACCAAGGGCAAATGCCCGGCGGACGGCCGGTGTGAGCAACCGCGATTTTCCTAGCGCAATCTGCCGCGGAACACAAGCATCGCCGTATCTTTGACCTTGTGAAGCACTTCGCGGCTTGCAGAAATTGACAGCCCCCACAGGGACAACATATACCAGAATTAACAAATATCGCCGGGCACCCGGATGGATGCGCAAAACAGGGCGCAAGGGTGTCCGACCAATTATAAGGAATTAACGCCATGGCCATGGAAGCCCACGAAATAGAAACGATGATCAAGGAAGCCCTTCCCGATGCACAGGTCCGCATCGAGGATCTGCGCGGTGATGGCGACCATTATGCTGCAATTGTTGTATCCGAGTCCTTCCGCGGCAAAACCCGCGTGATGCAGCACCAGATGATCTATTCCGCACTCAAGGGAAAAATGGGCGGTGAACTGCATGCCCTTGCCCTGCAGACGTCTGCGCCGGAATAAGCTCCGGCTGAAAATGACCGCTTGCGAACGCCACCCCTGATCGCATCCGGCCAGAATCACGACGGGCGCCGACGGCATTCGGCGCCCTTGATGTTCCCGATCTTCCCGTGACTTTGGGTCGGCCCTGCCGACTAACGATTGTTTTGCCAGTACCGGCACCTGCCATTTGGCCCCACAAAATGACCATGGTTCAATAACGATGACCTCATCCCAAAAACCGGCTTTGATCGGTGCCGGACCACTGGCCGGGCTTGGTGCCTTTGTCATCTGGGGCTTTCTGGGCTTCTATTTCAAAATCATCGATTTCGCGAGCCCGTTTGAAATTCTCGCCCATCGTATTCTGTGGTCCGCGATCCTGACATTAACGCTGGTTTTTGTTTTGAAACGTCGCGCCCGGTTGTGGGAACTGCTGTCATCCAGGCGCACCATGAGACTTTTGTTTCTGAGCAGCTTGCTGATTGCCGGAAACTGGGTGATCTATATCTGGTCGGTTCATATCGGACATGCGCTTGAAGCCAGCCTTGGATATTACATCATGCCGCTGATCATGCTGATCCTTGGCCGCATCTTCTTTGGCGAAAAACTCAATCGCACCCAGATCGTCTCGGTGCTGATCTGCTTTGCCGGGGTCCTGAACCTTCTGGTGTTTTTCGGCTCTTTGCCATGGATCGCACTTAGCCTGTCCTTGCTGTTTGGCTTTTACGGGGTGATCCGCAAATTTGTCCCTGCCGACCCGATTGCCGGGCTTTTTGTCGAATGCCTGCTGCTATCCCCAATGGCATTTGGCTATCTGGTCTGGCTTGGCATGTCGGGCAATATGGCCTTCGGCAATCTGGGAATCGGCAATGATATTTTGCTGATATCGCTTGGCGCGGTAACGACGATTCCGCTGGTGCTGTTTGCCTTTGCTGCCCGGAACATGAAGTTTTCCGCTCTTGGCCTGATGCAATATCTCAACCCGACGATCCAGTTCTTCGTCGCAGTGTTGCTGCTTGGCGAAACCTTTACCGAGGCACATATGATAACCTATGCGCTGGTCTGGGTCGGACTTGGCATTTTTACATGGGATAATCTGCGGACCGCACGGCAATTGCGCCGCAAGAGTTGACAGAACCGCCCCTTCCAGCCATATCTTCGGCCATAAAACCATAACCTGAAATATCGCGGCAGAGAGATCGCCGCCTTTGCAGCCAAGGACAACCAACATGACCGACAATCCGGTTTTTGATCGCATCCAGAAAGACATCAACGATAACGACGTCGTTCTGTTCATGAAGGGCACCTCGATGTTCCCGCAATGCGGTTTCTCGGCCGCCGTCGTTCAGGTCCTTGCCGAACTCGGTGCGCCGTTCAAGGACATCAACGTTCTGGTCGACCCGGCAATCCGTCAGGGCATCAAGGACTTCTCGAACTGGCCGACCATTCCGCAGCTTTACGTCAAAGGCGAATTCGTTGGCGGTTGCGACATCGTTCGTGAAATGTATGCCTCGGGCGAACTGGCCCAGCACCTGAAAGACAAGGGTGTTGCTGTCGCTGCCTGAAAAGGCAGATGATACAGACCCGATCCGGTCTGACAGTCGATGATCTGAAACGCGCCGGGCATCCGCACGGCGCGTTTTTTATTGCACTGCTGCGCTTCCCATCACCTCAAGCCGTGCGTGCATATGGGCCGACGTCGTAAAACTCTTCCTTGAAGGCCCTGTTTGCCTGTACCATCTTGCAAAAGGGAATTCGTTTTTACGAACAGGGCGTTGGGCGGGACATTATGAAAAAAACAACAAAGATTCTGATGTGCCTCGGGCTTTGGCTCCTTGTGGCTGGCACCGTATCGGGCATGACAGATACGGCACATGCGCAGGCTGCCCTGGCCACAATAGCCACCCAAGATCAGGATCAAACCACAGAAACAGCCGATCCGTCCGATGATGCCCTGTCTGATACGGCAGAAACGACCTTCAGCTATTATGACTTCCTTGATGCCGGGGTTGCACGAACCCGCGAACAGATCGCAGATACGGTAACCGGTCTCGAAACCTTTCCCGATGAAATGGCACGAACCGGTGATTTTCTCTCATCGGATATTGGCCGCAGGGGGCTGATACGCCTTGCGCTGTTTACCGTGATTTTTGTCGGTGTCGGATTGATCATCGAATTCCTGTATCGCCGGGCTGCCGCGCCGCTTTGCAGTTATCTTGAATCCCAGCACCCCACCCGGTTTTTCGACCGACTACGTCAAATGGCGCTTCTGTCCGTCCTGTCGCTACTGTCCTTGACGGTTTTTGCCATCGGCTCGATCGGTGCCTTCATGATCTTTGACTGGCCGCCTCTGATGAAGGGGGCGCTTCTGTCAATGCTCGCCGCGTTCTTTGTCCTGCGTCTCGTTATGATCGTACTGCAATTCCTGTTTGCACCACAGGCCGAAGGCCTTCGGATGATCAATGTCGATCCACAGGCCGCATCAACACTTACACGCACCATCACCATCGCAAGTGGCGTTTCGTTATTTTCCTTTGCTCTGGCCGGGGTTTTCCGGCAATCACCGGCAATGGTGCATGGCGACATCATCCTGTTTGATATCGCGGTCGTGATCAGTGTCCTGGCCTTCTGCCTTGCGACGGTTTCGCTGGCACGCTATTTCACCAGAAATCGGCTCACGGGCGCAGTTGAAAAGATTGCCCTGCCCGTATCGCTTGCCCGTTTATGGCCCGTCATTGTCTGTGTCTATCTGATTGCACTCGGCGCGACGACCATTCTGGCGGCAGACCGCTTCATGAAGTGCCTGCTGGCGATTGGCATTGCCTGCCTGTTTGATGCGATTTTCCGCAACATCATCGAAAGCCAGCATCGCAAAAAAGCCCGACTGGCCGAAGCCGAGGCAGATGCGATCAATGCCCGTGCCGAAGCCGCCGCGATTGAAGCCGAGGAAGAATTCAAACCAGTTCAGCCGGATCTACCAGTCTTTACCCCGGTTCTGAAACGTGGTGTGCGGTTACTCGCCATCGTCTTTGTCCTTGCCAGCTTCTGGCGCATCTGGGGGTTTGATCGCCTTGCGCTGGCCGAGGATGCCGGAATCATTGCGCGGGCGCTTGATGCCTCGACAGAGATCATCATGATCCTGTTGATTGCCGACCTGGTCTGGTCTCTGATCAAGGCATTCCTTGACGAACGCATGAGCCAAAGCGGCGCTGGCAACGGGCATGGCGACGGCGAAGGTGGCGGTACCGGGTTATCGCGGATTGAAACCCTTTTACCGCTTCTGAAAAACTTCGCGCTTACCGTCATCGTCATCATGGTGGTGATGGTGACATTGTCAGCACTCGGCGTTGATATCGGCCCGTTGATCGCCGGTGCCGGGGTTGTTGGCCTTGCCATCGGCTTTGGCAGTCAGGCGCTGGTACGTGACGTGGTCGCCGGGGTTTTCTTCCTGCTTGATGATGCCTTCCGGCTTGGTGAATATATCGAGGTCGATAACCTGCGCGGGCGGGTCGAAAATATCTCAATCCGGTCAATGCAACTGCGCCATCACCGTGGCCCCCTCCAAACCGTGCCCTTTGGCGAAATCAAATCGATCATCAACCACAGCCGCGACTGGGTGATCGTCAAACTTGAATTCCGTGTGCCGTTCGAAACCGACATCAACAAGATCAAGAAACTGGTCAAAAAGCTGTCTGCCGAACTGCTGGAAGATCCGCTGATCGGCGACAGCTTTATCGAACCACTTAAATCGCAGGGCGTGCGCCGGATGGAAGAATTCAACATGGTGATCGGGCTTAAATATACCTCCAAGCCCGGTGAACAATTCACCATCCGCAAAACCGTCTATCAAAGCGTTCTGGCGATGTTCAAGGAAAACGGCATCCACATGGCATCCCGCAATGTGAAGGTCGATGTACCCGACGATGCCACAGCAGAACAGAAAAAAGAAGCGATTGCCGCCGCCGCACAGCAGGCATCCGAACAGGTCGCCCCACCAAAGGGCTAAGAACCCAAAACCCGTCGAGCGATCCAAAATCAAAAGCCCCGCATAGCAAACTGTGCGGGGCTTTTTTAAACAGGCTGACAAAACAAGACGCCCGCTTTTTCCAGCGGGCGTTTTGTGTTCGTCTTCGCGAAATCCGATATGGATTAACGCGAGTAGAATTCGACGACCAGGTTCGGCTGCATCTGAACCGGGTACGGGATTTCTGCGAATTTCGGAACGCGAACGAAGGTGCCTTTGAAGGCCTTCGCGTCAACGTCGAGATATTCCGGAACGTCGCGTTCGTTCAGGTTGGCAGCTTCCATAACCATCGGGATTTCGCGCGAAGCCTGTTTGACTTCAACAACGTCGCCTTCTTTAACAAGGTAAGAAGGAATGGTGACTTTCTTGCCGTTGACAAGAATGTGGCCGTGGTTAACGAACTGACGCGCTGCGAACACGGTCGGAACGAATTTCATGCGGTAGATAACGGCATCAAGACGGGTCTCGAGAATACCGACCAGCGTTTCGGAAGTATCGCCCGGACGACGCGATGCTTCTTTATAGTAACGCAGGAACTGTTTTTCGGAGATGGAGCCGTAGTAGCCTTTAAGCTGCTGTTTGGCGAACAGCTGGGTGCCGTAATCGGTCGGCTTTTTACGGCGGGTCGCGCCGTGCATGCCCGGTGCATATTCGCGCTTGTTCAGCGGCGATTTTGCGCGGCCCCAAAGGTTCACGCCAAGGCGGCGGTCAATCTTATGCTTTGCAGCAATACGTTTCGACATTTTGTAACTCTCTTTTTTAAGATCACTTTATTGTCCCGATAGTTTCCTGTTTCGGTTACCCCAAACAGGAACGGGGACGAAAACACCCGTTTCGCCCCACTTTCTCGGAAGTGAGGCGCAATATAGAGATCAAGACCGCAGAGTCAAACGAAAAGAATCACCCAAACACCAGCCTTGCCGCCATGTCCGCGACCGTCACGCTTTGAATTTGCCGCCCCGCATAGCAACGATCATGCCGCGAAGTGTCTGAACTTCCTGATGGGTCAGGTTGGCGCGGTTGAAAATATTGCGGATATTGCGTGCCATATTCGGGCGTTTTGCCTCCACCCGGAAGAAGCCGGAATTGTCCAGTTCCGCCTCAAGATGTTCGAACAGACGGTCAAGTTCGTCCCGGGTGGCCGGAAAAGTATCGTTCATCATCATCTGGTAGTCGGGCACATCAACACCGGCCTGCCACCATTCATACCCGATCAGCAGCACGGCTTGTGCAAGGTTAAGTGATGTGAAGCCTGGGTTCAGCGGCACGGTTACAACCGCATCGGCCATCGAAATATGTTCGTTGCGCACACCGGTGCGTTCCGGGCCGAACATCACACCCACCTTTTCCCCGCGCGAGACATTGGCGCGCATTTCAGGCGCCAGCCCCTTTGGGGTAAAGACCGGCTTGATCGCGTCGCGCGTCCGCGCGGTCGTGACATAAACCCGGTTCAGATCCGCCAGCGCATCTTCTTCGCGCTCGAACACCTTGGTATTGTCGATGACAATATCAGCCCCTGATGCGTTGGCCGTCGCCCGTTCATTGGGCCAGCCATCACGCGGCCGCACAAGCCGCAGATCAATAAGCCCGCAATTAAGCATGGCGCGCGCCGCCTTGCCGATATTATCGCCAAGCTGCGGTTCAATCAGGATGATGACAGGCGGATTGGCTATACCGCCGGTTTCGGGTCTTGCGCCATCCGGCATAGCCGCGTCTGCGACGTCGCTCATCGCTTGAATTCTCCGGTCTTTGCATGGGGTGAAGTGCGAGAATGCCCGTCAATATTGGCGTTTCTTTACCAAAAGCCAACCAGCAACGCCAGTTCCTAATCATCGCGATCATCTCATGATGACCTGCCCACTATCAGGCGTTCAATCCGTCCTGTGTTACCCAACATTCGCGCGCATATTGCCCTGGTGGAATTCCGACGTGTCGCGAAAACGCGATACTGAATGCACTTGCCGAACCATATCCGACCCGTTCCGCGACTTCCGCAATTCGGCAGCCTCTCTTTGCGAGTTCCCGCTTGGCGACCATCATGCGCCACGAAAGTAAGTACTCGATTGGCGCCATCCCCACCGTCCTCGTAAACCGATTAAAGAAAGCCGATCGAGAGAGGGAAGCTTCTTTTGCCAGCGTCGCGACAGACCAAGAATATCCGATATTTCCATGGATTTTACGCAAAGCCGCAACGATCCGGTCGTCTGCCAAGCCCTTCAACAACCCCGGGGGTGCATCCTTTCCGGGTGCAGATCGCAATGCTTCGATCAGCAGGATTTCAACCAGCCGCGACAGCACAAGCTCCCGACCGGGTTTCCATTCCCTTGTTTCTTCAACGATAACCGCAACCAGCTTCGTAAGCCGGTCAGCACCGCGCAAATGAACAAGCCCCGGCAACAAAGATGTCAACAACCCTGCATCCGGTGAATTGAAGATGAAATAGCCCCCAAGCAGGCGCACATCGGGCGGGCCGCTCTGCCGACCATGTCGCACCTCGTCGCTGCGGGTTGCAGCAACTTCAGAATCAATCATTTCGGGCGTCGTCGCCTCAAACCCGGACATTGTAAAAGCTGGCGTTTCGGAAAGCAGAATAAAATCTCCAACCTCAAGCCGGATGCTGTCATGACCATCCACGGCCAGTCGGCAACTGCCGTCCATCACGACACAGAAACTCGGATATCCGAACGGCGAATAGCGCACAGCCCATTCTCCCGCACCGCTGATCCCTTTGGAAAAAACGGCATTTGGCTGCAGCAGGCGAATGATTTCGACAAGTGGGTCGCTCAAAACAGGACCAATTCTTATTAAAAACGGATGCTCTATTATAGAAAGTCCTGACATTTTTGATATCTCTATCTGCAGAAAATAACCAAAACGATATGGAAAAAAATGCCATCAATACTGATCACAGGCTGCTCATCAGGCTATGGCCTTGAAACAGCCAATCTGTTCCATGCCAATGGCTGGAACGTCATTGCCACCATGCGAACGCCACAAGAGGATATCCTGCCGAAATCTGACAGGATCAAAGTGCTCGCACTTGACGTTACGGACCCTCAATCAATCGCGGCAGCAATTGAAACATGCGGCCCGATTGATGCCCTGGTAAACAATGCCGGTATCGGGCTTTTCGGTGCCTTCGAAGCCACCCCCATGAGCACAATACGCGAGATATTTGCGACCAATACATTTGGCAGCATGGCGATGGTTCAGGCCGTCTTGCCGCAATTCCGATCCCGAAAAAGCGGTACCATCGTTAACGTGACATCCAGTGCGGTACTCGCACCCATGCCGCTTGTCGCAGCCTACAGTGCAAGCAAAACCGCGGTCGAAGGATTTACCGCATCGCTTGAGCTTGAATTAAGAACTTTTGATATCCGGGTAAAACTTGTACAGCCCGGCTACTGCCCGGACACGCAGTTCTCCGCCAATACCGGCGCGCGGATCGTAATCCCCGAAGCATACAGCACCTATGCACAGGATGTGTTCACAGCCTACCAGCAACCCGACGACGTGACGACCGCAACTGATGTCGCAGATACCGTCTGGCTGGCCGTCAACGATACATCAGACCAGCTGCGCTTTCCCGCAGGGGCAGACGCCAGAAAACTGGTCGGTGTGTCGGGTTAAGCAGCCCTTGAAACGGCATTAGATAAAAAAAGGGCACGAATCAAACCGCGCCCTTTTTTTCACGATCAGATCAGTTTTCTGATCACGCGTGCTGGCTACGAACACCGGACTTGAACAGTTTATAAGTAATAGAGTCCCGAAGCGCGTTATAGGACGCTTCGATAATGTTGGTTGAAACACCAACCGTTGACCAGCTATTGCCCTCGGCATCCCGGCTTTCGATCATGACGCGAGTTACTGCGCGCGTGCCATCGCCACGTGTTATGATGCGGACCTTATAATCGATCAGTTCGATCTGCTGAACGGCTTCGACATATTCCGGCACCGTCAGAAGCACCTTGCGCAATGCCGCGTCAAGCGCGTTGACCGGGCCGTTGCCCTCTGCCACGGACATGAACTGCCCGTCACCGACCACCACCTTGACGGTCGCTTCGGACATGGTGATGACCTGTTCGTCCTGCTCATCCACCCAGCGGCGTTCGTCAATCACGCGGAACGATGTCACACGGAAATAACGGTCAAGCTCGCCCAGTGCCTTGCGCGCCAGAAGCTCGAAACTAGCTTCGGCCCCATCATAGGCATAACCGTCAAATTCGCGTTGCTTGACCGCTTCGACAAGCTTGCCGACCGCATCGGATTTCGGGTCGACTTCGACCCCGATTTCGCGGAACCGGGCCAGAATGTTTGAACGCCCCGCCTGATCCGACACAAGGATATGACGCTGGTTCCCGACAAGTTCCGGTTCGATATGCTCGTAACAGGCAGGGTTCTTTTCCACGGCTGAAACATGCAAACCGCCCTTATGCGCAAAGGCGCTATCCCCGACATAGGCTGCCTGACGGGTCGGCTCGCGGTTAAGCCGTTCATCAAGAATATGAGAAATCCGGCGCAGATGGGTCAGCTGTTCGTGTGAAATGCCAACGTCATAGCCCATCTTCAGCATCAATGTCGGGATGATCGAAATCAGGTTGGCATTGCCGCACCGCTCACCAAGACCATTCAGCGTACCCTGCACCTGCCGTGCCCCGGCGCGAACCGCAGCCAAAGAGTTCGCCACCGCATTTTCGGTATCGTTGTGACAGTGAATGCCAACATTTCCGCCCGGAACATGGGTGCAGACATCGGTGACGATATCGAAAATCTCGTCCGGCAAGGTACCACCATTGGTATCGCACAGGACAACCCAGCGCGCACCGGCCTCATAGGCTGCCTTGATCGCGGCAAGGGCATAGTCGCGGTTGGCCTTGTAGCCATCAAAGAAATGCTCGGCGTCGAACATGACTTCGGAAACCTGGCTTTTGAGATGTGCGATGGATTCCGAAATCATCGCAAGGTTCTCCGAAAGCTCGATCCCGAGCGCCTCGGTCACCTGAAAATCCCAGCTTTTACCGACCATGCAAACAATCGGCGCGCTTTGGGCCAACGTTGCCAACCCCGGATCATTGGATGCCGAACGGCCTGCACGCCGCGTCATGCCAAATGCCGTCAGTTTCGAATTTTTAAGCTTCGGCGGATTGGCAAAGAATGCGTCATCGGTGGGGTTTGCGCCTGGCCAACCGCCTTCAATATAGTCAATCGACAGCTCGTCCAGTGCCTTGGCAATTGCGGTTTTGTCCGCTGCCGAAAAATCCACGCCCTGGGTCTGCTGCCCGTCGCGCAAGGTACTGTCGTATAGATAGACGCGCTTGTCTGACATATTCATTCCAAAACTGATCGATCTTCTCTTGTTCCGGCATATGCCGGACGGTCTGGCAAATTGCCGCAAAACCGTCATTTACGCAACCGCATTACAAGACATGCTAATTATGCGCTGCTTTTTGCCCAAAATCGCCTAATTGCCCACCTTTAGGATAGCAAACCTGTCCCCCTGAATGGTTGTAAAGGCATGGTAGTAATGATTAACTCTACCATACATTGTGAAGTGACTGGGAATACACCCCCATTTCTTCGGGCTTCGCATGGATAGGGACACCAAGATGGCATTGAAAGCCGCCGAAGATTTTGACGTTATGCTGCTTGCGGGTCTGACCTGGCACCGTGCCGGCAAAAACAGCTGGACGGCGTCCGACCGTTTCGCCGCCTATACGATCTTTCTCGAACCTGATGACCGCTGGTATGGTCAATGGGAACGTGACGGCGAAAAAACGGCGGCGGACTGGTCCTGTCCTACCCTTGAAACCTTTGCCGAATATATGGTCGACAACGCCCGTCGCCAGAATATCGACGGCATGGATTGAAATTCGCCTCCCCTGTTGGCCGCGCTGCCAACAGAAGCGTCCCACGTGCACACCCCGAAACTCGGATTAGATGATTAATCTACCTCCCCCCCGCCGAGTTGTTGCACATATGACGGCCTGTCTCCCCCGGACAGGCCGTTTCTTTTAAGCCCGCGCATTTCTGTCCTTGCGTTTGGCTTCATACCGCTTATGTGTGACCCATCCAGATATTCATAAGACAAGGCATAATTCATGAGCAACGGCATCCCGATGCAGATCGATATCGTCTCCGACGTTGTCTGCCCCTGGTGCATCATCGGCTACAAAAACCTTGAACAGGCGATTGATCGTCTGGACGGTCAGGTCGACATCAAACTACGCTGGCACCCGTTCGAACTGAACCCGGATATGGGTCCCGAAGGCCAGAACCTGTCGGAACATATCAAGGAAAAATACGGCCTGACCCCGGATCAAAGTGCGGAAAATCGCGACCGTATTTCGATGATGGGTGAAAATGTCGGCTTTGACATCCGCTTTAGCTCGGACAGCCGCATCTACAATACCTTTGATGCGCACCGGATGCTCTATTGGGCGGGCAAGGAAGGCAAGCAGACCGAACTGAAGCTGGCCCTGTTCCGCGCCTATTTCCAGGAAGGCGAAAATCCCGGCGATCACGGCGTGATCAAACGCGCCGCCGAGGAGGTTGGTCTGTCACCGGAAAAGGCAGACGAAATTCTTGGCAGCGACATGTTCGCCAAGGAAGTCCGCGCCGAAGAGGAAGAATTCCGCAATGCCGGTATTTCATCGGTTCCGACCTATGTCGTGAACGGCAAATACGCAATTTCCGGCGGCCATCCGCCCGAAGTTTTCGAACAGGCATTGTCCGAAATCGCCCGTCAGGTCGAGGTTGCCGACGACGAAGTCATTTTTGACGGCTGATACCGTCATCGGATATTATTATCCAAAGTCCCGGTTGCCTTTCGCACCGGGGCTTTTGCATTCTCGACAGTTGCGCAACCGGGGCTTACAGTTTCCATGCTACCACCACGGCATGTTTGCCACCTTGTTCAAAGGATCGCCCCATGATCGACTTTGCCAATATCGCCCCCTATTTGCCGGGGATATTCCTTGCCTATGCCGCCCTTCTGATGGGCTTGATCAGCCCCGGCCCTGCCTTGCTGGGTCTGATGGGTGTCTCGCTTGAACGCGGGCGCCGTGCCGGTCATTGCTTTGCCATCGGGATCGGAACAGGTTCGCTTTGCATCGGCATTCTGACCCTGACGGGTCTGTCCGCCCTTCTGGCAAGCTGGGCCGATGCCATGACCGTCATTCGCATTGCTGGCGGGATTTATCTTTTATGGCTGGCCTTCAAGGCATTTCGTTCCGCATTCCGGCCCGCCCAACCGGCTGGCGATGCCCTTGCGCGCGATGATAAAACCATCTCGCCGGTCGGGTATTTCAGTCGTGGGCTGAGCCTTCACCTAACCAATCCCAAGGCGATCCTGACATGGATTGCCATCATCTCCATCGGCTTTGCCGATGGCACGCCACTGTGGGTGGGATGGATGATCGTGATTGGCTGTGGCACGATTTCAACGCTGGTGCATTTCGCCTATGCCACTGCCTTTTCGACCGCCCCAGCGATTTCGCTGTATCGTCGGGCGGCGCGCTGGATCAATGGCCTACTGGGCGTGTTCTTCTCCGCGGTTGGCATCCGGTTGCTTGCAGGACGTTAAACCACTACCCGAACGCTAGTCATCCCCGCCGGTATCAAGCAATGACCGGCGGGTCACACCGTTTTTCTGATCCATCCAGCCACCCAGCACCGTCAACCAGACAGCAGTCAGGGGCAGCATCGCGATGTTCTGGTCCATCACCCATAATGTCCCGCTGGCCAGAACACACCACACCAACGGCACGGGCAACAGGACCCAGCGCCACGACCCTCGCGCCAACAGGATAAAGCCAAGCGTCCCTATTGCCGTCGGATCGGCGGCACTGCCAAACAGTTCCGCCTGTATCAACTCGCGTCCTTCGATCAGACCGACAAACGGATAGACGAAAATCGCCATCGCGATCATCACCCCCCCGGCAATGCTGGAAAAATCACCGCGCCAGCCAAATCGCAACGGCATCCGGCGCGCGGCAAACATCACCATCAACAATGCCTCTGTGATAAATGCCGGAATGAAATAAGGGATTATCCAGTTGATCGGCTGGTAATAGTACCAAAGGAAGCCCGCAGTCACCCAGCCCCAGATCATCGCCAACAGTACAAGCGCCACCCGGTTGCCGCGATTGCCGTGCCGGATGGAAAGGCCAAAGGTGATGATCCCTGCTACCAATGCGGCGGTAACCGCAAGCCACCATGTGGTATTCAGCGTTTCAAACAGCCGGTAATAAACGCGCGGCGAAAACAGCAGAAAATCTGCCAGACTGTAGCTCCACCACTCGCTCATCACAGAACCCCGATCACGGCAGCAATACGTTGGCGCATGTCGTCATCGGGCATTGGGCCGGTGGCCGCCTGCATGTTTTCCATGGCGTGCATCGGCTGTGTCGTTGCCGGGATCGGACAGGTCACCGCCGGATGGGAAATCAGATATTTCAGGATCAACTGCGCCCAGCTTCGTACTTCGATCTCGGCGGCAAAGTCCGGCAGTTTTTCACCTTCAAGCCGATCAATCAGATGGCCGCCCTGAAACGGTCGGTTGACGATCACGCCAATTCCACGTTCCGAGGCCAGCGGCAGCAGGTAATCCTCGATCTTGCGATCCACCGGGTTATAGGTGACCTGTACAAAATCAAGCGGCGTGTTTTTCATCACCGCGATCAGATCATCGGTACGCCTGCCATGCGATGTCGTCACCCCGACATAACGCAGCCGTCCTTCATCCTTCATATCGAACAGAAGCGGCAGATTGTCATTGATCCCCACCAGATTATGGACCTGCAACAGGTCAAACTTTTCGATGTTCCAGTAATTGGATGTTTCGGCGATCTGTTCTGCACCGTCATCCGACGTCCAGACCTTGTCGGTTGAAAATACCCGATCACGCGCTCCCAGTTTATCAAGCCCGTAACCAATCACATCCTGGGACGATCCATACATCGGCGAGCTGTCGATCATGCGTCCGCCTCCGTCAAAAAAGGCCTGCATGACATTGGCGCACTGGTCGCGCAAAACCGGATCATTACCGACATTAAACGTGATCCAGCTACCCAGACCAACCGCCGGGATCATTTCACCCGTTGACGGGATCGGCTTTTTGATCACATCAAGAACCGCACGATTATCAAGCGTTTGCGCCCAAAGTGGCTTGATCGCGCCAAGCCCTGCTGTTGCACCAATCGCCGTCGCACCGCGCAGGAAATTCCGTCGACCCAGTAAAAACATCGCAATCCCAACCCTGTCGTTTCGAACCGGTCACAGGATAGAAGGTGGTCTGAATATCATGTCTGCGCAACTGCAAGCTGTTGCACAAACTGGCGAAAAATTTGCGCTTGACCTAAAGTACACTCTAGCAGCTAGCCTTTTGAAAGTTCCCCAAGCTGAAAGGTGACCGACATGATGATTGGTGAAGTCTCGGCCAAAAGCGGTTTGCCCATTCATACGCTGCGTTATTACGAAAAAATCGGTCTTGTACCCAAGCCCTCCCGCGATGCGGGCGGCCGACGGTACTATGATCCGGAAATTCTCGATTGGCTGACTTTCATAAGCCGGCTCAAGGATCTTGGCATGCCGATCCGCGACCGGGTCCGGTTTGCCCGTCTGCGCAGCGAAGGCGAACAAACAGTTGGCGAACGACGCGAACTTCTTGAAATCTATCGGACCGGATTGGCCAAAAAAATCGCCGAATTGAGCGAAACCCTCGAAGTGCTCGATTACAAGATCGCCAATTACGACGAAATCGGCCGCAAGAAAACGGCCTGACCCCCAAAATACCTTACAGGAGCCCCTTATGGCTGAACATAAAAGCGCGCTCGACGCCGGGCGCGATGTTGTCGCACGTCTGAACCCACCGCTTGAAGGCGCTTTGGCCGAAAAATACGATGCTCTGGTGCCTGGATTTGCCGAAAGCCTTGTTGAATGGGCTTATGGCCGCCATTACGCACGACCCAACCTTGATCTGAAAACCCGGCAGCTTTGCACGATTTCCGCCCTGACGGTTCTGGGCGGACAAACCGCACCGCAGCTTAAGGTCAATATCAAACACACCCTTGCTGCTGGGGCAACCCGCGAAGAAATCATCGAAGCGATCTGGCAGATGGCGGTTTATGGTGGCTTGCCTGCTGCGATCAATGGCCTGAATGCCGCACAAGAACTGTTTGACGAACTGGACGCAACCACCGCCTAAAACAAAAAAGCACCGCTGGTTTCCCGGCTGTGCCTTTTTCAATTCAAATCCGACGGATCAAACGCGCTTCCAGCTCGTACCTTCCTTGAAGTCTTCAAGCAGGATACCCCTCGCCAGAAGATCATTTCTGATCTGGTCGGCAGTGGCGAAATCACGGTTTTTCTTCGCTTCGGCACGCTGCTGGATCAGGCTGTCAATCTCGGCAGCCTCATCTTCATCGGCAGAACCGGTGAACCAGGCTTCCGGATCATTTTCCAGAATCCCCAGCAAAGTTGCCGCCGCCAGAACGCGGCCCTTGGCCTCGGCCTTGTCGTATTTCTTGGTCGCCTTGTTCAGTTCGGTCACCAGTTCATGGAATTCCGAAATCGCAAGTGGCGTATTAAGATCATCACAAAGCGCGCTCAGAACCGGTTCCGGCACCGGGGTGTTTTCCGGTTCGATATCGGTGGTCTGGCGAAGGGCGGTATAGAACCGGTCCAGCGCCTCTTTGGCCTGACGCAGGTTTTCTTCGGTCCAGTTGATCGGCTGATGATAGTGGGTTCCCAGCATTGCAAGACGGATCGCCTCGCCCGGCCAGCTTTCGAGCAATTCATGCACGGTGACAAAGTTGCCAAGCGACTTGGACATCTTTTCACCTTCGACCATCAGATGGCCGTTATGCATCCAGTATTTGGCGTAACTAGAACCCTTGTTTGCGCAGCAGCTTTGCGCGATTTCGTTTTCATGATGCGGGAAAACCAGATCCGATCCGCCGCCATGAATGTCGAAATTCTCGCCCAGATAGCGCGTCGACATGGCAGAGCATTCAATATGCCAGCCCGGACGCCCGCGCCCCCACGGGCTTTCCCAGCCCGGCGTTTCGTCATCGGACGGTTTCCACAGCACAAAGTCCGCCGGGTCTTTTTTATAAGGCGCGACTTCAACCCGGGCACCGGCAATCATTTCCTTGCGGTCACGACGCGATAGCTTGCCATATTCTTCGTACTGGCCGACGGAAAACAATACATGCCCCTCGGCGGCATAGGCAAAGCCTTGTTCGATCAGGCTTTCGCACATCGCGATCATTTCAGCGATATGTTCGGTCGCGCGCGGTTCGATATCAGGTTTCGCGGCATTAAGCGCCCCCATATCATCGAGATAGGCCTGATGGGTGCGTTTGGTGATTTCCGAAATCGGCTCGCCACTTTGGCGGGCACGTTCGTTGATCTTGTCATCAACGTCGGTCACGTTGCGCACATAGGTTACTTTGGGATAGATATGGCGCAACACACGCACCAGCGTATCAAACACCACCACGGGCCGCGCATTACCGACATGGGCATAGTCATAAACCGTCGGTCCGCAGACATAAAGCCGGACATGATTGGCATCAATCGGCTCGAATACCTGCTTTTCACGGCTTAAAGTGTCATAGATACGCAATGTGGTCTTGGTCATGTTTTCGGTCCATATGGCCTGTGTTTTCGGGTTTGCGGGATATTCCGGCGGTCAAAGCTGTTGCTCAGACCGCCTTTCCACAAAGCCGTTCACACGCCTTTTCACGTCCGATCAGAACCAGCATCGCCGACATTTCCGGGCCATGTTCACGCCCCGTCAGCGCCTTGCGAAGCGGCATAAAAAGCTCTTTGCCCTTACGGCCCGTCGCATCCTTGATTGCACCCGTCCATGCTTTCCAGCTGGTCGCGTCAAGGTCACCTTCGGGCAGCATATCAGCGGCCTGCTTTAAAAACTCCGCATCGGCGTCATCAATCTGCGGGATTACCTGCTTGGTGATCACATCCCACCATTCAACCGCTTCTGCCACGCGCCAGCAATTGCCGCGCACCGCATTCCAGAATTCTTCCGGCGCATCGCCCAGACCAAGAGACTCAAGCTTCGGTTTGGCCGTTTCGAACGACATGTCATGAATGACTTTTTCATTCAGGCTGGCAAGTTCCGCCGGATCGAATTTCGGGGTCGAACGGCCATAATGCGACAGATCGAATTTGCCCAAAACTTCGGTCAGGGTCGCCGGTTCGATCTTGTCCGATGCGCCAAGCCCGGTCAAAAGCCCGACCAACGATGCAACCTCGAACCCGTCGTTACGCAGTTCACGCAGCGAAAGGCTGCCCAGACGTTTCGAAAGCTGCGATCCGCCCGGCCCTGCCAAAAGCGGCATATGCGCAAATTCAAGCGCACCGGGTTTCCCCCCCATCGCCATATAAAGCAGAATCTGCGACACCGTGTTGGTCACATGGTCTTCGCCGCGGATGATATGAGTAACACCCATTTCAAGGTCATCAACGACCGATCCCAGCATATAAAGCAGCGATCCGTCTTCGCGGATCAGAACCGGATCGGACACATGTTCGGTATCAAACGTGCAAATCCCGCGCGTCAGATCATCCCATTCAACCACACCATCGGTCAGAAGGAAGCGCCAGTGCGGTTTGCGGCCTTCTGCCTCAAGATGGGCGATTTCATCATCCGAAAGCGTCAATGCCTTGCGGTCATAGATGAAGGGCTGGTGACGCTGGCGGGCGGCCTTACGTTTCCAGTTCAGTTCGCCTTCGGTTTCATAGCACGGATAAAGCATGTTGCGCGATTTCAGGTCGTCAATCGCCGCGTCATATTTGTCCTGACGCAGGCTTTGACGCTCTTCGCGGTCCCAGTCGATGCCAAGCCATTTCAGGTCCTCACGGATCGCATCAACATATTCGTCTTTGGAACGGACTGGATCGGTATCGTCAAAGCGCAGGATGAACTCGCCACCATGTTTACGGGCATAAAGCCAGTTCATCATGGCAATGCGGGCATTACCGACGTGAAGAAGCCCGGTCGGGCTGGGCGCAAATCGCAGGACAGGTTTTGTCATTTCAAACTTTTTTCAGGTCACTAAATTCGTGAAACCGTTGGTAATCGGATAGCGGCGGTCGCGCCCAAAGGCACGCGGGGTGATCTTGACCCCGGGCGGTGCCTGCCGGCGTTTGTATTCCGCCCGATCCAGCAACCGCCAGACCCGGCGCACTGTGGCCTCTTCATGGCCGCTTTCGACAATCTCGGAAACAGACCGTTCGCCTTCGATCATCTGATGAAGGATATCATCAAGAACGTCATAAGGCGGCAGGCTATCTTCGTCTTTCTGATCCGGGCGCAATTCGGCTGATGGTGGCTTGGTAATGATCCGTTCCGGGATCACCATACCGTCCGGGCCAAGTGCGCCCTCCGGATGATGGGCATTGCGCCAATGGCACAGCGCAAACACCGTTGTTTTGTAAAGGTCTTTCAAAACCGAATAGCCACCGCACATGTCGCCATACAGCGTGGCATAACCAACCGACATTTCCGACTTGTTACCCGTCGTCAGAACCATGTGGCCAAACTTGTTTGAAAGCCCCATCAGGATGATCCCGCGCGAACGGGCCTGAATATTTTCTTCGGTAATGTCCGGCTCGCGGCCCTCGAATGCAGGGGCAAGCATCTGTTCAAACGCACCCATCGCAGGCCCGATATTGATGCTTTCAATCCCGGTCTCCAGCATCCCGGCACATTGTTCGGCATCCTCAAGGCTTTCCTGGGACGTATAGGGCGACGGCATCATCACCAGCCGCACCCGGTCCGCCCCCAGCGCATCAACAGCAATGGCCGCCGAAAGTGCGCTATCAATCCCACCCGACATGCCAATCACGACACCGGGGAACCGGTTTTTGTTCACATAATCCCGAAGCCCCAGAACAAGTGTCTGGTAAATTGCATCAAGCCCGCTTGGATAATCGGCCTTTGGTGCATTTTCATCGCACCGCCAGCTACCATTTTCACCGCGCGACCATGTGCTGGTGACGACTTCCTCGGCAAAGCCGGGCAGGGCCACGGCTAAGGAGCCGTCACCGTTAAGGCCAAATGAACCGCCGTCAAACACCAGTTCGTCCTGACCGCCAACCTCATTGCAGTAAATCATCGGAACGCCGGCTTCACGTACCCGGTCGGAAATCAGATTGCGGCGCAGATCCCCCTTGTCCGCTTCGAACGGTGATCCATTTGGCACCAGGAAAATTTCCGCCCCGCGATCTTTCAGATGGGCAACAACCTTTGGCGTCCAGACATCCTCGCATATCGGTACACCAAGTTTCACCCCGCGGAAGGACACCACATCGGGCATCGGTCCGGCGCTAAAGACCCGCTTTTCATCAAACACGCCATAATTCGGCAGGTCGTTTTTCGCCCGCACTGTCTCGATCTTGCCCTGATCAATCAGAAGAACCGCGTTAAAGCGCTCCCCGTCAATATCCCATGGTGTCGTCAGCAACAGGGCCGGACCGTTTTTTCGCGACCTGGTGCGTTCGCAGATATCATCGACCGCATGGCGCAGATGGCGCATGAAGGCAGGCTTCATCACCAGATCTTCGGGCGGATAGCCCGACAGAACCAGTTCGGAATAAAGGACAATATCCGCGCCCTGATCGGCCGCAGTTTCCCAGGCAGCCACAACTTTCTCGGCATTCCCGGCAACGTCGCCGACAATGGGGTTAAGCTGAGCAATCGCGATGGCAAGCATATTTGTCATGATGTTGGAATAGGAGGCGTCCGGTTTGGTGTCAATTGCCGAATGCGCGATAGCAGCACTGCATCGGCAACAAGGCCGTATTTTTGCACTGTCATCGCAACTTCATCCGTTCCCAGTTGATAATCGCTTGCAATACGCCCTCAAAGTGGTTTTATTGCGCCAGCCGAAAAATCGGTAGCAAAAACAACAATTTGAGACGAGCAAACCAATGACGAAAAATCAAACCGCGACGGCAGAACTGCCGGTCGTGACCATATCCCATATTCCGGGTCGTGAAATCAGTGAAAATCTCGGCATCGTATTTGGCAGTTCGGTCCGCAGCCGAAGCTTCCTGTTTGATGTTTTTGCCTTCTTCAAGAACCTGTTTGGCGGCGAAGTGCGTTCTTATACCCGCCTTCTAGAACAGGCTCAGACCGAGGCCATCGAACGCCTGATCAAACAGGCTGGCATGATGGATGCCGATGCGGTTGTTGATGTGCATTTTTCCACATCACAGGTCGCTTACAAGGCTGCTGAAATCTTTGCCTATGGCACGGCCGTTCGCCTGAAATAATCCCCGGAGTCTTTTCCAATGCAGGAACTATTTGTTCCGGGGATCATGCTTATGATCCTGATCGGGATCGCCTTTGTGACGGGCCGTCTGGCCGAAGCCACTCATGAACGCGCCCTGCGCCGTGACGAGCAGCTTTTGCCAAACCAAAGCTTGAGCACCGAGGATCATGTCCCCGAAGACATTGTTCTGCGTGACAGCAGAATGGTCACCGGCAAGGTCGTGATCGGCGAAGACCGGTTCCGCAACCTGCTTGCGCGTCTGCGCATTTTTGTTGGCGGTCGATTGGGGGCGCACGAAGCCACCATCACGCGGGCCAAACGCGAAGCCATGCTGCGCATGCGGACCGACGCCAAGGGCGCATCCCACATTACCGGTATCCGCATGACCACCGCCCAGCTTGGCCGCGGCATGGTTGAAATGATGATTTCGGGCACGGCCCTTTATACCGACAAACGGCCTAGTGGCGGTTTTCCGTCCGCCCTGCCCGATGACGGCATTAATATCAGCCACAAGAACCTGCTGGTCGAATTTGCCTCGGCAAGTGCGGCGTTCCTGTTTATCTGCTGGGGCATTTATGCGGCCAGTGGCTTTGCCGTCGAATGGGCAACGCGCCAGATATCAATTGAGGACGAAATCGCCATCTGGTCCGAGCTTGAAGGCGATTACATCACCGAACGCCGCAGCAATGATCAACGTAGCCTGCCAGAACGCTATATCCTTGATCTGATCAATTCGATCCCGAAATCTGCCCTTGGCCCGGCTGCGGCCTATGATTTCGAAGTGGTCATCATCCCCGATGACACGCCGAATGCAGCCGCCCTGCCCGGCGGGTTGATCCTTGTTCATACCGGCATGCTTGAACTGGTCGACACCGAAAACGAACTGTTATCCATCCTTGGGCATGAAATCGGCCATTATAACGGCCGCGACCATCTTGAAGGACTGGGGCGGCAGGCGGTTGGCATTGCCCTTTCGGCCATGATGTTCCAGGCCGATGCGGTTCTGACCACCTGGATTGCCGGGTGGCCAAAAATGCTGGCCGATCTGGATTATTCCCGATCCCAGGAACTTGATGCGGATAAATGGGGGCTCGATATCGTCATGGCGAAATACGGCCATGCCACCGATGTCGCAACCACCTTTTCCAAGCTTGCGATGATGCAGGGGGATGAAAGCATGCTCGATTATCTCGGCACGCATCCCCATCCGATCGATCGCGTGCGCCGCCTCAATAAAATGGTGACGGACCGCAATCTGCCGCTTGGCGAACCAATACCACTGCAAACGGCTTTCGATCGCTATGTCGATGCCCTTGAAGGGCAATCAATAATCTACGACGAATACGAAGCTCCGGAAGGATCAGAATAATGCGTGTCTTTTTATCCCCGTTCCGCTTTCTTAGCGTCAGCGGCAAACCCAATATCGAATTCTGGTTCACCCAGTGCATCATTCTGGCATCAACGGTTCTTGGTGTATATCTGGCAAGCTTTGCCGGCTTCCGGATTGCGGTTGATTTCGACCGTTATCAAAGCCTGTCGGATGTCAGCTATCTGGAAAAATCGCTTGAGGCCGAGTTTATCGACAATATCGAACATGTCGAACAATGGATTGCGGAATATCCCGAAGCACCGATGAAGTGGCACGCACGCGAACTGACGCCCGAAGCGACACATCGCCTTGACGATATGGTCTGGTCGACGATGCGCTATTCACCGCGCACCTTCGAAGTCCATCCGGAAATCATTACCGGCGTCCGCCGTTTCTATACCGGTATAGAAGCCCAGATGACGACCCTGTTCCAGCAGCAGGGGCCAAATGGCCTCGCCCGTCGCGCCATTGAAAACATGAAACAGCAGGTCGCGACTGCTCGCACCGATATCCTGCCAAAACTGCGTGGCGAAATCGAAACGCTTGATGCAGAACTGGCCGATATGATGGATTGATCGCCTGATCCAGCAATGCGAAGGCCGGGAAACATAAAATGCCCGGCCTTTTTTATTTTTATGCGAGTTTTAAAGCGCCAGTGCGGCGTCAATTTCGTCCTGGCTCATGGTTTTGGCCGATCCGTGGATAATGCCGCTGGCGACATCCATGAAACGCTGCAATGACAGCGTCACCGTGCTTGCTGTTTCACGCAGCAGCCCCTCGTTACCCTCGGCAATCAACACTTCAAGCTGCTCGTTGGCACGAAACACGATAGCATTCATATGTTCGATGGTTTCCTCGAACGGGCGACGGAACCGTTCGGGCACATGATCATAGGCCTCTATCGCCAGTTCCTTGTCGGAGAACGCACTGTCACGGAAATGGTCCTGATAGCTTTTGGGTGCCCATTCCTTGCAGTCCTCAAGCATGTCAGGCATGTCCGGAACCATTTCCAGAAGCATCACGATTTCGTTGAAATGGTTCAGGTAATCGGTCGCAAGCAGTGTCGTCGAGGAAATGTTTGTTCCCTCCACTTTCTTCTGCCATTCGGCGAAATCCGCCTCATCCACCATGTTTCGTGCGACCTCATTGTTTCACATCATGTCTTGTCAGCGCACAGTAATGCCGCGCGATTCTCTATACTTAAGGATGTTACCCGCATCAGTGTAGGGGCAAAATGCATGCATCGGGACAGAATTAACGAAACAGCCCCCAATGCGATCCCTTTAAATAGAAGAACTCTTATATTCAACCCTCAAAGGGCGCATCCCTTATAAATAAAGGCGCCCGGTTGCCCGGACGCCTTTATCAGTTCACGCATTCAGATGGTCGATTATGCCGACGCAGCAAGCTGTTCTGCACGAACGCTATCACGTTCTTTTTTGATCATTTCGGCCATCAGGAAGGCCAGCTCAAGCGCCTGCCCGCCGTTCAAACGCGGATCGCAATGGGTGTGGTACCGATCCGAAAGGCTATCGACAGTCACTTCACGGGCACCACCGATACATTCGGTCACATCCGTGCCAGTCATTTCAAAATGAACGCCCCCGGCATGCGTACCCTCGGCTTTATGCACATCAAAGAACGATTTGACTTCCGACAGGATCGCATCGAACGGACGGGTTTTATACCCGTTCGCCGCCTTGATCGTGTTGCCATGCATCGGATCGCAAGACCAGACAACCTTGCGGCCTTCGGCTTTGACCCGTTTCACAAGACGTGGCAGATGATCCTCGACCTTGCCTGCGCCCATACGCGCGATCAGGGTCAGACGACCGGCTTCGTTTTTCGGGTTCAGGGCATCGATCAGACGGATCAGGTCATCTTCTTCGGTGGTCGGACCGCATTTCATGCCGATCGGGTTATTCACACCGCGCATGAATTCAACATGCGCCCCGTCAAGCTGACGGGTACGGTCGCCAATCCACAGCATATGCGCCGAGCAGTCATACCAGTCGCCGGTCAGGCTGTCCTGACGGGTGAGAGCCTGCTCGTAACCCAGCAAAAGCGCCTCGTGCGAGGTATAGAAATCCGTCTCGCGCATCTGCGGTGCGGTTTCGGCCGTGATGCCGCAGGCCTGCATGAAGGCAACGGCTTCATCAATCTGGGTCGTCATCTTGCGATATCGTTCGCCCGCGGGGCTGTTATCAACAAATGACAGGTTCCAGCGATGGATTTTGCTCAGATCGGCAAAGCCACCCTGCGCGAAAGCACGCAGCAGGTTCAGCGTCGATGCCGACTGGTTATAGGCACGGATCTGGCGCTGCGGGTCCGGAACACGGGCTTCGGACGTAAACTCGATGCCGTTGATATTGTCCCCGCGATAGCTCGGCAGTTCGACACCATCGATGGTTTCCGTATCCGACGAACGCGGCTTGGCGAACTGCCCCGCCATACGACCAACCTTGACCACCGGGCATGCCGCGCCATAGGTCAGAACAACCGCCATCTGCAACATGACCTTGAAGGTGTCGCGGATATTGTTCGGGTGAAATTCCTTGAAGCTTTCGGCACAGTCCCCGCCCTGCAGCAGGAATGCGTTGCCTTCGGCAACTTCGCCAAGCTTTTCTTTCAACGCGCGCGCTTCGCCAGCAAATACCAAAGGAGGATAGCTGCCGAGCTCTTGCTCTACGGCCTTGAGGGCCTGTGCATCCGGATAAGTCGGCATCTGCTTCACAGGCAGGTTGCGCCAGCTATCAATGCTCCAGCTCTTGCTCATTTGCTTCCTCTCAATCCGGCATGTTTCTCATGCCGTTACCATACCATATAATCAGCGTCACAGCGGATTTCCGCCCATTCAACCGGTGCTGTCAACCGGGCCAAACTTGATACGGGTTTTGCGACCGCATTTCCACCCCTTCCGTGCAATTCGCAAAGAAAAACCCGCAAATTTTTGCCAATCCCCGCAAATAACACGCAAAGTTCCACCCCAAATCACCAATTACAGATGGATTTGGGGAGTTTCCCGTTCCCGCAAGGACGATGGAAATCCTTCGAATCCGGACGTGCCGTCAACCGGCACCACAAAGACTATCAGGACAAATAGTCATCAGCATTCAATTGCGCGATCCCCCATATCGCGGCACACTGCGCGCGCCACACCTCATTACGGAAGCCCCATGTCCATTGAAACAATCGCGATTATTGCCTGCGCCTATTTTGTGGCCGCCTTTGTAAAGGGAGCAACCGGGCTAGGGTTCTCGACGTCGGCCCTGCCGATCCTGGCCCTTGGGCTTGGGCTCAAGGCCGGGATGCCACTTGTGATCATTCCCTCCCTTGTCAGCAATTCGATCATCATGGCGCAGGCCGGGCATTTCCGCGAAACCGTCAACCGGTTCTGGCCGATGTTTGTGGCGACCATTCCGGGGCTTTTGATTGGTCTTGCCGTGCTTGGCATGGTCGACAGCATTCTGGCCGGTGCGGTGCTTGGGCTGGTTTTAATGAATTACGGCGCCATCACGCTGTTTCGTCACGGCAAACCTTTATCAGATAAGGTCGCCCGCTATCTGGCACCGGTTTCCGGTTTTGCCACGGGGCTCGTGAATGGCATTACTGGCTCGCAGGTGATGCCCGTCCTACCCTTTTTGTTGTCATTGCGGCTTGATCCCAAACGCTTCATTCAAGCCATCAATATCTCGTTTAGCCTTTCAAGCATCGTGATGGCATTTGGCCTGACACGGATGGGGCTTATGACGCTTGAAACCGTCTGGATATCCTTGGCCGGGCTGGTTCCGGTTTATGTCGGCACCAAACTTGGCAGTGCGGTACGCAACCGCATGGATGCCGAAACCTTCCGCAAGGTGGTTCTCGTCATGCTGATTATTTTCGGGGTCATATTGATCAGCAAATTTGCGCTGTCTCACCCGTAAAACTTTAGCGCGCTGGTGCAAAGCGCCTGCCTTTGCTATCCAGTCCTGATGAAAACTGTCACCCGCCCCGCATTTGCCGAAACCGAAGAAAAGAAATCGCGCTTTCTGGCCGAGCTGGTCCCTTATGACCATCTCGCGACAAGGCTTGCGGAATTGCGCGTGGCCCACCCCAAGGCCAATCATCATGTCACGGCCTATCGTTATCTCAATGACGAAAACCAGCTGATTGAACATGGCAAGGATGACGGCGAGCCATCAGGCACGTCTGGCGTTCCCTGCCTCAAGGTTCTTCAGGGACGCGATCTGATTAATGTCGCAGTGATCGTCACGCGTTATTTCGGCGGGGTAAAACTTGGCACCGGCGGGTTGGTGCGGGCTTATAGCGGTGCTGCCAATGCGGTTTGCAGCGTTGCCGACGTCGTCGATTATGTCCCGCAGGGTGAAGCAGACCTGTTTGCCGGTTTTTCTGATGCGGGAACGCTGGAACAGGCCTGCGCACAGGATGGCATCACGGTTATGGACCGGCAGTTTGATGCCGATGGCACACGCATGCGGATTTCGGGACCAAAGGAACTCGTGGCCGAGCTTGCCGGGCGTTTCCCGATCCATCGAGATTAGCAACTGGCGCGATCAGGACAGGATATCAAACCCGCCGCACGGTACTTTGACGTTCCTGCAATTGGAAACCAAGATCGACAACGCGGTTTTCCGGTTCATCACCATCCAGCCGTGCCCGGATCATATCAACCGCCGTTTTTCCGATCCCGTAACGGTTTGTCCGGATGCTGGTTAATGACGGACAGGCCGCCGCCATCATTTCAAGATCGTTGAAACCGATGATGCCAAGGTCTTCTGGCACACGCAGACCGGCATGCTGGCAACCGAACAGAACCCCCAGCGCCATGTCATCGTTGTTGCAGAAAACCGCTTCGATATCGGGCCTTTTTGCGCGTAACGCCCCGATCAGTTCCGCGCCCAGCGACGTGCTTGATGACCGGGTGGTTGTCATGAACAGTTCCGAGTCATACCGACCCGCTGATCGCAGTGCTTCGGCAAAACCTTCCATACGGCGGCGTGATCGTGGGTCCATGCGCGCGCCAATGAACCCGATCCTGCGATATCCCCGCTGCAAAAGATGATGGCCAGCCGCCCGGCCGCCTTCGAAATGCGAAAATCCGACCATCATGTCAATCGGGTCCGGATCAACCTCCATGACCTGCACCACCGGACAATCGGCACTTTCAAGCAGGGCCCTTGCGGCAGGTGTTTGATCGCCGCCCGCAACAATCAGGGCCGCCGGGCGCTGCCCAAGGAAAATGCGGATCAGGCGTTCTTCTTCTGCCGCGACATAGCGCGAATTGCCAAGCTGCACCTGAAGCGGTCCCTGTTCCAGCTCGTCATAAATCGCGCGCAGCGTATCGGCAAACACGTTGTTGGTCAGCGACGGCACAATCACGCCAACAATATTGGAACGCGATGATGCAAGGGCACTGGCATGAGAATGGGGAACGTAATCAAGCTTGCGAACCGCGGCATCAATGCGTTCGCGTAACGGGGCGGATACCTTGGCTGGATCACGCAAGGCCCGTGAAACGGTGATCGTGCTGACCCCGGCCTTGTCGGCCACATCAGCGATGGTCGGCCGTCCGGCCCCTCTGCGTTTTCTCATGTCTTCCTTCTCATGCCCTATTCCTCATATCCGCGATCCCGGGGTTGCACAATATCTGTTGACTCGATGTTAGCGCTATCATTATGTTAGCGCTAACAAAGCAAGGCGGGCAAGACCCGCTCAAGAAAAGACGAAATAAAAGTGGCGGGAGGATCAGCCATCAAAGCCGAATATGTCATCGTGATGGGTGTCAGCGGATCAGGCAAGACCGCGGTCGCAAAGGGCCTTGCCAGCATCATGAATGGTGTGTGGCTTGACGCGGACGATTATCATCCCCCACAGAATGTTGAAAACATGCGCAATGGCATCCCGCTTAATGACGAGATGCGCTGGCCGTGGCTGGCATCACTTGGGATGGCCGCCAAAGAAGTCGCGCACGGAATTGAGTCAAACCATGTATCGCCGAAAGTCTTTATCGCCTGTTCGGCGCTGAAACGGCGTTATCGTGATTTTCTGCGGGACCATATGGAACCTGCAACATTCGTTTTTCTGGACGGTTCGCGCGAAGTGATCCGGTCCCGGCTGGATCGCCGGATCGGCCATTTCATGCCGCCCGGATTGCTTGACAGTCAGTTGGCTGATCTCGAACCGCTGGGGCCGGACGAGACAAGCGTGACTGTCTCCATCGATGCCCCGATTGAAGCCGTGGTTTCGACCGCTGCTGCCCGCCTTGCAGCAGGCGAAATCGACAGTCCATCCACCAAAACGCATAAGACCGCCGGAAAACCGGTAACCCAGGGAGAAGACAAATGACCCTATCGTTCAAGACACTCGCCGGAACTGCACTTGCAGCCAGCCTGATGATGACATCACCGCTGATCGCAAATGCACAGGAATTTACCCTTAAAGTCCAGTCAAGCGATGCGGCAGGTGTGCCGAACTTCGTGATCGAACAGGAATGGGCCGCACGCGTTGGCAAAATGTCGGGCGGACGCATTGCTGTTGAAATGCTTCCCGTTAACTCGGTCGTCGAACATGCCGAAACGCAGGACGCGATTGCCGCAGGCATCATCGATGGTCACATCACCGACACCAGCTATTTCACCGGCAAGGATCCGGCATTCGGCCTGATCGCCAACCCGGTTGGCGCATGGTCGGCACCGTCCGAAATGCTGCGTTTCGTCGAATATGGCGGCGGCAAGGAACTGATGAACGAAATGCTTGAACCCTATGGCCTGCATTTCATCGGCGCGGTAACCCCGGGCCTTGAAGCATTCGTTTCGTCCAAGCCGCTTGACGGTGTTGCCGACCTTAAAGGCCTTAAAATGCGGGCCCCCGAAGGCATGGTGCAGGAAGTCTTTGCCGCGGCCGGGGCGTCGCCTGTGAACATTCCGCAGTCCGAAGTTTTCACATCCCTTGATAAAAAGGTGATTGATGCCGCGGATGCGACCGTGTTCTCGACCAACCAAGCAATGGGCCTGCATGATGTTGCCAAACATCCGGTCTATCCGGGCTTCCATTCCATGCCGATGCTTGAAGTTTCGGTGAACAAGGAAAAATGGGATTCCATGCCCGAAGACCTCCAGACCATCCTTGAGGTTTCGGTCCGCGATCTGGCACGTGACATGGACGCGCAGCTTGCGATGAAAGATATGGAAGCCGTTGCCAAGGCACGTGCCGAAGGCGGTGTAACCATCCACAACTGGTCGGCCGAGGAACGCAATAAATTTCGTAAAATCGCCACCAGCCAGTGGGAAAAAGTCGCCGGTCGTTCGGAAAATGCCCAGAAGGTTTATGATACACTGGTCAAATATCTGACTGCGCAAGGCATGATCTGATTGTGACCACACGGTCATAGGATCACGGCAAAATAAACCCTGTCACCGGCGGTGCCCGGCCTTTCGGGCCCGCCGGTGACAAGCTGATACAATCCGGCCAAGCCCAATATAAGAGACGATATGGGGCGATGCGGTCCTCCCCGTTGCCGGATTGTATTCCCTGTCCCTGCAAGGATTGCGAAAATGGCCCCGACACCGGAAAAACCGGCACATAGCGACATCCCGCCCACCCCGGATCTGGCGATAGAGCCCGATGGCACCCCCGAGCCGGTCCCGACTGTTTCGGGCCTGTTTGGCCGGGCTGTCGACAAGATCAGCTCGATCTTCGCGCTCGGTTTCCTGTTGGCGATGGGCATCCTGATTTTCGAAATTTTCATGCGCCATGTCTTCAACAGCCCGACCCTTTGGGCCCATGAAACCACGACGTTTTTATCGGCCATCGGCTTTGTGTTTGGCGGGCTTTACTGCGCATCGCGCAACAAGCATATCCGGGTGGTCATCATCTATGATATCGCCGGACCACGGTTCCGGCGCGCACTTGATATCGGCATTTCAATCGTTTGCGCGATCTCGTCGGGCTTTTTTGCCTGGGCAGCGTGGCTGATGGTCAAACGGGCGGCATTCAAACCGGGCGGGGATATCCATCTGGAAACCACCGGCAGCGCGTTCAATGCGCCCTATCCGGGGTTGCTGAAGATTTTCATGCTGTTCGTTCTGATCGCCTTAACGATCCAGTTTGTCATTCTGACGATCAACTATGTGCGCGCAAAACCTGATTATGCAGGTGCAAATTCCGGTACGGGAACAGGCCATGACTGACCCGCGAAACATCCCGGAATACGCTATAAATCACATCATACTAGTTGTGAATTTGGCCCCGTCGTTCTGCCCGAGTGCATCACCGATGAACGGGTCCGCTCATGCACGGCATGGAAACCATTATATCCGGCGCAACAGGATAAATCCCGATGTTTGATTTGCAGTCCCTTGGCATTGAATATGGCACGCTTGCGATGTTCGTGCTGCTGCTTGGTTTTTTGATAACCGGCATGCCGCTGGCATTTGTGACCCTGCTGATTGCCCTGATATTCACTCTTGGCTGGTTCGGGCCGATGGCGGTGCCGCTGATCACCAGCCGGGTCTATTCGTTTGTGTCGTCCTTTGTCTTTGTCTCGGTCCCGATGTTCGTGATGATGGCCGCGATCCTTGATCGATCGGGCATCGCCAAGGACCTGTTCGAAGCCATGCGCCTGTTTGGCGGGCGGCTCAAAGGCGGGGTCGCGGTCCAGACGATTTTTGTCGCCGTCATTCTGGCCGCCATGAGTGGCATCATCGGGGGCGAAATCGTGTTGCTGGGCCTGCTGGCCCTGCCGCAAATGCTCCGTCAGGGATATGACAAAAACCTTGCCATCGGTGTTGTCTGTGCCGGCGGGTCGCTGGGTACGATGGTCCCCCCCTCGATCGTTCTGATCATCTATGGCCTGACGGCAAACGTCTCGATTGGCGATCTGTTTACCGCATCCTTCATTCCAGGCTTCATGCTGGCGGGTTTCTATGTCGCCTATGTGCTGTTCCGAAGCTATACGGGCGATAATATCGCCCCGCCACCGCGCACCGAAAAAATCCCGACCGAGGAAAAAATCCGGCTGCTTAAAGGCCTGTTCCTGCCGATCCTTGTCGTGATCTGCGTTCTGGGCTCGATCTATGGCGGGATTGCATCGGTGACCGAAGCCTCCGCCGTCGGCGTTGCCGGTGTGGTCGCATCAACCATCGTGCGGCGCGAGTTTTCGCTATCGATGCTCAAGGCTGCATCGCTTCAGACGCTGTCGACCTGCGGCATGATCGTCTGGATCGGGATTGGCGCATCGGCCCTTGTCGGGGTGTTCAACCTGATGGGTGGTATCAAGTTTGTATCGGCCCTGATCACCGGCATTTCCGACGATCCGACGATCATCATCCTGTTCATGATGCTGATCCTGTTCATTCTGGGCATGTTCCTGGACTGGGTCGGGATCGCCCTTTTGACCATGCCGATCTTTGTGCCGATCATCAAACAGCTTGGCTATGACCCGGTGTGGTTCGGGGTGCTGTTTGCGATGAACATGCAGGTCAGCTTCCTGTCACCGCCTTTCGGCCCCGCCGCGTTCTACCTGAAATCGGTGGCGCCACCGGATATAACGCTTGGCACGATCTTCAAGGCGCTGGTGCCCTTCATCTGCCTGCAGGTGCTGGCCGTGGCCCTTCTGATCATCTTCCCGGGAATTACCGGACGGTAAGTTCGCCAAAGCTGACAGAAAACGACAAAGGGGAAGCCATAACGGCTTCCCCTTTGCGTTTGCACCACCCCGTCCTCTAGGGAGAGCAGTGGGAGACCAAATTCCCGCCAGAACGGGAATGACGGCGTGGTGCGGGTGCAGGCCTTGCGCAGGGGCAATCAGCCGTTGCGATACAGATAGCTATAGGCATTGATCGCAGGCACGCCGCCAAGATGGGCGTAAAGGACCTTGGACCCCTTGGGGAAATAGCCCTTTTTGACCAGATCGATCATGCCCTGCATCGATTTGCCTTCGTAAACCGGGTCGGTCATCATGCCTTCGAGACGACCACACAGGCGGATCGCCTCGTTGGTTTCATCGGACGGCACGCCATAAGCCGGATAGGCGTAATCTTCGATCAGGGTAAGGTCACGATCAGAAATGCCGCCTTCAAGTTCGACCAGATCGGCAGTTTTCTGGGCAATCGCCAGAACCTGTGCGCGGGTCTGTTCGGGCGTGCCAGACGCATCAATACCGACAACCTTGTCGGCCCTGCCATCGGCAGCAAAACCAACCGCCATCCCGGCATGGGTTGAACCGGTGACGGTGCAGACCACGACATAATCGAATTTAAAGCCAAGCTCGGCTTCCTGGGCGCGCACTTCCTCGGCAAAACCGACAAAGCCAAGCCCGCCATATTTGTGCACCGATGCCCCGGCCGGGATCGGGTAAGGCACCCCGCCCTTGGCCTTCACATCCTCAAGGGCGGCTTCCCAGCTTTCGCGGATGCCGATATCAAAGCCCTCGTCGACCAGCTCGATCTCGGCCCCCATGACGCGGCTCATCAGGATGTTGCCGACCCGGTCGTAAACCGCATCGTTAAACGGCACCCAGCTTTCCTGCACCAGACGGCATTTCATGCCGATCTTGGCCGCGATGGCCGCGACCTGCCTTGTGTGGTTGGATTGCACACCACCGATGGTGACAAGGGTATCGGCCCCGGATTTGATCGCATCGGGGATGATATATTCCATCTTGCGGACCTTGTTGCCGCCGAAGGCCAGCCCGGAATTGCAATCCTCGCGCTTGGCATAAAGTTCGACATCGCCGCCAAGATGGGCGGAAAGACGCGGCAGGGCCTCGATCGGGGTCGGGCCAAAGGTCAGTTTGTATTTTTCAAATTTATCCAGGCGCATCGCGCACTCCCTGATTTGCAGAACGACATGGGAAACGAACCTCATGAAGGGGAAATGCTAGCGCCAAGCGCGTGAAAGGTGTGCTCGAACTTCGCCCCAATTTTTCACGCAACGCTTTCATCAAACGCCAAAATGTGCCTAGAATTTCGAAAATTTACAGAATTCCGGAAGGTTCTTTCATGACCCAGCCTGCCAGTCCCGCGAATGCCGCCCCGATAGACCGCATCGATCAAAAGATTCTGCGCCTGCTGCAAACTGACGGGCGGATGGGCAATGCCGATATCGCCAAACGGGTCAATGTCAGCCCGGCCACCTGCCACCGCCGGATGCAACGCCTGTTCGAGGAAGGATATATCACCTCCATCCGCGCCCAGATCGCCCCGGACAAGGTGGATCGCGCGGCACTGGTGATGGTTGGCGTGGTGCTGGACCGATCAACGCCCGACAGCTTCGCCGCGTTTGAAACCGCGTGCCGCAAGCTGCCCTTTATCCTTGATTGCCATCTGGTGGCGGGGGATTTCGATTACTTCCTGAAAATCCGGGTCCGCGACATGGCGGACTTCAATCACCTGCATGGTGACCAACTGATCGCGCTTCCCGGTGTCCGGCAAACGCGAACATTTTTCGTGATGAAAGAGGTCGTGGATAATGCGCCGTTGGCGTTTTAAGATTTAAAAAGGCGGCACCACAGGAATGCCGCCTTGATTGTATCTGCCATTCACCGATTGCTCGTGCGCTTAGCACCGAAGTCTGGATTCCCGCCTTCGCGGGAATGACGGTAGGTAACGGTTCCCGGTGTTTTAATCCGCGAACGGGAAGCGCATGGTGACGAATTCTTCCGCTGCTGACGGATGCACCGCGACGGTCTGGTCGAACTGGGCCTTGGTTGCGCCAAGGCGAACCGCGATGCCGATACCCTGGATGATTTCGGCGGCGTCGGGGCCGACCATGTGGGCACCAAGGACGACGTCGGTGGTTTTATCGACGACGAGTTTCATCATGGTCTTTTCGTCGCGGCCCGAAAGGGTATGGCGCATTGGCTTGAAGGTTGATTTGTAGATTTCAACCGGTCCGCCCTTTGCGCGTGCCTCTTCCTCGCTCAGACCGACCGTCCCAACCGGGGGCTGGCTGAAGACGGCGGTCGGGATCGCCTGATAGGACATCGACCACGGTTTGCCGCCAAAGACGGTATCGGCAAAGGCCATGCCCTCCTTGATCGCGACCGGGGTCAGTTGCACATGGTCGGTCACGTCACCGACCGCATAGACGTTCGGAACGCTGGTTTGCAGGCCCTTGTTGATTTTGACCGCACCGTTATCGTTCGTTTCGATCCCGACGGCTTCAAGCCCAAGGCCCTTGGTATTCGGTGCGCGACCGGTCGCGAACATTACGGCGTCGACTTCCATGTCACCCCCGCCTGTCAGGGTCAGTTTCAGGCTGCCATCGGACTGTTTTTCAATCGCGGTGACATTGGTGTTGAAGCGCAGATCAACTCCCTTTTTGACGATTTCCTCGGCCAGATGGCTGCGGATATCGTGATCAAAACCGCGCAGAATCTGATCGCCGCGATAAAGCTGTGTGACGCGTGATCCAAGCCCGGCAAAAATCCCGGCAAATTCAACCGCGATATAGCCACCGCCAACAACCACAATGCGTTTCGGCAGGTCTTCGAGGTGAAAGGCCTCGTTCGAGGAAATCGCATGTTCGATGCCCGGAATTTCGGGCAGGGTCGGATGACCGCCAACCGCGATCAGGATGCGTTCGGCAGTAACTTCCTCGCCCCCCACGACAACGGTATGGGCGTCCTTGAAGGTTGCGCGATGTTCGAACAGCTTGACGTTCGAACCGGCCAGAAGCTTGTGATAGATGCCATTCAGGCGGTCGATTTCCGCATCCTTGTTGGCGATCAGCTTTTTCCAGCTAAAGCTGGGTTCGCCCGGAAGGGTCCAGCCATAGGCGGCCGCGTCTTCGAAATCCTCGGCAAAATGTGCGCCGTAAACCAGAAGCTTTTTCGGGACACAGCCGCGAATGACACAGGTGCCGCCAACGCGGCTTTCCTCGGCAATCGCGACCTTTGCCCCATAGCCCGATGCAACGCGCGCGGCCCGCACGCCGCCCGATCCGGCACCGATAACAAACAGGTCAAAATCATAGTCCGACATGCGGAATTCCTTATTCTTGATCATTGCGTGATATGGGGCCAAATGTAGGGCGGAAATCACAAGAGTCGAGGCAAAAGCCGCCCCTTTGCGATGAAATTCGTGTTATCGCGTTAAAAAACGCCCCGGAATGCCGGTTCACCCAACCGAAGATAGCATTTGGTAATTTTCTCGCTATATGCTGGAAAGAGCCGGTGATTTGATGAACGGCCCCACAACACAGGAACAACGCCCATGAGTGACCGGATGACAGGTCAGGACGCATCGTTTGACAATGCCCCGCAATATGCAGATACGCGCGGCGGCAATACCGCTGTCGTCTGCTACGGCCTGATGATCGCGACCCTGTTTACCGCCTTTGCCACCGGGTTGATCGCGCTGATTGTTGCCTATGTCGCGCGCGAGGATGATGATCACTGGACCAACAGCCATTACACATTCGTCATCCGCACATTCTGGATCAGCATCCTTTATGCGATCATCTTGGGCTTTTTCACGCTGGTGATCGGATGGGTGCCGCTTCTGGGCTGGGCGATTGTCGGCCTGATGGCGCTTTATACCACCGCGTGGTTCATCGGGCGCAACGTGATTGGTCTTTTGCGCGCGCTTAACGGCAGCCCGATTGATAATCCGAAAAGCTGGTTCTTCGGATAAGATCACACTGATTTGGCGCAATCGGTTTTGCCCGATTGCGCCCGACTCCCCACCCCGTTAAAGTCGGGTTTGCGGACGCACACACGACACGGACAGGGAGTCGCATCGCCATGGGTTCGATGCAACCGGCCAAAATGCGCTGGGAAAATCTGCTTTCACCACACCGGCTTGATTTTCGGGATGGCAAGATCCGCCTGCCCGATGGCGATCCGCATCCAAGCCCGGATGGCAGAAGCCCGTTCCAGATCGATGTTGACCGGATCATTTTTTCATCCTCGTTCCGCCGTCTTCAGAACAAGACACAGGTTCATCCGCTTTCGGAAAATGACCATGTGCATACCCGCCTGACCCACACGATAGAGGTCGGATCGGTCGGGCAGTCGCTTGGCCTTATGGCGGGTGCGCATATCGTCAAGCACCTGCCCAAGGGAAGCCCGATCACCATTGCCGATATCGGTTACATGGTGCAGGCCGCGTGCCTGGCCCATGATATCGGCAACCCGCCATTCGGCCATTCGGGCGAGGATGCGATCAATGAATGGTTCACCACATCCCGCCTTGCCAAGGAAGAACTGACCGGGCGGCTGACCGGGCCGGAGCTTGAAGATTTGCGGCATTTCGAAGGGAATGCGCAAGGGCTCCGCATCATAAGCCAGCTTGAAATGAAGCGGTTTGACGGCGGGTTGAACCTGACTTACGGGACGCTCGGCAGCTTCATCAAATATCCGCGCAGCACATCGGTCCCCGATGCGCGCCGCCGCGAATATACCGGCCTTAAGAAACCCGGATATTATCAGGCAGAGCGCGACATCGCCCATGCGATTGCCAATGTCTGCGGGCTGTCGCCACTTGACGGATTTGACGGGGCGTGGCGACGCCATCCGCTGGTCTATCTGGTCGAGGCGGCTGATGACATCTGCTATTCGGTGGTCGATCTTGAAGATGGCTGGGAGCTTAACTGTGTGAGTTTCGAGCAGGTCGAACGCGCCTTGGCCCCGATTGCCCGCCACCCGGAAAAATACCAAGGCGACGCCGAAAAACGCTGGGCCGATCTGCGGGCCGAACCGTGGTATGCCGAGAAATCCGAAGATGACCGGATCGGCTTTTTGCGCGGCAAGGCGATTGGCAATCTGGTGAAGGCCGCCGTTGATGCCTTTATCGAGCATGAAGACGCGTTGCTTTCGGGTACGCTGGAAGGTGATCTACTGGCCAATACGCCGCTTGGCAAGGATGCCAAACATTGCAAGATGCTGGCGGTCGAACGGATTTATAACGCACCCCATGTCCTGCCGATTGAAATGGCCGGGTTCGAGGTGATCAACGGCCTGCTTGACAGCTTTGTCCGGGCGGCAATCGACATTGAAGAACATAAAACCCATGGCAAGCGCCTGCCACCGCAGGCCGACCGGATCGACAAGCTTCTGTCGGGCAAGCTTTCGGAAGCCGACGGGCTTTATCCCCGGATCATGCGGGTGATGGATTATATTTCCGGCATGACGGACCGTTATGCGGTGACGCTTTTCCGAAAGCTTCAGGGCATAACGATTTAACGGAACCCCCACCTAAGATATTGAGATAAATATCAAATTTATCGCAATACGCTTTTGATGGGAATTTTTTCCATCATTCTTGAAATTAGTTCTTGATTTGTTCTTTTGGTTATGCCATAAAGATAAAGTCAACAGGACAAATGGGTCCGGAGACAAAACCCGCAAAGCGTGATTCGCTTTTGCGGGTTTTTTGCGTTTCGGGCGGCAAAAACAGGAATGGGATGATGACAGGGCAGCGATCTGACGGGATGAAATGGTGGGGGCGGCATCGCCAAAGGGCCATCAATGGCGCATGGAAAAGTCATTACGGCGGCGGTGCGTCCGGGCCGTGAGGCCACGCGAGATTTACGAAAACTGTGGTTTATCATGACGGGAGAAATGTGCCCTTGGGGCAAGGGCGTTTGTTTGGGGCAGCGAGGGCCGGGCTGAGGTCAGCCCATCCGCCGCAACCAAACCGGTCGGTGAAGTTTGGCAATGCCGAGAATCAGCGAGCCCGAATTGCGTCTGCATCGGATCGGCGGGCTAAATTGGTTGGATTGGCCTGGCGATGGGCCGATGGCGCATTCGGACATGCCGAAAGGCCGGTCATCGGTGGCGGGACGTGGGCCTGTCATGAGACAACGCCGCGGCCCTTGGGGTGAGGTGCGCTTCCGGCGTCAACCGAAAGCGGGCGGCGCTTGTTCGGGGCAGCAGGTGCATGGGCGTGGTCTGCCCGGTTGGTGGCGGTTGTCGATGTCGAGGGGCAGCGGAGTTGGCTGGCGGGGGTGGCAAGGACACCAAACATTGCAAGAGGCTAGCGGTGCTGGCGGTCCGGATTTGTCACGCCCCGAATGTCCGACCGATTGAAATGGCCGGGTTCGAGGTGATCGATGGATAACCTGACAGTTTTGTCCGGACGGCAATCGACATTGCAGAACACAAAACCCATGGCTGGCACCTGCCGCCACCAGCCGACCGGATCGAAAAGCCACTATCGGGCAAGCTTTAGGAAGCCGACGGGCTTTATGCCCGGATCATGCGGGTGATGGATGATATTTCCGGCATGACGGACCGCGATGCGATGACGCGTTTTCGCATCAGGTTTCCAGCATCCAGTCAAACAGACGATGAACCGATGAAAACAGGCCGCCGCCAATATCAAGCTTGGCAAACAGGGGCGGGAAGTTTTCGGGATTGGCGATGCGGATTTCGGCAATCTGGGCGCGGTCGGTAGGCTCGAATGATCGCTGGAATTCTTCGGGGAGCTGTTCGGATACCGGCAAAAGGGCGGTCACGATCCCGGTCAGGTTTCTGGTGCCGTAATACATCGTCACCGGCTGCCCTGGTTCGATATCGTAAAGCGAGCCATTTTCAAAATAGGCCAGCACATAGGGCGTTCCGGCAGCAATCGTCATGATCAGATCGCCGGGGCGGATCACGCTGCTTTCGATTGCATTGACCTCGGTCACGATACCACCTGCCGGGGCGACAAGACGGCCCCCGTCATAGGCGGCTTCGATTTTCTGCATCAGAACGCGACGCTGATCGATTTGCTGATAGAGCGCGGCCAGTTCGGCACGCAGCGAAGTGATATCGGATGTGATCCGTTCAAGGTCCTCGCGCGCGGTGTATTCCCGCTCATATGCGGTATTCAATGCCGTTCCGGTAGAAACGCCGTTGGCAAGACCGGTTTCAAGACGGGTGCGGAAATCCGTTGCAGAGGCAAGGCGTTTTTTCGCAAGCGCAATCAGTTCACGCTGCCCGTTCAATTCACTGGTCAGGCGGGCACGGTCCGCCGAAAGGGTGGATAGTTCGAACTGAGACCGGGCGAGTTCCTCGTCATATTGTTTGGATGTCAGGAAGGCGACGACATCGCCTTCATTGACCGCCTCGCCCTGCCGGACCGAGATATCCTGTACGGTCCCGATATATTCGGACGCCACGACATAGGGACGTGCAACCACCAGCCCATTGCCGCGCAGGAAAAAGAACTGGCCAAAAAACACATCGAAGGCCCAAAGACCGATCAGCATCAGCAGGCCGATATAAATCCAGCGACCCAGATTGCGCTTTTTGGGCGTCGCGCGCGGTTCGCGGATCAGGCGGGTTGAAGGACGATGGTTTTTAAGTTTCATGGAGCCTCGTTCTTATTGATTTTCAATTATCGACGCGGGATCTGCGCGCGGCATGACGCACCCGGCGCGGGACATAATTGTCATCAAAGGACCGGCGGAAAATCAGTTCATCAAAACAGGCGACCAGCCGGACGAAACGCAGAAACAGCGAATTGAACACACCGTAACCGAGGACATAAGGCCAAAGCCCCGCCACCCGCGCATTGGGGGCGGCGATCCGGGCCATGGCAAAACCGGCAATGCCAAACAGTGAATAGGCCAGCAGATTGACGACCGCAATAATCCAGCCGAAGCTTCCGTAAACATCAAACAGCCAGATCAGATAGATCACGAAAGACAGCGACAGAAGGGCCTGAAAGAACAGGATATCGATGGTGCCAAGCGCATTGGACAGGCGGAACTGCGCATCGGTCGGGTCCAGAAACACCCGGAACCGCCGCCAGCGCATCCGCACCAGTGACCGGTCCCACCGCAGGCGTTGCCGGGCAAGCTGGGCAAATGTTTCGGGCACATCGGTCAGGCACCAGGCTTCGGGGGCAAATTGCACCTGCCACCCGGCACGGCGGATCTTGTTGGTCAGTTCTGCATCCTCGCCCGGGCCGACCGACCAGCCGCCGATCTGTTCAAGCGCCTGTCGACGGAACGCGCCAAACGCGCCCGAAACGATGAACAACACACCAAGCATGTCGGAAACCTGTCGGCCAAGTCCGATGGAAATCTGGTACTGGATCGCCTGCCAGCGGGTCGCAAGCGAGATATCGGGATTACGCACGCCAAGATTACCGGCAACCGCACCGATTTTGGGATCATTGAAACCGGCGATCAGCTTTTCAAAGGCATCGCAGTCATAGGTGGTATCGGCGTCCGCAATGATCACGATATCGCCACTGCATTCGGCAAGGCCAAGATTGGCGGCTGCCGATTTACCGCCGCGAACCTGAATGCTGCGGACCACATCAATCAGGCCGTCCTTTTGCAGGGCGGTCGCGACCGCAACACTGTCATCGGTCGAACCATCATCGACCACGACGATCTGATCGGGGGGCACGGTCTGTTCGCGCATCGACATGATGGCGCGCGGCAGGTTTTCTGCCTCGTTATGGCCGGGCAGCAGGACCGAAATGCGCGGTCGCACCAGCGGCGGCCCCGGTGATACCGACCGCCGACGAAAAATCGCAGCAATGCAGACTGCAATCCCGGCCAGAACAAAGCGCGGCAGTTCGAGCAGAAAGAAATGCCAGAACATGGCAAAGAATGCCGGGAAGCTTAAGGACAGGAGATAATTGATACCATCAACGAACATCACGTATCCCGCGCAAAATGTCGCGAACCGTCCGATCCGACCAGTCTTCGAACCGGCATTCGGGCTGATCGGTCATGTTTCTGCGAAGGCCGTCTTCGATCCGTCTGATGATGGCATCAAGCTGCCCGGCATCGGTTTCGGGGAAGACAAAGACGATCTGTTCGCCTTCTGCATACAGAAAATCGGAATCCCGCAGGATTTCACGCAGAAGCTTGATCAGGGTTGCGCGACTTGCGGCATTGACAAGGCGGGGCTGGTGATCGTCATCCTGCCCCTGATCAAAGCGCATGGCGCAAACGCCAAACGGGCGGCCATAACGCTGTGCGGTGCTAAGCCCGTTATCAAGGAGTGCGACAAAGGTTGCGTAATCCTTTGACGGCTCGAAACTGCCCAATGCGGTTTCAAGACCGGGTACGGGCAAACGCCCCGATATGACGGTTTCACGCCCGAGCGAGGTCAGGCTGTATTGGTACCAGTCATGCTGTGGCGCTTCGTCACTTGGCGTCAGGGTTTCGCAATCAAGGCATTCAAAATTGACTTCGGGTTCCTCGGTCACGGTCTGGCAGTTCTGGCACAGCTCGACCCGGCCGGGTTTATCGTAATCCACCCCGAAATGATTAAGCATCTGTTCGCAGGATGGACAGATCATCCGTCCGCCCGCTGTCAATTGGAAGGCATTTTGCGGCCCCTGATGACCGCAGGAAAAATGGTGGACAATATCCGTTTCCACCAGATTTGAAGACCGGCATTCCGGGCAATGTTCGGCAACATTCAGCCGGGCCGAACTGCATTTGCGGCACATATGGGTCTTGCGCCAGAAGGTGCGCTCCAGCATCCCCTGCCGATGGAGTTGCGATAACAGCGAGCGCGATGCGAGATCAGGCCGCAGCCGGGCATAGGTCACCGCATTGCGGCTGCCGGGATGCCAGGCGGGCACGGCGTCAATATCGCGTGTCACCAGATACGCCAGAAGGTTCAGCGCCCCGCGATCCTCGTCATTATGGGGGGCGGCAACATGCCCGATCCGGCGGTATTTTTCCTGTGCATCCCGGTATGCGAGTTGCAGGGCCTGCATTGAAATTTCGGGAAAGACGGCATCGGCAAAGGATGGCGGATTGGCCCCGAACCAGTAAACGGGGAAAAGATCGTGCCGGGCAGCCGCGCGCAGGGTGATCAGCGCATCACGGCTCAGATTTGCGTGTTCGTCACACAGAATGACGGAAAAGTTTTTTGGCGTTTCCACCCGGTACATGTTTTCAGGGAGGTCTTCGAACATGCCAATGGGCAGAACTTCAAGCTCGTTGGCCTGATCTGCTGTCATATGATGTGCCCTTTTGTCCCAAATCTCTATTTTCGCCTGCGTAAACTTCGTGTCGGTTCACGTCAGGCGACCGGATTTACATGTCCCTACGCATCAGGATCGCTTCTAGTTCACCCAAGCAAAAAGAACTTCCTTTTTATTTTTCAGGTAAATAAGGAACAAATTTGACGAATTCCAATCATTGGGCGGCATAAGTTCGCACCAAAACAAAACGGCCGCCCGTTTCGGGGCAGCCGTTTTTTGATGATCCGTTTGAACCGAACGGGATCAGATGATGTAGTGAATGCCGCATTCGGTCTTGTCCTGCCCGGCCCAGCGACCGGCACGGACATCGGATGAATTGGGATCAACCCGATCCGTGCACGGCATGCAGCCGATTGACAGGAAGCCTTCGGCCTCCAGCGGATGGCGCGGCAGGGCACGGTTTTCAAAGATATCTTCGATATCCTCGCGCCGGTAACCGGCCAGCGGATTGATCTTGATCCGGGTTCCGGCGGTTTCGATGACGGGCAGTTGCCCGCGTTCGCCACCGTGGAAGCGTTTGCGCCCGGTCAGCCACGCGTCATAGCCCTTGAGCGCGCGTTGCAATGGCTCCACCTTGCGCAGATAGCAGCATTTGGCGGTGTCAGAGGCAAACAGCATGCCGTTGGGATCATCGGCTGCCAGAAGCGTTTCATCCGGGCGCATGATCTGGATATTGGTCAGGCCCAGCTGATCAACGAGCTGTTCACGATAGCGATGGGTTTCGCCAAACAGCTTGCGGGTATCAAGGAAGATCACCGGCAGGTTCGGATCAACCTCGGACACGAGGGCGAGCAGTGCCGCGGCCTCTGTCCCGAAGGACGAGGTCATGGTGATTTTGCCATTGAATTCCTCGTGCACCATCGGTTCGATCAGGGAAATGCCCTGCAAGTGGCCGTATCGCGACAGCAGGTCGGCGGCGCGGACTTCGGCTTCCTCAACCGACATCGAACCGCCGGTGACAATGTCTTCTTCGCGCATGACTGTCATCACAACCATCCCCGACGGTCGATATAATCGTCCGTCATTTTCAGAAGCTGTTTCATATCCGCGCCATCGGCCTTCCATTTTTCACGCTGATCGGAAAGCTCGCGCAGGCGCTGATCCCATTTGGGTACCAGCCAGTTTTCAATCGCATGGCGGATACGGCCGGCCAGACGCGGGCTGTGCCCGTTGGTCGAAACCGTAATCATCAGATCACCGCGCGTTACCCGCGCCGGCGAGAAAAAATCACAGTATTCCTTGACGTCTTCGACATTGGCGATCGTGCCGACGGCCTTGGCGATGGCGGCCAGTTCGGCGGCCTTTTCGTGCGGCAAATCAACAATAAACATGATCGCGGCCGCGTTGACATCGGCCGAGTTCGGCAGATAGCGGTGCAGCCGGTCGCCGGCCTGGTCGACCAGTTCGGCAATCGGGTCTTCGGCATAAACGGTGACGTATTTCGCCCCATCACCGTCAAGCTGGCGCAAACGGTTCAGGGTTGCCTGACCGTTGCCCACCAGCGCGACCGACAGTCGCGCAAGGTCCAGATTGATGGGAAACATCGTCGATCCTCAAAAGAAAGTTTCTGTTGGTTGATTAAGACTATGGGTGTGTATATCGGATAATTCAATACATTTTTTATGTGTTTTATATTTATAGAACACTATTTATTGCGTTAATAAACCAATGATCCAGCCCCGATCCCGGACGTAGAAATCGGACGTAGAAACGTTGCGGTGAAGCTTTTCCTGCACTTTTTGAAATTTCACCCTATATTGGGCGCGAAATTAAGCGCTTCGCATGACAAAGAGATCCCGCCGATGTCCCCGATTGAGCAAACCAGCAGCGTATCATCCCCCGCCCCGGCCACCGGTTCCATCGCCCCCACCCCGCACAGGAATGTTGCGATGTGGCTGTTTTTTGTGGCGGCGATGGTGTTCATCATGGTGGTGATTGGCGGCCTGACGCGGCTGACCGAGTCCGGGCTTTCCATCGTGGAATGGCGGCCCTTTACCGGGATCATCCCGCCGATGAACGAGGCGGACTGGATGGCGCTTTATCAGCAATACAGCCAGTATCCGGAATTCCAGAAGATCAATGCCTGGATGTCGGTCGAGGATTTCAAATCGATCTTCTGGCTGGAATTCATTCACCGGCTTTGGGGCCGGTTGATTGGCGTTGTGTTCTTTGTGCCGTTTGTCTGGTTCCTTGCCAAAAAATCCATTGATGGCGCGACCAAATGGAAACTTTGGGGCCTGTTTATCCTTGGCGGGTTACAGGGAGCAATGGGCTGGTACATGGTCATGAGCGGCCTTGTCGACCGCCCCGATGTCAGCCAGTACCGCCTGACCGCGCATTTCGGTCTGGCGCTGGTGATTTTCATCGCGTTGATGTGGGTCGGGTTTAACCAGTATGCCCCGCGCGGCATTTCAACCCATGCCTCCAGACGCGGCTGGCAGCTTCTGGCGCTGATCGTGTTTACCGCCCTTTCGGGCGGCTTTGTTGCCGGGATCAATGCCGGACATACCTATAACACCTTCCCGTTGATGGACGGGCAACTGATCCCCGACGGGCTGTTTGTCTATAGCCCCGCATGGCTGGCCCCGTTTGAGGACCATATGACGGTGCAGTGGGATCACCGGTGGCTGGCGAAACTGACCTTTGTCATGGTGATCCTGTTCTGGTGGCGGGCCGGGAAATGGAACCTGACACCGCAGCAACGCCTTGCCACGCAGCTGGTGCTGGCCGCGGTTTGCCTTCAAGTGACACTGGGGATTTCAACACTGCTGAGTGTGGTGTGGTTGCCGCTGGGTGTGGCGCATCAGGCGGGCGCGGTGGTGCTTGTGGGCGCGATGACTTATGCTGTTTACAGGTTGTCGGGAGACCGGAGTGCTTGAAGGGGTTAATGGCAGAGCATGCACAGATCCAGAATCCGGCATCTCAAAAATAAATCTATCCCCTTTTCTTTCCCGTTTTTTGCATTAGGCCTGCACTCAGAAGTAAAGCTCGCGAAATGAATAAGCCGCACCAACGCTTGGGCGCAATAAGCAACGCACATGCAGGAAAAGAGTTCGAGCTGGCTGCTCAAGACTACTTCCTTAAACATGGGCGGAATTTTCCGTTGGAGATTTCGGTCACAAATCGAGCAGGCAAGAAACACAATTTCGACCTAGGCTCACATGAACATTCAATTATTGTTGAATGCAAGTCCCACACATGGACTGAAGGCGATAAAGTTCCCAGCGCTAAGATGACGACATGGAATCAAGAGATGTACTTTCTCCATCTCGCCCCCAAACAATACCGAAAGATATTGTTCGTTCTACGTAATGTGAGCACGAAACGAGAAATGTCATTGGCTGACTACTATGTGAAAACCTACATACATCTCATCCCAGAAGGTGTAGAGATTTGGGAATTCAATCTGGACACAGGCGAAACCAGAAACCCACTCGAACCGGCTCTGACCTTCCCTAACGTTAACGTTTAACGTTAGGGAGCTAAGTTACGTAACGTATACGTAGGAGCTTACCAACCAACTCATGCCGCCTAATGTAATGCTATGACCTGCGATATCGAAAATCCATGTCGCTTTCCGCCCAGTTGTTAGCAAAGTACTTTCCCAACGAGGTTCTGCTTTCGAGCAAAAGGGGACTGTCCCCTTTTTTTCACATCCCCTGAAATAAGTACAATCAGGGGCAGCCCATGCCCTCATTTTGGTATCGGCAACGATCTCGCACAGCCTTAGGCGCAACGGCTTGGTAGCCAAGAACCAGTTTCGCATAACTCTTTGCAGCACCCCCAAGCTTATGCGCTTTCAAAGGCATCTCGCACGATATTCTCCAGCATAGACACTTCCGTATCTGTCAAAGCTTCAAATTCCTTGCTTCGGCGGCGTTTGGGGAGTTCCCATTGATTCTGGCGCATAAACATAATGAAGTCCTCTGCGAGCCTATCGGGCATTTCTATTGCCTCCATAATGGCCCTCATGGCCTCATCATGTCGGCGGAGGTAATCAATTTCGCGCGGGAGGTCGTGCTCAACCGTGTGACGCACACAAGCATAAAGAAACTCGGCCTCATCGGTGCAATCATAATAGCGATATAAGTCAGCGGTATCGTTTAACACCTCGACATTACGCTCTGGTGTCGGCTTCCACTCAATGTAGCGCATCAACGGGCCTGAATGTCCTTGAAGCGTGGCCTTGTAAGCATCAATCCGATCAAGCATGACCGACGACACGGGGAACACCATGCCCGGAGGTGTGAACTTGCGCTCTGCCAGCACATGCTGGATCAAGCAGCGATGAAGACGCCCGTTACCATCTTCATGGGGGTGAACGTACACGAATCCGAAGGCCGTTGCCGCGGCTTGAAGAACGGCGTCAAGGCCCGCCTCACGCATACGCGTGTTTGCCTCGATCAGGCCTTCGGTCAAGTTTTCGAGATCGTCGGGACGCGCTCCTATAAATTCGGGAAGTGGCTCCCCATACCGGTCCCGCTCGCCCAAGAAAACCCCGTCCTGGCGAAGACCAACCTGAATGAATCGTTTATCTTCAATCAGAACACCGTGAAGACGAATGATTTCTCTCATATCAAGTGGGGTCTTGCCCGCTTGCTGAACCGCCTTGCCCCACCGTTCAAGACGACTTCTGGGCGGACGCTCTCCTTCGATCTCAAAGCTGGCACGACTGTCGGCCAAAAGCATAAAGCTCGCCGCGCGTGCGATGATATGCTTGCCTATTCGCCCCACGGTCTCATTTGCTTTATCGGCCAGCATCAATGTGCAGAAATCTTCTAAAGCTGGCGTACGACGAATGACAGGACAAAACCGTGCATTTCCAAGCAGGTTATCGCGCACTTTGTGACGCTTGGACGGTCTGGGCTGTGCCGTGAAATACGCCTTTGGGTCGAGAAGATCAACAAAGGCAACATTTGGCGCGTCCGGCACGTCTAATTGATTGCCAGTGAGTGTCTCATACAGAAGCCATGCGCGCCGCGACGGCACACCGGTGGGCGTAGACAACACAAAGGCTTCCATCTCACTCGGGTCGATGGCGTCAAACACCCGCTTGAGAACCAGTAAATCTATGGCTTCATGTTTAAGCGCAAAGGTGAGGTGATCCCCGAACGTCTCGCCTAGCAAGAACCGTTTATCGAAGACTTTCCAGCCTCCTTCAACCCTGGAGCCACCTCGTATGTGTTTTTCCGAGACACAGCATGCAACGCGCACAGGAGCCTGCACATCAAGTGCATAAACAAGCGCAGACAGGCCGACAAGCGTCGTTCCCTCGGGGACAAGCTCATCTTGAAATGCGGGAGGCGCCGCCGGAACGAACTGCATATGTCGTAAATCTTTCGCGAATGTCGTATTTCTTTCTATTTAATAGGATAATGTCGAAAAATATTCTTATCAAGCTTTGTCGTAAAACATTCGCAGATGTCGCATTATGCTAAAAAATAAGCTCATCCATCGTAATTCAATCGCAAGCGCAATAAAAAGGGACTTCCAAGCCCCTCACCCGTCATCCCGATGTAGCGCCTTCCTGATCCGGCGCATGGATATCCAGATGGCGGCAAGGACGACCGGCACGGCGAGGCCGGTGGCGACGCGGTCGTTGATTGGAAGGCCGGTATCCTTTAGCGCCTTGAACAGATATCCCAGAAGTCCGACGGCGTAATAGGTGATCGCCGCCACCGACAGGCCTTCGACGGTTTGTTGCAGGCGGAGTTGCAGTTTGACGCGGCGGTCCATGCTGGCGAGCAGGTCGCGGTTTTGGGCTTCGAGCAGGATATCGACCCGCGTGCGCAGAAGGTTGTTGGCACGGGCCACCCGTTTTGAGAGGACTTCGAGGCGATCCCCGATATTCTGGCAGGTGCGCATGGCCGGGGCCAGACGGCGTTCCATGAATTCGGTCATGGTTTGCAGGCCTTCGACCCGTTCCTCGCGCAGTTCGACGAGGCGGGCCTGCAGGATGCGGTAATAGGCGCGCGCGGCACTGAACCGGTAATTCAGCGATGCGGCCATTTCTTCGGTCTGGGCGGCAAGGTCGGTCAGTTTTTGCAGGGTGCCTTCGTCGTCGGTGTGCGATTTGCTGGCCATTTCGGCGGTGATCGATGACAGGCGGGTATCGATTTCCGAGACCTTGGGCGTTGCGCAATGGGCCAGCGGAAAGGCCAGCAACGCCATCATGCGATAAACCTCGATTTCCTTGAGCCGCTGGATCAGACGACCGGCCTGCAGGACTTCGAGGCCCTGATCGCGGATCAGGATGCGGCCAAAGCCATCGCCATGCAGGCGAAAATCGGTCCAGACCATTGCCGTGCCACCCAAAACGCGGCTGCCGGTCAGGCCGTTATGATCAAACAGGCGCGATACTTCATCAGACGAGCGTTCATCGCGGTCCATCGCGATGTGCAAGCCCACCAGAAGCTGCCCCGGCGTGGCTTCAAGCCAGTCCTGCGGGATCAGGTTGATGACCAGGTCATCAAACGGATGATCAAAGGCGGCCTGCCGTTTGAAGACATAGACCGTGAATTCCGCATGGCGTTCCCAGATGACGGAAAAACCGTCGCACTGGGCTTCGTAATATTTCTGATCGGGTGCCGGGGGTGTCAGGCTGTATCGCTGGCAGAAGCCCTGAAAATGATCGCGGACATCGGTATCAAGTTCCTCGCCCGCGTGAAAGGCGATGCAGGTGCAGCGGGCCGGGCTTTGTACCCCGCCAAACGGGCGGGCATGGATTTCGTTATGAAGGGCGACACGCTGGGGATGTTCAACAAACATTGCCACGGGCTTTCATAATTGGCCATTGCGGTCTATATAGAGCCTTCGGGGCACGCCCCGACACGTTCTGTATAGACGAAAGTCCAAGGTGGCAGATAGCCCTGAAAACGTAAGGGAAAATACTGTCACAAATGCTTTAACTTACAGGCGAAAATCGCCCGCTTGGCCAAAACTGGCCGCCCGTCGCCCATCTGTTGCCATCCGGCACGCCCGCAAGGAGGTTTCATGACCGATCTGAGCAAAACCGACAGCCTGTTTTTCGCCAATGGCGACCTTGATCGCGACCGGCTTGAAAAGCAGGTTAATGACGCGCTGGGTGCGGCGGAAGACGGGGAACTTTTCCTTGAATACCGGCAATCCGAAAGCCTGACATGGGATGATGGCCGCCTGCGCAGTGCCAACTTCGACACCGCACAGGGTTTTGGCCTGCGCGCGGTTGCCGATGAAGCCACCGCCTTTTCGCATTCCAACGAACTTTCCAATGACGCGGTTGGCCGTGCGGCCGAGACCGTCAAGGCAGTTGGCAATGGCCGGTCGGGCAAGGTCGATCTGGGATCAATCGGCACCAATGTGTCGCTTTATTCCGATGTCAATCCGCTGGGCGAAGCCACGTTTGAGGCGAAGGTTGATCTGCTGGGCAAGATCGATGCCTATGCGCGCGCCAAGGACCCGCGCGTAGTGCAGGTTTCCGCATCGATTTCGGGCAACTGGCAGGCAGTACAGATCTGGCGCAGCGGCGGGCAGCGGATTGGCGATATTCGCCCGCTGGTGCGGTTTAACGTATCGGTCGTCGTCAAGCAGGGCGACCGCATGGAAACCGGATCGCATGGTCAGGGCGGACGCATTGGCTATGACGGGTTCTTTGAGGAAAAAAGCTGGAAATCCGCAGTTGACGAAGCATTGCGTCAGGCGACGCTGAACCTTGAATCGGTTGCCGCCCCCGCGGGCGAGATGACCGTGGTGCTTGGTCCGGGCTGGCCGGGGATTTTGCTGCATGAAGCCATCGGCCACGGGCTTGAGGGCGACTTTAACCGCAAGGGCACATCGGCCTTTGCCGGTTTGCTTGGCCAGCGGATTGCATCGCCGGGTGTCACGGTTGTTGATGACGGCACGATCCATGATCGCCGCGGGTCGCTTTCGATTGATGATGAAGGCACCCCGACCCAGCGCACGGTCCTGATCGAGGATGGCATCCTGAAGGGCTTCATGCAGGACCGCCTGAATGCGCGCCTGACCGGGGTGAAATCCACCGGCAATGGTCGTCGGCAATCCTATGCCCATGCGCCAATGCCGCGCATGACCAATACCTATATGCTGGGCGGTGACAAGGACCCGGGCGAAATCCTGGCGTCGGTCAAGAAAGGCATTTATGCGGTCAATTTCGGCGGCGGCCAGGTCGATATCACATCGGGCAAGTTCGTGTTTTCCGCATCCGAGGCCTATCTGATCGAAAACGGCAAGCTTGGCGCACCGGTCAAGGGTGCGACCCTGATTGGCAATGGCCCCGACAGCCTGACCAAGGTTTCCATGATCGGCAATGACATGAAGCTTGATGACGGGATCGGAACGTGTGGCAAGGATGGCCAGGGTGTGCCGGTTGGCGTTGGTCAGCCAACACTTCGCATTGATGGCCTGACCGTTGGCGGCACCGCCGTTTAGCGTGCAGAATGCCAGTATGATTTCAAAGCCTGCTTGCGTTAAACCGTAAGCAGGCTTTTTATTTGCCCATCGCCACCATTGATAACGAGGCCCCGATGAACTTTTCGTCTGATAACGTGTCACCGATCTGCCCGGAAATCCTTGCCGCGATTGGCGAGGCCAGTGATCCCGCCCTGCCCTATGGTGCGGACGCGGCAAGCCAGCAGCTTGATGGCGCGTTTTCGGATCTGTTTGGCAAAGAAGTTGCGGTGGTGCCGGTAGCGACGGGGACGGCGGCCAATCTTGTCGGATTGTCGGCACTGGTGTCGCCGTTTGGCGGGGTGGCCTGCCATCATCAGGCACATATCAACCGGACGGAATCGACCGGGGTGGCGTTTTATGGCAACGGGGCGAAGCTTCTGACCATGGACGGGCCATCGGCGAAGCTGTTGCCCGAGACACTTGATGCGTTTTTAACCCGCGAAAACACCCATGGCATGCATTCGGTTGACCCGGAATGTGTTGCCATCACGCAGGCGACCGAATTCGGCACGATCTATGACGTTGATGAGGTGCAGGCGATTGGCAGGGTCGCCAAGGCGCATGGCATGAAGTTTTTCATGGACGGGGCGCGATTTGCCAATGCGATTGCCGCCCTTGGCTGCCATCCGGCCGATATCACCTGGAAGGCGGGGCTTGATGTTTTAAGTTTTGGCGCCACCAAGAACGGGGCGATGGCGGTTGATGCGATCATCCTGTTTGACCCGTCATTGCACGCAAGGGTCGAAAAGGCGCGCAAACGCGGTGGGCATCTGTTTTCCAAGCATCGCTATCTGGCGGCACAGCTTCTGGCCTATGTGAAGGATGATCTTTGGCTGCGCAATGCGCGCCATGCCAATCAGGCCGCAAGCGCCCTTTGCCAGTCGCTTGAAACCCTTGGTGCGCGTGCGGCATTCACCCCGCAGGGTAACGAGCTGTTCGTGCATATGAATGACGATCTGGCCGAACGGTTGCGCAAGGCCGGGCTGGTCTTTCGGCCATGGCCCGCGGTCGGGCCGGATGCGTTTCGCTTTGTTAGCGGCTGGAACAGCCCGATTGAGGCGATCCGCGCGTTACCCGAAACACTATAGGCATCATTGCCATTCGAACGGATCGCGTGTGATAAAGGTTGGTCAGGTTGCGGGGCAGTCCCCGCACCCTATGGACGCCACCACAAGACACGGACCCGTTCGATGAATTTTGCCTCTGACAATGTATCGCCCCTGTGCCCGGAAATCCTGAGCGCGCTGGAGCACGAAGCCTATGGCAATGCGCCGGCCTATGGGGCGGATGAAACCAGCCGTCAGCTTGACGCGGCCTTTTCCGAATTGTTTGACCGTGAGGTCGCGGTTGTTCCGGTTGCCACCGGGACCGCAGCAAACTGCATCAGCCTGTCGGCACTGGTATCGCCGTTTGGCGGCATCGTCTGCCATCACGAGGCCCATATCAACGAAGATGAAAGCACCGGCGTTGCCTTCTTTACCGGCGGGGCGAAGCTGATGCCGGTTGATGGTCCGGCGGCAAAGCTTGAAGCCGACAATCTGGATGCCTTTCTGGCAAGCCGGGTGGATCGCGGGGTGCATTCGGTGGCCCCGGAATGCGTTGCGATCACGCAGGCGACCGAACTGGGCACGGTTTACACCGCCGATGAAGTCGCCGCCATTGGCGCGATCTGCAAAAAGCGCGACCTGCGGCTTTTCATGGATGGGGCGCGGTTTGCCAATGCGGTTGCCCATCTGGGCTGCCACCCGGCGGATATCACGTGGAAGGCCGGTGTTGATGCGATCAGCTTTGGGGCAACCAAAAACGGTGCGCAGGCGGTTGATGCGATTGTCCTGTTTGATACGTCACTGCGCGGCAGGGTCGAACAGGCCCGCAAACGCAGCGGACATCTTTATTCCAAGCATCGCTATCTGGCGTCACAGCTTCTGGCCTATGTGAAGGATGATCTTTGGCTGCGCAATGCGCGCCATGCCAACGGGGCGGCCAGAACCCTTTGTGACATGCTGGTGTCGCATGGGGCGACTTTGGCGCATGCGGTCGAGGGTAACGAGCTTTTTGTCAGGCTTGCACCGGAGCTTGCGCAACGGATGCGTGATGCCGGCGCGTTATTCCATCCGTGGCCGTCATTGGGAGCGGATATTTACCGATTTGTGACGGCGTGGAACACGGATATCGCGCAAATCAGTGAACTTAATGATCGCATTACGCGCAATTGACCCGTGTAAGTGGTTCAGCAATCAAACGAATCTAGAAATTTCAAGAAGATAGATCGGACGGAAAAGCACGTTAGCTTTATGTGTTTTTCCGTTTGGTCATCAGTAGCCCCGAAAAAAATGCACGGCTCCCATACCCGATTGTGGGGGACAATTTCATAAAAATAACAGACACTTGACATAAATTCATCATTCATCCGATCAGGTCGTCCTACGTAGAACCCCGCAGGAAACGTTGACGATACGCAGAAACCCTGATTATTTTCCCTCGTCGATTGCCAACATAACTGTTGGATCGGGTAAACCCGCCCGACCCTTTGCACAAATTGCAATGCATGAGCCGTTCAAGGCCAGCAGCCACCCGTGCAAATTGTTTGGGCCAGCCTTGAGGGAGGCATCTTATATGAAAGCGAATTTCGTCAAAGCGGCGATCGGTGCAGGTCTGCTTGCAGCGACTGCGCTTGCTGCTCCGACTGCCGCTTCGGCAAAAACCCTGGTTTATTGCTCGGAAGGAAGCCCGGAAGGCTTCAACCCGCAGCTTTACACCGCGGGTACCACCTTTGACGCCACCTCGCGTCAGGTATTCAACCGTCTGGTACAGTTCAAGCGCGGCACGACCACCATCGTTCCGGGCCTTGCAACCAGCTGGGACGTATCGGCCGATGGCACGGAATACACCTTTAACCTGCGTAAAGGCGTTAAATTCCAGACCACCGATGCCTTCACCCCGACCCGCGATTTCAACGCAGACGACGTGATCTTCTCGTTCCGTCGCCAGTGGGACAAAGACCATCCGTACCATGCGGTTTCGGGTGGCGGTTACGAGTATTTCAACTCGATGTCCATGGGCGAACTGATCAAGGACATCGTCAAGGTTGACGATTACACCGTCAAATTCGTTCTGAACCGTCCGGAAGCACCGTTCATTGCCAACATGGCGATGGATTTCGCATCCATCCTGTCGGGTGAATATGCCGATCAGCTGATGGCTGCCGGTACGCCGGAACAGATCGACCTGAACCCGGTCGGTACCGGTCCGTTCCAGGTTGTCCAGTATCAGAAAGATGCGGTCATCCGTTACAAAGCGTTCCCGGAATACTGGGAAGGCAAGGCACCGATCGATAACCTGATCTTTGCCATCACCCCGGACAGCACGGTTCGTTACCAGAAGCTGAAAGCCGGCGAATGCCATGTCATGCCGTACCCGAACCCGGCTGATCTGGAAGCGATGGAAGCCGATGGCGACATCAACCTGATGAGTCAGGAAGGTCTGAACGTCGGTTATCTTGGTTACAACACCAAGAAAGAGCCGTTCACCGATGCACGTGTCCGTAAGGCACTGAACATGGCGATCAACAAAGCCGCCATCATCGAGGGTGTTTATCAGGGTGCAGGCGTTGCCGCCAAAAACCCGATTCCGCCGACCATCTGGTCGTACAACAACGATACCGTTGACGATCCGTATGATCCGGAAGCAGCCAAGAAATTGCTGGCAGAAGCCGGTTATCCGGATGGTTTCACCACCGATATCTGGGCCATGCCGGTACAGCGTCCCTACAACCCGAACGCACGCCGTATGGCTGAACTCGTTCAGGCTGACTGGGCCGCGATTGGCGTGAATGCCGAAATCGTTTCCTACGAGTGGGGCGAATACCTTGAGCGCACCAAAAATGGTGAACAGGGCAGCTTCATGCTCGGCTGGACCGGCGACAACGGTGACCCCGACAACTTCCTTGCTGTTCTGCTGGGTTGCGATGCCGTTGGCAGTGCAAACCGTGCACAGTGGTGCAACGAGGAATTCGACAGCCTGATTCAGCAGGCGAAAACCACTTCGGATGTTCTTGAACGTACCCGTCTGTACGAAGAAGCCCAGACCGTCTTCAAACGCGAAGCACCGTGGGCAACCATCGCGCACTCGATCGTTTTCGAACCGATCCGTAACGAAGTTGTCGACTACAAGATCGATCCGTTTGGCGGTCACATCTTCTACGGCGTCGATATCAAAGAATAAGACGCCCCTACACCTTGCCGAAGAGGCCCGGTTTTCCGGGCCTCTTTGCAATTCCGCAATAGAGAGAGATGTCCGCCCGCAGGCATTGCGCGCGGATGCTAAAAAGGCCCAATGGCATGCTAGGTTTCCTTTTACGCCGTTTGGGTGACGTCATACCGACCTTCTTTGGCGTTACCATTCTGGTGTTTCTGATGATTCACCTGATCCCGAGCGACCCGATCCAAATGCGAGCAGGCGAGCGCAGTATCAGTCCCGAACGATACGCCGAACTGCAAAAGGAATATGGTTTCGACAGACCGCTTGTCGTTCAGTATTTCGACTATCTTGGCGGCGTTTTGCAGGGTGATCTTGGTGAATCCTTCGTCACCAAGCGTCCGGTGATCGAAGAATTCGCGACCCTGTTCCCGGCAACGATTGAACTTTCCATCGCGGGAATATTGTTTGCGATCATTGTCGGTTTGCCATTGGGGGTTATTGCCGCGATCAACAGGGGAAAGTGGCTTGACCACCTGACCATGAGTTTATCGCTGACAGGATATTCAATGCCCATCTTCTGGTGGGCGCTGTTACTGATCATGTTCTTTTCGACGACGCTGGGCTGGACCCCGGTTTCCGGTCGCCTGTCGATCATGTATTACATCGAGCCGACCACCGGTTTCATGTTGATCGACACATTGCTCAGCGATGAAAAAGGCGCGTTTATCAGTGCGCTCCGTCATCTGATCCTGCCGACGATTGCGCTTGGCACCATTCCGATGGCCGTGATTGCGCGTATGACACGTTCCTCGATGCTTGAAGTTCTGGGCGAGGAATATATCCGGGTGGCGCGCGCCAAGGGCCTGGCCCCGATGCGGGTGATCATGGTCCATGCGCTGCGCAATGCCCTGATCCCGGTGATTACGGTGATCGGCCTTCAGGTCGGTGTGCTGTTTGCCGGTGCAATTCTGACTGAAACCATTTTCTCGTGGCCCGGTATTGGCAAATGGATTGTCGAGGCGTTGAACCGCCGCGATTACCCGACCATCCAGGGCGGCATCCTGATGATTGCCTTCGTGGTTATGGGGGTCAATCTGTTCGTCGATCTGATGTATGGGGTGATCAATCCCCGCATCCGGCACAAGCGTTAAGGGGGCACGGGAAATGACAAACCAGAATACCCAATCGACCACCCCCGAAACGGCAGCAGCCGAAGTGGTGGCCGTCGAGGACCAGAAGATCAATCCGCCCAGCCCGTTCATGGAAACGTGGAATTATTTCCGCAAGAACCGTGGCGCTTATGTCGGGCTGATCGTCATCTGCTTTATCCTGTTCATGGCGGCATTCGCCCAGTGGATTGCCCCGTTTGATCCGATTGCACAGGACCGCACCGCGTTCCTGAAACCGCCGATCTGGATGGAAGGTGCCGATCCGCGCTATATTCTTGGCACTGACGCGGTTGGCCGCGACATCCTGTCACGTCTGATCCATGGTGCGCAGCTTTCGGTGACCATCGGCGTATTCGTCGTGATCATTTCAATGATCGCCGGTATCATTCTTGGACTGGTTGCGGGATATTTCCGCGGCTGGATCGAAGTCGGCATCATGCGCATGATGGATACCATGCTGGCCCTGCCCAGCCTGATCATGGCGATGGCGATTGTCGCGATCCTCGGCCCGGGGCTTGAAAACGCCATGCTGGCGATTGCGATTGTCCAGTTGCCGCATTATGTGCGCCTGTCGCGTGCATCGGTGGTGTCGGAACTGAACAAGGAATATGTCATCGCATCGCAGATTGCCGGTGCCGGTCATATCCGCCAGATGTTCGTCAATATCCTGCCGAACTGCATGGCACCCCTGATCGTTCAGGGCACATTGGGCATTTCCAGTGCCATCCTTGATGCTGCGGCCCTTGGCTTCCTTGGCCTTGGCGCGCAGCCGCCGCTGCCGGAATGGGGCACCATGCTGGCCGAAGCCCGCGAATTCGTGGGATCGGCATGGTGGGTGATCACCTTCCCCGGCCTTTGCATCCTCGTCACCGTGCTTGCCTTCAACCTGATGGGTGATGGTCTGCGCGATGCCCTTGATCCCAAGATGAAGCGGTAAGTCATGGCTCTTCTCGAAGTTAAAAACCTGACAGTCGAGTTCGGCTCCGAAGACCGGCCGTTCCGTGCTGTTGATAATGTAAGCTATTCCGTTGATCGCGGTGAAGTCCTTGGCATCGTCGGTGAGTCCGGGTCGGGTAAATCCGTATCCTCGCTTGCCGTTATGGGCCTGATCGACTTCCCCGGTCGTGTCACTGCCGACAGCCTGACCTTTGATGGTCAGGACCTGCTGACGATGTCGCCCGGCAAGCGCCGTGCGATTACGGGCAAGGATATCGGCATGATCTTTCAGGATCCGATGTCGGCGCTTAATCCGTGCTTCACGGTTGAAGCCCAGATCATGGAAGCCCTGAAAGTCCATGAAGGTGGTTCAAAAAAGGAGCGGCGTGAACGTACGCTTGACCTTCTGAACCAGGTTGGTATTCCCGATCCGAAATCACGCATGACGGCCTATCCCCATCAACTTTCGGGCGGGATGAGCCAGCGTATCGTGATTGCGATGGCAATTGCCTGCAATCCGCGCCTGCTGATTGCCGATGAACCGACCACCGCCCTTGACGTGACCATTCAGGCCCAGATCATCGACCTGCTGCTGAAATTGCAGGACGATAGCGATATGGCCCTGATCCTGATCACGCACGATCTGGCACTGGTATCGGAAGCGGCTGATCGCATTCAGGTGATGTATGCCGGTCAGCTGTTTGAAAGTGGCCCGGCTGACAGCATCTTTGCCGCCCCGCGCCATCCCTATACCCAGGCGTTGCTTGAGGCATTGCCGGAACGTTCCGAAGGCCATGATCGCCTGCGCACCATCCCCGGTGTGGTTCCGGGTCAGTATGACCGCCCGGCGGGCTGTCTTCTGGCGCCGCGTTGCCGTTATGCCAATGATCGTTGCGTTGTCGAACGCCCCGATGTTGGTGCCTATAACGGGCGCGATGTGCGTTGCTTCTATCCGCTTGACGACCACGGCCAGCCGACCGGCCAGACAACCGGGGAGACCGTGTAATGAGCTTCCTTGATGCAAAACCCGGTGTTCCGCTGCTGGAATCCGATGATCTTGTCCGTCACTACGAAGTCAGCCGCGGTCTTGGCAAACCCAGTGCGATGGTCAAGGCGCTTGATGGTGTTTCCTTTACGCTGGAAGCCAAGAAAACGCTGGCGGTTGTTGGCGAGTCCGGTTGCGGCAAGTCCACGCTTGGCCGTCAGCTGACCCTGATTGAAAAGCCCAGCGCCGGACAGCTCAAAATCAACGGCGAAGCGGTTGGTGATCTGAGCGACAAGGAAGCCAAACTGTTCCGTCGCACGGTTCAGATGATCTTCCAGAACCCTTACGGGTCGCTGAACCCGCGCAAGAAGGTCGGCCAGATCCTTGGCGAGCCGGTGTTGCTGAACATGGATCTCGGCCGCAAGGAGCGCGAGGAACGTGTGCGCGATACCATGGCCAAGGTTGGCCTGCGCCCCGAATTTTACGGGCGCTATCCGCATATGTTTTCGGGCGGGCAGCGTCAGCGTATCGCGATTGCGCGCGCGCTGATCCTTGAACCGAAAGTCATCGTTGCCGATGAACCGGTTTCCGCCCTTGACGTATCGGTCCAGGCACAGGTTCTGAACCTGATGATGGACCTGCAGGAAGAGATGAATGTCGCCTATGTCTTCATCTCGCACGACCTTTCTGTTGTTCGCCATATTGCAGATGACGTCATGGTGATGTATTTGGGGCGCGTCGCTGAAAAGGGACCGACCGAAGAAATCTTTGCCAAACCGCTGCATCCCTATACAAGGGCGCTTCTGGCATCGGCACCAAAGATCGATCCGGCGCATCGCGTCAAGGCAGAGCCGCTTACCGGTGAACTGCCTTCACCGATCAATCCGCCGTCGGGCTGTGCGTTTCATAAACGCTGCCCGTTCGCGACCGACCATTGCGCACAGGTTCGCCCTGAATTGCGCATGTATGAAGGCCGCGAGGTGGCTTGCCATCGGGTCGAAGAAATCGCCTGAAAACAGGCGATCGCCCGGATATCCGGGTAGACAAGGGAGCAAGGGGGCGCGCTTTAACCAGCGCGCCCCTGAGCATTTGGAAGATAACTTTTCCGAGATTTCCGATCAGGCGGTACTACGCGTCCGGTCCGTTAAGGCCAGCAGCACCCCTGCGGCGATCAGAAGGCTGCCGCTAATGCGGTTAAGCCAGCGCATGTGACGTGCGGAACGGATCAGTCCCTTTACCTGCCCGCCGACCAGCCCGTATCCCAGAAGAACACAGGCCTCCATCGCGATGAAGGTCACGCCCATGATCGCAAATTGCGGGCCGTATGAACCGGCCTGATCAAGGAATTGCGGGAAGAAGGCGGTAAAGATCAGGATCGCCTTGGGATTGCCAATCGCGGTCAGGAATTCCGTCCGGGCCAATGACATCGCACCGGGATGGGCGACAAAACCGACGCTATCACCGGGAATCTCCGGTTCGGCAACCTTGGTCCGCCAGCTTTTGAGGCCAAGATAAACCAGATAGATCGCCCCACCCCATTTGATGATCATGAAGGCGGTTTCGCTGGCGGCAAGCACCACGCCAAGCCCCATGGCCGTCACCACAATCATCAGGGCAAAAGCAAGCAGTCGGCCCGCCCCGCCGATGGCGGCCGACGCAACGCCGTGACGCGCGCCATTGAACATCGCGAGAAGATTATTCGGTCCGGGGGCCATCGAAAGCGCCAAGGCAGCGCCGGAAAACAGCAACCATGTATCAAGCTGCATTTCGGGAAGTCCTGTGAAAAATTGGTGACCGGCTGATTGCGCCCGAAATTCAGTCGCGCGTCAAGGCGGCAATCATGGTTGCCGCAGCCGGCCATTTCGACGACAGGTCGGCCCGTTTGCCCATCGCAAAATCGGCGAAATCAAAACCGGGCGCCACCGTACAGCCCAGAAGGGAAAATTTGCCACCGGGTTTAAGGCGCGCGCCCTGCCAGACATTTTTCGGCACAATCATTTGCGGTTTCTGCCCCGCCAGCAGGTCATTGCCGATTTCAACCCGCCGGTGACTGCCATCGGCATAAAGTTGGAGCTGTTCAACCGGATCGCCAAGGTAATGATGGAAAATCTCGTCACTGGTCAGGATATGCATGCCCGAGAAGGTATCAGGGGTCAGCAGGTAATAGATCGCGGTCCCCGTTGATCGCACGCCAAGATACCGGTTGCCCGGATTGCAGGTTTCCAGCGCGCGGAATGTTTCCGCATAAAAGCCGCCTTCCGGATGAGGTTGCAGGCCGAGTTTTTCGATCAGGCTTTCGATGGTGAAATCATGGGGCATGATGGCACTTCCCTGCATGGATTGGATGATTGCCAACCATCATGACAAAAAAGGGGAACGGTGCAAACCGTTCCCCCGTATAATTTGGACATATGCGAAACGAGGACTTAGTGGCCCTTGTGTTCCTGATCGCCCATTTTCATGTCGCCGTGATCCATCCCGGCATCGCCGTGCGGGCCTTTGGACATTGACCCCATCACATCAATGGTCACCGGTATGTCGCCCGCCTTTTCAAAGGTCAGCGTTACGTCGATTTTTTCACCTTCGACCAGCGGCTTGTGCAGGCCGATCAGCATGACGTGATAGCTGCCCGGTTTGAACATCAGTTCACCATGCATCGGCACATCGATCCCGCCTTCGACCGGGCGCATCTTCATGACGTTGTTTTCCATGATATGCGTGTGCAGTTCGGTTTTATCGGCCAGATCGGATTTCACCCCGACAATGCGATCCGCCATGCCGGTATTTTCCACCGTCAGGAAGGCCGCGCCATTCGGCACCTTGCCAAGCGATGCCTTGGCCCAGGCATCCTTGATTTCGATATCGGCGGCAAACGCCTGGGTCGCGGCAAACAGACCGGCCAGGGTCGCAATAACAGCAAACAGTTTTTTCATGATCTTTGTTTCCATCCTGATCCGGTGTGGATTGGTTGCATCACACCGGTGATTTGATTTCGGGTGTATCGGGAAATCAGATGGAATACGGTGGTGCGCGGGAATAGCGCGTACGCGGCAACGTGATCGTGGTGGCAATCAGGCGGGCTTGCGCATATTCGGCATCATGGATGATTGAAACCGGCGCACCAAACGGCACGCCCAGATTTACCATCGCCCCATGATGGGACGCGCAGAGCGAACAGAAACCATGACCTGCAGAATGCCCGCCGGAATTTTGGGATGCAGCATCGGGTGTGGCGTCGCCAAACGATACTGCGCGCACCCCATCCGCCGTGCAGATGAAAATCAGATCGCCACCGGGTGCGGCATTTGCCCCGGTAATGGCGGTTAACCCGCCGCCACTGCCCCCACCCAGAAGTGCGGTCACGAAACCCGATTGCGTCACCCCGGTCATCAGGATGACAACCGCCAGCAGCCAGACACGCAGGAGTTTGCCCGCGGCCCGGATATTCGTATGTGACAGCTTCGGTTTGGTGCGAATAAGCATGGAATTGGGTATGCCCGAATTTACCCCCCGCGACAATGAGATATATCATTGCCGCAGGATGACAATTGGGGCACGATCACTGCCGAAAAAGCTGATCCAGGCTGATCGAAAGGATACGTTTTTGCCGTACGCAATGGCTGTTCCGATATCCCTGCCCCATCCAGCAATGGTCGATGCCGATTGGGCAGACAGTTTTGCGATCACGATTGACGATCCCGACATCACACCCGAACAAGCCGCGCAAAAGATCATGGATGGCCGGCCGGTCTGGATGGGTTATCTGCTGGCACTGCGTAACATGATGGTCCGGCCGCTGGGGCTTAAAACCGGGCCGGAGCCAGATGCCAACGTCATCGGCCTTTTCCCGGTGATTGAGCGCGGGGACGATTTCATCGTGCTGGGCATGGATGACAGACATCTGGATTTTCGTCTGACGGTAGAGGTCGAAAAATTCCAGTGCGGGCAGACGGTGATCCGGTCCAGCACCCTTATCCGGCGGCACAATATGCTGGGTCGGGTGTATCTTGGCAGCATCATGCCGTTTCATAAGGCAATCGTGCCCGCGATGCTAAACGGCGCGTTCGCATCCCGATAGGCGGATAAAGAACGGGCCGGTCAAAACCGGCCCGCGTCATCCCATCAAATCAGATCATATCCCGTGCCCGGACCAGTTCATCGAACTTCGCCCCGTCAAGGAAGCCGAGCGCAATGGTTGCTTCCTTAAGGCTGCTGCGATCCTTGTGCGCCTTTTTGGCGACGGCGGCGGCGTTGTCATAGCCGATATGGGGTGCAAGGGCGGTCACCAGCATCAGGCTTTGTTCGACATAGTGATCGATTTTTTCCTGATCGGCTTCAAGGCCGACAACGCAGTTATCGGCAAAGCTGACCGAGGCATCGGCGATCAGGCGGATCGATTGCAGCAGGTTATAAATGATCACCGGCTTGAACACGTTCAGATCCAGATGACCGTTTGACCCACCAACCGTTACCGCAACATGGTTGCCGATAACCTGCGCGCAGACCATGGTGAGGGCTTCGGCCTGGGTCGGGTTGACCTTGCCCGGCATGATCGATGATCCCGGCTCGTTCGCGGGCAGGACCAGTTCACCAAGCCCGCAACGCGGACCGGAACCCAGCAGGCGGATATCGTTGCCGATCTTCATCAGCGACGTCGCCAGAACGTTCAGCACACCCGACATTTCAACACAGGCATCGTGGGCGGCAAGGGCTTCGAACTTGTTGGCCGCCGTTTCGAATTTAAGCCCGGTGATTGTCGAAACCTGTTTGGCAAATTCGACGTCAAAGCCCTTTGGGGCATTCAGGCCGGTGCCAAGCGCCGTGCCACCCTGCGCCAGTTTGCGAAGCCGAACCAGCGCATCATCAATACGATCAAGGCCAAGGGCGATCTGGGCGGCATAGCCCGAAAATTCCTGCCCCAGTGTCAGGGGTACTGCATCCTGCATGTGGGTGCGGCCAATTTTGACGATATCTGCAAAGGCTTTGACCTTGGCATCAAGGGCACTTCGCAAATGGGCAAGGGCCGGTTTCAGGTTTTCTTCGATCTCGACCACGGCGGCGATATGCATGGCGGCCGGGAAGCTGTCGTTGGACGACTGGCCGCGATTGACATGATCGTTGGGGTGAACCGGGTCACGTTTGCCCATCGGCTTGCCAAGGATTTCACAGGCACGGTTGGCGATGACCTCGTTGGCATTCATGTTGGTCTGGGTGCCACTGCCGGTCTGCCAGACGACAAGCGGGAAGTGATCAAGAAGCTTGCCATCGGCGACTTCGCGCGCGGCTGCCTCGATTGCCTTCGCAAGGTCTGCATCCAGATTGCCAAGGGCTGCATTGGCGCGCGCGGCGGCAAGTTTCTGGATCCCGAATGCCCGGATCAGCGCATCGGGCATGCGTTCGCCCCCGATGCGGAAATTCTGTTTGGATCGCTGGGTTTGCGCCCCCCAATACCGGTCCGCAGGCACGTCGATGCTGCCCATGGTGTCCTGTTCGGTGCGGGTGGTCACTGGATTGGTCACGATAGAAATCCTCCGTGTCAGAAAACATACTGACCGGGGCGGGAACCCGGCTGGCAACTATCTTTTGCCGTTCCCGAATATGGGCGCAAATGATCGTTCGCGCAAAGTCACTGTGTTGAAAAAATGCAGTTTTATCATCAGCGATAAAATATCAGCTGGCGATGGCACCCTGATCTGACGAGGCGTTGTCCTGCCATGCGACAATCTGAACGCCCATACGGTCAAGATGTGACAACAGTTTTTCAGGTGGCAAGCGATCCGTGATCACCCCGGTCAGGGCTTCAAGCGGTGCGATATTTTCAAGGTAACGCTGATCGAACTTGGTGTGATCCACCATCAGCCACGTTTCATCGGACCGTTCCATCATGGCGCGTTTGACCGCGACCGCGCGACGGTTAACGTCACTGAACCCCTGCCAGGCAACGCCCGATGCCCCGATAAAGGCCTTGTTGGCGTGAAAACGGCGCAGGAATTCGATTGTGTCATTGCCGTAGACCGCATTTTCACGAGGATCAAACTGCCCCGGACACATGATGACATCGTCAATGACGGCCTGTTCGCCCATGCCATGCACCACCGCATAGCAATTGGTCAGAACGGTGCGCCGCAATGCGCCGGGATTCTGGGCCATGTAGGGGGCAAGCTGGCTGACGGTGGAACCGGCATCGATCATGATCACATCGCCCGGCCGGATCATGTTGCCCGCCATGATGCCGATCCGTTCGAACCCGGCGACCGCGGTCATCTGGCGCTGGGCCAGATCAGGTTGATGGCCCATTGGCTGTGCGGATGCGCCGCCGAATTCGCGCTTGATCAAGCCATCGTCACTTAGCGCGTCCAGATCGCGGCGAATTGTTTCAGTTGCCACATCGAATCGTTCCGCCAATGTGGCAACTCTCACATGCGGATGAATTTGCAGTTCCTGAAGGATACGCTGCTGTCGTTCTTTTTTTCCGATACGCAAAGAGCCTCTCTCCCCCTGAACCGCCTAGCCCGCACCACTTTCGGATAAGGTTAGCAGTTATTTTTGTAACTGATTGTTACAGTTTTATGTTGCTTTTCAAACTTTTTACCACTTTATAATGTTGATAAAAGCAACAACAAAAACAACAAAACCACATTTAAAACCGGCATGAAGCCCGCGTTTACAGGGAAGAAAGGTTCTGTCACATGTTTTCACATGCGAAAAAAATGGACATTTTGAAAGTTTCCACACTGCTTGCCGCCATCGGAATGATGAGCTTTGGCAGCAGCCCGGCATTTGCACAGGCCGATGATTGCATCGCACGTGGCGATCTTGATCAGATGTATTGTGATATGGATGGCGATCTGGTTGCCGATGCACCGCCCGCCGATCAGCAGGTTGACCCGGACACCCTCGTGTTTGCCTATACCCCGGTCGAAGACCCGGCGGTTTATGCCGATATCTGGGAGCCGTTCCTTGAACATCTTGAAAAAGTGACCGGCAAGGACGTTCATTTCTTTGCGGTTCAGTCGAATTCCGCCGAAGTCGAAGCCATGCGCAGCGGTCGTCTGCATGTTGCCGGTTTCTCGACCGGGCCGACCCCGTTTGCAGTTAACCTTGCCGGTGCGGTTCCGTTTGCCCTGATGGGTGCGGATGATGGCCGTTTTGGTTACACCTTGCAGCTTTATACCCGCGTTGACAGCGGCATCAATTCGCTTGCCGATCTTAAAGGCAAACGTGTCGCCCATACGTCCCCGACCTCGAACTCGGGCAACCTTGCACCGCGCGCCCTTCTGCCCGGTCAGGGCATCGTCCCGGAACAGGATTACGAAGTCGTCTATTCCGGATCGCACGACCAGTCGATGCTGGGCGTTGTTGCCGGTGACTATGACGCAGCCCCGGTCGCATCCGAAGTGGTTGAACGTATGGCCCAGCGCGATCTGTACGATCCGGCTGACGTCAAAATCCTTTATGAAAGCAAGCCGTTCCCGACCACTTCGTTCAACTATGCCTATAACCTGAAGCCCGAACTGATCGAAAAGATCAAGGAAGCCTTCTTTACCTTCGACATGAAGGGCACGGCACTTGGCGAAGAATTCAAGGGTGTCACCAAATTCGTACCGGTCACCTATCAGAAAGACTGGGACGTCATTCGTGAAATCCAGGCTGCCAACGGTGTGAAATACACCCCGGACAACCTGAAGTAATCCCTTTTTTCAAACTGCTTCTGCCGGGATCGATTTTCGATCCCGGTAGTCTTTTTTCAAGGTATCGTGATGCTGCGTATCAAAGATCTGGTCAAACGCTATGGCAAGGATGAGGCCGTTCTCAAGGACCTGAACCTTGAGGTTCCCGGCGAAAGCGTCGTTGCCATCATTGGGGCATCGGGTGCTGGTAAAAGCACGCTTTTGCGCTGTATTAACCGTCTGGTCGAACCGACATCGGGCTCAATTGACCTTAACGGCACCGAACTGACGACTTTGTCCGGCGGCGAGTTGCGTTTGGCACGTCGCCGTATCGGCATGATTTTTCAGGGTTTCAACCTGATCAACCGTTTGACGGTGATGGAAAATGTTCTGTCGGGACGGTTGGGATATGTTCCAACCTGGCGCGCCATGACCCGCAATTTCCCCCAAAGCGACATTGATCGTGCCTTCCAATTGATGGAACGTGTCGGTATTGCCCATTATGCCAACAAACGCGCCGATGAATTATCGGGTGGCGAACGCCAGCGTGTCGGCGTCGTTCGCGCCCTGATGCAGGAACCCGAAATCCTGCTGGCCGATGAGCCCACGGCGTCGCTTGACCCCAAAACATCACGACAGATCATGGAATTGCTGCGTGCGCTTGCATCCGAGCTGCACCTGCCGGTTCTGATCAATATCCACAATGTCACCGAGGCCAAGGAATATACCCAGCGCATCGTCGGCATGCGGTTTGGTCGCATCATCTTTGACAGTGTGCCGACCGATCTTACCCAGGATGCCATGGATGAAATCTATGCCGGGGTTCCGGCAGAAGAACGTGGCGAAACCGGCGATCCGGAATCCCTGCGCGAGGTTGTATCGCAATGACCAGCTCCGTTGAAAAAACAACGGGCCATCGCACTTGGAAAAAACCGCCCTTTATCGCCAATCCGGCGATACGCTGGGCGATCATCCTTGGCGTATTGGCCTATGTCGTGTGGGCGGTCACCAGCCTGCCGTTTAACTGGGAACGTATTCAGGAAGGCATTCCGCGCGCCATCCGTATTTTCAAGGGCGCCTTCCCGCCTGACATGATCCGGGGTGAACTGGTGTTGCAGGGCTTTCTTGAAAGCATCAAGATCGCCATCGTTGCAACCCTTGCCGGTGTGATGCTCAGCGTGCCGATTGCCTTTGCCGCCGCATCCAATATTGCGCCCAAATGGCTTTATAACATCGGGCGTGCCACCATCATTATCGCGCGCAGTTTCCATCCGGTGATCGTTGCCATCCTGTTCGTCAAGGCGGTTGGTTTTGGTCCGCTGGCGGGGATTCTGACCCTGACGATCTATTCCATCGGTTTCGTTGCCAAAATGCTGGCCGAGCGGATCGAGGAAATCGACTGGGGCCAGGTTGAAGCCATCCGGGCGGCCGGTGGCGGGACATTTATCACCATGCTGTATGCCGTGATCCCGCAAATCATGCCCCGTCAGATCGGTCTTTCGATCTATCAGCTTGACAGCAATCTGCGTGCATCTGCCGTGGTCGGCATTGTGGGCGCGGGCGGGATCGGATCGACCCTGATGAATGCGTTTCGGCGCTATGACTATGACTTCGCGCTTGCGATCACGCTTTGCATTATCGGCGTCATCCTGATCAGCGAAGCCATAAGCGGCCGGATCCGGAGGAACATATGGTAACTACAACAAAAAATGCCGGGCCGGACGCCATCGCCGAACGCGAATGGTCACGCTATACCCCCAAACAACGCTGGCTGCGCTTTGCCATGTATGGCGGCGTAGTTCTGGCAACGGTCTGGTCGCTTTCGACGATCAACATCATCTGGCCGTGGCTTTGGGATGCCCCGAAACAAATGGGCGATCTTTTTTCGCGCATGTATCCGCCATCCCTCAATGATTGGGAAATGATCGCAATCACATTGCTTGAAACCGTCAATATTGCGACGATTGCAACCTTCTTTGCGGTGTTCCTTTCATTGCCGATTGCCCTGATCGCGGCCCAGAACACCACGCCCAACAAGCTGACGCTTTGGATTGGCCGGTTTATTCTGGTGTCGTCGCGGTCGGTCAATACCATCATCTGGGCGCTGCTGTTTGTTGCGATTTTCGGCCCCGGTGTGATGGCCGGTATTCTGGCGATTATTTTCCGTTCGATCGGTTTTATCGGCAAATTGCTGGGCGAGGCGATCGAGGAAATCGACCGGGCCCCGATCGAGGCGCTTGAGTCCGTCGGTGCATCGCGGTTCAAAATCCTGATTTACGGGGTTGTGCCACAGGTCATGCCGACTTTCTTTGCGGTGTCGATCCTGCGTTGGGACATCAATTTGCGTGAAAGTACGGTTCTGGGTCTGGTCGGGGCTGGCGGGATCGGTATCGTCCTGCAAGGCGCGATTGACACCTTTGCCTGGCAGACGGTTGCCACCATTCTTCTGGCGATCATCGGTCTTGTGATCGTGGGCGAGGCCCTGGCGGCCTGGCTGCGCAAAAAGGTGATCTGACGTGTCTGAACATTACGACCTTCTGGTCGTAGGCGGCGGCATCAATGGTGCGGGTATTGCCCGTGATGCCGCCGGTCGCGGCCTGTCCGTCCTTCTGGTCGAACAGCGCGACCTTGCCTCGGCCACCTCTTCATCCTCGACCAAACTGATCCATGGCGGTCTGCGTTATCTTGAACATTACGAATTCCGGCTGGTGCGCGAAGCCTTGCAGGAACGCGAAGTTCTTCTGGCAGCCGCCCCGCATATCATCTGGCCGCTGACCTTCGTTCTGCCGCACCATAAAGGCCTTCGGCCCAAATGGATGCTGCGTGCCGGACTGTTTCTGTATGACCATCTGGCAAAGCGCAAACGCCTGCCGGCTTCACGTGCCCTGTCCCTGAATGGCACGGCTGAGGGCAAACCGCTTCTGAACCAGTTCACCAGCGGCTTTTCCTATTCCGATTGCTGGGTCGATGATGCCAGGCTTGTGGTTTTAAACGCCCTTGATGCGCAGGCACGCGGGGCGGTGATCAAAACCCGGACGCGCTGTGCCGCCCTTGTGCGCGGAACGGACGGCTGGACCGCGACACTGCAATCCGAAGACGGCAAGGAAACCAGCATTTCGGCAAAGGCCGTGGTCAATGCCGCAGGTCCATGGGTGACCGAAATGGTCAATCGTGCCGGGCTTGGTGACAAGGCCGCGGGGTTACGCCTTGTCAAAGGCAGCCATTTTGTCGTGCCGCGCATTCACCCGCATGATCATTGCTATATCTTCCAGAACAGCGATGGTCGCATTGCCTTTGCCATCCCCTATCAGCAGGATTACACCCTGATCGGGACGACGGATGTGCCCTATGACGGTGATCCGGCCGAGGTGAAGATCAATGATGACGAAATCGATTACCTGCTTGATCTGGTGAACGGCTATCTGGCGACGCCCTTAACGCGGGCAGATATCGTTTGGGATTATGCCGGTGTCCGGCCGCTTTATGACGACAAGAACAGCAACGCATCGGCGGTCACGCGCGATTACGTGTTCGATCTCGATACCGGAGACGGCGATGCACCGGCGATCCTGTCGATATATGGCGGGAAAATCACCACCTATCGGCGGTTGGCCGAACATGCCTTGCAAAAGCTTTGTCCGGTTCTGGGCAATGATGCATCGGACTGGACCGCGACATCGGTTCTGCCGGGCGGGGATATGGCCGATGGCAATTTCGACCGGTTCCTGAGCAGTGTCAGGACAAAGTTCGGTTGGCTGCCCGAACAGGTCGCCCATCGCTGGGCACGCTGTTATGGCACGCGCCTGTTTGACATCGCGCCAAATGCCAAGGCCATTGGTGATCTGGGTGCGGAAGTTGCGCCCAACCTGTTTGAGGCAGAACTCCGTTTCCTGATGACACAGGAATGGGCCCGGTCCGCCGAGGATGTCCTTTGGCGACGGACCAAGCTTGGCCTTGGCATGGAAGAAAGCGATATCAACGCGGTTCGGGACTGGTTTGCAAACCGCGCGGATCAACTTGCCGCACAGTAAGCAACCGGCAACCGGTTACTTGCGCAGATCATCCCATTTGACGAATTCGTGGGCGATGAAATCTTCCATCATCGCCCGCCACATCCGTTCGGCCATGTCTTCGTCAAAGCCATCGATGCGGCACTGGGCACGGACCTTGGTGATCACATCCTCGATCCGGTCTTCGTCACGCACGGCATCGCGGGTCGGTTTGATGCGCGCGGCCTGTTCGATATAGTTCAGCCGTTCCGCCATCAGCGCCACCAGAAGCCTGTCCACCCGATCCACATTCGCACGTACATCGGACATGGTTTCGCAAGGGTTGGCTTTGGTCGTCATCACGGCAGAACTTTCATTATTCACGGAAAATGAAAAATGGCGGCGATTATTCACCGCCATTTCACAATATCTAATAGGCGTATTCCCGGAACAGCGGATCAACCGATCCGTTCCATTCGGTTTCGTATTTATCAAGGAATTCCTCGGCCAGGGTACGGCCACTTTCGGCAACGTCTTCGAGGCTTTCGAGGAAGTGGCTTTCATCGTCGCCATAGGCATCCATGCGACCACGCGCCTTAAGCCCCTGTTTGGAGACGGCCAGAACGTCCTTGGCGAGGTCCTGAACGGTGCCGTTTTTGAACTTCGTAGCAAGGGCGCTACGCGGTACATCGTCGCGAAGGGCTTCGCGTTCGGCATGGCTGAGATCCTTGACGAGATCCCATGCAGCATCGAGTGCGACATCGTCATACAGCAGGCCAACCCAAAGGGCCGGAAGCGCACAGATGCGTTTCCACGGGCCACCATCCGCGCCGCGCATTTCAAGGAATTTCTTGAGGCGGACTTCGGGGAAGGCGGTCGTCATGTGATCGGACCAGTCATTCATCGTCGGGCGTTCACCCGGCAGAACGTCAAGCTTTCCGGCCATGAAATCGCGGAACGATTTGCCTGCGGCATTGATGTATTTGCCATCGCGATAAACGAAATACATCGGCACATCGAGCATGTAATCGACATAACGTTCAAAGCCAAAACCGTCTTCGAACACGAAGGGCAGCATGCCGCAACGGTCCGGGTCGGTATCGGTCCAGACGTGGGATCGCGACGACAGATAGCCGCTTGGCTTGCCATCCACGAACGGGGATGCGGCAAACAGCGCGGTCGCAACCGGCTGAAGCGCCAGCGACGTTCTGAATTTCTTGATCATGTCGGCTTCGGAGGCGAAATCCAGATTGACCTGAATGGTCGAGGTCCGAAGCATCATGTCCAGGCCAAGATTGCCAACCTTGGGCATATAGTCGCGCATGATCGCGTAGCGGCCCTTGGGCATCCACGGAATATCGTCGCGTTTCCATTTCGGCTGATGACCGACACCCAGCATTTCGATATCAAGATCACCGCAGATTTCGCGGATTTCATGAAGATGCTGATGCACTTCGCCACAGGTCTGGTGAATGTTTTTAAGCGGCGCACCGGACAATTCGATCTGCCCGCCCGGTTCAAGCGAGACGGAACAGTTATCCTTGGTGAGCGCAATCACATTGCCGTTTTCAATGATCGGTTCCCAATCAAAGCGTTCGGCAAGTTGTGTCAGAAGGGTCTTTACCCCCCGCTCCCCTTCGTAAGGGATCGGGCGAAGATCGTTACGGGTAAAGGCGAATTTTTCGTGTTCTGTGCCGATGGCCCAGTCTTTTTTCGGTGTACATCCGGACTCGAACCATTCGACAAGCTGACGACGGCTTTCGATGACCGGGCTGTCGCCGGTGGAGGCGCTGACAGTCATAAGGGCTTCCCCTAATCTCTCGTGACCGGAGGTATCGACCAGTCGCCGATGCGATCCTGAAACACGGACAAAGCAGCAATTGCCGCGGTTTCAGCCCGCAAGATACGCGGACCAAGGCTTACAGGCGTTGCAAAAGACTGTTTGCGGATGCGTTCAATTTCGTCGGCGCTAAAGCCGCCTTCGGGTCCAATCACGATTGCATGGTTAACAACATTGTCGTTGTCGATAGCCGAGCCAGCGCCCTTTGCCAATAGCTGACTTAACACTTCACCAATTGGTGAGCCCGATCCCGTCTCGTCACAGAACAATAAATGCCGGTTTTCCGGCCAGTCTGCGAGCCAATCAAGCAATTTAACCGGTGGGGCAATTTCCGGCACGCTGAGGCGTTCGCATTGCTCGGCGGCCTCGATCACCTGGGCTTGCAGACGATCAAGGCGGACCTTGTCGGTAATGCCATGTGCGGTGACAATCGGTTGCAGGGTGCCAACCCCCATTTCGACCGACTTTTCGATCAGAAAATCAAGGCGCTGCTTTTTGATCGGGGCAAAAGCCAGGATCGGACCGCGTTCAACAATCTGGTCACGCAATTGCCGTTCGGCAGTCAAGGTGCCCTTCTTTTTGCGAAGGTGATCGATGGTCGCCAGCCATTCACCATCAAGACCATTAAATATCTTGATTGGCGTTCCGGGCTTGAGGCGCATCACATGTTCAAGGTAATGAGACTGTTCAGGTGCGAGTTCGATCTCGCATCCCGGCGTGATAGGATCGGAAACGAATAGGCGTTGCCGGGCGCGGGTGGCGTCGTCTGTCATATATGTCCCCAGGCCGGTTATTCGGCGAAGTTCAGTTTGTTAAAGAGTTACATAGGCCAATTATGTCACAGGTCAACCAACCGATACAGAACACGAAGAACGATATGCCGTCTGATGGCTGGATCGACCGGTTCGCGCCGTTGGCAAGTCGGCCCTACCTTAAACTGGCACGACTTGACCGTCCGATTGGCACATGGCTTCTGCTTTTGCCTTGCTGGTGGTCAACCGCCATGGCAAGCGACGGTGCGCCCAGCATATTGATGATGGTTTACTTTGCCATTGGTGCATTGATCATGCGCGGGGCCGGTTGCGTGGTCAATGATCTGGCGGATCGCAATTTTGACGGCAAGGTCGAACGCACGGCAACCCGCCCGATCCCTAGCGGTCAGGTCAAGGTATGGCAGGCGATTGCGTTTCTGGGTCTTTTGCTTCTGATCGGGCTTGCCGTGCTGCTGCAATTCCGGATCGAGGCGATCATTGTCGGCATCTGTTCCCTGCCGCTTGTCATCACTTATCCGTTCATGAAACGCATCACCTATTGGCCGCAGGCGGTTTTGGGGCTGACATTTAACTGGGGGGCGCTTGTCGGCTGGGCCGCGGTCACCGGCACCGTCGCACCGGCAGCGGTTGCGATGTATGTCGCGGGGTTCTTCTGGACGCTTGGTTACGACACCATATATGCCCATCAGGACAAGGATGACGACATCAAGATCGGGGTAAAGTCGCTTGCCCTTCGGCTTGGCGATGCAACGCCTAGATGGGCGATGGGATTTTATACCGTGACGACCCTTTTTCTGGGTGTTTCGGGCATGCTGGCCGGGTTGCACTGGATTTATTTCCCACTTCTGGCACTGGCGTGTTTGCATCTGGCGTGGCAGGTTGCCACGGTCAAACTTGATGATGCCGCAAACTGCCTGAAACGGTTTAAATCAAACCGTGATTTCGGTTTGATGGTATTGGCGGCCATCATCATTGCCAATCTGGTCGGCACCGGACTTTAGGCCGATATATGAGCTGATTTTTCCTTCATCTGAACCATTATCGAAAGACCGCCCATGATCGCACCGCTTGCCCTGATGATTGCCGGACTGATCCTTGCGGGTGTCGGGGCGCAATGGTTCGCATGGCGGGCCGGTATTCCGGCAATCGTGTTGCTGTCTATCGTCGGCCTGCTGCTGGGACCGGGAACCGATCTGATCGATCCGGTCAATGATTTCGGCACACTGTTGCAGCCCCTTGTTGCCGTCGCGGTTGCGGTGATCCTGTTTGAAGGCGGGCTTGCGCTTGATTTCCGGGAACTGACGCACAGTGTCAGTGGCGTGATCCGCCTGACGACGATTGCCCCGCTTGTCGCGTGGCTGCTGGGCGCAGGTGCCGCACATTATCTGGCCGATCTTTCATGGCCGGTGGCGGCCCTGTTTGGCGGGATCATGATCGTGACCGGCCCGACGGTGATTGCACCGCTGTTGCGCCATGCCCGATTGTCAAAACGACCGGCGACGCTTCTGAAATGGGAAGGCATCGTTAATGACCCGATCGGGGCACTGTTTGCCGTACTTGCCTACGAAGTCATTGTCGCCAGCCAGCATGGCAACGGGTTTGGCGCGGCAGTCGGTCATCTGGCACTTAATATCCTGCTGGCAGTCCTGATCGGCCTGGCGTTTGGCTTGGGGACGGTTCAGATTTTCAAACGCGGCTGGATCCCGGAATTTTTGAAAGCCCCGCTTGTCCTTGGTGTGCTTCTGACCTGCTTTGCCGGGGCCAATGAAATTCAGGAAGAAAGCGGCTTGCTGGCCGTAACGGTGCTGGGCCTGACGATTGGCAATGCCCATCTGATGGCGATTGATGAAATCCGCCGGTTCAAGGAAACCCTGACGGTCATTCTGGTTTCCAGCGTGTTCATCATCCTGACCGCGACACTTGAATGGTCGATGATTGCCGAACTGACATGGGGGCATGGGCTTTTTGTTCTGGCCATGCTGTTTGTCGTGCGACCGGTTTCGGTGATCGGGTCGCTGGCATTTTCACGGGTGACCTGGAAAGAGCGGTTACTGGTCGGCTGGATCGCACCGCGCGGGATTGTCGCGGTGGCGGTTTCCGGCCTGTTTGGCGCGGAGCTTGTCGAACTTGGCTATGCCGACGGGGCGCTTTTGATCCCGCTGGCCTTTGCCATGGTGTTTTCGACCGTGGTGCTGCATGGCTTTTCCATCCGCCCCATGGCCCGCCACCTTGATCTGGCCGTTAAAGGCCCACCCGGTGTTCTGATTGTGGGTGCGCATCGCTGGACGATTGATCTTGCCCGGCGTCTTGTCGAGCTTGACATTCCGGTGGTGGTTGCCGATAGCCGCTGGCACAGCATGCGCATGGCGCGCGAGGCCGGATTGCAGACCTATTACGGGGAAGTGCTTTCGGAAGTTTTCGAACATCACCTTGATACTTCCTCGCTTGGCAAGCTGATCGCGACCACGGATAACGATGCCTATAACACGCTGGTTTGTACCGATTTCGCGCCCGAGTTCGGCCGACGGGCCGTTTTCCAGACCGGCATGCACGGATCACCCGAAGACCCGAAACGCCATAGCCAGACACTTGGCGGGCTGCCACTGTTTTCCGAGCCGATGACAACCGACGACATCCGGGAGGATTTCCGGCACGGGGCCGAAATTCGGCAAACCCGTCTGACCGACGAATTCGGATGGAATGATTTTATTGAGGTTCAGGGCACCGAACCGCCGGTCATTGCCCTTGTCCGCGGGGCGCAGCTTCATATGGGGCCTGACATTCCCAAGGCAAAGCCGCGTGATATCTTGCTGTATCTTGGTCGCAATGCCCAAAACAGCCAGAAGCCCGACGAAAGCCCGGATGCGACTTCGCTTGCACCCGGGTCACAAAGCAAGTAAGCCCCGGCAATCAAATTCACCCTGATATGGGCCGATCATGACCGATAATGTTTTCGCCGATGCCTTGGTCCCCGAAGTCGACGATCCGCGTTTTGCCGATCTGATCGATACCTTTACCGTACCGGCACGGGTGCCATTGGCGCCCGAGGTCGAAATGTATCTGGCCACCCATATCACGCCACTTTGGCAGGCGACCGAGGATATTCTTGGTGTGCTGGATATCCCGCCGCCCTATTGGGCGTTTGCATGGCCGGGCGGACAGGCGATTACGCGATACATCCTTGATCACCCGGAATTGGTCCGCGGCAAAAAGGTTCTGGATTTTGCGTGCGGTGGCGGCATGCAGGCGATTGCCTGCGTCATGGCCGGTGCGGACAGCATTCTGGCAAACGACATTGACCCGGTGGCCATTACCGCCACCCGACTGAATGCCAAGCGCAATGGCGTTGCATTTGAAACCACGACCGAAAACTTTGTCGGGACGCAATCGGCAACCCGGCGCTGGGATGTGATTTTTGCCGGTGATGTCTGCTACCAGCAGCAAATGGCCAATGCCGTCCTGCAATGGCTGATGAGCGAGGCACGACTTGGCACGCGGGTCATCCTTGCCGATCCGGGCCGGACATATGCCCCGACACGCAACATCGACGAACTTGAAACCTATGACGTGCCGGTGGATGTTGCGGTCGAGGATGTTGAAAACAAATTCACCCGGATCTGGCAGCTTTTGCCAGACCGGGAGAATTAGGGTCAGGATCTATTCAGCTTGCGATCTGTTTCACGCAATCATTCAGTTCGCTGATGCCGGTGAACACGAACTGGATATTCTTTGAAATATCCTGTGTCACGCTGGTTTGTTCTTCCACTGCCGAAGCCACGGCATTGACGTAATCGCTGACCTCGTTGGCCGATGTTGAAATTTGCTGTGTCGAACTGACGACACGTTTGGTGATGCTCAACATCGAGCCAATCTGGACTTCGATCTGATCTGTTGCCTTGGCCGTCTGGGTTGCAAGGTTTTTAACCTCGCCCGCGACCACGGCAAAGCCCTTGCCCGCATCACCGGCACGGGCGGCCTCAATCGTTGCATTCAGGGCCAGCAGGTTTACCTGTTCAGCCAGATCACGGATGATCTGCACCACGCCGGTCATCGCTTCGGATGTTGTTTCCAACTCTCCGCGAATTTCATCGGCCATCTGGATTTTTGAAACAATGTCGGTCACGGCAATCTGGGAACGTTGCATGCTTTCGCTGATTTCCTGAATGGCTGCCAGCATTTCCTCGGATGCGCTGGCGACGGCTTCAGCACTTGCGCTTGATCCTTCAGCAAGTTCTTCGGCCGTGATACGGGTCTGAACCTGTTTGGTGATGTCGGTGGCATATTTGACCACCTTGAACGGCCGACCGTTCATATCTATCACCGGATTATAGCTGGCCTGAATCCAGATTTCCTTGCCACCCTTGCCAAAGCGTTTGAATTCCGCGACCTGATATTTCCCCTGTCCAAGGGCCGCCCAGAAATCACGATATTTGTCGCTTTTGGCATATTCCGGATCAACAAATATGCTGTGATGCTTTCCTTTGACCTCGTCGCGGGAATAGCCCATCGCATTCAGAAAGTTGTCATTGGCATCAATGATCGTACCGTCCATCTCAAACGAAATAACCGCCTGCGATTTGCCGATGGCATCAATCTGGCCTGCAAAATCGGCTCTTTGTATTTTTTCGGCTGTGATATCGGTCGCGTATTTTACAACCTTGAACGGGCGTCCGGACATATCCATGATCGGGTTGTAACTGGCCTGTATCCAGACTTCCTTACCGTTCTTTCCAAACCGCTGATATTCGGCAGACATATATTTACCGTCGCGCAGCCTGGCCCAGAAATCGGCATATTCGCGGCTTTGGGCAAATTCGGGTGAAACAAACATCCGGTGATGTTTGCCCTGCACCTCGGACAACTCGTATCCCATCGCAGAAAGGAAGTTTTCATTGGCCTTCAGGATCGTACCATCCATGGCAAATTCTATCACTGCCTGGGATTTTCCGATGGCATCGACCTGTCCGGCATAATCCGCCGATCTCAGTTTACGATCGGTGACATCGGTTGCGACCTTGAAAACCTTGTAAGGGACACCGCGATGATTAAGCACCGGGTTATAGGTTGCCTGTATCCAGACTTCCTTGCCATTCTTGCCAAATCGCTGGAATTCGGCGGTAAAGAATTTACCCGCACGCAGTTTTTCCCAGAAATCCTTGTATTCGGAACTTTGGGCGTATTTCTCATCGACAAACATTTTGTGATGCTTGCCGCGAATATCTGACAGGTCATAGCCCATCAGGTTCAGGAAATTCTGGTTCGCATCCAGTATCTTGCCATCAAGCGTGAACTCGATAGTACCCTGGGATCTTTTGATCGCTTCGACGATATGGGCATCGTCGGACCGCGCACTAAACATTTCATCCTCCCCACGAAATGAGCATTGCTGCGTAACGCAGCAATGCTGGCAGCAGAAAAACTGCGCCAGTTAATCCCCCCAAAGGATCTTTTGATTTTTCCCATTCCGATACCTCTGTTGTACCCCGAGCATCGGAATTGTATTTTCAACGAATACAACCGGATGTTTCTGGTTCATCCGATTGCAGTCATCAAAGTCTTTTTGGTTTCAGGTTGCTTTTCCCCTTGCAAACCACATTCGAAATCAAAGCAATTTCAAATGGTTACAAAACATGAGAAAGAAAGCAACAACGTAATGGAACGATAATTCTGATGTGGGATCATTCCGCTGATTTTAAATAGCGGCCGGCCAGTTTTTTCCGCATTACAATATTATCAGTCAACCAAAGCACGAAATCGGGATGCATCGGTTGCCCCGCGCGCATTGCGATATGTGCGATCATTTCCCACTGGTTCAGGGACCTGAACCGCCGTTTCGTTGCTGCGATCCCCGCCAGGGCAAAGATATCGTTCGCGTCAAAAACATGCCCGGCAGTCGACTGATAGCTGCCGATCAGATCAACCGATACCCCGCAATCAAGATGCAGGTTTTTTCCGTCAATCTGCTGGTACCGGTAATGATCGGGAACGGATTCCGTTGCGTGCATGTGGGTCAGTTGCACCGCATTCAGCCACGTCACGGCAACCCGTACGCGGGTTCCAGGTGACGGGGCCAATGTTGCGGGGATCGCCCCATAGCCGGTCATATGCGCGGAATAAACGATATCATGGTGATCCATCCAGCCAACCGTGACCGGAACCGGGTCCAGATGACGCGGGGCAGCAAATTTTCGCGCCAGTTGAACCGGCGCCCGGTTGGACCCCACCGCCAGAACAGGCGTTCGTCCGGCGATGGCATCGGTAATGCTGTCGTCCGGAAGGGCCACAACCGCACCATCGACAAACAGGAAGTCATGATCCGGCGCGGTATAGGGATATAAAAACGCGCGCAGGAGATCCTGCGCGCGTGGGTGTTTTTCAATCTGTTCGCGCAAGGAACGATCCGGGATCGCCTGCGCATCAGAAACAGAAAACATCGTCAATCGGTTCCGGTTTTAAGGCCGGTTCAGCCCTCAACGACGCGATAACGGCAATTGCAGTTATCAACGTGCTGCCAAGCCAGTTTCGACCAAGCCTTTTCGGCATCCTTGAAGGTCGCAAACGGGCCGTGGCGTTCTTCTTCGCCGCCGACCGGCTTTTCGAAATCGGTGGTTTCGTATTCGCCACCGACAACCCAGTATTCTTCGAGACGTTCGATACGGTAACGCGAATTGGCGTCGTCAACCGACTGCCAAGCCATCTTGGACCATTCTTTTTCCGCGTCTTCGAAGCTGCCAAACGGACCGACTTTGGTTTCTTCGCCGATCGGCTTGTCAAAACCGGTATCCTGATAGGTGCCCCCGATAACCCAGTACTTGGCCATCTGTGCGTCCTTCATGCTTTGGTGAATGTCGACAGGCCGCACAGGGTGGTGCTGCGCAACCCGGTTTCTTGCCCCTGTATAACCAAATCCGTCTGCAACCGACACCACCAATTTGGTCAATATTGCCATTCAGTCGACGCATAGACGACCAGAAGGCGACAATTTTCCTTTTTATTCTGACTGTTCGCTCTGCCGGATCGCCGCCGTAGGCGGCAGATATCCCAAATGATTTGGTGGGCACAAAGAGCAAAAGGAAAACAAAATGAACATAACACATATCAAGCGTGCCGGTCTTGCTGGCGTTATTTCGATCACCGCGGCCCTGTCTGCCTGCGGAACACCATCGGCGACCCCGGATATTGATGTTCAAAGTGACGATATGGAAGAAGCCACCGCAACGGTTGTTGCGTCGGGATACAGCCCGTTAACCGGTACCGCATTGGTCAATACGATCAATGACCAGACCTTTTCCTATCGTGACGAGGGCAAGGAAACCAACGTGAATGTCACCTATTTCCAGAATGGCATGGCATCCATTACCTGGATTGATGAGGACGGTGATCGCGGCATGCGCGAAAAACTCTGGACCATCGAACAGGGGCAATATCTGTGCCTTTGGGGCCAGGATGAGGAAGATGATTGCATGTCGGTCCTGACCAAGGCGGGCCAGTTGGCAACCATCGATAATGATGGAAACGTCGCCTATTACACCAATCGTTCTTCGTAATTTTCCTGTCTGGCATCCACTCCCTTCAGCCCGATAAGGGAGTGGATGCTGGACATCACGCCTGCACCGTATTAATTCGTGAAACAACAGATTTATTGTTGGCACGGTTTGTTGCTGGTCCGGCTATTGCCAGCTTTGACCGACCGATTTCACAGATTGCGGTGCCCATGCCCTATCAATCCCTTCGCGACTTCATCGACGAGCTTGAAAAGACAGACCGTCTGGTCCGGGTTAGCGAACCGGTTTCCCCCTATCTTGAGATGACGGAAATCCAGACGCGCCTTCTGGCCGAAGGTGGCCCGGCGGTCCTGTTTGAAAATGTCATTGGCGAGGACGGCCAGAAATATGACATGCCGGTTCTGGTGAACCTTTTTGGCACCGTGGACCGCGTGGCGGCCGGCATGAACCGCAAGCCCGAAGAATTGCGCGAAGTCGGCGAAACGCTGGCGTTTCTCAAACAGCCCGAACCACCGGGAAGCCTTAGGGAAGCATTTTCGATGCTGCCCTTGGCCAAGACCGTAATGGCGATGAAGCCCAAAACGGTTTCCAAGGCACCGTGTCAGGAAATCGTCCTTGAAGGTGACGACATTGACCTTTCAAAATTGCCGATCCAGTCCTGCTGGCCGGGGGAGCCGGCCCCGCTGATCACGTGGCCGCTGGTTGTGACACAGGGCCCGACCGCCAATGAAAAGGGCGGTGACAAACGCGATGTGTTCAATCTTGGCATCTATCGCATGCAGGTTCTGGGCAAGAACAAGGCGATCATGCGCTGGCTGAAACATCGTGGCGGGGCGCAGCATCATGCGCGATGGAAAAAGGAAAAGCGCGATCCGTTGCCGGCCGCCATCGTGCTGGGTGCCGATCCGGGTACGATCCTTGCCGCGGTGACACCGGTTCCCGATACGCTTTCGGAATATCAGTTTGCCGGATTGCTGCGCGGGGAAAAGGTCGAGCTGGTTGAGTGCAAAACCGTTCCGCTGAAAGTTCCGGCGACGGCCGAAATCATTCTGGAAGGTTATGTGTCGCTTGATGAATATGCGCCCGAGGGGCCGTATGGCGACCATACCGGTTATTATAACTCGGTCGAGGAATTCCCGGTCTTTAACATCACCGCAATCACCATGCGCAAAAAGCCGATCTATCTGTCGACCTTTACCGGTCGCCCGCCAGATGAGCCATCGGTCCTTGGCGAAGCGTTGAACGATGTCTTCGTGCCATTATTGCAGCAGCAATTCCCCGAAATCGTCGATTTCTGGCTGCCGCCCGAAGGATGTTCGTACCGCATCGCGGTCGTGTCGATGAAAAAAGCCTATCCGGGGCATGCCAAGCGCGTAATGATGGGTGTGTGGTCGTTCCTGCGGCAATTCATGTATACGAAATTCGTCATTGTGGTGGATGACGATATTGATGTGCGTGACTGGAAAGACGTGATGTGGGCGATTTCAACCCGCATGGATCCGGTGCGCGACATCACCACCGTGACCGAAACCCCCATCGACTATCTTGATTTCGCATCGCCCGAAAGCGGCCTTGGCGGCAAGCTTGGCCTTGATGCGACCAACAAGCTGCCCCCGGAAACCCATCGGGAATGGGGCGAAAAGATCTTCATGGAAGACGAGATTATTGATCGGGTTGATGCCAAATGGGACCGGTACGGATTGCCGGGATCGGGCAAGAAAATCTGGCGGGATTAAATTCCCTGAAACACCATGTCCAGTGCGTCGGTGAGAACGAATTTTTCAGAAAACTCACCGACCACTTCTCCGAGTTCCGCAACCGCGACTGTCGCAATGAACTGCGGAAGCAAAACCCATCGGGTATCGTTAATCATGATAACCGGGTTCAAACGCCCGATTGGTTTTGGTATTTCCGAATGCGGACGAAGCGGCACAACCACACGCGTGTTCATATCCGCAAGAAGATCGGCCTGCACATCCACAACATATCCGTTGGCGAATTTATGAATGTCATAACGCGCCATCAGAATTTCCGATGCGATGCCAATGGAATACCGTGCGTTTCAACATAGTCATTGCTGGCCTGTATCGCCGCACTATTTTCCTTTTTCCAGATTTCGGCCTGTCGTTTCGTAACCGCGTCTCTTAGTCCGGCCTCGGCACTGCGTGAAATATTGATTCCAAGCTGCTTTGCCGTTTCCAGAAGTTCGGAATCAAGACTGACATTGGTCGCCTTGCGGGTATGTTTGTTCGTAACAGCGCCCATACTGCACCCCATATCTTATGTGCATAATATATGCGCACTATATCACGCATACTTTCCCGCCTCAATTCCGGAAGAACACCCAATTCTGTCCGTCATCAGACGGCTTATCCGACCAGAAGAACTGTGGCGCGTCACACATGAAATCGTCGACCCGAACCGCGATATTGCAAAGATCGCCATCACCCATGACATCACGCATGTATTCGGGATCGTTGACCTGCCAGCTCATGACCGGCGGGGCGGTTTTATCGTCGATGCACAGGGCGTATTGTTCGGACTGGGCAAACGGGATCTGTTTTAATTCGGAATGCGCCTGTCCCTTGTGATTGGACACCATCAGGACGTCGAAAAAAGGTCCTTCGGGATTGTCACGATCCACCCAGCCGACGATCTGGTCATTGACATCGTCGCAGGTGAAATCCCCCACCAGAACCTGATGACGGTTTTGCGCGGCATATTGCCCGGCCTGAATGCGCATTTCGCGGTAAAGGTCATCGGCGGTTACAGGTGCCGCCACAGTATCATTTGGTGTCGCAGTTTCCTGGGCATTAGCCTGCAACATCGGCAGGGAAGTTCCCAGAAGCAGTGTTGCCACAAACAGGTTTCGCACGTGTATTTCCCGTCATTTCTTGCAGGTTTCCGGTTTTTCCCGGTTCGGTTTTCCGGTCATAATAGCAACTTGCGAAGAAAAAATGGCCAAAGATCAATTTCGGTCAAACAAACGCTTCACACACCGGGTGCGCGCGAAGCAGAGCGCCCTGCCAGATGATATCAGCGACAGTTTCAGGTCCCTGTCCTTTTCTTGCCCTTTGCGAAAAGCGATCAGCCTGCCTATAACCATAGGAAACCACATTCCGATCAAAGGGAGCTTCCATGCCCAAAACCGACATGACACTCGATCGCATCACCGACCTGCTGGCGCGCGCAAAAAAGGCGGGTGCCGACGATGCGGATGCCGTTTATGTCGAAGGCACGTCACTTTCGGTATCGCAGCGACTGGGCAAAATGGAGAAGCTTGAACGATCAGAGGGTGCTGATCTTGGCCTGCGTGTTCTGATCGGCAAGCAGCAGGCGGTTGTCTCATCATCCGACACCAGCGAAAGCGCGTTGAACGAGCTGGTCGAGCGCGCCGTCGCCATGGCGAAAAACGCCCCCGAGGACCCATTCTGCGGCATTGCCGACCCATCTGAACTTGCCGAAACATTTGATGTCGAGGCGCTTGAACTTTGCGAACCGGGTGAAGTCAGTCAGGAAAAGCTGATTGCATGGGCCACCGCCTGCGAAGAAGCTGCACGATCGGTTGAAGGCATCACCAATTCCGAGGGCGCAGATGCAGGATGGGAAACCCACCAGATCACGCTTGCCGCGACCAACGGCTTTGCCAATTCCTATGCTGGCAGCGGCAGCCACATTTCCGTATCCGTCCTTGCCGGAACCGGCACCGGCATGGAACGCGATTATGATTATGACAGCGCGGTCTTTTCGACCGATCTGCGCGATCCGGTCGATATCGGCCTGAAGGCAGCGGAAAAAACCCTGAAACGGTTGAACCCGCGCAAGGTCAAAAGCACACAGGTGCCCGTGATTTACGATCCGCGCGTTTCGGCATCCCTCGTCGGGCATCTGGCCGGTGCGATCAACGGATCGGGTATTGCGCGCGGCACCAGTTTCCTTCTGGATGCCATGGGCAAGGAAATCTTTGCGCCGGGGATCAACATCATTGATAACCCGCACCGCAAACGTGGCCTGCGATCCAAACCGTTTGACGCCGAAGGTGTCGCCAACGAAAAACGTCATCTGATTGAAAATGGTGTTCTGAAAACCTGGATCATGGATTTGCGGTCCGCCCGCCAGCTTGGCCTGAAATCAACCGGCAACGCATCGCGTGGTGCAGGAAGCCTGCCGGGTCCGTCCACCACGAACCTTTACATGGAACCGGGCACCATATCGCCCGCCGACATGATCAAGGACATCAAACAGGGCCTTTACATCACCGAAATGATCGGAAGCAGCGTTAATGGTGTGACCGGCGATTATTCGCGTGGGGCATCGGGCTTCTGGATCGAGAATGGCGAACTTGCGTATCCGGTGTCTGAAATCACGGTTGCCGGCAACCTGAAGGACATGTTCAGAACGGCCGTACCGGCCAATGACCTGACCTTCAAATACGGCACCAATGCCCCGACAATCCGGATTGATGGCATGACACTGGCCGGGCAATAAGCCCGAAAATCAATCGGCGGCGATTTGCAACAGGGGTGTGTTTTGCGCATCCCTGTTTTCGTTTTGGCGGCCATTGCATTGGTCGGCATAGGCCTGAGGCACCATAACCCGTACCGGATAAGGTGACAGGCTGATTTCGCAGGGCAGCTTGCCGGCACTTTCGCCGTCAATCTGCAAGGGTGCGGGGCCGCAATGGCTGGTGATGGTCAGTCGTTCGGTCTGTACGACCGATACATCGGTTTGCGCATGCAACCGGTTCAGCGTCAAAGCAATCCCGTATCGCGCCAGCGCCATAAAACCGCTTCCTGGCATCAGCACGACATCAAGGCTGTTATCGGTCAGTTTGGCGTCGGGGGAAATAACGAACGCCCCGCCATAATGCTTAGCATGTGTCGCAACCACACCGGCGACGCGATATTGTTCGCGTCCGATATTGACCTCGAAATCGCGGTGATGCGGAAAGATGATATTACGGAGCCCTTCGATAACATATGCGCCCTTGCCGATCAGTCTTTTAAGTTTTAGCGACACATTTGCGACGGTATCGGCATCAGCCCCCATACCCACCATCAAAAAGAACGCCCGGCCGTTGACCAGCCCGGGCCGCACCCAGACCTGTGCCGGGTTATTGATGTAATCGGCAATTGCCTGCGCGCGGATTTCAAGCCCGACCTCGACCGCCAGAACATTGGCTGTTCCCAGCGGAATGATACCAAGCGGCGGAACTTCGTGGCCTTCGATCTGCGCATCAAGCAAACCGTTCAGAGCCTCGTTCAGCGACCCATCGCCGCCGGCAACAAAAAGCCGTTGATGGGCACGAACCTTGCGCGCCAGTTCACGCGCATGGCCGGGATGGGTTGTCTGTAACAATTCAACCTTTACACCGGCTTTTTGCAAAATGCTTGAAAGGAAACGCTGTTTGTTTCCGCCTGCACGCGGATTGAAGATGACAGTTACCCCGTCATGGGTCATTGCGAAAAACTTTCGAAATAAAAATGAAACATTACTTTCGCGTTCCCTTTATACAAAATGAAATATGTAACAGGATATTGACAGAACCGATAAATTTATATGAACGGGTTATATATTCGCGCCATTTGTTTTAAACAATTACTGGTTGGGGACAGTATCCGGCATGTAAAACCGTCGGATTCCAGCCGTCCTTATGGCAGGATACGGAGGAGCGGCAATGACAGCGATGACGCTGCAACCGCATTACCGCACGGTCTGGATTTCAGACGTCCATCTCGGAACACGTGGATGTCAGGCAGATCTTCTTTTGGATTTCCTCAATGAAGTAACGGCGGATACCTATTATCTGGTTGGCGATATCATTGACGGCTGGCGGCTTAAGAAAAGCTGGTACTGGCCCGAAAGCCACCACGCCGTTATCACCACAATCATGGACAAGGCCAAGAACGGTGCAAAGGTCATTTTTGTGCCCGGCAACCATGATGAATTCGCCCGTGAGTTTGTCGATATGACCTTCGGGCATGTCGAAGTCAAGATGAACGACATTCACGAGACGGCGGATGGCAGAAAGCTTCTGATCATTCACGGCGACGAGTTTGATGGTGTCGTCAAATATGCCAAGTGGCTCGCCTATCTTGGGGATACGGCCTACAACCTCGCGATTGTCCTGAACCGTTACTACAACGGCATTCGCCGCCGATTGGGTTACGGATACTGGTCGCTGTCGGCCTATCTTAAGAACCGGGTCAAGAACGCGGTCCAGTTCGTCTGCAACTTCGAAAATGCCGTCGCGCACGAAGCCGCCAAACGCAAGGTGGATGGCGTGGTTTGCGGCCATATCCATCATGCCGAGAAACGCATGATTGGCGATGTGCTGTATTGCAATGACGGCGACTGGGTCGAAAGCTGCACCGCGCTTGTCGAAGACAAGGCCGGAAAACTTGAACTGCTTTACTGGGCGGAAATGCGCCAGATGGCGATGACACATTCCCAACCCGGCCGCGATGCAGCCAGTGCGCCGTCCCTTGGACTTGGCAAGCTGATGTCGCTGTTCCGGATTGCCGGGGAAAGTACCCGCACCGCGTCCCGCAGTTCAAAAAAGAACAGCGGCACGCCGATTGGAAAGACCGCATGAGAATATTGATCGTATCCGATGCCTGGTATCCCCAGGTAAATGGAGTAGTGCGTACCCTTGAAACCGTGCGCAACGAACTGGGCGAGATGGGGCATGATGTCCATATCATCTCGCCCGATCAATTCCGGACGATCCCCTGCCCTACCTATCCGGAAATCAGACTGGCTCTGTTTGCCAAACGCAAGCTTGCCCGGATGATTGATGCCCTGCAGCCGGTTGCCATCCATATCGCGACCGAAGGCCCGCTGGGTCAGGCGGCACGTGCTTATTGCCTGAAACGCGAATTGCCGTTTTCATCGGCCTATCACACCCGGTTCCCGGAATATCTGCATGCGCGGACGCGCCTGCCGCTTTCGATTTCCTATCGCGGGATGCGGCGGTTCCATAACAAATCACAATCGGTCATGGTGGCCACGGAAACGCTTCGCGAAGAACTGGCCGATCGCGGCTTTAACAGGCTGAATATCTGGTCGCGGGGTGTTGACCTTAACCTGTTCAAACCACGACCCGATGCAAGTTTCGGGGATTTCCCCAAACCGCACTGGCTGTTTGTTGGCCGGGTGGCGGTTGAAAAGAATATCGGACATTTTCTGGATCTTGACCTGCCGGGGACAAAATTCGTTGTCGGTGACGGGCCGCAACTGACGGAACTGAAATCGAAATATCCGAATGCGCAGTTCCTTGGCAAAAAAATCGGCGAGGAGCTGGCAATTGCCTTTGCCTCGGCCGATGTTTTTGTCTTCCCGAGCAAAACCGACACCTTTGGCCTTGTTATTCTTGAGGCCCTGGCATCGGGAACCCCGGTTGCGGTATTCCCGGTTCAGGGACCAGCCGACATCGTGCGCGGGACCAAGGCAGGTGCCATTGACGCCGACCTGCGCGAAGCCGCCATGGCAGCCCTTGAGCTTGACGGTAAAGACGCACGTGCATTGGCGGAACAATATAGCTGGCGCAATTCAGCCACGCAGTTCCTGCACAATCTGGCACCATTTTCGGGCGGGTTTGACGGGGCTGCGGCAAAACGTCTGGCCGTTGAGGACATCACCGAGGTGAAAGCATCGGTGGAACCGGCAATAGTCATGCCCGTGGAACAACCGGCGCAGTAATCTGCGCCGGTGTTTGGTGTTTTATTCGGTCACCGGGGCAACGTCATAGGGAGCGTCCTTGCCGCGCAGACTTCGACGCAGAATGCCATATGCCCGCATCGCGTTGATCGCATCCGTCCCGAGCCAGCGACGGAAAGGTTTCAACGCAATGTAAACCGGTCGAATAACCCTCACGATATGAGACAGCGGTTTCATTTGGGGCGCGGTCCTGCCGGTTGCCGCCAGATATGCCCGCCATCCCGAACGCAAAAGATCGGGACGGCGTTTGAAGCCGCGTTGGATGGAAAACAGAAACAGCAGGACATCGCGCGCCTGCGCATCGGGCAATGGCATGCGTTTGTTGGGGTCTTCTTCGAAATCGATGAAGCCGATCCTGCCATCATCACGGATGGTCATGTTGCGCAAAAGGGGCGCGCCATGGGTAAAGCCGCTGATGTGCAAATCGGCCAAGGCGGCCCCGGCCTTGGCAATCAGTTCGGCAACGCGGTCTTCATCACCGGCCTTTACCGCATCGCTGATGACGGTTTGCAAAATGGCCCCGTTATCCCCGATTGCAATCCAGTTATCTGTGACCGCCAGAAGATCGGGAACCAGAACCCCCGCCTTCGTCAAGGCATGAATGATTTCAGCCTCGCTCGCCAGACCGGCCTTGCCGCCGGGCGATACGGTCGGGCGCAACATCGGTATCCGCGTCAGGGTCGCGATCAACCGCTGCAGGCGATGCCAGCCCTTTTCCTTTGGCGGAACGGCCTGCTTGACCCAGATACGGCGACCGGCCCAACGCAGCGGAAAAACACGTGCGCCCACACCTTGCGCAATCGTCTGTTCCACGAACACGTGGAGTTGCTCTGTCATTTTTTTATCTTATATGTCGTTTTTCGTGGCCTGCATTCCTGCAAGCCCTGTCAGTATCAGTTAAGTTACGTTGCTGCGGCTTGCCGCACCTGCCCGGGCATGCTAGCAACAGCCCGGAAAGATCAAGATATCCATGATGCCTCATCCATATAGATAGTGTCGGACTGACACAATCGGAAATGGCGTCGCACGACCGGGAAGAATTCATTGCCAAAGCATTCGTTAGATCACACGACAGAACATTGGAACACATTGCCAATGATCAAACGCATCGTTAAGGATGCGGTTGCCCCCTATTTCGGCAAGATTGTTCTGGCTTTGGTTTGCATGGCGCTTATGGCGGCGGCAACCGGCGGCTATGCCTATCTGATGGACCCGGTGATTAACGAGGTCTTCGTCAAAAAGAACCCGGCGATGCTGCTCCCTGTCGGGGTTGCCGTCCTTGCAGCCTTCGCGCTGAAAGGCTTTGCCAATTACGGGCAATCGGTTCTGATGAGCTATGTCGGCGGTCGTATTCTTGCCGATATTCAGAACAAGCTTTACGAGCATGTCATCCGGCTTGATATCGGATTTTTCCACAGCACCAACACCGGCAAACTGATCACGCGCTTTACCAGTGATATCACCGCAATGCGTGCGGCCGTTTCCGTATCGCTGACCGGTTTTGGCAAGGACTTTCTGACCGCCATCGTTCTGATTGGCGTCATGTTCTATCAGGATTGGCAGCTTGCCATCATTGCGTTCACGGTGTTTCCCGCCGCCATCCTGCCGATTGCACGGCTGGGTCGGCGGATGCGCAAGGTTTCAGCCAATACGCAACAGCAGATCGGTGAATTCGCAACCCTTCTGGAACAGACTTTTCAGGGTGTCCGTCATGTCAAAGCCTATGGCATGGAACCCTATGAATGTTCACGAATGGAAAAGCTTGTCGAAACCGTTTTCGATCTGAGCTTCAAGGCCCAGAAAGTCAGCGCGCGTTCGTCCCCCATCATGGAAACACTCGGCGGGGCCGCAATCACGACGATCATCATCTATGGCGGCAGCCGCGTCATTGACGGGGCAAGCGACCCGGGCAGTTTCTTTTCGTTCATTACGGCCCTGCTGCTGGCATATGAACCGGTCAAGCGCCTTGCAAATATCAATATCAACCTGCAGGCCGGTCTTGCAGCATCCCAGCGCGTGTTTACCGTTCTTGATATCGAACCGGAAATTCGCGATGCCGATGATGCCAAAACGCTTGAGGTCAAGGGCGGCGCCATCCAGTTCAAGGATGTCGCGTTTTCCTATAATGATGAAACGACCGCATTACACGATATCAGCCTTGATATCGAAGCCGGTCAGACGATCGCACTTGTCGGGCCCTCGGGTGCCGGTAAATCGACGATCCTGAACCTGATCCCGCGGTTTTACGACATCAATGCAGGTGCGATCACCATTGACGGCCAAGATATTCGCGATGTGACACTGGAAAGCCTGCGTTCGGCAACCGCACTGGTCAGTCAGGAAATCACGCTGTTCGATGATACGGTCCGATCCAACATCGCCTATGGCCGGTTTGGTGCGACCGACGCCGAAATTGAGGAAGCCGCCCGCCACGCGGCAGCGCATGATTTCATCCTGCAGCTTGAAAACGGTTATGACACCATTGTCGGCGAACATGGTGTGAAGCTTTCGGGCGGGCAGCGCCAGCGTATTGCGATTGCGCGGGCAATGTTGAAAAATGCCCCAATCCTGCTTCTGGACGAGGCGACGTCGGCCCTTGATACGGAATCGGAACGCCATATTCAGGGGGCCCTGACCGAGTTGATGAAGGGTCGCACAACGCTTGTTATTGCGCATCGCCTGTCGACAATTATTGATGCCGACAAAATTTGCGTTATTCAGAACGGACGCGTCACGGAACAGGGACGCCATGAAGAATTGCTTGCACTGGGAGGGGCTTACGCCAATCTCTATAATCTGCAATTCTCGGAAGAAACCGAAAATCAGGCCTAAAACATTCGGGATAAACTGGCGTGCAGTTGCATAAGCGGATCATAAAAAGCGATCAGGCGCGTAGCACTTTGTGCTGGCTTGCGGCAGCCTATATCCGGTTCGTCCGGCTCACCGGCCGCTGGCACACGGAAGGCGGGGATCATCCTGCCCATTTCCTGACGGAAGGCAAACCGTTTATCGTGGCTTTCTGGCATCAGCGTTTGCTGATGATGCCCTATACATGGCGTTCGGTTGCCGGTGACCGCCCGTTTAACATGCTGATTTCATCGCATCGCGATGGTGAAATCATTTCCCGCACCATTGGTCATTTCGGGATTGCCACGATTGCAGGGTCAACCGGGCAGGGCAAAGGCGGTGCGGCAGCGTTGCGGCGCATTCTGAAGGCGCTGAAATCCGGTGAAGTCGTCGGCATGACCCCGGATGGACCGCGTGGACCGCGCATGCGGATTTCGGATGGCATTGTGCAGGCGGCAAAGCTTGCAGGCGTTCCGATTTTCCCGCTGACCTATTCGGCATCAAACCGGCGCGTCTTTGACAGTTGGGACCGGTTCGTGCTGCCGCTTCCGTTTTCAAAAGGCGTGTTTAGCTGGGGCGATCCGATCCATATCGGACGGGATCTGGATGATGCCGGGCTGGAGGAAAAGCGGCTGGAGCTGGAAACGGCCTTGACCAGGCTGACACAGCAAAGCGACCGCAAGCTTGGCCTTGACGTGATTGAGCCCGCCGGCCCCGATGAGCTTCCCAAACAGAAGCGTTCGGCCATGGCAACGGCAGAACAGGAAAGCGCCAAATGAGCCTGTTTTACGCCTATCGCGTGGCGACACGGCTTTTGGGTCCGGTACTTGGCATTTATCTGCAACGGCGCAAAAAACGCGGCAAGGAAGATGCAGGACGGATCGGTGAACGGTTCGGTCATGCCAGTGCATTGCGCCCGAAGGGGAAACTCGTCTGGATACATGGTGCCAGTGTTGGCGAATCCCTATCATCCCTGCCGGTGATTGATGCCATTCGTGCGCGTTTTCCCGAAACCTCGATCCTTGTCACCACCGGCACAGTTACGTCGGCGGCAATGATGTATCAACGCCTTCCCAAAGGGGTGATCCATCAGTTCATCCCCATTGATCGGCAGGTTTGCGTTGCGCGTTTTCTGCATCACTGGAAACCGGATGCGGCTCTTTGGCTTGAAAGTGATTTCTGGCCCAATATTCTGACCAAGGCCAAGAAGGCAGGGACAAGACTGGCACTGCTTAATGGCCGCATTTCGGCCCGAAGCTTTAAAAGCTATTCACGATTTCCATCCTTTATCACACCGGTCATTTCCGCATTTGACCTGATCCTGACGCAAGGAAGCAAGGAAACCGAACGGTTCGTTTCCCTTGGCGGCAAGGATGTGCGCGCCGTCGGGAACCTGAAATTTGCAGCCCCCCCGCTGCCGGTCGAAGCCGACGCCCTAACCGAACTGCAATCGCAGATCGGCACCCGCCCGGTATGGCTTGCGGCAAGTACGTTTGAGGGCGAGGAACTGGCCTGCGCACAGGTTCATCAAGCACTTTCGCCAAAACATGAAGGCCTTTTGACAGTTATTGTTCCCCGTCATCCGGATCGTGCTGATGAAATCGAGGCGGATCTGATTGCCCAGGGATTGCGCGTTGCCCGCCGAAGCCTGGGGCACAAAATCACCGAAGATATCGACATCTATCTTGGCGATACGATGGGCGAGATGGGGCTTTATTACCGGGTTGCACCGGTTTGCCTGATCGGAAAATCCCTTTGTGCGTCCGGCGGGCAGAACCCGCTTGAACCGGCACGGCTTGGATGCGCCATTCTGCATGGCCCCGATATGAGCAATTTTAGCGAGATCAGTCAGGAACTTCTTACAGCACACGCCTGCCGACCGGTTGCTGATCGTGACGACCTGACAAGGCAGATTGATATTCTTCTGACCCAACCGGAAAAGGCGAGCGCACTGGCAAATGCCGCCTTGGCATATGCCAATTCAAAGGCCGAGGTTCTCGAACGAACCATTGATGCGATCACCCCGCTTTTAACCGGGGAGGTTGCCAATGCGCGCGCCTGATTTCTGGCTGGCAGACGGCTGCATGGCCAAGGCACTGTCGCCTTTTTCCCTGCTGTGGCGCGCAGGTGCAGGCATTCGGGCGATGACAACAACCATGCGCCATCCGGGATGCAAGGTTTTCTGCGTTGGCAACTTTACCATCGGCGGTGCGGGTAAAACACCGACCGCAATCGCGCTGTATCACACGTTGCACAAAATGGGCATTCAGGCCCATTTCCTGAGCCGTGGATATGGCGGCCGGGAAACCGGCCCGCACCGTGTTGATCCGATGAAGGACACCGCAGCCGATGTCGGGGACGAGCCGCTGCTTCTGGCGCGAACGGCGCCGGCATGGATTTCGCGGGACCGGGGTATGGGCGCCGAAACGGCCAGAAATGCCGGGGCAAAGGCCATCATTCTGGATGACGGACTGCAAAATCCATCGTTAATCAAGGATTGCAGCTTTGCGGTTGTCGACAGCGTTTTCGGGATTGGAAACGGTCGCGTCATTCCCGCAGGCCCGATGCGCGAAACCCTTGAACAGGGATTGGCCAAAGTTCGTGCGATCATTCTGATCGGCGATGGCAATCCGCCGTTCCTGAAAAACCTGCCCGCGTCGGTTCCGGTTTTGCGCGCCCGCATTGTTCCCTGCAATGGTGCCGAATTTGCCGGACGCAGGGTTCTCGCCTTTGCGGGGATTTCCCGCCCGGCCAAATTCCATGATAGTCTGCGCGCAGTCGGTGCCGATATTGTTGCGACCGTCGACTTTGCGGATCATCACCCGTTCCGTGCGGCCGAATTGGCGGAGCTGCATCAAAAAGCCAAGTCGTTGAATGCCGATTTGGTCACGACAGAAAAAGACCTGATGCGCTTGCCTGCCGGGCAGCGGAACGGCATAAACACCCTTGATATTGTGCTGGAATTCGAAGCCCCGGACCAGCTGGAGAAAATAATTACGGCGGTGTTGTCCGATGCCTGAACGCAGTGCCTTTTATCAAGCACGACAGAAATATATTTCCCACCCGTTGCAGGGATTGGGAGCCTATTTTCTGTTTGGCTTTTTCCGGATCATGCCGATTGATCTTGCATCAAAGATCGGTGGCAGCCTTTTACGCACGATTGGCCCGAAGCTTGGTCAAAGCAAGAAAGCCCGAAACAATCTGGTTAAGGCCTTTCCGGAGAAATCGGCAGCAGAAATCGAAACCATCATAACCGATATGTGGGAAAATCTCGGTCGCAGTGTCGCGGAAATCCCCCATCTTCCAAATCTCGTCTGCGGCAGCTCCCGCCTTGAAATTGTGGGCCTTGAAAACGGTCTGGTGACCAAGTCCGATAACAAACCGGGCCTGTTCTTTACCGGCCATATCGGAAACTGGGAAGTTTCGACCAAAATCGGCGATGCGCTTGATATGGATATGATGACCATTTACCGCGCACCGGATAACCCTTGGGTCGACAAACTTTTCAAAAGTGTCCGCAGGGGATTTCGAGGTGAACTGGTGCCAAAGGGATCGAAGGGTGCCCGAAAATTTGCATCCTTCCTGAAACGGGGTGGCCATGCGGCGATGCTGGTTGATCAAAAGCTCAATAACGGGATTGCCGTACCCTTCTTTGGCCGCGATGCAATGACGGCACCAGCCCTGGCACAGTTCGCACTTCGTTATGAATGCCCTGTCATTCCGATCAGGGTGGAACGGCTTAAAGGTGCCTATTTCCGGATGACGTTTTATCCGGACATACAGATCAGCAAAACCGATGATCCAAAGGCAGATACGTTGCGCATCATGACCGATGTTAACGCGATCATGGAAAACTGGATCCGCGAACGGCCCGCACAATGGTTGTGGCTTCACAAACGCTGGCCGAACTGATCATCGTTAATCGCACCCGGCATTAACCGAATGGGAACACCCTTGCAGCAGACTGGTGGATACCTCTCCACCTTGTCCGGGGGAAGTTCCCTTTTGCTGCGTTTCGTCGTCCCGCTTTTTCTGATTTTTGTTGGTTCAATGTTTGCCGTCTGGCCGTCATTCGCGCTGGAAGGTGATGTTGGCAAGATAGAAAGCAGTTCAAAGAATGTGCGGATACGGATTGCCGAACTTGATCAGCAATTGCAGACACATCTGCGAGAAGCCGTTGAAAAGTTCGGGGATCGCCAGATCGAGTGCGGCAAGAGTGCCGAGAAAAAGCCGCTGTCTGATTGCATCGCCGAAGACGGTGATGATCTGACCCAAACCAGACTGTCAATCGCGCGCACCAAAGATGGCGACGTGAAAGACGGCCCGCTTGACGAGCTTGCCGCGACCGAAGAACGCTTTGCGATGTTCATCGAACGCATGAACAAAACCAACGATCTTCTGTCACGTGCCGGGGCCAAGATGTATCGAACGAGTTTCGATATCACACCGGAAATGGATCAGCTTCGCCGACAGGTTATCGCCTATGTCGAACGCAAACAGGAATATGATCTGCGTCTCAATCAGGCCATGTTGATTGCAGGTGTGACGCTTGTCCTGATTGCCATTTTCGCGATGATTTTTTTTGCCACACGACGCATTCGGGGAAATTAACAGCGATCATCATTTGTCGCAGGACAAATTGCATTGATAATGCGGTCAATCCCCTTTACCGAGTGGCGTAAGAGCTATCGCCCGAGGAAACCATAATGACACAGGCCTACTGGCAGGACATTCTGGTCGCATTGCGCCAGATCATCCGCGCAACCGATCTTCATTCCAAACGAATGATGAAAGCCTGTGGCCTGACCATCCCGCAGGTGATGGTCCTGCGCGCGATTGACGAATTGCAGAACGTCACGGTGCGTCGCATTTCCAATCATGTGTCACTGAGCCAGGCAACGGTTACCACAATCCTGAACCGCCTTGAACAGCGCGGGCTCGCAGAGCGCCGTCGCAGCACCACGGACAAGCGCGTGGTCAATACGGTTCTGACGGAGGCAGGTCAGAACGTATTAAAAGCAGCCCCCACCATGCTGCACGAAGAATTCATATCGCAGTTCGATGCCCTGCCAGATTGGGAAAAAACGCAGCTTCTGTCATCCATGCAGCGAGTTGCCACCATGATGAATGCGGAAAATATAGATGCGGCTCCGTTGCTTGACGTCCGCCCTGCGGACGAAATTCCGCGTTAAGCTGGTTCAAGCCGGATTACAGATCGGTAATCACAAATTGATGGCCATTACGTCGGGCATCCCCCACCGCATTGAATTTTGTGCCGTCGCCACTGACCTTGGCGGCGTGAACACCGCCAAAGAACATATCCTCCGCATCCCAGCGCTGCTGGTCTTCCAGGCTAAGACCATCCAGAAGCGCTCCGTCAAATCCCGGTTCGACCGACAAAAGACTGTCTTCGACATGAAGTCGCGGTGCCGCCACCGCCCCATGTAGGGTCATGTCATAGGCATCGATATTCAGCATCACCTGCAACATGGTCGAACGAATGCGGTTTGACCCGCCAGATCCAAGTGCAATCGCATCACCATTCGCCGCCAGATACAGGGCCGGGGTCATCATTGACGTCATGCGCACACCGCACGGCCAGTGATGGAACCCATCGGGTGACAGATCAGCTTCGCCCAGCATGTTGTTAAGCATGATCCCGGTCCCAGGAACCATCCGCCCGGAACAGGACCCGTTCGAGATTGTTGCGGCGGCGAGATTGCCATCACCATCAACCACGGAAATATGGGTCGTGCCATTCTGGCTAAGCGGACGTTCGCCGATCATCGAGCGGTAGGATTCGCAGAATTCATCGGCAAGGATTGCTGGGCTTGCGCCATGTTCGCTACGTGCCAGCCCGGTGACATGAAGAATGCGCGAAATCGCTTCAAGATGACGGGCCGATCCAAATGCCCCGAGTTCAATTTCGCGCGCAAGCTTAAGCCCGAACCCGACCAGAACCCCGCCCGATGCAGGCGGCGGATTTAAAACAAACCGTCCGTTGCGTCCGGCAATCAATAGCGGATCACGGACCAGAACCCGGTATGCCGCCAAATCAGCGCCTGTAAGATAGCCACCATATTCCCGGCATTCGGTCACTAGCGCATGACCAAGATCGCCGTGATAAAAACCATCAGCCCCGGTTCGCAGCAGATATTCAATGCTGTCGGCCATATCGGACTGATGATGAAGATCGCCCTCGCCCAACAGTTCGAACCCGTCTTCGGCCTGATGTCCCGGCGACCCAAAAACCGCCCGGCTATCAGAAGAAAACGCCAGAAGCGGCGTCACAATCCCCATGACATATCGCTGAAACGCATCCAGTCTGATCCCGTCACGTGCGGCGGTAATTGCCGGTTCGGCCAGCATCGCCATCGGCAATGATCCAAGATCGTCATGCAGCTTGAAAATACCGGCAACCACGCCCGGCGTTGCAACCGAACCGTATCCGCCGTGAAATTCCTGGGTAACGCCACCGGTAAATGTCGCAAACCGGCTTTCAAATTCAAGTTCCTCGCGCGGGCGTTTGGCAAGCGGGGTTTCGACAAAGAAATCATAAAGCCTTGGCGGTTTTCCCGCCGGACGGGTCATGACAAATCCGCCACCGCCCAGCGACGCCAGAACCGGCTCCGCCACGCATGCCGTCCACATCGCAGCGGTGATCGCGTCAAAGGCATTGCCGCCTGCCTCAAGCACATCGGCAGCCGCGCGTGCTGTGACATCATGTCCTGCGGCGACGGCTCCGTGCTTTTTCATGGCAGACGTTCCCTATTGTTTATCCATCATCAATTGCTGGCCTTTGCCTTTGCGGCCTTTTGTGCGTCTTCCATCGGCGGCACAAGAAGGGCCGCGTCAACGCGCGCATCCCCGACATTGATCCGCCAATCGAGATGCGGCCCGGTTGCACGGCCGCTTGCCCCGACCTTGGCAATTGGATCACCCTGACGAACCACATCACCAACTTTCACATCGATTTCCGACAAATGCAAAAAGGCCGAAACCATGCCAAGCCCGTGATCGATGAACAGGGTCGCCCCGGAAAAATACATATCGGGATGCGCCAGCGTCACAATCCCGTCAGCCGGTGCGACGACCTCGGTGCCGGTCGGAACGGCGATGTCTACTCCCCAATGCGGGGCACGCGGTTCGCCATTCAAAATGCGTTGCGATCCATATACACCGCTGATCGGGCCGAGAACCGGCCAGATAAAGCCGTTCTTGTAAAATTCCTGCGTGAAACGCTCGACACGTGCTTCACGGGCCTGACGCGAATCATCCTTGATCCGATCCATGACTTTCGGATCCGGTGTCACCATCTTGGGTGGCAGGCCATCAATCCGCTGGATATCAAATTCGCGATCACCGATGTCATAGGCATATTCTTCGACTGCCCCATCAGCCTTGCGCAGGGTCAGCTTGGCGGGGCCTTCGTAATCGCGTGGAAAGCCAAGGATAAACGCCCCGTCCGGCCCGATCGTATCAATCGCATTGCCATCCAGAAGGATGCTGCTTCCGGGGTCGGTCTGCCCGAACACGATGCCGCCCTGAACAAACTGGCCCTCATAGGTTGGTTCGGCCGCGATCGCACCGAAACACGATACGATCAAACCGGTTGTCGCCAGAAACGTGGTCATTCCGAAACGCATCACAAAAGGCTCCCTTGCCTGTCATCATCTTTGGGGGCCGGGTCTTTTTTCCGGGCCGGTTTCGGTTTGGATGCGGATTTCGGCGCGACTGTGGCAACCGGTGCCGCCTCGGGCTCTCCAGAGGAATACGTCCCTGCTGTTACATCGGCACGTCCATCCTGCATTTCCAGAATGTAACCCTGCCCGGCAATCAGATCCGATGCCCTGCCGATCAAACCTTCGTCCGCACCGCGCACCACGGCAAAACCGCGTTTGAGAACATTGCGATAGGAATAGCTTTCCAGAAGACGGTCATAGCGCGCCAGTCCTTCGGCTTCGCGGTTCAGGATATTTTTAACCGCCGCCTGCATCCGAGCAGCCAGATCGTCGATCTGTTTGTGATCACGTGCGATATCGCGTTTGGCATTTGCCGGGCGAAGTCCGGCGGCCGCCTGATCAAGTCGGGCCTTTTGCATCTGGATCGCGGACTTGATCGCCCCATCCAGCCGCAGACCAGCATTTTCCAACCGTCCGCGTTTTTCCGAAAGCTGTTCGCGCGGACTGACCAGCCGTGCCCCGGCTTCGTTCAGACGCGCACGCGCCTGCTGTAAAACACTGCCTGCCGCACGCGGCAGTCGATCCGACCAGTTATCAAGGGTCTGGCTGCGTTCTTCAAGCATCCGGCGCGGATCGCCAAGGCCACGCGCAAGGCTTTCAAGGGCGGTGCGTTTTTCCACGCCAAGCCGACGGACGGCCTGCGTCAGACGAAGGCCGTCTTCCTCGACCTGGCCGATCAGATCAAGCCGCACGGGAACGGCCTTTTCCGCAGCCCCCGTCGGGGTGGGCGCGCGCAGGTCGGACACAAAATCAATCAGGGTGGTATCGGTTTCATGGCCGACCGCCGAGATCACCGGAATGTCGGATTCCGCCACCGCACGGGCAATGATTTCCTCGTTAAACGCCCAAAGGTCTTCAAGTGACCCGCCACCGCGCGCGACGATCAGGACATCGGGGCGCGGAATATTGCCATAAGGCAAAAGATCGTTGAAACCGCGCACCGCCTGCGCGACCTGTTCGGCAGCACCGGTTCCCTGCACCACCACGGGCCATAACAAAACCCGGCGCGGGAAACGTTCGCGAAGCCGATGCATGATATCGCGGATAACCGCCCCGGTTGGGGATGTTACAATCCCGATGACATCAGGCAGGAACGGGATCGGCTTTTTGCGATCCGCATCAAACAGTCCTTCGGCGGCAAGTTTCTTTTTGCGTTCTTCCAGAAGTTTCAGAAGCGCGCCTTCGCCCGCGACTTCCATCGTTTCGATGACAATCTGGTATTTCGACCGGCCCGGGAATGTCGTCAATCGCCCGGTAACAATGACTTCCATGCCGTCTTCGGGTGCAAGGCCAAGTTTGGATGCCTGCCCGCGCCAGCACACACCATCCAGCACCGCCTGATCATCCTTGAGCGCCAGATAAAGATGGCCGCTGCTGGCACGTTTGAAACCGGAAATCTCGCCGCGCACACGCACAAACGAAAACGCATCCTCGACCGTGCGTTTAAGCGCGTTGGAAAGATCGGAGACCGAAAATTCCGGCAGATTTCCCGGTTTCGCGGGTTCTTCGGGCATGGGAGCGAACGGGTCGAACAAATCTTGCGTCATCAAGGGCACTTTATGCTAAAAGCCCGCATAAATTTTCAAGCGGGATGGGGTGCAAGCCTAGTTCATCCCGTCTGGACCATCAAGCAGTCGGACACGTAATCGAGGTTAAAATCATGAAGGTTCTGGTCGTTGGCGGTGGCGGACGTGAACATGCATTGTGCTGGGCAATTGCCAAGAGCCCGCGCTTGACCAAACTTTGGTGTGCACCGGGCAATGCCGGGATTGCCGATTCCGCGCAATGTGTTGCCATTTCCGATAGCGATATTGACGGCCTTGTGAAATTTGCCACCGACAATGCGGTCGATCTGGTTGTTGTCGGCCCCGAGGCCCCGTTGGTCGCGGGCCTTGTTGATGCGTTGGATGCAGTTGGCATCAAATCGTTTGGCTGTTCAAAGGCTGCTGCACAGCTTGAAGGCTCCAAGGGTTTCATGAAGGACATGGTGGCAAAGTTTGGCGTCCCGTCCGCTGCCTATGGCCGTTTCACCACGCCTGACGATGCCCGTGCCTTTGTTGAAAAACACGGTGCCCCGATTGTTGTCAAAACCGACGGCCTTGCCGCGGGCAAGGGTGTGACGATTTGCCAGACAGTTGATGAAGCCCTTGCCGCGATTGACGAATGCATGGTCGGTGGCAAATTCGGCGATGCCGGTGCGGAGTTGGTGATCGAGGAATTCATGACCGGCGAAGAAGCATCCTTCTTTGCGGTTTGTGACGGTGAAAACGTCATCCCGCTAATTGCAGCACAGGATCACAAAGCGGTCGGCGAAGGCGATACCGGCCCGAATACCGGTGGTATGGGCGCCTATTCCCCCGCCCCGGTCTTTACGCAATCGGTTGAGGACAAGGTCATGGAACAGATCATTGTTCCGACCGTCAAGGGCATGGCCGCCGAAGGCCATCCGTTCAAGGGGGTTTTGTTTGCCGGTCTGATGATTGACGATGCGGGCAATCCGAAACTGATCGAATACAACATCCGTTTTGGCGATCCGGAATGCCAGGTTCTGATGACGCGTCTGAAATCGGATGTGCTTGATATCCTTGATGGGGCAGCGACCGGCAAACTCGATACCGTCGAACCCGAATGGCATTATGAAACCGCCATGGTCGTTGTCATGGCCGCCAAGGGGTATCCGGGCAGCTACGAAAAAGGTACCGAGATCAAAAACGTGGCCGATGCCGATGCAATGGACAAGGTCAAGGTCCTGCATGCGGGCACGAAAATGGATGGTGACAAACTGACCGCGACGGGCGGTCGTGTTCTTGGCGTTACCGCACGCGGCACGTCGGTGACCGAGGCGCAGAAACGCGCCTATCAGGCCGTTGACGCCATTGACTGGCCGGGCGGTTTTTGCCGCCGTGATATCGGCTGGCGCGCGATTGCACGCGAACAGAAGTAAGCCTTTGAATTGAAAAAGACCGGGTCATGCAGCCCGGTCTTTTTTCATACCTGTGTGATAACGCACAGTACATTCCCCATTCGGGCCATGTTCGATGGTGGCATCCACACCGAACACATCACGCAAATTTTCCGATGTCAGAATGTCGGCAGGGCTGCCGATCCCGACCAGTTCCCCATCACGCATCATGGCAATCCGGTCGCAATACATCGCGGCATGGTTAAGATCGTGCAGGGCGGCCACCACGGTAACCGGCAATTCGCGCACCAGTTCCAGCAATCCAAGCTGATGACGGATGTCCAGATGGTTTGTCGGCTCGTCCAGTAGCAGGAATTTTGGCTCCTGCGCCAGTGCGCGCGCGATATGAACCCGCTGCTTTTCACCGCCCGAAAGCGTATGCCAGAACCGGTCAGCCAGATGGGTCATATCAACATCGCCGAGCGCACGTTCCACAATCGCATCATCGCGTTCCGACCAAGGCGACAGCATGCTGAGATAAGGTGTGCGCCCCAGTGCCACCGCCTCGCGCGCGGTCAAGCGGTCTGTGGTGTCGGCCTGCTGTTCGACAAAGCCGATCTGCCGGGCCAGTTTGCGACGGCCATGCTTTTTCATGTCCTGCCCTGCCAACATCGCGCGCCCCTGATCAGGTGGACGAATACCGGCCAAAACCGACATCAAACTTGTTTTGCCCGATCCGTTCGGCCCGATCAGGCCCAGAAACTCGCCCGGTTTAACACGGAGCGAGACATTTTTGATGATCTTGCGAAAACCGGCAGACCAGACGATATCGCACAGTTCCAGGGTCATCGCAAAATCCTTCCGTGACACAGGATCAGGGCAAAGGCCGGCGCCCCGACAAGGGCAGTAATCACACCGATTGGCAACACCTGCCCCGGAACGATCACGCGTGAGATGACATCGGCACAGACCAGAAACAGTGCGCCGATCAACGCCGATAACGGCAATACCAGCCCATGGCGCGTTCCGACAAAAAAGCGCGCGGCATGCGGGATCACCAGTCCAACAAAGCCGATGGCCCCCACAATGCTGACCATCACCGCCGTCATCATTGCGGCAGCGGCAATCAGCACGGCATAAACCCGCCTGACCGGGACACCAAGCGATGCTGCGGATTCACGACCAAATGTAAAGGCATCAAGTGCGCGTGCATGCCAGAGACACACGACAAGCCCGGCAATAGCCACGGGCAAGGCCAGCCACACGTCGGGCCAGCGCACGCCGCTAAGATTGCCCAGAAGCCAGAACATGATGCCGCGCGCCTGTTCGGCACTGGCCGATTTGGTGACAATGAAGGATGTCAGGGCGTTAAACATCTGCGACCCGGCAATCCCGGCCAGAATGATCGCCCCCGTGCCGCGCCCTGCCTGTAATGCCAGAACGGTCACAAAGGCAAATGCCGCCACTGCGCCGATAAATGCACCAAGTGACAGCGAAAGCATCCCGGCCCCAAGACCAAGGATCACGATACTGACCGCCCCCGTCGATGCCCCGGCTGAAATGCCCAGCAAGTAAGGATCGGCAAGACTGTTACGCAAAAGCGCCTGCAAGACCGCCCCGGAAACAGCAAGTGCCGCCCCGCAACTTGCAGCAACAATCGCGCGGCTCAGCCGATAGTTCCAGATAATACCGGCATCAATCGCATCCACCGGATGCCCGGCATCCCATAAGTGATTGGCAATCGTATCGATCACCGTACCCACCGGGATTGCCGTTTCGCCCACCGATGCGGCAACCGCCAGGACCGCTGCCAGCAACATCAGCGCGGCAAATGCCACGCTGATGCGTTTGATGAAAACAGGGCTGGAAATGATATTCCCGATCATTGGCCCGATCACTGGGTTGCCTCGAACGCCTCGATTGCCTTGGCCAGCGTTTCAATGCCGTCGATTGTCCGCATGGTCGGGTTCATCGACTGGGCATCCATGACGACGATATTTCCGCTTTTGACCGCATTCATCTGACGGGTTACCGGATCGGATTTCAGGAACTGCATTTTAAGTTCCCAGTCATCGGCCGGAAAACGACGACGATCCATTTTGCCAATCACAATGATATCGGGATTGGTTCGTGCGATGGTTTCCCACCCGACTGTGGGCCATTCATCATCACTGTCGATGACATTCTCCACACCTAGGATCGACATGACATAGGCCGGTGCGCCTTTCTGCCCGGCAACAAACGGATCAACATCGATTTCAGCACTGGAGAACCAGAACAGTGCCGAAATTCCCTTGCCATTCACGGCGGCCACTTTTTCTCGCGCCGCTTTTTCGCGGGCTTTGAAATCGGCAATCAGATCAGCGCCGCGTTCCTCGACATCGAAGATTTTCGAAAGGTCGGCTATCCCCTGATAGATCTGATCCATCGAAAAGGCATCAATCCGCGTTCCGTCACCGCCCGTGGTGTTGTCCTTACCGACGCAATCGGCTGGCGCGGTATAGACCGGGATTGAAAGTTCAGCAAACTGGTCAATCGTTCCGACCTTGCCATTCGGGCCGATATGCCATTGGAACTGGGTTGCGACCATATCGGGTTTCTGTCCGACCACACTTTCAAAGCTGGGATCGTTGTCTGCCAGACGCGGGATGGTTTCATTGACCTGCCGGAATTCTTCCTGCACCGGGCCAAGCCACACCGCCGTTCCGACCACCCTGTCAGCCAGCCCCAGCAGATAGAGCAGTTCCGTACTGCTTTGACCAAGCGATACGACACGGTTCGGAGCCTGATCAAAGGTCAGGGTTCGACCACAATTTTCCAGTGTAAGCGGATATTCCGTCGCAGATGCGTATTGTGCGAAAGAAGCCAGTCCTGCAGCAAACACCCCGACTGCAAGAACCTTTTTGTTCAATTCAATCACTTTGCGTCCTTTCATGGATATGCCGATCCGGAATTTCATTTCCCGACCGGACATACCAAACCAATAAATGTTATGTTATAACATAACATCAAAGTTACTATGGTCAAGGGACTGGCTAAAGTGCTGAAAAATGGCGGGAAATGCCGGGATCCAAGGGCGGTCCAATGGCTTTCAGCCCGCCCGGAACGGTGACATATACCGACATCCTCCGGGGCACCCCGCCCGGTCCGTCGTATTCATGTCAGCAGGTCTCCTGGCTCGCGGGTCGTTGTGTTTTCCTGCCTTCCCGGGAAATATCCCAGTGGCTTTCAGAAGGAAACACTCACCGCCTACAGTTGCGGGGGCAGCTTCGGTTAACCGTCTTCACGGACGGCTTCGAATTCCCTTTATCCTTATCGGATACTGACATTTATCGGTGTCACATAGTCACGAAGGCCGGTCAAGCCAATTGCGAATAAATCGCAATGATTACAATTTTCAATAGGCGTTCGCCGCCGCCGTGCCATCGCCGCCCAGCCGCCCAAGGATCGCCGAGACATCGCGCATCGGCGGTGCGCCGAACATGCGGGCATATTCACGACTGAACTGTGATGCGCTTTCATATCCGACTTCATAGGCCGCGGTCGCCGCATCCTTCATTTCCGTCAGCATCATCTGGCGCGCCATCGTCAGGCGAAGGCGTTTCTGATACTGCAGCGGGCTCATGGAGGTGACCTGCTTGAAATGATGATGGAAGGAGGACGGGCTCATATTCGCCTGTGCCGCCAGATCATCGACCCGAAGCGGTGCGGCAAAATCGTCCTTCATCAGACGGATGATTTTGGAAATGCGCTGCATGTTGCTGCCGCCCATTCCGATTTGTGCAATTCGGGCACCCTGAAGTCCGCGCAGAAGGCGATAATGCACCTCGCGCAGAAGCATCGGTGCCATCACGGAAATATCGTCTTTCTCATCGCACAGGCGCAACAGGCGCATCACGGCATCCAGCAAGGTATCGCTGGCGTTATCGACATGAAGCCCGCAATCGCTTTCGGATGCCGATCCGACCTGAAGATCAATCTGGGTGACAAGATCGCCCAACATCTGACCATCCAGTTCAATCGACAAGCTGCGATAAGGAAGTGCTGCACTGGCATTTGTCACACAACCGACAATCGGCAGGTCGACCGACGCCACCAGATACTTTCCGGGGGCGTAACTGAAAACCGCCTCGCCCAGAGTGACCTCTTTGGCACCTGACGCGATGATACAAAGGCATGGCTTGTAGATTGTCGGGACTTTCATCGAGGGCCCGGTCGCACGATACAAGTGCATCGCATCCACCGGCGTCTGGGTAACACCTTCTTTTTCGCAGTATTTGTCAATCAGATCAGACATCTCTTCGAATACAGACATCACCAAACTCCTTTGTTTCTCTAATATGAACTATAGCGATCCGGACTGTACTGAAAAGCGGTTTTCGTACTGTTCGGAGAATCAGGCAATTGATCAAGAGTTATGTGTATTCATCAAATTGCTGTTTGCAATCACATTGAGCGCCATCAACCAAACACGGAGGACGTCATGTCGCTTATGTCCAGCAATGTTGAAAACAAGGTCGTCGTTATCACCGGTGCCAGCAGCGGGATTGGCGAAGCTACGGCAAAACTTCTGGCTGAAAATGGTGCAAAGGTCGTTCTTGCGGCCCGCCGCACGGCCAAGCTCCATTCCATCGTCGCCGAAATCGAAGCCGAAGGCGGCACCGCCACATGCCGCGCGGTTGATGTCACCGATGCCGACGATGTCGAAGCACTGGTCTATTTCGCCAAAAACACCTATGGCCGCGTTGATGTGATGTTTAACAATGCCGGCGTCATGCCCCTGTCGCCACTTGCCGAACTGAAAATCGACGAGTGGAACAAGATGATCGACGTCAATATCCGTGGCGTTCTGAACGGTATTGCCGCCACCCTGCCATTGTTCAAGGAACAGGGCGGTGGTCATATCATCAACACCGCATCAATCGGGGCGCATCTGGTATCGCCGACCGCCGCGGTTTACTGCGCCACCAAATACGCCGTCTGGGCCATTTCCGATGGCCTGCGTCAGGAAAGCCGGGATATCCGCGTTACCATGGTTTCGCCGGGTGTTACCGAAACCGAACTTGGCAACGATATCACCGATGACAGCGCCAAGGGCTTCCTCGGCGAACTGCGCAAAACCGCCCTTAGCCCGATTTCGATTGCCTGGTCTGTCCTTTATGCAATCGCCCAGCCCGACAGCGTAGATATCAACGAGATCATCGTGCGCCCGACGGCATCGGCATATTGATCCGTACCGCCCAAGGAGGCCCGCATGGCACGTCATATGTTTGCGTCTTCTATCACCAGTCTTCTGATGCTGTTTTCCAGCACAGCCACCGCACAGGAGGATACCGTCATGTCCGGAACCGCGTCGAACGATCCGCATCCCTATGTCGGCATGTGGGTCACGGCAGACGGCAATATCCGTCAGGAATTGCTGGCCAATGGACGTTATGACGAGGCGCGCGGCAATCGCCAGTCCGCCTATCAGGGACGTTACGAAATTTCCGGCAATCACATCGATTACTGGGATGATACCGGCTTTACCGCGGATGGCTATTTCGAAGATGGCGTTCTGTATCACGCCGGAATGGTGATGTATCGCCAGCCGCTGCAATAGATTTCAGAACTTCAGAGCCCCACTGCACCGGTTAACCCCGATGCAGACCCCGCAAGGAACGGTATCCAATGGACGGATGCCGTTCCTTTTTCATCTGTGAAATATGACGATGATCAGCTTGCCGTCGCCGGCACATTGTCGGTCCGGGCATTCAATTGGCCAGCGGTTGCAAAGGTGAACAGATCAATCGGTTCGGAAAGCCCCCGCACATCCATTTGCCCGATTTTGCGAAAATCATCTGCGGCCAGATATTTTGTCGTTGTGCCCGAAATCAGAACCTCGGTCCCGAGTTCCTTGTTCATGACCTCAAGCCTTGCAGCAAGGTTCACCGTATCACCATGCACGGTATAGCTTTGTCGCCCACCGCCACCGACACTTCCAGCGATGACCGTTCCGGTGCAGATACCGATCCGGGTTTGAATGTGAATACCGGCAAAATCGCGCTGATGAACAAGATCATTGATCTCGCGGGCGGCCCGGATGGCACATCCGGCATGATCAGCATCCTCGACCGGGACATTGAAGGTCGCCAGAACGGCATCCCCCTGAAACTGCGTAATCACGCCGTGATGGCGGGTGATGATCTGTGAAACCGCATCGAAATAGGCATTCAGAACTTCGACAATCCCCTTTGGCCCGATGGTTTCGGTCAGCTTGGTAAAATCTGCCACGTCCGCAAACAGGATGGTTGCCTCACGCTCGATCGGGGACAGTGTCCCGCGTTTGGAAATCAGCACTTCGGCAACAGCGGGTGGCACATACTGGCCGAAAACATCGGAAATGGCGCTGCGTTCCTGTTCGGCCTCGATCTGGCGACGGACCGTATGACGCGCCCGCCACATGACAAACCCAATCAGGATCGCCACGACGACGAGCGCAAGCGCTTCCTGGGCACGGCTCCAGGCGCCGATAAAATCGGGGCTAAAAAAATAGGTCATAAAAGTCTGGGTATCGGGCGATGTGCCGATATCCTGCCAGTCATAGGTCTGTTCCATGTCGCGGATGGCATAGGCAAACGCGCCAAGCCATCCGGCGGCCCCGCAAATCCCGGCCCATAAAACAAGCCCCGGCGAAAAACTGAACGCCGCCACACCAAGAATAATGAAATAAAACGGGAATATCGGCGTTCTGAAGATCACGACCTGGGGCAGATCGACATGGTCAAATACCGGCTGCGTCGCAATCAGAAGCGACAGGAACCCGATATCAAGCGCAATGAACAGATATTTGGTCCAGTTCCGGTCATAGGATGAACCGATAATGCGGTAATGGATAACGCCAAGCCCGGCAAAGACACCAAGCGCAATCAGATATTCAATGGCACGTAGTGGATCGCCTGATCGCGACGCGACAAGCCAGACCCCCATCAGAACCAGCGCAACCAACCGCCCCTTGATCGCCAGGCGAAGGCCTTTCTGTTCTGCCTCGTGGAAAATGGCGGCCTGCTCCGATTTTCCGATAACAGCTTGCTGCATGAAAATGCCCTTATGCGATGGCGACCCCGCCATTTTAAACGATTGCAAGTTTATTTAGGCAGACATCGAACATACCGCTATGCGAAAAATGCAGATATTACGATCTTGAATTCGCCATGTTTTATCCCGATTACGTCCACACTGTCCGGTATAGTTCCGGACATCTTAAATTAACGGGACCTGATTGATGACGACTTCTGTGGAACGCAGACGATTTCTGAAATCCATGGCCGCTGCCGGGCTGATCCTGCCGGGCATGTCGATGGTCAATGGTGCCTCGGCCGCGAATGAAAAACTTGATCTTGGCGAACCGCAAAGCTTCAGCTTTGACGCCCTGATCAAGCGCGCCGAAGCCATGGCAAAATCGCCTTACGAGCCGCCTGTCGCCCCCGACCCCGAAATTGTCGGCAAGATCGATTACGACATCCACGGCAAGCTGCATTACAAGCGCGAATTTTCGCCTTATGCTGATGGTTCGGGCACCTATCCGCTGACCTTCTTCCATCTCGGTATGTATTTCGCCAAACCGGTTCACATGTATCTGGTTGACGGTGGCAAATCGCGCGAAGTGGTTTATACGCCGGATTATTTCGACATGCCCGAAGACAGCATTGCACGCAAGCTTTCGGAAAACAGCGGCTTTGCCGGGTTCCGTCTGCATGAAAATGTGGAACGCGATGACTGGAAAACCCAGGACTGGGCAGCGTTTCTTGGCGCGTCCTATTTCCGTGCCATCGGCGATGAAGGCCAATACGGCCTGTCTGCGCGCGGCATTGTTGTCAATACGGCAACATCGCAGCCTGAAGAATTCCCTGATTTCCGCGAATTTTATATCGAGCCGGCAAAATCGGCCAATGCCCCGGTTACGGTCTATGCCCTGCTGGATGGCCCCAGCATCACGGGTGCCTATCGGTTCTATCTGACGCGCGGCGAAGGGGTGACGATGGATGTCGAAAAACATCTGTTCCTGCGCAAGGATATCGAACGCCTTGGCATCGCACCGCTGACCAGCATGTTCTGGTATTCAGAACAGAACAAATCATTCCGCTTTGACTGGCGTCCCGAAGTCCATGACAGCGACGGGCTGGAACTTTGGACCGGGAATGGCGAACGCATCTGGCGTCAGTTGAACAATCCGGAAATCATCCGCACGTCGGCATTTAGCGATAAAAACCCGCGTGGGTTTGGACTTATGCAGCGGGATCGCGAAGTCAGCCATTATCTTGACGGTGTACGTTATCACCGCCGCCCCAGCCTGTGGGTCGAACCGCTTGGCGCATGGGAAGACGGTGCCGTGCAGCTTGTCGAAATCCCGACCGATGACGAAATCCACGATAATATCGGCGCCTTCTGGGTGCCAAATGCACCGGCCAAGGCAGGCAACAGCTATCAGTTCCGCTATCGCCTGTATTGGCAGGCACAGAATCCGTTCCCGATGGACAAGCTTGCCCATGCGACCGCCACCCGTATGGGCCGCGGCGGCAATCCGGGCACGGTCCGTCCGAAGGATGAGTTGAAATTCTCGGTCGAGTTCGAGGGGGACATCCTTGGAACCCTGGCCTATGGTGAGTTCCCGGAAGTCATTGTTTCCACCTCGCGCGGGGAAATTGTCCGTACCAAGATCGAGCCGATCATGGATACCCGTATCTGGCGTGCGGCGTTTGACCTTAAAGTCGAGGGCAACGAGCCGGTTGATTTGCGGATGTATCTGAAACGTGGTGATGCCCCGCTTAGTGAAACGTGGATGTTCCAACATTTGCCGGGACTTCGCGGGCAGACACGCGAATAAAAACAAAGGCCCGTCATTTTGACGGGCCTTTTATTTTTGATCTTGGATCCTAGCGTAACGACCCAAAGAATTCTTTCAGAAGCTTGCCTGCCTCGACCTCGCCAATTCCGCCATAGACTTCAGGGCGATGATGGCAGCTTGTGCTTTCAAACACGCGCGGGCCGTGATCAATGCCGCCGCTTTTAGGGTCATAAGCCCCGAAATAAACGCGCCGCAGGCGGGCAAACGAGATGGCAGTTGCGCACATCGGACAGGGTTCCAGCGTGACATACAGATCGCAATTGGGCAGGCGCGGTTCACCCTTGGCCCCGGCAGCGGCCCGAATCACAAGGATTTCGGCATGGGCTGTCGGATCATTGAGTTCCTCGGTCAGATTGCCGGCACGCGCCAGCACCTCGCCGCTGTCGGCATCGACAAGAACCGCACCGACCGGCACCTCGCCACGCCTTGCGGCTGCGCGCGCCTCTTCCAGCGCCATATCCATATAGCTGTCTGCGCTCATGATTTGCTTTCCATCCCGGAATAATGAGTTGACCGCAGCATCATCATACCCGGCCCATCGCACTGTCTGTTGACTGTTTTTCTTGAGTTTTAAGGATATGAGATTGCAATCTGTGCAAGGATCGGTCAAGCGGTGATAAGATCATGGCCGATTGCACATATGCGTGAATTGCCGTTGCCCTTCTAACGCACCGGGGTTAGTTTCCGGCCAAATTCATGGCATCGCCAGCAAACATAGCGACCAACCGCCACCACCAACGGGATTTGACAGATCATGAGTGCCAGAAAACCGATCATCGGCATTACCCTTGATTCCGAGGAACCCGGCGGCTATTCCAAATTCCCTTGGTATGCCCTACGCGAAAACTATGCTGGTGCAGTGACGGCTGCGGGCGGCATTCCCATGCCCCTGCCCCACGAGGTCGAACTGGTTCCCGATCTGCTTGATCTGATTGACGGGCTTGTTGTCACCGGTGGTGCGTTTGATGTCGATCCCAGCCTGTTTGGGGCCGAAGAACGCCATGACACGGTCGTCACCAAAGACCGCCGCACCAAGTTTGAATGGGCCATGGCCGAAGGTGCACTTAAACGCAACATGCCGGTTCTGGGCATCTGCGGCGGGCAACAATTACTGAATGTGATCCTTGGCGGATCGTTGATCCAGCATATCCCAGACAGTGTTGAAAACTGCCTGCCACATGAACAACCCAACCCGCGCAACGAGCCGGGGCATGATGTGACCGTCGAAGCCGGTACCCTGCTTTCGCGCATTGTCGGCGATGTCAAAAGCCTGTCGGTCAATTCCGCCCATCATCAGGCCGTTGATAAGGTTGGCCCGAATGTAATCATCAATTCCGTCGCCCCGGATGGCGTGATCGAAGGGATTGAACATCCGGGATATCGTTATTGTCTTGGGGTGCAGTGGCATCCCGAATTTCATATCAGTTCGGGCGATGCGAAAATCTTCGACGCCCTGATTTCCGAGGCCCGCAAATGAGCGACCAGACCCCGAACCCGACCGAAGATACCGAAGAAAGCAAACCCGAACGCATTGCCAAACGCATTGCGCGTTCCGGTGTTTGTTCGCGTCGTGATGCCGAACGCATGATCGAGGAAGGTCTGGTGAAGCTGAACGGAAAGGTGCTTGATAGCCCAGCCGTAACCGTCACCGACGAGGACGAGATTTACGTCAATGGCAAACCCTTGCCGCAAAAGGAAAAGCCGCGCCTGTGGCGTCTGTTTAAAAAACGCGGGCTGGTCACCAGCCACCGTGACGAGCAGGGCCGCGATACGGTTTTCGAACATCTGCCAAGCTATATGCCACGCGTGATTTCGGTCGGTCGTCTTGATCTGAATTCCGAGGGTCTTTTGCTGTTGACCAATGATGGCGAGCTTGCCCGTTATCTTGAACTGCCTGCAACCGGCTGGGCACGCCGTTATCGGGTGCGCGTGCATGGCCGGATTGACGAGGCCAAACTCAAACAGCTTGAAGACGGTGTCACGGTTGACGGGATCAATTACGGGTCGATTCAGGCCGAAGTTGACGTTCAGAAAGACAGCAATGCCTGGATGACCGTGACCCTTCGCGAAGGCAAAAACCGTGAAATCCGCCGCGTGATGGAACATCTTGGCTGGCCGGTAACCCGTTTGATGCGCGTGTCCTATGGCCCGTTCCAGTTAGGCAATCTGGCACCCGGCGATTGCGAGGAAATCACCGGCAAGGTGATGAAAGAACAGCTGGCCGCGTTCTTCAAGGGTGATTACAGCAAGATTTCCGAAAAGAAATCGGTCGCGCGCGGCGGCACCGGCCGCCCCAAGGCACCGCGTACCGTATTTGGCAAACCCGCC
>NZ_JPWA01000014.1 GCF_003326475.1 Thalassospira xianhensis MCCC 1A02616 | reverse complement strand
CGCGGCCTCGACCGGGTTGCCGCCAAAGATCGCGGCAGTCACAAAGCCGCCGACGGCCCCCGAAATTCCGCCGATCCCGGCACCACGCCCGGCATATTCACCGGTTTTCCCAGTGCAGCCCGAAACGGCAAAGGCAAGGACAAGGGCAGTTGCGGGGGCAAGAAAGGGAAAGCGCATCGGGGGCTCCTGATCATCGGAAGTTGTATCCGGGGAAGGGTACACCGAATGCGCCTGTCACGGAAAGCAAAGTCGATTGCGATCCGGGATGAGCCGATCAGGAAATATCGTCAGACCCGGCAACCCGTTTGCGGCCATTGATCATGGCGCGGACAAGGTTTTCGTGGTGGCGCAGGCTTGCCAGCAACACCCCGGCAATATGGACCAGCACAAGGGCAAGCAGCGCATTGGCAAGGAATTCGTGGGTTTCTTCGACCCAGTCCACCCCCCAGAAGGCGTCGGTGGTATACATCCATCCCGTTAGCGCGCAGCCGATCATGCCGATGATCAGGGCGACAATCATCGCAGCCCCGGCCGGGTTATGGCCGATATAGCGGTTTTCGCGGCCGGTGATGATATCGCCAAGATAAGCCATCACGACCGACGGGCGGCGGATGAATTGCGAGAAACGGGCATAGCGCGAGCCGATCAGACCCCAGATCAGGCGAAAGGCGATCAGGCCGCCGGCGGCATAGCCGACCCAGTGATGCAGGGCATCCCATTCATCGGCCGTGATCCAGGCGATGGCGAAACTCGCCGCAAGGCCCCAGTGAAAAATACGGACCAGCGGGTCCCAGACTTTAACCTGCATTGATCGGGTTCCTTTTTTAGGCGGATGCTCCGGTGATGGGCGGGTGAGGGAGCGTCACATCACCGGAGCGGGGGCAACGGGGTGCGGTTCGAGAAGGCTGTAATCAGTCTTCCTTGGTTTTGACGGCTTCGAAGGTTTTCGGGTTGAAATAGGCCTCGACCCGCTTGCCATCCGGCGTCTTGGCGTAAACTTCGTAGCAGCCGTCTTCGGTTTTGATGTTTTTGACGGTCCAGCTATCGGCTTTCAGTTTGGCTTCGAGGTTTTCCATCGGCTGCCATTCGTCTTTGGGGACGTTGCAAAGATCATCGCTGGCGCGTGCCGGGGCGGAGTGCAGGCTAAAGGCGGCACCCGCCAGAAGGGCGAAGGTCAGTGCCGCAGCAGAGGCAGCCGGGAAAAGCGTTCTTTTCATTGTCGGGGTCCTTTAAGATCACGTTGAAACGGTCATGGCTGGCGTATCGAATGGGGTGATCGTGACGCGGTTTGCTGACAGCAAGCTGAAGGGCGGGGGTGCCTCCGTTCAGGTTATTGTCAGCTTTGCACGGCATATCTGCCGGTTTGGCGTTGAATTCGAACGGGAACGGGAACGGGGACGCGGGGCGCGATGCGGATTTTGCTGGTGGAAGACGAACGCTATCTGGCCGAGGCGGTGCGTGATCATTTGCTGGCGTCGGGGGATGCGGTTGACATGACCGACAGCGTGGTCGAGGCCGAAATCATGCTGCGCGGAACGCCTTATGATGTGCTGCTGCTTGACCTCAACCTGCCCGATGGCAAGGGGATTGATCTTTTGCGCGGCATGCGCCGTGCCGGCAGTGTCACGCCGTGCATCATCCTGACCGCGCAGGATCAGATTTCAGACCGGATTGCCGGGCTGAATGCCGGGGCGGATGATTATCTGGTCAAGCCGTTTGACCTTAACGAGCTTTCGGCACGGTTGCTTGCCGTCGCCCGGCGGTATTCGGGCAATCCCAACCCGTTGATCCGGCTTTCGGGTGATGAGGGTGGTGCGATCGAGGTTGATCTGGCCAGCCGGACGGTTTTGGTCAATGGCGGGCAGACCGACCTGACATCGCGGGAATGGGCGTTGCTTGATCAATTGCTGCGCCGTCCGGGCGCGACCTTATCCAAGGCACAGCTTGAAGAAGCGCTTTATGAATTTGGTGCGGAGATCGAAAGCAACACGGTCGAGGTTTATGTCAGCCGCCTTCGGCGCAAGCTGGGCAAGGCGGTGATCCATACCGTGCGCGGTGTTGGTTATCGCATTGAGGGATGATCTGAGCTTATGAGCAAGATGGCCAAAAACAGCCTGCAATTCATGCTCGCCCGGCGATTGACGGTGACGGTCAGTATCTTCTGGCTGGCGGGGTCGGTTCTGGCGGCGTACAGCATGTATCACGAAATGCAGGAAGCGTTTGATAACAGCCTTGTCACCACGGCCTATCGCTATGCGCCGCTGATTGATGATTATCTGCAACGCCATGATGGCGGCAGTGCGCAGGAAGTGCTGCCAAGCCCGGCCAAGGGCGAAATCCGCACCGAAGATCACGGGGATGGCGACGGGGACGAGGAACTTGGCGAGGATTACCTGATGTATCAGGTGCGCGAGGGCGGGGGCGGGCTTTTGCTGCGGTCCTATAACGCGCAGGAAAATCCGTTTGAAGCGCCCCTGATCGAAGGATTTTATAACGAGCAGGATTTCCGCATTTATACCGCCGTCCTTCTGGGGGGCACGCGGATCATTCAGGTGGCAGAGCCGCTTGAACACCGGCGCGAGGCGCTTTTTGAAAGCGTGGTGGCGCAGTTCCTGCCGATTGTGCTGCTGATCCCGGCGGTGATTATCGGCGTGATCGTGGCGCTGAGGCGCGGGTTGAGCCCCGTGTTGCGCGTGCGCGATGCGATCGAGGAACGTGGCGAGGGCAATTTGCAGCCCCTTGAATTGGACGATGCGCCCGAAGAAATCAGCACCATCGTCACCGCCGTCAACCGGCTGATGGAAAAGCTTGATGCCGCATTGAGTGCCGAGCGGACCTTTACCGCGCATAGCGCGCATGAATTGCGCACCCCGATTGCCGCGGCATTGGCGCAGACGCAAAGGCTTGTGCTGGAACTGCCCGAAGACCATCCGGGGCGCATCCGGGCCCGGCAGACCGAGGAAAGCCTTAAACGGCTGTCGCGGCTATCAGAAAAGCTTTTGCAACTCGCCCGCGCCGAGGCCGGGGTGGGCTTAAGCCCGACCGGGGAAAATCAGAGGCTTGGCACGACCTTGGGGCTTGTCATTGATGATCTGGAACGGGTGGCGGATGGTGCGGGGCGCATCGCCTTTGACCCGAAACAGGCCGCAGCCCTTTCGGCCAATATTGATCATGATGCCTTTGCGATCTGCATGCGCAACCTGATTGAAAACGCGCTTAAACATGGCAGCGATCAGGAAAAGGTCATGGTCGAGGTGATTGGCAGCGACACGGTCAGGGTTTCGAACGCGGGCGATGCGGTGCGGCCCGAAGACCTTGATGACCTGACATCGCGGTTCAAACGATCCAATACGCGGGCAAGCGGGGCGGGGCTTGGCCTTTCGATTGTCAAAACCATCGTTGGCAATATCAATGGCGAGCTAACACTCCATTCCCCGCGCCCCGGCAAGCCGGATGGTTTTATGGCGGAGTTGCGGTTGCATCAGAGTTGAGGGGATGACCCGACAAAAAAAGCCCGGCAAGTGATTGCCGGGCTTTTTGTTTGGCGGGGAAAAACAAGGGGGCGGGGCCATGTCGGGCTTGTGAAAATCGGATTTGGCAGGGGGCGGGGATGTTCTGTGAAATCGCGGTTTTCTGCGGATGTAAACGTTTCAAATGTTCATAAAACGGCAACAAATGCGTTATCAGACTGACTTGTAACTTGCCTATGGTGGGGGCGTTACAGGAGTTCTGGTATGTCGTCAAAACCCACCATGCGCGATGTGGCGCGCAAGTCCGGTCTTTCGATTGCGACGGTATCGCGCGTGATCAATTTCCCCGGCGAGGTTCCGGCGGAAACCGCCGAAATCGTGACTGCGGCGATGCGGTATCTGAATTACCGGCCCAATATCAATGGTCGCCGGTTGAAGATGAGCCAGACCCGCACGGTGGGCGTTCTGGTGCCGACCCTTGCCAACCCGGTATTTGCCACATCGGTGCAGGGGATCGAGCAGGAAGCCAATATCGAGGGGCTTACGGTTCTTCTGACATCATCCAACTATGATCCCGAGCGCGAAATGGGGGCGGTTTCAGCCCTTTTGAACAATCGCGTCGATGGGTTGATCCTGACCCTTGCCAATGCGGATAACAATCCGGTGGTGGATTTGCTGCTGGCCGAGAAAATTCCGTTCGTGTTGCTGTTTAACCAGCCTGAACGCGCCGATATCGCCGCGATCAGTGTGGATAACGCGCAGTCGGCCTTTGACATCACCAACGCCATGATTGCCAAGGGGCATCGGTCACTTGCGATGGTGGCAGGCCAGTTTGAAAGTTCGGACCGGTCGCGCCAGCGGTATGACGGATTTTGCCGGGCGCTGGATCAGGCCGGGATCGAGAAAAAGCATCTGGTGCAGGTGCGGTTTGGCGAGACCGATCTGGTGGAACCGCTGCGCGATCTGCTGTTGGGGCCCGATGCGGTCACGGGGATTGTCTGTTCGACCGACATGCTGGCGATTGCCGCGATCAGCGCGTGCCGGGCGCATGGGTTATCGGTGCCCGGTGATGTTTCGGTTGGCGGTATTGACGGAATTTCGGTGGGTGGGCTGATCACGCCAAAGCTGTGTTCGGCAGTTCAACCCACCCAGGAGATGGGCCGGCAGGCGCTTGCATTCCTGCGCGGCCTGATCAAGGGGCAGACAAACCCGCAGAGTTTGTTGCTGCCTCATCATCTAAGCGACGGGGACTCCATTGGATTGTTCCGTGGAAATTCCCCGCACCGTTCATCAACCCGAGTATAGGAAGATCAAAAGTGCGTTTCAAACAACTTGTCATGGGTGCGGCGTTTGCTGTTGTGGCTGCGCAACCCGCCTTCGCCGAAGATGTTGCGATTTGTTATAACTGTCCGCCGGAATGGGCCGATTGGGGCGGGCAGCTTAAGAACATTGCGCGCGACCTTAAGATCGATGTGCCGCAGGACAACAAGAATTCCGGTCAGACGTTATCCCAGCTTCTGGCGGAAAAGGATAATCCGGTTGCCGACGTTGCTTATTACGGGGTTTCGTTTGGCATCAAGGCCAAGCAGGAAGGCGTTGTTGCCGATTACAAACCGGCCAATTTCGACAAGATCCCGGACGGCCTGAAAGACCCGGAAGGCGCATGGTTTGCCATTCATTCCGGCACGATTGGGCTTTTTGTGAATACCGAAGCCCTTGGCGGGGCGCCGGTTCCGCAAAGCTGGTCGGACCTTCTGAAGCCGGAATACAAGGGCATGGTCGGTTATCTTGACCCGTCAAGCGCGTTTGTCGGTTATGCCGGTGCGGTTGCGATCAACCGGGCGATGGGTGGGTCGCTTGACGATTTCACGCCGGGGATCGAGTTTTTCAAAAAATTGAAAGCAAACGATCCGATCGTGCCGAAACAGACCGCCTATGCGCGGGTTCTGTCGGGTGAGATTCCGATCCTGATCGATTATGATTTCAATGCCTATCGTGCGAAATACAAGGACGAGGCCAATGTCGCCTTTGTCATCCCGACCGAGGGTACGGTTGCCGTTCCCTATGTCATGAGTCTGGTGAAAAACGGGCCGCATGCCGACAATGGCAAAAAGGTTCTGGATTATGTGATGTCGGATGCCGGGCAGGCCCATTGGGCCAATGCGTTCCTGCGCCCGGTGATTGCATCGGCGATGTCGCCGGAAGCATCCGAAAAGTTCCTTCCGGCCGCGGAATATGAGCGTTCCCAGCCGGTCGATTACGCCAAAATGGCCGAAGTTCAGGCCGGTTTTGGCGAGCGTTATCTGTCCGAGGTGCGGTAAGTGTCGTCGGTTGAACATATCAAAGAGGGGCGTTCGCGCCCTTCTTTCCCATGGGCTTTCCCATCCTCTTTATTCGGGCGGGCAACACCGGGGGCAGGAAGCCCGGCCATTCTGGCATTGTTGATGTTGCCCGGCCTGATCATTGTCGCGGCGTTTTTCATCCTTCCCATGGCGCTTGTCGCGATGCGGGTGGCGGATGGCCCCGATGGGCTTGCGACCTATTTCGTGATCCTGACAAATGATCGGTATCTGGCAAGCCTGATCCAGACGCTTGTGATGTCGGGGGGCGTTACGGTGACGGCGCTTGTGCTGTGCGGGATTTGCGGGCTGTTTCTGGTGCGTAACCGGTTTGCCGGGCGCAATGTGATTACTGCCCTTTTGACCTTGCCGCTCTCGTTTCCGGGGACGGTGGTTGGTTTCATGGTGATCATGCTGGCGGGGCGGCAGGGGGTGATCGGATCGATCAGCGATGCGCTTTGGGGCGAGAAGATCGTTTTTGCCTATGAGATCACCGGGTTGTTTGTCGGCTATCTTTATTTTTCGATCCCGCGGGTGATTTTGGCCGTCATGGCATCGGCGGAGAAGCTTGATCCGCAGCTTGAAGAAGCGGCACGGTCGCTGGGTGCGCCGACATGGCGGGTGGTAAAGGATGTGATCCTGCCGGGGCTTATGCCCGGTCTTGTGTCATCGGGTGCGATCTGTTTTGCGACCGCGATGGGGGCGTTTGGCACGGCCTTTACGCTGGCGACCGATATCGATGTGCTGCCGATGGTGATCTATACCGAATTTACCCGAAACGCCAATATCGCGGTGGCCGCGGCCCTTAGCATCGCGTTGGGCGCGATGACATGGGCGGTTCTGGCAGCGGTGCGGGTTTTTGTTGGCAATGGTGCGACATCGGGCACCGGTGGGGGAGCGTGATCATGCGGCGTGACTGGAAGTTTTACAGCCAGCTGGGCCTGACGATTGTGTTGTGCCTGTTTATCGTGGTGCCGGTGGTGATGTCGGCCCTGGCCGGGGTGACGGTCAATGTGTTCAAGGGACTTTCATCGGGGCTTACCCTGCGCTGGGTGTTTGAGGTCTGGGACCTTTATGCGCAAAGCATCCTGCTCTCGCTTGGTATCGCGATGGCGTGCCTTGTGGTGACATTGGTGGCGGGTGTGCCGCTGGCCTATGTGCTGGTGCGACGGCCCAGCCGGATGATGCGGCTGTTTGAGGAATTGCTGACACTGCCGGTGGCCATTCCGGGGCTGGCATTGGCGCTGGCGTTGCTGATTACCTATGGCGGGGTGAGTGGATACAGATCAAGCTGGCTTTTCATCCTGACCGGGCATGTTTTGTTTACCCTGCCATTCATGGTGCGCTCGGTCGCAGCCGTGATGGCAGCGATGGATATGAAGATGCTGGAAGAAGGGGCGGCAAGCCTTGGGGCAGGGTTCTGGAGGCGGTTCTTTGGCGTCATCGTGCCCAATGCCAAGCCGGGTATTCTGGCAGGTGCGCTTATGGTGGTGACGCTTTCCATCGGGGAATTCAACCTGACCTGGATGCTGCATACGCCGCTTACCAAGACATTGCCGGTCGGCCTTGCCGATGCCTATGCATCGATGCGCCTTGAAATCGGCAGTGCCTATACCCTGATTTTCTTTGTTTTGATCATGCCGTTGCTGATTGCGATGCAGGCACTTGCCGACCGGGGCAAGCGCGCATCCAGACGCATCGATACGGCGGAGGATACGTTATGAGTACGCAGATCAGACTTCGCAATTGTGCGAAAACCTTTGCCGATGGCACACGCGCACTGGCGCCCTTTGACCTGACGATCGAGGGCGGGGAAACGATTGTTCTGCTGGGCCCGTCGGGATGCGGCAAGACGACCATTTTGCGGATGATCGCCGGGTTGGAATTCCCCGATGCGGGCGGTGTGATCAGCTTTGACGGGGATGATGTCACCCGCCAGTCGATTGAAAAACGCCGGGTCGGCATGGTGTTTCAGTCCTATGCCCTGTTTCCCAATATGACGGTGGCAGAAAACGTTGCCTATGGGCTTAAGGTGCATGGGGTGCCCAGTGCGGAACGCGATGCCCGCGTCGATGCGATGCTGGAAATGATGCATATCGACATGCTGGCGGATCGGCGGATTGACCAGCTTTCGGGCGGGCAGCGCCAGCGTGTGGCACTGGCGCGTGCGATTGCGGTGCAGCCGCGTGTATTGTTGCTCGACGAGCCCCTGACCGCGCTGGATGCGAAACTGCGCGTGCGGTTGCGGACCGAGATCAATGCGCTGTTGCGCAAGCTTGGCATTACCGCGGTTTACGTTACCCACGATCAGGAAGAAGCCATGGCGCTGGGTGATCGGATTGTTGTGATGCAAAAGGGCGAGATCGCGCAGATCGGCACCCCGCGCGAGATTTACCGCAAGCCGCAAAACCCGTTTGTCGCCGATTTCGTCGGGGCGGCCAACCGGATGACAGGGCAGATGCGCGATGGGCGATTGCATATCGGCGCCCATGTTTTTGATGCGGTCGATGCGTTTGATCCACGCCATGGGGCGATACTTGATCAGGGTGCGGTGGAGCTTTATTTCCGGGCGGACGGGCTTTCGCCCTGTGATCTGGACGAGGCGCATTTTACCGGCCGGGTCGAGGCGGTATCCTACCTGGGCGAACGGTTGCGTCTGACCGTGTCGGGGATTGGTTCGCAGGCAGTGACAATCGATACCCATGCCGATGACGTGATTGAAGCCGGGGCGGATGTGCATTGCCGGGTTAATGCCGACCGGCTAACGGTTTTTCCCGCTGTTACGGCCCAGTCATAAAACAAAAGAAAGAAATCAAAGAAAATGCTGATTGCACAATTGACCGACCTGCATATCGGGGAGGGCCGCAGGCTTGCCTATCGCAAGGTGGATACCGCAGGTGCGCTTGAAAAGGCGGTTGCCCATGTCATGGCAATGGTGCCGCGCCCGGATGTGGTGCTGTTTACCGGCGATATCGGGGATCTTGGAAGCCGGGACGAGTATGCGCTGGTGGCGGAAATCCTTACCAAACTGACGATCCCGTATTTCATGGTGCCGGGCAATCATGACCGACGCGGGCCGCTGCGGGCAGCTTTTCCCTACGCCACGCCGGTCCGGGCCGATACCGGGTTTGTGAATTATGTGGTCGATGATTTTCCGCTGCGCCTGATTGCGCTGGATACGCTTGACGAGGGCAAGCCAGGCGGCGTTCTGGGGAAGACACAGCTTGACTGGCTGCGCGATGTGCTTCTGGACGGGGATGGCCGGGATTGCGCGATTTTCATGCATCATCCGCCGATTGTGACCGGGATTGCCCATATGGACGCGCAAAATCTGGGCGCGGGGGCAGAAGAACTCGCGGCAATCGTTTCGGTGCATCGTGACCGGATCAAGGCGATTTTCTGTGGCCATGTGCATCGTCCGATCCATACGATCTGGGCCGGGGTGCCGTTGATGATCGGGCCATCGGTCGCCCATCAGGTGGCGTTTGATTTACGCGCCGATGGACCATCGGCCTTTGTCATGGAGCCGCCCGCGATGCATCTGCATGTCTGGGATGCGGGGCAGCATAGCCTGATGACGCATCTGGCCTATCTTGACCGGTATGACGGACCGCATCCGTTTTTCGGGCCGGATGGGAAGCTGATTGTTTGACCGTTTTGGCAGTACTTGCGGCACGGATGGCTGGACTCCCGCTTTCGCGGGAGTGACGGTTGGGGATCGGGGCTAAGTTATTTCCCCACCCCGACCTTGATCGCGAGTTTACGCAGCGGGCCGATGCGGTTGATCGCGGTCAGCCCGGCATAGCGCAGGTCGCGCAGTGTTCTGGGTTCGAACATGGAGGCGCGGTTGAGCAGATCAATGCCGCCAACGCGCGCCAGCGTTTTGGGAAGCTGTTTGCGTTCGTAGGATTTGAGCAACGTGGTGGCGCCGATATCGTCGCCCTTGAGCTTGGCCTTTGCCATCAGCTCGGCCAGGGTTTCGATGTCATGGAGGCTCATATTAAGCCCCTGCGCACCAATCGGCGGGACGACGTGGGCGGCTTCGGCGACCAAGGCAAGCCTTGCCGAAATCAGGCGTGAGGGGACTTGCGAGATCATTGGCCAGACTGCGCGCGGGCTTGCGACCGTAAGCGGGCCGAACATCGACATGGTGTCGTGGGTGATTTCCGCCGAAAGGGTGGTGTCATCCATATTGTAAAGCTGCTGGGCGCGGTCGGCCGGGGTCATCCAGACGACGGACGAGCAGGGTTTGCCATCGAGATCGGGCATCGGCACGAGGGTGAGCGGCCCGCCGGTGCGGTGGATTTCGGTCGAGATATTGTCGTGCGGTTTATCGTGGGTGACGACAAAGACCAGCGCACTTTGATCATAGGCCCAGCGGCGATGTTTGATCCCGGCAAAGTCGCGCAAGGATGAGTTGCGGCCGTCCGCCGCCACGACCAGTTTGGCGCGCACGGTTTCGCCGCCGGATAATGTGGCCTCACCATAACGCGCGGTGCCGGTGAAGCCGGTGACGGTTGTGGAAAAGCGGAAATCGACATTGGGGAGCGTTTCAAGTTTCGCCATCAGCGAAACACGGGCGGCCTTGTTCGAGACGTTCCAGCCAAAGAAGCCCTGCGTGGTTTCCGCGCCATCAAAATCGGCGGTTTCGCGCGGGGTCATTTCATTGCCCCCGGCATCGACGATGCGCATGACGCGAAGTTCGGCACCCGTCGGTTTGATCGCGTCCCAGACACCGGCCTTTTTAAGGGTTTCGATACCGGGTTGCAGGAAGGCGGTGGTGCGCAAATCAGTGCCTTCGCCAATGTCGGCAGGGGCGGGATCGACGATCATGACCTTATGCCCGTCAGCCGCAAAGCGGGCCGCCGCACTCATGCCGGCGATGCCGCCGCCTGCAATCAGAATATCGGTTTCGATCATGTCTTTATCCCTGTTTTATTCGGGCTTCAAATCCGGGCGCAGTGTTGCATGTTGGTGTACAGGCTGCAATGCGCCCGCAATGTGCCTTGGCGTGCAATTATACGCAATGGCTTTGGGGTGGGATTTGATGCAGATCGAAGGGCCTTTGAATATATGCACACGGATGGCTTGCCCCGCGCGATGGTTTTGGCCATTTTGGGCACACAAAATCTTTGACCGTGAAAGGGTTGGTTATGCTGGCATGGGTTTATCTGTTGGGTGCGATCTGCCTTGAAGTGGTCGGGACGGTATCGCTTAAGCTGTCGAATGGGTTTACCGACTGGCGGTTTGCGGTTTTGACCCTGTCGCTTTATGGCGTCAGTTTCTGGGTGCTTTCGCTCACCCTTCGGACCATGCCGGTCAGCACGGCCTATGCGGTGTGGTCGGGCCTTGGCACGGCGGCGGTCGCCGTGATTGGCGTGATGTTTTTCAAGGAACCGATGAGCGCGTTCAAGGCTTTGTTCCTTTTGATGATCATTGGCGGCGTGGTCGGGCTTAACGCGGTGGGCAAGCATTAGAACCTTTTCAATCTAAAGGGAAAATGCGCTGCACCTAACCTGTATTAGTAAGAAGATCCCGGTTTTGGTCTAGACTGCCCGATATATGCTTTTTCCCAGCCCGAAGCATATCGGGGCGCGTCGATCCGGCGTACCCCGAAATCTGCTGGTTAAGGGGCTTGCCATGACACATGCGCCATCGACCATCGGTCTGGACACGAAATACGACCAATTCCTGCAAACATCTGTCGGAGACGACAAAAAGGGAACCAGTGTTACGGTTCTGTCGATGCTGGCACGGCTTGGTGTCGATCCGTGGCAGGAGGCATCCGACCTTGCCGCGCTGCCCAAAAAATCCGCGTGGGACCGGCTTGACGGGCTGGCGGCGCGCTTTACCGATGTGCCGTCCCTGATTGCCGAACGGGCCGATGCCGTGACGCGGATGATTGCCTCCCTGCCTGGCGGGGAGAGGCACGACAATATCGGGCAGGCCGACACCCCCGCGCCCGGCATTTTGGGTAGCCGACTTTATCTGATAATCGCCATCGCATTTCTTGTTGTCCATGTGGGTATACTTTGGTTCGGAAAGTAGGCAGCGCGGTGGGCTCTATTCCGAAATTTTCGAAAAAAGGCCGGTTGATGACAGACAAGGACGATCTTTGGGCGCTGGAAAAGCGTTTCTGGACCGAGGGGGCGAGTGACGCTCATCACCTGACGGCGAAGGGCGCGGTTGCAGTCCTGCCATATCCCGCAGGGATTTTGGTGGATGAAGCCATATGGCGCAACAATGCGGTCGCACAAAGATGGCGGACGGTGGCGTTCAGCGATCTTGCGATCACGCGCAAGGGCGATGTTGCGGTTCTGGCGTACAGCGTTTCGGCCGAACGTGCAGAAGTACCGATTTACGAAGCACTTTGTACCTCGACCTATCTGAACGACGACGGTGTCTGGTTGCGGCTGTCACACCAGCAAACGCCAAACGGACCCCAAGAATAAGTTATCTTTATTTTAAGTAAAACAGGAGACGGTCCAAATGTCATTGGTAGGTATTATCCTTATCGTTCTGCTCGTGATTTTCCTGCTCGGCGGGTTTAGCGGCCGCTTTGGGGGGTATGGCTATGGTTTTGGTCACACCAGCATCGGTTTGCTGGGCGTCGTGCTGATTATCGTGGTCTCGCTGGCATTGCTTGGCCGGATCTGAGGATTAGGCTGCTGCGGAAACCCCGCAGCAGCTTTGCAGGTCACGGGTGATATCGGTATGGCGCGGTTGCCAGCCGAGTTCACCGATCGCCTTTTGACTGGTCATGCGGTGGCTATGCGCAAGGCCACGCGCCCATTGCCCATATTCGCGCGCGATGTCATCGGGGCTGATATGCTCAATCCCGCAATCGGCCCGGCCAAAGGTTTTGGCGATCTGGCGGGCAAGATCGCCGGTCGCGATACCTTCGATGCCGACCCCGATATAGCTTTGGCCGCGTTCCCCGTTTTCAAGCACGAGCCGGTAAAGATCGGCCAGATCATCGGCATGGATCAGCGGCCAGATGACCGAACCATCCCCCACAATCCGAATGCGGTTTTCATCGCGTGCCTTGCGCGCCATGTCATGCAGCGCCCCGCCCGGTAAGGACGGGCGCCCCCGAAGCGGCGGATCGGTGCGATAGACGGTGGCCGGATGGATCACCATGCCATGCAGGGCCGGATCGGACAGGATTTTGGCAAGACCGGGCACCATCCATTCAAAGCCCGCAACCGGGGCAAAGGGCGTTTTTTCATCATGGATGGCGTCATCGGATGTGGCGGCGGGATAAAGCCAGCTTCCGCCGGTATAGATGAAGCGCGGCAGGGCGGGGGCCTTTGGCCCGGATTGACGGTGCAGAACGTGCAGCAATTCGATCAGCATCCCGGCATCAACCCCGCCCATATCAGCCGAAAAATCACATGCGGCATGGATGACGGCATCGACCACCGGCAATTTATCGCACCATGGGCCGGGATTGTGGATGTCGCCCCGGATCGGCCATGCGCCCATGACAGCAAGATTGGCGGCACTGTTTTCGCTTCGTGCCAGGGCAAAAACATGATGCCCGGCCGACACCAGATTGCGCACGATGGCCGCCCCGATCAGGCCGCTTCCCCCCAGAATAAAAACACGCATCGCAATTCTCCTGAATTCGTGATGCGTTTGTTCATAGAACCTCAAGTAAGGGTAAGGTCAAGGGGGATTTTTGCGGAAATAAAAAGCCGGGCATGTGCCCGGCTTTTGGATGTTTGCGCGTTCTGCCGGTAACCGTGATCCACAAAGCAGTGTGGGATATGGATTCCCGCTGTCGCGGGAATGACGGTTGTGGTTTGGCAGATGGATCGGGGATCAGGCGACTTCGAAAATGCCGTCGATTTCGACCGCAACGCCGAGCGGAAGGGAGGCAACGCCAACCGCAGAGCGGGCATGTTTGCCGGCTTCGCCGAAAACTTCGACCATGGTGTCGGAGGCGCCATTGACGACCTTGGGCTGATCGGTGAAGGCAGGGTCGGAATTGACGAACGCGTTCAGTTTGACGACGCGTTTGACGTTATCAAGATCGCCAATGGCGGCCCGGACCTGTGCGATCAGGTTGAGCGCACACAGGCGGGCAGCTTTCTGGCCGTCTTCGACCTGATAGTCGCGGCCAAGTTTGCCGAGGAATTTCAGTTCGCCGTTTTCCATGGTGATCTGACCGGAGACATGCACAAGATTGCCGGAACGGACATAGGGCACGTAATTGGCAACCGGGGCATTTGCCTGCGGCAGGGTGATGCCGAGTTCGGCAAGGCGAGCGTCGATTTTTCCGGCCATGGATTTGATCCTCGTGATTTGGTGTGGCGAAAACGGTTCCAACTTATCGGCCTTGGCGCGCAAACAAAACCATTTCTTTTGTGTGAAATACGGCCTGCTTTCATAAGCAACGCTGATCGATTGATGAGAAATTTGGATTTGTCATCAATCGCAATCCGTCGCACAAGAAAGCCAAGCCCGAAACGGGTGGCATAAAACAATCAGGGGACGTGGACGAAATGGGATCAGGACGGTTTAAAATTGCCGATTTGCACGGTGCGTGGCTGGTGCTGATCGGGGTTCTGATCATCAGTCCCGATGCGCTTCTGGTAAGGCTGGTCAAGGCCGATGACATGACGACCGCGTTCTGGCGGTTGCTGATCCTTGGGTCCACGCTTGCCCTGATCGCGTTCTGGCGCGGGGTGCGCCGCCGTCAATCATTGCGCCATGCGATGATGCCGACCCGCGATGAAATGCTGGCGGGGCTGTTTTATGGCGGCACAAGTGCGTGTTTCATCCTGTCGATCCGCAATACCGATGCGGCCAATACCTTGGTGATCATTGCCGCAACCCCGTTGTTATCGGCCCTGATTGCGGTATTTGTGTTCAAGCGTGTTCTGGCGATGCGGACATGGGTTGCGTCGGTTGTGGTGTTTGTCTCGCTAGCGGCGATTGTCGGGGCGGGATTTGGCGGGGCCAATACGCTTGGCGATATTCTGGCCTTGGGTACGGCGATCTGCATGGCGTGTTATTTCAATGTGGTCGGTACGCGCATTCATATTGATGCGGTGCGCGCCATGATGCTGGGCGCGTTTCTTGCGACATTGGTGATGGTGCCAAGTGCGGAGCCCCTGGCCCTTCAGCCGCTTGATCCGCTTTGGCTGATCCTGCTGGGCTGTGTGGTGTTGCCGCTGTCGTTTCTGTTCATTACCGCCGGGGCGAAGAAAATCCCGGCCGCCGAGGCGGGCCTGATCATGCTGAACGAGGCGATTTTCGGATCACTTCTGGTGTGGCTGGTGGTTGACGAGGTGCCAAGCCGCACGACGCTTATTTGCGGATCAATCGTGATCGTCACACTGGCGACGCATAGTTACCTTGGGCTTCGCGAAAGCAGACTGCGCAGGCGGGTGGCCAAAACCGCCTGACCCCTTTTGCAAAGGCAGGAAAGCACCGTTCAGGTTGCTGTCAGTTTCGATTGATAGCAATCGGGGGCCGGTTGAGTGACCGGTTGCCCCACGATCGGGTTGATCCCGGCATTGTTGGTCCGGTTGCCAAACGCGGATAGACATTGCAGCACAAGCGTGGGGCATATTGCCCCCTTTTGTGCGAGTGCCGATGTCCCGTTTCAGCCTTCCTGTTCGCTTGTCTGTTCGCTTCCTCGGCCGGATGCGATTGCGTTTTTCCCCGATTGATTATCGTTTTGTCATTGTCGGGCTGGCGGTTTATTTCGCGCTTGTCCTGAACTGGAAGGTTCTGGGGCATTTTTATAGCATTCTTGGGCAGCTTGACGCCTATGACCTTGGCTTTGCGGCCAGTGCGCCGTTTGTTTTGCTGCTGGGGTCTATTGTTTTATTCACGCCGTTTTCGTTCAGATATCTTTTAAAGCCGTTTTTTGCCCTGCTGCTGATTACCGGTGCGCTTTCGAATTATGCGATGATCAAATATGGCATCGTGTTTGACCGCAGCATGATCGAGAATGTGGTTGAAACCAATTCCACCGAAGCCTTTTCCTATCTGAATGTGCAATCGGCGATCTGGTTTATCGTGACCGGGATCGTGCCGGTGATTTTGCTGTTCCTGCTGCCGGTGCGCTATCCGCGCAGTATCGTGCGCGGGCTAGTGCAGCGGGTGGCGATGATGGTGGTGCCGCTTGTGTTTTTTGGCGGGATTGCCGGGCTTTATTTCAAGGATTACGCATCGGTCGGGCGCAACCACAAGGTGCTGGGCAAGGAAGTTTCGCCGGTCAATTACGTGACGGGCAGTATTCAGTATGTCAAACGACGCTATGTATCATCATCGATGCCGTTCCAGACGGTCGGCAATGACGCCCATCAGGTGGTGAAGGTCGCGGGCAACGGCAAGCCGACCCTGATGTTCCTGGTGATCGGGGAAACGGCACGTGCGCAAAGCGTGCAGGCCAATGGCTATGCCCGCCCGACATCGGAATTCACCCAGAAAATCCCCGGAATGCTGGCGTTTCAGGATGTGCGGTCCTGCGGGACGGCAACGGCGGTTTCGGTCCCGTGCATTTTTTCGATCATGGATCATGCCAATTATAATGGCGAGGTTGCCAGCCATAGCGAAAGCCTGATGGATGTGGTGGCGAAGGCGGGTGTTTCGGTGTTCTGGAAGGAAAATGACGAAGGCTGCAAAGGGGCGTGTGACCGCATCCCGAATGTTGAAATCAAACCCGAAGATTTCCCGCAATATTGCGCCAATGGCACCTGCCATGACGAGGTGATGTTAGAAGGGCTTGATGACCAGATTGCCGCGATGGCGGGCGACCGGCTGGTGACCCTGCATCTGATGGGCAGCCACGGGCCGACCTATTACAAACGTTATCCCGATGAACACCGGTTTTTCACGCCCGACTGCCCGCGCAGCGATATTGAAAACTGCACGCAGCAGGAGCTGATCAATACCTATGACAACACCATCCGATATACCGATTTTGTGATTTCAAGGCTGGTGGAACGGTTGCAGTCCTATCAGGATCGGTACAATACCGTGCTGCTTTATGTGTCCGATCATGGGGAATCACTTGGCGAAAGCGGCATGTATCTGCATGGGGCGCCATACATGTTTGCGCCCGATGAACAGACGCGGGTGCCGATGTTTGTCTGGGCGTCGGACGGGTTTGTCGCCGATCGCGGGGTCAGTCGCGTTTGTCTGAGCGATCAGGCCAGAACCGGCAGCTTTTCGCATGACAATGTGTTTTCAACCGTACTGGGCGTGATGGGGGTCGAAACATCGGTCTATCGCAAGGGGCAGGATATCTTTGCTCCTTGCGAGAACGCCACTTATCAGGCCGAGCTTGAAACGCAGCCCGAAATGACGGGCAATTGACAGCGGCGGATATCGAGTTTAATTGAGTATGCTCATTGAGTGTGCTCAATTAAATAAGGGATGTCTTATGCAGACCGGTGTGAACAGCCGTGCCACCAAACGCGAACAGACACGTGAAAATATCCTGATCGCGGCGCGAAAATGCTTTGACGCGCAGGGTTATGACGGGGCATCCACGCGCGAAATCGCAAGGGAAGCCGGGGTTGCCGAAGGCACGATTTTCAGCCATTTTCCGACCAAGGAAGAGTTGCTGATTTCCAGTGTGGGTGACCATCTGGCCGATGCGATCAAGCAGGGGCTGCATACGATGGAGCCCGAATGGTGCTTTGTCGACAAGCTGATGCATATCGCATCCTATCGCTTTGCGCAGATCGCGTTGCAGCCGGGACTTTGGCAGGTGATTTTGCAGCAATTGGTGTTTTCGCCGCGCAAGGGGGCGGTCAAGGAACTGATGCGCGGTAGCGGCCTGATTGATGCGGTGATGCGCCTGATCGAGGATGCGCAGCTTGACGGGGAACTGAACCCCGCAATCGAACCCGCAGCAATCCACAAAACCGTTATCGCGCTGTTTTTGTTCACCATTCATGAACATGTCGGGGCGGAGAATTACGATTGCGAAGACATGTGCGCGACATTGCGTGATTTGCTTGAAACCCAGATCAAAGGCATCTGGCTGCGCCGGCCGGTGACGGCGGCGTGAGAGTGCAGGGGCGGAATTATTCGGCTCCTATTCCCCAATCAGATGCAGGGTGATCTGGCGGCGGTGCGGGGCGTGGCGATGTTCAAACAGATAGATGCCCTGCCACGTTCCCAGAACCGCGCGGCCACGCGCAACCGGGATGGTGAGTGACACATCGGTCAGCGCAGCCCGGATGTGGGCTGGCATATCGTCCGGGCCTTCGGCGGTGTGGCGATAGAGGCTGGGGTTTTCTTCCACCAGCCTTGCAAAGAAGGTTTCAAGATCAAGCACCACATCGGGATCGGCGTTTTCCTGGATCGTCAGACTGGCCGAGGTATGGCGGCAATAGATTGTCACCTGACCGGTTTTGATGCCGGTCTGTTGCAGCCATGACTGGACCTGATCGGTGAATTCAAGCAGGCCCTGTCCGGTGGTGCTGATTTCAAGGGTGGTCTGATCCTGGGTAAGCATGGCATCCCGCTTTGTTTCGGGCGGCCCGTATGATCGGTGTGATCAGGCCGCCGCAGTCGCACTTTGGGGATCGTAGAAGCGCAGGGCCGTCATGGCAAGGTTGCCGAACTCAAAACTGTCATGCAGGGTTTCGGGTACGAAATCATCACCCGCCGCCCCCACCGCAGCCCCAAGGGCAACATAAAACGGCATCAGGTGATCGTCTTCGGGGTGGGCCATGGCGGCGTGCGGGGCCTGTGCGCGGTAATCGAGCAGGGCATCGATATCGTGGGCGGCCAGTTTGCCAAGCATCCAGTTGGTGAATTCCTGTGCCCACGGATCAATCGCGCCCTCGTTACGGTCAAGGGCGCGGAGATTATGGGTCATCGCCCCGCTGCCAACCACCAGAACGCCCAGATCGCGCAAGCCGCGCAGCTTTTTACCCAACTCAAAATGATCTGCCGGGCTGCCATGACCCAGCATGGATAACTGAAATACCGGGATATCGGCACCGGGGCGCGCGATGATCAAAGGCATCCATGCGCCGTGATCAAGGCCGCGTGCGGCATCGGTTTCTGCGCCGATCAGACCGGCAATTTCGGATGCCAGTGCGGGATCGCCCGCCACATCGTAATGCAGGTCATAAATCGGTTTGGGGAAGCCGTAAAAATCGTGGATGGTGTCCGGGCGGGCGGCGGTCGAGATGGTCGGCGTGGCGGTCTGCCAATGGGCCGAGACGATCAGAATGGCGCGTGCGCCATCGAACTGCCCCCCAAGATCGCGGGTAAAGAAATCAAAGGCCGGGGTGCTTTGGCGTGCGACCAGCATCGGCGATCCGTGCGAAATGAAGATCGGCGCAAGATTGCCCTGCGGGGCGGTCGAAACAGGGCTGGCAACGGGACTGGTCATGGTGGGGCACCTCGACATTCACAAAATACTGATTGCGAATATGTGCCTGTTTGGGCCACCTGACCAGTCACCGTTCGTCAACAGTGTGTTGCCATTGCACGCGAAAGGGCAGTTTGGGGAAACAATGGCAACACCCGGATCGGGATGATCAGCGGGCCTTGGCGCCGAACATCATCATGACAAAGCCACCAATGGCAGCCGCAGCACCAGCAATCAGATACCAGACGGTTTCGTCGGTATAGCGGCCAAGGAAGGTTTCGGACAACTGATCGGCCGCACTTTCAGACGCGTTAAAGCCAACAATCAAAAGAGCGATGCCGATGATACAGATGACGATGCCTGCGATACGACTGATGGGCATTGGGGGCTCCTGTTATTTTTGTTTGCGTTTGCTCGTGTCCTGAAAGCAGGACGTGTGTAACAGAGATCACAACGCGGCTTTGGCGAAGTTGTTCCCGCGGGTAAATAATTGATCCGGCTGGATGTATGGTGAAACGCAAAACCCCCGGCCTGTGACCGGGGGCGTTGCGGATTTTATCGGGCGGTTGGTTGCGAGAAATCAGAAAGGCATCGATATGCTGATTTCGATCCGGCTGGTGTCGGTGTCATCGTCATCATCATCGTTGGCAACCGACATCATATGGCTGAGTGCGAGTTCGCTGCTAAGCCTGCCGGTATCAAAACCAAATCCGGTGCGGATGCGCTGATTGCCATATTCGTTGAGGTTGCTGGCGAAGAATGGTGTAACGATCCCAAGGGGACGGCCATCATCGCCAACCAGTTCAAAGCCGTAAAGGATCGTACCGCCGATGGTGTATTCGGTGTAGTCCGACCGACCGGCAAGGTAGTTGCCTTCGAGTGCGGCACTCAGGCCGGTAGCAGAGTCAGACAGCCGCACACCGCCGCCAATATTGAACGCGGTTTTGTCATTGTTGATTTCATCGGTGAAATCATAGATCAGGCCGGTTTCAACAAAGGGCGAGACGGTCAGGCTTTGAGTTGGGGTGAAGTCATAGGCCGCCTCGATCGCCGGTTTGATCTGCCGGGTGTTGGACCGGGTGGTGGCGTTGTTTGTGCCGTCGCTTTCACGATAGGCATCGACCGTCTTGCGGGCCGCGAGAAACGCCAGTGACGGGGTGAGGGACGCCGCCGACAGGGTTTCGGTCGGGCTGATCCGATAAGATGTGGTCAGGGCTGCATACCAGATATCTGAGTCCGTATTGCCCGACACCGCATTGTTATCGCGTGCCACATCAATCTCGCCCATGCCGTATCCGGCTTCGGCCAAGATGGAGAGGTTCGCGAGCGGGCGATAAATCACATAAGGCGATGCGACCCAGCCGGTTTCCTGATAGCTGCCATTGTTAAAGGCGGTGGTCAGGTCGGTATCATTATAGCCAAGTGACAGGCCGGCAATCAGGGCATCGGCAAACCGGTAATCCAGCCCGACATTGTAACCCCAGACATCGCCGTCATAGCGGTTGTCATTGGTGCCATTGACATAGTCGTTATCGACCGAGGTAAAGGAGCCGTGACCCCACACGGTAAAGGGCGTTGTGGTGGCAAAGGCAGACCGTCCGTCAATGCCACTTGCGCCGCCAACATCGCCCTGATCGGTCGGGCCAAGGCCGAGCATCTGCATGCCTTTGCCGGTGGAGCTGTCGAAGCTGCCCATCATTGCCATGCGACGCAGCGCATCATCGCCGTCGGTGATGCTGTTGCGATCATCATCGGGCGTTGTGCCGGTCAGGCTGGTGCGATGGGTGCCGGTTTCGACCATTGAGGCGGTTCGGTCGGGCACGTTATCGGTATTGGTATTGGTATTGTTGGCAGTACTGATCACGGACGAGACACGCGCGCTGATATTCTGTTGAATGACGGTGGTTTGGGAGCGCGAGACGGCATTGACAACGGCGGAGGTGGTGCTGGCGGAGGATTTTAACTCTTCTGCTTCCGCGACCGGTTCTGTTCCGGCAACGCAGGTTGCGGTCATGTTGTATCTTGCGGTCGTGCCCGAGGCATTAATGAAAAGCTTGCCACTTGTCGTATCTGCCGGGATCTGGATGGTGAGGGTGACAGTATCGCCGGTGGTGGTGCTGCCCGCTGTGGCGGAGCGTGAATTGGCGGCGTTTATATTGTCCGTATAGGTATAGGTGTAGTTGTTTGGTGATTGGCCGGTTACGTGTGTGAAGGTGATCTCGGCGACCTCCCAAGCGCTAAAAACTTCGTTGGAGGTCACTATGGCGCTGGTGCTGCCAATTGTAAGGTTCCAAAAACCGCAACCGACGCTAATGGCGAAGGCGCTGTTGGCAAAGGGCAGTGATAATCCCGTCAGGGCCAGCGCACAAAGCCCTTTTTTAAAGAAAGATTTGCAAGCGTTGAGGGGCGAACGATCAGATCGTTCCTGTTTGAAGGTGCTTCTGATCTTATTCATTGTTCGCCATGCCCATATTCCCCCTTTTGTCCGGTGCCGATGATCGGGTCCGTCGCAAGAGCTTTAGGGGCGGTGTATGGCGAGGGCTATTCTCAAAGAGATGATTGTGTCGTTTCTTGACACTAAGTGGATAGGTTTTGCGCAAAGTGGATAGAGGGCCCGGTTTTCGGGCCGCATTATCGTTATGCGGGCAGGGCGGCGATCACATCATCCGTCGTCGAAAGCGTGCAATATTCCGATCCCAGAACCGCAGCAAACAGGTCAAACACGGTTTGCGCATCGTGACGGATACCCTTGGCGTCGGTGACGTCAATCGCGGTGGTGGCATCAAGCGGCAGGATGACATCAAAGCCCAGACAGTGCGCGACCCGGATCGAGGCATCCATCGAATTGTGGATGACGACACCGGTAAAGACCAGACGTGTAATGCCATGATCGTGCAGGTATTTTTCAAGATCGGTGGCGATGAAGGCGCAATTGACATTTTTGGCAATGACCGGTTCGCCCGGCAGCGGGGCGACTTCGGGTTTGATCGCATTGCCCGGCCCATCGGTGTGATAGGTCGAGGCCGGATTGGGTTCGTCATGGCGGATATGGATCACCGGAATGCCTGCCGCCCGAAAACCCGCCAGCAGATCGACGATTTTATCGACATAGCCGGGATTGTTTTTTGACGCCCATTTCGGATCGTCGATGGCCTTTTGCACATCAAGGACGATAAGGGCGGTATTGGCGGTGATCGGTGGCGTGATGACGGCGGACACGGGATACTCCGTTAATCGGGGCGATGACTGATTTATCGGCACAGATTAGGGGGAAGCCCAAGGAATTCAAAGATTGGATTGTTTGGGGTGTGTCATATCCATTAATCAACTCTTTGAACGGCACATATGGGTAAATGTCTTAAAGTGTTGGCATAACCACTTTTGTAACCATCCGGTGTTTTTATTCCGTGGTTAATCGCCTCTCCCTCAAGGCCAGGAACTCCTGCAACAATGGTATTTGCACCAGCGCAAATCTCCATCAATTCTGTGCTGCTATCCAGCGAGAGCCAGATCTCGTAATAATGCTTCCCATAACTGGCAGGGGCGTTGCCATAGAAGGGGATTCCCACTGTTACTATGGCTTCAAAAAAACAACTTGAGTTTTGATTTTGATCTATTTCAGGAAAGTTATTTACAAACTCTTTTAGTCCGCGATCAGTAGCTTTCCTTGTTTGAGCGACAGCAATATTATTTTCTGCCATGGTCTTGAATGCAGCCACGTAATCAAAGCTGCAATTCTGGTCGCTGTATTCCTGATAAGTATCTTCGAATGAATATGTTATTATGTTTGATGTACTGCATCCCTGGAGTGCAGATGCAAACAAAACAGAAAACCATGCGCCCGGTTTGTACGTTTGACTTAAAATCGACATGATATTCACAGAGCAGAAACTCCGATATGTATTGATGCGTTGAATTTGCATCCTATCCATATTCTATGACGAATTGATGATGAAAAATCTCAAATAAAATCGAATAAAATATGGTTTTATGCTTGCCATATAAATGACAAATTCTGTGATGGAGCTAAGGTGTTTAAATAACCGTCTGCCCCGGAAGTGGTTATATTACCATTCATGTATTTGTATGATTAGAGGGGGCTGGCTTCAGTCCCTTCGAGCCACGACCAATATCAGACATGACTTTGTGTTTGGCTTCAAAATCAGGCCGTATTGGCAATGCGGGCGTGGTCATCGATGTGCGAGTATTTCCCGGCGCAGCAGGCGGGCGGCGGGGCCCATCGCCTGATCGGTGCGATGGAGGAGATAGCAGTGCAGCAGCGTTTCGCCGTCCTTTCCAAACGAGGCGGCGGGCACGCGGATCAGGCGGCCGTCTTCGAGGTCCTGCGATATCCGCCAGAACGGCATGCGGCCCCAGCCAAGTCCGGCCAGAATAAGGCTGTGTTTGACGTCCAGACTGCCGACACGCCAGGTGCCGGGCGATAAAACGCCGATATCGGTTCCGTCTGAAAGCGGGGTCGGGTCTTTGATGACGATTTGTAGATGTTCGGCCAGGGCGGTTTTGGGCAGAAGGGTGTCGTCCCGAATGTCATGCGCCAGGGGATGTGTTGCGGCAACCACGGCAATCATCGCGGTTGTGCCGACGGCCTCTGCCTCAATATGCGGGTTGCGGAATTCCTCGCCGACCGTAATGGCGAGATCACATTTCTTCTGATCAAGGGCCGAAACCGGACCACCAAGCGGCAGGACCGAGAGATTGACCGAAACGGTGGGAAAGGCATTTCGCATCGCCAGAAGAGCCGCACCGATTTCGGGCAGGGGAAACAGCGTATCGACCACGATGCGCAGTTCGAGTTCCACACCCTGTTCCATGCCGCGCGCGCGGGCGCGCAACGCATCGGTTTTCAGAAGAACTGCACGGGCATCCGCAAGCAGGGTCTGGCCTTCGACGGTCAGGGTGGGGCGGTGCCCGGATCGGTCAAAAAGACAGATCCCCAGTTCGGTTTCAAGATTGCCGATGGCGTGGCTGATCGCTGATTGCACGCGGCCAAGCCGTTTTGCCGCAGCCCGGAAGCTTCCGGTTTCGGCAACAGCGATCAAAACGCGCATCTGATCAAGGGTCAATCCATCCAGCATGATCGATATTTTAGAACATTTTGATCGTTCTTTTGCCACTTATTTCGAACGGATGGCTGTGCGATGCAAGGAACCCTGTCGCAACAATTTGAAAGAGAGCGGTCATGACAAGGGTTCTGGTGCTTTATTATTCGTCCTATGGCCATATGGAAATCATGGCCAATGCGGTTGCCGAGGGCGCGCGCAAAACCGGGGCGATTGTGGATATCAAACGCGTGCCCGAGATCGTGCCGGATGCCGTGGCGGAAAGTGCCGGATACAAACGGGATCAGGCAGCGCCAATCGCGACGGTTTCCGATCTGGCCGATTATGACGCGATCATTTTTGGCACGCCGACCCGGTTTGGCAATATGGCAAGCCAGATGAAAAACTTCCTTGATCAGGCGGGCGGGATCTGGGCGCAGGACAAGCTTGTCGGCAAGGTTGGCAGTGTCTTTACATCGACCGGCAGCCAGCATGGCGGGCAGGAAACAACGATTTTATCGACCCATATCCCGTTATTGCATTTCGGCATGGTGATTGTCGGACTGCCTTATACCTTCAAGGGGCAGGGGCGGATGGACGAAGTTACCGGCTGTTCGCCATACGGGGCATCGACCATTGCCGATGACGGACAGGGCGGGGATCGCAGCCCGTCGGAAAACGAGCTGGACGGCGCCCGGTTCCAGGGGGAGCATGTGGCCCGAACCGCAATTGCGCTTTCCGAAGGGCGGCATCTGCTTAAAGCCCGAAGTGCATGATGAACATGATCGGTGACCGGCAGCAAACGGTGGCAATTGGCCGTTTCGTTGTGCCGGTGATTGTCGGTGCGGGCATCGTATCGGCATTCCAGGTCGGCAAGGTGCCGGTTGTGATGACGGCCTTGCAAGATGACCTTGGCGTCGGGCTGGCGAGTGCGTCCTGGCTGTTATCGGCCTTTGCGCTTGTCGGCGCACTGGCGGCGGCACCGCTTGGCCTGCTTGTCGGGCGGTTTGGCGCAAAGGGCATGGCGTTGTCGGGGCTTTTGATGCAGGCCATCGGATCGGCGATTGGCGGGTTGAGCCCTGTTTTCGATATCATCCTTGCATCAAGGGTGCTTGAGGGTATTGGTTTTCTGTTGCTGATTGTTGCCGCCCCGACATTGATCGCAGCGGCCACGCGCGATGGCGGGCGCGAAAAGGCCGTGGCGCTTTGGGCGACTTTCATGCCGGTTGGCATTTGTCTTGTCATGCTGGCGGCCCCGGTCCTGGGGCTGATCGGGTGGCGCGGATTGTGGCTTGGCAATGCGGTGCTTCTGGCGGGATATGCCGTTTTGTTGCGCGGATATATGCGGGCGATTCCTGATGCGGATCTAAGCGATGACTCTGATCATCGTGCGATTGGCGATGATCTTGGCTGGGCGTTGCGATCTGGTGCGCCGTGGATATTGGGGGGCATCTTTGCCGCCTATACGGCGTGCTATTTTGCCGTGTTCGGATTTTTGCCGATGCTTTTGTCCAGGGGCATGCAGATCGGGCCGGAACTTTCGGGTGTCCTGGGCGCAGTGATTGTTTTGGCCGGGGCGGCGGGGAACATCGTTTGTGGTGTGATGCTGGCGAGGGGATATCAGGCGCAGCGTATCCTGATGACGGCATTTGCGGTCATGACGGTTTGCAGTGCCGGTATTCTGATCGACGGGATTTCGGTTCTGGTGCCGTTTCCGGCCGCATTTGTCTTTTCATTTGCCGGCGGGTTTATCCCGGTTGTGGTTTTTGATGCCGCCGGGCGATCCGCACCGCGAAGCGCGCTTGTCGCTGTGACCATCGGTTTTGCCATGCAGGGCAATAATATCGGGCTGATGGTCGGCCCGGCGATTGCGGGATCCATGGCCGAGCAGTTTGGCTGGGGCAGTATCGGCATTCTGATTGCCGGGATTGCCTGTGGCGCGGTTTTGCTTGGGCGCAGTCTTTTGGGACGGATGCGCTAGGTTCACAAGCAAACAGGAAAAACAAAACCGGCCGGGAAATTAATCCCGGCCGGTTTTTGTTAAGTCGGTTTTGCGGTGGTTCCGGAGCTTTTAGGAGCAGCCAGTGGTGCCGCCGCAAGAGTCGCATTTCAGGCAGGTGCCGTTACGCACCAGAGTGAAGTTGCCGCAATCGGGGCAACCGTCGCCTTCGTAGCCTTTCATGCGGGCTTCGCGGATGCGGTCCATTTTGGCGTCCGTGGCCGACATGACTTCTTCGCTGGCGTTCAGGATCGCGGTTTCGCTGCTGGTCGGGGCAGCGGTGGTTGCGATGCTGGCGGTTTCGGCCTGATGGCTGTGGTCATGCGAGTGGGCATGATCGGTGCCGGTTGCCTTCATCACCACGCGTTCTTCGACCGGTGCGCCGCCATCGACAACATAAAGGTTGCGACGCACGAAGCCGCTGGATGCGACCTTGCGGATGGTTTCGATCGCGCGGTCTTCGGCCTTGGCTTCCTCGCCAAGGTCGCCTTCGGCCACACCCTTGCCAACCGCGTCCGGCAGAACGTCGGACGGCTGGACATGGGCGAGGTCGTTACGACCGAGATAGGAAATGGCGAGTTCGCGGAACATGTAATCAAGGATCGAGGTTGCCATCTTGATGGCGTCGTTCCCGGAAACCATGCCGGACGGCTCGAAGCGGGTGAAGGTGAAGGCTTCGACATATTCTTCAAGCGGCACGCCATACTGAAGGCCGATGGAAACAGCAATCGCGAAGTTGTTCATCAGCGAGCGGAAGGCGGCGCCTTCCTTGTGCATGTCGATGAAGATTTCGCCCAGTTTGCCGTCTTCATATTCACCGGTGCGCAGATAGACCTTGTGTCCGCCGACGGTGGCCTTCTGGGTGTAACCCTTGCGGCGTGACGGCAGGGAACGACGGTCGCCACGAATGACGCGTTCGATGATTTTTTCGACGATCTGTTCGGAAACAGCGGCCGCCTTGGTTGCGGTCGGCTGATCGGCGTAATCGTCTTCTTCGACGAGGGCGGCATTCAGCGGCTGGCTGAGTTTCGAGCCATCGCGATAGAGCGCGTTTGCCTTGAGGCAGAGACGCCAGGACAGCATATAGGCGTCCTTGCAATCCTGGATTGAGGCATTGTTCGGCATGTTGATGGTTTTCGAAATCGCACCCGAGATGAACGGCTGTGCCGCGGCCATCATGCGGATGTGGCTTTCAGCCGACAGGTAACGTTTGCCGATACGGCCACACGGGTTGGCGCAATCGAAAACGGGCAGGTCTTCGTCACGCAGATGCGGGGCCTGTTCGAGCGTCATCGCGCCGCAAACATAGGTGTTTGCCAGTTCGATCTGCTTTTTGTCGAAGCCAAGGGCGGCCAGCATGTCAAAGTCCATGCTGTTGAGTGCCTTGCTATCGAGGCCAAGCTGCTTGACGCAGTATTCTTCGCCAAAGGTGTATTTGTTGAAGACGAATTTGATGTCGAATGCGTTGGCAAGTGCGCCTTCGATTTTCGAAATCGCATCATCGTCAAAGCCCTTGGCCTTGAGATCGTCATGGGTGATGGTTGGCGAACCAACCAGGGTGCCATGACCGACCGCGTATTTTTCGATGTCGCGGATCTGACGTTCGGTATAGCCGAGTGTTGCCAGTGCGACCGGAACGGTGCGGTTGATGATTTTGAAGTAACCGCCGCCAGCAAGCTTTTTGAACTTCACAAGGGCGAAGTCCGGCTCGATCCCGGTGGTGTCGCAATCCATGACCAGACCAATCGTGCCGGTTGGCGCGATAACGGTGGTCTGTGCGTTGCGGTAACCGTGTTTTTCGCCCAGTTCCAGTGCCTTGTCCCATGCCGCACGCGCAGCAACCGGAAGTTCGGCATAAGGAGAATCGGCGGCAACAAGCGGAACCGGATTGATCGACAGACCTTCGTAGCCTTCCTGTTCGCCGTGTGCGGCACGGCGATGGTTGCGCATGACACGCAGCATTTCCTTGGCGTTATCGGCATAGCCCGGGAAGGCACCGAGTTCGGACGCCATTTCGGCCGACGTGGCATAGGAAACGCCACACATGATTGCGGTCAGAGACGCGCCAATCGCACGGCCTTCGTCGCTGTCATAGGGAATGCCCATGCTCATGAGCAGGCCGCCAATGTTGGCATAGCCAAGGCCAAGCGTGCGGTAACGATAGGACAGTTCGGCGATACGGTCAGACGGGAACTGTGCCATCAGAACCGAGATTTCCAGAACGACGGTCCAGAGACGCACGGCATGTTCATATGCCGCGACATCAATGCCACCATCGTCCGAACGGAAGTTCATCAGGTTGAGCGAGGCGAGGTTGCAGGCCGTATCGTCAAGGAACATATATTCCGAGCACGGGTTGGACGCATTGATGCGACCCGAATTCGGACAGGTGTGCCATTCGTTGATCGTGGTGTCATACTGGATGCCCGGATCGGCACACGCCCATGCGGCTTCGCCGACCTTGTCCCACAATTCGCGGGCGGCAAGGGTTTTGGAAACCTTGCCATCGGTACGGCGGATCAGTTCCCAGTCACCGTTATCAAGAACAGCCTGAAGGAAGTCGTTCGAGACGCGAACCGAGTTGTTCGAGTTCTGACCCGAAACGGTCAGGTATGCCTCGGAGTCCCAATCGGTGTCGTAGGTCTTGAAGCTGATTTCGGTGAAGCCCTGACGGGCGAATTCGATGATCTTGTTGATATAGCTGTCCGGGATCATCACGGCACGGGCGGCCAGCACGGCTTCTTTGAGCTGCGGGTTGGCACGCGGCAGGAAGCGATCCTCGGAATCTGCGGCACCGTCCCAGTTGGTGCAGGCAGCCAGAACATCGGTCAGGTGCTTTTCGGCCAGTTTCGAACCGGCGACGAGGGCCGCGACCTTCTGTTCTTCGACGACTTTCCAGTCGATATAATTTTCGATGTCCGGGTGGTTGATATCCACCACGACCATTTTGGCTGCCCGGCGCGTGGTGCCGCCCGACTTGATCGCGCCAGCAGCGCGGTCACCGATTTTAAGGAAGCTCATGAGGCCCGAAGAACGGCCGCCACCCGAGAGCGTTTCGCCTTCGCCGCGGACATTCGAGAAGTTCGAACCGGTGCCCGAACCGAATTTGAACAGGCGGGCTTCGCGGGTCCAGAGATCCATGATGCCGCCCTCGTTGACGAGGTCATCGGAAACCGACTGGATGAAGCAGGCATGGGGCTGCGGATGTTCATAGGCACTGGCCGATTTGGTCAGTTCGCCGGTTCTGAAATCAACATAGGAGTGACCCTGCGCCGGGCCATCAATGCCGTAGGCCCAATGCAGACCGGTATTGAACCATTGCGGCGAGTTCGGCGCACCCATCTGGTGGGAAAGCTGATAGCGCATTTCATCGAAGAAAGCCTGCGCATCGGATTCGGCATCGAAATAGCCGCCTTTCCAGCCCCAATAGGTCCAGGTGCCAGCCAGACGGTCAAAGACCTGGGTGGCGCTGGTTTCGCTGATATAGCGCGATTCCGACGGCATTTTTTCGAGCTTGGCCTTGTCAGGCGCCTGACGCCAGAGCCAGGACGGAACGTCCTTTTCCTTGACCGGCTTCAGCGCGACCGGAACACCCGCCTTTCGGAAGTATTTCTGCGCAAGGACGTCACTTGCCACCTGCGACCAGGAGGACGGGACGTCGATATCTTTCATTTCAAAAACAACCGAGCCGTCGGGGTTTTTGATAACGCAGGACGACTTACGAAAATCGATGTCGGCGTAAGGGCTGACACCTTCCTGGGTGAACTTTCTGCTGATCCGCATGGTCTGCTCCGTTTTGGTCAGACTTGATGTCGTGCGCATAAGCACCAACACGGCCTGAACATTATATAGTTTGCTCAACGCTCATACGCTGCCCCCTGGCCTTTATAAAATGGCCATGTTTGGGCGAACGGAAATCTGTAATCTTTGGTGGTGGTCCCCCCTTGGAACCATCCGGTCCGTGGCCAAGACTATAAGGCCAAAATTTCGGGGTAGTCCACCAAACTTTGTGGTTGACAGCGATTTTTATCACTAGATGTAGTGGTTCAATCGATGTCGCGCATATTTGATGTTTGGAAAATCTCGTTAAGATTGTTTAAACGCCCCGCAAGCCCGCGGAATACTGCGCTTCTGACGATGGTGCGGCCATCACAAGTCCGTAAGACTCGGACTACATCTTGTGCCGGGACGAGATGACCCCCACAACGCAAAACAAAGCTAACGCCGTTTGCATTTGAAATCCAGCGCCAAGCACAGACAATGCCGTTTCGGAGATGTTTCTAGCACGGGGAAGTCTGATAACATTTTGATATTTATATGAAAATCATTGTTTTTATCCGGCGCGAATTTTCAAGCCGGGCAGGGTATATGCAGGACCGATAGTCTTGGAATGCTGTGGATAAACAGGTGGACAAGACCGCGTGACGATTGTGTTGCAATGAGTCGGCCATACACAAGTGGTTGTGGGTTGTTTTGGCGGTGTTTTCGCGGAGTCATACCCCATATTGTGTGTCTGCTCCGACTTTGCGGGGGCTTGTGCGGGAAATGCAGTGTTTGCACCTGTCTGAAACATTGACTTTGCAGCAACATCACGACATATAAGGTCCTTATTGACCGCCGGACACAGGCCGCAAAATCAGGGCCCGCCAGCAAACACCGCTTTGCAAATACGGGCCTTTTGTCTGCGCGCCGCCAAAGGCGGAAGAACCAGATCTGGAGAGAGACCACACATGGCCACCGTCGGGACCCGCATTTTTACCGCGCTGTATGGCAAACGCGTCGGCGAAGACCGTTTTGGAAATATCTATTACACCGAAAAGAAAGCCGCCAATGGTCGCCGTGCGAAACGTTGGGTGATCTATAAAGGTATTACCGAGGGTTCCAAGGTTCCGGCTGAATGGCATGCATGGCTGCATTACACGATTGATGCGCCGCTGTCGGAAAAGGCCGAAGACCGTTACGAGTGGCAGAAAGAACATCTGCCGAACCTGACCGGGACCAAACATGCCTATCGCCCGAAAGGCCATGAATATAGTGGTGGCCAGCGCGCCAAGGCGACTGGTGACTATCAGGCATGGTCGCCGGAAGGCTGATCGGGAATCGTTATATTTTGCAACCGGGCGCGACAATATGTTGGCGCCCGGTTGTGTTTCTACCGGGTTTTTACGCCAAAGTGCCCGAGCCGGTTGTTTTTTCGGCCCGCACGCGACAATATGCAGATCAACAAGATACCAGAGACGGATAAGGTCCATGAGCAACAGACTGATCGAGAGCCTTGCAGGGGCAGCCGTAATCGCCGTGGCGGTGGGCTTTGCGACCTATTCCTATTCCCGGGCGGGCATCGAGTCTGTTGACGGATACGAACTTTCGGCAAGCTTCAACCGCATTGATGGCCTGACGGTTGGCAATGATGTCCGGATTTCTGGCGTCAAGGTTGGCTCGGTCACGGCGCAGGAACTGAACCCGAAGACCTATATGGCCGTGGTCAAGATGACAGTGCGTTCCGATGTTGAATTGCCAGCCGACAGTTCGGCCAAGATTGCGTCTGACGGATTGCTGGGCGGCAAGTTCGTATCGCTGGAGCCGGGCGGGGATATCGACATGCTGGCGCCGGGCGGCGAGATTGAATACACGCAAGGGTCGGTTAACCTTGAAGAGTTGATCGGACAGGTGATTTATTCATCCGGCGGCGGTTCTGGTGGCAATTCTTCGGACAGCCCCGAATAGGCGCTTGATCCGGTGAACCGAGCCGGAATGGCGGGCACGAAACCGGCCATGATTTTGCCGGTTTTACCGGTCAGTTTGCCGCAAAGTATCTTTGACAGCTTGCGTAACGTGATATCGACACCGATATCCTGATCAGATCGAAAGGCAGCGGAGCCGCTTGATGAGCAAATCCGATAGCATGAACAGGAATTTCCCCACATGGCAGGACCCCGAAGGGGCACCGCTTTCGTGTGTGGAGAAGATCAAGGTTCTGAACGAGAATTTCGGCGAACTGCGTGAAATGATGCAGGAAGCAATGGAAGACGCGTTGCTGATGGGTTGCGACGAGGAACAGTTCCGCCAGGTGATGCGCAGCGTTGTTGAAGAGCTGCACAATCCTTATGGCAAGCCAGACGATCAGGACTGATTATTCATGAAAACCAAGATAGTGTTTGGCGCTGCGGTTGCCGCGGTTGTTTCTGTGGCTGCGTTGACGTCTGCTTTTGCGCTGGATTATCGCCCGGCACAAATCGCCCAGCTTCAGGGGCTTGATAAAATTACCGCCCGCATTTCGACCTTTGAGGTGCCGGTGGGCCAGACGGCGAAATTCGGCACGCTGACGATCCGGGTTGATGCATGTTATCGCACCCCGCCGGAAGAACGCCCGGAAAGTGCCGGTTTCCTTGAAATTTCCGACCAGCGTGAAGATGCCGAAAAGACCGTCGCCGAACTGTTTTCGGGTTGGATGTTTGCGTCAACACCAGGTCTTTCGGGGCTTGAACATCCGGTTTATGACGTGTGGGTCAAGGAATGCATTGATCCGAATGATCAGGGATCAGGCGCCGTTGAACAGGGGCAACCCGCCCCCGCGGAATGATATTCCCGCACAAGATTGTTTCCAAATGCAGGCCGATGCAAAGAGCGTCGGCCGCAATTGTTTTGGGGAATGATTTGTGACGGCGGGATATCAGATGATTTGACGTTACGTCACGCAGGGGATTCGCAATGGGAAAGAGGCGCCTGTGCCCGGTAAACCGGGGATTTTGTCGGAAAGTATATCGATTTTGGTTCTGATATCAGTGCGTTCTCATTTTGGATAAAATAAGGCGCAAATGGTGTTTATTGTTTCCTTTGGGGAAAATGAGTGTTGCGGGCTGTCCGGCTTGAGGTCAGGGGCATGTGCTGTCATCCTTTTTCCAGTTTTGTTGCGATGCGGCAATTCGCGTCGAACGATTTTTTTAAACAAGGGATGTGCATAATGTTTACGTCAATCAAGAAGGCCGGTTTCGTTCTGGCGATTGCAGCGGGTCTTTCGGGGGCTGCCGTTTCGGCGCAGGCCGCCGAGAGCTATAAGCTTGATCCGACCCATACCAGCGTGATCTTCATCGTCAACCATCTTGGTTTTTCCAACTTCCAGGGCCGTTTTGGCGGCACGAGCGGCGAACTGACGCTTGATCGTGAAAACCCGGCGGCATCGTCGGCGATCATTACGATTGACCTCAATCAGGTTGATACCGGTGTCGAGGGCCTCGACAACCACATGAAAACCGCCGACTTCCTGAATGTTGAACAGAACCCGACCGCAACGTTCAAAAGCACCTCGATCGAGATGACCGGCGAAAAAACCGCCACCATCACCGGCGATCTGACCCTTCTGGGCCAGACCAAGCCGCTGGTTCTGGACGTGACCCTGACCGGTGAAGGCGATCACCCGATGACCGGCGATCATGTTCTTGGTTTCGGCGCGACCGGCACCGTGACCCGTTCGGAATATGGCATGAACTATCTGGTTCCGGCTGTCAGCGACGAAGTCGAACTGCAGATTTCGACCGAGTTCCTGCAGCAGAAATAACGATACTGACAAACCGGCGGCGGCGTGTGATTGTCCCGCCGGTTTGGTGTTTTTTGTCCTGAGAGGATCACATATGGCGCTTCGCAGTACGCAAACGGGCTTTGGTCCGGTGACCAAGGGTTTTCACTGGCTGATGGCGATCCTGTTTGCCACGATGTTTGCGATTGGCTGGTATATGGATCTTTTGCCGCTGGGGCTGGAAAAGCTGGCGTGGATTTCACGCCATAAATCGATTGGTGTTACCATCCTTTTCCTGGCAGTTTTGCGCATTATCTGGCGTCTGGCCGAACAGACACCGGCGGGACTGGGTGAAAAGGCATGGGAACGTCAGGCGGCGAAACTGGCGCATTTCGCGCTTTATGCCGTGATGCTGGCGATGCCGCTTAGCGGGTGGCTGATGTCGTCGGCGGCGAATTTTTCGGTCAGTGTCTTTGGCCTGTTCACGCTTCCTGACCTCGTCGGGCCGGACAAGGTGCTTTATGAACAGCTGCGCTTCACCCACTGGATATTGTCCTGGGTGATTGTCGGCCTTGTCGGGCTGCATGTTGCGGCGGCATTCAAACATCATTTCATCAATCGCGATGCGACGCTCCGCCGGATGCTTCCGGGGACGGGGAAAGGGAATTGATCATGACGTCTTTGTTTAAAAACATTCTGCGTGCTTCGGCGATTGTACCGGTGATGGCCATTTGCGCACCGGCCTTTGCCGCCGATCAGTGGCAGGTCAAAGCCGATGACAGCGATATCGAATTTGCAGGCACCCAGCTTGGCGCGGATTTCGAGGGCGAGTTCAATAAATTCACCGCCGAAATCACCTTTTCGCCGGATGATCTTGCCGGATCGAAAGTCAGCGTTCTGATCGATATCGCATCGGTTGATACCGAAAATGCCGATCGTGACAGCCAGATCATTTCAGCAGACTGGTTTGATGTTGCGCAGTGGCCGACTGCAAAGTTTGAAACCAAATCCTTCCGCGAAATCGCGCCGGGCCAATATGAGGCGACGGCTGATCTGACGATCCGGGATGTGACGAAGGAAGTCGTTCTGCCCTTTACGCTTGAGATCGAGGGCAATGAGGCGGAAGCCGAGGGGACGGTGACGATCAAGCGGACGGATTTCGGCGTCGGGCAGGGGCAGTGGAGCGATACCAGCCAGGTGGGTGACGATGTGACCATCCGCATTGATATTGATGCGACACGGTCATGATGCCGATGGCGCGATAGTCCGATAGTCCGATGAACAAAAAAACAGCCGCCCACCGGGCGGCTGTTCTCATTTTGGCGCAGCAGTCGATATCAGGCGGCTGCGTTTTTACGCAGATCGGCAAGGAAGCTTTCGACGGCCTGATCCAGGGAGACGGCTTCGGCGACGAGTTTCTCGGCTGTCTGGGCAAGCTGGGTCGTGCCTGATGAAACCTTGCCCGCATTGTCATTGACGGTTTCAATGCGTTCGGACACCTCGCGGGTGCCGTTGGCGGCTTCTTCGACGTTACGTGCGATTTCGCCGATGGCGGCGTGCTGTTCCTCGACCGCAGCCGCAATCGCGGTTGAACTGTCAGCGACCTTGGCAATGGTTTCGGAAATACGGCGGATGGCCTCGACGGCCTCTCCGGTTTCGTTCTGGACCGAGGTGATCTGCTGGTTGATTTCCTCGGTCGCCTTGGCGGTCTGGTTGGCAAGGTTTTTGACCTCGCTTGCGACAACCGCAAAGCCCTTGCCGGCATCGCCTGCGCGGGCGGCTTCGATGGTGGCGTTAAGGGCCAGAAGGTTGGTCTGTTCGGCAATGTCACCGATCAGTTTGGCGACGTCGCCAATTTTCTGGGCCGCGTCGGCAAGGCCGGTGACGGTTTCATTGGTGCGGGTGGCTTCGTCATTGGCCTGATTGGCAATGTCGGCCGAACGCGCGATCTGCTGGGCGATTTCATCAGAGGATGCGGTCAGTTGCTCCGTCGCGGCAGAGACGGTCTGAACGTTGCCCGATGTCTGGGCCGTAGCGGTTGCAACGGCACCTGACAGCTTGCTGTTCATTTCGGTAGCGGACTGCATGTTTGCCGTCGCCTTTTTCATGTCCGAGATCGATGCCGAGATTGACTGGATCAGGCCCTTGACCCGGTTTTCCAGACTGCTTGCCATTTCCAGAACGTCCTTGCGGCGTTTCTGTTCGGCTTCGGTTTCCATCTGTTTCTGGCGTTGCTGCAATTGCAGGTTTTCGCGGGCCTGTTCGCGGAAGGCGACAACGGTGCGCGCCATATCGCCGACTTCGTCACCGCGGTCCTGACCTTCGATCTCGCCGTCAAGATTGCCCGAGGCAATGTGGATCATGCGTTCGGAAAGTTTGCGCAGGCCGTTCGTGATATCGCGTCCGACCCAGAAGCCGGCCAACATCAGAAGGGCAATGATCGATATGCTTAACGAGATGAACCAGATCGCGGAATCCCAGAAGGCAACGTCAACATCGTCGATATAGACGCCGGTGCCAAGAATAGCTCCCCATGGCAGGGGATGTGCAAAGGAGATTTTTTCAAATGTCAGTTCCTTTGGCTCGCCGGGTTTGGGCCAGTGATAGGATGAAAAACCGCCATTCGGGTTGCTGCCGGCTGCGATCAGATCACGAATGAAATAAGCGCCGTTCGGGTCCTGGACAGAGGTGAAATCCTTGCCGACCAGTGCCGGGTTGGCACCGTGCATGACCATGATATTGTCCTTGGTCAGGGCAAAGAAGTAACCGATATCACCATCATATTTGCCTGCGGAAATAACCTTGTAGAATGCGTCGATTGCGGCCTGCTGATCAAGCTCGCCGGCCTTGACCTGCTTTTGAAAATCGTTGGCCTGCGACACCGCATATTCGGTGATGGCGCGGATTTTCTCCTTGCGGTCTTCAAGCAGGGTGGTGCGCAAACTCATAAGTTCGAAGGTTGAAATGACGATCAGGCCGAGCAGGGCCACGATGGACAAACCGGCGATCTTGTAGCCGATTTTGATTTTTTGCAGCATGTAATGATTTCTCCCGACCCACACCGAATGTATAGATGCCTCGACAATATGACTGTCGGGCTTTCTGACGCTGTCCAGACAGATTTCCTATACTTTGGGGTGGGCCGCTAGTCTTTCAATAAGGTGCAAAAAAAATCCTGTAACATCATATACGAAAACACCTGCCTTCGATGTGAGGGCAGGTGTCTGGCGGTGTATCGGAATTTCCGGGCGTTTTCAGCCAAGATGCGATTGCAGGAATTTCATCGCCAGAAGAATGCCTTCCTCGTCGATGCCGTGCTGAAGGCCGGGGCGTTCGTGCAGTTCGGCATCAAAACCGTTGGCGGTCAGGGTATCAAGTGCCAGTCGGGATGCCTCTATCGGGACGACCGGGTCGGCGGTGCCATGTACCAGCAGAACTGGCGGTCTGGTTTTGATCGCACTTGCAAATGCCTCGTCGCTCAGAAGCGCGCCGGAGAAACCGACGACACCGGCAAGAGCCGGATCGCGACGCGGTGCGGTTTGCAGCGACATCATCGTGCCCTGCGAGAATCCGATCAGGGCAAGCTTGCTTGCCGGAAGGTCATGTTCGGCCAGAAGGGTATCGATGAAACGGTCGATATAGGCGGAATTTTTCGCAGCCCCCTCGGCCATCGCACGAAGCGCGCCTGACATGGTTTCGGGCTTGCGGCGGAGAAATTCCGGATCGTATTCGGCCAGACTGAACCATTGCCGTCCGAAGGGCGACATTTCGCATGGAAACGGGGCATTAGGCGAATAAAACGCGGTGTCGGGCAGGGCACGGGCAAAATGCGGTGCCAGCCCGATCAGGTCATTGCCATCGGCGCCATAGCCATGCAGCAGGATCACGATGCTTTTGGTCGTGCCCGATGCGGCCGGCAGCATCGGTCCGTTCAATGCGGTTTCGGCGGTCATGTCAGATCAGATCCCTTCGTTTGTCTTTGTCCCTGATTAGCAATGCTGCGTCGCAACGGCCAGTCTTTTTATATCTGGCGGTTTCCTGTGGCAGCAATTTGATCGCGACGATGTCCCTTGATGAAGCGGTAAATGATCGGTTTGCCCCGCATTGTATGGGGCCAAAGGAGGGAACGGTCGGACAAATACCCGGCGGGTGATGCATCGGGCATGTAAATGACGGAACAGGGCCGTGATCCACGTCGTGATATGACCTGTGGATAACTTTGTGGATGATTGGCCCGGTATAGCCAGAATTGATCAGGATTTCTGTCAATAAAGCATGATTTTGCGACAGCGAACTATTCATTGGGATAGTATTTTGGGCAGCAATCATGACCAAATGGTCGAAATTCCTGTCGCAAATTTATTGCGGTTTCACAGTCATTTGTCGGGAATTGTGAAAAAATCATGACATACATTTGCATTTTGGGCGGGCTTTGGGAAGGCCGGGCAGATCGGAAAAAATCGCCTAAAGGGTGAATGAGGTGCAGATCGTATTCCACAATGTGGATTCTTTGATGCATAACAGTTCCAAAGGTGCCTTTTGCACCGCTGCAAACTGTGTCACAAGAAATCCTCCGGATGATCCGGAATTCGCCCCATCCGAAGAAGACTTTCCGAGGCCCCGATGAGTTCCCCTGTGAGCCGTACGCGCCGCTGGTTCGGCAAGGGGGATCGACGCGTTCTGGCGTTGACCCTGCCGATTATTCTGTCCAATGCCACCGTTCCGTTACTGGGTGCGGTTGATACCGCTGTGGTCGGCCATCTGGACAGTCCGCATTATATTGGGGCGGTTGCGGTCGGGGCGCTGATTTTTTCCTATGTGTTCTGGAGCTTTGGCTTTTTACGCATGGCGACCACCGGGCTTGCCGCACAGGCCGACGGGCGGCGTGATCCGAACGGGGTCAGGGCGGTATTTGTCCGGGCAGCGCTGATTGCGGTGACGGCGGGGCTTGCGGTTATGCTGCTGCAATGGCCGATTATCGAGCTTGCCATGGCCTTGATCCAGCCGACCGCCGCAGTCGAGGCAGCAGCACGGGATTATTTCCATGTGCGCATCTGGGCATCGCCCGCGACATTGATGCAGTACTGCATGCTGGGCTGGTTGCTGGCGATGCGCGACGCGCGCGCGGTGTTTATTTTTCAGGTGGTTCTCAACAGCCTGAACATGTTCCTTGATATCCTGTTTGTCCAAGGCTTTGGCTGGGACGTCAAGGGGGTGGCGGGTGCCACGGTGATTGCCGATTATTCCGGTGTGATGCTGGGCTGGTTTTTGATGCAGCCGCATTTAAAACGGCTTGGCGGAACGTGGCGCGGGATCGGTATTTTTGATCGAACCCAACTGGCGCGCCTGATGAAAATCAATGGCGATATCTTTGTGCGCACCATGGCGCTGACATCGGCCTTTGCAATTTTCACCAGTTTTTCCGCCCGCTTTGGCGAGGTGACATTGGCAGCGAATGCGGTTTTGCAGAATTTCCTGATGTTTGGCTCGTTCGCGCTGGACGGGTTTGCCCATGCGGCGGAAACGCTTGTCGGGCAGGCTTATGGGGCGGAGCGGCGCAAACAGTTCCTGTGGGCGGTGCGCAAGACAACGATCTGGGCGATTGTATCGGCGGTGGTGATGGCGGCGATCTTTGGCCTTGCCGGACCGTGGATCATTGATGGCCTGACGTCGATCCCGGAAGTCCGCGATGCATCCTACAGCTATCTGTTATGGGCGGTGATGTTGCCGATTACCGGGGTGCTTGGTTTTCAGTTCGACGGGGTGTTTCTGGGCGCGATGCAGACCAAGCACTGGCGCAACATGATGCTTTTGTCGGTGGCGATCTATGCCGGGATGGCATGGGGGGCGGTAGTGGCAGACAGCAACCATCTGCTTTGGGCGTCGTTTAACGCGTTCTTCCTGCTGCGCGGGGTGACGCTGGCGGTGCTGTTTCCGACGATCATTCCCGCAGGTCGCAAGGCGACGGCTTAGGGTGGCGAGGCCAGACGCCGAAAAACCGGCGGTTATGCCTCCGGCACGGGCAGGGTGGTGCTGTTTTTGACTTCGTGCAGGGTGAAGCTTGACTTGATGTTGGCGACACCGGGCAGCTTCATCATGACGTCGGACAGGAAACGCTGATAGGCGGCCGGGTCCTGCACGACAATGCGCATCATGTAATCCTGATTGCCGACCATGGCATAGCAATCGACGATTTCCGGGTGGGATTGCACGGCGGTTTCAAAGCGGCGCAGTGACGGTTCGTCATGCTGGGTCAGGGACACGGTAACAAAGACGTTTACGCCCAGACGCAGATGTGACGGGGCCAGCAGGGCGACATATTTGCGTATCACGCCACTTTCTTCGAGCTTGCGCAGGCGACGCAGGCAGGGGGACACGGAAAGACCGACCTTGTCGGCCAGTTCGACCATCGAGATGCGCCCGTCTTCCTGAATCTCGCGAAGAATTTTGCGATCAATTGCGTCGAAACCGTTGCGCGCCATGGCGTGCCCCACTCCTTATACTCGATAGATGTTGCTGCAATTCCGGTCCATTTCGCGCCGGGTCGAACTTTGCGAAAGTTACCCGTTTACGCAAAATTTATGCTGGGCGATAAGCCATGACTTCGCGTTCCTGTCAATCTTTGCGTGATCCGGGCGCGATGTTTTTACGGTAACAGATTGTGATTTCGAAACCGTATCAAGAGACCCCGAAATTCCCGGTTGCCAGGCAGGGCAAAACAGTCTGGTTTGCAATGCGAAAAACGTTAGGACTTGCACAGAACAAATATCGGGGTTATGTGGTTCAAATCCTTGTGTTGCTTTGCTTTGTGAGCACATGCAGCGGAACTTATCATTGCCGCGCGCAGTGATGACAGTGTAGTATAATCGTACCAATTTACGTATTTTACTCCTGTCAGGAGCTGGGGGGTTGGGGTTTTACCAACCTGCAGGATAAGAAAGGCATTACGTGGTGGACGCTGCGCAAGATACACCGGGATATAACCTGGTCTCGATTGGCGAGCATAAAATCAATATTCGTCCGGCGGTAAAGGATGACCTTGCCAATGTGGTCGCACTTGATGACCGCACAACGGGCCTTCGCAAGCCGGAATATTGGGATGACCTGTTCACCCGTTATGGCAACCGGAAGGATTCCCGGTTTTTCCTGATTGCCGAAGAAGGCGACACGCTTCTGGGCTGCATTTTCGGGGAAGTCCGGTCATGGGAATTCAACTCGGTCCCGTGCGGCTGGGTCGGCACTGTCAGTGTCGAGCCGAACTTGCGCATGGGCGGGATCGGCAGCATTCTTTACAAGGAAATCTGCCGCTGTTTCCGCAAGGCCGGTGTGACCAAGATCCGCACCATGATCCCGCGCGATGCGACCGACCTTATGTCGTTCTTCCGCGCGCAGGGCATGATGGCCGGTCCCTTTATCCAGCTTGAAACCGATATGGACGAAGGGGTGTAACGCCATGATGTCTTTGCAAAAGGCGACCCTGTTCGCACTCTATGCCGTGCTGGAACTGGCCGAGGATACCGACCGGCAGCTTTCGGCATCCGAAATCGCCGAGCGATACAATATTTCGACCAACCATCTGGCGAAGGTCCTGCGCGATCTGGGCCGGGCGGGGCTTGTTGAATCGGTCCGCGGTGCCGGTGGCGGTTATCGTTTCTGTGGCAATGCCAAGCGCACGACGCTGCTTGATGTTGTCAGGCTGTTTGAAGAGGTCGGAGCCGGCCCGACAAGCGGCATTGTGCAGGAAACCAATGCCGGTGTGGCATTGTCGTTGGTGATGGACGAGATCGAGGAAATCACCCATGCGACGTTGCTGTCGATTTCGATTGAAACCATGCTGAAACTGATGCGCAAGCGCCGCCCGGAAAAACCGAGTTCCACCGGATTGTTCCGCGCGGTTTAACCGCCCGCGTCGATCATCATATTCACCAAAAAGGCCGTCAGATTTTTCTGACGGCCTTTTTGATTTTCAGAACCCGGGAAGGTTTCCGCAGCATCAGCTTTCGCTGGTTGCGGTATCGCTTTTCGCGGCGTCGGCATTTTCAGCCTTTTTCGCGGCGGGTTTTTTCGGAGCAGCCTTTTTGCGCGGACGACGGGCGGCCTTTGGCTTTTCTTCCTTGGCCGGGGCGTCTTCAGTTGCCGGAGCCGGAGTTGCCACCGGTGCAGAAGGTGCGACCGTTTCGTCCTTTGCCTCGGGTGCCGGGGCTTCTTTTTTGGCCGCTGCCTTGGACGTTCTGGTGCGGGCCGGTTTGGCGCGCGTGGCTTTTGCCGGTGATTTTTTCGCCGGTGCCTGTTTTTCGACCTCGTCGGCGCGCGGCTTGCCTAGGCTTGACGCCGGAACCGGGGTCAGCAGGAAGGCCGGAACGTGATCGCCAAGACCGATAACAGGTTTGTCGTCACGGTCATAACGATCGTCCCGGTCACGACGCGACGATGAACGTCCTGCATTGCGGTCGCGGTCCTGATAGGCCGGGCGGCTGGAACGATCATTGCGCGGCTTTGTATCGCGCTGTGTCGCATTTTCGCGCGGCTGCTGTGCCGGGGCGGCATCCTGCTTTGGCTCGTTACGGGCTGGGGTCGTGGCTTTGGCGTCGCGTTCAGCGCGGTCGTCACGGTTGCTGTTGCGTGCCGGACGATCATTGCGCGGGGATGCGTCGCGCACCGGTGCCTTGCGGCTTTTCTTCACACGGCGTTTCTTGCCGGTGAAGTCCAGTTCAAGGGTTTCGATGCCTTCAAGCTCGGTTAGCGGAATGTCCATGTTGATGGATTTGTTGATCGCAGCAACAAGTTTGCCGTCTTCGGGCACGGCCAGCATGAAGGCCTTGCCTGCGCGGCCAGCACGACCGGTACGGCCGGTACGATGGACGTAATCCTCGGCGTTGAAGGGCACGTCGAAGTTAAAGACGTGCGAGACATCGGCAACGTCAATCCCGCGTGCGGCAACGTCCGAGCAGATCAGCAGGGTGATTTCGCCGGACTTGAATTTATCAAGCGTTTCGGTGCGTTCGCTCTGGACCAGATCGCCATGCATGCGACCGGCATTGAAGCCGTGCTTGGTCAGCGATTTGAACAGGATATCGACGTCTTTTTTGCGGTTGCAGAACACAAAGGCGTTCTTGACGTCTTCCTGACGGACAAGTTTGCGAAGGGCTTCGCGTTTGTCCATTTCATCCATGACAAGGAGTTTATGTTCCACCGTGGTCGCCATGGTCGAGGGCGGGGAAACGGTGATTTCCTTGGGGTTGGACAGGAATTTGTCGGCAAGGCGACGGATTTCCTTGGGCATGGTCGCCGAGAAGAAAAGCGTCTGGCGCTGCTTGGGCAGCATGTTGACGATTTTTTCAATGTCGGGGATGAAGCCCATATCAAGCATACGGTCGGCTTCGTCGATCACCAGCAGTTTGCAGTCCGACAGAAGCAGTTTGCCGCGTTCAAAGGTATCGATCAGGCGACCCGGGGTCGCGATGATGACGTCAGCACCTTTTTCAAGGATTTTCTGCTGTTCGACGAAGGATTCCCCGCCAATGATCAGCGCCTTGGACAGCGACATGTATTTGCCGTAGGTGTCGAAGTTTGCTGCTACCTGGGTCGCGAGTTCGCGGGTCGGTTCGAGAATGATCGAACGGGGCATCCGCATGCGCGCACGGCCATGATGCAGGATATCAAGCATCGGCAAGGTAAAGCTGGCTGTCTTGCCCGTACCTGTCTGTGCACAGCCCAGAATGTCACGTGCCATCAGGACGGACGGAATGGCCTGGCTCTGAATGGGGGTCGGGGTATCATAGCCGGCGTCTGCGACGGCTTTGAGGATATCTTCGCTCAGACCGAGATCGGCGAAATTCATATGGTTCGTTTTCCCGCAATAGAATGCGTTATGATGTGATTATCGCTGCGATAAAGCAGCTTGCGTCGTAAAGCGAAGCCTTAATTAAGTCAAGAAAAACGCCTCAAAAAAGGGTTAAAGAGGCAATTTAACCCGGTGCGAGAGGCTTGTTTGCCACAGACCGGAAGCGTAATCTGGTGAAATAGACAATGAAACGGGGAGAAAAACGGTGTTGATGGACGCATCACGTGCAAGTCTGGTGATTATCGATGTTCAGGAGAAGCTCTATCCGGCCTGTCAGGACCCTGATGAGACCGTCGAGAATTGCTGCTTTCTTGTCAAATGCGCCAATCGTTTGAATGTTCCCGTCATTGTGACTGAACAATATCCCAAGGGGCTTGGCCATACGGCCCCCGCGATCCTTGATCTGATGATGAAGGCGTCCGATACCGCCGATGGCGGCAATGTCGTTTCCAAGGTCAGTTTTTCAAGTGTGCCAGCCGATGGCTTTATGGAAAAGATTGAAGAAACACCGGGGCGTGATCAGATTGTCATTGCCGGGATGGAAACCCATGTCTGTGTGCTTCAGACCGTGATGGAGCTTATTGATCGCGGGCGCGAGGTTTATGTAGTGGCCGATGCGGTGACATCGCGCAGCATGCATGACAAGATTTTCGGCCTGGAACGCATGCGCGATGCCGGGGCGAAAATCGTGACGCGGGAAAGCGTGATGTTTGAATGGTTGCGCGTGGCGGGTACCCCGGAATTCAAGGAACTGAGCGCGCTGATTAAATGACGGCCAATCCCCATACGGCCATTCCGGTTGTCTTTCTTTCGGGGATGCTGGCCGATCAGCGGATGTGGCAGCCGGTGATGGCCCGCGTGGATGCGCGTGCCCGGCGGGGTGTTGCCCCGGCGATCACGCCGATTATCCCGGCACTTGATACCAAGGACGATGTGGTGGCCATGGCAAGGGATGTCCTTGATCTGGCACCGGATCGTTTTGTGTTGGTCGGGATGTCGATGGGCGGGTATGTCGCGTTTGAAATCCTGCGCATGGCGCGGGAACGGGTATCTCACCTGATGCTGGTCAATACGCGGGCGACGGCCGATGACCGGTTGATGCGACGGCGCAGGCTTTTGCTTGCCCGGCTTTCGGGTCGGAACCTGCCGTTTCAGGGGGTGAATGACGCGATGCTTGATGACATGCTCCATCCCGATCATCGGCACAATCGCGAACTTGTCAGGCTGCTCTCGGATATGGCAGAGAATCTGGGCGAGGATGTTTTCAAGCGCCAGATCACAGCCGTTGCCAACCGACCGGACAGCATGGCGTTGTTATCGGAACTCGATATCCCCTGCACCGTGATGGTGGGGGAAGCCGACCGGGTGATCAGCCCAGCATCGCATCATGAAATGGCGGCACGTATTCCCGGTGCGACGATGATTGATGTTGTCGGGGCAGGGCACTATGTCCCGCTTGAACAGCCCGACTTCTTTGCCGATGCCTTATGCGAACTTGTTACCTAGGGTGTTGATATCCTGGTGTCGGACGGGGCGAGCGTATCGCTTAGAACCATTTCGATGGTGTTTTCATCGGTCAGATACTGAGCATAAAGCTTTTCAAGTGCGCCGTTGCTGCGCTGTCTGGCGAGGTAGCTGTTAAAGCGTCGCATAAGGCGCGCATTTACGGGGCTTACCGGCAATGCAAGGCGATTGATCGTATTCATCAGCGGCGTACGGTGGATCGACAATGCGGCAATTTCATCATCGGCCAAATGGGTAACCTGCTTTAGCGATGCCTTTTGCGCATAGCCGCAATAGATCAGTGCGACATCAACCCGCCCGGCAAGCAGCAGGGCAATCGATTGGCGGATCGAGTTGAACCAGATGACGTCAAAGCGTCCCTCGTCGCGATGGCGGGCGAGTTGACCATGCAGTTGCAGGCCGCGCGCCATCGAGACCTGCAAGCCTTCAAGATCGGCAGGGCGTCTGATCACCAGATCGCGTTGTTTGAGAGTGACCGCATAGAGGCTTGTGGTGCTGATGCCGTCGGACAGGATGAAGGCACCGGTTTTGGTGTTGCCGGGAATGCCGATGAACCCGGCCGGGTTATTCTGACTGTCTTCGAGTGCGCGTTTCAGCGGCAAATTCTGGAAGGTCATGTCGATCTGTTGGAGTTTGCTGAAATCATGCAGCAGGTCATAAAGCACACCACTGGCATGACCATTGATCTGATAGCTTTGCGGGAAGGCTTCCTGATCGGCAAGGATGGTCAGGCTCAGGTCATAAGCATTTACGGGATCGGGATGATTGTCACTGGCCTTTGCCGCCGAACCCTGCACCGCGGCGCATGCCATGATCATGATAAATCCGGTGCAAATCATGCCACGCAGATATGGCAGGATCAAAGGCCATACAGAAAGGACAGAAGACTTCAATTTTACCCTGTTTTTCATTTCAGGGTCGCCAGCCAGTGCCAAAGGCAACCAGATGGGCGCGCGCAATTCGCCATTACGTGCCATTTCTGGCAACGGTCATTCCCCATTCGAGTAGTCTTCCCTGTTTTTATCGGCATTTATTTTCATGCCTGATGCCTACCCTTGTGGGTAGTTGAAGACAGGTTGCCCGGAATGGAGAGCAAGAGCAAGTGTGATCCGGCGGGATTTATACCAATTGCTATTTTTGGTTTAGCAATCCGCGCGCCTCATACCGCATCGATGGTCATCGTCATCACGGATATAACGGGGAAACAGTTGGTAGATAATTGTGTCGCCGTTTTCGATAAGGTGTTGTTCGAATTCATCTTTTATGAAGTGTGCGCGGAGTTCGGAGATCGGGCTGTCACCCGCACAGAATGCAATCCGGACCGGGATACGGGTTGTGTCTGCGGGATAATCGGTAGTCTCGGGGGCGGTGCATATTTTCTCGCTCATGGTTGTCTGCGATGGGCTGACAGCAACGACGACGCGATAGCCATCGCGCAGGGTCTGATTCGGGGCGAGATCACCGGCATCGGTAATGAAATCAAGACGTGGCGGATAACCGTGATTGGACAGTGCAGATGCCCATGTTTCCGGGGTGACAAGGTTTTCCCTGTCATGAACTTCGACCATCATGATCCGGCTTGGCGCGCCATAGGTTTTGAAGCTTTCGACTTCGGCAACATGATAGTTCGGATATTCAACCACGGTCATGTTGCTACACCCCGCCAGCAACAAGGCACTTCCCATAACGCCGCCCGCAAGCACGCGCAAAATGGCGCGCGGAGACAATTGTTTCGAAGCGTTGGAAAGGGGGCTCATGGGGGCTCCTTGCGGGTGTGGGGCGATAAAATTCCGGTCTGCGACAAATTGATACAGATGCGACAAACCCTTGCGAAACTTTGCACCTAAAGTTTGGACGGGATCAGTTTCGTCATATTCCGTCATGAGGGTACAATTATGTCTGTTATCTCTGAAAGGCAAATTTCGCGATGGCCGCACTGGTCGGTTCCGGTACTGCACTGGATCATGGCGCTTCTGATCTTTGGTACCTTTGCCATTGGACAGGTCATGGAAGATTTCCCGCGCTCTGAAAGGGGGGCCATCATGGGATATCATGCCCTGCTGGGGCTTTCGGTGCTGGTTCTTTTCCTGCCGCGCATTTGGGCGGTCTTGCGCCGATCCCCGGTGGCGGTGGGCGATGATCCCCGTATCGTGAAAATGATGGCACGCATCGCGCATGGTTTGCTGTATCTGGTGATGATTGCGATGCCGGTCACCGGGCTTTTGGCGGTGATGACATCGGGGCGCAGTTTTTCGGTCGCCGGATTGTTTTCATTACCCGATCTGGGGCGGATCGAATGGCTTCATGAAGGGGGCGAGGAAATTCACGAATTTTTCGTCCCGGTTCTGGTGACATTGGTCGTGCTGCATGTGATTGCCGCCTTTTGGCATCACTTTATCCGCCATGATGAGGTTCTGGCGCGCTATGTGCCGTGGTTGCGGAAGTGATAAACAGCCAGGCATCAATCTCAAAACCCGGCCAACATGTCGGGTTTTAAGATTTGTTATTTGATGACTCGTGTTACCCATTCTCGCAAGGCCGTCCGGATGGCGTGATCGGCCGATTGATCACGCGTAAATGCCCACCATGTGTGGGCACCTTGCCAGATGCTTGCCATTTGCCAGCCAAGCTGTTTGCCTTCTACTTGGTTGTCCGACAGGCGGCGGCCAAGTATTTCGGCAAGGCGGTGCCCCCATGCGGCCCCGCGTTCGCGCAGTATCGGATTGCGGATATCTTCACGCAGCAAAAGAAGGCCGTCAGTGGTGTCGCGTTCTGCCGTTTCGGGCGGCATCAGGCGCATCAAAAGGGCGATGGCGCCGTCCGGTGTTAGTGGTTCCTGCATATCCGCAGTGGAGGTTTCAGTATCAAGCTGGTCCCATGCGCGTAGCAGAATAGCCAAAACCAGTGCATCACGATTGCCGTATCGCTGTACCAATGTTGCCGGGGACAGGCCGCATGATTTTGCCGCTCGTGCAAAAGTCAGCCCGGCCGGGCCGGTTTCCAGCAGGGTTTCAAAAAGGGTGTCGAGCACCTGGTCATCGGGAATCGTCTTGCTTCTTGCCATAAAGTTTTATAAACGTATGTTCATTTATAAATCAATGGAGAATTCATTGTGGCTAGAATTCTTGGATATATCGCCAGCAGTCTGGACGGAATGATTGCGGATCAGGATGACAACCTAGATTGGCTTTTTGCATATGACGGCATGGAACTTGGTGACCATGATTATAACAAGTTTCTCAAGCGCATTCGTACCGTTGTGATGGGGCGGGGGACATATGATTTCATTGCCCGACAGCCATCTGACTGGGCATACGGTGCGCAACGAGTGATTGTTGTGACATCGCGTCCGATTGAGAATCCTGTTGCGGAAATTGAAGTGCGCAGTGATGTCGATGCCTTGATCAAGGAGCTTCGCGCGCTTGATGATGGGGATGTCTGGATGTTGGGTGGTGGGCAACTGCAGATGGCATTTCTGGAACGCGGGGCGCTGGACGAAATCGAAATTTACGTCACGCCCGAAATGCTTGGCGGTGGAAGACCGCTTTTTCCAATGACGGGATTTCGCACCAGCCTGACGCTGATCAGTGCGCAGGCGCTTGATCGTGGGTGTGTGCGGTTGCACTACCGGTTCTAGAGACCTCATATAGGGCAGGGCGTCGGCCTGTTGTCCGGCTCAGAAAACCGATCGTCCGATAGCGCGGATCAGCATTTCAAGTGCCTTGATGCCAGCGGCGGAATTGCCGCGTGTGTCAAGACGCGGCGACCAGACGCAGACGGAAAATTCGCCGGGAATGACGCCGATGATGCCGCCGCCAACCCCGCTTTTGGCCGGGATGCCGACGGTAAAGGCAAAATCGCCCACCCCGTCATACATGCCGCATGTCAGCATCAGCGCATTGATGCGGCTGGTTTCTTCGGGCGCGATCACGGTGCGGCCATCAATGCCGACACCCTTGTTGGCAAGGAAGAAGGCGGCACGCGCCATTTCACGGGCGGTCATCGCGACCGAGCATTGCTTGAAATAAGCGCGCACGACGTCCTCGACCGGGTTGTCGAGCTTGCCGAAGCTTTTCATCAGATAGGCAATGGCGCGGTTGCGATCCCCGTGCTGATCTTCGGACAGATAGACATCGTTATCGACGCGAATGCCGGGATTGCCGCAAAGCTGGCCAAGGAATTCGGCCACCGAACGGTCCGGATTGGCGTAGCGCGATGCGATCAGATCAGCAACGCGGATCGCCCCGGCATTGATGAAGGGATTGCGCGGGATGCCGTGTTCCTGTTCAAGCTGGATCAGGGAATTGAAGGCGGAACCGGATGGTTCGCGCCGGACGGCTTTCCATAACTCATCACCGTGTGCGCGCTGGGCCAGCACAAGGGCGAAGACCTTGGAAATGCTTTGGATGGAAAAGGGCAGGTCTGCCTGGCCGATGGCAAGTTCGTTTCCGCCAGCCGTGCGCAGAACCATGGCAAAATGATCATCGGGAACGCTGGCAAGGGCCGGGATATAGTCGGCCTTGCGGGCATCGGCAAAATCGGTCTGGTGGATCGCGTCCGAAATATCCTGGAGGATGGCGGCATAATTGTGGGTCATTATGTGTCCGCTTTGTTTATCAGGCTGTCAGGGACAAAAAACCCGGCGCAGGGCACCGGGTTTGATGATGAAGAATTTTAATCCGATCAGACGTCGATATCCTCGACAAAGCGGGCGTGTTCCTGAATGAACTGGAAGCGGAGCTCCGGCTTTTTGCCCATCAGGCGATTGACCAGATCCTTGGTCTGGCCACGCGCATCGGGTTCGGCTGCATCGGGCAGGCAAACGCGCAGCAATGTACGCTTTTTCGGTGCCATCGTGGTTTCGCGAAGCTGCGGGGGCGGCATTTCACCCAGACCCTTAAATCGGGAAATCTCGACCTTGCCACGGTTTTTGAATTCGGTATCGAGCAGGACCTCTTTTTCCGCGTCATCCATCGCATAGATGGATTTCCCCCCCTGTGTCAGGCGGTAAAGCGGCGGCATGGCAAGATACAGGTTACCGTTTTCAATAAGGCCGGTCATTTCCTGATAGAAGAAGGTCATCAGCAGGGATGCGATATGTGCGCCATCGACGTCAGCATCGGTCATAATGATGATGCGTTCATAGCGCAGATCGGAAAGCCGGAAATCGGAGCCGGAACCGCAGCCAAAGGCTTCGATCATGTCCTTGATTTCCTGGTTGGCCATCATCTTTTCGCGGGTCGCGGACGCCACGTTAAGGATTTTACCGCGCAGCGGCAGAACGGCCTGTGTTTCGCGATCACGTGCCTGTTTGGCGGAACCGCCTGCCGAGTCACCTTCGACCAGGAAGATTTCAGTTCCGGCGGCGATGGAGCGCGAGCAATCGGCAAGCTTGCCCGGAAGGCGCAGGCGACGGGTTGCTGACTGGCGTTTGGTTTCTTTCTTTTCCTTGCGGCGCTGGCGTTCTTCGGCGCGCAGTATAATGCGTTCAAGCAGGCGTTTGGCATTTTCGGTATCACCGGTCAGCCAGTGATCGAAATGGTCGCGAACCGCGGTTTCCACCAGTTTGGTGGCCGATGCGGTGCCGAGCTTTTCCTTGGTCTGGCCCTGGAACTGCGGATCGGGAATAAAGACCGACAGCATGATGCAGCCGCCGCCAAAGACGTCCTCGGCGGTGATGGCCGCGGCCTTTTTCTGACCAACCATGTCGCCATAGGTCTTGATCGCCTTGGTCAGGGCATAGCGGAAACCAGCTTCGTGCGTACCGCCAAGCGGGGTCGGGACGGTGTTACAATAGGAATGGAAATACCCTTCGCCGCCATCCGGCCATGCAATCGCCCATTCAACGCGACCGGCACTTTCGGAAAACTTGGCTTCGCCTGCGAACGGGCGTTCGGTGATCAGATCACGCCCTTCGATGGTCATGTTCAGGTAATCGAGAATCCCGTTGGGGAATTTCAGGACTTCGTTCTGCGGGGTCGGATCATCGCTTGTCAGCAATTCCGGATCGACCGACCAGCGGATTTCGACACCCTTGAACAGATAGGCCTTGGAGCGCGCCATACGGAAGATCGTGGCGGGTTTCAGCTTGGCCCGGTTGCCGAAAATTTCGGGATCGGGGCGGAAGATGACCGTGGTACCGCGGCGGTTATTGACCGCACCACCATCCTGAAGCGGACCCAGCGGGGTGCCTTTGGAATATTCCTGAAACACCAGTTTGCGGTCGCGTGCGACTTCGACCCGGAATTTGTCGGTCAATGCGTTCACCACCGACATACCCACCCCGTGCAGACCGCCGGATGTTTCATACGCCTTGCCCGAAAACTTGCCGCCCGAATGAAGCGTGGTCAGGATGACTTCAAGGGCGGATTTATCGGGGAATTTCGGATGCGGATCGGTCGGAATACCACGGCCGTTATCGCGCACCATGACGGTGTTGTCGGTTCTGAGTTCCAGCTCGATCCAGTCGGCATGGCCGGCAACGGCTTCGTCCATCGAGTTATCGAGGATTTCGGCAACCAGGTGATGCAGTGCGGCATCGTCCGTGCCCCCGATATACATACCGGGACGGCGGCGCACAGGCTCCAGGCCTTCGAGAACTTCGATATCCTTGGCGGAATAGGCGTTTGTGGTCGATTGGTTTGAATCTTCGAAAAGGTCGGTCATGCCCCGGAACGCAACTTCTTTATTATGTTAAAACAAGGTCCAACGACGTATATCTGTTTGATCGATTTTACGAAGTTCTGACCCTAGGCTTAACGAGTATCATATGTTTTCAGATGCGGCCCATAAAAATGTTTTTTGGGCGTGAATGCAAGCAGTGGTCTTGCCAGAGATCATAATTTCGTTGTGGCAGCGCAGAAAACGATGCCAGACTTCTCGCGAAAACCGAGACCGTCAGGTCCAATAAAAATACCGGCTCAGACAGGAGTAAGCCCGATGGCGAATGAGAGTGAGACCACACACGGCACCGACAACACCATGCCGCGCGGTGACATGTGCACCCGAACCCTTGCCATGCCTGCCGACACCAACCCGAGCGGCGATATTTTCGGCGGCTGGCTGATGTCGCAGATGGACATCGCGGGTGGTGTGATGGCAAGCCAGATCGCCGAGGGCCGCGTTGCCACGGTGGCGGTGGATGGCATGACGTTCCATCGCCCGGTCTATGTTGGGGATGTGGTGTGCGTGTATGGCGATATCGAACGGATCGGTAATACATCGATGGTGCTGCATCTTGAAAGCTGGGTGCTGCGCAAAAACCAGCCGCCGCGCATCAAGGTGACAGAGGCAACCTTTACCTTTGTCGCGATTGACGCCGAAGGCCGCCCGCGCCCGGTGCGCAAGGATGAGGTTGCGGTTTAAAGAGGCAAATTCGGGTTTCCGGCCGTTGCGAGGTGCCGAGCTGGAAACCGTCGTTGCGTCAAGTCTGGATTCCCGCTTTCGCGGGAATGACGCGTGGAAATGGGGCGTCGTTATACCGCCGATAAATCTGGGTTTTCACGACCCAGAATGCGCATAATCAAAGGGATATTGCCGTCCATGCGGTAATAAATGGTGTGCGCGGCAAAAACACAGCGGCGATATCCGGGGAGGATATTATCGGCAGACTGATAAATTGTGGGCGACCGCGCGATTTTGTCGAACTGTTCAAACAACGCGTCGAAATAGATGTCTGCCTGTTGTGGCCCGAAAGTTTCAATGCCGTATCGATACAGGCGTCTGATATCGTCTTCTGCGAGTTTGCCAAGACGATAAGAGGTCATTTGAGCTTCAGGTCCGCCTTGACGCTCGCGCGTATATCTTCTTTATCCATCGAAGAAAAGCCGCTTTCCTCGGCGGCATTCAGAGCATTGCGAATGCGTTCGATTTCTGCCATGCGCATCTGTTTTTCCCGCAAGGCTTCGCGTACCACTTCGCTGTCGGAGGCGTATTGACCGGTTGAAAGCTGGGCCTGAATCCAGGCTTCCTGCGTTTCAGTGACCGTGATGCTTTTTTTGATCATAAGGTGATCTTTCGTCTTTTGATCCTACTTTATCCTACCATCAGCAACGTGGCCGACGCAAACATTTGCCGTAGAGAAAACGACAAGGCAATGGGCTGGGCGAGTCAGGCCGTCCAGCATTCCTTTGCCACGCGGATAAAGTTTTCACCCATGATCTTGTCTACGTCGTCGGGTTTGTAGCCCCCGACAATCAGGGCGTCGGCAAGGGCGGGGAGTTTTTTGGGATCGAAGACGGCAGCACCACCGGCACCGGGGCCATAGCCGCGTTCGGCGGGCCAGTAATAGGCGCGGTCAACACCATCGGGGAAGTCGTTGGTGCCCGCGACACTGGGCATCGTATCAAGGCCGATGCCGACGTGATCAACGCCGACCAGTTTTACCGCATAGTCGATATGGCGGATCATGTCGGGGACTTCTGGCGCGTTGGGTGATTTGATGAAGCGCTGGAAGCCGCAAATGCCGATTACCCCGCCGGTATCGGCACAGGCTTTGATCTGTTCATCATCGATGCAGCGTTCATGTCCGCCAAGCACCTTGGGATTGGCGTGGCTAAAGACGACCGGTTTGGTCGATGCCCGCATGATATCAAGGCTGCTTTGGCGGCCGGTGTGGGAGCAATCCATGATCATGCCGCCGTTATTAACAGCCCGGACCATGGCATGGCCCAGCGCGGTCAGTGGGATATCGTCATCATGACAACCACCCGCGACCGAATTGTTGCGGTTATAGGCAAAGTGGATCTGCTTTACGCCCAGTTTGGCAAAGACCGGGACCATTTCGGGCATGTCCTGCAACATGACCGAGCCTTCGAGGTCGAAACCAACCCCAAGCAAACCCTTTGATTTGGCGATTGCCAGATCATCAAAGCATTCGATCTGCATGTATTTGTCCGGGTGGGCGGCGATTTTGGCCCGGAAGGCGGCAATCACGCGAAGGATATGGGCAACGGAATTCATATCCATGCCGACATTCACACAGACATAATCAACATCACCCGCGACATAGTTATCCAGCAGGCTGATCGGTGTTTTGGGATCAAGCGGCAGGCAGGCATGCGCATCCCACGTGAAGGCAGGGCGATGGCGTGACGGGGTGGCGGGGGTGTTCGGGGCGGTGGTGACGTTCATGATGTCCCTTGTTGTTCTGGCGCGTGGTTCTTCTGACGCGTGCGGGGCCGATGTTCAGTCCCAATCCACGAAGCTGTCGATGACGGCGCGGTCATATCCCCCGGCGGCCTTGAAAAGCTGCTGCGAATAGGGGTTTTCCAGTTTGCCGTCGGCAAGCTGGCCCGCGGTGGCGCGTTCGACGATGCGGCCGTGGTTCATGATCGCTATATCGTCGCACATATGGGCGACCACGGCGAGATCGTGACTGACCATGATATAGGTAAGGCCCAGATCGTTGCGCAACCGGGTCAGCAGGTTCAGCACTTCGGCCTGGATCGAGACATCAAGGGCCGATGTCGGTTCATCGAGCAGCAGGATTTTCGGTTCGAGAATAAGCGCACGTGCAATTGCGACACGCTGGCGCTGCCCGCCGGAAAGCTGATGGGGGTAGCGGAAGCGGAAGGAATTATCGAGCCCGACCTGTTTAAGGGCCTCAACCACGCGGGCATCCGAATTGCCGAGTTTGTGGATATTGACCGGTTCGGTCAGGATGCGATCGATGGTGTGACGCGGATGAAGCGATCCAAACGGGTCCTGAAAGACCATTTGCGCCAGACGGTAAAATGTCTTGTCGCGCTTTTTGGTCAGTTCCTTGTTATTGACGACAATATTGCCTTCCCAGTCATCGACAAGACCGGTGATGGTGCGAAGGACGGTAGATTTGCCCGATCCGGACTCGCCCACCAGACCAAATGATCCGTTGGCGGGGATCGAAATATCGATGTCCTTGAGGACGTGGTTGTCGTCAAACCAGGCGTTGAGTTTGGTGATTTCAATCATGGCAGTCATTTTTATCTCAGGTCTCCGCCCAGCTGGCTTCGCGGGTCAGGACGGGTAGTTCGGCGTGATTGCCATCCATTTTCGGCAGGCAGTTCAGAAGGCCTTGCGTATAGGGGTGTTTGGCCTGATCAAGTTCGGATGCGCGGATTTCTTCGACGACATGGCCCTGATACATCACCAGAACCCGGTCGCAGAAGCTTGAGACCAGATGCAGGTCGTGGCTGATGAAAACCAGCGCCATACCGCGTTCGCGCACCAGATCATCAAGGATGGCCATCACCTGAAGCTGTACCGTGACATCAAGAGCCGATGTCGGTTCATCGGCAATCAGGATTTCCGGATCGGGGATCAGCATCATTGCGATCATGACACGTTGGCCCATCCCGCCCGATACTTCGTGCGGATAGGAATTGAACACGCGTTCCGGATCACGGATTTTGACCGCGGCCAGCATGTCAAGGGCGCGGCGTTTGGCTTCAATCGCATTGACCTTGTGGTGTTCGCGGTAGGCTTCGATGATCTGATCACCGATGGTCATCACAGGGTTTAGCGAATATTTCGGGTCCTGCATGATCATGGAAATGCGCGCACCGCGGACCTTGCGCCAGTCGCGTTTGGACAGGTTGCGCAGGTCCAGATCATGGAATTGCATCTGATCGGCGGTGATTTTGCCGTTCGCCGCCGTCAGGCCCAGAATGGCGCGCCCTGTCTGGGACTTGCCCGAACCGGATTCGCCAACAATCCCAAGCCGTTCACGCCCAAGATCGAACGATACGCCGCGCACGGCATGGACTGGTCCCTTGGAGGTCGAAAAGGTAATGGCGAGGTTTTTGACAGACAGAAGGGTGTCGGTGGTCATGATCAGTCGCCTCCGCGTGGGTCAAGAACATCGCGCAGGCCATCGCCCAGCAGGTTGAATCCAAGGCTGACGATAAAGATCGCGAGCCCCGGCACGGTCGATACCCACCATTGTTCCAGAAGGAACTGGCGGCCTTCGGACACCATTGCCCCCCATTCAGGCATCGGCGGCTGTGCGCCAAGGCCAAGGAAGCCAAGACCCGCCGCAATCAGGATCATGCCGGCCATATCAAGGGTGACGCGCACCACAAGCGAGCTTATGCACATCGGGGTAATATGGCCAAGGATCAGACCCATATTCGAGACACCCTGCAAACGGGCGGCTTCGATATAGTCGGATTTGCGGACCGTGATGGTTTCGGCGCGCGCAATACGGGCATAGGGTGGCCATGCGGTCAGTGCTATGGCCAGAACCGCATTTTCGATCCCCGGTCCCAATGCGGAAACAAAGGCCAGCGCCAGAATCAGTTTCGGGAAGGCTAGAAAGATATCGGTGATGCGCATCAATGTCGCATCAATCCAGCCGCCAAAGAACCCGGCGGCTGTTCCGACCAGAAGGCCGACGGGGGCGGCGGTAATCACCACAAGAGCCACGATCATCAGGGTGTATTGCGCGCCGTAAATCAGACGCGACAGGATATCACGACCCAATTGATCGGTGCCAAACCAGTGTTCGGCACTGGGGGACTGAATACGGTTGGTAAGATCGGCTGCCAGCGGGTCATAAGGGGCCAGAAGCGGGGCAAAGATGGTGACAAGGATCAGGGCCAGCACGATCGACAGGCCGATCATGGCGAGCCTGTTTTCCGTGAATTTAAGCCAGCCCAGCCATGCGCGACCGCATTTTGCCTGCCAGCGCGATTGCGGGGTGTCGGATGTCAGCCATTGTTTCAGGCCCGGTTTCGCGGCGTTGCTTGTGATATTCATGGTGACCTATCTCCGTGCGCGCGGGTCAAGCAGGCGATAGAGCACATCTGAGAGCATATTGACTCCGATGAACACCGCACCCACGACGACGGTACCGCCCAGAACCGCATTCATGTCGGCATTGAGCAGCGAATTGGTGATGTAAAGACCCAGCCCCGGCCAGGCAAAGATGATTTCGGTCAGAACCGATCCTTCGAGCAGATTGGCGTAAGACAGTGCAATGACGGTAACCAGCGGCACCATCACGTTGCCAAGGGCATGACGCCAGATGATGCGGGTTTCGGAAATGCCCTTTACCCGTGCGGTCAGGATGTATTCCTGACTGAGCTGTTCGAGCATGAAGGAGCGGGTCATGCGCGCAATATAGGCCAGCGAGAAATAGGCCAGGATGGAGGCCGGCAGAATGATGTGCGAAACGGCATTCCAGAACAGGTCCATATCGCCTTCGATCAGGGTATCGATCAGCATCAGGCCGGTGGTTGGTTCGATGAAATCGACATAGAAGGCATCCAGTCGGCCCGGACCCGCAACCCAGTCGAGTTTCAGGTAAAACACCAGAAGCCCCATCAGGCCCAGCCAGAAGATCGGCATCGAATACCCGGCAAGCCCGATAATGCGCACGATATGATCGGGCCATTTGCCCTTGTTGATCGCGGCAAAGACGCCGGCCGGAACCCCAAGGAAAACACCGATGATGGTGGCAAGGGTGGCCAGTTCCAGCGTAGCCGGGAAGACACGTTTGATGTCTTCGAGGACCGGGTTTGAGGTCAGAACCGATGTTCCGAAATCACCCTGAACCACATTGCTGATATAGACAAAGAACTGTTGCCAAAGCGGCAGGTTCAGGCCCATTTCTTCTTTGACGCGCTGATAGACCTGTTCGGAGGCATGGTCGCCGACAGCCGCCAGAACCGGATCGATTGGCAGGACGCGCCCGATCAGGAAGGTGACCAGCAAAAGGCCGATAAAAGTGATCAGCAGCGAGAAGATGATCCGCACAAGGCTTGCGCCGGTGCGGGAAAAGAGACGGGCGCGTTTGCGCCCGTCCGATGCATTTCGAGTAACGGCGAACATTCGACCGTTGTCTCCTTAGTCCTTGGTTACAAAGCGATAATAGTTGTTATCGAACGACGGACCGAGGACGAGATTATTCACATTGTCCCGCATCGCGGCGATCTCGGTTTCCTGGAACATGATCACGAACGGACCGCTTTCGAGAACCTTTTTCTGAAGGTCCACATACATCGCGGCACGCTTTTCGCTATCACGTTCTAGAATGGCCTTATCGACCTCGGCGGTCATGTCACCCGGGTTCCAGGAGTTGCGCCATGCAAGCGGCTTGGCCGATGCATCGTCGCTGTTGTCCGGGTTCCATGCAAAGGTGGAGGCGTTGGTGTGCGGATCCTGATAATCAGGGCCCCAGCGACCGATATAAATATCGTGCTGACGGGCACGGTATTTGGTCAGGGTCTGTTTGTTGTCACCCGGAATGATTTCCAGATTGATACCTGCCTGTGCCCAGGTTGCCTGGATCGACTGTGCCATCGACATCACTGCCGTGGTGTTACGCGTATCCATGGTTACCGTGAAGCCATCAGCAAGGCCAGCGTCAGCAAGCAGCGCCTTGGCTTTTTCGATATCAAGCGAATAGGGGTTTTCGTTATAGGCGCCGAGGAAACCTTCGGGCAGGAATGCCTGATGGGTCTGGGCGCGGCCCGCCATGATGGTTTCGGTGATGCCATCATAATCGACGAGATACTTAAGCGCTTCGCGAACTTCGGGTTTGGACAGGAATTCGTTTTTCTGCGAAAGGCCAAGATACCAAAGCGCGCCTTTGCCTTTGGACAGCAGCTTGATGTTTTCGTCACCCTTGACCGATGCAAGCTGATCGGCTTCGAGGTTCCGGGCAATGTCGATATCACCTTTCTGCAACAGGAGCTGCTGGGATGCGGCTTCCTTGACGTTGCGAATGATGACGCGCTTCATGGCCGGTGCGCCGTCCCAGTAATCTTCGTTTGCTGTCAGGCTGAGGCTTTCACCTGCGGTCCATTTGTTCAGTGCGAACGGACCGGAACCGGCATAGTTGGTTTTCATCCATTCTGCGCCAAGGTCGCCGTCTTTTTCATGTTCAAGGACGACTTTCTTGTCGACAACGGCACCGACGCCCGCGGTCAGGCAGTACAGCACGAAGCTTGGCGCATAAGGCTGATCGACTTCCATCACCAGCGTGTTTTCGTCAGTTGCGCGGATCCTGTCCTTGACGTTATCGGCGGTAAAACCGAACTGGCCAAGAATGAAGGCCGGGGACTGATCAAGCAGGACGACACGTTGCAGCGAGAAGGCAGCGTCTTCGGCGGTCAGGTCATTGCCCGACGCGAATTTGATGCCGTCGCGAATCTTGAAGGTAAAGGTCAGGCCGTCTTCGGAGACGTCCCAGCTTTCGGCGACGACACCGTAAATTTTCGAGACGTCGTCATTATCGAAGCCAATCAGGCGATCATATGTGTTGCCAGCATATTCCAGAGCGGAAAATTCGAACATCCCGGCCGGATCAAGCGTGATGAGATCGTCGATGGCAAACGCCATGACGAGTGCATTTTTCGGTGTTTCGGCCTGTGCGGCCATTGGCGTGGTAGCCAGTGCGGTTCCCAGAACCAGCCCTGCGATCAGTCTGCGCATTTTGCGCCTCCCGTTTTGTTGTTTGTTGGGTCAGCAGGCCATTCTAAGTGGGGCGACCTGCGTGATCTTCGACTAGAACCTGCAGAGCGAAGCATAAATTATACGATTAATCAATGACCAGACGGTCAGGAATGCCTAAAAAGCACGCAAGATATTATGTGGTATCTTGCCTGTTCTCGTGTCGGTTGTGACGACTGGATCGGGGATGGCCCGGAGAGCAGTTTGGGATGAGAAGGGGCCAGATTTCAGGCACAAAAAAAGCCGCTGTTAAAGCGACTTTCCGTACTCTTTAAAAAGAGTGGCGCGAGTGACGGGACTTGAACCCGCGGCCTCCGGCGTGACAGGCCGGCGCTCTAACCAACTGAGCTACACCCGCTTGGTGTGGCGCGGTTTATATAAGGGGTGGTTCGGTCTGGCAAGGGCTTTTTTTCAAAAAAATGAAGCCCTGATTGGTCTGGATAAAAGGGGCATTGCAAATGCGTTGAAAACCGGGTGTCCGAATACTTTGGCGCTACGGTGGCGATGCCGTTTTCGCGCAGCACAGGATTGGAAAATCGACTTGCCTGTTTTTGCGAAATGTCGCGCATGAGTGATGAACGCCGTGGCGCTCGTCCGCATGCCGGTTCAATAAGAATAAGGGGGAGAAACAAAAAAACGCCAACGGCGAACCGTGGCGTCTTTTTTGAACTTTCCATCAGGAGGAAAGTGGCGCGAGTGACGGGACTTGAACCCGCGGCCTCCGGCGTGACAGGCCGGCGCTCTAACCAACTGAGCTACACCCGCTCGGTGTGTGGCGCGGTTTCTAACAGCAGCTCCGAGGGGGCGCAAGACCTTTTTTGGTCGTGTCCGACACTTTTTTGAATGCTGACACCATGGCGCGTTTTGTGTGGTGCAAAATGTATCCCTTGGGTGGTGGTGGCAGATTGTGTTGCGACCTGTTTGATGCTGATCAAAGTACAAGCAGGCAAGCAGATGTAAAAGTTTGGGATGATTCAAAAACGGGACGGGGGGCCCTGATGGCGGATAACCGAAGCGGGGGCCTGATGACCGATACGATCCTTGCCGTGCTTGACGACATAGACGCCGGTTTGGCGACCCATCTTGCAACGAAGCCGTCAACAGCGCCGTCTTCAAACCGTTCGGGCGAGATGGCGATGTGCGATCTGCGGATCGTGCGCAGTCTGGTGCTGTTGTGGAGCGGTCAGAACGCGGCATTGACCGGAGACAATGATGATGTCCGGCAATGGATCATGGATCGTCTGCCCGATATTACCGAACGGCTGGAACGGATTGATGCGCATATCGACCGCGCCATTGATGATGACGACCGGAATGCAGCCAGGCAGATGATGTTTCCGGTGATAAAAGGAGGCAGGGATGCGCAGTGAAATGCGCAGCCAATGGCGGGCCGTCACCGTATCGCGAGAATCCGGTTATTCGCGCGGTAATTCGTAGCGTTCGGCGAGCTTTGTCAGGGCAGCGACGGTTGCCTGTTCGACGGTGGTGCCAAACCCGGTGACGCGGCTTGCCAGAATGACATAAAGAGAATCAATGTGAAGCTGAATGACCAGAAGCTGCTTCATATTGGCCGTGGTCCGGTCGGCAACAAAGATTTCAAGCGATTTTGCAATTTGCGTCATCAGCGGATACTGGAACGTGCCGCCAAGTGCCTTGACCGAATAGGCGAGGTCGGCACTGTTTTCCAGTGCGGTTGGTGCCTTTGAATTGTTGCTGACAGCATCGACAACGAGTTTCCGGCAATCGGCAAGTTCCTTGCCGATATCGCGGACGAAAGTCTCGGTGCTGCGCTGAACGACTTTTTCGAGTTCTTCGAGCTGTTCGGGGGACAGATTGATGTCAAAGCCCTTGACGAAATTGACCGCACGCCGCTTCAGATCCGTCTGTGGCGGAATGATCTGGGCTTTTTTCTTTTTCTTTTCGGGCGTCACGATTGCTCCGGTCCCCCAATCATAATGGGTCATTCGTCATCAGGGCTCCGTCTGTCAGGCCCATCGAAGGCGACCTGTCTGCGGCGGCGATCCGGACCGAAATAGGTGCCGGTATTCACGAAATGCCGCGGACGGGTAATGACTGATACCAGTCTACTGTAAAGTGCCTTGGCATTGAACGGTTTGGCAAGAAATTCCGTAATGCCGAGATCACGTGCAGTTGTGACGTATCGTTGCTCCGAATGTGCCGTCAACATGATTACCGGAATGAAGCGGTTGGGTGAGTTGACGGAATTCCTGAGAACATCAAGGAATTCAAGGCCATCCATTCCGCGCAGGCGCCATTCCGTGACGATGATATCAATCTGCTGGGTCCGGAGAACCTCGAACGCATCGTTCGGGGATCGCACACGCTGTACGGCTGTCGCACCTAGATACGAAAGGGTATCGAAAACTACCTGGGCCGAAATCTTGTCGCCATCGACGACCAGAAAACTGATTTTACTGAAATCGATCTTTGCGCTCATCCGGCCTTCTATCCTGTGCGTCGTCACGATCCCGGTCCTTGTTCCGGTCAGGACCTTTTCTGCGTGATGATCGTACTACCGTGGTACTAAATGCTTATACCTTTGTCTGATTAGCGGCAAGGCCAAAGCGGTGTTTTATCAGCAGGAAAATCTGACAAATACTGACGCCTAACCTTGTGCAGGTATTGAACAAACGACGTTTACGTTCTTTTTGTTCGTGCTCGTAATCCCACAGATCACCGTATATTGGGCGAGCAGACAAAATTAAAAGGGGACGATCAGGAATGATCCGGAACGGCATCGGGAAGGGGTTCGGTTGTGCCTTCTTCGTCAATGACCTGAACGGCCACACCTGCCTCGCCAAACATTTCGGTCGAGATGGTCATGTCCTGCTGCCAGCGTTCCAGAAAATCAGGCGTGAGTTTGCTTTTATCGACAAAAACCTCGGCGATGCCCGCCTGAATGATGGCGCGTGCGCAGTCACAACACGGGAAGTGGGTGACATAAAGCGCGCACCCGTCAAGCGACGTGCCGGTGTAGCTGGCGTTATAGATCGCATTGCGTTCGGCATGTTCGGTATAGGCGTATTTTTCCGGGCGTTGATGGCGGCTTTCGATATTGTCGTCAACGCCGCGCGGAAAGCCGTTATAGCCGACGGCGCGAATTTCCTTTTTGGGGCCGATGACAACGGCGCCGACCTGGGTGCTGCGGTCCTTTGACCATTCGGCAATATGGGATGCCAGTCCCAGGAAACGATGATGCCATTTGCTCATTTGTCCGGTCCCCGATCTGTCTGCGCGCTGTTTCTATCGCGTGGTTGTCAATGCGATTGCCGGGCAGGGCCGGCGGCCAGCTTTTAAATGCTGCACTGCTTCTTTAAAGGAGTGCCTGCTTGTAATTGTCCAGCGAAAAATCACATTTTTGTAAAGGCATTTAGCGAAAAGTCCCTGTTCAAACAGGGACTGATTGACTATTAAGGGGTTACCCCCAGAAAAAAATCAGGACGTCTCGACGCCTCGCCGGGAAGCTATGGCCGAAGCGGAGAGACCCAATGGAAACCAAAAAACAAGAGGTAAGAGCCGATGCGCCGACAACGTAAGGCGAAGATCATCGCAACCCTGGGGCCAGCGAGCTCTCATCCGGAAACTCTGGAAAAGATCGTCAAGGCGGGTGTTGATGTATTCCGGCTGAATTTCTCGCATGGTGAACATGCAGAGCATCAGGCGCGTTTTGAAACAATCCGCGAAGTCGAGGCCAAGCTTGGCCGTCCGATTGGCGTGCTGATGGATTTGCAGGGGCCAAAGATCCGCTGCGGTACCTTTGCCGACGAAAAGATCGAACTTGAAGCTGGTGCGACCTTCCATTTCGATATGGACAAGAAACCGGGGGATAAAACCCGAGTTTCATTGCCCCATCCCGAAGTTTTTGCAGCACTCAAGCCCGGTGCGAACCTGTTGCTTGACGATGGCAAGCTGCGTATGCGGGTGGAAAAATGCGATAGCAAATCAGCGGAGTGCACCGTTATTACCGGTGGGCCGCTGTCGAACCGCAAGGGCGTTAACCTGCCTGACGTGATGTTGCCGATGTCGCCCCTGACCGACAAGGATCGTATTGATCTGGATTACGGTCTTGAGATGGGGGTTGATTTCGTCGCGCTGTCCTTCGTCCAGCGTCCCGAAGACGTTGCCGAAGCACGCAAGATCATCAATGGTCGTGCGGCGATTGTTTCCAAACTGGAAAAGCCGCAGGCGATTGAACATCTTGACGAAATCGTCGCCCTTTCGGACATCATCATGGTCGCACGTGGCGATCTTGGCGTTGAATGCCCGCCGGAAGATGTTCCGATCCTGCAGAAACGCATCATCAAGGCCTGCCGCGAAGCCGGCAAGCCGGTGATTGTTGCGACCCAGATGCTGGACTCGATGGTTACCAACCCGGCACCGACCCGTGCCGAGGCATCGGACGTTGCAACCGCCATTTATGATGGTGCCGATGCGGTGATGCTTTCGGCGGAAAGTGCGGTTGGCAAATATCCGATCGAAACCGTCAGCATCATGGACCGGATCATGATCCGGGTCGAACAGGACGAACTTTATTACCGTCTGCGTGATGCCAACCGTCCGGATCCCGAGCATAACGCGCCGGACGCGATCAGTGCGGCGGCCCGTCAGGTGGCTGGTACGATTGGTGCCAAGGCCGTAGTGACCTATACCACGTCGGGATCGACATCGCTTCGCGCGGCGCGTGAACGGCCGGAAGTTCCGATCCTTGGGCTGACACCGAAAATCCAGACAGCACGTCGTATGACGCTCTGCTGGGGGGTGCATGCGGTATTCACCCGTGATGCAACCAACTTTGCCGAAATGGTCGGCATCGCCTGCGAAGTTGCCAAGCGCGAAGAATTTGCAGGTGCTGGTGATTCGCTGGTGATTACGGCTGGCGTGCCATTCGGTACGCCGGGGGCTACCAATATTTTGCGCATTGCGTGGCTGACATCGAAAAGCTGATCAGACCATTGCGTGATGAAACGGAACGGGCGGCAATATGCCGCCCGTTTTTTATGCCGATGTATGAATAAAACCGGGAAGCCTGTTATATCGCCGGATAGTGGACTGTATTGTTAATGCTTTTTTGAGTGTTTGCCGTAATAGTCACAGTGTTATGGCATATATCTTCGTGTTTTGCGGGGATTGAGCCATGACCATGAGTTTAAAAGGTTTTTGGCTCTTGTATTGTTGTTTGGGGAGGATTGCTTTGCTATAAGCAATCCAAGACCAGATAAAAAACGTCGGTGTTGCAAGGGGTTGGCGCCGATATGCCGCAAGGCAGGGGATCAGGGGAATTGCTGCGATAATGCTGAACTGGATGTTCAATCGGCAGAAATCGAAGGATGACGGCGCGCTTGACGACAAGTCGGCGGCCAAGCTTCGTGATCTGGCGGAAACGGTCCGGAGCATCGCGCCAGACGAGTTTGGTGCGGCCGAGCAGGCAAATTCGCGTGCAGCCCGAATCCCGCGTAAAAAAGATTCAGATGAGCAGGCTGCCCAAAGCGGAATCGACTATGCCGCGCGCATGTCTGCCGATCTTGTCGATGATGACGAGGATCAAGACGGCCTGCCTGATTTTGACAGCGATGTCCGCATGGATGTGGCGCGCCGCCTGCGGCGCCATCTGAGCGAGCTTAGCCCGTCCGAGCGCCTCGACATGGTCGAGGAGTTCGTTACCGCAATTGGCAACATGGCCGATTGTTATCGCCCGCAGGTCATTGCCCTGATCGAGCAGGAACTGAGCCATACACCTTACATGACCCGTCAGGCCGCGATGCGCCTGCGTCAAGATATTGCGGCGATTGGCCGGGTATCGCTTGGGGAATATGTTGAACTTCTGAGCGATGCGGATTTCCTGGATATTCTGCGCGGACGTGGTGAGTTCGTTCAGACTGCAGCCGAAAAACTTGAAGCTGAACAGGAAGCCGCCGCACAGGCTCGTCTGGCACGGGATCGTTCGGAAAAGGAAAAGGGAGGGTTGCTGAACCGGTTGCTGTCATCGGATGACGCGCCGCGCAATGTGGTTGCCCTGACCCCGCAGTTCGGCAGCAAGAAAGAGACATCCAGTAAAACACCGCTTGGTGAAATGATGGATGGTCGCAACAAGATTTCACGTCAGGCGCAGCGTCGTGTGGCGCATTTCATTCTGGCGTCGCTGTTTGATACGCTGGTTGAACGGGGCCGTATGCGGGCCGAAGTGGCACGTGCCATGCGCCAGTCGGTGCGTCAGCGCATTGAAAAGGCAAAGTTCGAAAACCGTATCGTGAATCGCACGGCACCGGTATCGTCCGGGCAGGATCTTGACGATGCGATGCAGGATGACGCGGGCGAACAGGGCGGTGTTGCCGAGCCGGTAACCGTTGATCACTATATTCTTGATGCGCTGTCGCGCAATGAAGACGCGCTTGTGGTTCAGAGCCTTGCGCATTATGCGCAGATGCCTGCGGCAATCGTTTCCAAAATCCTTGATTCGGGAAGTGCGCGCGCGATTACCGCGCTGGCATGGCGTGCGGGCATGTCAGCCCCGTCGGCCGTCGTTTTGCAAATGAGTGCCGCAATCCCCGAAGACAGCATCGAGCGCCCGGCTGCGGGCGGTCGTTATGCCATGGCATCGACGGATATGGACTGGTATATTGATTTCTTCAACGAGCTTCAGCCTTCCGGGCCGCGTGGTCGTGCTGCGGGGGCCACATCGTCACGCAGTTCGGAGAAATCTGGTCGTACACGCCGCCTGTCGGATGAGCGACCCCAGGGGCCGAAGGGAGAATAAACGGGATGCACAAGGATCTCGGAATCTCCTACGACGGGTTGAAATACGCCCTTTCCATCAAAGACAATTATCTTAGCGGTGAACCGCTGACCGTTACCGGGGCAGGGGCCCAGCAGCGCCTTTTGATGCCGGAGCATTTGCTGAGCAATGATCTGGCATTGATGCAGTATGACGATCCGCTTGCGCTTGCCGTGATTGCGACCAAGGACCCGGAAAGCCCGATGGCCCTGGCCGCGGCGATCCGCATGGGGCCGCACGCCAAATGCAAGGAACTGATTACGGGGGTTTTTGAAGTCGTATCGGATGCAACCAAGCACGAGCTGGTGGCAGATTGTGCCAAGCTGTTATCGCGCAATGCATTCAGTCCGGAAGCCTTCCAGCTTGTACGAAATCGCGCAAGCAACCATGTTGTTGAAATTCGCGAAGCCTATCGCCGGGCAATGGCGGGCAATTTGCGCGCCCTGCTTGATGGCAAGATGGCCGCGCGCGAATTTGTCGAGGAATTCATCGAACTGGCGTCGCATGGCAATCTGCGGATCGATATTTATCGCCGGTTGGTGATGAAGCTGATGCGCTCGGATGCGGTACGGCCAAGCGTGAAATTCATGCTGCTGGAGCGGCTCGACAAGTTTCCGCAGATGGTCAAGGTGCAGATTGTTAACGAGGTTAACTCTGCCCCGGATACGCCGGAATACCAGACCCTGAAACAGGAATTGCGCTGGATATACGAAAGCAAGGCACGGGCAAAAACGGCCACAACAGACGTGCCGGAAACGTCAAAAAACTGGTTTGGCGGTGCGTCACTGGATTATGGTGCAGCGGCCGGCTTGCAAAGCCGCAACGCGATCATCAAGCCGCAGCAACCAGCCCTGAGGCGCCCTGGCGTGCCATCCATGCAGTCAAGTGGCGGTTTCAGCACGCGCGAAATTGCGTCCTGGCTTAACTGACAGACCACAACACCGAAAAAACTGATCAGCCCGCCAGACGTCTGGCGGGTTTTGTCGTTTCCGGCGTAGCCGCAATTCCCGCCTGATGTTCGAGATAGACGGTGCAGACCACGCGCAGAAGCGATGCGAAGTTGGGAATGTCATCGCGCTGGCTGACGACTTCGTCGTGCAGCTTGCCGAGAAATTGCGGTGTGCTGAACCCTTCGCCAGCGGCAATTTCATCAAGGATTTGCCAGAAGCGTTGTTCGAGCCGGACACTCGTGACCATACCATTGATGCGAAGCGAGCGACTGACAGATTGATAAAGTTCGGGATCGGTGCCGGAATAGATCTGACACATGATGACGACCTCTCCTGTTTTGCCACCGGCGATATGACGCCGGTGGTCGGTTACAGGTTTATGGTCCGGCATATGGCCCGGAAACGCAATCGGTGATTGCGCGAAACTACCCTAGTGGGTGATTTCGGTACCGAGCAATGTCAGGAATCCGGCCAGCCATTTTGGATGGGCTGGCCATGCCGGGGCGGTGACGAGATTGCCATCGATGCAGGCGTCATCAATCGCGATTTCGGCATAGGTACCGCCGGCAAGGCGCACTTCGGGCGCGCAGGCCGGATAAGCCGATACGCGGCGGTCCTTGATGATATCGGCGGCGGCCAGAATTTGCGCACCGTGGCAGACTGCGGCAATTGGCTTGTCCGCTTCGTTAAAGTCGCGGACCAGACGGATGACATCCTCGTTCAGGCGCAGATATTCCGGTGCACGGCCGCCGGGAATCAGGAGGGCGTCATAATCTTCGACGCGGGCTTTGGCGAAATCGGCGTTCAGCGCAAAATTGTGACCGCGTTTTTCGCTGTAAGTCTGATCGCCTTCAAAGTCGTGAATGGCGGTTGCAACGGTGTCACCGGCCTTTTTGTCCGGACAGACGGCATCAACCGAATGACCGACGGCAAGCAATGTCTGGAACGGAACCATGGTTTCGTAATCTTCGGCATAGTCGCCGACGAGCATCAGGATTTTTTTCGCTGACATTATTTATCCTCCCGTTTGGTGTGATCGAAAAATTATAGATCATGACGGGGATCAGCGGGTAACAGCGGGCTACTACGCCGGGATTCGATACGAAATGCCGATGTGAAAACAAAAAAGACGGCCCGGTTGGGCCGTCTTTGACAGATCAAATTTTTATGACAAATCAGCTTTTGGTCGTGGTTGATTTGCTGGCGGCAGGTTTTTTGGCAGCCGTCGATTTTGTTGCGGTTGTTTTAGCCGCAGGCTTTGCCGCAGTACTGCGGGTTGCCGGTTTTTTTGCCGGTGCAGTTTTGGCCGGAAGAGCGGTTGATGCTGTTTCGACACCTTCCTTGATATGCAGATCGCGTTGCGGGAAGGGAATCGAGAAACCGGCGGCTTCCAGTTCGGTTTTCGAGCGGCGGCTAAGATCCCAGAAGGCGGCCCAGAAGTCAGCCGTATTGGTCCAGCCGCGTGCGGTCAGATCAACCGAGCTTTCGCCAAGGGTCGCGACGAAGCTCATGGGTTCCGGATCTTTCAAGACGCGCGGATCGCTTGCGACCAGATTTTTGAGGAAGTCGAGTGCTGCATCGACATCGTCGTCATAGGAAATACCAACCTTGATATCGAGACGGCGGGTCGGATTGCGCGAATAGTTTTTGATCGAGCTGTTCCAGATCTGCGAGTTCGGGGCCGACACATAGATACCGTCCGGCGTTTTAAACAGTGTGGTGAACAGGGTGATTTCCACCACGGTCCCGGAAACCGAACCGGCTTCGACAAACTCGTCGACTTTGATCGGGCGCAGGATCAGGATCATGACGCCAGCGGCTATGTTTGAAAGCGTGCCTTGCAGGGCCAGACCGATAGCAAGACCGGCGGCACCGAGTACGGCGATAATGCTTGCCGTCTGGACGCCGAAGTTCGACAGAACCGCGATCAGAACAAAGATCAATATCAGATAGCGCACAATGCTTGCAGCAAGCGGCTTGATTGTAGAGTCGACAAATTTTGCGTTCTTCAGGGAATGGCGGACCAGGGCGGAGGCGCGGCCAGCGACCCACCAGCCGACAATCAGAATAAGAACTGCACCCAGCAGGTCCATTCCGAAGCCCAGCGCAAATGCCTTTAGCATCTCGGCAATTGTCGCCATATCTGTTTCCATCATTTAAACCTCACTTGCTCAGATAATGTATGTGCTGCTAACATGGGTTGTAGTCTAAAGCCCACATACTAGCGTATGATGTTTTAGCATCGCAGGTTTAGGCGATCTTGAAAAGTGACCACAAAATACCACCTGAACCTAATGTTATGGAACTTTTCGTATTTTCGGTCGTTTAGAGACATAATATGACCATCATTGGTGATATTGTAGGTTACTGAATAACAACCTGAACTATAGGGGCAAAAACATGCAGCTTCGTCCGTCTTTTATCTGTGCTATTGGGGGCATTGCCCTTCTTAGCGCGTGTAGCAGTGTCGACAACTCGGGTACGGCCGTCATGTACGGTGGTAACCCGCTGACTTATGGCAATTCCGTTAATAGCGCTGTTACCGGTGCTGAGCCGACCACCGCGTTTGGCAAGGCACTTAAAGCCGAATATATCGCTTACGCTCAGCGTGAAGCCGATGAATGGTACGATTTCTTCGACGCCGACTTCTTTGCGAAGAAAGCAGGCAAGGTCGCCGAAAACGAAACCATCCTTCCTGAAGATCCGGCCAACTGGCGTTTTGACGCCGAAGAAATCGCACAGAAGCGCGCCGTTCGTGATGAACTGATTGCTCTTCTTGACGATGGCAAGCGTGAAGCAAAACCGGATACCGCCGCAATTGCTCAGGCTCGTTTCGATTGCTGGATCGAAGAAAGCGAAGAAGGCTGGCAGACCGAACTGATCAGCCAGTGCTGGAAAGATTTTGAAGCCGCAATGGCAGAATTGCGTGCAGAAGAGCCGAAAGAAATGGCACCGGCACCGGTTGCAGCCGCACCGCGCCTGTTCACCATCTTCTTCGACTTTGACAGCACCGCGATCACCCCGGTTTCCGAGCGTGTTCTTGATGCCGCTGCCGAACAGTGGGCTTCGAGCATGAGCAATGTTACCGTTGTTGGCCATACCGATGCGTCTGGTCCGGCAACCTACAACCAGGGCCTGTCCGAGCGTCGTGCTGCTGCTGCCTTGTCTGAGCTGACCACCCGTGGTGTTACGGCTGACAAGGTCGACACCGATGCCGTCGGCGAAGGCGAATTGCTGATCCCGACTCCGGATGGTGTTCGCGAACCGCGTAACCGTCGTGTGACGATCTCGATCGACTAATTCTCGGTCATTTACCAAATCTTTGGCAACGGGGTGGCATAATGCCACCCCGTTGTTTTTTATGGAAACTCGATCAAATACACAGTCGGACATGTGAATAACGGTTGAAATTGGACGCAATACACCTAATGTCTGCGGGATATCCCAGCCGCAAAAGGGAGAGACGGGGGAAAATGATCAGAAATTTGTGCCGTTCATTGCGCGGTGCCGGTATCTGCGCGATGGCCGTTTTGGTAATTGCAGGAAGTTTCGCCGAGCAAGGTCAAGCTGCAGATAAGACGCCACCGGTTCCTTTTGAAAAGTTTTATGCTGCCGAGCGCGGTGACGGAAAATATCTTAGCTTTAATGCATTTTCCGGCGAAATTCCCGGCAAACGGATCAAGGCATTGCTGCGTTCCGGCCAGGTTATTGGCGACCGAATTCTTCTTGCGGAAGATGTCGCCGTCTATTTCCCCGATGGATATATCGTTCAATCACAGGTCCGGTTTGGCAAATATATCCCCCGTGCGGGTTTGATTGCCGGTGCCGTCGCCAAACGCGATCATCTGATCGAAAATCCGCGTTATGCGCTGGTCGATCAGTTTGATCAGATTCTTGGCAAAGAGTGTGCGCGTACCGAATATGCCAATGGGTTTGCAGCACTTCGGATCAAGTCCGACGGTGTGATGTCACTGGTTATGGAAACGGCTGGTCTTTACGATCCGCTGGTGAACGAAGTCACAACCACCTATACGGTAACAAGCGCGGTGCAGCCGGTCTTTATCGGCAATCAGGGGCTTGTCCCCGATCTTATGAAAATCTGCGGTCGCGGCTGATGATGGCCTGCTGAAAGCAAAGAAAAGGCACTGCAAATGCAGTGCCTTTTTGGTTTTTCTGCCCCGGTGAATGATTGCTCAGGCGACTTTCCAGTCCGGGGCAAACAGCCGGGGAATTTCAATCGCGGGGCAGCGGTTCATCACGACATCAAGCCCGGCATCCTGTGCGCGTGTCGCGGCACCGACATTGATCACGCCAAGCTGCATCCAGACGGATTTGGCACCTATCGCGATCGCCTCGTCAACCACACCACCGGCATCCTCGCTATTGCGGAAGATATCGACCATATCGACCGGTTCGGAAATATCGGCCAAGGTTGCGACGACTTTCTGGCCATGGATTTCACCACCTGCCTGACCGGGATTGACCGGGATAACGTGATAGCCGCGCGACAGCAGGAACTTCATAACGCCGTTTGACGGGCGTTCGGGTTTGGGGCTGGCGCCGACCAGTGCAATGGTTCGGGTGCGTTCAAGCAGTGCCTGGGTGGCATTGTCGTCGGGATTTTTAAAATCGCTCATGTCATCTGCCTTTGGTTTGCGATACGGCATCGTTATATCTGTATGATACATAAGGTTTTGATCTGCTGCCGCAATCTTCTGGCGTCGGGATTGTGTGATGCCGCGGCGCTCGCAGAAAGTTGATGGCGGATTTAACTGACGGGGCGTGAAAAACCGGGTTGAGTAAGGGATATGATTCCAAACGCGCAAAATATCAAAGGTGCCCTGCATGTATCCATGGCTTGATCCGTCTGGCAGATTTTCCGTTTTCAAACTGACTGTGTTTGCTTTGCTGCTTGTGCCGGGCTGTTTCATTCTATGGCCGGTCTTTGCCGAAGGCGGGGCAACCATTCCTGTCAAGGAAGCGATCCTTGAAAGCGGGGACTGGGCGATCAGAATGTTGCTGATCTCGCTTTTGATAACGCCGCTTCGCCGGATTACGCGTGCGGGCAAGCTTGTCCAGATCCGGCGTCAGGTCGGTTTGGCCGCCTTGGCATATGCCGTGATCCACCTGCTGTTATATATGCTGAGCCAGTCGTGGGATGTGTTACGCGTTGCCAATGAAATTCTGGTGCGGATTTATCTGACCATCGGCTTTGTCGCGCTGACGGGGCTTGTCATCCTTGGGGTGACGTCAACCAAATCAGCGATGCGCAGGCTGGGCAAGAACTGGACCCGATTGCACAGGATCAGCTATGGCATTGGTGTTCTTGCGGCCCTTCATTTCTTCATGCAGTCGAAAATTGATGTCAGCGAAGCGACCCTGATGTCGGGATTCTTTGTCGCCCTGATGCTGTATCGCGTGGCGCATGCCCGTGACTGGTCGCTGCGATCACCGTTCGTTTTGGTCTCAATTGCGGTTCTGGCGGGGCTGGCAACCGCGGGGATCGAATATGCGTGGTATGGGCTTGCGACCGGTGTGCCGCCATCGGCTGTTTTTGCCGCCAATCTTGAATTCATGTGGCCGTTGCGCCCGGCATGGAATGTGTTGCTGAGCGGGTTGTTCGTTGCGGTCGTCAGCCTGTTCGGGCGCGATGCGATTGGCCGTGAATGGCTTGGTCAGATCGCATCGAGCCTGTTTGTCAGACCGCAGCGCTCGCGCGGCGGGTAAGGGCGGTCAGAAGGCCCGCACCAATCATGACGGCACCCCCGGCACGTGTCAGGCGGCGCATGGCGGTCGGTTTGCGGAACTTTTCACGCAGGGCACCAGCCATTATCGCCCAGATCGCAACATTGACCGCCGCCAGCGAGACGAAGGTCGCGGTCATGATGACGAATTGCGGAACGACTGGCATCGACGCATTAACGAACTGCGGGACAAAGGCGATAAAGAACACGATGCCCTTCGGGTTCAGGGCCGTCACGATATAGGCCTGCAGGAACATGCGGGACGGTCGGTTGCGTTTGGCATCGGGATTGTCTTCAAGTGTGCCCGGTTTTTCCCGTAGCATTTTGATGCCAAGATAAATCAGATAACCCGCCCCACACAGTTTGAGGACCGTGAAGGCATTTGCCGAGGCCGCCAGCAATGCACCGGCACCGGCCAGCGAAATCGTCATCGCCGTCAGATCGCCCAGTGCCACACCGGGGACTGTTGCCCATGCGGTCTGGCGTCCCTTGCCAAGGGCGTAGCTGACCACAAGCATGATGGTCGGGCCGGGAATGGCCAGAACGATTGTGCAGGCCAGAACGAAGGCCAGCCAGATTTCAAGATTCATCTTTACCCTCCTTCAGGTGCTTTTCATCCAATCATAAATCCTGATCCCGATTGCGAAGTCGAGGGCAAAATCGCAGGTGGCAAAGCAATCATTCGTGGCGCCATTCCGGATGGCGTTTTTCAACAAAGGCCCCGATGCCTTCGCGGGCGTCATGCTTTTGCATGTTTTCGGTCATCACCCGGGATGCGAAATCATAGGCCGCCGACAGCGGCATTTCGAGCTGGCGATAGAAGGCTTCCTTGCCCAGTTTAACCGTCATGCCCGAACGCGATGCGATGCGTTTGGCAAGGTCGTCAGTTGCGGTGATCAGATCGTCATCTTCGACAACATCGGAAATCAGCCCCATCTGCCAGGCGGTTTGCGCATCAATCGGGTCGCCGGTCAATAACATGCGCATCGCATGTTTGCGCGATACATTGCGGCTGAGTGCCACCATCGGGGTCGAACAGAACAGCCCGATATTGACCCCGGGCGTGGCGAATTTCGCATATGTTCCGGCGACTGCCAGATCACAGCTTGCCACCAATTGGCAACCGGCGGCCGTGGCCACGGCGTGAACGCGTGCGATCACCGGCTGAGGCAGGGTCACAATCCGCATCATCAAGGCGCTGCATTGGGAAAACAAGGCGGCGTGGCCGTCACAGGCTGAAATCCCGTTCATTTCCTTGAGGTCATGACCGGCACAAAAAGCCGGGCCGTTCGCGGCAAGGATCACACAGCGGATGGATTCGTCGGTGGCGATTTTGTCCAGTGCGGTATGGAGGGCTCCCATCATTGCCCCTGACAGGGCGTTACGGCTTTGCGGGGCATTCAGGGTCAGTGTCGTGACCGGACCTTGATCCTCGCGCAGGACAAGTTCGTTTGCGTCAGTGTGACTGGTAGGGGAATTGCGGGTCATTCGGGCCTCCCTGTGATGGCGCGCACTGCAGGTTTTTTACTTTTGCGTCAATATATTGTCGTTGTAGAATTTCACGTCCCGGTTTTGTTGAAAACCAAAAATGCAAGATCAAGGCTTCATACCGGGTGATGATCCCATGTGAGGACGATTGGGAATGAGCAACGACGAACAACGAAAGCCGCGGCGGGCTCCTGGTCGTTTTGTTACCACCAAGGAGATCGTTGAAAAACGCAAGCCGGTTTCGCCGGTCGCGAAGACGAAAATGAAACGCTATGACCGCAAGGAGGTCATGGACTGGGACATGGAACGTCAGCGTGCCGAAGCACGTGCGCGGTTGTTAAGTCGTGGTTTTGACGTGCCTGAAATTCTTCAGCCCCGTCGACCCGAAGCGGATCCCGATGATCCGGAAGTCAGCACCATTGATCCCGATGCCGGGCGCGATATTTCCGGGGCGGCGATGGCCGGGCCCAAACCGGCGGCTCCGAAAAAAAGCCGACCGATTACCGCAGGCGACCTTCACAACGCTGCGAAACAAGGGGACCGCCCCAAGCCCAATCGTCATTTCCTTGCCAGCAATATCGCCCTGCAGGCGCGACCCAATGCGGCGCAGGCCGAGACCGCACAGAATGACGGGCAGGGCAGGGATGATTCCGAGGGCAGTGCATATCGCGAATATCTGGAAGGCTTGGGGGAAGGCGCGAAAACCGGTTTGGATATCCATAATGATATTACCGGTCGCGTTGATGACCTGAAATCGGCATCAAAAACCGGATCGGGAAATATTGATTTACCCGATAACAGTTCAAGCTGGGTCAGTCAGGAAGAAGCCCGGCGGCGCAATGTGACCAGGGAATCGCAGGCACATTCCGTCAAACGAAAATCCGCAAGGCAGGCCAAGGCCGAAAAAAAGGCAAGGGCGCGGGGCAATGCGCTGGCGCTTGACAAGGTCCTGCCGAAACTTGGTGCCTATATGGTGGCGGCCATTGCGGTCGGTTATGTGCTGGTGCTGGTCTATACCGAGCTTGGCAAACTGATTGGCGGATAATCGCAAAACAATCAGCAATAGAAAATGCATTCTGCATTTTGCCTCAAACCTGCCCGAATCTTCACGTCTAGTATAATTGTCGCATAATGAACCATGTGACAGGCATCGGGCTTTTGACGGAATTGTCCGGTGTTTCGAGATCAGATAATGGGGAGATTGGACGACGAGGGGGTGATGGCCTGAATTGATCGGCAAGGTATGTCGGCAATGAAGGTGGTCAGAGTGTGACATAACCCTTGTTGCAGGAGACGGCGGAGGTACCGCCGTAGTCGCCATGGAAAGTGACGTAAAAGGTCAGGAAGACCGACACCCGGTTTATCTTCCGGAAAACCGGTATCATTGGGCGTCCAACGATGAGGTGGACAAGCCCACAGTTATCCTGCGTGGCCCGGTCAGGCCAAGATTTCTAAGGTCCGGCTCAGATGCCGGTTCTGGATTTGATCTGACCGATTGGATGCAGAAAAATCTGCCGCGCGTCGGGGCGTCCCTGATTGTCAGTATCGTAATTGCGAGTGTTGTCCTCGCGACATATTCAGAGCTTGCTGTTCTGTTGTCGCGTTGACGGTGCATGGTCGTCTGTTTTGCACAGAGCCATCTGGCTATTGGAGGCGTATCATGAAAAGCCAGAGATTGCCTGTATCAGGTGTCTATCATGCTTCGGCATCAAGGATGCTGTCTGCGGGCATTCATCGTCGCAGCCCCGGGCAGGGCGTTTTGACGTCGGAACTCGATAGTGCCGATCAGCAGAACGGTGGTGGAGACCCGGAACCACAATCGGACCATCAGAGCCCGGAACATCGCCGCCATGTCAAAAGCCAGGCGGCAGCGTCGTCCAAATCCGGTCGCCATCCGGATATTGATGTGAAGAATGTAAAGACGAATGTCGCGGCATCGGACGACGGACCGGAAGATCACCCGTTCATCGACTTCATTGCATCGATAATGCCATCGGGTGAGGTCCCGAATGACGACCCGGAATTTCCAATATATGCCGACGATAGCCAAGCCAGCGGGTATCGTCCCGAAAATCAAGGCAGGCGGATTTTACGGAACGCACCGGAAACCAAACCTGTTTCATCTGTTCATACACTCGCCATCAGGCGTCGGGGCATGGAAAGATGGCTGCCTAATATCGGCTCCTTTCTGATTACCGGGATCGTTATTGTTGCGGTGATCTGGATGACAGTGATCGAGCTTTCGGTCATCCTTGGCAGATAAAACCGGTAACGGAGCGGGACATGGTGGTTTGCGACTTTATGCCAAGGGGTACGTATGCTGAAAGAGTTGACGTTAACGTAAACGTTATGTCAGGCTGTTGGTCAAAGGGAACAAGGCCATCCGTCCAGGGTTGGCGACAGGGAGGAACCCGATATGACAGCCATGCCACCCCGTACCGGCATCGGATTGGCGGATTTCGACGCCATCATGCGTGAAAAAGTCCCGTTTGTCGGGGATATGAATGTCAGGACGGAAGAGCTTTCGGGGGATCGTGCCCTGTTGCGCCTGCCGTTCAATGAACGGCACATTCGGCCGGGCAATGTGATTTGCGGTCCGGCGATCTTTGCGCTGGCTGATATTGCGCTTTATGCTGTGGCGTGGCTTGTGGTACCCAAGGCCGACTTGGCGGTTACAACCGAGGCGACCGTGCATTTCCTTTCGGGGGCAAAGCCGGGCGATTTGCTGGCCGAGGCGAAAATCCTCAAGGCGGGCAAGCGCCTTCTGATTGCGGAATGCCATATCCGGTCTGCTGTTGATGGCGCGCTTTGCGCGCATGTCATCGGGACTTACGCGATGCCACCCGAAAAGGGAGCAGAGCCAAAGGCGGTATGAGGATGATCAAAATCAGTGTGGTAAAATAATACCTATTGATTTAAGTTGTTGAAATACAACGAAATATTCCTGTTGCTTTCCTGTCTAATGCTGGCATACTGCGCCGACTTTCAACGAGGGGCGATTCCCTCCGTGGAACCCAGTTTTCGAGTATTAAATTATGAAAACCTTCACTGCGACACCGAGTGACATCGAGCGCAAATGGTTTGTAGTCGACGCAGAAGACGTCGTACTCGGCCGTCTTGCAGCCGTTGTTGCCAACCGTCTTCGTGGTAAACACAAAGCAATGTTTACCCCGCACATGGATTGTGGCGATCACATCGTCATCGTCAATGCCGAAAAAGTCAAACTGACCGGCCGTAAACTTCAGAACAAGAAGTTCTACTGGCACACCGGTTATCCGGGCGGCATCAAAGAACGCACCATGGACAAGCTGCTGAATGGCGAGCATCCGGAACGTGTGATCATCAAAGCTGTCGAGCGTATGATGTCCCGTGGTCCGCTGCGCAGCCAGGTTCTTTCCAAGCTGCACGTCTATGCCGGTACCGAGCATCCGCATGATGCACAGAAGCCGGAAGTTCTCGATCTTGCCGCAATGAACGACAAGAATAAGCGGAGTGCTAAGTAATGGCCGACACCAAAACTCTTGAAGATCTCAAGGATCTGGCACAGGGCGGTGAAGCTGCTGCTGCAGAAGGCACCCTGCCGGAACCGAAGATCGACGCACAGGGCCGTTCCTATGCAACCGGTCGTCGTAAGAACGCAATTGCACGCGTCTGGATCAAGCCGGGCTCGGGCAAAGTCACCGTCAATGGCCGCGAATTCGAAGATTACTTCGCACGTCCGGTTCTGCGCATGGTGATCAATCAGCCGTTCGGCGTTGCCAATCGTAAAGATCAGTTCGACGTCGTTTGCACCGTTACCGGTGGTGGTCTATCCGGTCAGGCCGGTGCCGTTCGTCACGGTATTTCGCGCGCGCTGACCCTGTTTGAGCCGGCACTGCGTCCGTCGCTCAAGGCAGGCGGCTTCCTGACCCGTGACTCTCGTGCAGTCGAACGTAAAAAATACGGTCGCGCCAAAGCCCGTCGTAGCTTCCAGTTCTCGAAACGTTAAGTCGTTTTCGGGCAACAGGCTCGCGATTTTATTGGAAAAGCGTCACCTTCTGGTGGCGCTTTTTCTTTTTGCGGGGGTTGCTTTGTCTCCGAGCAAAACCAACAAAAAAACGGCGTCTTCGCGAAGGAAAGACGCCGTTTTTTTGTTTCGCGTTTAAAGACTGAGCAGTCTCTGTCGCGTTATTGCCAGCGATCCGAGAAATCGCGCGGGATCATGAGAATATCGCGATCCACCTTGGTCACGTCAGTATGGCCGCAAAGCGCCATGGAAACTTCAAGTTCCTTGTGAATGATCTCAAGCGCCTTGGTCACACCGGCTTCACCCATTGCGCCCAGACCATAAACATAAGCGCGCCCGATATAGGTGCCCTTGGCACCCAGTGCCAGTGCTTTCAGCACATCCTGGCCGGACCGGATCCCGCTATCCAGATGGACCTCGATCTTGTCACCGACGGCATCCATGATGGCGGGCAATGCACGGATTGACGACAAGGCACCATCAAGCTGGCGTCCGCCATGGTTGGAAACAATGATGGCATCTGCGCCAACGTTAAGGGCTTCCAGGGCATCACGCGGATCAATAATCCCCTTGATGATCAAGGGCCCATCCCACATTTTGCGGAACTCGCGAATACGGTCCCAATCAAGTGATTCATCGAACGCTTCGGCGGTCCAGGTGCTCAGTGATGAGGGGTCGGCAACCCCCTTGGCATGGCCGACGATGTTACCAAAGAAGCGGCGCTTGGTGCCAAGCATACCGAGCCCCCACTGCACCTTTGTCATCATGTTGGCGACAGATTTGACGGTCAGCTTGGGCGGGGCGGACAGGCCGTTCTTCAAATCCTTGTGACGTTGCCCCAGCATCTGAAGATCCACCGTGATGACCGCGGCCGAGCACTTGGCTGCTTTCGCCCGATCAAACAACCGCTTCATGAAATCGTCGTCTTTGAGCGTGTAAACCTGCAACCAGAAGGGCTTGGAGGTGTGTTCGGCAACATCTTCGATCGAACAGATTGACATGGTTGACAATGTGTAAGGGACGCCAAACTTCTCCGCCGCGCGGGCAGCCTTGATTTCGCCGTCTGCACATTGCATGCCGGTAAGTCCAACCGGGGCAAGGGCTACAGGCATGGCTACATCCTGACCGATCATCCGGCTTTTGGTTGAGCGCCCGGCCATGTCGATCGCGACCCGCTGACGCAGATGAATATCCTGAAAGTCGGTGGTGTTTTCACGGAATGTCTGCTCGGTCCAGCTTCCGGATTCTGCGTAATCGTAAAACATGCGCGGTGCGCGACGTTTATAGATGCGTTTCAGGTCTTCGACGCAGGTAATCACTGGCATGAGGTCAACTCCGAATAAAATGCGCTCGGTAATGGTAATACCAGTTTCGGAGGTTATCGCAAACCGAATTGAAAATCAGCTTTTTGCAGGGCCCAAACTGTTTCCGGATTCCGGACTCATGGTAATGTTGTGGTTGGAAAAGAATTTTAAAAAGAAGGATCGAAAATTCGGAAGGTTGTGATAATAAGAATCCATCGAAGAGAGATTTTTTGAATTTAAGGTGACATCCAATGGTCGGAACGATGCGACGAGCTTTCAAGACATAAGTGTTTGAACCTCTGTTGGATTACCTTGCGATATGTGAAGGGCCGCTAATGGAGCGGTCTTTTTTTATGCCAATTCGGAAGGTTGGCAATTACCTGAAGCCCAAAGAAAGGGACCCCCGATATGCAGTACAGAAAGCTGCAAGATGATGATCTTCATGCCCTTGACGCATTTCTCGCGACCCATGCCGAAACCAGCATGGTCCTGCGCAGCAATTTGCGAAAAGTCGGCATGAACCGACGTCATCATCCGCTTTCGGGCTGCTATTACGGCGAAGTTTCCGGCGATGGCACGGTGACGGCGGTTTTGACGATATTTGGCAATGGTAATGTCTTTGTGCAAACCGGCGGTAAACCGGTGCCGCGCGGTTTGATTGACCAGTTTCGTGCAGAGAATACGCAGGCAGTGGCTGGTTTCTATGGTCCGGCGGATCAGGCGAAAAGCGTGATCGAGATGCTTGGGCTTGGCGATGCGGAATTTGCAATCAATGCATGCGATGCCTTTTATCGTCTTGATCTTGCCAACCTGATCCTGCCGCAAAATGTGCGGTCGGACAGTTTCCAGATGGTTGATGCCGAACGGATTGATCGCAATACGCTGCTGCGCTGGCTGCGCGCCTACGAGATTGAGGCACTGGGCGGGGAGGATACGCCAGCCCTTGATAGCCGGGTCGCCAGTCGCCTTGTCCATGCGCTTAATGATCGCAACATGTGGGTGCTTGTGGTGGATGGTGTGCCGGTCAGTCTTTCGGGGTTCAACGCCGAACTGCCCGACATGGTCCAGATCGGCCCGGTCTGGACGCCGCCCGAACAGCGCGGCAATGGCTATGCCCGTATCCTGGTCGCGAAAACGCTTTTGGCGGCACGGGCGCGTGGCGTGACCCATGCGGTGCTGTCAACAGATAGCCCGGCGGCGGCGAAGGCTTATGAGGCCATCGGGTTCGAAGGTGGCGGCGCGTATCGCTTGGCGTTGTTGGCGGGCCCGGTTAAGCTGCCCGAACCGATTTCATGTCAGTGAGGTGCGCCCGTGGCCGGGCCTGAGAGATTGCTGCGCTTTAAATGTTTCCTGCTGCCGGTCCTTTGGCTGGCGGCAGGGTTATTTGCCGGTGCAATGCCCATTGATGCAGTCGCACAGAATTTATCCCAGGTTTTATACCGTTTCGAAGACCGGCCGCTGGTTTTGGGGAAATACGGTGCGGTTGCCGATTTTCAGAGCCGGTTGTTTGTTGCCGCGGCAAGTTGCAAGCGTGGCAGTACGTCTGCCTATGGGGCGACGGATGGTATTGTCGGGGCCAAGACACGCAGTGCGATCATGGATTTGCAGCCCTGTCTTGATCCGAGCGTTAAATCTGCCATCGGGGCCGGAAACCCCGGGGCGATCACGGTCGGGCTCTGGAAGTTGCTGATGCCAGCGGAGCAGCCCTTTCCCGATGCGATCACGCGGGCCAATCATCTGACCTTTGCGCTTGAGGGCACGGATTATGATGCCATCCAGTTCAATTTCTGCCAGTCGCGCAACCCGCGCAGTGGCAAGCGGTATCTGGAGGGTGATCCGTGGTGTTACACCAATGATCCCAATGCCTATCTGACATGGGGACCGCGCGGAGCAACTGCCGGGGCCGGGGCGGAAATCCAGCAGATCATCTTTGCCGCCGAACGCGCCAATCCCGGATTGCTTAACGCGGTTTTTGGGCCGCATACCGATGCGATGCATCGTCTGGCGTTGGGCAATAATCAAAGTGCATTTGATATCCTGTGTGCGATCTGGATCGATCCGAAACGCCGCGCTGATTTTACCACCCGGTTTGCACGATATGGTGCCTTGCCCGAAGTGCAGCGTGCCTATCGCCGGGTTTATGACGCGGCCAATGCCGATGGCGGAAAAATCGCCCGGTTTTTCAAGATTTATGCGGCCCTGAAACCGGTTATTGGCCGTGATCCGACCGAGATTGATCTGGCCTATTTCATCGATATGGCGACCCATGGCATGGCACCGCCCGGAAATGTTTCCGATCTTTCGGCAAGAATGGTCAAATTCGCCAGCCGGACGCGCAATGTGCCAAGCCCGGGTGAATTGCGCCGCCAGCTTGCCGCATGGTTGCCGTCCCAGCACAAATATAATGACCGGATCGCGCGCGATGCGATTTTCCTGATTGATGATCCTGAAATCACGTTATCGGATACCCATCGCCGTATCTGGCAGCAACGATCGGGGTTAAAGGCCAGCGATTTCGGCCTTTCGGATCAACGTTATGTTTCGGGCTATCCTGTCGCGGCCCCGACGGGGTTTGAGAAAATCGAACGGTTTTATACTGTTCTGCCCGAGGATAAGCGCGCCTGTCCGGCCAATGTACGCAAATCCCGACGACCGTGATCGTGGGCGTAATTGCGCGGGGTCAATGTGATATATGTCATCACTGCATGGGTCCTGATCCGGGGATGCAGGGGAAAAGCCGCCTAAAGGCTTGCATCTGTGGGGCTTGTTTGCCAACATCCGCCCGTTAACCGTGTCCGGTGACCATGAAGGTCCGGGCGAGCCTAAAGGAGCAAGATTTGAAATGAGCGACGTTAAGGTCAAAGTCGGAATTCTCGGTGCCAGCGGATATACCGGGGCGGAACTGGTTCGTATTCTTGCGCACCATGCCGCTGCCGAAATCACCCTGCTGACCGCCGACCGACGCGCCGGACGTCCGTTCGGGGAGGTTTTCCCGCATCTTGCCCATCTGAAATTGCCGACCATGATCCGGATCGAGGATGCGGACTGGTCAATGGTGGATGTGATTTTCTGCGCACTGCCGCATGGCACGACACAGGAAGTGATTGCCGGTCTGCCGGGGCATGTCAAAGTTGTCGATCTGTCGGCGGATTTCCGTTTGTTTGATGCCGCGACCTATAAGGAATGGTACGGCGCAGAGCATGCCGCACAGGATTTGCAGAAAGAGGTCGTTTACGGCCTGACCGAACTGCACCGTGAAAAGATCAAGAAGGCGCGCGTTGTTGCCAATCCGGGATGTTATCCAACCCCGGTGCAGCTTTCGCTGGTGCCGCTTCTGGAACAGAAGCTGGTGCATGCTGATGACATCATCATTGATGCGAAATCCGGTGTAACCGGTGCAGGCCGTTCGCCCAAGGAAGGCATTCTGTATGCCGAAGTCACCGAAGGCATTCATGCCTATGGCACCGGTGGACATCGCCATGCGCCCGAGATCGAACAGGGCCTTGCCTGGGCCGCGGGACAGGATGTTGTGGTGAACTTTTCACCGCACCTGATGCCGATGAGCCGCGGTATCCTTGAAAGCATCTATGTCAAAATGACCGAGGGCACCACGGCCGAAGATATTCAGGCCGCCCTTGAAAAACGTTATGCCGACGAGCCGTTTGTACGTGTTCTGCCGTTTGGGACAACCCCGCAAACCCGTCATGTGCGTGGGTCGAATTATGTGCTGATCGGGGTGGTCAAGGATCGCGTGCCGGGCCGTGTGATCATTGTTGCGGTCGAGGATAACCTGGTTAAAGGCGCATCGGGGCAGGCGGTTCAGAACATGAATGTCATGCTGGGCCTGCCGGAAACCATGGGGCTTGAGATCGAGCCACTGTTCCCCTAATCGCGCGACAGCATCCTGTCAAAAGGGGCGTGTCTGGTCTGGATGGGCCGCATCATGCGTTCATGATCGCCCGTTCAAGAACGGTGAAAACACGGTCGTCTTCGCATTGCGCGATGTTAAAGCGCATCAGGTTTCCTGCCGATTGCGAGATGCTGAAAACATTGCCGGGTGCCAGAACCACACCATCGGCCAGCGCATCGCGGGCAAGTGTTGCGGCATCGATGGGGGCGGGCAGGTGACACCATAGGAAAATCCCGGCATCGGGTCTGATCGCCGGTGTGATGCCAAGCGCGCCAAGACGGGTTTCGGTGACGGACATAGCGCGGGTCAGCCGGTCGCGCAGGGCGTCCATATGTTTGCGATAAGTGCCGTCCTTCAGGACCGAGAAAATCAGTTCGGCAGAGAAATTCGGGCTTGAAAAGCCAGTCGCGATCTTGAGGTCCGTCAGGCCTTCGATCCAGTCGGGACTTGCCGCGATATAGCCGCACCGGACCGAGGCCGACAGCGTTTTGGAAAAGCTTCCGATATGGACAACCCGGTCAAGCCCGCCAAGGGCTGCCAGCCGTGGGGCAGGCGTGTTTTCAAAATCGGCGAAAATATCGTCTTCGATGACGATCAGGTCATGTTCTTCGGCAATTTTCAAAACGCGGTGGGCGACCATCGGCGACAGTGACGCGCCGGTCGGGTTGTGCAGCCCGGAATTGGTAATGTAGAGGCGGGGCTTGTGCGTGGCGGCAATCCGGGCAAAGGCATCGATATCAGGTCCGGTGTTAGTAAAGGGCACGCCGATAATGTTGGCGCGATGCGCGCGCAGTAATGCCTGAAAATTGAAATAGCACGGATCGTCGATCAGTACCGTATCGCCCGGTTCGATCATAAACCGGCACAGCATATCGATTGCCTGGGTCCCGGACTCGGTCAACAGGATCTGGCCGGGATCGGCATCGATGCCATAGGTGCCCATTCGACGCGACAGTAGTTGGCGCAAGGGAGCCAGGCCGAGCGGTGTGCCATAATCGACCAGTGTGGCGTCATCGGCGCGTGAAAGATTGCGAAGCGCGCGTCTGATGGCTGTTTCAGGCATCCAGTCCGCCGGAAGCCAGCCGCAACCGGGTTTGATCATATCCGGCCGGGCATCTAGCGACTGGCGCGAAACCCAGAACGGATCAATGGCCCGATCCAGTTTGGGGCCGGTTTGGGCAATCGACAGCGGTGCGGTGTGACCCGACACGTAAAAACCCGATCCGCGGCGGGCCTCGATCATGCCTTCGACCACAAGCCGGTCATAAGCTTCGACCACGGTTGAGTTTGACACCTTCATCTGTCGCGCAAGCCCCCGGATCGAGGGCAGGCGATCCCCGGCAAGCAGATTGCGTGCACCAATCCGGTCGCGGATTACGGCCATGACACGGGTGACAAGTGTTCCGTTGTCCGACTGTTTTGGTGATCCGTCAGGCGCCACTGTATTGCTCCTGTAATCAGTACAGTTTGTTAAAATTGTACTTTATTGTGTCTGGTCGATGTACGGCTGGCAAGCGATAGATAAACCTTCGAACATGACGGAGGTTTTGATGGCAATTGCAGTGCAACGGACAAGTAGTGGCTGGATCAGCGGGATGATCGGCATCCTGATTTTCAGCGGGTCGTTACCTGCTACCCGGGTTGCCGTGATGGATTTCGATCCCCTGTTTCTGACCGTTGCGCGTGCAGCAATTGCCGGCCTGCTGGCGACTATATTGCTTTTGGCATCACGAACCGCCCGGCCACAGGCATCGGACTGGATGTCGTTGCTGGTGGTGGCTGTCGGGGTTGTTGTCGGCTTTCCGTTGCTGACCGCCCTTGCGCTTGAACATATCACCTCGGCCAGATCGATTGTGTTTATCGGGTTGCTGCCATTGGCGACGGCCATTTTCGGTGTGCTGCGCGGTGGTGAGCGGCCAAAGGCCGTTTTCTGGCTTTTTTCGGTTCTTGGCAGTGCACTTGTCGCCGGCTTTGCTGCCATGGAAAGCAATGCAGGGTCATTGCGCGGTGATCTTTACATGCTGGGGGCGGTGATCGTTTGCGGGCTCGGTTATGCCGAGGGTGCAAAACTGTCCCGACGTCTTGGAGGATGGCAGGTGATCTGCTGGGCGCTGGTGATTTCGCTGGTGCCGATGCTTGTGCTTTGTGTTGCGACCTGGCCAGATAGCTTTGCCGGAGTTGGCATTCCCGCTTGGTTTGGTCTTGGTTATGTCTCGCTGTTCAGCATGCTGATCGGGTTTTTCTTCTGGTATCGCGGATTGGCCTTGGGCGGGATTGCGGCGGTCGGGCAGTTGCAATTGCTGCAGCCGTTCTTTGGTCTGCTGCTAGCAGGGTTGCTTCTGGCCGAGCCGGTTGGCGGTCTGATGATCGTGGTCACAGTCGGCGTGGTTGCCTGTGTCGCCGGGGCGAAGCGTTTTGCCCGATAGATTTTAAGAAACCAGCTATTCCGTCGGTTGGGGCTTGACGGGATATTTCGCATCGTCACTGGCGGGCCAGTACCGGGCATGCGCCCTGGCAATAAAGCCTTCTTCGCGAAGATCCGTGACGATCTTCGATATCTGGTCTGTCTGGCTCATCAGTGGGGAATTGCGCGATATTGCGATATGAATGTCATTGTGATGATCGGGTCTGAAATCGGCCTTGCGAATGATATCTCCAAGGTTGTTGCGCCGGATTTCAAAATCGACATTGGCGTCGGACCCGACAATGACATCGACACGGTTTGCTTCGAGCATACGCAGCAGTAGCATTTCGCTGCTGGCTTCGAACTTGTTCAGCGATGGATCGCTGTCGAATGGTTCGAAATAGCGGGAATCAACCACGGAGCCGACTGCAAGCGTTTTGAGGTCGCTATATTCTGATATCCGGGTGTTCTTGCCCTGTCGGACATAGAATACCGGGCTGACACGGCTATAGGCGGGCTTGATGTAAAACGCGAATTTTTCGCGTTCGGCTGTGTAGGCAAAGCTTGAAAGAACGTCGATATCACCTTCTTCAAGCATTTTAAGGCACCGCCGCCACGGGCAGGGCTGAAGCACCAGAATCTTGCTCATACGGTGTGACAGTTCGGTCAGGATCGCCATATCGATCCCGTGTGGTCCCGATGCGTCATCAATCACAAACGGTTCCCATACCGAAAAAGCGGCACGCAATTGTCCCTGACGAAGAGGTTCTGACTGCGCGCGGGCATCCCTGGTGATTGCGACACCCCATACAATAATGATCGCAGCCAGCAGAATGAAGCCGACAAGCTGTCTGGGGCGTTTTGGGAGGTCAAATTTCCGATGTGCTGGCATGATCACGATTTGGATGAGAACGGGGTTTCCATATCCACATGTTAGAATTTAAACTGTCAAATCAAGATGCCGCTATTGTCCCGGAAAAGGGGCAGGTGCAGAGCCAGTCAAAACCGATCCCACAATTGAAAGGTCGTCAGACCATGATCCTGACCTATTGCGGAGTGCGCCCCACCATTAATGAAACGGCCTTTATCGCGCCGAATGCGACAATCATCGGCGATGTTGAAATCGGGGCGGAAACCGGGATCTGGTTTGGCTGTGTCATCCGTGGTGACGTCCATGAAATCCGCATCGGATCGCGCACCAATATTCAGGACCTGACCATGGTGCATGTCGCCAAGGGCAAGTTCGGCACCTATATCGGGGACGATGTGACCATCGGCCATTCCGCCGTCATCCATGCCTGCACACTTGAAGACAGAAGTTTCGTCGGCATGAGTGCAACGGTCATGGATGGCTGCGTGATTGAGCAGGGCGCAATGCTGGGGGCGGGTGCGCTTTTGGCACCCGGAAAACGCATTCCGGCGGGCGAACTTTGGGCCGGAGTTCCGGCACGCAAGGTGCGCGACCTGACGCAGGAGGAAATCGAATTTTTCAAAGTTTCCGCGGATCGCTATGCTGATCTTGGGCAGGAATATCGTGTGACAACTCCAGATGACCTGAAATCTGAATAATAACCGCGATTGTCGACCGCAAAGGATCTTCTTGCCTGTGACAGGGCGCTAAGATAGCAAGCAATTCAGATATCCAAAAAATATAACCTGCCGCGCGCCACCACGCCCGGCGACCAGGAAACGGAACCGGGAAATGACGCGTTGGCAGGCGAATGCCGTAATCGTTTTTGTTGCCCTTATTTGGGGTACGACTTTTGTCGTCCAGCAAACCAGCATGGACAATATCGGCCCGCAATATTTTACCGGTGTGCGGTTCCTTCTGGGGACGCTTATTGTCTTGCCGTTTGCCCTTCGTGAAGTGCGCAGAATGAAGCGCGAAGGACGCACGCTTTCGAGGGCTAACAAGCTTGGCCTGATCTTTACCGGCGTTTCGATGTATCTGGCCAGCATCCTTCAGCAGATCGGCATCATGGATACCACCGTCACCAATGCGGCCTTTCTGACGGCGTTTTATGTGCCGCTGGTGCCGGTTCTGGCTTTTATGGTCTTTCGGACAAAGCCCCACTGGTCAGTTTGGCCCGGTGGCATGATGTGCGTTTTCGGCACGTATCTTTTGAGTGGCGGTAACCTGTCGGCACTTGGGGCCGGTGATTTCTGGGTGATGGGTAGTGCGCTTTTCTGGGCCGTTCAGGTGGTGATGATCGGTGTAATGGTGACGCGCACCAACGCCCCGGCACTGGTCGCGACGATGCAATTCTTCATTACCGGTATTTTCGGTATGGCGATGGGCGGCATGCTTGAGACCTTCAGCTTTGCCGATATTCATAATGCCGGGTTTGAAATCCTGTATGCCGGAATCATGTCGGCCGGGATCGCCTTTACCCTTCAAGCCGTGGCGCAGAATTATACCGAGGCGGCAGATGCCGCGATCATCATGAGTGCGGAGGCGGTCTTTGCCGCGATTGCCGGGGCATTCTTCCTGGGTGAACGATTGGCGCCCGCTGAATATGCCGGTTGCGGGGTGATCCTTGCCGCGATCATCGGGGTACAGTTGTTGCCCATGATGGGGCGCCGTCCCAAGGTTGCGATCTGAGCTGAATTATCCGGCCGGGACCATTGACCTTTATCAAGGCAGGGTGCAATTAGGATATTGTAAGTGATTATTGGTCGCGATCATGCGGCTATAAGTGAATACCGGATATCGAATATGCCTGTCTTGCCGACTGTTTCCAGCATCCCTGTTCGCAGGCTCCTTGGCCTTGGGTGTGTTTTCGCAGCCACGATGGTGATTGCCGTTATCAGCAATGGCGGCATTAACAGCGCACAGGCAGCCGATGGCATTCCGGCACAGACGCAAAAGTCGCCTGATGTATTGCTGAACGAACTTGCAGGCAATATGTCCCCGTTTGCCGATAAGGCAGCGTTGGGGGAGGCGCTTTATTTCGATACCAATCTTTCGAAAAACAGGACGCAGGCCTGTGCAAGTTGTCATGAACCGACAACCGCATTCCGCGATCCGCGTGGCGAGATTGCCAAGGGCGCCTTTTCGCTTGGCGATGATGGCAGCTCGCTTGGCGATCGCAATGCACCAATGGCGGCTTATGCCAAGTTCGCACCCGATTTCCATTTCAAGGAAGACGGAACGCCGGTTGGCGGGCAGTTCTGGGATGGACGTGCCAAGGATCTGGCAGAGCAGGCAGGCGGGCCGCCGCTTAATCCGGTTGAAATGGGGATGCCCGACAAGGCAACCGTTGTCGCACGCCTTCAGGAAGATGAAGATTACGTCGAAAGCTTCAAGGCGCTGTTTGGTGATGGTGTCTGGAATGATACGGATCGTGCTTATGCGGCGATGACGGACGCGATTGCCGCGTTCGAGCGTACTGATCAGTTTTCGCCATTTGATTCAAAATATGACCGGTTCCTGCGCGGGGAATACAAAATGACGCCGCAGGAGGAATTGGGGCGTGTGCTTTTCTTCTCGCAGCAATTCACCAATTGCAATGTGTGCCATCAGCTAAAAACGTCGCCGACGGCAGAGGGCGAGACATTCACCAATTACGAATATCACAATATCGGTGTGCCGCGGAACGTGGCGGTCCGCAACGAGAATAACAAGGACCCCGATTTTACCGACAACGGGCTTCTGGATAATCCGGCGATTGATGATGTTGCGCATAAGGGCAAATACAAAACGCCCGGGCTTCGCAATGTCGCGGTGACCGGGCCGTATATGCATAACGGTGTGTTTGCCGATCTGCGGACCGTGATCAAATTCTACAACAAGTATAACAGCCGAGCGAAATCGGCCCAACTTAACCCGGAAACCAAACAGCCCTGGGGTGATGCCGAGGTCCCCGAAACCATTTCTCTTAAAGAGCTGGAGCAGGGAGATGCGCTTGATACCAAGCGCATTGATGCGCTGGTCGCGTTTCTTAAAACGCTGACCGATGCTCGTTACGAGCCGCTTCTGGCCGAGCAGGAGGAAGCCGCGGCAAAGGCCAAGAAGAAATAGGCCTACCTGCTGCGAACGGTTTCCAGAACAGCACTTTGTGCAAGGTCGCCAAACCCGGCTTCGATTGCGCGATCAAACATCTCGGTCGCAGACCGGCCCACAGGCAGGTCAAGGCCAAGTTCATCGGCAAGCCACATGGCATAACCAGCATCCTTGGCGCGTAATGCGGTTGTAAAATGAATGCTTTCGTTATGGTTGCCGCTGATCATGCCGGGGATTGTCATGACACCCGCCCGGCTGGCAACGGCACCATTGGCAAATGCATCGGCAACCAGATTGCCATCCAGTCCTGCCTTTTGCGCGACCGCAACCAGTTCGGCGGCGGCAGCAATATGGACCGCGCCTAAAAGGTTGTTCATCAGCTTATAGACAGTGCCCGATCCGACAGGGCCGAAATGCACGATACGGTTGGCAACGGCTTCCATGATCGGGCGAGCCTGTTCAAGGGCGACTTTTTCCGCACCGATCAAAAACATTGTTTCGCCTGCAGCGACCTGTGCCGGAACGGCGGTGACCGGTGCATCAATATAAAGACGGCCCGCAGTCATGACCTTGTTAGAGAGTTCCAGGACGAACCCATGCGAAAGGGTGGAGCATTCGATGGCAAGGGCGCCCGGTGTCATTGCGCAAAGCGCACCATTTTCGCCGAGCCAGACGGCTTCGGCAGCGATATCGTCGGCCATGAAGGAAATGACGGCGTCAACATCACTTGCAGCTTCGGCTGGCGTGTTACAGGCAGTCGCACCCTTGGCAACGAGTGGCTTGATCTTTTCCAGGCTGCGGTTCCAGACCTTGACCGGATAACCCTGTTCCAGCAGGCGGGAAATCATTGCTGATGCCATGCGTCCTGCACCAAGGAAGCCGATTTTCTGAGGCATGATATGTATGATCCTTTGGGCCAAACAAACGGCCCGCCATCTCGGGCGGGCCGGAAATTCCAGTCATGACGGATGATCAGGAAAGCTGCACTTTGACATATTCGCCGGGGGCTGCACCGAGCACCTTGAGCTTGCCATCCCCGGGGGTGCGGGCGTCAACCTTACCCCCGGAACGGCGGCTGATCCAGTTCTGCCAATCGGTCCACCATGACCCGTCATGCTGGACCGCCTTGGCAAGCCAGTCATCGGGATCAGCGGGATTGCGGTTATAGGTCCAGTGGCAATATTTGTTGGCGGCAGGCGGATTGACCACACCGGCAATATGGCCCGACGCCGATAGCACGAATTTTACCTGGCCTGACATCAATTGCGTGCCGGCATAGGTTGCTTTCCACGGTGCAATATGGTCTTCGCGCGTGGACAGGAAATAAACCGGAATTTTGATATCGCGCAGGTCGATCTTTTCACCCAGAATCGTAATGCCGCCGGGTTCGCGCAGCAGGTTCTTGTTATACATGTTGCGCAGATAGAAACTGTGCATGGCTTTGGGCATCCGGGTCGAATCGGAATTCCAGTACAGCAGGTCGAACGGGAAGGGGTCCTTGCCCAGCATGTAGTTGTTCACCACGAACGACCAGATCAGATCATTGGCGCGCAGCATGTTAAACGACATCGCCATGTCGCGACCGTCAAGATAGCCTTCTTTCGACATCCGGTTTTCAAGGCTTTCGATCTGTTCGTCATCGACAAAGACCGAGAGTTCACCCGGTTTTTCAAAGTCGGTCAGGGTGGTAAAGAACGTCGCCGATTTGATCCGTTCGTCACCAACCTTGGCCATATAGGCCAGCATCGCGGATAGAAGCGTGCCACCAAGACAATAACCGATTGCATTGACTTCGTTTTCGCCGGTTGCCTTTTCGATCATGTCGAGCGCAGCCAGCACGCCGTCTCGCCCGTAATCTTCAAAGCTTTCTTCGGCCAGTTTGCTGTCCGGGTTGACCCAGGATAGGACAAACACCGTGTGACCCTGATCAACAGCCCACTTGATGAAGGAATTTTCCGGACGCAGATCAAGAATGTAATATTTGTTGATCCATGGTGGCACGATCATGAGCGGGCGTTTCGCGACCTTGTCGGTTGCCGGTTTGTATTGCAGCAATTCCATCAACGGCGTTCTGCCGATTACGGATCCTTCGGTGGTTGCGACATTCTCGCCGATCTTGAAAGCATCCAGATCGGTCATTTTGATCTGAAGCTTACCCTTGCCGCGTTCGAGATCGTCCAGAAGGTTGCTGAGCCCCTTAAGTAGGTTTTCACCACCACTTTCGATGGTGGCGCGAAGGACTTCCGGGTTGGTCATCATGAAATTGGTCGGCGATATCGCATCGGCAAACTGCCGGGTATAAAACTCGACCTTCTGGGCTGTTTTTTCATCCAGCCCGTCAACATCATGCACAACATTCTGCATCCATTGCGAGGACAGCAGATAGGACTGTTTGATGAAATCAAACAGTTCGTTGTTTTCCCACGCCTCGTCGCGGAAACGGCGATCACCCTTTTGCGGGGATGCGACGGGTTCCGATTCCTGCCCCAGCATGCGCATCGTCGTATTGTGCCAGAGCATATAATACTGCTGCCACAGATCCATTTGTGCTTCGACCAGTTTGGTCGGATTTTGCATCATATGGGTAGTCAGTTCGACAAAGGCCGAGCCGATATTGAGCGGATCAGGATCGGAAATTTCCGGATCTTCTGCCTGTTTGGCGAGGAAGTCAGACACAAGTCTTTGACTTCTCTCGGCTATTTCTGCCATAGCAGATGACAGTTCCTCGGGATCAGGAAGATGAATTTCGGTTTCTTTGGCCTGTTGATCGTTCATGGCGCATTCCCTTATGATACGGCCGCCTGAGCATAGGAACATAAAGCAGGAAATTCGATCTTTGCGATATCGCAATCATTTTCCCGTTTTATGATCCAATGCCCTCAAACAGCGTGTCGGGTTGAAACTCTGCTTGATCCCAAGCTTATCATGGTCTTAGCCTAGCCCGCTGATGAGGGGTAATACAAGAATTATAAGGTGACGGATTTGTCGCAATCTTCAACGGCAACGTCACACAAAACATAGTTTGGAGCAGCGAAATCAAATGGGCGTTCTGAAATCGACGACATGGCGGTGGTCGGAGCACGGGTCCGCGAAAATCAAATTGCGGCCATTGCTGCATGCCGGATCGGCGCTTGCTGTTGTGCTGATGCTGGGCGCCTGTTCTTCGGTCCCTGATGCTATTAACCCGGTCGAGTGGGGCAAATCGATTGGTGATGCCTTTGACGGCGAAGATGAAACTGCTGCCAAATCGGATCAGCCGATTCCGGGTGAAGACGAAGATTACCCGCGTCTGGCCGATACACCCGCCAAGCCGGTTGTAACCGGTGATGCGGAACGTGATGCGCTTGTTGCCGGGCTTGCTGCGGACCGCGCGAATGCGCAATATACCCAGTCGGGCCGCCGTCAAAGCACCCCGCCGGTCAACGCGCTTCAGCCTGAACCGGCGCCAAGTGCCGCAAATGTCGATCAGCCGGAAATCACCCCGGCACCAACGACGGCGGTTAGCAGCAGTCCAATGGCAGAACCAAAAGCACAGGCCGCCGAAGCTCAATCAAGCGCAACCGAAGCACAGAAATCGGCTGAAGCCACAGCCAAGGCTTCTGAAACCAAGACTGCGGCAGCAGCAGGTGCCGCCGGAGCGGCGACGGGAAGTGCTGTAACATCGGCGCAATCGGGTTCGAAAATTGCGGATGAATGGAATGCCAAGGCACCGGCTTCGGGACCGGTACCGACGCCAGCCGCCGTACCTGAAAAGCCGGAAGTACTGGAAGAAACGGCTGCTGCTGCACCGTCATCTCCCGAAATGACCGATGAAGATCGTGCTGCAATTGCCGATGCAGAAGCTGCGCTTGCTGCTGCGGAGGCTGGTAATGCCGCGTCTTCGGCCAGCTCCGCCCCGACCTCTACGGGCGATCCGGTGATGGATCAGTACAACAAGCGCCTCGCCGAGGGCGAAGGTGTGTTCGCCAATGAACCGACACCGGGTTCGGGACCTGCAGCACAGGCGCAGGCATTTGATTATTCGGTTTACTCCGATAATGGATCGGTGATTGTCGATGAAAGCCAGCTTGGCGGTGGCGGCAATCCTTATCTGTCCGATTCTGCCATGCCTTATGCCGAAACCGCGAACGAGGTTCTGGCGGCGCGTCTTGGCGTTCGTTCCGTCGATACGCTGGGGCCGAGTGTAAACGGAGTCCAGGTTGCGCAAATCCAGTTCGGACACGGTTCGTCGAACCTGTCGGGCACGGATAACAATGTCCTGAGCCAGGTTGCCCAGGCATGGCGTCAGACGGGCGGGATTCTTCGGATTATCGGTCATGCATCGATGCGTACCGCGAATATGAGCCTTGAAGAACACATGGCGATCAACCGTCAGGTTTCGGAACGGCGCGCATCGGCGGTGGTATCGGAACTGGTGTCTCTCGGTGTTAACCCTGACGCGATCTTTGTCGGGGCCGACGGATCGGCCGATCCGCGCTATTATGAAGGCGTTCCTGCCGGTGAGGCTGGAAACCGCCGTGTTGAAATCTTTATGGATTATTGATCCTAAAAAAGGTACATCCTTCGAATTGTACGGCGCGCCACCCGCATTTTGTCGTGTGGCGCGCAATTTTTTTCAATTCGACGATCCGGTTTTCGCAGAAAATTCGAAAATCGGCGAAGTGACGAGGATGTAGGATAATGTCCCAGGAATTCCATCGCATAAAACGCCTCCCGCCATACGTATTTGCTGAAGTAAATGCGATGAAAGCGGCGGCGCGGCGAGCGGGAGAGGACATTATTGACTTCGGCATGGGCAATCCGGACCCGGCCACCCCGCAGCATATCGTCGACAAGCTGGTTGAAACCGTCCAGAACCCGCGCACGCATGGTTATTCGATGTCGCGCGGTATCCCCGGCCTGCGCAAGGCGCTTGCGGCCTATTATGGCCGTCGTTTCGGGGTTGATATCGATCCGGAAACCGAAACTGTTGTGACGCTGGGGTCCAAGGAAGGCCTTGCCAACCTTGCGGCTGCCATTACCAGCCCCGGTGACATCATTCTGGTGCCCAATCCGTCCTATCCGATCCATGCGTTCGGTTTCATCATTGCCGGGGCGGCATTGCGTCATATCCCGATTGGCCATGACGAGCAGGGCGAATTCAATGCTGAAAGCTTTATGGAGCAGTTGCATCGCGCTGTGAAACATTCGGTTCCGAAACCGAGTGCCGTTGTGCTGAACTTCCCGGCCAACCCTACATCGCTGGTGGTCGATCTTGATTTCTATAAGGAAGTTGTCGATTTCTGCCGTGCGCAGGAAATCTATATCCTGTCGGATATCGCCTATTCGGAGATCTATTTTGATGGTAACCCGCCGCCCTCAATCCTTCAGGTTGAAGGGGCCAAGGAAATTGCCGTTGAATTCTATTCGCTGTCGAAAACCTATTCGATGGCGGGCTGGCGTATCGGCTTTGCGACCGGTAACAAGAAGCTTATCAATGCGCTGACCCGTATCAAATCATACCTTGATTACGGTGCATTTACCCCGATCCAGGTGGCGGCAACCGCGGCGCTTAACGGCCCACAGGATTGTGTCGAGGAATTCCGCAATCTGTATCGTGACCGCCGCGATATCTTTATCGAGGGGATGCAAAGTGCCGGATGGAACATTCCGGTCCCGGCGGCAACCATGTTTGCATGGGCGCCGATTCCCAAGGCGTTCGAGGAACTCGGGTCGCTTGATTTTTCGAAGCTTCTTTTGCAGGAAGCAGGTGTCGCCGTGGCCCCCGGTCTTGGCTTTGGCGAGTATGGCGATCGCCATGTTCGTATCGCCCTTGTTGAAAACAAGCACCGCATCCGGCAGGCCAATCGCAACATCAAGGCATTCTTCCAGAAATATCCCGATGCAGAATCTGCACGTGAACTGTTGAAGAAATCTGTCTGATATTCGATAAAGCATTCTATGTTTCGCCCGGGACATGTCCCGGGCGAAGTTTTGTGTGCGCACCGGATGTTGTAAAAGACTCCGTCACCTATGCGCAAATCCAACCACGGCATGAGGAGTTATCGTGCAAAACGTCGTAAAGATCGGTGTGGCAGGCCTTGGTACGGTCGGTGCCGGAACCGTTAAACTGCTGAGCGAACACAGGGACAATCTGGCGGACCGTTCCGGTTCCCCGATGATTGTCACAGCAGTATCGGCGCGCGATCGAACTCGGGACCGTGGTTTTTCGACCGAAGGCATTACCTGGTACGAAGACGCCCGTGATCTTGCAACCGACAAGAATGTCGATGTGGTTGTTGAAACCATCGGCGGTTCGGACGGCATTGCCTATGACGTCTGCAAGGCCGCCCTTGAAAACGGCAAGCATGTCGTCACCGCGAACAAGGCGCTGATTGCCCTGCATGGCGTCGAACTGGCGCGCATTGCCGATGCCCACAATGTTACCATCGCCTATGAAGCGGCCGTTGCTGGCGGTATCCCGGTGATCAAGGCGCTTCGCGAAGGGTTGGCAGGAAATGCCATATCCCGCGTAACAGGCATCCTGAACGGAACATGTAACTATATCCTGACCACCATGCGCGAACAGGGGCGTGATTTTGCCGATGTTCTGGCCGAAGCCCAGAAGCTTGGTTATGCCGAAGCCGATCCGACCTTTGACGTCGATGGTATTGATGCCGCACATAAGCTCGCGATTCTGACCAGCCTTGCCTTCGGGGTGGAGGTCGACTTTGACGCGATTGCGGTTGAAGGCATTCGCAGCGTTTCAGCACTTGATATCCAACTGGCCGAGGAACTTGGATATCGCATCAAGTTGCTGGCAATTGCCAAGCAGACTCCGGAAGGCATCGAACAGCGCGTATCGCCGGTTCTGGTGGATCGCAGCACCCAGATATCAAAAGTCGAAGGCGTGTTTAACGCGGTCGTGCTTGAAGGTGATTATGTTGGTCCGGTTGTTCTGCAGGGACGCGGTGCGGGCGAACGCCCGACGGCATCGGCCGTGGTTGCCGATCTTGTTGATATTGCAGCCGGGCGGAATGCACCGGTGTTTGGTGTTCCGGCAGATCGCCTGAAAAAGAATGTGCGTGCGTCGCTCGAAAAGCATGTCGGGCCTTATTACCTGCGCCTGATGGTCTGGGATCGCCCTGGTGTCATGGCCGAGGTCACAGCGACCCTCGCCAAGCATGGTGTGTCGATGGCTTCCATGATCCAGCACGGGCGGGCCGAGACCGAGGGTGGTGTTGTTCCGGTGGTCTTCGTGACCCACGAAACCAGCGAAGCGGCGATGTCCGGGGCGCTTTCGGATATTTCAGCGTTTGAAAGCAATTCGCAGCCGCCGGTCCTGATGCGGATCGAAGGATTTACTTCGTAACAAAACAAAAAAAAGACATATGCGCCTCGCAGGTATAATACCGCGAGGCGTAATTATAAGTCCCGAGCCAAACGGGACGCGCCGGGAAACAAAGAGACGGGGCCCCCAGACCCCGCGTTAACGACGAGGATGAAGTTATGGATCGAAATCTCGCGCTTGAAACCGTTCGTGTTACCGAGGCCGCGGCACTTGCCTGCTCCGGGCTTATGGGGCGCGGTGATGAAAAGGCCGCCGATCAGGCCGCCGTGGACGCAATGCGCAATGCACTGAACAGCATGGACATTCGTGGTACCGTCGTGATCGGCGAAGGCGAACGCGACGAAGCACCGATGTTGTTCATTGGCGAAGAAGTCGGTTCGGGCGAAGGCCCGGAAATCGACATCGCGCTTGATCCGCTTGAAGGCACAACCATTTGTGCGACCGGTGGTCCGAACTCGTTGGCCGTTGTTGCCATGGCTGAAAAGGGTGGGTTCCTGAACGCACCGGACACCTACATGGATAAAATTGCCGTTGGCGGTGGTCTGCCCGACGATGTTGTCGACCTTGATGCCAGCCCGGCCGAAAACCTGAAAAGCCTTGCCTCGGCAAAGGGCTGCGATGTTTCTGATCTGGTGGTCTGCATCCTTGATCGTCCCCGCCATCAGGAAATCATTGCGAAAACCCGCGAAGCCGGTGCGCGTATCATGCTGATCGGTGATGGTGACGTTGCCGGTGTTATCGCGACCTCGCAGAAAACGTCGGGTATCGATCTTTACATGGGGACCGGTGGCGCGCCCGAAGGCGTTCTTGCGGCTGCTGCCCTTCGGTGCATTGGTGGCCAGTTCCAGGGGCGTCTTGTTTTCCGTAACGATGACGAAATCGCGCGCGCCAAGAAATGGGGCATCGAAGATCTGACCCGCAAATACAAGCTGACTGAACTTGCCAAGGGCAATGTGATGTTTGCCGCAACCGGTGTAACCGATGGGGCGATGCTTCGCGGTGTCCGTCGTTTCGCCAATGGTGCGGAAACCGAAAGCATCGTGATGCGTTCGCAGTCGGGTACGGTGCGCTATGTCCGTGCGGTTCACGATTTCAGCCGGAAAATCTGGTACAAATAATCCGCTTTGGCGGATTGCGAAAACGGGGGAGTGCCTTTGCGCTCCCTTTTTTCGTTTATTGCTTGCGGGCTGGGGCTGTCCGGGTTACATCCTCCGCCCCCTTGAAAATGAAATGCCTTTGCCGGAGCCGACAAATGTCCGAGATTATCGCCCTTGATTTTGGTACGACCAACTCGGTACTGGCCGTTGCCGATAGCAACGGCAATGTGCAATCGGCAACGTTCGAGGTTGGTCAGAACAGTTTTGATACCTATCGAACCATCCTATATTTCTGGGAAGAACAGAAACTGACCGCACCGGGTGCGCCGATCAGTCTGCAAAGCTGTTCCGGGCCGTTTGCCATGGCCGAATATCTGAAGGAAAGTCAGGATTGCCGACTGATCCAGTCGATCAAATCCTATCTGGCATCCAAGGATTTCGAAGGCACCGAAATTTTCGGCAATGTCTATACGATCGAAGACCTGATCGCGACGTTCCTGACCCAGATACATCATCACGCGCAATACAGCCTTGGGGGCCTTGGATATCGGGTGATTTCCGGGCGTCCGGTTGCGTTTGCCGGAACAAATCCCGATAACGATTATGCCGAAATGCGACTACGTGCGGCCTATGAGCAGGCCGGGTTCGAGGTCGAGGCAATGGTGTTCGAACCCTTGGCGGCGAGCTATTATTACGGTCGGCAGCTTGATAAGCCCGAAACCGTTCTGGTCGCCGACTTTGGCGGTGGTACCAGTGACTTTTCGGTTATCCGCTTTACACCGGGCATGGGTATTCGCGGGGTCAAGGCGCTTTCGCATACCGGTCTTGGCATTGCGGGCGACAGTTTTGATTACCGCATCATCCAGAAAGCCATCTGGCCGCGTCTTGGCTTTGGCAGCGAATATCGTACGATGGGGGCCGCGCTTCCGGTGCCACGCCAGTATTACACCGCGTTTTCGCGCTGGCATTATCTTTCGATGATGCGCCAGCCCAAGGTGATCAACGAAATCAGAAGCCTGATCCGGACCGCCGAACAGCCCGACGATATCGAAGATCTGGTAACGATCATCGAAGAAGAACTCGGCTTCCATCTGTATCAGGCGGTGTCAAAAGCCAAGGCGGAACTTTCAAGTGCGGAAAGCACGATCCTGCAATTCAACCATGCCGGGGTCGAGATCGAGGAACGTCTGACACGTGCCGATTTTGAAGCCGCGATTGCGCCCGATATTGCCGATATTGAAAAGGCTGCAAAGCTTTGCCTTGAGCAGGCAGGCATTCAGCCACACGAGGTTTCGCGCGTTTTCATGACCGGCGGTACTTCTTATGTCCCGGCCGTGCGTCGCCTGTTTGAAGAGGGTTTTGGCAAGGAACGGGTCGAAATCGGCCAGCCGTTCCTGTCGGTTGCGCACGGTCTGGCATTGATTGCAGCCGATGAGGGCATTGTTTGATCAGTCTTGCGTTCTAGCAACTGAAACTGCCCTGGCATTGGGTTTCAAGCAGGATGACGGCGACCGTGATCAGGACAAACCCGATCACGCCAAGCCCGTAAAGCCAAAGCGATTTCGGGTGATTTTTTAAAATCCATGGCAGGATGCCGCCCATCAGGCACAGTACCGGAAATGCAAGAACGGCAAAAAACAGAAACCAGGTCAGGTTATTTTCGTCCGATCCCGGTGCATCGAATATCATCGGCGAAAACATGACAAGCGGGGCTGCCATCAGTGCACCCAGAATGGAAAGGACGGTCAGTCCGATCCGCAATCCTTTTCTATGATTCATTGCGCGTACCCGTTTTTTGTTTATCCCGGCAGTCTGCACAGCTTTGGCGTGTATGCAAGAGATTGCGGGCAGGCGCATGTTTTTCACAATGCGAAATCGTCGCTTCTTTTGTCGCGGATTGATCATGCCTATCTTCAGAAGATGAAGGGTTGGATATTGTCCGACCTATAAAGTCCGGCGACCTGTTTCAGGGGGATGATCAATGAGTTCGGAAAGTGATGCGCATATTGTTGAACGGCTGACGGGGCAAATCCTGCCTTCTTTTGCGTTGGTGGCAACCAATGATCAGCCGGTTGATCTTGCGACCCTGAGCGGGCGCACGGTAGTTTATGCGTATCCCCGCACGGCCGAACCTGACAAACCATCCCCAGCGGGTTGGGATGAAATCCCCGGTGCCAAAGGATGTACGCCGCAATCCTGTTCGTTCCGTGACCATGCCAAGGAACTGTCGGCTGTCGGGGTGGATCATCTTTTCGGGCTTTCCAGCCAGACCACGGACTATCAAAAGGAAGCGGCAGAAAGGCTTCATCTGCCATTTGCGCTTTTGTCCGATGCCGATCACCGGTTCAAGGAATCGATGGCGATGCCGGATTTCGTTGCTGATGATATGCGTTTGTTTAAACGCCTGACCATGATCATTGATGACGGACGTATCAGCAAAGTTTTCTATCCGGTTGATGCCCCGGCCGAGGATGCCGAAAATGTTTTGCGTTGGTGCCGGGATAATCCGCGGGGCTGACGTGGAAGGGGAATTCGATTTGCTTTGCATCAAAGCAAAATATCCGGTTTAAGCGCGCCCCGGATTACGCTATTTCATTGGGCATGACAGATCATGCGCAAGAAAAGACATTTTTGGGGATAGAGCGATCCGTTACCGGTAAATGGTGGCGTGAACGCAATCTGGACGACAGGCTGGCAATCACCATTGCCCAGCGTTTTGGCGTTCCCGAAGTTGTCGGGCGGGTGATGGCGGCCCGCGATATCGGGCTCGATGATGCCGAAAGTTTCCTGAACCCGACCCTGCGCGATCTGATGCCCGATCCATCGACCTTAAAGGATATGGACAAAGCCGCTGCGCGAATTGCTGACGCGGTCATCAAGGGCGAAAATATTGCTGTTTTTGGTGATTACGACGTTGATGGTGCGACCAGCACCGCGTTGTTAAAACGCCTTTTCGCGGCCCTTGGGCGCGATGTGGTGGTTCATATCCCGGACCGCCAAAAGGAAGGGTATGGCCCCAACAGTCCGGCTTTGCTGGATTTGCAGCGTCGCGGTGCCAATCTGATCCTGACGGTCGATTGCGGGGTAACAGCCTATGCGCCACTGACCGACGCCAAGGAAGCCGGGATCGAAATAATCGTTGTCGATCATCATGCTGCGGAGCCGGAATTACCACCTGCCGTTGCTGTCGTGAACCCGAACCGCCTCGATGATGAAAGCGGCCTTGGGCATTTGTGTGCTGCCGGTGTTGCCTTTTTGCTATCCGTTGCGATCCTGCGCGAATTGCGGTTGCGCGGCTGGCTGGAACAGTCGGGCATCCGCCCGCCAGATTTGCGCAACTGGCTTGATCTTGTGGCACTTGGCACTGTCTGTGATGTGGTGCCGTTGCGCGGACTCAACCGTGCTTTCGTGACACAGGGCATCAAAATCATGCGCCATCGCCACAATATCGGTATGGCTGCATTGGCCGATATTGCCGGGGTCAATGAAACTCCCAGTGCCTATCATCTTGGCTTCATGCTGGGGCCGCGGGTGAATGCTGGTGGGCGTGTCGGGGAATCTTTCCTGGGGACCACATTGCTTTCGGGTGATGATCCCGCGCAGGCGCTTGATATCGCGCGCAAGCTTGACGAATATAATCGTGAACGCAAGGCGATCGAGGATATCGTGCTTGATCAGGCGATCAGCGCGGTCGAAAGCCAGTCAAAGGTCGGTGCGATGGTTCTGGTCGGTGGGGAGGACTGGCACCCCGGAGTGATCGGCATCGTCGCCAGCCGTTTGAAGGATCGTTACCATGTGCCCGCCCTTGTGATGGGCATGGTTGATGGCGTGTTCAAGGGATCGGCGCGTTCGGTACGCGGGATTGACCTTGGGGCCGCGATCATTGCCGCACGTCAGGCGGGTCTTCTGATCAATGGTGGCGGGCATGGTATGGCAGCAGGTTTCACCCTTGATCCGGAAAAACGCCCGGCATTCGAAGAATTTCTTGAAACCCGGTTTGCCAAAATCATCGCTGAAAATGATATTCGCCCGACCATGACGGTTGATGGTGGCCTGCATGCGATGGGGGCAACTGTTGATCTGATCGAGGCCCTTGAAAAACTTGGTCCGTTTGGAGCTGGCAATGCCGAGCCGCGCTTTGTTTTCCCGGAATGCCGGGTGGTCAAGGCCGACGTGGTGGGCGCTGATCACGTGCGCTGCATTTTATCGGGAAGCAACGGCAAGGGGCGGCTCAAGGCCATCGCATTCCGTTGCCTTGATAATGATATGGGCCAGACCCTTCTGAAGCACGGTGGGCGTCCCCTGCATATCCTTGGGCATTTGCGGCGCGATAGCTGGCAGGGGCGCGAAGGTGTGCAGCTTATGATCGATGATGTTGCATTGCCCGTTTTGGAGTAGGCCTGCTACCTGATGATCTTCGTCGCATTGTATTATCCGTTGGCATGATTATATGTTCGAAGGTATAGGTTTGATGCGATAGGGCGGCGAAATTTTGCACCGTGTTTCATTCTACGGATTGGTGTTTGGAAAGCTGCGGCTGGCTGCTTTGATATTGGTGCCTTTTTGGGCTGTATTGCCGGAAACAGCGCGTGCCGATCAAGATGATTTAAAGGCCCCCGGTGCAATAGCCGACGCACTTTCCATTACTCTTCTGACCGAAGAGTATCCACCTTTCAATTATACTGAAAACGGCCAAATTCTGGGAGCTGGCGGTGAGGTTGTCCGTGCGATGGCAGCCCACCTTGGTTATCACAAGCCGATCCAGTCAATGCCTTGGAAACGGGTAATACTGCGTCTTGAATCTGACCCGGATGTTGCGGCCTTTTCCATGACCCGGACATCGCAGCGCGAAGACCTTTACCAATGGGTCGGCCCGATTGTCGAAATCGAGGCGGGTATTTATGAATTTGCCGATCATCCCGACCCGGTGAGATCGCTTAACGATATCCGCAATGTGCCGGCGATTGGTGTGCAAGCCGGAGGGGCAGACGAAATCGCCCTTCGTCAGTATGGCATGGTCAATCTGGAACCGTTGCACAATCCGGAAGTCGGGTTACAGATGCTTGCCGCGGGGCGAATTGATCTGCTGGTTTCATCGGATATTGAATTGCACCGCCAGCTTGCCGATACCGGTATCGCTCCCAGTCTGATCCATCGGGTTTATTCGTTCGGTTCAAGCGGCCTCTATCTGGCATTTTCCCGTGATACCGATCAAAGAGTGGTTACAATCTGGCAATCTGCACTGGATGCTGTCGTCGCGAATGGCCAGTTTGCCAGAATCATGGCGCAATATGGTGCGGTCTCAGATCAGACCACACCTTTTTCCGGAAGCCTTGCACCGGGACAATGAAAGGCCCGATTAAAACGGTCACTTAAACCGGTCATCGCGCCAATCAATTCTTGGTGTCGCCTGCAAGACGTTGCTGCTGCCGTCCAAGAATGATGGAGATAGCCTGAGACAGGACGGTCGCCATTTTGCTGTTATCTCGATTATTTTCGAGGTCGCCGACAATCTGGTCATAGGCCGTGATGATGTCATGGGCGATTTGCGGACTGTTCGAGATGCCTTCGGCAGCCAGAAATCCGCTGATAATGGCCATAAGTACTTCGCGTTCGACCGGATCGGCACAGCTTGGCGATGATGCTGTTTCAAGCTCGTCAGGAGGCAATTCCGCCCCGGCTGTGCTTTGACCTTCGCCTGTTGCAATCCATTCCATGCGAATGCCTTTGGAAATGGCAAGGCGTGCAATCCCGACAAAACGGGGTTCGGATTGTGCCTGGCACCATCTGTTTAACTGTTCGGGGATGATGCCCGCGATCCGGGCAGCATCCTTTTTTCGATCAAACAGTTCAACGACCTGGCGAATGCGATCCCCCAGCGCGCTATCAAGTACGGGCAGGGGACCTTGGGTATTCCGCCTATCCATGCTGCACGCTGGATGTTGCAGGTTGTAAAGTGTCGCTACCCGTTTTCCGCGAAAAACCGGATTGTCGAAATTTTTTAGTTGAATATCGAATTTTTTCGTTATAAATCTTGCTCATGTTCAACTTTAACTGGCTTTTTTAACCAAGTGGCTCGGTTTTGTTGTTCGGACTTGGGGATCGGCGAAGAGTGGGCGCCGAAAGAATCGATGACAGCATACTACATCAACATGTTCTAAATTTAGACTGTTACCATTTTGGGGCGTAATCGTGCTCGCGCGTGATGTGAATGGCGTCACGCGAAAGGATGTTCATATCCAAATGGATGGTTCCCTCCGAGTCTAGATATGTACGACGTCACTGGCAATCAACATGTCGGACTATCATGTTGAATAAACAGGTTATGTGACGACGTATTCTTTCGGTCTTGCAAGTTTCTTCTTTGCGGCTTTTTTGCATTTGATGGCTGACAGGGAAACACATGCGACGGGCAGGTATATTCTTTCAACCAAAGGAACGGCGGAGCATCACGATCTTGCGGCGTGTCGTCGTGATCGTTGTTTTTGTTATTGTTGCGCTCTGGTCGCGGGGAATGTTTGCTGCCCCTCAGGCCGAGGCGGCGATGGAAGCTGCGCGGTCCGTCAGAATATATACCGAAGATTTTGCCCCCTTTAATTACATCACCGATACCGGTTTGACCGGTGCTGGGGCTGATGTGGTCAGGGAGATGGCCCGGCGTCTGGGGCATGACGGAAAATTTGAAATCCTGCCATGGAAGCGGGCCCTGCAAATTGTGGATGACACGCCCGGTACGGCCGTCTTTTCCATGGTGCGAACCGCGGAACGCGAGCCGGAATATAAATGGGTCGGGCCGATTATCGTTACCCGGGGCTGGCTTTATAAAATGACCGACAGCGATCTTGATATCCGGGGGCTGGAAGATGCCCGCAAAGTTGCCGCCATCGGTGTGCAGGCGGGCGGTGCCGCCGAACGGATATTGCATGAAAAGGGTTTCAAAAACCTAGCATCCCTTTATACGCCAGGAAACGCGTTGCAGCTTCTGGCAAGTGACCGTATCGACCTTTGGGAAGCTTCCGATCTGGTGATGGAACACCAGCGCCGCAAATTCGAAATTGATCCTTCGGAAATCGAGCCGGTTATCGGCTTGGGAACTTACGAGCTTTATCTGGCATTCTCGCCGCAAACGCCTGATTTCGTTGTTGCGCCGTGGCAAAGGGTGCTTGATGAATTGCGAGGTGACGGCACGTTTGCCGAGATTGGCCGGAAATATGGCGTGATAATCCCCAGCGAAGAGGCCGAAGTGCTTTCGGATGGCGATATCAACCTTATGACACGTTGATCGCGACAGAAGTTGAACTGAACCCCTCTGCGCCCATTTTACGAAACGTATCACGGCAATACACCCGGATATATCGTGCGGGGGCTTGCGGGTATCTTGTGATCGGATTATGCCATTTGGCATCATGAATGATCATACAAAAACACCAAAGCAGGCGTCGTATGGGCTTGGAACCTTTTTATGGATCCTGGCACCTGTGGTACTTGCTTTTTCGCTTAGCCAGTTTTTCCGTTCCGCGCAGGCATTGCTGGCGGAATCGCTTCGGATCGAAATTTCAACCTCGCCCGAGGAACTTGGGCTGATATCTGGCAGCTTCCATTTTGCCTTTGCCCTGATGCAAATTCCGGTCGGTGTGATGCTGGACCGGTACGGTCCGCGTTTGACCAATGGGGTGATGATGATCATCACCGTTGCCGGTGTGCTGATTTTTGCCAATGCGCATAGTGTGGCCGGGTTGATGATCGGGCAGGCGGTGATTGGTCTTGGCTGTTCAGCGGCCTTTATGGCGGCACTTGTGCTGGCATCGCGTTGGGTGGCGCCGGAAAAGTTTGCCGCGACCTCTGGCCTGATTGTGGCGTTCAGTTTGCTGGGCGTTCTGGCATCGGCAACGCCATTGGCCGCCCTGATCGAGCTTCGCGGCTGGCGCGAGGTTTATTATGGTCTTGCGGTGCTCAGCGCACTTTCAGTCGTCCTGACCTTCACCATGGTGCGCGATGCCCCGCCAAACCACAGCTTCCATTCCCGCAAGGGCGAAACCGTGACCGAGGCCTTGCGCGGCATGGTTTCTGTCTGGAAGAACCGGCAGGTCTGGTTTCTGGTTGGTGTCGCCTTCTTCAGCTATCCGGCGATCCTGACGGTACGCGGGCTTTGGGGCGGGCCATATCTGCATGATGTTTTCCATCTTGGGGTGGTAGATGTCGGCAATGTCCTTCTGGTGATGACAATTGGCATGATCATCGGGCCACCCGCCTATGGGCAGCTTTCGCGTCTGATGGGCGGGGCTGCTCATCCGCTGATCGTCTTTGCCGTTCTGATTGCGGCTGTGCTGTGCCTGTTGCAGGCCCTGCTGGGGACGACGGCCCTTTGGCTGGCGGCGGTCCTGATGGTCGCGCACGGGCTTCTGGGGAGCTGTGCAACGCTGAACTATGCCGCATCGCGCGCGGCCGTGCCCGAACATCTGATTGGCCGTGCCCTGACCACGGTTAATCTGGCGACCTTTGGCGGGCTGTTTGTCCTTCAGGGGATTGCAGGTGTGATCATTGGCCGGTTTGAACCAGGCGCAACGGAAGGCTATCGCGTGATGTTTGCCTTCCTTGGTGTCTGCCTTGCGATTGCCGGGGCTGCCTTCTGGATGGGAACGCGCAAGCGGGCGAATTGATTTCAAACGGTTTTGTGGCAGATGCCGTTATGGTTGCCGTTGCGGGTATGCGTTGGCATATATGTTGAACATTGATATTGAAGGATCGGGCTATGTTCCTTGCGGTTAAACAGGATGCTTGGATTTCCCGGCTTTTGGCGTGTTATCGCCCTATTTAAGGTGGGGGATTAAAAAAAACGTCACAGCGGCGAAAAACGCGCTTGACCTTACCCGACCCAATCGCTAAAAACCGGCCTCGTTAACGCGCTGCGTCCCCTTCGTCTAGAGGCCTAGGACACTGCCCTTTCACGGCGGCAACAGGGGTTCGAATCCCCTAGGGGACGCCACTCGTTAACACGGACTGCATTTTGGTGACTGTGTCCCCTTCGTCTAGAGGCCTAGGACACTGCCCTTTCACGGCGGCAACAGGGGTTCGAATCCCCTAGGGGACGCCACCAAAGCAGACCATACATAAGATCGCAGCGCGATTTGCGTCCCCTTCGTCTAGAGGCCTAGGACACTGCCCTTTCACGGCGGCAACAGGGGTTCGAATCCCCTAGGGGACGCCACCAAAGCAGACCATACATAAGATCGCAGCGCGATTTGCGTCCCCTTCGTCTAGAGGCCTAGGACACTGCCCTTTCACGGCGGCAACAGGGGTTCGAATCCCCTAGGGGACGCCATCTTCTTCCAAAGATAATTATTCGGCTTGTAATGCTCGTTCGGTTTGTGACGGGAATTTTTTGTTTTGGCTGCCCGACCACGCGTAGGGTTAGAACCCAAACCGGTGTTGGCGCGATGTTTTCTTGTGCTGGCGATATCGCCGCGTCAGGCTTTCGCGCAATTGTTCTGCCGTCGGGCGCGGGATTTGCGGGATCAGACGGGCCGGGGGCAGGGTGCTTTCACCGTTATCCTCAATCAATTCAACGGGAGCTGTTTCTTCGGCTTCACCAAACAGATCGGCAGGGTCGGCTGTATCGGCCGGGAAAAGATCGGCAACGCCGACACCCAGCAGGCGATAACGCGTTCCATCCACTTCCTTTTTCAAAAGTGTCAGGGCGGTTTCAAGGATCATATCCTCGCGCAATGTCGGGTAGGTCAGGCGCATGTTGCGGGTGCGGGTTTTGAAATCGGCTGATTTCAGTTTCAGGACAACGGTATGGCCTGCGATTTCCTTGCGTGCAAGGTCACTGGCAACACGCGCCGTCAGGCGCTTGGCGATATCCACCAGTTCATCAAGGTCGGAAATGTCCTCGTTAAACGTGGTTTCCGATGATAGGCTTTTACGTTCGCTGCTTTGTTCGACCCGGCGATTGTCCTGTCCGCGCGAAAAATGGAAGAACCGTTTACCAATGCTGCCGTAACGGCCCTGCAAGGCATGTATATCAAGTTCCTGCATTTGTCCGATGGTGGTGATGCCATCGTCGCGCAGCTTGCGCTCCATCGCCGGTCCAACGCCCCACATCATGCGTACCGGTTTATCGGCAAGGAACGATAGGGCTTCTGTGGCGCCGATCATTGAAAAACCGAACGGTTTATTGAGGTCGGATGCGATCTTGGCCAGAAACTTGTTATAGGAAAGCCCGATGGAAACCGTTATGCCGACCTCGCGCCGGATTTGCGCCTGAAGTTCGATTAGGCATTCGGCGGCTGTTTTGCCATGCGTTTCCTGCGCGTTGGTCAGGTCAAGAAACGCCTCGTCGATCGAAAGCGGTTCAATGTCCGGGGTTATGGCGCGCATCATGTCACGCACCCGGTATCCCTCGCGCTGATATTTCGCCATGTCGGGTTTCAGGAAAACGCCATCCGGGCACAATTCCCGTGCCTTGAAGGCAGGCATCGCGGATCGCACGCCGAATTTGCGCGCTACATAGCAGCAGGTTGAAACAACCCCGCGATGTCCGCCGCCAATGATGACGGGCTGATCAATTAGTTCCGGTCGGTCGCGCTTTTCGATGGAGGCATAAAAGGCATCACAATCGAGATGGCCGATCAGAAGATCGGGCAACTCTGCATGCGCAATCCCGCGTTTTCCAGCACAGACCGGGCAGGGCACGTAGGCCCCTTCGCCGCTTTTGGCAAGCGGTCGGTCTGCATGGAAGCGCCATTTGTGATGGCAATCGGGACAAAGTGCATAGATCATGCATATTTGTACCGCTTTTGTTCCTGATCTGCCAAGAGGAGAAACGCGGGACAAAGCGGTCAAGTGACAGGAATTGTCAGGATCAGGCGGGATTAGCGTTTCTGGGCGGCGGCCGCGCGTTTGGCCCGGCGCTGGCGGGCGATCATGTTATCGATATAGCGGCCCTGAAACAGGGTAATCCCCAGCGATTGGCCGAATTTGATGGCGGTCGGGCTATCGCAACGACACAGGATCACACGTTCGCGGCCAGAGTCTTTTACAAGGTTATCCATTTCGGAATATTTCTTGCGAATGACGTTGTCAGTCATTTCCTCGCGCCAGGCGACCTTGATGAAATCGGCCTTGAGGCTTTTGCGATCCACGAATGACAGGGCTTCGACAGTCAGGTTGTCGATCAAAACGCGATAGCCGCGTTCATGAAACTCGTCACGCAGCCGCAGATAGGTCTCAAGGTTCGAGAACAGATCGACCTGATTGAGCTCGATGATCACATTGCCCGGCCATTTTTTACGAACAACTTCGTCGAAGCGTTCAAAATCCCTGGATGTGAGCGTTTCGAGATTAAGGTTGATCGAGAACGAGCTTGCATGGGTCTTGAATGTCCGCTTGCAAAGATAATTCAGCATGCGTTTATCAAGCACTTCGGTCATGTGCTGGAACAGCCAGCGATTTGACGCGAGGTCGATATTGGGCATTATCGCGTTGCGAAGATCGGCAATCGAGACAAAAAACTCGTCGAAAACCGGATGCAGTTCCTTCGATCCGGCACGGGCAAAGACGCAAACCGGTTGCTGACGGATATGTTCGGAAAGATCGGCGGAATGAATGGTGTCTTCAAGCTGTGCCAGATTTTCCGCATTGATCGGGCTTAGTGCATCAATCGGTTTTTGCACCGGACGCAGGTTGTTGCTTTGCTGCAGCTTTTTGGCGCGTTCATCCAGGTGCTGGCACAGAAGCAGGAATTCCTGAAATTCCGTGTTCAGGTTGTACCACGTGCAAAAGCCGGTTTCTTCGCTTTCGTCCTGGGATAGCGGATCATCGCGGAAAAGATAGCGCAGCGTATCAACAGCCGGTTCGACATCGGCAATTGATTTGTCTTTCCAGATGAAAAGAAGGTCGTTGTTGCTTAGAACGAAAATGCGGCCGACATAAAGCTTCACATAGCTTTCGAAAGTATTGGTCGCGACGCGAATATGATAGTCTCGCCGGTGGAAGGGTTTAAGCCGTGACAAATGAATATGAACAGCGCGGTGCCCGAATTTACGGGTTTCCAGGCGCTGGACATAGTCAAGCATCAGGTATTCCTGAAGGGCCTGTTGGCCATATTGTTTCGGCTCAATCAATCTTCTTCCCCGAAAGAGACAGGATTAATTCCTGATATTGTGAATTCATACAATGGCATGGAACCATCTATCAAACCATATTGTCCCTGAATGCCGCGTTAACAGGGGGTGTCTGGTATATAGTATCTTTTTACGAATTATATTTTGGACATGTCCTATCGCATAGTTTCCGAGTTTGGAAAATGCTTTTAACGAATTGTTCGCAGCCATCGGGCAGACTGGATCACAATCAGGGAAAAGATTGATCTGTGCGCCTTGGACTTGACGACAGGCTGCGAAACATGCTCCCTGAATTGTCTTTAATAATAGGGGGTTGGCACCATGAAGGTATCCGCAATGCGGACCGGAGACTGGCTGAGGATCGGCGGCAGAAGCCTCGCCGTTCTCGGCATGGTTTCATGGGTGTCTGGCTGTGCGCCACTGCTTGATCAGGATTTCTGGGACGAGGCAACGTCGTTTACCGATGAAAATTACACCGCCAATGGATTGCAACAGCTGGCGACTGGTGATTATGCGTCGGCCGAAAAATTCTTTGACGAGGCGCTGCGCAAGAATCCCCAGGACGGACATGCACTTTTGTGGCGGTCCGTTTTGTACCAGAACACCAACCGGGCGGATCGGGCACGTGATGGCTATGATACGCTGATTGCGATGAACCCGCCCGGAACGGTTTTGATGACAACCGCCAGCGGGACGCAACCGCGCCCGTTGCGGGATGCTGCCGAATTCAATCTCATGCGTCTGCAGCGTGGCCTTCCAGGTTCGCTTAGCATCAATGACCAGATTGCCACTGCACCGGCCGGACTTGGTACAGCAACCCAACCAATGATCGCGCAATCAAATGCTTTGACTGCAACTCCGATGGTTGCGGGTGCCGGGTCACGCGTGCGCACGGCAGATATGCCTGCTGGTGCGGCATTAAGCGCCGGTGACGAGGCCATTGCAAAACGGTTTGCGACGATGCGTGATTTGCAGGCCGCAGGTCTTGTTACACCAGAAGAATATTCGGCTCGCCGTTCGGCCAATTTGGGTGCACTTCTGCCAATGAGCCAGCCGGCACCGGCGGCCTTTCTGGATAACCCGCCCCCCGACAGCGCACAGGTCGCGCAGCGTTTGAACCAGCTGAACCGTGCGCTTCAGATTGGTGCCATCACGGTGCAGGAACATGTTAACGAGCGCACGGCAATTCTTGATGCACTGCTGCCTGCGCAGCCGCGTCAGCGTGCAACACCACCCCCTGCGCCACAGGGGTTGATGGATGCCGCCCGCCAGATAGCACGGATCGAAGATTTGTCGCAGATGAAGCTGATAACGCCCGATGAATTCAAGCGCGAGCGCGATGCAATCGAGGCCGCAATTGTTGAACCGGCGCAGGCAAATGTTACGACGCTGAGTTCCGGTGAACCGGTTCGTCGTGTTGCGACGGGTGAAAGCCGCGCGGTCCAGTCTGGCGGCGAGATGGCGGCTGCACCGATGGCAGCAAGTTCGGTAGCTGCGACCGCAGGTGGCAAAAGCATGCATCTGGCGTCTTATCGCAGTCAGGCACAGGCTGAACGCGGCTGGCAAATTCTGACGCAACGTTATGCCCAGCTTGCACCGCTTCAGCATGGTGTGACACAGGCAACCATTCCGGGCAAGGGCACCTATTTCCGTCTGATGGCCACCGGGCTGAGTGATAGCTCCGCCAGTTCGATTTGTGCGGAACTGAAACGTAACGGGCAGTTCTGCGAGGTTAAATAACCAAACTTTGAAGGCCGGGTGTTTATGGAAACATATTACCCGGTCTTTGATCTGAACCGGCTAATTACTGCCGGTTTTCCGATTGACCGGACATCCGACATGATCCTGATTTTCAGCGATTTTGGTGTAACGGGCCCTTATAGCGGGGCCATGCGTGCGGTTGTTCACCGTGACGCGCCGGATGTGACGGTTTGCGATCTGATGGTGGATGCTCCGGATCGTAATCCCAAGGCATCGGCGTATCTTCTGGCGGCACTTTCACGCGAATTTCATCTCGGCGACGTTGTTCTTTGTGTTGTTGATCCCGGTGTTGGCAGCCAACGGCGCGGCCTTGTTGTTGAATGCGACGGTGTATTATTTGTCGGGCCGGATAACGGGTTATTTGAAATCCTGATCCGGCGGGCAGCGAAGTGTCGTGTCAAGGTTATCAACTGGTATCCCGAGAACGCATCGGCCAGCTTTCACGGGCGCGATATTTTCGCCCCGATCGCCTGTATGATAGCAAAGGGGAAGCCGGTCGCGCTGGCTGATATTGATCCCGTGCAGCGCTATGTTCCGGCATAAAGCTGGCCGGACGAACTTTCGGAAATCATTTATGTCGATACTTACGGTAACCTGATGACAGGGCTTGTTGCTGCACCGGGCTGGCAGAACCGTAACCTGTCCCTTCTGATTAACGGGCAGTTGCTTTCGCCCGCACGGACATTTTCCGATGTCAAGCTTGGACATGGATTTCATTATCGCAATTCAATCGGTCTTTGCGAAATTGCCGTGAATTGCGGTCGGGCGGATCAGGTTTTCGGCGCAGAGATCGGTACCGCGGTTTTCATCAGAGAGCAGAAATAGAACGCGGACAATTGGCTTGTCCGAAATGAGTGTTATATTTCAACCTGATTGATGCATTCCCGCTGGCGATGGCCGCAGATAGATGTGAAGGGCAGTGAATGGCGATTGACGTCAAGTTCTGGGGAGTTCGCGGAAGCATTGCCTGTCCGTCACCCGATCATGTTGTTTATGGCGGCAATACCAGCTGTGTCGAAATGCGGATCGGTGATCAGACCCTGATCTTTGACGCAGGTACCGGTATTCGAAACCTTGGCAAGGATCTGATCCGGCGCAAGGTAACCGAAGCCAGCATTTACCTGACACATACCCACTGGGACCATATCAACGGTTTTCCATTCTTTGTCCCGGCTTATAACCCGGCCGCACGGTTCCATGTCCTGGCAGGGCACCTGACGGCGCAGGGCGGGGTTGAGCGCGTGTTTTCGGCCCAGATGGCCGATCCGACATTCCCCGTGCCGCTATCGGCCATGAAGTCAAAGCTGACATTCGAAGATTTTCCGGTTGGCTCTGTCCTCATTCCGGCAGACGGGATTGTGATACGGACAGCGCCGTTGCGCCACCCGAATGGTGCGACGGCTTATCGGGTCGAATATGCAGGCAAGTCGGTTTGCTATGTTACCGATACCGAACATGTTCCCGACCAACCTGATGAAGTGATCCTCGACTTTATCCAGAATGCCGATCTGGTGATCTATGACAGTACTTACACCGATGAAGAGTTTCCGGCCAAAGTCGGGTGGGGGCATTCAACCTGGCAGGAAGGTATTCGACTATGCCGGGCGGCAAATGCCAAGCGCCTTGCTCTTTTTCATCATGATCCCGATCACAATGATGCGGCAATGACCGTGATCGAGCAAAAGGCACGTGCCCAATGGTCAAATACCTTTGCCGCACGGGATGAAATGGTTGTTGTGATCGAGTAGGGGAAGCTTGGCGACAAACGGTCAGAATACGCGCGAATATTTCGGGAATACGCGGATATCGATACGCCGGTTTGCTTCGCGGTTTTCCTCGATCGGATTACCGTCGTCGTCGCGGTTTGGCAATTTCGGCTTGGTATCGCCATAGGAAATTGCCCGCATGCGATCACTGTCAGGATCAACCCCGACAGCGGTCAAAAACCGAACAACGGCAATGGCCCGCCCGGCGGCCAGTTCCCAGTTTGACGGGAAACGTGGTGTGTTAATCGGGCTGTCATCGGTATGCCCGGTGACCTCAATCTGAAAGCCAAGGTATCGCGGTTCCTTCAAAAGATCGCCAACATCTTTCAGGAAAAGCACGGCATCCTGCGTCAGATTGGCCGAACCGGGGTGAAAGAATGAACCGCTGCCCAGTTCCATCAGGATACCTTCATCATCTGTCGAAACATTGACATCACTATCCATGGACATGTTGAAGACGACATCCTTCAGGTCGGTTTCAAGGACCTGGGTCGGGCGCACAATCTCGCGCTTACCAATCTGTTCTGCGATACCGGACTGGACCTTTTCAAACAGCGGAATTTCAACCTTTGAAAAGCTGACCAGCATGACAAAGAATGCCATCAGAAGCGTGATTGCGTCGGCATAGGTCGCCATCCAGTCTTCGTCGACCGGTTCGTCCTTGCGTTGCCCCATGGGTGATTTGCGCCGGGCCATCATGGCCTCCTGTCTTCAAAAATATCTTGCCGCTGCTATTTGGCAGACTTGTCGATATTGAAATGGATTGCCGGATCAAGGAACGAATTCATTTTGTCCTGGATCGCGCGCGGTCCCTTGCGATCAGCCAGCATGATCAGGCCTTCTGCAATCAGGTAATTGCGAAACCGCATGATTTCTTCACGCTGCTGGATTTTGCTGGCGGCGGGCATGAAAAAGAACCGGGCGGCAACAATCCCGTAAAGTGTCGTGATCAGCGCAATCGCAAGACCCGCACCAAGCTGTGTTGGATCGTCAGCCATTTTATCAAGCATGATCACCAGACCAACCAATGTCCCGATCATGCCAAATGCCGGCGCGGCACCTGCCATGTTTTTCAGGATGGAAACCGGCACCAGATTGCGGTTGAACGCGTTTTCAATCGCGTTGTGGAGCATTTCGGCGGTTTCATCACCGTTATACCCGGTGATCACGACTTCCATCGCCCAGCCCAGGAACGGCTCATCTTTGCCAACCCGCTGAGCTTCCTGCTCCAGCGCATTGATGCCTTTTTTCTGAAGCAGATAGCCCCATTTGACCACACGACCGACTTCGCCGGTCAACTGGCCGCGGCCCATTTGCGGTGCCCGAAAGATTTTGAATATCAGCTTGAGTGCGAGCAGAACATAGCGCGCTTCATAGGCAATAAAGGTCGCTGCCAATGTGCCGCCGATAACCATCAACGCACTCGACAGGCTCATGAAAACAAAATAGTTGTCGGTCGAAATGAAAATCGAGCCAATGAATAGCCCCAGTCCGACCAGAATCCCCAAAATCGTCGTAAACGACATCGTTTTTTATTCTCTCCAAGCGTGAACCGCTCGAATACCCCCAACCCATTTAGAACTTTAAAGAGTTAACCCCCTTTTTTTGACAGAATAGACATATAACCTGTTGCCGTCAGGTTAAAATTGGTGTCGAGCCGTTCACGGAAGCCATATTTTTCATAACGCGCTGTAACAATTTAATTTTGTCCTTCATGCGATCATTGCAAGAGGCAGAAAATACAAACCCCGCAACCGTACGGGACGGCGCGGGGCGTATGGCTTGGATTGAAGTGTATTTTGTGTTCAGGCAGACCGGATACTGATCAGGAAACTGTCGACTTCACTGCGAAGTTCGGTTGATAGCTGGCCAAGTTCCTCGGCAACTTTGAGAACCTGATGGGCGGCCTTATCGGTTTCCGCAACCGTATCGCTGACGCGCTCGATATTGCTGCTGACTTCCTGTGTGCCGATGGCAGCCTGTTCGACATTCTGTGCGATTTCACCCGTTGCGTCGGCCTGTTCACGTACCGCATCGGAAATCGTATTGGTGATGTTGGTAATGCGGGAAATAACATCGGAAATATCGTCCATCGACTGGACTGTCTTTCCTGTTTCTTCCTGAATTGCCAAAATCTGTTCGGAAATTTCACTGGTGGCACGGGCCGTCTGGTTGGCAAGGTTTTTGACCTCGGCGGCAACCACAGCAAATCCCTTGCCTGCTTCGCCCGCCCGGGCGGCCTCGATGGTTGCGTTCAGCGCCAAAAGATTGGTCTGACCGGCGATGTCGCTGATCAGTTCGACAATCTCACCAATGCGACCGGCGACTTCGGAAAGGCCGGCAACGGTTTTGCTGGAAACTTCGGCTTCACGGGATGCCTCGGCTGTGATTTCGGTTGAATGGTGTGCCTGATCACCGATCTGGGTGATGGAATGAGACAGATGTTCCGCCGCGTCGGCCACTGTGCGGACATTAACGGTGGCTTCTTCGGATGCGGCGGCAACTGTGGTGGCACTCTTGCTGGCCAGATCGGCGGCCCCCACGAGTGCGCGGGCCGTGCTTTGCATGCGATCGGCCGAAGTCGAAACCGAACCGACAATATTGGCAATAACGCTTTCGAAACCGCCGATATGCTTTTCCAGCGTCTGCATGCGTTCTTCACGTTTGCGCGACGCGGCTTCCTGTTCGGCTTCCATGCGTTTTTTGGCAATCGCATTGGTCCGGAATACGTCAACCGATTGGGCCATCCGACCAATTTCGTCTTTGCGATCCAGATCATGGATGACCAGATCGGTTTTGCCGTTGGCAAGCTCGGTCATGACCGAGCCCAGCTTGCTGAGTGGCTCTGTAACGATTTTCGACAGTAGCAACCTCATGCCGAAAATGGTCGCAATCGCAATCGCGATACCGCCAATCACAATACCGAACAGGATCTGATTGGTTTTTGCCTGTTCGGGGGCAACCGAAAGGCTCGATGACAGAACGGCAATCACGTCGCCTTTTTCGGCTTCCATGGCACCGTGGCAACTAAAACAAACCTCTCGCTCGGCACCCTTGGTCACGCCCAGAACAATCGGCATAGACAGGCGATAAGTCCCCTCGTCGGTATAGCGACCGATGGTTTCACCGGTTTCAATTGCTTCTTGATCAATGGCATCGCGCGGTGTTTTCAGGTCCTTGTCGCCATATTCTTTCATGTAGGCCATCGTCGTTGGCCCCCAGGCAGACCAGAGCTCGCCGGGATAATCCAGATTGCGGCTTTCAAACCAGTTATTGAAAACATCGATCCCGATGTCATCTGAGTCATCGGGGCGGGCAGCCATGACATTGACAATCAACGCGTGAAGCGATGTCAGTTCGTTCTGACTAAGCTGATGAAGCTTGGCGTCCATTGCCTTTTCTTCGGCAAACATCATCATCGCAAGTGCGATGATCACGGTTGACGTCACGCCGAAGGCCGACGCCCACATAAAGCGTTTGCGAATGCCCATGGCATTGAAAGCCGATAACAACTTCATCACTGATCCCCGATCGGATAATGCAAATGCATGCATGACGGACCACCGACGACCTGTTGATCTGTCGACGATCCGTATCAAACTGTCCCGCACGGAGCATCGGGGTATGTGGCTTGCGGGTCTTTGATTTGTCTCAAGTGACCGCGGGCAAGGGCAGGTTTATTCGGATAGGTTGCTCTCTGATCGTATAGGTTTTGGTGAGGAGCGAAACCTTGTCACAGGGCGCGCGGCAGGGCATAACGGGCAGCCGATCTTGCCAGAACAGGAAAACATCATGAGCATTTCATTTTCGGACGCGCAGAAAAAGCTCGAACAGATCACAGCCGAAATGCTGGAGCTGATCCGCAAATACGGGTTGGATGCTGAAAGTCCGTTTGATGTGATACCGGTTGCACGTGCCAAAATCGACAATCAGCAAGACTATGTCCGGTTTCTCGAACTGTCTATCGAAGGCCGTATTTACGGCGAATATGCTGACGCCCTTAAAAAGAAAATGGATGAAGAAGTCCGTCAGGCCGACGCCAACAAAAAGATGCATTGAGACGATCCGTGCATTTGCGAAATGGCGGATTTTTTCAGTAGGCTAAAATACTGTTTTATAAAAACTTTCGCCGATTAAGGCGGGGTGTCACAAAATATTCCCGATCTTGTCACCGTCCTGCCGTTGAGACGCGGCCTTTAGAGGATTATATCGCTGCTTGACGATGCGCTGGGTTAACCGGGCGTTGTTATTCCGAAGGGGATTGTCATTCGGAACATCACGAGCAACAGGATGGCTGACATGAACAAAAGTTATGTCCAGACCTTGATGGAAGTCGAAAAAGTATTTGGTCAGATCAATGATCATGATTACCGCCTTTATCGTGCAGTATGGGGTAACCGGCAGGCCGCCGGGACCGGTTTGCCGCGCGGAACGCGTGCCGAAATCAGCAAGAAACTTGCCAACGACTTTGTTGCAGCCAACGGTGCTGTAATGCACCGAAGCACGGCACACGCGGCCTAGTGACCATTGCGGGATTTACCGCCAATATTCCGGAACGCTTGATTTCAAACCGCCATCTGGTGTTAAAGATGGCGGTTTTGTTTTTCAGGTTAACCTCGACCGGAGTTCTCCCATGTCGATCAAGTCGCTGATCCGTACCATTCCCGATTACCCGAAAAAGGGAATCATGTTTCGCGATATCACAACACTGTTTGCCGATGCAGACGGCTTGCGCGATGTGATCGACGGTTTTGCCGCCGAATTCCAGGATAAAAAGATCGACGTGATTGCCGGGATCGAGGCGCGCGGCTTTATCATTGGTCCGGCCGTTGCGGTCGCCCTTGGTGTCGGTTTTGTTCCGATCCGCAAACGCGGCAAACTTCCGGCCGAAACCATCGCGGTCGAATATGAACTTGAATATGGCTCGGACGTGATCGAAATGCACACCGATGCAATCAAGCCCGGTCAGCGCGTTCTTGTGATGGATGACCTGATTGCGACGGGTGGCACGGCGCTTGCCGCGATTGATCTGATTGAAAAGGCGAGCGGCGAGGTTGCCGGTTGTGCCTTCATCATCGATCTTCCAGATATCGGCGGAGCGCAAAAAATTCGTGATCGTGGTGTCGATGTCTTCCATCAGGTCGAATTTGAAGGCGATTGACGCCTCAAAACCGGTCCTGCACCTTGAAAAATGACGATTCTTGTCTCTTTTGGGCCGTAATTGGGGTATAATCTTACAGTTGAATAATGCTGTAATATGTTCCGGTTTCGGCTGGAGAGAGGAAAATGGTCGTACCTACCGTCAATAGCCAGTCCGTAAGCCAAGTCAGCCAGTATGGTCGACTTGCGGCTGCTGGTGCGCGCGGTATGGCGACCGTTGACCGCAATGCCCAAGTCCAGGCACCCAGTGAACATTACACCTATGACCCCGACAATGACGGCATCCTGTTCAATGCCTATATCGATGGCAAGGGCAGCAGAAATTCCGGTCAGGGCAGCGCAGGTGAGCAGAAAGACCAGCGAACGGAGCAAAGCCGTTTTTCCGCGGCCCGTCGTTCCAGTGATCGCGAAGGGGCAATTTCGTCTGAAAGCGATATCGATTTCGCAAGTTTCCTTGATCCGGAAATCCCGTTTGATCTGAGTGTGAATAGCGGCACTTCGTTCTATGCGGTTGTCAACGCCGTCGTGCATGGGGCTGGTGTTCGCGGTACGCGGGTGGACGCCTATATCTGATATGCCGGGCGACAAGCCCGAGCCTTCTTCAAAATTGAAAACATTCTTTACCGGTTCTTGTTGTCCTATCCTTGCGGCATTATGATCACGGCTTGATCATGCGTTTCCATTGCTGGATCTGATATGCAGAACAAGCCGGTCCTCAATTCCGTTTTCGAAGCCGTTTTTCGCCTGATTGATCATGCGCTGAACGATAACGAATATCTGCAACCGCAAAAACTTCATCGTTTGCTGTATCTGGCACAGGCCTATTACGGTGCGAATTATCATGGCCGCATGCTGATGCCGGCTGTTTTCGTCGCGGACGATATTGGTCCGATCGAACCGAACGTCTACGCGGTGATGGAAGAAAGCCGCCCGGATGTGCGGCTTAAATCGGTTGATCCAAAAACGCAGCATTTCATTGAAAGCATCTGGTCGCAGTTCGGTCATCACTCGGTCGAGCATCTCAGCGAAACCGTGCGCAATCATCCACCTTATCTTAATGCCTATAAACAGGCACCGGGGACATTGATCCCGTTTCAGGAGATGGTCGATTTCTATGCCTCGGTCCGCAAAAGTGCCACCACGCCCGAAGCAAAGGAAGTCGTCCGTCCACGTGTCATGAGGTCGCACAAGGGGAAACCGGTCGCGACCACTGACTGGTTGCCCCGCCGTATTAAGTAACCGATCAAATCATAACGATTGTAGATGGTTATTGGCCGATATTCATGTCTTCGCACGGATCAGTACGTGGCAGATCATTGGTGAACCACATGAAATCCGCCACATCCTCCGATCCCATCCGAAGCGCATAGTCGCGGACACCAGGAAGGTCTTCTCCCGGGTCGTCGGCCTCGACCAGGATGACGACCGCAATATCCTTATCGGTCAAATCAGGTGCATAACGGTGCAGGTGATAGGGGACCGCAACGTCATTGCGTACATGCATCGCACCGGCAATCAGGAATGCGCCATCCGGACTGTTGGTTTCGTTCACATCAATCATTGCGCGTGCCAGCGATGCGTCGCGGGCAAACTGCACAAGCGAGAAAGCAGGCAACTGAGATTTGGGCAACATGTTGCAATGGCCCTCGGCAATTTCCTGATCAAAGCGCGCGGCAATGTCATCGGGTATCGGCGGTAGTGCAAGCTTTTCTGCAAGCTCTGTCGGCATGGCGCTTATACCCTCGCTGATCATGGGGCGCAGGACATTTTGGGGCAGGTTGCCAGCAACCATAGATAACCCGTTTTCCCGGGCTGCCTCGGCAATCGGGGCATAGTCGTGCCAGGAAGGCCAGCCGCTCTCACCCCAGTTCATTTCACTGCCGAGTTCATCGGGGGATACAGTCTGCCACGCCTGATCGAGGCTTTCCTGCTGGTCCCGGTTAAACATTTCCCAGACAACCGCCCGCTTGGTGTTTTCGCGTTTGCTAAGCGCGCGGACCAATTGGGCCTGATGATGATGGTGGATCGGGTTGTCATGTTTTTCACCAATCAGGACAAAACGTGTCCCGGCAAGTCGCGAAACCATGTCGTCAAACATGACATAGCGCTGCCCGGCCATATCAAAAATCAATCCCGGTGCAGGTGGCAGGGCATCCGCATCGGGAATATCGCGAATGCTTGGCAGTTGGCTTGGCGTGTCGGTTTGTGCCTGTGCCGACTGAACCGGAAATTCCGTCGCCGCGATCATTGCCGTTACGGCAAGACACAGTGAAAGTGACTGTTTGAAACAATATCGTGTGCGGGCACGAAACGCAGTTTTCATCACGCGTGGAATTTCCAGTCCATTGATTGGCCGATCTACAATCCGACTTTATTTACTCAAAGCTAGGGCGGTTTCAATATCATGGATCAAGTCATTGATATCTTCGATACCAACAGACAAACGCAACAGATCATCAGGCACCGGGCTTGTCGGGCCTTCGACCGACGATCTGTGTTCAATCAGGCTTTCGACCCCGCCGAGTGATGTCGCGCGTTTAAACAGCTTGCACTGATTATGGAAATCCACGGCCCGCGCACCGCCGCCCTTGACCCGGATCGACATCATGCCGCCAAATCCGCCACTCATCTGGCGTTTGGCGATATCATGGCCGATATGGCTTTCAAGGCCGGGATACTGGACCTGTACGACTTCGGGGTGGTTTTCGAAATGGCGTGCAATCACCATCGCATTGGCACTGGCCCGTTCGACACGGATTGACAGGGTGCGCATACCACGCAGAAGCAGCCATGCTTCGAACACGCCCAGAACTCCGCCACCGCCAGCATGCTGTTTGCAGACCCGTTGCCAGAATTCGCTGTCCTTGTTTGCGGTGGTAAGTGTGCCTGCCAGAACGTCGCTATGCCCGTTCAGATACTTGGTGGCCGAATGCATGACGATATCAGCACCCAGTTCAATCGGGCGGGTCAGAAGCGGGGTTGCAACCGTATTATCGACCGCAACAATCGCACCGGCTTTGTGCGCGGCGTCGGCAACGGCGGCGATATCGGTGATCTGCCAATCCGGGTTGGCGGGCGTTTCCAGCCAGACCATTTTTGTTTTACCCGGCTTGATATGGCTGACCCAATCGGCTGTGTTGCCATTGTCAACGAAATCAAATGTCAGACCGGCGCGCACACCGCTATCAAGCATGAAACTGCGCAGCGCCCAGTACATCACCTTTGGCGCGACGACATGATCGCCCGGCGACAGTGCATGCAGCAATGCAACCGCGGCCGCCATGCCCGATGCGAAAAGTCGCGTTTGTGCGCCGCCTTCCAGCGCATCAAGAACCGCACAGGCCTGATCATAGGTCGGGTTGTCGGTCCGGGTATAGCAACGGCCGTCATGATAGCTGAGGTCGGCATTGCGTTCAAACGTGGTCGAGGGATAGATCGGCGGGGTAACCGAACGGGTGGTTTCCTCGACCCAGCCCAGTGCCTGGGCCGTGATGGTTGCAGGCTGCTGTTTCTTGTTATCGGCAGACATGGTGGCACCTGATTTTGTTGTCATTTATTGCCACGCAACATAACGTGGAACGCGCCACATCCCAAAACGAAAACAAAAGAACGACCCATTCAGATGCCCCATACCACGAACGATCCCCAATTCGAACTTCCCAAAGAATGTGATGTTGTCGTCATTGGCGGCGGTATCCATGGTTCTTCCAGCGCCTATTACCTTGCCAAGGCAGGCATGAAGGTTGTCCTTCTGGAAAAGGATACCATTGCCTCGCATCAGTCCGGACGGGCGTGGGGGTTCGTTCGCCAGCAGGGCCGCGATCCGGTTGAACTGCCCCTGATGATCGAATGCAACCGTATCTGGCAGAGCCTTGAAAAGGAACTGAATGCGGATCTGGAATGGCGGCAGGGCGGGGTGATGTTTGTTGCCCGCGACGATGCGGAAATGGCCGAATTTGAACAATGGATCGAAGACGCCAAAGGGTTTGATATCGAAACGCAGGTGCTTGATCCCAAGGGCGTTGCCAGAATTGCACCGGGCATTACGCGACCCGGCGTCGGCGGAATTTATACCCCCTCTGACGGGCAGGCTGAGCCGAAAAAGGCCGCCCCGGCAATCGCAAAACGTGCTGCCGAACTTGGTGCTGTGATCGCCGAGGGATGCGGTGCCATCGGCATTGAAACAAGCGGTGGCGCAATCAGTTCGGTTATTTCCGAACGTGGCGAGATCAAATGCAAATATGTTATCTGTGCCGCCGGGGCCGCGACGCATAAATTCGTCGCCAAATTCGGGCGCCGTCTGCCGCAGCAAACCACGCGCGGCACGGTGATCCGCACAACCCCGGTGCCGGATATTTCGGCTGCCGGGACGCTGGCCTCCGGCCTTGCATTTCGCCAGCGCGCCGATGGTTCGATGAATATCGCGGACGAGTTCATGACCGATCTGGATTTGACATTGGGCCGGTTCAAATATGCCCGCGATTTTGCACCGGGCCTCTTTGCCAACTGGGCGACCTTCAAATTCCATCTGAACAAGCGGTTTATTGATGACCTTGTTGACCGCCTGCCGGGGTCGGCGGCATCAAAGCAGCCATTGATCGGCCGCCGCGAAAATCAGGCGCAGCCTTATGAGGTGCGGGTGAATAACGCGATGGCCAACCTACAAAAGGTTTTTCCGCAAATCAAACAGGTCGGCATTGTCGATAAATGGGCAGGCGACATCGATGTCACCCCGGATGCCATACCGGTGATCGATCAGTTCGACAATCCAAGACATTTCTTCGTCGCAACCGGTTTTTCCGGCCACGGATTTGCCATGGGCCCGGTTGTCGGCAAGGTGCTGGCCGACTGGATTACAACCGGGCAGCCATCCATCACCCTTGCCGGGATGGAGCTTTCACGGTTTGAGGATGGCACCATCCGCAAACCGCGCACGCGGGTCTGATCCTGTCTGGATGAGGAATAATCTGGCGTCGGGATCGTTTTCAAACGGTCTTGACGCAGGGTATCTCTCATGCAATTAAATGTTATGTTATAACGTAGCATAACATTTAATTTGAGGTTCATGATGAAATTTGCATCGGTCGTCGGTGTTGGTCTGGTTCTTTTCGGGGCGGCACAAATCGCCAATGCGCATGGCGTCTGGGTTGCCCAGCGCTGGGATGAATACGGAATTATCTATGGTCATGGGGCCGAGGATAATGATTATGATCCGGCCAAAATCAAATCGGTCACGGTCCTGACCGAGGACGGCAAAGCCAGCGAAGGCAAGGTCGAGGCCCGCGATACCCACGCCATGATCGTGCCGGGTGAGGATGCGGCCATTGTCCTGATCGATTTCGATAACGGCTTTTATACCGAGGGACCGGACGGCAAATGGGTTAATCAACCCAAATCAGCCGTCGAGGGCGCAAAACAGGCGGGCCGTTACCTGAAGCATTCGGTGTCACTGCTGCATATTCATGGCGATATCCCTGCCTTGCCAGCACAGGCATTGCAGATCGTGCCGTTATCCAACCCGACCGAACTTGAAGCGGGTGACGATTTCAAGGTCCGGATCCTTTATGATGGCAAGCCCCTGCAGGGCGTTGCGATCATTCCCGATTACGTCAATCTGGCCGAAACCCTGATTGGTGAAACCGATCAGGATGGCATTGCCGATATCACGGTGCGCAATGACGGGCTGAACGTTATTGCGGTCAAATATTCAGTTCCGCTTGAAAACAATGCGGATGCGGACCTGATCCAGCATTTCGCGACCCTGTCCTTTACGGCGGGGGGCGAACATAGCCACTAATCAATTCCCATGGCCGGAAGTTTGATCGCGCTTCGCGGCTAATGAAGACCGGCAACGATCTGCACGTTGTCGGTCTTCATCTTTTTACTGGGCTGCTTCCGTGTCGTTATTCGCTTTTATCGGATGGCTGATTTTGCCGGGAAAGAAGCGTGTTGCCCCAATGGGGGCTGCAATGAAATCATCGTCGGAAATGCCAGCATCCTTTCGCGCCGATGCCAGCCGCAATGGCGGTTCGTCAACCGGCTCCGCGGTCAGGACGAACGTGCCCCAATGAATGGCAAGCGCCTGTTTGACGCCCATCACCTGCATGATCTGAACGGCTTCTTCGGGGTTGGTGTGGGCATGTCGCATGAAATCGCTGGGTTCATAAGCCCCGATCGGGATCAGGCCGAAATCAATCCCGCCATATTGTTCGCCCATTTCGGCAAACAGCCGTTCGTTCCAGCCGGTATCACCGACGAAATAGAAACGATAGCCGTCGGCGAATTCAAGGATGTAGCCGCCCCACAGCATTTCCTTGCGGTCCTTGGTGGTGCGTGCTGACCAGTGATTGCTGGGTACATGGGTGATTTTCAGGTCCCCATGCGAAAGGCTTTGATCCCAGTCGAGTTCGTCATAGCGATCCGGATTGATCCCGGCGGTTTCAAGCAGCACACCGTTCTTCAGCGGCAGGATATAGCGCGGCGCATTGCCAATCTTTCGTAGGCTGGCAACGTCGAAATGGTCGTAATGATTATGCGATAGCAACACCAGATCAAGCCTGGGCAGTTCATCAATCTGCAATCCCGGCTGGCTGTAGCGTGCCGGGCCAAGATGGCGGAACGGCGATGCCCGCTTGGCAAAGACCGGGTCGGTCAGGATATTGAGCCCGCCATATTGCACCAGTACCGTCGCATGGCCGATCCAGGTAATTTGCAGGCGCGCCGGATCCGGATTGTGAATGGCATCCAGATTTGGCGCCTCGGTCGGGATTTTGCCGCGCTGATGTTTGGCTTTCGGCCAGTTTTCAGCACCGAAATAACGCCGTTTCATAAAACGCCAGAAAGATCGTTTGACCCGATCGGGCAGGGGATAGCGGTTTTCAAATCCGGTTTCGGTGTGATGTGGTGGTCGGTTATCATTCGTCACGCGGTCAAATCCCCAGATCGGCTGATTGTTGTTTTGGATCCTATCAATGTGTCGCGGATCGGGAATTGTGCAAGTGGGACCGCTGTCCGGATTGGGACAAAGAAAAGGCCGGAACCGGGGCAGGTTCCGGCCTTCGTGACGACACCTGCTTTTGACCGGCAAAAGCAGGTACCGCGGGGGGAAGGTGCGGGCAGATTATTCGATTACCGTCACGTAGCTATCAAGTGCCGGAACGGTTTCGATAATACCCTGATCCTTGAGATAGGTGGCAAAGCGTGCATAGCGGGTCCGGTCAACCGCGGCCGGACGCAGCGCAAAGCGCGGCAGGGTATCGGCCCATGCCTTGATGTTGAGTTCGTCATCAAGGTTTGGATAGGCCGCGATAAAGGCCTGCCAGCTGTCATCGGGATGGTTGATCAGGTATTGCACGCCTTCTTCAAGGGCGGCCAGCATACGGGCATAGCGCGGATCATCGACCTTGTCGTTGCGCACGGTCAGGATCAGCTCGTCATAGGGGGGGACGCCTTCTTCCTCGACATAGAAAGCCTTGCCCGGTTTGCCTTCGATTTCCATCTGATTGAGTTCGAAGTTGCGGTAGCCGCCAATGATCGCATCGACCTGTCCGGAATAAAGAGATGGCGAGAGCGAGAAATTGACATTCACCAATTCGACGTCATCAATGGACACGCCATGATTGCCCAGCATGGTGCCCAGCAGGGCATCTTCAAACCCGGCCAGCGAATAGCCGATTTTCTTGCCCTTAAGGTCGGCGATTTCCTTGATCGGGCCGTCTTTGAGCACAATCAGGCTATTGAGCGGGGTGGCAACCAGCGTACCGATCCGGGTCAATGGCAGGCCTTCGGCGGCCTGCACGTGAAGCTGTGGCTGATAATTGACGGCAACGTCACCCTGACCGGCGGCAACAAGACGCGGCGGGGCGGATGGATCGGCCGGTTCGATCAGCTCGACATCCAGATCATGCTTGGCAAAAAAGCCCTTTTCCTTGGCGACGATCAGCGGTGCGTGATCGGGATTGACGAACCAGTCGAGAAGAATGGTGAGCTTGTCGGCGGCAAAGGCTGGGCTGGTCATTCCCATCGCAACCGCGCCAATCGTGGCCGCGGTGATCATGGATTTCAGGCGTGACATGGATGAACCTCCTATCGGATATCGGATATATTTTTGATGTTCTGCCCCGCAATCTTTCGCGAGGAATTCGGTTTATCTTGCCGGTTTCAGGCTGTCGGGCTGCCAGGGCAAGGCCGCACGTAACGCCCGGTCGACAAGGAAATATTGCGTGATCGAAAAGGCGCACAGGATCAGAAGGCAGGCAAAGACCATATCGATCTGAACCCGGGCATTGGCATGGAGCATCAGATAGCCAAGCCCGTGGCTTGATCCGACCCATTCGCCGATCACCGCCCCGATGGGGGCAACCGCGGTTGCGACCCGAAAACCCGAGGCAAATGAAGGCAATGCGGCAGGCAGGCGCACATGGGTCAGCAACCGCCAGCGGCTGGCACCCATGGTGCGGGCAAGGTCAAGGAAGCCCGGTTCGGTCCGAGATAACCCGTCAAAGAACGCGACCGTGACGGGGAAGAAAATGATCAAGGCCGCCATCGCGATTTTTGAACCCAGACCAAAGCCCAGCCATAATACCAGAAGCGGGGCCAGCGCAAAAAACGGGATCGCCTGCGACACCAGCAAGATCGGCATCAGCCAGAACCGAACGGGGGCAAAAAGCGCCATCGGAAGGGCTGCCAAGGCCCCCAATGTCGCCCCGGCAAAAAGCCCGATCACGGTTTCGGCAATCGTGTATCTGGCATGGTCAAGCAACACGTCATGGCGCTTGATCAGGGTCAGCCAGACTTCATAGGGGGCGGGCAGCATATATTTCGGCGCACCGGTGACGGTGACAACAATCTGCCATGTCGCGATCAGGGCGGCGATGATGATGACGGGTCGGGCGAGTTTCAGCAGGCGCCGTTCGGTAAGCGGGGTGTGGGGCGTTGTTCGGTTGGTCATGCCAGATCCTCCGCCCGGTTGAGTTCCTCGGCGGTGGCACCAAGCTGACGGAGCAATTCGGCCTGATGGCGGAGTATTTCCGGATCGGTGACATCGCGCGGGATGCTGCCCGCCGGAAGGATGGCGTCACTCAGCACCGCGGGCGTGCCGCGCAAGACATGGACGCGATCACCAATCCGAAGGGCTTCGAGCGGATCATGGGTGACCAGCAAAACCGTTTTGCCGCGCAATACCCGTGCGGCAAGGTCCTGAAGGCGCATCCGGTTAAGCGGATCAAGGGCGGAAAAGGGTTCATCCATGAGGACAACCGGGCGATCTTCCATCAGGGTGCGGGCAAGGGCTGCGCGCTGCTTCATGCCACCCGAAAGTTCGGCCGGGCGCAGGTGGGCGGCGTCTGATAACCCGACCTTGGCAATCAGCGCATCGGCACGTGCAAGATCGGGGCGTTCATTGCGAAGCACCGCCCCCAGAACGACATTTTCCCGCACACTGCGCCACGGCAGAAGCAAATCCTGCTGCGCCATATAGGCAACCCGGCCCAAAAGCGGCCTGCCATCCGAGCAGGCAATATCTCCGCCAGCCTCGCCATCAACCAAGCCTGCGAGATAGCGCAACAATGTGCTTTTGCCGACACCCGATGGGCCCAGCAGACAGGTGATGCTGCTGGCGGGTAGGGTCAGATCAAGATCATGGAAAATATCGTCGCCGTTAAAGGCCACGCGACCACCGCGCAGATGAATATCAAACGGCGTCGTATTGCCCGGCATGACGGGGGGATTTGGGGATGTTGCCGGTTTCGGCGCTGGTACTGTCTTGCGCATGCGATCCTTCCTACGCCGGTCTTAACCGGTTCAGGTTCAAAGGGTCGTCCGGCAACACCGAACCTCTCAGCCGATTCACGATCAGCCCCCCTGGAGATGACGGGACTATGCGCAGATCGTCGCGTTACGTCAAGCATTGGAAAAAGTTCTTGATTTGTTCTTTGGTTTGTGACATAAAGACAAAGTCAACGGGAGAAATGCACCCGGACAGAAACCCGCAAGGCCTCATGCCTCGCGGGTTTTTGCGTTTGGGGCCGGATCAAAGAGGGGATCAGGATGCAGCGGCAAGGACTGAGGCAGGGCAGCGGGGTAGTCCGCAGGATATGGGTCGGCGGATGGCGGAGCCATTACGGCGGCATTCCGAGCCGGTTCTAATACGCTTTTAATACGCTTGTTTGTCATGACGGGAGAGGTGCGTCTTGTCGGGGAAGGGACCCCGAATTTGCCGGAAGCGGCAGCGATGGCAGCAGTGGCGGCAGTGGCGGCAGTGGGTTGAGGTCCGTCGGCGGTGGACAGGTTGGGGGCAGTACGCCCGA
>NZ_JPWA01000013.1 GCF_003326475.1 Thalassospira xianhensis MCCC 1A02616 | reverse complement strand
GGGCGGTCCCTGCATCAGAAGGACGTCGCCGGCCTTCATCGACATGGTGCGAAGGCGCGCCATGGAGCGTTGGCCCTGCCGGGATACCGCCAAAAGGTTCACGCCATAACGGGTGCGCAGATTGATGTCGGTTGCCGATCTGCCGATAAAGCCGGAGTTTGGCAAAATTGCCAGTTCCATGAGCGCGATATCATCGGACTGGATCGCAGCGCGACGGCTGTTATCCGGGTTTTTCGCATCAGTTTCGGGCGTGTCGGCTTTCTTTTCGGCCTTTGCTGATTTGGCGGCAATTGTCTTTACTTCCGGGGCTTTCGGTGCATCCGTATCGCCTTTATCTTCCGGTTGTTCCGCCGCCTTTGCCTGTGCCTCCAGATCGCGTAATTCTTCTTCGAGCTTCAAATCAAGGGCGGACAGGGCAATGGCCAGTGCTTCGGGATCGGCTTCGATGATCAGGATGTCGTTTTCATGCAGTTCGCGAAACGGATTGGGGGCAGGAATGCGTTTTTCATTGCGGATCAGTCCGATGACCTGTGCGTCGCCTTTTTCAAGTTCGCGGTTTACATCGCGCAGCATCATGCCGATCGCCTTGCTGCCCGCGGCAATGCGTGCCTCGGTCAGGTAGGAACCGGTTTCAAAGCCCTCTGCCCCGGCACGCTCGCGGGTGGGAACAAGCCAGCGGCCAAACACCATGACGAAAATCAGACCGGCGGCGGCAACAACAATCCCGACCGGGGTATAATCAAACATCGTAAAGCCGCCATCCCTGGCCTCCGCCCGGAAACCGGCAACGATCAGGTTGGGCGGCGTGCCGATCAGGGTGGTCATGCCGCCCAGGATCGACCCGAAGGCCAGCGGCATCAGGATTTTGCCCGGTGGCAGGTTTTGTTTGGCGGCGATTTGCAGGGCGACGGGCATCAGAAGCGCCAGCGCGCCGACATTGTTCATAAAGGCCGACAGGATGGCCGCCAGCAGGCTGAGGGCGGCCATGGTCACGACCGGACCGGCGGATTGCGGCAGAACCATGCGGGTCAGGTTATCGACCGCGCCCGATTGTTGGAGTGCTGATGACAGGATCAGGATACAGGCAACCGTGATCACTGCCGGATGACCAAACCCCTGAAAGGCCCCGTCAACCGGGACCAGCCCGGCGACCACGCAGCAGAGCAGGGATGCCATCGCAACCATGTCATGACGCCAGCGGCCCCAGAGGAACATCACGACCGTTCCGACAAGAATGGCAAGGATCAGAATTTGTTCGAGTTCCATGGATGTCTGTCTGGTTGCTTCATCGGGTTGAAAACAGGGTCTGGATCAAAGATGGCAGAAACATAGATGCAACGGGGAATAGAAACCGGCCATAGGAAACGATCCGGCCCATCGAAATGTTCCTGTAACCTACTGACATAATTGTCAGGAGGGTATGATACCATCACACTGTTTTTCTTTGCGATTTTTCAAAGGCCACCATGATTAACGACAAATCCGCGATTTCCGTATCCGCCCGACAGGCGCGCAATCTGGCCCTTGCCGCGCAGGGGTTTGATCAGGACGAAAGCCGCCCGGTGACCAAACGCCGGATCATGAAAGCCATTCGCCAGACCGGCATGTTACAGGTCGACAGTGTCAATGTTCTGACGCGTGCGCATTATATGCCGGTTTTTTCGCGGCTTGGCGTTTATGACCCGGTCGATCTTGATCAACTGAGCTGGGGCAACGCCCGGCAGCGGCGGTTGTTTGAATATTGGGGCCACGAGGCATCGATGATCCCGGTTGAGGATTACCGGTTTTATCGCTGGCGCATGGCGGATGCCGCCGAGGGCAAAGGCACCTGGGGGCAGATCGCCAAAATGATCCGTGATCATCCTGAGTTTGTGCGCAGCATTCTGGATCGGATCGAAAGGGAAGGGGCACTTGCCGCCAGTGATCTGGAACAGGAAGGGGCTTCCAGTTCGAAATGGTGGGGATGGTCGAAAACCAAAACCGCGATGGAATTCCTGTTCTGGAGCGGGCAGGTGATGGCGCGCAAACGGCGCACCAGTTTCGAGCGGGTCTATGATCTGCCCGAACGGATCATCGGGCCGGAGGCGCTTGAGCCGCCAATGCCGCGCGCAGAGGCCCAGCGTGCCCTGATCCGCAACGGGATTGCTGCGATGGGCATCGCGACCGAGGCTGATCTTCGAAAATATTTCCGCCTGCCGACAGAGGATGCCAAGGCACGGGTTGCCGAAATGGTCGAAGACGGCGAGTTGTTGCAGGCGGATGTCGAGGGCTGGAAGCAGCCGGGATATTTGTGCCCGCATGTCAATCCGCGCTGCCGGGCGAAGCCAACCGCCCTGATGGTGCCGTTTGATCCGATCATGTGGGAACGCGACCGGGTGGAACGGATTTTCGGTTTCAATTACCGGATCGAAATTTATGTCCCGGCGGAAAAACGGCAATATGGCTATTACGTTCTGCCGTTCATGCGGAACGGGGAATTTGTTGCGCGTGTTGATCTGAAAGCAGATCGGCAGGAAGGGGTTCTTCGGGTGCAGAGCGCGCATCTGGAAGAGGGATGTGATGCGGCCACCGTTGCGGGCGATCTGATGGTGCATCTGTCGCGACTGGCGCGGTTTTTGGGACTTTCGGGTGTCGTGGTTGTCCCGTGCAATCCGTTTTCGGTGTATCTGGCCGGTCAGCATCAAGACTAAAAAGGTGAACGGGGCGTAGGTCCCACAACCACGCCCCGTTCCACCACGGTCCTGACCTGATCGCAGAAGCTTCAGGACAATGCGATCAACAGTTTTACCTGTGCCTTACCAGCAGGTATAACCCCCATCAGCCAGGACAATGGAGCCGGTCATCAGGCTGGACGCGTCGGATGCCAGGAACAGCACGACCGATCCGATTTCCTCGGTCAGTCCAAGGCGGGCCATCGGGGTGCCATTGATCCAGGCGTCATACATGTCCGGCTTGGATTTCACGAATTCATTTAACGGTGTTGCGATATAGGTCGGTGCAACCGCATTGACACGAACACCACGCCCGCCCCATTCGGCGGCAAGCGACTTGGTCAGATGATGCACGGCGGCCTTGGATGCGTTGTAATAGGCCTGTTCCTGCGGCTTGTTGACAATGAAGCCCGACATGGAGCCGACATTGACGATCACGCCGTTTTTCTTGGCCAGCATCAGTTTGCCAAATTCGCGGCAGCACCAGAATGTGCCGTTCAGGTTGACGTCAATGACGTTGAGCCAATGTTCGTCGGTCACGGTTTCGGCCGGTGTTTCCGAACGGGCGATACCGGCATTGTTGACCAGAATGTCAACGCCGCCTTCACGGGCCATTTTTTCGGCACTGGTACGGACCTGATCGGTGTTGGTGACGTCCATGATGTCGATATCGGCGGTATAGCCCTTCGACTTCAGGTAATCACGGCCTTCTTCGGCTACACCTTCGCTGATGTCACCGATAATGACATGCGCGCCTGCTTCTGCCAGTGCCTCGCAGCATGACAGGCCAATTGCGCGACCGCCCCCGGTGACATAGGCGCGGCGTCCGGTAAGATCGAACTTCTTAAGGTACATTTTGGTCTCACATTCTTGTGGTGGTAAGGCGGGGCCGCATGGCGTGTGGGGCAATGGGGCCCGGTTGTTTGGAAATCTTAAAGCTTGCCCAGTGCGATGCCGTTCGCGTCAAAGCGATGGATGCGGTCCTGTTCCGGGGTCAGCCAGATCTTGTCATGTTCGCCCAGCGGGACTTCGCCGGTTGCGCGCACTGTCATCGGGCCAAAGCCCCCTGCATTGACGTGCAGATAGGTTTCGGCACCAAGATGTTCGGCAATCTTGACGGTTGCAGGAAGGTCGCCGCTTTCGGTGCTGACCGCGACATGTTCGGGACGAATGCCGATTTCGTGGCAGTCGTGCTTTTTGGCGTAATCGCCACCGATGAAGTTCATTTTTGGCGAGCCGATGAAGCCTGCGACAAACTTGTTGGCGGGATTGTTATAAAGGTCCATCGGCTTGCCGACCTGTTCCACACGGCCTGCCTGCAACACGACGATCTTGTCGGCCATGGTCATGGCTTCGACCTGATCGTGGGTCACATAGATCATTGTGGTTTTCAGTTCCTGATGAAGACCGGTGATTTCAAGACGCATATTGACGCGAAGGGCCGCATCAAGGTTCGAGAGCGGTTCATCAAACAGGAAGGCTGCCGGGTTGCGCACAATCGCACGCCCGATCGCGACACGCTGACGCTGACCACCGGAAAGCGCGCCGGGGCGGCGTTCCAGATAATCGGTCAGGTTCAGGATTTTTGCCGCGTTCTGGACCTTTTCGTCGATGACGGCTTTACTTTCACCGGCCATTTTCAGGCCAAAGGCGATGTTGTTATATACCGTCATATGCGGGTAAAGCGCATAGGACTGAAACACCATCGACAGCCCGCGTTTTGCCGGTGCCTCGTTGGCGACATCGACCCCGTTGATCAGGATCTTGCCGTCGGTAACGTCTTCAAGACCGGCGATCAGGCGAAGCAGGGTGGATTTGCCGCAGCCCGACGGGCCGACAAAGACGACGAATTCACCATCATTGATGTCAAGGTCCACACCCGGAATAACATCCAGTGTCCCGAAGGTTTTCTTGACTTTTTCCAGTCGGATAGCACCCATTTCGGTGTTCCTTCTTGTTGAATTTCGATCAGGCAGCGGTTACTTGACCGCGCCAAATGTCAGGCCACGAACAAGCTGTTTCTGCGAGAACCAGCCGATGATAAGGATCGGTGCGACCGCCAGCGTCGAGGCCGCCGAAAGCTTGGACCAGAACAACCCTTCCGGACTGGAATAGGATGCAATGAAAGCGGTCAGCGGTGCGGCATCGGCCGTCGTCAGGTTCAGGGTCCAGAAAGCTTCGTTCCAGGCCAGGATGATGTTGAGCAGCATGGTCGAGGCAATGCCCGGCACCGCCATTGGCAACAGCACAAAGATGATTTCCTTGGGCAGGGTGGCACCATCCATGCGGGCGGCTTCAAGGATGTCGCTCGGGATTTCCTTGAAATAGGTGTAAAGCATCCAGACCATGATCGGCAGGTTCATCAGGAACAGAACCATGATCAGGCCGAACCGGGTATCAAGCAGGCCCCAGTCACGGAATACCAGATAGATTGGGACCAGGACGCCGACCGGCGGCATCATCTTGGTCGACAGCATCCACAGGAGGGCGTCCTTGGTCCGTTTGGTCGGATTGAAAGCCATAGCCCATGCGCAGGGCACGGCAAAAAGCAGACCCACCAGAGTTGAGCCGACCGACAGGATGACCGAGTTCATGGCGAACCGGAAATAATCGGATCGTGCCTGGACCTCGGCATAGTTTTCCAGCGTCCAGTCAAACGAAATGAAGCTTGGCGGTATCGATACGGCTTCAAGTTCGGTCTTGAAGCTGGTCAGGACCATCCAGAAAATCGGGAAGAAGATCAGAAGGCCGACAATCCAGGCAAAGATCGAGAAACCGATATGGCCAAGGGGTGTTTGTTTGTTTTCCATCTCGTGTCCCTTACCTGTCCAGGTTCTTGCCAATGAGGCGGATCAGGAAGATCGCCACGATATTTGCCAGAACGACAGCAACAATGCCGCCCGCCGATGCGCCGCCAACGTCGTATTGCAGCAGAGCCTGCGTATAGACGAGGAAGGCGATGTTCGTCGTTGCCAGACCCGGGCCACCACCGGTGGTCACGAAAATTTCGGCAAAGACGGTCAGCAGGAAGATCGTCTCGATCAGCACGACGACCGTGATCGCACGGCTGAGATGGGGCAGCGTGATATAGAAGAAAATCGAAACCGGACCGGCGCCATCCATCTGGGCGGCTTCCTTCTGATCGCGGTCAAGCGACTGCAGGGCGGTCAGCAGGATCAGCACGGCAAAGGGCAGCCATTGCCATGACACCATGATGATGATCGCGGTCAGCGGTGCCTCGGAAAACCAGTCGATTGACTGGAAGCCAAGCGAGTTCGCGATCCAGGCAAACATGCCCGATACCGGATGCATCAGAAGGTTTTTCCAAACCAGCGCATTTACGGTCGGCATGATGAAGAAGGGGGCAATCACCAGCAGACGCAGGATGCCGCGGCCAAAGATCGGCTGATCAAGCATCAGGCCCAGCAAAACGCCGCCGATCACCGTAATCACAAGAACCGATCCCACCAGCAGAAGCGTATTGGCGAGCGATGCAAAGAATGCCGGGTCGGTCAGGAAGAATTCATAGTTCAGCGTGCCGACCCATTCTTCCATACCGGGAGAGAGCAGGTTGTAACGCAGGAACGAAAAATAGATTGTCATGCCCAACGGCACGATCATCCACAAGAACAGCGCGATGATCGACGGTGCAGACATAATGCGCCCGGTCAGGGTAGAGGACCGTGTCGACATGATGTGCTCCCTGTTTGAAGTCCCTGTTGCCTCGATCCGGATGGAAAGAGGGTGGCGGTCAGAAGTGCCGCCACCCCAAGTTCATCAGGTCAAGGAGGCACAGGCCAGAACTCATTGCACGAAGCAGAGCACTGGCCCGTCATGCATCAGTAGTAACCAGCCTTGCGCATGGTGCGATCGGTGCCTGACTGAGCGGCTGCAAGCGCATCTTCAACAGTCGAGGAACCGGCCAGTGCGGCAGAGAACTGCTGGCCTACTGTGGTACCGATACCCTGGAATTCAGGGATAGCGGCAAACTGAACACCGACATAAGGTTTCGGCTTCATGGTAGAATTGATCGGATCGGCACTGTCGATGGCGAGAAGGGTCTCGTCAGCAAACGGTGCGGCTTCCAGATATTTCGGGTTTTCGTACAGGGACATACGGGTGCCCGGCGGAACGTTGGCCCAGCCTTCCTTGGAGGCTACGAGTTCCAGATAGTCTTTCGAGGTTGCCCAGGCGATGAATTTCTGGGCGGCTTCGACTTTCTGGGAGCCGGTCGGGATGCCAAGGTTCCATGCCCAGAGCCAGTTGGCACCAGTGCAGGTTTCGGCACATGGGGCTTCGGTGAAGCCAACCTTGTCGGCAACGGTCGATTCTTTCGGGTTGCTGACAAAGGATGCTGCAACGGTTGCATCAATCCACATGCCGCATTTGCCCGAGTTGAACAGCGAAAGGTTTTCATTGAAGCCGTTCGATGTTGCACCCGGAGGACCATATTTGCCGAGGATTTCGACATACATATCGAGTGCGTTTTTCCACTCGGGACTGTCGAAGGTCGGGTTCCAGTTCTCGTCAAACAGGCGCGCGCCATAGGCATTGCCCATGGTGGTGATCAGCGCCATGTTTTCGCCCCAGCCGGCTTTGCCGCGCAGGCAGATGCCATAAACACCATTATCCGGGTCATGAAGCTTTTTGGCGATGTCGAGCGTCTGGTCCCAGGTCAGACGACCATTGATGGTGATGCCTGCTTTTTCGAACAGATCGGTGCGGTACATCATCATCGAGCTTTCGGCATAGAAAGGTGCCGCATAAAGCTTGCCATCGTTGCTCACTGCGGAACGGATGGCGGGCATGATGTCATCGGTATCGTAATCGGCACCAAGGTTATCGAGCGGTGCCAGCCAGCCCTTTTCGGCCCAGATCGGAACCTCGTAGGTGCCGATCGTCATGATGTCATACTGACCGCCCTTGGTGGCGATGTCGGTGGTGACACGCTGACGCAGGGTATTTTCTTCGAGCGTAACCCATTCAAGGGAAATGTCGGGGTTTTTGGAGGTGAAGTCATCCGTCAGCTTCTGCATGCGGATCATGTCACCGTTGTTCACGGTAGCAATGGTAAGTTTTGTTTCGGCATTGGCGGAGAATGCGACACCGCCTGCCAACAGCGCGCAAAGCGCTGCTCCCGTTACGCGTTTCATAGTTCCTCCCAAAGGACTGTGTACCCGATGGGCAAATTATCTTGCCCGTTTGATCATTTGTTCAGGTAATGAGCATTCACTCAATTTGAGGGTGCTTTGTCAAACGAAATCGTTTTTGCGCTGCAACAAGAAAACCCCGCCAAAACTTTTGACGGGGTTGTTCTTTGTCTTGATTCAAAAGGCGTTTTGCGGTGGTTACGCGTGCAGCAAAGCTTCGGCAGTGGCTTCGTCGGTGATTAGCGTCGTGATTAGTTTGCCGCGCATCGCCCCGCGAATCGCGGCGACTTTTTTGGCACCCTTGGCGACGGCAATCGTATTTTGCGCCGGAATATGGATCGGTGCACTGGTGACGCGATGATTGACGTCATGATCAAGGATCACGCCATTTTCATCGAATGACCAACTGACAACCTCGCCGATGCCGCCGTTCTTTTGAAGCGACCGCAATTCATCCTTGCTGATGAAACCATCGATATAAAGCGGCGCGTCGACGCCAAGATCACCAACCCCGACAAAGCGCACATCGGCCTTGGCGGCAAGGTGCATGATGTTATCCATGGGCGGCTGTTGCTGCATCTGGGCGCGCACATTGGCACTTTCGACAATCACCGGGATCGGCAGCGGATAATGCGGCGCGCGAGTTCTGTCGGCCAGATCGGTGACCGCATCATAAAAACTTGCCGCACCGTCGTGGGCAATCGTCCCGACCAGCGATACGATCTTGTGATGGCGGGCATCGACGCGTTGAACTTCGTCGACCATGCCACGCATGGCGCGCCCCGTGCCCACCGCGATGATCTTGGGATCAGGGGATTGCAGAACGCGTTCAAGATAGGTCGCAGCCGTCTGTGTCATGCCAAACATGGCATCGGGAGCGGCCGGGTCGGTTGGCACCACATCACAATTGGCAAGGCCGTATTCCTTGCACAGTGAAGCGGCCAGTTCCATGCAGCGCGCAATCGGATGGTCAAGGCGCACCTTGACCAGACCTTCGCTTATGGCCGCAGACACCAGACGCTGGGCGGTCGGACGCGAAACGCCAAGTTTGGTGGCGATTTCGTCCTGCGTGTTGCCAGCACAGTAATACAGCCAGCCCGCGCGGGCGGCTTCGTCAAGCCTTGCAGCTTCTTTGCGTGTTCGTTTAACCATCCCTGCCCTCGATTTATTTTTCTTTATGGATCGCAACACTGATGGCGCGTGCGTTGATCAGTCTATCCTAAATTCCCTATCGTTTTTTTACGGCTCTGACCAGCGGGAATGATCCGGGCAAAAAGAAACCCGCCGGGATCGGCGGGTTTCGAAGACGTTCATTGCGGTTGCGATTATTTCTTTGGCAGATATTCCGCGACCAGCATTTCGGCGATCTGGACCGCGTTAAGGGCGGCCCCTTTGCGCAGGTTGTCGCCCACACACCACAGCGAAAGCCCGTTTTCGACCGTCGGATCCTTGCGCACGCGTGAAACGAAAACATTGTCCTCGCCCTGAACTTCCTGAGGGGTGACATATCCCTCGTCCTGACGGTAATCGACGACTGAAACACCGGGAAAATTCTTCATTGCCTTGCGGGCTTCTTCGACGGTGACCGGCTGTTCGAATTCGATATTCACCGCTTCGGCATGGCCGACAAAGACCGGCACCCGCACGCAGGTCGCATGAACCGCGATATCCGGATCAAGGATTTTGCGGGTTTCAGCGGTCATTTTCCATTCTTCGCGGGTCGAACCGTCATCCATGAATTCGTCGATATGCGGAATGACGTTAAAGGCGATCTGTTTGGTGAACTGTTCCTTGACTGGCAGATCGTTGACGTAAATGCCTTTGGTCTGGTTGAACAATTCATCCATAGCCAACCGACCGGCACCGGAAACCGACTGATAGGTTGAAACCACAACGCGTTTGATCGGTTGCAGGTCATGCAGGGGTTTAAGCGCCATGACCATCTGGATGGTCGAGCAGTTCGGATTGGCGATGATGTTTTTCTTGGCGTATCCGGCCAGTGCGGCACCATTTACTTCGGGCACGACAAGCGGTACGCCCGGCTCCATCCGCCAATAGCTGGAATTGTCGATGACAACGCAGCCCGCTGCGGCAGCCTTGGGTGCAAGCGTTTTGGCCGTTGCGCCACCAGCCGAGAACAGCGCGATATCGACCTTGGAAAAGTCGAAGGTTGCGGCATCCAGGACCTTAAGTTCCTTGTCACCGTAATCCAGTTCGCGGCCGACAGAACGCGAGGAGGCGAGTGCGAAAATTTCGTCAGCCGGGAATGCGCGTTCTTCAAGGGTGTTGAGCATCTCGCGCCCGACATTTCCGGTCGCGCCGACAACGGCGATTTTATAGCCCATCAGGAGCCTCTTTCAGTCATTCTGGCAGTGCCCATACACTTTGCCCTTCTTTGGTAGAGGACAATCGCGTTTTGCATATGCCTGTGGATAATCGTCTGTACAGTATGACGCGAGATGTAAGGTTTTATCGAGGGGCACGCAAGGAGATCATTGGCTTTTACCTCTTGAGATTGCAAAAAAATCTGGCAGAATTATCCACGGGGTTCGAGTACCGAACCCTAAATCAGAATCGTTCGGCCCCGGCTTTGAGTTTTCTGTTTTCACTGTCTGCGGGTACGCGGCGCACCAAGTAGCCGTTTCCGCATTTCCTTTTCGAACGATTGACCAGACGATCCTGATTTAGGGTCCGGTACTTATGTGAAATCCGGCGACGGGTTTTACGTGGGGCGATGGCATTTCCGGCTTAAAAAGGACGGCAGATGACGTACCCGATGACACTGGACTGGACACAAAAAAAGGTTCTCGATTTTTTCCGGGAACATGTCACGCGCGGAACATTGGTATTCCGGGCGGGCGATAGACACGAGATTGTTCTGGGGGATGGCAGCGATCCTAGGGCAACAATGACTGTACCGAACTGGACCGACACCTTGAAAATGGCGCTAAGTCCTGATCCGGGATTTGGCGAATCCTATATGCGTGGCGGTTTCGATGTTGTTTCCGGCGAGATGGAGGACCTGATCAGGGTCTTGCGGCTTAATTTCGAAGGCGGCCATTCGGCAAACGGATTTGGTCTGTTCATCGAAAAGCTGCAATCGCTTAAATTCCAGATCGCGCAATTCACCTCGGTCAAGGCCGCATCACGCCGCGTGCGCCATCATTATGATATCGGCAATGACCTTTATACCCGGTTCCTTGATCCGGAAATGCAGTATTCCTGCGCCTTCTGGGATGATGGTGCCCAGACGCTGGAAGAAGCGCAAAACCGCAAGATGAGCCTGACGACCCAGCGTCTGAAGATCGATCAGCCCGATCTTCGGGTGGTTGATATTGGCTGTGGCTGGGGTGGGCTTAGCCGCTTTATCCGGCGCACGACCGGGGCGGAGGTGCATGGTATCACCCTTTCGACCGAGCAATATAACTGGGCGCTGGAACGCAAAGAGGAACTGCCTGATAATTTCCATGAAGGTCTTGGATATCATCTTCTGGATTACCGGCTGTTTGCCGATGCGAATGAAGGGAAATACGATCGGGTTGTTTCGGTCGGCATGTTTGAACATGTCGGGCGGCCGCAGTTCAAAACCTATTTCGAGAAGGTCGGCAAATTGCTGAAAGCCGGGGGGCGGGCGGTGATCCATACGATCATCAAGCCGCGCCCGGAATTCACATCGCCGTGGATTGATCGCTATATTTTCCCCGGTGGTTATATTCCGGCGGTGCATGAAGTGATCGAAGCTGCCGAGAATGCCGACCTTAAAGTCGAAGCATCGCACTTTCACGCGGGACTGAACTATGCCCGAACCCTGATCGCATGGCGCGACCGGTTCCGCGAGATTGCCGATCAGCTTGACCGGGAAAAATACGACACCGAGTTTAAACGGATGTGGGAATTTTATCTGGCGGGCTGCATAAATGCCTTTGACGAGCGCGAAGGCGGCGGTGGCATGCGGGTCGGGCAGTTTGTTTTCACCAAACCCGGTTATCGTTTTACGTAAAAACGCGTCGGTCGGGCTGTCGTTTTGCGATGGCCCGACCCATATATACCCAATGTTCAAACGGGCCGCAGAGTCCGAACTTCGATAATGCGTGTCGTGGGTCAACCGGCACGGCGCGCGGTGTTCATACCCGGTTGTTCCTTCGGGAGGAAACAACATGCTGAACATGACACACCGGGATAACCCGGTTACACGTGCATATTCCACCCAGATTACCCACCGTACCGGACCGCATATCGGCCGCGTTGATGATTATGTCCGTGCGCTTAAATCCATCGAGATATCCAGTTGCGAACGCGATATGCTTCGCGCCCATGCCAAGGCACCGGGGCGTGAAATCACTGGTAATCAGCTGGCAAATACCATTGGTCATTTCGGGTCGCGGATCGGGAACAAGAAATACGGCAAACTGGCCCGCAAGATTGCGGCAGCGGCCGAATTGCCGACCTGCAAATCCGATGTCAGCGATTATCTGGCAGCGGTTTTCACATTGGCCGATGGTGCGCAGCAAAACAGCGAAGACTGGCATTGGGTCATGCATGAAGAAGTCGTCGAAGCCCTGAAAAAGACCCGCATCGTATAGAATTTCGGGCGCGATAAAGTTTTTTGGCCGGATATGTAACGCGGGCCAAAGCTGTTTCGTCCTGATTGCAGAGGGGAATTTCCCCCGGTTTGCAATCACGGAGAAACATGATGAGCCGTTTTGACGTTCCGAAATCGAGCCCGAAAATTTTTGAAGCGATGCTGGGTCTTGCCAGCAGCCTTGAAGGTAACCCGCAGATCCCGCGTGTCCTGCGCGATCTGGTGGAATGCCGGGTGTCGCAAATCAATGGATGTTCGCATTGCCTGCGCATGCATTCGAAAAGTCATGCCGATCACGGCGGTGATGCGATCAAGGTGACCATGCTGGCGATCTGGCGTGCGGCCAAAGGGTATGACGAAGCCGAACGGGCAGCACTTGATTGGGCCGAATGCCTGACAGAGGCCGTTGATCAGGACCGTATTTCGCAAAGCTATCGCAATCTTGTCGATCATTTCGAAAAAGACGCCATTTCCGAGCTGACCTGCATCATTTCAACAATGAATGCTTGGAACCGTCTTGGTATTGCGCAGCATGAGTTTGCCTGATCGCAATCCCCGATCCTATAGGGTCTTTGCTTCGTCAGACCTATCGGGCAGGATGACCACCAAATCGGCGATACGGGCTTGTCCCGTATCGCTTCATGTGTTTGACGGGGATCGCATGGCAGATCAGGTTTTCGAAACTCATCGCGGGCGGCTGCATGCCCTGGCCTATCGCATGCTGGGCAGTCATGCCGATGCCGAAGATGCCGTGCAGGATGTCTGGTTGCGCTGGCGGGCGACAGCAAAGGATGACATTCGCGATGCCACGGCGTGGCTGGTGCGGGTATGCAGCAATATCTGCCTTGATGTTCTGAAATCGGCCCGCCGCCAGCGTGAAAACTATGTCGGGCAGTGGTTGCCCGAACCTTGGGCGCCGGTGGTTGAGGCAGAAGCCGAAAGCAACCTGATTGAACGGGATGGTTTGGGGCAGGCCTATGTGATGATGCTTGAACGCTTGGGACCGGTCGAGCGGGTTGCCCTTGTCCTGCATGATGTTTTTGACTGGTCACACGAGGAAATTGCCCCGGTGATCGAGCGGACCGAAAACAACACCCGCCAGATCCTGTTTCGCGCGCGCCGCAAGGTGAACCGCGAACATGACCGCGACCCGACACCGGTTCCCGATAGTGAAGCCGCCGATAAGGGGCAGGTTGCCGCCTTTATCGATGCCCTGATCGGCGGGGATTTGCAGGCCCTGATCGGGCAGTTGGCACCCAATGTGATCATGCATTCCGATAGCGGCGGCAAGGCCTCTGCGGCGGCAAATCCGATTTATGGCGCGGAAAAGGTTGCGCGCTTCTTTACCGGTGTCTGGCGCAAAAAGGCCGAGAACGCGGTGGAAAGCATCGCGTTTGACGGAACAGATTACTGGCTGCTGCTGCATGAAGGCGAAAGCCTTGTCTCCGCCGTTGGATTTGCACAGAAAGACGGTGCGGTGGTGGATATTTTTGTTCACCGGAACCCGGACAAGCTTGTTTTCCTGCAACATCTGGGACGAGCATAGAAAAAGGCCGGATCAATGATCCGGCCTTTGTTCTTTGAGGCGTGATCAGAAAGATCAGGCAATTTTGTCGAGTTCGTTGATGAGCGATTCACCCATGACGGTGGTCGAAACCTTTGCCATGCCCGGCTGCATGATGTCAGCGGTGCGCAGTCCGCCTTTCAGAACGTTCTGAACCGCGGTTTCGATCATGGTTGCATCATCGCCCATGTCGAACGAGTAACGCAGCATCATGGCGAAGGACAGGATGGTTGCCAGCGGGTTGGCGATGTCCTGACCGGCGATGTCCGGGGCGGAGCCGTGCACCGGCTCGTAAAGCGCCTTGCGGGCACCATTTTTATCCGCTGCACCCAGCGATGCAGACGGCAGCATACCGAGCGACCCGGTCAACATGGCGGCACAGTCGGAAAGGATGTCGCCAAACATGTTGGTGGTGACCATCACGTCGAACTGTTTTGGGTTACGGACCAGCTGCATGGATGCGTTATCGACATACATGTGGCTGACCTCGACTTCCGGGAAGTCCGTGGCAACGCGTTCAACAACTTCGCGCCACAGGACGGTCGATTCCAGAACGTTGGCCTTATCGACCGAACACAGGCGTTTGTTGCGTTTCATGGCCATGTCAAAGGCGACACGGGCAATTCGTTCAACTTCCGGCTCGGAATAAACCAGCGTGTTGAAGCCAAAACGCACACCGTCGCGTTCTTCGATGCCGCGCGGCTGACCGAAATATATGCCGCCGGTCAATTCGCGCAGGATCATGATATCCAGACCTTTGACGACGTCTTCCTTCAGCGTCGAGGCACCGACAAGCGCATCAAACACAAGGGCCGGACGCAGGTTGGCAAACAGGCCCATTTCCTTGCGGATTTTCAGAAGGCCGCGTTCCGGTTTGATTTCGAAGGGAAGGTTGTCCCATTTCGGGCCACCAACGGCACCGAGCAAAACCGCATCGGCAGCCATAGCATCGGCAAGCGTTTCGTCGGTCAGCGGATTGTTGTGCGCATCAATCGACGCGCCACCGATCAGACCTTCGGTGATTTCGAAATTGACGTTACGCTTCTTGGCCATCCAGTCCATGACGCGCAGAACCTGGCGCATGACTTCGGGACCAATGCCGTCGCCGGGCAGCATCAGAACTTTTTTGGTGGTGCTCATCAAACAATCCTTCCCAGATATTATCGGGGCCGTTCACCCCGTATCGACAAAAAGGGCGGCAAACCGGAACGGTCTGCCGCCACTTTGAATTACAGCGACAGCCAGGGCTGCGACGCAGCGCGCTTGGCTTCGAAATCATTGATCGCGTCACCCTTCTGCAGGGTCAGACCGATGTCATCAAGGCCGTTCAACAGGCAATGTTTGCGGAACGGTTCGACATCAAACTTGATGCAGCCGCCGTCTGGACCATGGATTTCCTGTTTTTCAAGATCGATGGTGATGGTGGCATTTTCGCCGCGTTCGGCGTCATCCATCAGCTTGTCGACATCTTCCTGCGGCAGACGGATCGGCAGAATGCCGTTCTTGAAGCAGTTGTTATAGAAAATGTCGGCAAAGCTTGGCGCGATGATGCAGCGAATGCCGAAATCAAGCAGCGACCACGGCGCATGTTCGCGCGACGAGCCACAGCCAAAGTTGTCACCCGATACGATGATCTTGGCATTGCGATAGGCCGGTTTGTTCAGGACGAAATCCGGGATTTCGTTGCCCTTGTCGTCATAACGCATTTCATCAAACAGGTTCTTGCCAAGGCCCGAACGCTTGATGGTTTTCAGGAACTGTTTCGGGATGATCATGTCGGTATCGACATTGATCATCGGCAGCGGTGCCGCCACACCGGTGAGGGTCGTGAACTTATCCATTAATCTTATCCCTTGCTTCCAGTTTCCCAGGCAAGACCGAGTGCCTCGATCAGTTCCTCTGTTGCGTCGATATCCTTCGCAACGAAATCGGGCAGATTGATCCCGGTCAGCTGCGGGAGCAACTGTTCGATGATCGGGGCCCGGCCACAGCGCGCGGCGCCGTCACGGAAACTGATGAATGCTCGTTCTGCCATGGGTTTCTGCCTTAACCGAGTTTGCGGACGTCAGTCAGATGACCGGTAACTGCTGCGGCCACGGCCATCGCCGGGCTGAGCAGGTGGGTACGGCCCCCACGGCCCTGACGGCCTTCGAAGTTACGGTTGGAGGTCGATGCGCAACGCTCGCCCGGTTCCAGACGGTCCGGGTTCATCGCAAGGCACATCGAGCAGCCCGGTTCACGCCATTCAAAGCCGGCTTCGAGGAAAATCTCGTGCAGGCCTTCGGCTTCGGCCTGTTCCTTGACCAGACCGGAACCCGGAACGACCATGGCACTGACGTGATCGGCAACCTTGCGACCCTTGGCGATAACTGCCGCGGCGCGCAGGTCTTCGATACGGCCATTGGTGCAGGAACCGATAAAGACGCGATCAATCCTGATGTCTTCGATATTGGTGCCTGCGGTCAGGCCCATATATTCGAGCGAACGGGCGATGGCTTTCTGTTTGCCGGGATCCTTGGCATCGGACGGTGCCGGTACTTTGCCGTTAACTGGTACGACGTCTTCCGGGCTGGTGCCCCAGGTGACCTGCGGGATGATGTCTGCTGCATCGATTTCGACGATCTTGTCGTAATGGGCACCTTCGTCAGACGGCAGGGTCTTCCAGTATTCGACAGCCTGTTCGAACGCTGCACCTTTGGGTGCCATCGGACGGCCCTTGATATATTCAAAGGTTTTTTCGTCTGGTGCGATGAGGCCCGCGCGTGCACCGCCTTCGATCGACATGTTGCAGACCGTCATGCGGCCTTCCATCGACAGCGAACGAATGGCCGAACCGGCATATTCGATCACATAACCGGTGCCACCGGCCGTGCCGATGCGGCCGATGATGGCAAGGGTCACGTCCTTGGCGGTAACGCCCGGATGTAGATCGCCTTCAACCTTGACCAGCATGTTTTTCGCCGGTTTCTGAACCAGCGTCTGGGTCGCCAGAACATGTTCGACTTCAGACGTGCCGATGCCGAATGCCAAGGTGCCGAATGCGCCGTGGGTCGAGGTGTGCGAGTCGCCGCAGACCATGGTGACACCCGGCAGGGTGAAACCTTCTTCGGGGCCGACAATGTGAACGATGCCCTGACGCAGGTCATTCATCGGGAAGTAATGGATACCGGTATCCTTGGCGTTCTGGTCAAGGGTGTTGACCTGGATACGGCTGTCTTCTTCCTTGATGCCTTCGGAACGGTCCGTGGTCGGAACGTTATGATCCGGAACGGCAAGGGTGAGTTCCGGGTGGCGCACTTTGCGGCCGGCATTGCGAAGGCCTTCGAAAGCCTGCGGGCTGGTCACTTCATGAACGAGATGGCGGTCAATATAAATCAGGCAGGTACCATCATCCTGCGTATCGACCACGTGACTTTCCCAAATTTTGTCAAAAAGGGTTTTAGGCGCACCCATCTCGACCTCCTCTTAAAATCGATCTTGTATGCAGCGACGATAAGACAGTTGTGCCGGTAATGGACGTTAAACCGGGGATGTTTTTTACGACGGCAATCCATGGATTGCGATGTCATGCGGCGCACTGTGTCGCCTGTTCCTCCGGGCATCCGGGTTTGTCCCGATATGCGAAATTTTATTATCCAGAACCGCACGGACTTGATCGTTTTTGCCGCGGGAGTGCCTTTATACACTCAAGCTTCCAAATCGCAAGCAACCGGGCGCGTGTTTTTTTACGCAATTACATCTCAAAGTAGATTCAAGGAAAATTGAGCACCCTGTGGTAGTCAAAACAATCAGATTCCAAGGGTAGGAAATCAAAGCAGGGATAGCTGATATAAAATAAAGTTATATGTTATTCGCAAGGTTTCCGCGCGCTACATCAATCAGGCATGAAAACCGGCGATTCGATATGATGCACGTATAAAGTGTATTAAGGAGTTGTTTGTCGCTCGAGGGCCGGGTCAAAAGAAACGGGCCCACCCGAAGGTGAGCCCGCAGATCATTCCGACGATACGGAACGCAGATTATTTCTTGCGTTCTGCAGCAGTCAGTTTGCCTTTGTGACCGGTGGTCTGTTCGGCGATACGAGCCGATTTACCGGTACGGCCACGCAGGTAGTAAAGTTTCGCGCGACGAACGTCACCACGACGGACGACTTCGATTTTGTCGATCGCCGGGGAGTAGTTCTGGAAGATACGCTCGACACCTTCGCCCGATGCGATTTTACGCAGGGTGAAGGACGAGTTCAGGCCGCGGTTTTTCTTGGCGATGCATACGCCTTCGAACTGCTGGATACGTTCGCGGGTACCTTCAACGACTTTCAGGTGAACACGGACGGTGTCGCCTGCGTCGAATTCCGGAACTTCGCGTTTTGCAGCGATTTTATCGAGCTGATCTTTTTCGATCTGCTGGATGATTGCGTTGGTCATGGTTTAACCCTCTTTGATGTGCCCGCGTGCGACATACTGATCCCAAAGGTCAGGACGCCGAGCACGGGTAATTTCTTCTGCCTGAGCATGCCGCCAGGCTTGTACCTTGGCATGATGTCCGGAAAGCAAGATCTCCGGCACGTCACGCCCGTTCCAATTGGCCGGGCGCGTGTAATGCGGATATTCAAGCAACCCGGTTTCAAAGCTTTCCTCGTCGACGGATTCGGTCTTGTTGACCACACCTTCGATAAGGCGAATGCACGATTCAATCAGGACCATGGCCGGCAGTTCGCCGCCCATGAGGATGTAATCGCCAATGCTGATTTCCTCGACCGCGTGTTCATCAAGTACGCGCTGGTCGATACCTTCGTAACGACCGCACAACAGGATGGCACCCGGTCCGGCTGCCAATTCGCGGCAACGTTTCTGGTTCAGCATTTTCCCGCGCGGGCTGAGATAAATCAGCGGCAATTGCGGAGCTTCCGCACGCAATTCACGCAGGGTGGCGTCGACAATATCCGGGCGCATGACCATACCGGCCCCCCCCCCGAAAGGATTGTCGTCAACAGTGCGGTGACGGTCGGTTGCATGATCACGGATGTCTTTGACATCCAGCGACCAGATCCCGTTTTCCAGTGCCCGTCCGGCCAGAGACTGACCGAGCGCGCCCGGGAACATTTCCGGGAACAGGGTTGCAACCTTGGCCTGCCACACAGACATCGATCAGGCCTCCTTTCCGCTGCCGGTCGCAGTTTCTGCGCCTACTGCATCGGCAGTGACGGCATCAGAATCGCGGTCGGCCTGAGAGTCCTTGCGGGAGCTTCCCGGACGACGGGTACGATTTCCCGGTCCTTCTTCTTCCTGCAAAAGCCCCTCGGGCGGATTTACCACCAGCTTGCGTTCCGAAAGCACCACATCGGGCACGACTTCCTTGGTAAACGGCAGGACGACGACTTTGCCACGGACTTCTTCCAGCGCGATTTCGATCACATCGCCCGCGCCAAAATCAGCCACACCCCGTACGGTCCCGAACAGCGAACCATCAACATGATGGGCTTTCAGGCCGACAAGATCGGCAAGATAGAATTCGTCTTCGTCTTCCGTTTCCGGCAGGGCCGTCCGCGGTACGTAAAGCTTGGTTCCCCGCAGCCGTTCGGCGGCGTCCCGGTCGTTCACACCATCGATCTTGGCGATCAGCTGGTCGCGAACATGTCCGACAGGAGACAGTTTGAATTTCGCCTGTCCCTTGGCGTCGAACAACGGGCCGTAACCGACAAGGTTATCCGGATCGACGGTATAGCTTTTGACGCGCACGGCACCACGCACCCCGTGCGGGGCGGTGATCATGCCGACGCAGACAAATGCATCGTCGGTTTTGGATTTGCGGGTATCAGCCATTTCGGTTCACAAATTTCCGGTATCTGATCAAAGCGTGCGAAAAGCTTATTCTTCGCTGGCAGCTTCTTCAGCAGGAGCCGCAGCAGCTTCGGCAGCTGCAGCAGCAGCGGCTTCGGCTTTTTCAGCTTTCTCACGAAGACGTTCCTGGGCTTTCGCCTTCGGAGCAGACTTCTGGGGCTGTTCGGTCGGTTTGAACGCGTCAGCCAGGCCAGCTTTGCCCAGGAAACGTGCAACACGATCGGTCGGCTGTGCGCCAACGCCCAGCCAATATTTGATGCGCTCTTCTTTGAAGGTCACGCGGTTGTCAGCATCCTTCGGGAGCATCGGATCATAGGTACCGACTTTCTCGATGAAGCTGCCGTCACGCGGGGCACGGGCATCTGCAACTACGATACGGTAGTACGGACGCTTTTTGGCACCGCCACGGGAAAGACGAATCTTGACAGCCATTCGGATAAGTTCCTTTCAGCTTGGGTTTGTAGTCTTCAAGTTACGATCCCGAGGGATCAATTTATTCCGGTTCAGTGAACCGGGGTGTTTGGTTCTTTCGAAAAATCTTGAGAACCGGGGGCTTGGCTATTTCTTTTTACTGAACCCCGGAAATCCCGGCGGCAAGCCACCGCCGCCCAATCCCGGGAACCCGGGCGGTAATCCGCCCCCGGCACCGGGAAATCCTTTTGGCAACTTGCTCATATCGGGCATGTCGCCGCCTTCGAGCATCGAGGGATCCATTTTCGGCATACCGCCAAACAGACCTTTTTTGCCCATTTTGCCCATCTTTTTGATCATGGTGGCCATGGTCTGATGCTGTTTGAGCAGTTTGTTCACATCCTGGACCGAAAGACCGCAACCCGCGGCAATACGCTTTTTGCGCGATGCCTTGATCAGGGCCGGGTTTTCACGTTCCTTGGGCGTCATCGACAGGATGATCGCCTCCTGATGGGTCAGAAGTTTGGGATCGAGCTTGGTCTGCGACATCTGTTTTTTCAGCGCGCCCATGCCCGGCAGCATCCCCATGATGCCGGAAAGATCACCCATTTTCTGAAGCTGCTTGAGCTGGGAAAGAAGATCGTTCAGGTCAAACTGACCCTTTGCGAGCTTCTTCGCCATTTTCTCGGCGTCTTCCTGTTTGATCGTCTCGGCAGCCTTTTCAACAAGGCTGACGACATCGCCCATCCCGAGGATGCGGTTGGCGATACGATCCGGATGGAAGGCTTCCATCTCGTCGATTTTTTCACCGGTACCGAGCATCTTAATCGGGCAGCCGGTGATCTGGCGCATCGACAGGGCCGCACCACCGCGTGCATCACCGTCGATACGGGTCAGAACGATACCGGTGATGCCGACCTTGTCGGCGAATTCCTTGGCCACATTGACCGAGTCCTGACCGGTCATCGCATCGGTGACCAGAAGGGTTTCGGCCGGGTTGACCGCGTCACGGACCTGGGCGACCTCGCTCATCAGTTCCATATCGATATGCAGGCGACCTGCGGTATCGAGGATGACGGCGTCATAGCCTTCCTTGCGGCCGGTATCCATGGCGCGTTTTGCGATCGAGACCGGCTTTTCGCCCATGACGATCGGCAGAACGTTCAGGCCATTGCTATCGGCCAGAACTTTAAGCTGCTGTTGTGCGGCCGGACGATAGATATCAAGCGACGCCAGCAGGACTTTCTTGTTGCGCTTTTTGGTCAGATGCAGCGCGATCTTGGCCGAGCTCGTGGTTTTACCCGAACCCTGCAGACCGACCATCAGGATCGGAACCGGTGGGGTGGCCGCAAGGTTGATATCCTCGCCTTCGCCCAGCATGTTTTTCAGTTCGTCATGGACGATCTTGACGACCATCTGCCCCGGTGTCACCGACCGCAGAACATCCTGACCAACCGCACGTTCGGTTGCATTGGTGATGAAGGATTTAACAACCGGCAGCGCCACGTCAGCCTCAAGCAGGGCGACGCGTACTTCGCGCATGGCTTCCTTGACGTCGGATTCTTTCAGCGCGCCACGTTTGCGCAGCTTGTCAAGAACACCGCCAAGGCGATCGCTTAGTCCTTCAAACATTCCAAATCCCGTCTGTGTTTCCGGTGTTTCCACCGTGTACGCACAAAAAACTAAAACCCAGTGCTCGACAACTCGAGGACTGGGGGAGTCACCCCTTGGGCGACCTTTGTTGCGCAGGGTTTATGCGATAGGGGGTGGAGAGTCAAGCGCAATCAGGCGCAAAAGCGCTATGTTCTGCGCTTTTGATGCCGATTTCATCGCAATCGGCGATTCGTCGCGACCAGCCCGTTGTTTAACCCGCGATGTTGGCCGGTTCGATGGCGTGATTGTCAATCAGGCGGGCTTTGCCAAGATGGGCGGCGACAAAGACGCGGCTGGGACCTGTCACGCGTTCGGTGACCAGTTCCAGCGTATTGGCATCACGGATTTCAAGGTAATCGATCGGACTGAAACCCACGCGCAGGATATCTTCGCGTCCCATGGCCAGAAGCGGACCGATTTCCTTACCGGATGCGGCGGCCCGGGTGATGTCGGCGAGAACATGGTTAAGGGTCGGGGCAACAGCACGTTCATCAACGGTGAGGTAGCGGTTACGCGATGACATCGCCAGTCCGTCCTCCTCGCGCAGGATCGGTGCGCCGATGATTTCGACCGGTATGTTCAGGTCGGTGGTGAAACGCCGGATGACCATCAGTTGCTGATAGTCCTTTTGGCCGAATATCGCGCAATCGGGCAGGGCCTGTAGCAGAAGCTTGGTGACGATCTGGGCAACACCGTCAAAATGGCCTGGCCGGGCGGCACCGCACAGCACGTTAGTGAGGGATCCATCGACGCTGACGCGGGTGGCAAAGCCTTCGGGATACATTTCCTCGACCGAGGGGGCAAAGCACAGCTCCACCCCGGCGGCATCGAGCATTTTCTGATCATCGGGCAGTGTGCGCGGATAGGCACCGAAATCCTCGTTCGGGCCAAACTGCGTCGGATTGACAAAAATGCTGACCACGACACGGTCGGCGTGATTGCGGACATGATCGGTCAGGCTAATATGACCGGCGTGAAGCGCACCCATTGTCGGCACCAATGCCACGCGCAAACCTTCTGCGCGCCACCCAGCGATAACCGCGCGCAGTTCTGCAACGCTGTGAACGGTTTTAAGCGTCATGTTCGTCTTGTCGATCGTCTGTTGGGCAAAATGCCGCAAAGTTATTTAACAGCGCGCAATTTGCCGGGTTTGGTCACGCCAAAGCAATGATCGTCGGTCGGGAACTGACGGTTCCGGACTTCGGAGGCATAGCTTTCAACCGCTTTGGAGACCTGATCGCCCAGATCGGCATAGCGTTTGACGAATTTCGGGGTGAAATCGGAAAACAGGCCAAGGATATCCTCGGTCACAAGCACCTGACCATCGCAGGCGACAGAGGCGCCGATGCCAATCGTCGGGATGTCTATTTCCGTGGTGATACGTCGTGCCACGGCCTCGACCGTGCCTTCGACAACAACGGAAAATGCACCGGCTTTGGCAATGGCCTTGGCATCTGCAAGCACCTTGGCAGCAGCTTCGTCACCACGGCCCTGGCTTTTGAAGCCGCCCATGGTGTTGACCTGCTGCGGCATCAGGCCGATATGGGCCATGACGGGAATGCCGCGCTGGCTCAGAAACGCGATGGTGTCGGCCAGCTCGGCGCCACCTTCGAGTTTCACACCCGCGCAACCGGTTTCGGCCAGAATGCGCGATGCGGTGCGGAACGCCTGTTCCTTGGATTCCTGATAGCTTCCGAATGGCAGATCGACGATCACGCAGGCGTTGGAGCTGCCACGCATAACGGCCTTGCCGTGGTTGATCATCATGTCGACGGTGACGGCAAGGGTGCTTTCCATGCCGTAAACAACCATGCCCAGTGAATCACCGACCAGAAGAAGATCGCAGTGTTCATCCAGGCGTTGCGCCATCGGCGTGGTATAAGCCGTAAGGCAGACAATCGGTTCTGCCCCCTTGCGGGCGCGAATTTCAGGAACCGTGATGCGGCCCTGTTTTCTTGTGGTGGCACTCATGACGTTTCTCCCCCGGTATAACCGGATTTGGCTGCCCGATCTGTGTCAGGCGTGCCGTCATGTTTACAATATGATGACCATTTGCGGGAACTGTTTTTTCGCAATCGCGAAACAGGCTTTTGGTCGAATAGCCTTTAACAGGACGGGTTCCCGTTATTGCAGCCGCAGGATATTCAGTCCATTTCGCGATTTGTTGTGCATTTGCACAACGCAATCACAAACCTTCGGCAAGGTCTTCGAGCATATCAATGCCGACCGCTTCGATATGACGATTATCCCTAAGTGTAATCGTCGCTTCCTTGCGCAACTGCGTCAGGGTCCGTGACACCGTTTCAATGGTCAGGCCAAGATAATCGGCGATGTCGGAACGGCTCATCGGTACTTGGATCGTGTCGCTTTCCTCGCCGCGATGTTCCTGCCGGCGGGCCAGCATAAGAAGAAAGGATGCGACTTTTTCCTTGGCGGTCTTACGACCCAGCAGCAGCATTTGGTCCTGTGCGGCGGCCAGTTCGTCAACCGCCATGCCCAGCATGCGTTTTTCAAGACGCGGAAATTCGTCAAACAGCTTTTCAAGCTTTTCACGCGGGAAGCGACAGGCGGTTACCGGCTCAATTGCTTCGGCGGTGTAGCTGTATGTGGTGTTCAGCGCCAGACCAAGGAAATCACCGGGGAAAAGGAAACCGGTGATCTGGCGGCGGCCATCGCCCAGAAGTTTGTAAAGCTTCACCGAACCCGATGTGACGTTGAAAACGTAGTCGGCGTCTTCGGCTTCATGGAAAATCGTGCTGTGCGAATCAAACTGAACATGAGTCAGCATCTGGCGCAGACGGTCATGCTCCGTACCCTGCAAAGAAGAGCAGAAGGTCAAGTCCTTGATTCCGCAGGCCTCACAAAGCTGGGAACGCACAGACATGGCAAACTCCGGAGCTACATGCATTAAGGTGTTGAATTGGAATTAATCTATTCGATCAGATAGGGGCAGTTCAAGCGATACTAACGTTTCATTCAGTTGTTTTTCGTATGGCTGTCCTGCGGTTCCTGATCGTCGTCGTCAAACAAAATCCGGTTTGCCGCCCCTTCCATATCATCAAACTGCCCGGATTTAAGCGACCACAGAAATGCGGCCAGCCCGAGAAGTCCCAGAAACAGGGCGATTGGTATCAGAAGTAATAGGTTGCTCATACTGACGGAGCTCCTGCCTCTTGGGCATGTACGGGGAGGGTCGCGCGATCTTCGATTACCGGTTTGTCACTTCCTGATCGCAGGCGCAATGCGTTGGCAATCACAATCAAAGATGATGAAGACATCGCAATGGCGGCCACCAGTGGGGTGACCATACCCGAAACCGCCAATGGAATCGTAATCAGGTTATAGCCAAACGAAAGCATGAAATTCTGCCGCACAAGCCGGTCGGATTTTTTTGCAACATCGATGGTCTCGATCACGGCTGAAAGACGATCACCCTGAAACACGATATCGGCGACATTCTGGCTGATTTCAGCCGCACTGGCGGGTGACATGGATGCGTGGGCTGCGGCAAGTGCCGGCGCATCATTAATGCCGTCACCGACCATAAGGTCGCATTTTCCGTCTTCTGCGCGACGGGCGATTTCGTTTGCCTTGTCCGCCGGAGATAGTTGTGCCTTCCAGTCGCGGATGCCAAGCGTTTCGGCAAGCTGCGATACCGTCACCGGCCGGTCACCCGATAGAAGGGAAATATCAAATCCGCGTGCAGACAGCGTTGCAATAACCTGTTCGGCATCATGACGCGGGGCATCGCGGAAAACAAACCGGACGGCTGAACGCTCCGGTTCCTGTAACCATATTTCGGGACCTGCAACGTGGCTGGACAGGTCGGCATTTTCAGCAATGCCGCAAAATGCACGGCTTCCCAGCCGAACCACACCACCGGGCAGTTCCGCAGACAATCCCTGTCCCGGATGTTCGGAAACGTTGGCGACTGGTGTTACATTTCCGGCGGCCCGAACCAGGGCACGGGATAAGGGATGGGTGCTATTGGCGGCGATGGAAGCCGCAAGTTCAAGCGAGCCTTCATTTTCGGTATTGCTTACCAATTCGGGCTTGCCGGTGGTTAATGTACCGGTTTTATCGAAAATGACGCCACGAATGCTGGTCAGTCTTTCCAGTGCGGTGGCCGATTTGACAAGAATACCCGCACGCAACAGCCGTCCGGTTGCAATTACCTGAACAACCGGCACCGCAAGTGCCAGCGCGCAGGGGCAGGTGATGATCAGAACGGCAATTGCATTCATCAGGGCATCCTGCCAGCCAATCCCGCCAATCAACCACCAGCCCAGAAATGTCGTGCCCGAAAGAATATGGACCACGGGGGCATAAGATTTTGCGACCCTGTCGGCAAGGGCCACATATTTGGCACGCCCCTGTTCGGCATTTTCCATCAACCTGACAATTTCCGCCAAAAGCGTGGTTTGACCGGTTGCGGTAACACGTATGCGCAAGGGGGCCGAAATATTGGTTGTTCCAGCAAAAACGGTGGCCCCCGGTTTGGCGATGCCGGGGATGCTTTCACCCGTGATCAGGCTGGTATCGATATCCGACTGTCCGTCGAGGATTTCACCGTCAATGCCGATCCGCTCGCCCGCAGCGACCATAACGATCATGCCCGGCTTTGCCTTCTCCGGCGCGATCAGTCGGCGGGTGTCATCGTCATCGAGAACCGTGACCGATCGGGCATTGAGAGAAAGCAGATGTTCGGCCGCCGACCGCGCCTGACCGCGTGCGCGGCTGTCAAGATAACGACCAACCAGAAGGAAAAACAGAAGTGTTATCGCCGAATCAAAATAGGCATGCGGGCCGCCGCGCGTGGTTTCGGCCAAGCTCATGCCAAGGGCGAGAATGACGCCGAGGCTGATCGGGACATCCATATTGACCCGGCGATTGCGGATTGCACCCCAAGCAGAGCGGTAAAACGGGATGCCGGCATAGGCCGCTGCGGGAAGGGCAATCAGGGCCGATATCCAATGGAAAAGATCGCGGGTTGCCCCGCCCATGCCCTGAAAATACCCGGCCCAGACGGACACCGAAAGCAGCATGACATTGCCTGCGGCAAATCCGGCGACCGCCAGACAGCGCAGCAATTCGCTGTTGCGGGCCTGTGTGGCCTGCTCAAGCGCTGCGGGATCAAACGGGATCAGCCGGTATCCCATCTGCAGAACCGGTTTGACCAGTTCATCGACATCGGCAATATCGCCGTTCCATGCCATCCTTAGGCGGCGGGTGGTCATGTTGACGCGGGCATGCAGGACGGACGGATTTTTTTGCAAAAGGGTTTCGATCAGCCAGACGCAGGCCGCACAATGAATACCGTCCACCATCAGGTTCAGATGATGAACACCTTTGTCGTCGGTACTGACAAGGTCGGTGAAATTAATCGCTGCGATTTCATCCGTGTCGGGGCGCAACGGTCTGGTTTTGGGATCAATGCTTCGACGGCTGTAATAGGATTTCAGGCCCAGGTCACCCAACAGCGCAAACGCACCTGCACAGCCCCGACAGCAGAAATCGGGTCCCGCTGGTGACATGGATGTCACCGGATATCCACAATGGCGGCAGGTGTTCGGGGTTGTCATGGTTTTACAAGAACGGTCTCGACGGTCTGGTAATCATCACCAAGGGCGCGTGCAATGGTCCGGATTTCCCAGCGACCATAAACCGGGAACGCGGCACTGGCACGATATTCACCGGGGGCGATTTCGGCCAGCCGGACAGTCTGGTCAAGGTCATCACGGTCTGCACGCCGCAAAACGATTTCCATTTCTGCACCGCTGATCGGTTTGGAATCACGATCCCGGAACAGGACAGTAACCGTCGCAGACTGATTGATCAGGCCATCAACGGACAGTTTGCTGCGCCATCCCAGTTCGGTCTGGCGTTGTGCACCTGACATTGCGGCGTTGTAATTATTGCCTTCTTCAAAGGCATGTTTGGTCACAAGGCCGTTCCAGCTGGTCATTGAAAACGTGATCAGCGAGATATTGGCAATCAGCATGATCGCGAAACCACCGACGAAATACCACGGGATCAGACGATCCGATTTGCGCGGGCCGGCGCCAGAAGCCTGTGATGTTGTGGTCTGGATCGTCATAATCTTTATCTCCTGCCCGGTGGCACATGATCGGTTGCCGGGATCATCAGGCCGGTCCGTTTATTTCGGACCGGCAAATACCGTATCATAAGTTTCGCGAACATTGTCCTCTGGATCTGTCACGCTGAACTCGAACGGCGTTGATTCACTGTTTAATGTTTCCGGATTTGCCGCAACAAAGACGCGGAAACTGCCGACGCGATCAGGTGCGACATCCAGACTGAATGTGCCGTCCTGGTTCGGTGTCAGACCGATCACCTGAAAATCGCTGGCATCAAGTCCTTCGATCTGAAGGATATAGGTTTTCGCAGCCTGTTCCTTGTTCAGGACTTTCAGCGTATAGCCGTTTCTAACGTCACCATCCGACAAAGTGACAAAGATCGGGTTACGGTCACGCAGGACGTTGACCTCAAGCGTTGTGCGGTTCAGAAGGCCAAAAGCCATTACCGAGGCAACAAGCACGAGAATGACCGAATAGAAAATCGTGCGCGGGCGGAGGATGCGGATATTGGTCGCCTTGCCATGGGCGCGAAGCTGACTGTTCTGCACGGAATCGAACCGTACCAGATCGCGCGGGAAGCCGACTTTGTCCATCATCTCGTTGCAGGCATCGATGCACAGGCCACAGCCGATACATTCCATCTGCAGTCCATCACGGATATCGATCCCCGTCGGGCACACGTTAAAGCAGGCATAGCAATCAATGCAGTGACCGACTTCCGGAACTTCGCCTCGGACAAGGTTCTTGCGTTTGATCGGGCCGCGGGGCTCGCCGCGCCAGCCTTCATAGGTGACGATCATCGACTCGTCATCAAGCATTGCCGACTGGAAACGCGGCCAAGGGCACATATAGGTACAAACCTGTTCGCGCGCCCAACCCGCCAGCAAATAGGTCGAAAAAGTCAGAAACGCGATGGTGACATAAACGCCCAATGATGCGTGGCCGGTAAAGATATCGGCGATTACCTTGGGAGCATCGTTGAAATAAAGCACGAAGGCACCACCGGTTGCGGCAGCAATCACCAGCCACGAAAGATGAGTGGCCCCGATTTTCCAGATTTTTTCAAAGGTCCAGGGCGATTTGTCGAGGCGCATGCGGGCATTGCGATCCCCCTGAATATGGCGTTCGACCAGCATGAAAAGATCGGTCCACACCGTTTGCGGGCAGCCATACCCACACCAGATGCGACCAAACAGCGATGTCGCCAGAAAAAGACCGATTGCCGCCAGAATCAGAAGACCGGTGATGTAATAGACTTCCTGCGGCCAGATTTCGATAAAGAAGAAATAGGCGCGCCCCATATCCATATCGATCAGAACCGCCTGATCCGGTGCCGATGCGCCGCGATCCCAGCGTAGCCAGGGCACGATCCAGTAAATCGCCAGCAGGGTAATCAGCGCAAACCATTTCAGGTTACGGAAATACCCCGACACCCGTTTCGGATAGACCTTGTCGCGGGTTTTATATAGGGGCTGGTCTCGATCATCTTCCGGCAGCGTGTCATTTTGCGGGAGGGGATGTGCGGGATCGGGCTGTTGCAAATGGGGCATGGCCATTGTCGCTACCTGATTGTTGTGCCGCATCGCCGATAACTGCTCTCTTGTGGTTTTGGGCCACCAGTCATCGGCACATCGCGCGACATTGGCATGCGGCATGCCAAGCCGGATTAGGATTATTCAAATTGCAGTGCCAACATACGAAAAACCCGCCGCACCCCACCATGATACAAATCAATTTTTGATCAGATCACAGTGCAGAAAGGTGCGGCGGGCAGAAGATTTTAAAGGTTACTGACCGCCACCAAGCGAGTGGACGTAAACCGTCAGCATCTTGATGGTTTCTTCGTCAAGACGACCACCCCAAGCTGGCATCACGCCACCGCGTGAATTGTTTACGGTTTCGGTGATGGTGGCAGCATCGCCGCCATACAGCCAGATTGCATCGGTCAGGTTGGGCGCGCCCAGTTCCTGAACACCCTTTGCGTCTTCGCCGTGGCAGGATGCGCAGTTATCGGCGAACACTCCCGCACCGCGATTGGCTGCTGCCTTGTCGGTCTCGCGACCGGTAAAGGCCAGGACATACTGAACGACATCATTGATGTCTTCGCGTTCAAGTATCTCGTCACGACCAAAAGCGGGCATATCGTTGAACCGGGTGTCTTCATTTGCATCCCAGCGGACACCGACATGAACCGTTTCATTGACCGCCTCAAGCGTTCCGCCCCACAGCCAGTCATCATCCTGCAAGGACGGGAAGCCTGGATTGCCAGAACCGCCCGTGCCGTGACACGGTGCGCAGTTTTCTGCAAACACGGCCTTGCCCCCCGCCATCGAGAAGTTCAGCAATTCGCTGTCATTAACGATTTCATCCAGATCCAGTGCTGCCAGACGCTCCATATAGGGCGCGCGTTCGGCGGCAACATTGGCCATGGTTTCATGCAGTTGGGTCCGGTTGGTGGTTTCGAACATACCGGTAAGGTAGCTCGTTGCCGTCGGCCAGGACGGATAAACCACCCAATAGCCGACCGACCAGACGATTGTGGCCCAGAAGACATATACCCACCAGGAAGGCAGCGGTGTATTCAGTTCCTTGATGCCATCCCATTCATGACCGGTGGTTTCGTGACCCGAAACCTGGTCTTTTTCGACATGTGTCGACATAGCTCGGTTCTCCCCCTATTCCTCATCCCGAAACGGAATCCGGGCATGCTCTTCCATGTCTTTCCGGCGCTTTTTGCTAGGCCACATGACCCAAGCAATGATCGCCCCGAAAAGCAGCATCAGCCACAGACCCCACAAGGGTCGGAAAAAGTCAGCGAGTTGCGTAAAGAATTCCATGACGTTCCCCTTCGCCTTAGCGCAGGTTCAGTTGCGGGTTGTAGGTGGTGAAATCGACCATGCGACCCAGGACCTGCAGATACGCGACAAGCGCATCCATTTCGGTCAGTTTTGCCGGATTGCCATCAAAGTCACCGGTTGCCGCATTCGGATAGCGTGCAAGGAGTTCTTCGTAATCCTCGTCCGCCATCGCCTGCAGATACAGGTCGGCCTTGGCATTCTCGATCTGCTCGTCGGTGTAAGGAACACCGACCATTTTCAGCGTTTCAAGGTGTGCCTGGGCGTCATCGAACTTCAATTCGCGTTCCGCTAGGAACGGGTAGCCCGGCATGATCGATTCCGGCACGACCGCGCGCGGATCAATCAGGTGGGCAACATGCCAGTCGTTGGAATATTTGCCACCAACACGGGCAAGATCCGGACCGGTACGTTTCGATCCCCACTGGAACGGATGGTCGTACATCGATTCCGCAGCAAGGCTGTAATGGCCATAACGTTCGACCTCGTCACGGAACGGACGGATCTGCTGAGAATGGCAGTTATAGCAGCCTTCGCGGAGATAGATGTTACGTCCCGCCTGTTCGAGCGGTGAATAGGGACGTACTCCTTCTACCTTCTCGATGGTCTGTTCCATCGTGAACAAGGGCACGATTTCAACAATACCGCCGATGATGATGGTCAGGAAAATTCCGAGGACGAGAACAAAGACGTTCTTTTCAACAATATGGTGTTTTTTCAGAAGCATTTTCCCATCCCCCTTATTCGGCGGCCACGGTGGCAGGTGTGCCGATCGGTGCTTCGCGACGCAGATCACCCCTGATCGTCTTGTAGACGTTCCAGACCATGATCAGCGACCCCAGCACGAACAGCAGACCGCCCGTTGCACGAATGATGTAGTAGGGGTGCATGGCTTCAACGGTTTCGATGAAGGAATACTGCAGGAAGCCCAGATCGTCATAGGCACGCCACATCAGACCCTGCATGATCCCCGATACCCACATCGACGTGATGTAAAGAACGATACCGATAGTGCCGAGCCAGAAGTGATGGGCAACCAGACGCATTGAATACAGGCGTTCACGGTGCCACAGGACCGGGATCAGATGATAGATCGCGCCAAACGACACGAATGCCACCCAGCCAAGCGCGCCGGAATGAACGTGACCAATGGTCCAGTCGGTATAGTGCGACAGGCCGTTGACGGCCTTGATCGACATGACCGGACCTTCGAAGGTCGACATGCCATAGAAACCGACAGCCGCGACCATGAAACGCAGGACCGGGTCGGTGCGCAGTTTGTCCCAGGCACCCGAAAGCGTCATCAGGCCGTTAATCATTCCACCCCAGGACGGCATCCACAGCATGATCGAGAAAGTCATGCCAAGTGTCTGCGCCCAATCCGGAAGTGCGGTATAGTGCAGGTGGTGCGGGCCGGCCCAGATATACAGGAAGATCAGCGCCCAGAAGTGGATGATCGACAGGCGATAGGAATAGACCGGACGCTCAGCACGCTTCGGAATGAAATAGTACATCATGCCGAGGAAGCCTGCCGTCAGGAAGAAGCCCACCGCGTTGTGGCCATACCACCACTGCGTCAGCGCATCCTGAACACCCGAGAACATCGAGTAGGATTTGGCACCCGTGAACGAGACCGGTATCGCCAGGTTGTTCCCCAGATGCAGCATCGCAATCGTGACGATGAAGGCCAGATAGAACCAGTTCGCCACATAGATATGCGGTTCCGTACGTTTAAGCAGCGTACCGACGAAAACGGCAAGATACGCGACCCAGACCACGGTCAGCCAGATATCGACGAACCATTCCGGTTCAGCATATTCACGGCCCTGGGTAACCCCCGTGACATAGCCGATTGCGGCCATCACGATGAACAATTGGTAGCCCCAGAAAACAAACGACGGAAGCGCCTTGCCACCATAAAGTGACGTTCGACAGGTTCGTTGCACCACATAGAATGACGTCGCCAGAAGGGCGTTGCCGCCAAAGGCAAAAATCACTGCCGATGTATGCAGCGGGCGCAGACGTCCGAAGTTCAGGAATTCGTTATCAAAGTTAAGCGCCGGAAATGCGAGCTGCCAGGCAATTAAATCGCCCGCCAGAAATCCGACGACGCCCCAAAATACAGTCGCCAGTGCGCCCCAGCGCACAACGTCCATATTATAATCAACAGCAACTGGCGTTGATGCTGTCTGTGCCATGCTCCCCTGGCTCATGCTTGACTCCCGTTCAAGGTGTTCGGGTGAGTTGTCCCCAATCCGATCGGTCAACTCCATCAGTCCCGGCGGTGACCGGGTGCGACACATGCCATCCCCTTGCCACCTGCACCAAAAGCCCCACCACTGCCGTGATGCGCTATTTGCGGCATCACATGCAAAACGGACGAGGCTTTTGAATGTCTGATGATTATGCGGGTAGGAGCCGCTGACGCCATTGATCCACGTCAATATCGGCGTGTAAAAGCCCCGTGTCTTTCAATCTTCAGGCAAAGCTCGCCCGCGTTGCGGGACAATTGATTGCTAAGTGTGTTTATGCGCGTTCGGGTCTGCAAAGGTGTTGATACAGGTCAAGGTGAATGCGAATTCTTTGCTGCATGATCGCCAAAATTCCCCGGGAAGAGCAGCAATCATGTCAACAACCTATCAGGCACGGCCCTTAACACATCACACAGCGGATATGACCTTTCCGCTCGTGCAGATGATGCAAACCGGCCTTACGGTGGAACGCTGGCGCGAGTTTGTTGCCGAATTCTGCACGGATCGCGGCAACAGCGTGATCGGTGCGGGATGCGACGATATCCTGTGGCAGCGTCCACGCGGCATCATCGTGATCGCCAATGAACGGGGCTATATCCACGGTCTGTTTTCCTATCAGGTGCGCGACGACATTGCCGAGGGACTTGTCCTGCATGTCGACAACATCATGGCCGTCGAAATTGTTTCACGGCCTTATGTGCTTGATGCCATGCGCAATGCGATGAACCGGCTGGTAATGGGCCATCACTGTGCCGCGGTTCATGTTTCGGTCGGTGAAATGGAAGAACGCCTGCGTGACTATTTCAGCGGGGCGGGCTTTGTGCCGCGTAAAATCCGTTATTGTGCCCCGGCAGCCCAGCATTGATGGCGCTGACTTTGGTGGACGGCATCCGCTGACACCGTTATAAGGCGGTTATGAACGGTATTCCTTTTGTCAAAATGCATGGTCTGGGAAATGATTTCGTTGTCTTTGACGGACGACGCGATCCCGCTGTGCTTGATCTTGATAACGCGACCGCGGCCCGTATCGCAGATCGCAAGACCGGAGTCGGTTGCGACCAGTTGATCGTGATCGAACCGGCGCGTGACGAGCTTGCCGATGCCTTCATGCGCATTCGCAATAATGACGGCGGTGAGGTCGAGGCCTGCGGCAACGCCACGCGCTGTGTCGCCAACATTGTCATGGGCGAACTTGGCCGCAAGGATGTCATTATTGAAACCGTTGTTGGCTTGCTTGATGCCAATGGACTGGCCGATGGCCGTGTCACCGTTGATATGGGGCAGGTCAGGCTGGACTGGCGCGATATCCCGCTGGGTCAGGCGGTCGATACCAACCATATTCCGTTGTCCCTGGGCGGCCTGTCGGATGCGGTCGGTGTTAATGTCGGCAATCCGCACGCAGTGTTCTTTGTCGACGATGCCGAGTCGATTGATATCGAAAAGCTTGGACCCGTCCTTGAACATCACGAAATGTTCCCCGAACGAGCCAATATCGAGGTGTGCAGCATCATCAGCGAAAACCGGATTCGCATGCGGGTATGGGAACGCGGTGTCGGTGTGACGCGCGCATGTGGCACGGGTGCCTGTGCTGCCGGTGTTGCGGCTGCGCGCCGTGGTTTGACGGGCCGGAAAACTGAAATCATTCTGGATGGCGGTCCGCTGACCATCGAATGGCTGCCCGATGACCATGTCCTGATGACCGGGCCGGTTGCGACCAGCTTCTCGGGCTTTTTGCACGGATCCCTTCTGGGACAGCATTGATTGGATTTATGGTGCCGACCCCGTGAGCAACATGACGGGTCGGTGTCGTTATGAACGGGTTCTCCGTTCACCCCATGTCGGGACGCCCCCTCCCGTCTTTTGTTAAACTCAAAAGCAGGTTCAGATAATGGCTGACTTCAATACGCTTGACGGTGTCAATGTCGCTGGCAAGCGCGTTTTGCTGCGCGCTGATCTTAACGTTCCGATGAAAGACGGCGTTGTGGGTGATACCACCCGCATCGAACGTACGGTTCCGGGGCTGATCGAACTGGCAGATGCCGGTGCGAAACTGGTTGTGATTACCCATTTTGGCCGCCCCAAGGGCGAACGCGTTGCCGAAATGTCGCTTAAGCCGGTTGCCGATGCTCTTGCCAAACAGCTTGGTCGTCCGGTGAAATTTGCCGATGACTGCATTGGTGTAGCGGCGGCAGACGTGGTGAACAGCCTTAAGGACGGCGAAATTGCGGTTCTGGAAAACCTTCGCTATCACGCGGCAGAAGAAAAGAATGACCCGGCCTTTGTTGCTGAACTGGCGAAGCTTGGCGATATTTACGTCAATGATGCCTTTTCCTGCGCGCACCGTGCGCACGCCTCGACCGAGGGACTGGCGCGCAAGCTTCCGGCCTATGCCGGTCGTCTGATGCAGGCCGAACTCGAAGCTCTTGGCAATGCGCTTGAAGCACCGAAACATCCGGTGATGGCAATCGTTGGCGGTGCCAAGATTTCAACCAAGCTGGACCTTCTGGGCAATCTGGTTGCCAAGGTTGATCAGCTGGTTATTGGCGGTGGCATGGCCAATACCTTCCTTGCGGCCAAGGGTGTCAATGTTGGCAAATCGCTGTGCGAGCATGACCTTCTGGAAACCGCGCGCGAAATCTTTGCCAAGGCCGAAGCCGCCAATTGTGAAATCGTTTTGCCGGTTGATGGTCTGGTCGCCAAGGAATTTAAAGCGCATGCCGATCACACGGTTTCCGACATCAATAATGTCGAAGCCGATGGCATGATCCTTGATGCCGGGCCGAAAACCATTGTCGATCTGAACAAGCGCCTTGAGACTTGCGAAACGCTGGTCTGGAATGGTCCGCTGGGGGCGTTTGAAATCGCACCGTTCGATACGGCGACGGTTTCCGTTGCACAGCAGGCGGCGAAACTGACCAAGGCTGGCAAACTTTTGTCGGTTGCGGGTGGTGGGGATACGGTTGCGGCCCTTCGTCATGCCGATGCCGATCAGGATTTCTCCTATGTCTCGACGGCGGGCGGTGCCTTCCTCGAATGGCTTGAAGGTAAAGAGCTGCCGGGGGTTGCTGCCCTGCGTGACTGATCCGCAATCTGCCGGTTCTTAAATGCAAAACCCCGCCGATTGGCGGGGCTTTTGTTATCCGGGCAGGCTGTTGTTTGCTGTTTGGGCGATGATTGTATCGCGATCTTTCAGGAAGGCTGCATAACCATTATCCATCATTGCACTGGCCAGTTCGATATAGACGGCAAACAGGCGTGACAGGGTATCGGTTTCTTCCGGGTCAAGGATTGCCAGAAGTTCAGCCGACCGGGCCTGTCCGGTTTCAAAATGTTCCCACGCGCGTTCCAGAAGGATGGTGCCCAACCGATCCAGATCATCATATTTCTTCTGCCCGATGGCATTTCGGATTTCGCCAAGCGTTATATCGGCGGCAATCAGGATTTCGGCCGGTATCGTCACCAGCCTGTCGGGACCTTTGATATCGTCGGGCAGGTCACGCAGGATATGCACCACATAACAGAAAATTGCCATGTCGCGCGCGTGATAGAGCGGCGGATTGGTCAGGGGCGATGTATATCCGATCTCGTTATCGAATCGTGCCGAGAGCAGATAGACAAAAATCGATGCCGGGGCCGCCGTTGCCCCCTCGCAATAGGCAATGAAATCGTCCCATTCATCCATCGGGTCTTCGGCAACATCGCGGCGCAATGCATCGGCCAGATCAACCCACGGATCAACTTCCAGGTCGCTGCGTCCCAGTGTCAGACGCAGGGCATCGAAAACCCGCTGGTTGAGCGGGCCGCTTTCGGGATGGGGATTGTCGTTATCCTTCTTGGCTGCTTCGATTTGTTGCTGCCACTGGTCAATCGCGATCAGGGTATCTTCGCGGGCATAGTCCCGTTCATGATCGGTCAGTTCAAGGAACCCGTCATCGACGATATCATCAATCACCCGCATCGACGCATAGGCGGCCAGAAAGAAACGTTGCCGTTCCGGACCAAGGCGCATGGCCGCACGATACAGATTGGCATTTTTGGCTGCGGCAAGGTCGTTGCAGGCGGAAAAGGCGTCGGCATTCGGCCCGTCTATCGGTGCTGGCGTGGTGGTCATGCTTCGCGTCGTCTTTCCCTAATGAGTCCTGACCCTAGGAGTCATACAGCCTCGTTCGGGCTGACAAAAGGGTAATTGAGCATCGCGTGCAGGATTGGTTCAAAGCGGGCTCAGAATTCCAGACGATAACCCGCCGTCAGGCCAAGCATTGCATCGAACCGGTCTGGTTCTGCTGCATTGGGGCCTGATGAAAGGTCGCTGGTTACACGGCCGTGCAATCCGATCCAGATATCCTGGAACGGCATGTAGGACAGGCTTGCCGCAATGCCTGCATCATCTGTTCCCGCAGGATTGCTTGAAAAGTTCTGACTGTACACGCCACCGGGACGATGCGTTGGTGTCACATCGTAATCATTGCCCGATCCGATGCTGGCACTTTGCCCAATCGGGCCATTCAATTCGAAAACCGGACCGAAGGCAAAGCCAAGATCGGGACGTGGCGCAAAACCGATTCCAATCTGGGCGGCAATACCGTTGCTTGATGTGGGCTGGCTGTCCATTTCAAGCCAGAAAAGGGACTGGTCACCCTCGGAATCGCTGGCGGGATTGCCCAGCACGATCCCGCGATTGCCTCGCGTGGAAAAATAGTTGCGCATGCCACCCGGGGATGCGGGCGGTAAAATACCGGGAACCAGCGAATTGGGGGAGCCATCGATTTTGGGCAAGCCAATCGATACACCGGTTCCATCTGGCGTGGCAGTTAGTGTCGACTGTGCTTGGGCCGTTTGCGAAAACCCGCTTGCCATCACAGCAATTGCAAGGCTTGCAATCGGCCACATTATTGGACGTGATACATTCATGCCTCGTATCCCGACAGCCTGATCCCAGTTGATGCACATCCCCTTGTGCGAACAAATACTGGATGTTTCCGGTCCCGGCTTTATCAGTCGGTGAGGAACGCCTTGATGGCTTTTATCTGTTCCTCGTCATTCAAGTGGGGTGCGTGACCACAATTTGCCACTATTAAAACTGGCATTTCCGGTTTTTGTTCCCGCATTTTTTCTACGATAACGGGCGGGATCAGATCAGATTTCGCACCACTGATCAGCATTACGGGGCATGGAAGGGCGTTGAATTGATCCCAGGCATCAAAGGAATCAATATGTTCGGCAAAAACGCGCATCACTTCGGGATCGTAATGCATCATGAAATTTCCGTTGGGCATGCGCCGGACGGAACGCGCAGAAATAAATGACCATGTGGCTTCGTCAGTGATCCCGAACGGCGCATAGACCAGTTTGACGATTTCCTCCACATCATGAATTGTTTCGAACTCGGGCGTTGTGCCGACATATGACTTGATGCGGGCAACGGCGGTCGGATCAAGTTCCGGGCCGATATCGTTTAAAACCAGCTTTTCGATCCATCCGGCAGCTTCGGCTGTAACGGCAAGCCCGATCAGCCCGCCCATCGACGTGCCGATCCATTTGCAGCTTGAAATTTTGAAATATTCAAGCATTTCAAACGTCTGTGCGACGTAGAAAGGCAGGGTATATTCGCTGTCGGGATTCCTGGCCCACCCGGAAAGCCCGCGTCCGATCATGGATGGGCACAGGACGAAATAGGAATCAGTGAAATGTGGGGCGACATCATCGAAATCATCGGCCAGCCGCGCCAGACCGTGGCTCATGACAAGGGCCGGTTTATCCGGTGTGCCCCATGTCCGGACATGAACTTCATAACCGCAGCAGGGAATAAAATGATCACGAAAGGCGGGCATGGATTGCTCCTTCGGATGCCCGCCAATAAAACGGCGTGTCGGACTTATGCGTCGCGTTTGCGGGCTATCATGAATAACCGGTTGAACGGAAACAGGGTGATGCCATCTTCACGCGGGGGATAGACCTGTTTCAAGCGGGTTTTGTATTTTTCGCAAAATGCGGCGCGCGCATTATCGTCGGGCAGGGCGGCCAGAACCGGTCGCAAGGCGGTTGACGAGGTCCAGTCAAACACAGGGTCTTCACTATGCAAGACATGGCAATACTGGGTCTGCCAAAGATCAATGGCATCACAGTCCGGGGAAAGAACATCGAAATAGTCGCCTGGCCGCATGATCCGGATTTGCTGGGTTGCTTCGGCAACGGCGTCGCGCCATTCAATTCCGGCTTCGCCAATCAGCTGATGACTGGGGGCCAGGAAATTGTTCGGCACCTGAATGGCCAACAAGCCGCCGGGCCGTAAAAATCGTGTCAGCCGCGGGAACAGTTTTGCATGTTCGGGAACCCATTGCAGGGCGGCATTGGAAAACAGGATATCGATTGGCTCGTCAGGCTCCCATTGCGCGATATCAGCCTGTTGCCATTCTATATTTTCACCGCGTGTGCTGGCGGTTTCGAGCATTTCCGATGATGAATCAATCCCGACAATACGGACATCGGGATTTTCTGGTGTCCGATACGCCTGATCTAGCAATGCGGTGATTGAACCCGGTCCGCAGCCAAGGTCGACAATGTGACGCGGTACAAAGCCATCCGCCGGCTTGGGCAGGCGGGCGATCAGATCTTTGGCCGGGCGGCGGCGTTCATCGCCAAACAGGCCGTAGCGAACGGGATCCCAGTGTGTATTGGTCATACCCTGATCCATACCGCGCATGGTCCTGAAAGAAAACCTTTAAGGCGATGCGAACCGTTTCGGCGTTACTTATGGGAGTCCTTTTCCTGCTGGTCATAATGTCCCTTGATCAACTGGAACATGAACAGCACCGCGCCGATGAATAGTGCCAGACCCACAAAATACGAGTAGCCGTCAAGCGAACCCGAGGCATAGAACAGGCCAAAAAGACCTACCACGATCGTCAGAACACCGAAGATCAAGCGATCTGCACCCATCTTAGAACTCCTCTAAACTTCTGATGTATCTTGATTTTCTGCAATCTAGCGCTTTGCGCGCAGTGATCAAGAAATAACGTGGCGTCTTATGCCGTCCCCGAATTTCGAATTCTTTGAGGTACATCACGAAAGATTTCGACCAGTTGCAAATAAACCGGTCTTTTGAACGGCACGATCAGATCGGGCAAAGTTCCGAAATCGGTCCAGCGCCACGCGTCGAATTCGGGATGAGGCGCATCGATTTTGATATGTTTTTCCTTGCCGGTAAAGCGCATGGCGAACCATTTCTGTTTCTGGCCACGATATTTGCCTCCAAATGCCTTGCCGATCAGATGGTCGGGCAGGTCATAGGTGAGCCAGTCGGGGGTTTCGGCAATGATGTCTGCCCTGTCGGTTCCGATTTCCTCAGACAGCTCGCGCCGTGCGGCCTGTTCTGCAGTTTCGCCGTCGTCGATGCCGCCCTGCGGCAATTGCCATGCTCCTTCAAATCCGATCCGGTTGCCGATCCAGACCTGTCCATCATCATTGAACAGCGCAATCCCGACGCATGGACGATAAGGTAAATCTTCCGCTGTCAGGCCAGCTCCGCCGGTACTTTCGATCGGCTGATCCTTGTCCGGCTTGGCAGCTTTCTTCGACTTGCTACCTGATTTCTTGGCCATTTTTACCCCCTGTCCGCGTTTACGCGTCAGCTATGCTGTCAATTCTCGATTGTTTCATTTGCGCCGTCGCCGGTATCTTCCGGGGCGGCATTCTGCTGCGCACGTTCTTCGGCCAGTGCCGCTTCACGCCGGGCGGCTTCCGCCTCGACCGCAGATTGCGGTGTGACCTGCATCTTTGCAAGGGCCGAAACCGGTGCAAGCTGAACCCCTTGACGCGCAAGCCGTGCCGACCAGTTGCGAAGGCGCTGAATGGTGACCGGATAGGATTGCGCGATCCCGATGGCGACACCATTGCTTTTTGCCTGCTCAACCAGATCGTTCAGGCGGGCGTCAATTTGCCGTCGGCTTGGTATTTCGTCGATCATGATATTGCCTATGGCATTCGGGGTGTCGGCATTCGATGCCAGTTGTGCGCCAAGACTGATCGATCCTGAATTCGTGCCTTCAACATACATCAGGCCCGTCCGGTCGATGAACTCGATAACCGGGCGGATGGCACTGTCAAGGCTGCCAAACTTTGATCCAAGATAACTGACCACACCAGCATAGCCGGGGAATCGCGCCAGCAACCATTCCAGCCTGACAAGGTTTTCACCTTCCGGAAGGCTCGTCAGAAGCGCACGCGGACCGGGATCGGACAGCGGGAAGTCGATTGGCTCCATCGGCAACTGCAAGAATACTTCGTGACCCATCGCCCGTGCATTGGCCGCGACCTCGGGCAGATTGTTCGAATAGGGTGACAGCGCCAGCGAAATGTTCAGCGGCAAATCTTCGATTGCGGCCTGTGTTCTGTCACTATTCAAGCCGATACCGGTTACAATGATACCGACATAGGGTTGGCCTTCAACCACGTCAAACGGGCGTTTATAAGCATCAAACGGTGTCGTGCCATCATCGGCAATTCGCGGAATGCGGCCAAAGCTGCCTTCCTCATCCAGACCGGGAATGGGGGCCGGGCGCAAGGGATCTGGCTCTATGGGCTGATCAAGTGCGCCTTCCTCGGCAAGGGCGGCAAGTTCTTCGGGGGTCGGTGTTGTGCTGCCGTCGGTCGTGCCATCCTGTCCCGGTGTTCCAACCAGATCGGCAACGCCTTCAAGCTGTTTGGCAATGTCTTCTGCATTTTGCGGTTCGCCGGACTGGTTGGTGCCGGCATTGGCAAGGGCCTCCTGCTCGGCACGGGTGCGTTCTTCAACGTCACGCACGCCCTTGGCGATTTCTTCCTGAAGTTCGCGTTCGGAACCGGGAACAGCAGCGATTGTTTTCGGACTGCCCAGATGGAACAGCCGCCATCCGGTTTCTGGATCAAGGATCGGGATCAGGCCAATTGCCGCGGCCCCGATGGGGCTTAGAAACAGGGCAATGATCAGGAGCTTGGACAACCACCAGCGCCGCGATGGCGGACGCTTGGGCAGGCGTTCCCACTGGACCTCAATCGGCAGCTCGTTAAAGGGAAGATCCTCGTCAGACAGGGTGTTTGAAACATCATCTGTTTCTTCATCGCCCATGTCATCGAGAGGATCCCGTTCCTTCTTTCGGCCAAACCGCAAGGATTTTATGAGTTTCCTGATCACGAAAGGTCAGTCTCTTTCGGTATTCGGTTCGCACCTCACCCTTGCGGGCGGGGTGCGAACAGGGCAATGCCCCGGATCATGTCAAGTGCACGTGACAGCTGATAATCCTCCAGCGCGATTTCCTCGGCGGCACTGCGGCGATCATTTGCATCGCTTTCGGCATTGCTGATGGTTTCGTCCTCGTTGCGCAAGGCACCGTTAAGGTCGGCTTCGGATCGGCGCTGGGCGGCTTCGATGCTCTCTACACGTGCTTGCGGTACGATGATGTCAGGCACAATGCCGACTTCCTGGATCGACTTACCCGACGGCGTGTAATAGCGCGCTGTGGTCAGACGAAGTGCCACGTTGCCCGGCATCGGCAGGATGGTCTGAACCGATCCCTTGCCAAAGCTGCGCGTTCCCATGATGACCGCCCGGCGGTGATCCTGAAGGGCACCGGCAACGATTTCCGATGCGGATGCCGAACCATCATTGACCAGTACAATCATCGGAAGTCCGTCGGCAAGATCACCCGGACGGGCGTTGTAACGTTCGGTGTTTTCGGTATCGCGCGGACGGGTTGATACGATTTCACCCTTGTCCAGGAACGCGTCCGAAACCGAAATCGCCTGATCAAGCAATCCACCGGGATTGTTACGCAGATCAATCACAAGGCCCTTCATTTCCGGACCGATCTGATCGCGCATATCGGTGATCGCACGTTGCAGGCCACTATAGGTTTGTTCGTTGAATTTGGTGATGCGGATATACCCGACATCGTCCTTCGCTTCGGAGCGGACCGACTGGATTTTGATTACGGCCCGGGTCAGCGTCACGTCAAACGGTGCGGCTTCGCCCTTGCGCATGATGGTCAGGCGGATATCGGTATTGACCTTGCCGCGCATCATCTCGACCGCTTCGTTCAGGCCAAGGCCACGGATCGGTGTGCCGTCGATATGGGTGATGTAATCGCCCGGCTGCAAACCGGCTTTTTCGGCTGGCGTGTCATAAATCGGGGAAATGACTTTGACAAAGCCTTCTTCCATCGTGACTTCGATGCCAAGCCCGCCAAATTCGCCGCGGGTATCAACCTGCATTTCCTCGAAATTATCCATATTCAGATATGAGGAATGTGGATCAAGCGATGTGAGCATGCCGTTGATCGCAGCTTCAATAAGCTGTTTGTCATCGACTTCTTCGACATATTTCGATTTCACTTGTTCAAACACATCGCCAAACAGGTTTAGCAGCCGATAGGTTTCGGCCGACGTTGTTGGTGAAGATTGCGCCAGCGCGGGCGAAGCAAGGCCCAAAGTCATGCCGGTAGCGAGTGCGAATACTGCCAATCGAGAGGTTTTCATCCACTTACCTTGCCGTTTTTCGAGGCCAGCCAGGGAAGCGGATTGACCGCTTCGCCGTCATGGCGCATCTCCAGATAGAGTTTAGGCGATATTTCACCCATTATTCCAACAGGTTCGCCCGCCAACAAATACTGTCCTACCACACTGTCGAGCCGATCAAAACCGGCGATAAGACTATGGTATCCTTCGCCATGTTCGATAATCAAGAGGCGGCCATAGCCACGGAAGGGCCCGGCGAATACAACTTTGCCGTCAAAGGGTGATACGACTTGCGCGTTCGGGCGCGTGTCGATCTCGATCCCCTTGGAATGTGTAACCGCCAATCCGTCCGGTCCGCGCGACCGTTCGCCAAACAGTGTAACGACCTTCCCGCTTGCTGGCATACGCAATTGTCCGTGTGCCAACGTGATCGAACTGCCAACAGCCATTTCTTCATCGGCGGCGTTTGAAGGTTTGCTTGCCGGGGCCGTCTTGTCGGTAGGCGGGGCGGGTGGCTCGTTTCTGGCAATGGTCGATGGGGGCGGGGCAGGTTTGGGCTCTTCGCGTTTGGCAATCTGGCGTTCCGGTTTCATGCGGGGTTCGGGAACGCCTTCTGCCCGATTTTTCAGGCTTTCCAGAAGATCGCCAAGTGATTTTGCCTCGGTCGCCAATTCATTGACGGCGCGCGATGCCATTTTGGCCTCAGCCTCGGTTTCCGAACGCAGTTTGCGCTTTTCGTTAAGCAGGGAGGCCAGTGACTGGCGTTCTGCCTGTAATTCTTCGGTGGCGGATGCCATTTCGCTGCGCCGTGAACGGATATCTTCGCGAAGGGTGCCGATTTCTTCAAGTTCGGCCCGCAGATCGCGTGCATGCTGCTCGACGCCCGGCAGGGCGGCCTTTAACAGGATGGCTGACCGCAACGTATCCTGCGGGCTGGTCGGAAGGGCGATCACGGCTTCGGGTGGGGTGGTCGACAGCCGCTGCAGCGCCATCAGAATGCGGGCATATTGCCCGGCTTTGTCTTCAAGGCTGGTGGCAGCGCGCTTTTCGCGGATTTCAAGTTTGGCAAGCTGGTCTTCAAGCTCGGTCAGCTTTGTTTCAAGGCGCTGGGCCCTTCTGGCGACCGAAATGGCCTCGGATTGAAGCGCCTGTTCCTCGGTCCAAAGCTCGCGTGATTTGCGTGACAGGAATTCTTCCTGTTTCTGTTGTTCGGACAACTGGCTTTCAAGTTTATCAAGCTGGCTGTCCACTTTGCGCAGCGATTGGGCAAAAGAAGGCGCAGCCCCGCCCGCAATCATGGCTGCAATCACAGCCAGCGCAGGCAGGGCGGTATTGGAACGCAGATCAGCTCGCAAGAAGCGCATCATTCCCTTTCAAGCCCTTGATCAACGGTTTGCCGGTCATTTCCTTTGGCTGCGGCAGGCCAAGAAGCTGAAGCAACGTTGGTGCCACATCGGCAAGTCGGCCATTTTCCAGAGTGACACCTTCCGGCCCGTTTACCAGTATGGTCGGGACCAGATTAAGTGTATGTGCGGTGTGCGGTTCACCGGTTTCCGGATCGACCATCATCTCACAGTTCCCGTGATCAGCGGTAACGAACATCACGCCGCCTACCGATTTAACCGCATCGACAACCTGCCCAAGGCAGGTGTCAACTGCTTCGGCGGCTTTCATGGCGGCTGAAAGAATGCCGCTATGGCCGACCATGTCGGGATTGGCAAAGTTCAGAATGATCGCGTCATAGGTTTCTGCGCTGATCGCAGCCACCAACTTTTCGGCCACTTCCGGGGCCGACATTTCCGGTTGCAGGTCATAGGTCGCAACCTTGGGCGAGGGTACCAGAATACGGTCTTCGCCCTCGAAAACCTGTTCTTCACCGCCGTTAAAGAAGAAGGATACATGCGGATATTTTTCGGTTTCCGCAATGCGCAACTGTTTCATGCCCGCCCTGGAAACAACTTCGCCAAAGATATTTGGCAACACCTGCGGCGGATAGATCGCATCCATATATTTCGCGTGGTCAGATGAATATTCGACCATGCCGGCCTGTACGGCAAATTTGATCGGGGTGCCACGGTCAAACCCGTCAAAGTCCGGTGCGCAGATGGCGGCCAGAATTTCACGCGCGCGGTCGGCTCGGAAATTGGTCATCAAAAGCCCGTCGCCGTCTTTCATGCCGTCATAATTACCGATTACGGTCGGCAGAACGAATTCATCCGTGGTGTCGGCATCATAGGCTGCCTTGATCGCAGCTTCGGCACTTTCGGCGGTACGGCCATCGGTGTAGTTTTTACCCTGCACCATCGTGAAATAGGCCTGGCTGACACGTTCCCAGCGATTATCGCGGTCCATCGCGTAATAGCGCCCGGTAACGGTCACGATTTCAACATTGGCATCGCCAATCAGCGCACGGAATTTTTCAAGGAATTTAGCGGCACTTTTGGGCGCGGTATCACGGCCATCCAGATAGGCGTGGATTTTTACCGGCACACCGGCTGATGCGATGATTTTGGCAAGGGCTGCCATATGAGCCTGATGGGAATGCACACCGCCTTCGGACAGAAGTCCCGCGATATGGCAAACACCACCGCTTTCTTTGAGTTTGGCGATGACTTTTTTGACCGTGTCGGTTTCTGCGATCGAACCGGTTTTGACCGCGTCGTCAATTTTCGGCAGTTCCTGCATCACAACCCGGCCTGCACCCAGATTCATATGGCCGACTTCCGAATTGCCCATCTGTCCTTCGGGCAGGCCGACATCCAGACCACAAGCCTTCAAAAAACCGGTCGGATTATTGGCATAAAGCGCGTCCCAAACAGGGGTATTGGCCAATGCAACCGCATTGTCCTTGCTTTCCTCGCGATATCCCCAGCCATCCAGAATGCACAGCACCACCGGACGCGGGCGCTTTACGGTATTTGATACAGTCACAATCATAATCCCACGAAGTAAGGTACACGAAATAAGGTAAAAGGCTGAATTACCGGTAAAGATGGTTATTTTCCGGTAATTTCACCATCCGTACAATGACGCCGGGCGCGGTGGGTCCGCCATCAGACGCTGTCAATCAAAGCATTTTCAACGCGCAATCTATCATGAATGGGGGCATTGAACAGCCTTCCGGCCGGGTATTTTTTGTGCGGTTGCAAAGCTGCTTTTTGACAAGGCTTGCCACCTGCCTGTAATCTGGCCTGCAACGGTGATACCTCGAATAACCGCGATGGGAGAGCCCGATTTGATCCCGCGATCAAATCGGCGCCGAAGGAGCAATAGCCCCGAAAACTCTCAGGCAGATGGACCGTTGCGGATTGAGGCTCTGGAGAGAGAAAGCGGTACGGGGCCAAAGCCCTGCATCATCTTTCCACCGAAGGATGAAGCCATGGCGTCAAAGACTTGTTTGTTTTTGGCGGCAAGGCGCACAATCTCAGGTCAAGGGACAGAGGGGGCAAGACACCGGTTCTATAACGTCGTGCGGCATTGTTTCGCATGACAAAGAGCCGTGGGAGGCCCTTTTGACCGAAGAAAAAAATCAACGTCCGCAAGACGTTAACCTTTCCGTTGTCGATCTCTATACCATCGGCATCGGGCCATCGAGCTCGCATACGGTCGGCCCGATGCGGGCGGGCTATCGTTTCTGTCTGGAACTTGAAGCCCGCAATCTGCTTGAAAAAATCGGCTCGGTAATTGTTGATCTTTACGGATCGCTTGCCTTGACCGGCAAGGGCCATGCCACCGATACCGCAGTGATCATGGGGCTTTCGGGGGAACGACCGCGTTCGGTTGATCCTGACCGGATCGCGCCGACGATGGATGCGATTGACAGGGACCGCGAATTACAGCTTTACGGTCGGCATCCGGTTGCGTTTAACCGCGATACCAACCTTGTGTTTCACATGGCCGAAAGCCTGCCCGAACACCCCAATGGTATGCGCATCACTGCCTTCGACCATGATGGTGTTGTTTTGCACAAACAGGAATATTTTTCGGTCGGGGGTGGGTTTATTGTATCGGGTGATGATCGTGGAGCGGAATATTCCGGCGATAACATCACGCTGCCTTATGCTTTTTCGTCGGCCGATGAATTGATGGCGATCTGCAAACAGGAAAAGCTGTCGATTGCCGAAGTCATGGCCGAAAACGAGAAAAGCTGGCGCGAACCCGCCGAGACCGAGGAATTCGTGGACCGTGTGCATCGCGCGATGATGGATTGTATTGAACGGGGCTGCAAAACCGATGGGATTCTGCCCGGTGGGCTGAATGTCAAACGGCGCGCGCGGAAGCTATATCTTGAACTGACCGAACGGCCTGAAGCCGGACTTAAGGACCCGTTGACCGTGATCGACTGGGTCAATCTTTATGCCCTTGCCGTGAACGAGGAAAATGCTGCCGGTTCGCGGGTGGTTACGGCCCCGACCAATGGGGCGGCAGGCGTGATTCCCGCCGTTCTGCGCTATTACGAACGGTTCGGGGCCAATGTCACGCAGGGCAAAATACGCGAATTCCTGTTAACAGCGGCGGCCATTGGTTCGATCTATAAAAAGCGTGCGTCGATCTCGGCGGCCGAAGTCGGTTGTCAGGGTGAGGTCGGTGTCGCCTGTTCGATGGCAGCAGGGGCGCTTTGTGCGGTCATGGGCGGCACGCCCGAACAGGTTGAAAACGCCGCCGAGATTGGCATGGAACATAACCTTGGCCTGACCTGTGATCCGATTGGCGGTCTGGTGCAGGTGCCCTGCATTGAGCGCAACACCATGGGGGCGGTCAAGGCGATCAATGCCGCCCGTCTGGCGATGCGTGGTGACGGCCAGCATACCGTGTCACTCGACAAGGTGATCGAAACCATGCGCCAGACCGGCATTGATATGCAAAGCAAATACAAGGAGACCAGCCAGGGTGGGCTTGCGGTCAATGTCAACGTCGTTGAATGCTGAGCAGCCTGCAAAAGTGTTCTCAAACACCCCCGAAGCCATTGTTTCGGGGGTGTTTTGCATCCGGCCCGATTCTTGCCACCTTGACCCTGCATTCTGATATCATTGAATAATCAGAAACGGGGCAAAGACCCCGAACAGGTTGGGCAAAGCATGAAAAAGAAACTGTTCCGTATCTATATTGCGGTCAGTCTGGATGGCTATATCGCACGTACCAATGGTGCAGTTGACTGGCTCGATGATTTCGATCCGGCGGAGTTTGATTTCGAGGGCTTTCTGGGCACCGTGGGAACTCTGATCATTGGACGGAAAACCTTTGATCAGGTGATGGAATTTGGCGAGTGGCCATATGAAGACCGTCGCACGATTGTTCTGACATCTCGTGATTTACCCGATAACCGTCCGGCCAATACCGAGGCCTATGGTGGTAGCCTTGTCGAACTGGCAACACAGCTTCGCGACGACAGGTCCGACACTGGCGATGTCTGGATCGTCGGCGGGGCCAGTGTCGTGACCCAATTCCTGTTTGGCGGGCTTGTCGATCAGCTTGAAATGTTCATCATCCCGGAAATTCTGGGCGATGGCATTCGACTGTTTGGCCGGGACGCTGCGGGCACAACACCGAAATTGGTGGCATCTGAACATTACAAATCCGGTGTTGTGCGCATGCAGTATGATTTGCGCTAAGGCTGGTTACTTCAAGGTTTCCAGCTTTTCGGCAATCTTTGACGAAAGTTCGCGAAGGGCGTTAACAGCATTGCTTTGCCAGTCGCTGTCGAGGACCATCTGCATTTTTTCCTGATAGCTGTCGATGACCGTAATCGGTTCGCCCTTGTTCAACTCGGTGCCCTTCAATGTCACTTCCGACTTGTTATGCACCGTGACCTGCCAGAAACCGGGTTCAAACCATGACCAGAACTTGATCAGGTCGGCGTCCACGGCATCCGCGTCGTCATATTCGGCGTCACCGGGTTCGAGGACGCGGTAGCCAGCCTGTTTAAAGCCGTTTGAAATTGCCTTGTTGACGGCTTCGGCAACGGTTTTACCTTCGGGGAGCAAAACATCCCCCATCGCCATTCCGTAACCATTGCGTTTGCGGGCATAGGCACGCGACGTAAAGGTGACATCATCAATTTCGTCATTCGACAGTGACGGAATGTCTGGCGTGGATGGATCAATCTCGAACTGGCGTTTGTCTTCGACCGAAACGATTTTGACGGCTGGACCGGTCGCCGGGTTTTCGATTTTGGCTGGTTCCTGAATTTCGACAACGCTACGCGAAGCTGCGCACGCGCCGGTAAGCATCGCCAGGCCGATAATGGCAGCGATCTTTAAGTACCTGGTTTGCATCGTTAATTCCCCTTCTCAAACAGATAAAGGAATACTCACGGACAAATTTTGAAACAACTTATCCAAGAGTGGGGGGGAAACGATGCTTTTGGTGATTTTGGAGGTTATTCCCGGTGATAGGGATGATTGGTCTGGATGGCGTGGGCGCGGAAAAGCTGTTCGGCAATCAGGGCGCGCACCAGCATATGTGGCCATGTCGCCTTGCCAAGAGACCAAAGCGTATTGGCGCGCGATTTGATGGCGTCCCCATGCCCGTCGGCCCCGCCAATGGCAAAGGCAATGTTTCCGGCATACTGATCGATCCAGCCTTCAAGCTTTGTCGCAAAATCGATGGAACCGTATTCGCGCCCGCGCTCATCAAGCGCGATCAGAAAGGCATTATCGGGAATAACGCCCAGCAAAAGCTCTGCCTCGCGGTCTTTAAGCTGATTGGGCGGAAGTTTTTTCTTTTCTTCGACTTCCCGCACGGCAAAGGGCCAGCGCAGGCGCGCTGCGTAATGGTCAAAAAGATCTTTTTCGGGGCCGTTCTTTATTCGGCCCACTGCAGCAAGGGTAATTTGCATCTTTCCGATCCGGTTCCGGCCCGCCTTGGGGGGCACCGATGGCCAATCCCCGCGGTGGTCAGGGCAAACCGGGGCGGACTGTATTAATACAGCCGCGCCGCCTGCTGTTTAAGCGCCGGGTTCTCAACGCCCCACATCTGTTCGATGTTGTAGAACGCGCGAACTTCCGGGCGGAACAGATGAACGATGACATCACCGGCATCAACCAGCACCCAGTCACCCTGCTCCTTGCCTTCAGCCATTGCTCGGCCCTGGCCGGCATCTTTCAGCTTTTCGACAATATGTTCTGCCATCGACGCCACCCGTCTGGAGGATGAGCCGGTTGCAATGATCATATGATCGGCAAGGGAGGTTTTATCGGTCAGATCAATGGTGACAAGGTCTTCGGCCTTGTCGTCTTCGAGCGTGCTCTGAATAAGGGCAAGGAGCTCGCCCGGGGTCAGAGTCTTTTTTGCGGTACCTATGGTCGCCACCTCAATTTACGCGAGAAAGCCCAATCCGTTTCGGATTCGGGAAATTCCCGCCGGTCAAACCTGCCATCTGCCTTCGGCGCGGATTGCGGTCGAAGAGGCCGGATGGCGCTTTATTGGCAGGTAAACCCAGGCCGGAACATCGAGATCGGCCAGCAAACCCGCCCTGTCCGATGGGATGCGCCAGCGTTCCATACGCTTGGCTGCCGTCCCGGACAATGCCTTGTTAGAATACCCCTCACGGTCAAGGACCGCAATGGGAGCGCGCAAAATCAACCTGTCCCACCATTTCCATTTATGAAACTGGGCCAGATTGTCCGCCCCCATCAGCCATACGAACCGCGTTCGGGTAAAACGACGCTGCAAGGCTGCGAGAGTGTCGGCCGTATAGCGGGTTCCAAGTTCTGATTCAATTGCAGAAACAACAATGCGGGGATGCTTTGCCATCATCAGTGCCGAATCGAAGCGGTCGGCAAGGTCTGCCATGCCCTGCGTGGGCTTGAGTGGGTTTTGCGGCGACACCAGCCACCAGACCGCATCAAGACGCAGGCTTTTCAACGCTTCGAGCGATATATGCAGATGCCCTTCATGCGCCGGATTGAATGATCCGCCCAGCAATCCGACGCGGGGTGGGGCACTATGACTTCTGGGCGTCGAAAAGCTCATGGGCGGGTCTGGCCGGTGCCGCGCACGATGTATTTATAGCTGGTCAGCTGTTCGACTCCGACGGGGCCACGTGCATGCAGTTTACCCGTCGAAATGCCGATTTCAGCCCCCATGCCAAATTCGCCGCCATCGGCAAACTGGGTCGATGCGTTGACGATCACGATGCCGGAATCAATACCGTTCAGGAAGATCGCGGTCGCATCGGCATCCTCGGCCAAAATGGCGTCGGTGTGATGTGATCCATATGTGTTGATATGGTTGACCGCCTCATCGACGCCATTGATGACCTTGATCGATACAATCGCATCAAGATACTCGGTGACCCAATCCTCGTCCGTTGCGGGCAGGATGCGGTTGTCAGCTTTCTGCGCGCTGGCATCGCCGCGCAATTCGCAACCCTTGTCGGCAAGGGCGGCGGCAATTTTCGGTAACAGATCATCGGCAACCGCCTGATCAATCAGGATGGTTTCGGTCGCACCGCAAATGCCGGTCCGGCGCATTTTGGCATTCACGACGATATCGACGACTTTGGACTGGTCCGCACTGGTATGGATATAGGTATGGCAAAGCCCTTCCAGATGCTTGAACAGCGGAATGCGGCTTTCATCGGTAATCCGCGATATCAGCGACTTGCCGCCGCGCGGGACAATGACATCGATGTAATCGGACAGTTTCAGCATCTCGCCAACGGCGGCGCGATCCGTCACCGGGATCATCTGAAGGGCGTGTTCAGGCAAACCGGCATCAAGAATACCTGCAAGCATGCAATCAAAAATCGCACGTGATGAATTGAAGCTTTCCGAACCGCCGCGCAGGATTGCGGCATTGCCCGATTTGATGCACATGGCACCTGCATCGGCCGTCACATTCGGGCGGCTTTCATAAATGATGCCGATCACGCCAAGCGGCACGGACACGCGTGCGATATCAAGACCGTTGCGCTCGGGGCTCCAGCGGGCAAGCTCGCGACCCACCGGATCGGCAAGGTTCGCAACCGCCTCGACACCGGACGCCATGCTTTCGATACGTGCGGGATCAAGCGCAAGGCGGTCCAGCAATGCGGGCGTCAGGCCCTTGGCACGACCTGCTTCCATGTCACGCGCATTGGCGGCCAAAATGATATCGGCATTTTCGCGCAATTTGCGTGCGGCTATCTTAAGGGCGGCGGTTTTTGGTTCGGACGGGACCTGTGCCAGTTTCAGCGAAGCTTCACGGGCATTGATGCCCATGTCGCGCATCAATGCTGTGATGTTCTGGTTTTCGATGCTGGCAAGTGCCGTCATGGTCCTGGTTCCGTTCCTTGAAGATGTCCCGCGGGCCGGAATTTCCCGGGCGGGCTTATCGTAATTTTATCGACAATTTGACAAAATATCCCTCTGACCGCGCAACTGCAATCATCTAGGAACGATAAATCAATGTTTTGCGAACTATCCCGTAGACGGCAAGACATGCTTTCTTGTCCGGCTTGCTTGCCAAATCATTGAATACGGGCCATCTGTTGTTTTGGGAAAGCGGGACGTCAATCAGAAAGTCGGGGCTGTGTCGGACACGCCACATGGTACCCACCAGGGGATAAGAACTTGAAAAACATGGGTGATAACCAGCCATCAGCCCGCGCTGAATTTGGTGTTGTTAAAACTTTTTTGCCGTATTTGTGGCCGCGTGGCGAGTTCGAGCTCAAGACCCGTGTGGTTATCGCCCTGCTGTTTCTGGTCGGGGCGAAGATCGCCAACGTTTATGTCCCGGTTCTGTATAAATACGCGGTTGATGCTCTTGGTGGCGGAAAAGCCGGCGCCGGTTCCGCAGGTGCTGACACGACTTCCCTCATAGTGGTTCCGGTGGGGATGATCGTCGCTTACGGGCTTGTGCGAGTCTTATCTTCGGCCTTCGGGGAATTGCGCGACGCCGTCTTTGCCAAGGTCGCACAACGCGCCATCCGGACATCCGCCCTTGGCGTTTTTGAACATCTGCATGCCCTGTCACTGCGGTTCCATCTGGATCGTCAGATGGGCGGTCTTTCGCGCGCCATTGAACGCGGGGTCAAGGGGATTGAATTCCTTTTGTCCTTCATGCTGTTTAACATTCTGCCGACCCTGCTTGAAATCTTCATGGTGTCGGGCATTCTGTGGGTGCTTTATGATTTCTGGTTCGCGCTGATCACGTTTGTCACCATCGTGATCTATATCGCGTTCACCCTGATCGTCACCGAATGGCGCATGAAGTTCCGCCGCGAAATGAACCAGCGCGATGACGAAGCGAACACCAAGGCCATCGACAGCCTGATCAACTACGAAACGGTCAAGTATTTCAATAACGAGGATCACGAATCCCGTCGTTATGATAACGCCCTGCGCGGCTATGAAACGGCTGCGGTGAAGTCACAGGAATCCCTGTCCAAACTCAATATCGGGCAGGGTGCGATCATTGCGGTCGGTCTGGTTCTGAACATGCTTCTGGCGGCCAAGGGTGTTCAGGATGGCAATATGACCGTAGGCGATTTTGTTCTGGTTAATACCTATCTGCTGCAGCTTTACATGCCGCTCAACTTCCTTGGCTTCGTCTATCGTCAGATCAAGCAATCGCTGACTGACATGGAACGCATGTTTTCGTTACTCGACGTCGAAAAGGAAGTTGAAGACAAGATCGGGGCACCGGCACTGGCTTGTGGCGAGGCGGCAATCCGGTTCGAGGATGTCAAATTCGCCTATAACCCTGATCGTCAGATTCTGAAAGGTGTCAGTTTCGATGTCCCGGCGGGCAAAACCGTTGCCGTTGTCGGGCCAAGCGGGGCGGGCAAATCGACTCTGACCCGCCTGATGTTCCGTTTCTATGATGTCTCATCCGGGCGGATCACGATTGACGGGCAGGATATCCGTGATGTGTCGCAGACATCCTTGCGTCGCTCAATTGGTATCGTGCCGCAGGATACGGTCCTGTTTAACGATACGATTGCCTATAACATTGCCTATGGCCGTCCCGGTGCGGACGAGGAAGAAATCACCAATGCTGCCAAACTCGCCAGTATCGATGGTTTCATCGCCGGTCTGCCGCAGGGCTTTAAAACCATGGTGGGTGAACGCGGACTTAAACTTTCCGGCGGCGAAAAACAGCGTGTGTCGATTGCGCGTATGTTACTGAAACGTCCGAAAGTCATGATCTTTGACGAGGCAACATCGGCCCTTGATACCCGCACCGAAAAAGATATCCAGCAGGCCCTTCGCGATGTGTCGCGCGGGCATACGACGCTTGTGATCGCGCACAGGCTTTCGACCGTGATTGATGCCGATGAAATCATCGTGCTGCGTGACGGGCAGGTCGCCGAACGCGGCCGCCATCAGGACCTTCTGGCACAGGACGGCCTCTATGCCGAAATGTGGGCCCAGCAGCAGGAAATCCGCGAGGCCGAAGAAATCCTTGCCCATGCCGGGGAAGCGACCACTTAGGACGTCTTTTTACTGGAATCCTTCGGTTTCAGTCCCCACTATAAAACCGGACGGCATTGGGAGCCGTCCGGTCGGGGGAAGAAACAGGGGGGGGGGGGAAGGAAATGACCCAAAAAGGCCAACATGATCATGATGGGCATGATCACCACCATCATGAGCTGGATGAAGGCGTTTATCGCGGTAATCACGCACCCGAAATTGACCGGATGCGCCGTAATATACTGGTCGGGCTTGGCATGTTGCCGCTCGCGGCCATGGTGCTTAACCCGGTGCGGCAGGCCTGGGCGATCAGCAATGAGGTCAATATCCGCGAAGACGGGCAATATCGTTACATCCGCTCCAACGCGATCCCGGATCACGCGACCGGTAGCTTCCCCAATCGTCACAATCCCAACAGCATAAAAGCGCAGTCGCTTGAGTTTCGTCTGTCGGTCAATCCGCAAAGAACCGGGCGGTTTATGCCAAACACGCACGGTCTGTTCGGGATTGCGGTAAATGGGGTACCATTTGATCCCTTCACCGCTGAATACTGGCAACGTGATCGGCAATCCGGATGGCGGTACGAGGCGATATCGCCCACCCTTGATCTTGGTCTGGATGAAAACAACGCCCATGTGCAGCCTGACGGCACCTATCACTATCACGGCATGCCAAAGGGCCTGATCAAAAGCTGGTCACCGGAACAGCATTCAATTCGCATCGGTTTTGCCGCTGACGGGTTTCCGATCTACGCCCTGTTTGGCTATCGCGACCCTGCGAAACCAGATGCTGGGATCAAGGCGCTGAGTAGTTCGTGGCGTGTGAAAAAAGGTGCGCGTCCGGGCGGACCGGGTGGCAGTTATGATGGCACCTTTGGCGAGGATTATGAATTTATCCCCGGCCTTGGCGACCTAGACGAAGCCAATGGTCGTGAAACCGTTACCCCTGAATATCCTGGCGGGACCTATGCGTATTTCGTGACGGAAAGCTTCCCTTTCATTCCGCGCTTTCTTGCGGGCCAATCCGATCCAAGCTTTGCCCGGGGGCCGGGTGGTCTTGGACCGGGCGGTGGACCAGGCGGCCAACGACCCGGCGGTGGTTTTGGCGGGCCAAAAGGCTTTCCGGGGGATCGTCCTCCTCCGCCGCCATTCGGCCGTAACGGTGGTCGCGGGCCGGGTGGTTAAGCCCACTTAGGGCATTGGCCCGAAGACCTGCGTGATATCAAGAAGCCAAAGTGCCGTTGAAATGGTGATGAAGGATAGCAATGTCGCAACCATGAGAGATGCGGCACATAATCCTTCATGGCCATAACGTTGCCCAAAGATGGCGTAGATGCTCAGCATCGGAGAACAGGCGAAACTGACTGCCGCAATCTGTAAAACCGGTTCCATTGGCGGCAGTATCCAAACCAGAGTGAATACGGCAACCGGATGCAGGACCAGCTTGCCGAAGACAATGCGGGCCATGTCAATCCGCATGCCTTTCAGCTTCAACCCGACCAGTCCTGCACCGATGACAAACAGGGCCACCGGGCCGGATGCCATGGCCAGCATATCGATTGCCTTCAGGGCCGGACCGGGCAGATTGATCCCTGTAAGGGCAAGACAAAGCCCAATAAAAATCGCAATGATGATTGGTGTCTTGCAAAGGCTTTTTATCGCATTGCCAAGAACGTGAAGGCGGCCGTGGCCATTGTTATTGGCACTGTCACCAAGAACAAGAACAAGCGGCATCATTACTAGTGTTTCGATCATCACACATAGTGCAAGCGCGATTGCTGCCGGTGGGCCAAGCACCTGTACCGCCACCGGATAACCGATAAAACCGCTATTGGAAAAGGACATGCCAAGACCCTGCAGTGTCGCATTGGCAAAGGATTTCCGCGCAATAAAGCGTGTATAGGCGATGCCCAGCGTCAACATGATCAGCGACCCGCCGCCATAGGCGATCAGAAATTCGCCGTGAATGATTTCGGCCGGTTCGCGCCCCGATAGCGTCTTGATCAGAAGGGCAGGCAGGGCAAAATTCATCACGAACGCGCCCATGCCGCGCGCCACATCCTGCGATATGATATTTTGCCGGACCGCGAAATAGCCCAAGGCGATGATCAGAAAGATGGGGCTGGTGATAGCCAGAACGTCAAGCATGTGATGGCATGTCCCGAAATCGGCGTGGGTATCTGATCAACAGATCGCTCATACGTCAAAAATATTTGATTTCATTACATATCCCGTGCAATGGCAGACGGGTCAAGAAATGGAATGGATTTATCAATGAACCAACCGGTAATGGATTGGCCCAAAAGCCTGATGCCCGACGCCTTTCGTGGTCTTGATGTTCTGCAATCCGTTTCCGTGCGCGGTCAAAAGGCCGCCCGTCTGCTTATACAGCATGGCGTATGGGACGGACTTGCCGGGTTTGATCCCATTGTTGCCGGAACTTTTCCGATCAATCTCGATATCGACGGATCGGATATCGACATTCTCTGCTATTGCCCGGGATTTGGCGGTTTTGAAGCCCGTGCACAGTCGGCCTTTGGTCATCTTGATGGTTTTGGGCTGCATCACCGTCCGGCGACGCAGCATGTCGGTCCGGCTATTGTCGTGCGGTTTGTTCTGGGTGATCTTCCGGTCGAAATTTTTGCCACCGGCACACCATCGCAAAGCCAGTTCGGCTTTCGCCATATGCTGGTCGAGGCGCGCGTGGTTGCCCTTCTGGGCGAGAGTTTTGCATCAGACATCCGGCAATTGAAACGCGAAGGCGTCAAAACCGAGCCTGCCTTTGCCAGCCTGCTCACGCTGGGTGGGGATCCCTATATCGCGCTTGATGGATTATATGACCTAGGGCCGGATGCCCTGCGGGATTGGGTCAGGGCCGCGATCAACCCTTAAGATCGTCGAGACTGCCAAATGAATCAAGTGCGCGGTAACGTACGGTATCACGCCCGCTTTCCTTGGCCTCATAAAGGGCCTCGTCGGCAATTCTAAGGATGTCGTGAGGCTCGTACTGTCCCGTTGATTCATTGGATATCCAAGTCGCTCCGACACTGACTGTGATCGGAACGGGATTGCCGTTCATATCGCTGACCCGGCATTGATCTCGCACCGTATCGCACAGCTTGTAACCCAGATACATGGTCTGTTCGAGGCGAAGCCCCGGCAGGATACAGACAAATTCCTCGCCACCGAACCGGCCGACAATGTCATGATCGCGCAGGCTGGATGACATGATTGCGGCAATCTCTTGTATCACCTTGTCACCGATCAGATGGCCATAGCTGTCATTGACCTTTTTGAAATGGTCGATATCGAGCATGAAGATACCCGCCGAACCCCCTTTTATCCGCGAACTTGACATTTCGCGCGCCAGCAATTCCTCAAGCCCGCGGCGGTTCCACACCCCGGTCAGGCTGTCGATCATCACGTCGCGATGGGCGGCATCAAGGTCGGCCAGAAGCTGTTTCTGGCTGCGTTCGGTATAGCGCAGCGCCAGAACGGTTTCGACCCAGTGGGCCAGATCCTTCAGGGTTTCGATTTCGCTATCTGAGAAATTGCGTGTTTTTGAATCGATAATGCAAAGCGTGCCAAGCTTGAAACCTTCCGCGTTCGCAAGCGGAACACCGACATAAGACCGGATATGAGGGGCACCCGCTACCAGCGGATTGTCGCTGAAACGCTCGTCATTGATTGCATTGCCAACGACAAGCGGCGCGTCATGCATGATGGCATGACCGCAGAACGAAATATCGCGCGATGTTTCGGACGCGCTCAGATTGACCCGGGATTTGAAAAACTGCCGATCACCATCAAGCAGCGAAATTGCCGTAAACTCGGTCTTGAAAATGCGTTCGGCCAGACGCGTGATCCGGTCAAGCTCCGGGTCGCGAGGTGTCGACAGAATACCCATGCTTTCAAGCGATTTCTGCCGTTCGCTTTCGTTTTCCGGTATCGGTGCAACTTTCAAGCCGAATCTCCTGTGACGACATTGATCTATTTTAGGTAGAATCTAGTGTCGTTCAAGTAGTCCTTTGGTGCGGTCTTTCAACGGTTCAGCATTGAAGACAACCCTGTCACGGCCGCTGTATTTTGCGCTATAAAGTGCCTCGTCCGCCGTTTCAAAAACCGCCTTGCGGTTGATCGGGCCCATAACAGGCGAAAGCCACGTCGCCCCGATGGAGATTGTTAGATCAAGTGTTTTACCCTCGCTGGTTTCAATCGGGGTATTGCGCAGGATATCGCAAAGTTTCTGGGCGATTTTCGGTGTCATGTCACGCGTCATGCCGGGAATGACACAGACAAATTCCTCGCCGCCGACCCGGGCAATGATATCGTTTTCCCGCAGATGATTTTTGAGCATTCCCGCAATGCTGATGATCACCTCATCGCCGATTAGATGCCCGTGCGTATCGTTGACCGCTTTGAAGTGATCGATATCGCACAACAGAACGCCACAGGGTTCGGGGACCGGTGCGCCATCCGGCGCCAGCTCGCGATCAAGGATTTCGTCAAGTCCGCGCCGGTTCCATAGTCCGGTCATCGGGTCCATCATGCTTTGGCGCACCGCATCATCAAGGTTCTGCAAAAGGCGTTTCTGGCTGAATTGCGCGAACCGCAGCAGCAAAACCATCTCGACAAGATAGGCAAGGTCCTTGAGGTTATCGATATCGCGTTCGCTCATCTCGCGCGGTTTGTTGTCAAAGATGCAAAGCGTTCCGATCGGATAACCCTCGTGATGATGCACAGGCATTCCGGCGTAAAAAATGATCGGTTCGTTGCACGCCACCAACGGATTGTCGCAAAATCGCTGGTCGGCACGCGCATCGTTGATCACCATTGGTCCGGTCTGGGTGATTGCATGTCCGCAGAACGAAATATCACGGCTGCTTTCGAGTTTTTCGAAATTTGCCCGTGATTTGAAAATCTGCCGGTCATGGTCCAGAACCGTCACCGTGGCCGATTTGACGTCAAAGATACGCTTGGCAAGCGACGTGATACGATCCAGTTCCGGTTCTGCATCAAAGGTTGCGATGCGCATTCGCGTAATGACGGCCTGACGTTCGGCTTCGTTATGCGGTATTGGAGCAAGTTCCATTCTTTCCCCCGACCATGCTTCTGCCTTTTAAGTGGGAAGCCGACAGGGGATTTCCAGATGGAACGCAGTACCGGTCAGACAGAAACAACCGCGTCCCCAACGCGGATTGCACCGGGTTCGATGGTGCGGCACGTAACACCACCCCGCCAATCGGGGGAAAGCGCCTTTTCAAGGCCTTCGGCGGCTTCTTCCATCCGGCTACAGGGATCGGTTTCGCCGGTGATTTCAAGGACCAGATCACCGATCCGGATACGTGCCCCAGGCGTTCGTGGCAGTTTCATTCCCCGCACCAGCAAATTGGCCCTGCGCGTGGTCCATGGCAAATCCGCGCGGTCAATCTCGGTACAGGCCGCCAGCCAGTCCTCTTCGGCCAGAACCGTGATCTGGCGTTTGCGAAGCCTGCCGCGATAATCGCCATCAACACCGAGATCAAGACTGACATTAACCTTGTCCAGTGTTTCCATTGGTGCACGGGAACGGGTCTTGCGGGCGATACCTATCAGGGTGGCGGTCATGGCTGTTTCTCCGATCAGGTTTTCCATTGGCCCGACACGACCCAGCGACCGGCAAAGTTTTCGGGTACCAGAATGGTCTGGCGCGGGGTGGCGCTGTCATCGCGTTCCGGGTAATCGGTGGTGTAATGCAGACCGCGGCTCTCATGGCGCCACAATGCCGACTGGATGATCAGCTTGGCAACCACCGACAGGTTGCGCAATTCAAGCAGGTCATTGGTGACACGGAAATTGCCGTAATACTCGTCGATCTCTGATAACAGAAGATCAATGCGATGCTGCGCACGTTGCAGACGCTTGGTGGTGCGCACAATGCCGACAAAGTCCCACATCACGTTGCGCAACTGTTCCCAGTTATGGGCAACAATGACTTCCTCGTCGGAATCGGTAATTCCGGTTTCATCCCAGTCCGGCAGGTCCTTGAACCGGTCATCGACCGGAAGGGCTTCGACAATGTCGCGTGCCGCCGCCTCGCCAAATACCAGGCATTCCAGAAGCGAGTTTGACGCCAGCCGGTTCGCCCCGTGAAGACCCGTCCCTGCACATTCGCCAATCGCATAAAGCCCGGTCAGATCGGTGCGCCCGCGAAGATCGGTCAAAACCCCGCCGCATGTATAATGTGCTGCCGGAACAACCGGGATCGGCTGTTTGGTCATGTCGATGCCGTACGACAGGCAGGTTTCATGGATGGTCGGGAAATGCTCCCGGATGAAATCCTCGCCCTTGTGCGTGATATCAAGGTACACGCAATCCGCACCCAGACGCTTCATTTCATGGTCAATCGCGCGCGCGACAATATCGCGTGGGGCCAGTTCGCCGCGTTCGTCAAACCGGTCCATGAAACGCGTCCCATCGGCAAGCAGCAATTTGCCGCCTTCGCCGCGCACTGCCTCGGTAATCAGGAATGATTTGGCCTGCGGATGATAGAGGCAGGTCGGGTGAAACTGGCTGAATTCCATATTCATCACCCGGCAACCCGCACGCCATGCCATGGCAATGCCATCGCCCGTCGATCCGTCGGGGTTGGATGTAAACCGGTAAACCTTGCTGGCACCCCCGGTGGCAAGTACCACGGTGCGTGCATTGAACGACCGGACCTTGCCGGTTGTCAGATCAAGCGCATAGGCCCCGATGCATCGTCGGCCTTCTCCCCCAAGCTTGCGGTCTGTCACCAGATCAATCGCAAGGTAGTTTTCAAAAATCCTGATGTTCGGGTGTTTGACCGCCTCACCCTGCAGGGTGGTCTGCACCGCGCGCCCGGTGGCATCGGCGGCATGAACGATGCGGCGATGGCTGTGCCCGCCTTCACGTGTCAGGTGAAACGGCTGGTCATTGCCGCCTTCCGGATCGCGGGTCAGTTGAATGCCAAGATCATCTAGCCATTTGATGGCATTGGGGGCATTGCGTGCAACAAATTCGACGGTGTCGCGTTTGCACAATCCGGCACCTGCAATCAGGGTATCCTCGACATGGCTTTCGATGCTGTCGGCGGCATCAAGCACGGCGGCAATTCCGCCCTGTGCCCAGTTGGTCGAACCATCGTCAATCTTGCCCTTGGAAAGGACGGCTACCTTTACATGCGGGGCGAGTTTCAGTGCGGTGGATAAACCGGCAGCACCGCTGCCGATGACAAGCACATCATAATGGAAGGACAGATCAGTCATGATATCCCATCGCTTGTGAGGCAAGGCGACGGATGGCATCTGGCGCGGTGGCGTCATCATCCGGGGCCTGAACAGAAGCGGCAGAATAGGACTGCTTGTGACGAAGCTCAAACATTATCGTCGCAATTTTGCCAGCAATTACATCGATATTGTAACGTGTCTGCTTGCATGTCACGCACCATCGCCCAGATACTGGGAAACGGAATTCGATCAGAAGGGGAAGGTAGATGAACGCATCGACACCATCCGGGAAAGTTCATGCTGGCGGCTGCCACTGCGGTGAAGTCCGTTATGAAGTGCACGGCAAACTGCATGATACCAAGATGTGTCACTGCAAACTGTGCCGCAAACTACACGGTCATGTCAGTTCATATGCCCGGGTGGAAAAGGATGCCCTGCATCTGACCCGCGAAGAAGGCCTGCGCTGGTATCGCCTTTCTGATCAAAGCGACCGGGGCTTTTGCAAGGAATGCGGATCATCCCTGTTCTGGCGACCGGTCCGTTCGCAGGAAGTTGCTATTACACCCGGAACGCTTGATGGTGCATCGGGCATATCGACATCTGCCCAGATGTTTTGCAAAGACAAGGGCGACTATTACCCGATTGATCCGGCGATCCCCGCCTATAATGGGGATGACGAAGCCTGATTGGACGAGTTGACGCGCAGTCAGTCCCGATCGGTCACGCCGGGGACCTTCATCCAGGTCAGTTCGTGCTTGTTGTTGTAAAGATGTACGACCTTTGATCCGGGAATGTCGGCAAACTGGGTAATTGCGGCATAATCAGTGTCGCCCTGCAGCTTGATGGTGCAGATGAAATTGGTTGCCATCCCGGCATCCATCCACTGATTGACCAGCTGGAACAACCGGTCCGGATAACAGATCACATCCGAACAGAGCCAGTCGATATAACCGACTTCATCGGGGTTAAGTCCGAATGCGCTTTCCTGCCGGAAATCGACACGTGGCAATTTGGCGATCTTGGGGTCAAGCCGCGCCTTATCGATGCTGATCACATCGGTGCCAAATTCATGCAAAACCCATGTCCAGCCGCCGGGGCTGCCGCCCAGATCCATGGTACGATCACCGGCTTGCGGTGTTACCCCAAGCCGCGTAAAGGCTTCCCACAGTTTCAGATAGGCGCGGTTGGGCGGGGTGGTCTTGTCTTCTTCAAACTCGACCTCGCCGTTTTTCCACGGGCTTGAACAATCCATCGATGCGATGATCGTATCAGGATCGATCAATGTCCATGAACCCAGCGGCGCGGTCGGGGCCGGTTCGCCAAAAACCTGCCGTTTGGCCGATACATGCGGCAGGTTGGCCTCGATCAGTTTCGCACGCGAAAAATGATCGAACTTGAACATGGCCCAGTTGCGCTGATTGAATTTCAGGATTTTGGCCGCACCCTTGATCGACGGGATTGCCATACGCACCGGATTGCGCCAGACATTTTGCGCCCAGAAGACACGGCGTTCGGGGCCGGGTGCGAACATCAGCCGGTCGTGGCTTTCGATCACGTCGCCAAGTTCGGCGCGCAGCTGATCTTCAAAGCCGACAGGGGCAAGATAACCGGTCGCATCCATTGGTTCGATGACCGCATCGATACCGTCGGGGATGTCAAAAGTCCGGGTGGTGTGTGTCTGATCGTTTTTCATGGGCCGCTTTTACGCTGATTTCGCCCAATAAAAAAGCAGGAAAGCCACATAACAGCTTTCCCGCAGTGTCAGACTATCCAGCTAGAGATCAGAATTTGTCTGCCTGAACCAGACCGTCGATCAGAAGCACCTTGGTGGCATCGCCCTTGATGCCGAAATCGTTGTCATTGATCAGGGCCAGAGCACCGTCACCCATAATCGCAAGACCTTCGATCTTTGTTGGGGCCATAGGGTAATCGGCACTGTCGAAACGAAGTGTTTTGGCAACTGCCTTCAGGTCAAGCTTTGACAGGTCGTTTTCCTGTTCAAGCGACGGGCTGGTCGACATATCGTCCCAGCGAGATGCCAGAATGTTCGACGCACCATCGAGTTTGACTTCATGCAGTTTGGTAGTGCCATCGGTCCGTTCCAGAACCAGCAGACGGTCATCGCCAAGGCCAAGGACCTCGGAGATGCGTGGGGCATTCTGTTTGTCCGACGGATCGTTGCGGAAGGTCTGCGGATCATCAAGCTGATAGATATATTCGCCCGCAAGCTCGCCCTTTACGCGGTCATAGACAAACAGACGGGTGTTCTTGGCGGTTTTGTAAGCATCGGCATTCGGGTTCGCCAGCGGGTTCTGCACCATGAAATACAGTTTGCTTTCATCGGGCGACACGGCCATCGATTCGATGCCGCGGTTGGTCTGGCGGGTGACAAGGATCGCTGGAAGGCCGCCGCTAACTTTATAGGCCGCACCCTCGAAATCCTTTTCCGAACCGGCCGGAACGATACGTTCGTTCACAGTGCCATCTGCCGCGACATGCAGGATCGACGGGCCGTTTTCCTCACCGATCCAGTACGAACCATCCGACAGGCGAATGATGCCTTCTGCATCGATGGACGAAACCGACTGTGCCAGTTCCTTGCCATTGGCATCGACCGGCTTTTCGGTTTTTGCAACTGACAGCTTGTTGGTCAAACCGGTCAGCGGCACACCATTCTGGTCTTTCAGCGCAATGACATCCTTGACGTCAAAGCTGCCGTCATCATTCAAGAAGATCGTGTAGATCGACGGCGAATAATCCGGGGTCGCATAAACGCGAACCTTGCGGCCCTGGCAAACGACATCTTCGGAAACGCCAAGCACGTCCTGAACGTCATCGCAAACAAAGTTCGGACCGCGGTCTGATACGGCATAAAACATATTGGCCGGATCACCCGGACGGCGATAGGCACCCGAACCGAAACCAACCGTCAGGTCGCGGGCCTTGCCGCCATCTACCATTACAGTCGACAGATTGTTAATCGCACTTTTGGTTTCGAAAACCTTGGCCTCGCCCGCCATTGCCGTTGTTGCAAGAAGCATGGCCGCAATACCGGCAAAACCGGCTGCAATCGTCCGTTTCATGGTGTGATCCCCCATCGTGTAACCCATACGAAGAAACGCCCGAACCCGGCATATGCATCGGTTCAGGCGCAAGTGATGAGGATCACATTAGAATTTTACTGTGACAGTTTGTTTGCGGTTGCGGGTCGTTTCCGTGAAACAACAGAAAGTCGTAACCTATCGCCGCAAACAAGCGGGCTGTTTACCAGAAATCCTCGCGCCGGACGGTAAAGGTTTCCGCGACACTGGCATATTCGTGATAGCCCAGCCGTGCCAGCGGCTCGAACAGGGTGACATCGACCATGCCGTCACGGATGATCGCATCATCGATATGCAAACCGACCACTGTACCGATCACCATCGCGTTTTTGCTTTGCGGGGTGGGGCCGGGCAGATCGACAATCTGGAACACCTTGCATTCCATATGGATCGGAACGCCCTTGATCCGGAATGCTGCAACCGTTTGCGCCGGTTCCTTGGTCAGGCCGGCATATTCAAATTCATCCTCGCCCGGCGGCAGGGGGGCGGAACAGAAATTGATTTCGCGCAGCATCGCACGCGGGGCGACGGCGGCAATGAATTCGCCGGTTTCACGCGCATTGTTCAGGCTGTCAATCGATCCGCCGGATGCAAACATTACCATTGGCGGATTGCCACAAACCGCATTGAAAAATGAATAGGGGGCCAGATTGGCGCGCCCCTGTTTATCAACCGTCGAAATCCAGCCAATCGGACGCGGCGCGACACAGGCCTTGAACGGATCATGCGGCAGGTTATGGGGTGTTTTTCCGGGTTCGTAAAACATGATGTTTCCGCTATTCCTGTTGATCGCTGGAACGGGGGGCATAATTATCGCCACGCACGGTTTCCGGCCGTTCCGAAAGATGCAGGCGGGTTTGCTGCAACGGGGTTTCGGCGATGATGTTGCCACGCCGGATGACATAAAGCCGGTTGGCCCGCAGGCGAATGGCTTCGATCGTATCGCGGGCCTGCAGCACGACGAAATCGGCATTGTTGCCAACTTCGATCCCGTAACCTTCAAGTCCCATGATTTTTGCGGGCTCGGTTGTTACCGCGTCAAAACATGCCCGGATATCGTCGCGCGACGTCATCTGCGCCACATGCAGTCCCATTGATGCGACTTCAAGCATATCGCCTGATCCCATCGAATACCATGGGTCCATCACGCAATCATGACCAAACGCCACGGTCAGCCCGGCCTTGCGCAATTCGGGCACGCGGGTCATGCCGCGACGTTTGGGATATGTATCGTGACGGCCCTGAAGGGTGATATTGATCAGCGGATTGGCAATCGCGCTGACCTCGGCCTCGGTCATCAGGGCGATCAGTTTCGATACGTAATAATTATCCATCGAATGCATCGATGTCAGATGCGATCCGGCCACCCGCCCCTGAAGGCCAAGGCGCTGCGTTTCATAGGCCAGCATTTCGATATGACGTGACAGCGGATCATCGGTTTCATCGCAATGAATATCAACCCGAAGGCCGCGTTTGGCCGCCATTTCGCAAAGTTCGGTAATGCTTTGCGCGCCGTCCGCCATGGTGCGTTCGAAATGCGGGATACCGCCGACAACATCGACACCCTTATCGAGTGCGCGAATGACATTCTGCTTTGCCGTCGGGCTGCGCAGATAGCCATCCTGCGGAAAAGCCACCAGTTGCAGATCAATATAGGGCGCGACCTGTTTTTTGACCTCAAGCAATGCATCAACCGCAAGCAGACGGTCATCACAGACATCGACATGGCTTCTAATGGCAAGCAGGCCATTGGACACTGCCAGATCGCAATAGCGAAGTGCGCGCTTGATCACTGCTTCGATGGTCAAAAGAGGTTTAAGTTCGCCCCAAAGCGCGATGCCTTCCAGCAGCGTGCCCGACTCATTCATCCTTGGCAGGCCCAGCGACAGGGTTGCATCCATATGGAAATGGCTATCGACGAAGGGTGGGCTGACCAGCATTCCGTCACAATCGATTTCCTCGGCCGCCAGGATCGGCAATTGTGGCCCGATTTCGATGATCTTGCCATCCTTGCATGCGATATCAATGCCGGTACGACCATCGGGCAGATTGGCATTTTTCAGAATCAGATCGGCTTGCATGGTGGCGTCCTTCGAAAGTGGGGCTTTTAAATCATCAGAGTCTTGGGTTGGCTGGGGCGGTGATGCAAATCAACGCTGCCCCTTGAACCATGGCACCAGCAATGCCTTGGGATAATCGGCCTTGCGCGCGACAATGATCAGGGCGGCAATCGATAACAGATAAGGCATCATCAGGAAAACCTGCGATGGCAGGAACGCACCGACCTCGGTTTGCAGGCGGACCTGAAATGCATCAAACGCGCCAAACAACAACGCGCCCAGCAATGCCTTGCCGGGACGCCAGCTTGCAAACACCGTAAGGGCAATGCAAACCCAGCCACGGCCATTGATCATGCCAAAGAAAAACGCATCAAAGGCCGACATGGTCAGAAACGCACCGCCCAACGCCATCAGGCTCGATCCGGCAACCACGGCCCCGATGCGCAGCGCATAAACCGATAACCCTTGCGCCTCGACCGAGGACGGATTATCGCCAACCGCCCGGATCGCAAGGCCAAGCGGGGTGCGATACAAAACCCAGCCGGTGACAAACACCATGACAAGCGCCAGCATTGTAAGAGCCGTTTGTGAAAACAGTGCCGGGCCGATAAACGGCAAATCCGACAGGATCGGGATATCAAGCGGCTGGAACGGTGTAATTCGCGGTGGGGACGACACATCGGGCAATGCCGTGCGATAGGTGAAATACGACAGACTGGTCGCAAGCAACGTTACCCCGATCCCTGACACATGCTGCGACAGGCCAAGCGGCACGGTCAGGATCGCGTGGATCAGGCCGAAAAAGCCCCCGGCCAGGGCGGCGACCAGAACGCCCCCCCATAATCCGGCACCCAGCCAGACAGCCATCCATCCTGCCATCGCCCCGGCGGTGAAAATGCCTTCGATGCCAAGGTTAAGAACTCCGGCGCGTTCACAAATCAGCGCGCCCAGCACCCCGAAAATCAGCGGTGTTGCAATACGAAGGGCTGCGGCCCAGAAATTTGCGGTCAAAAGGATATCGATGATTTCCATGGTCTTTCCCCTTAACCCGCCGATTTCTGATGTTCGAAATGGACCTTGAACCGGGTTAAAAACCCGCCGATCAAAACGCACAGCAACGCCATCGCAACAATCAGATCGGCCAGATAGCTTGAAACGCCAATCGCGCGGCTCATGGAATCTGCACCGACAAAAACCGACGCCACAAACAGTGCGGATATAATCACGCCAATCGGTGACAGCCGGGCCAGCATGGCAACCACAATTCCGGCATAACCATAACCCGGCGACAGATCGGTCGCGAGGTAGCCACGGGTTCCCGCCACTTCCGATACACCGGCAAGTCCGGCCAAACCACCCGACAGCATCGCGACCAGCACCATGGTCTTGGTCACCGAAATGCCGGAAAACTTTGCCGCCGCAGCATTTTCACCGACTGCACGGATTTCAAATCCCCAAATGGTGCGCTTGACGAAAATCGCCAAAGCCACGGCACAGATCAGCGCGATCACCAATCCCAGATGCACCCGCATCCGTTCGATCAGCGGCGGCAAAACAGCATTATCGATTACCGGTTCGGACTGTGGCCACCCCATCGACATCGGGTCTTTAAGCGCACCTTCGAGCATCATCTGCACAAACAGAATAACGATGAAATTTAAAAGCAGAGTGGTTACGACCTCGTCCACGCCCAGCCGTGTTTTCAAAAGTGTCGGCCCGATCAGCATCACCGCCCCAGCAGCAGCCCCGGCAATCAGCACCACCGGGATCATGATATAGCTTGGCCCGTCAATGACGCCTGATCCAATGGCAACGGCGGCCATGGCCCCCATGTAAAGTTGCCCCTCGGCCCCGATATTCCAAAGCTTGGCCCGAAATGCGATGGCGGCTGCCAACCCGGTCAGGATCAGTGGGGTTGCGCGTGTCAGCATTTCCGAAATTGAAAACATCGATCCGAACGCGCCGCTCATCATCAGGCCATACGCCTTGATGATTGGTGCCCCAGCCAGCGCAAGGGGGATCGCCGCCAGAAGAATGGCGATAATTGCCGCCAGGACGGGCACGCCATAAACCATGATTGCGGATGGATTGGTGCGGGGTTCAAACCGGATCACGCCGGGTCTCCTGATCTCGGGGCATTTTCATCGGTTTTTTCGCGGGGCTTTGTGCTGGACTCAAAATTATCGGGCCCGAAATCGATATCGCCTTTTTTCTGTCCGGCCATCATCAGGCCAAGCTCGGACCGGTCGATATCATGTGCCGCAATTGCTGCCGATACATGACCGGCGTGAATCACCGCAATCTGATCGGACAGGGTCAGAAGTTCATCGAGATCCTCGGATATCAGAACCACCGCCGCCCCGCCTTCGCGTGCCTCAAGAAGCCGCCTGTGGACTTCGGATTGCGCACCAACGTCAAGTCCGCGTGATGGCTGGTTGGCAAGAATTAGTTTTGGTGATTTTTCAAGAACACGCGCAAGGATAAGCTTTTGAATATTCCCGCCAGATAGCAGACGTGCGGGAGCATCCGGGCCGGGGCAGCGCACATCATAATCGGCAATGGCATGTTCGGCGCGTTTTCGGATTGCCTCGAAATCAAGGAAGCCGAACTTCTGATAATCGCGGGATCGGACATCTTCGATGGCGATGTTTTCCGCCACCGTCATCGAGCCCACCATGCCGTCATGATGGCGGTCTTCGGGAATGCGAGCGATGCCATTCTGGGCGAACTGATGGGCATCGAATTTCGTGACTTTTTCACCAAAAATCTCGACTGAACCAACATCGGGACGATCCAGCCCGGCAATCAGTTGCGCCAACGCCGCCTGCCCGTTACCCGATACCCCGGCAATGCCAAGAATTTCGCCTTCACGCGCCATAAGGTTCACCCCATGAAGGGAACGTCTGGCATCGCCACGATCAATCGTAACATCCCGAAGTCCTATGACCGGTTTGCCCGGTGCGCGTTCGCTGCGTCGGCTGACCGGAACATCGCGGCCAACCATCAATTCGGCAATTGATCGCCGGTCGGCCTGATCGGTTGCCATTTCGCCAACCTTTTTGCCGCCGCGCAGAACCGCGATGCGATGGGAAACCGCCAGAACCTCGGCCAGTTTATGGGCAATGATAATGACCGAAAGCCCGGTCGCGGCAAGCTGTCGCAAGGTTGCAAAAAGGCTGTCTGCCTCCTGCGGCGTCAGAACCGCGGTCGGTTCGTCAAGCACCAGCAAACGGGCATCGCGATAAAGGGCTTTAAGGATTTCAACGCGCTGCTTTTCGCCGACGGTCAGTTTGTGAATCGGCTGATCAAGATCGACGTTAAGACCCGATCCCGCCATCAGCTTCGTCAGTTTGGCCCGTGCACCGGTGCGGTCGCGGCGCAGGCGGAAAATCGGTTCCGTACCAAGGACAATATTATCAAGGCCGCTTAGATTTTCGGCCAGCGTGAAATGCTGATGAACCATGCCGATGCCGGCATCAAGGGCCGCCTGCGGTGCACCGGGTTCAAGCGGGGCAAGGATGCCATCCGCACCCGCGACCATCACGGTTCCCCCGTCGGCGACATAATGGCCAAACAGGATGTTCATCAGGGTGGTTTTACCCGCACCGTTTTCGCCAAGCAGGGCAACGATTTCGCCCTTGTGCACATCAAGGTCGATGGCGTCATTGGCGATCAGGGGGCCGAATTTCTTGGTGATTGCAGCCAGTTGCAGCAGCAATTGCGGGGATTTTTCCAAAGATGGGTTGGCAGCAGATGACATCCGGCTGATCCGTTAATTTTTATGTGTCACGCCTTGGCCGTATTGCGATAGCGGCGGGGGGGTGTTCCCCGAAAACGAAAGGCAGTCCGATGTTTAAACCGGACTGCCTGCAAAGTGGAAGAAATCTTACATGGAAGATTTCGGTTCTTCGTCATTTACGTTGACGGTAAAGCTGCCATCGAGAATTTCAGCCTGCTTGGCTTCAACTTCGGCAACGGTTCCATCGGGCAGAAGGGCGCCATCCAGAACGACGGTGCCGCCACCCGGTGCCATATAGCTGAACTTGCCGTAATCTTCGGCCTTGAATTCTCCCGCCTTGACGGCGGCAATAGCGTGATCAACGGTCGGTTCCATATGCCAGAGTGCCGAACCCAAAATGGTGCCCGGATAATCAGCTGCGGTATCAATCACGTTGCCAACCGCAAGAACACCGCGTTCCTTGGCAGCATCCGAAACGCCAAAGCGTTCGGCATACATGACGTCGGCACCCTTATCGATCATCGCAAACGCGGCTTCTTTGGCCTTGGGCGGGTCATACCAGCTATTGATGAAGGTCACGGTGAATTCGACATCCGGATTGACCGATTTGGCACCTTCCATAAAGGCATTCATCAGGCGGTTGACTTCCGGAATGGCAAAGCCGCCGACCATGCCGATCTTGTTCGATTTGGTCGCCTTGCCAGCCGCCATGCCGACCAGATAGCTTGGTTCATGGATGTAGTTGTCAAAGACCGAGAAATTGTCGCCTTCGGGGCCGAAGCTCGAACCCATCAGAAACGCGGTTTCGGGATAATCGGCGGCAACCTTCCGAGCCGCGCGTTCAACACCGAAAACTTCGCCCAGAATAAGGGCCGAGCCATTTTCGGCATATTCACGCATCACGCGTTCATAGTCGGTATTGGCGACGTTTTCGGAAAATTCATAGGTGATGTCGCCACGTTCCTGGGCCGCATTCAGCGCCTTGTGGATACGTGAAACCCATTGCTGTTCGACCGGAACGGTGTAGATCGCCGAAACCTTGATCGGGTCGGCGGCCATTGCCGGTGCGCCAAGGCCAAAAGATACCACCGCGGCTACTGCGGCCATGGCCGACAGCATTGCGCGACGGGAAAGATGGAAAGTACCAGACTTCATGATGTCCCCCTGCAGGTTATTGCCAATCTTGGAAATTCTACTTTTCTGCGTATTTGATGTGCAGATTGTATACATGATCAGAAGAAGGGCAAATACAGAGTTGTCCAAATGGTCAAATTGCCGTTTTCGGCTAAATTGCTGTAATCAAATTCACATCAGGATGTATTGAATTACGTGGATTTACGGATGCGTGAATTCAGAACCAGCGAATGCGCATGGCATATCGCCCGCATCAATTCGGTCAGACCAGAATAAAAACATGGAGTCCGACGATAATATGCGGGGTTTTGGGCTGTTGATGTCGGGGACGAAAATCTTCCTGTTTTTGAGCCGAACCGGTTAAGATTGTCTAAACGGCTGAAATTACTTTGAAACTGTCGCGACTCCTTGAAAATTTTCGGAGTCTATTAACTTTTTGCGGTGATGCTTTCCTCAAGAAATATGGGGGAACCTGGAACGCATCATGACAAAGAAGACATCCTTACCGCTTGATCAGGTTATGGTCGGGGACTGCATCGAACTGATGAACAGCCTGCCGGAAAAGTCGGTCGATCTGATTTTTGCCGATCCGCCCTATAACCTGCAGCTGGGTGGTGATCTGCTGCGCCCTAACAATTCCAAGGTCGACGCAGTTGACGATCACTGGGACCAGTTTGACAGTTTCCGTCACTATGACGATTTCACCCGTGACTGGCTGACCGCTGCACGTCGTGTCCTTAAGGATACCGGTGCGATCTGGGTAATCGGTTCATATCACAACATTTATCGCGTCGGCACGGTGATGCAGGATATCGGTTACTGGATTCTGAACGATATCGTGTGGCGCAAAACCAACCCGATGCCGAATTTCCGCGGCAAACGTTTCTGCAACGCGCATGAAACCCTGTTGTGGTGTTCGAAAAATGCCGAGCAAAAGGCGATCACATTCAATTACGAAGCGATGAAGCAGCTTAATGAAGGATTGCAGATGCGGTCCGACTGGCTGCTGCCGATCTGTTCGGGGTCTGAACGTCTGAAGAATGAAAAGGGTAAAAAGGTCCATCCGACCCAGAAGCCCGAAGCATTGTTGCAGCGTGTTCTGCTGGCGACGACCCGTCAGGGTGATGTCGTGCTTGATCCGTTCTTTGGTACCGGTACCACCGGTGCGGCAGCGCGCCGTCTTGGCCGTCATTTCATCGGGCTTGAGCGCGAGGAAGAATACGCCAAGGCTGCGAAGGAACGCATTGCCAAGGTTCAGATGCTTGATGGCGAAAGCCTCGAGATGACGGAGTCGAAGCGGTCGCTTCCGCGTATTCCGTTCGGTGCGGTCATCGAACGCGGTCTTCTGGCACCGGGCGACAAGATTTATGACAACCGTGGCAATGTTGCAGCGCTTGTCCGTGCAGATGGCTCAATCAGTCACAAGGACAATGCCGGTTCGATCCATCAGATCGGTGCCCATGTTCAGGGCGCACAGGCTTGTAATGGCTGGACTTACTGGCATTACAAGTGTGACGGACGATTGGTTGTGATCGACAATTTGCGCAGTCAGCTTCGCAAGGAAATGGGACAGGTTTCCGCCTGAGTTCTTGCAGCGCAGCACGCGCAAAATGACCTGATCTGGAAGGCCGGGATGGTTGAGAAACCTTCCGGCCTTTTGCATTCGGGGGCAATTCTTGCTATATCTTGGGTCTTGGAATTATCCGTAAGGATAGATGGAGAGTCCCATGCAGGTTGGCGCAACAGGTAGTGCCGCTTACGCACCGAACCCGGTCCAGATCCAGCAGGCAGCTGCGCCGATCGCCGAAACCGGTGGTAATGATCTTCAATCACCGCCGACCCAGCGGGTCGATCAGGTGGCAGAAACCGAAACATCGCAACAATCGTCCCCGCCCAGCAGTACGGGCCGTGGGCAGGTCATTGACATCTACGCCTGACCGATTGCATACGATTTTAAAAGGCCCGCGCCGGAATGGCAGCGGGCCTTTTTGTTTAGGTGGACGATTGAACCCGGATCAGCGGTATTTCAGCGCGTGCCGAACGATTTTTTTCATCACTGTCGGCAGGGCAAATTCCGATAGCCCGTCAATTGTGGTCCAACTGCCATCAAGCTTTGCGGCATCGCTTTCAGATATTTTGGTGGCAAGAATCGTTACATCGAGATGGAAATGGGTGAAAGTGTGCCCGACAGTACCATCCAGTTCCGTCCAATTGGCCTTGATCGGGGCTTCGGACAGCATCACATCGTCCGGGGCATCAATTGCACGCCAGTCGCTGCCGGGGACTTCGTAAAGTCCGCCCAGCAAGCCTTTTTCCGGGCGACGACGGACAAGTATTTTACCGTCTTCGCGCTGTATCCAGAAGGCATAGCCAACCCGGGTCGATTTGGCGGGTTTCTTTCGTTTTCTGGGCAGTTCCGGGGCAATGCCCGATTTGCGGCCTTCGCAGGAAGCCTGCCACGGACAAATGCCACACGCCGGATTGCGCGGCGTGCAGATCGTTGCCCCCAAATCCATCAGCGCCTGCGCATAGTCGCCCGGCCGGTCGGAGGGTGTCAGGGCTGCCGACTTTTCCTTGATTTCGGGTTTGACGTCGGGCAGTGGGGTTTCAAGCGCAAACAGGCGGGAAATAACCCGTTCGATATTGCCATCGACCGGGCTTGAATGGCGGTTAAAGGCGATGGCTGCAACGGCGGCGGCGGTATAGGGACCGATGCCGGGCAGCTTCAGAAGGCCTTCTTCGGTATCGGGGAACCGGCCACCATATTCATCGGCAACAACCTTGGCGCATTTGTGCAGGTTGCGTGCGCGTGCATAATATCCCAGACCTTGCCAGGCATGCAGAACTTCATCGAGATCGGCATTGGCAAGATCGGTGACGGTCGGCCAGCGTTGCAGGAATGCTGCGAAATAGGGACCGACCGTAACTACGGTGGTCTGTTGCAACATGATTTCGCTTAGCCAGACGCGGTAAGGGTCTTGTGCGTCGCCCGGTTCGGCACGCCATGGAAGGGTGCGGTGATGGCGATCGTACCAGTCCAGCATGGTCCGGCCGAGGTGATGGATTTCGTCATTGGTGAAATGCACGGCGTTCCCGTGTTATGTTGCGGGTATGAAAACGGGTAGTTACGTTTAGGTTCTGAGCAGACCCTACGAAAGAAGCGGGCGTGAGCAAGCAAAAAGATATGACCGATACGCCGACACATAGCACGCCGGATCAGCGTGCCGATATGGTTGCGGCAAAGAATGCGGTCAAAAAGAAACAGAAAATTACCCCGATGGGCAGTTCGGAACGCCGCATGGGCCTGCGCAATATCGCGGCCATGGTTGGCAATCTGACGCGCCCACTGGTGCGTAAACGCGGTTTCTTTCAGGCCGAAATCATTTTGCATTGGGCGGAAATTGTCGGTCGCGATCTTGAACAATTCACCATGCCGGTCAAATACAACCCGCCGCGGGGTGAAAATGCCGGGGGTGGGACGCTTGTGATCCGGGTGATGGGGCCGGTGGCGATTGAATTGCAGCACCGCATGCCGCAGATCATCGACCGCGTGAATACCTATTTCGGATATCGCGCGGTGGAACGCATAAAGATGATGCAGGGCGATATTTCCCGCCCGGAACGCACCGTCAAACGGCCGGAAAACGTGCCCGAAGGCCCGATCCGCGCAACCAGCGAAGTCGATATCGCCAAAATCGAAGACCCTCATCTGCGCGAAGTGCTGACCCGGCTCGGTCGTCGCATTTCAGGGGATGTTCATGCCCGGGGGCAACCGGGGCAGAAGAAATAGTTGGTGAAATTGCGTTCCAAATCACGTGTAAGTCATTTGCCAATCAGTGGCGCAAAGCCTTATTCCGGTTCGGGTAGGATCGAATCATTTTCCCATAATGTTTGATCACGGAGTTGCCGCATTTCCAAACGATGTTGGCGACTCGTTGGCTCATTAGCGCTTTTTGGGGGCGTGTTGACTCCCGCGCTGCAACAGGCTTGTAATCACAAAATATTGTTTTAACGGAGGTTTCCTTGCTGAAGGCAGTTAAGTTTTTTGCGATCGCATTCGCGTTTGCGATCGGTGTTGTCGGGGCGCAGCAGGCCAAGGCTGTGGAATACAAGGAACATGTGCTTGGCAATCCGGATGCGCCGGTGACGATCATTGAATATGCATCGCTGACCTGCCCGCATTGCGCTGCGTTCCACAATGAAACCCTGCCGGAAATTAAAAAATCTCTGATTGATACCGGCAAGGCAAAGCTGATTTTCCGCGATTATCCGCTGGATGGTGTTGCTGTGCGCGCCGCTGCTGTTACGCAGTGTGCCGGGGATGATCGTTATTTCGGTGTTTTGGGGATGCTGTTCAAATCGCAGATGACCTGGGCACGTGCAGCTGACCCGATCGAAGGGATCAAACAGGTTGTTCGTTTTGCTGGTATGGATGGCGATGCGGTGGATGCCTGTATGGCGGACGAGGCCCTGATTGACGGGATCGTTGCGTCGCGCATGCGTGGTGAGCAGGAATTCAAGGTCAATTCGACGCCGAGTTTCGTGATTGATGGCGAAACCTTTGCCGGTTCGCGTGATCTGAAATTCTTCGAAGACAAGGTCGAAGAACTGACCAACTGATAAATGTGATCTTGCCGGATGCCGCATCGGTGGCATCCGGCAATCAGGGGAAGGGACGGACCGGGGGCATGATTGGTCCAGTTTAAATCGCTACGGCTGACGGGGTTCAAATCCTTCGTCGATTCAACCGAATTACTGGTGGAAGACGGGCTGACAGGTGTTGTCGGCCCGAATGGCTGTGGCAAATCCAATCTTGTTGAAGCGCTGCGCTGGGTCATGGGGGAAACCTCGGCCAAGCAGATGCGCGGCTCGGACATGTCCGACGTTATTTTTGGTGGGACATCGTCCCGTCCTGCCCGAAATGTTGCCGAGGTTACGGTCGTTCTGGACAATGCGGAACGTAAAGCTCCGGCGATGTTCAACGATCACGAGACGCTTGAAGTTGTTCGACGCATAGAACGCAGCGGTGGCTCGAACTACAAGGTTAACGGCAAGGATGTCCGCGCGCGTGATGTCCAGTTGCTGTTTGCTGATGCGGCAACCGGGGCCCGGTCAAACGCCATGGTGTCGCAAGGCAAGATCGGGGCGCTTATCGGGGCAAAGCCAAGTCAGCGCAGACTTGTTCTGGAAGAAGCCGCCGGGATCACTGGCCTGCATTCGCGCCGTCACGAAGCCGAACTTCGGCTTAAAAATGCCGAACAGAATATGGAACGTCTTGAAGACGTTCTGGTGACACTTGATAGCCAGATCGCGTCCCTGCAAAAGCAGGCGCGACAGGCCGAACGGTACCGCAAACTTTCCGAAAGCATCCGTCAAACCGAGGCGTTGCTGTTCCACATTCGCTGGACCGATGCCGACAAACGACAGGCAGATGCACGTGAATTGCTGGTGCTGGGTGAAAGTGCCGTGCGTGACCTGACCGGTCAGGTGACCGAGGCAACCACTATTCAGGCCCATATCGCCGTAAGCCTTCCAGAACTTCGCAAAAAGGAAAGCGATGCGGCGGCGGCCTTGCAGCGCATGCTGATCGAGCGCGAAGGACTGGACAAGGACAAGGCCCAGATCGAAACCCAGATGTCGCAGCTTCGCGCACGCATCCAGCAGATTGATGCCGACCTTGCGCGTGAAGCCGAACTGGCAAGTGACGCCGAAGGTGCCCTTAACAAGCTTAAGAATGAACGCGAAGAACTGCGCGAAGCGCAGGGCGGCGAGGATGACGAGCTTGACGAGGCAAAGGAACGCGCCGTCGAGCAGGCCGCGCGGGTCGAAACGCTGGAAGGGCAGGTTGACGAACTGACCAATCGGGCCGCGGCCGAGGAGGCCCGCCTTAAAAGTGTTCAGCAGCGGTTAAGCGAGCTTTCTGCCCGTCGCTCGCGCCTCACCGAACGCTATGACGAGGCGGTTTCCCGTCTTGATGATATCCGGGTTGAAGCCGATTTTACCGATGCCCTTGAAGAAGCCGGTCTGGCGCTTGAGGAGTGCGAGGAACTTTGCGAGCAGCGCAAGCTTGCCATCGAAGATGCCGAGATGCGCCTTGCGGAATTGCGAGACCGTGAAGACAGTCTGAAAACGGCCGAAACCGCATCGCGCGATGCCTTGCGTGATGTCGAAAGCCGCAAGGCACGGCTCCTGGCAGAAATCGAAGCGCTTGAAAGTCTGGTCAAGGGGAATGCAGATCAGCAATTCCCGGCGGTGATCGAAAGGCTTTCGGTGACCAGCGGTCTTGAAATGGCGATGGCTGCAGCACTCGGAGAAGACCTTGACGCGCCTGATGCCGAAGATGCGCCGATGCACTGGTCGGCGGTTGATCCCGGTGCAGATGACCCGGCACTGCCCGAAGGGGTTCAGGCGCTGGCGAAATTTGTTGAAGGTCCGGCATTGCTGAACCGCCGTCTGTGGCAGATCGGGGTTGTTGATGACGAGGCAACTGGTAACTGGCTGGCCAAGACGTTGAAAACCGGGCAGCGGTTGGTGTCGCGCGAAGGTGCGCTTTGGCGTTGGGACGGGTATCGGATCAAGGTTGGTGCGGAACTTCCAGCAGCCGTACGTTTGCGGCAGCGTAATCGACTTGAAGAATTGCGCCTTGAGCTTGAGGAAGTCGACGAAGCGGTCGAGCTTGCAGCGGAAAAGGCCGATACAGCGCGCGAAAATGTTGAACGTCTTGAAGAAGATGTTGAAGCCGCGCGCAACGGCGAACAGGAAGCCCACCGCGCTCTTCGCGAAGCAGAGGGATCATTGGCCCGTGCGCGTGAAGAAATTGCCAATATCAAACGTGATGCCAGCGCCATTGAAGGTCGTCTGCAACATGCCGAAGAAGCCGAAAAGCGCGCCAAGCAGGATCTGGACGAACTGATCGCCGAGCAGGAAGAGCTTGCCGCAACGCCCGAGGAATCGAGCGAAGGCCTGATGGAAATCAAGGCCGAACTGATTGAAAAACGTGCTGAGCTTTCGGATGCACGTGCCGATCAGATGGAGGCGCGCAGTCAGCTTGAACGAATGCAGCGTGACGCATCTGGCCGTCGCAAGCGCCTTGAATTTGTTGAAAGCGAAATAGCATCCTGGAACGATCGTGCATCGGGAGCGGGCGAACGCGTTGCCCAGCTCCGCGAGCGTCAGGAAGAAGCGCGGATGGAGATCGAGGAGCTTGAACTTAAGCCCGACGAGATCGAAGAGCGCCGCGCGATCCTGTCGGACCGGATCGAAATAGCCGATCAGGCACGCAAGGACGCGGCTGACGAATTGGCGCGTGCGGAAAACGCGCAGCGCGAAGCCGATCACAACCTGAAAGAAGCAGAACAGAAACTTGCCGAGGCTCGCGAAGGCCGGGTTCGGTGCGAAGCACTTTTGGAGCAGGCAGAACAGCATCGTCGCGATTTGATCGAACGCATTCGCGAACGGGTGAATGCAACGCCAGATCAGCTTGTTGAACTGGCCGAAATTGACCAGACCAAGGAATTGCCTTCTGAAGAGGATATAGAAGCCCGTTTGCAGCGTCAGTCACGCGAACGCGAAAACCTTGGCGCGGTTAACCTGAGGGCCGAGGTCGAACTGGCCGAGATGGAAGAACAGAAAGACACGCTGGTTTCCGAACGCGATGACCTGATTGCGGCCATCGAAAAATTGCGCAACGGTATCAACCAGCTGAACCGTGAAGCCCGAAACCGTCTGAAAACGGCATTTGACGAGGTCGACAAGCATTTCCAGCAGTTGTTTGTCCGGCTGTTTGGCGGTGGTGGCGCGCATCTGATGCTGACCGATGCGGATGATCCGCTGGAAGCCGGGCTTGAGATCATGGCATCCCCGCCGGGCAAGAAATTACAGCATCTTTCATTGTTGTCCGGTGGCGAGCAGGCATTGACGGCGGTTGCGCTTCTGTTTGCGGTGTTCCTGACCAACCCGGCACCGATTTGCGTGCTTGACGAAGTTGACGCACCGCTTGACGACGCCAACGTCGACCGGTTCTGCAAGCTGCTTGAAGCCATTGGTCGCCACGCCAATACGCGCTTCCTTGTGATTACCCACCATCGCATGACGATGGCGCGCATGAACCGCCTGTTTGGTGTGACCATGGCGGAACGCGGGGTTTCTTCGCTGGTGTCGGTCGATCTGCGTCAGGCCGAGGTTTATTCCCAGAAAGAGCAAAAAGAGCTCGATTTCACCAACTGATCATTTTTCCCGTATTGGGGTTTCGTTAGTATCCGTCTTTGGGTTAAGAGGGAGCCCTGACGAGACACTCCAACCGGGAACAGTGTGCTGAATGTCCAAAGAAGTCCGTGCGTTATACGAACAGTTTCCTTATCCGATGCGTGACCCGCAGGAGGAAAAGGACCGGTTGCTTATGCCGCCAATGGATACCCTTTCCCGGGTCAATCATTACGGATTTGGTGGCCGCAAAAAGATCGATGCCGGTTTTCGTGCACTTGTTGCCGGAGGCGGGACCGGTGACAGTCTGATCTGGCTGGCCGAACAGTTGCGTGATTGCGGCGGGCAGGTCACCTATCTTGAACCATCAAGTGCCAGCACAAGGGTAGCGCGTGCGCGCGCCGAGGCGCGCGGTTTAACCAATGTCACCTATGTAAATGCGACGATTGGCGAGTTCGCCGCGACTGCACCGAAAAAGTTCGATTACATCAATTGTGCAGGTGTGCTGCATCACCTTGAAGTGCCGGAAGAAGGCCTTCGTGATCTGGTTGCGGTTCTTGCCGATGACGGGTGCATCGGTGCGATGCTGTACGGTGAACATGGCCGCCTTGCAGTGACCGAGTGGCGCAGGATGGTTGCGCCGCTTCTGCCGGGCAAGACACTTGACGAACAGCTTGCCATGACGCGGAGCCTGCTTTCGACCCTGCCCGAAGGCAACATGCTGCTTAAAATGGGTGGCGGTCCGGGCTTTATCAAAGGATTGCTTGAAAACGATCCCGAGATTGTCGATCTGCTGCTGCATCCGGTTGAATGTGCCTATGACGTGCACGGGGTTTATGATTTTGCGGCGTCAGCCGGGCTTGAAGTTGCGGCCTTTACCGGGTTTTTCGGATTTGGTGGCACCGGCAAGGCGCATTACAGCATTGAGAACCACATTGCCGACCCGAAAATTCTGCGTGACCTGATGGCCTTACCGCTTCGCGATCAACAGACATTTTGTGAACGTTATAGCGGTGCAATGCCGCTGCATGCATTTTATCTTACGCGTCCTGACACCAAACGTGCGGCGCGCGGAACCGTAATGCCGGATCGCGATTTATGTCCGTGGTTCTTTGTTGCCCCTTCCGAAAGCTTCTTTGACGATCTGCTCCGCAATGCGGGTAAACCGATTGTCCTTGCAGATGGTACCGGCAATGCGGTCGACCTCACAGGCGGTCCGGACCTGGCCAAGCTTTTGGCACTGTTTGATGGCAAGACGTCTTTTGGGGATATATCAGCCCGGTTGCGCGACGAAATCCTACATAAACAGCCAATCGACATGAATCAGATCGCGGATAATACATTGGCGGCGGTCTGGGGGCTGTTTCACAAGTTTGACTGGATGCTGGCATCATCATCCGAAAGCGGCTGGCAGCAGCAGGACGGACAACGCCGATTGTCAGTTACGTTGCCAAAGTGATCCTTGATCGGTGTTTCTGCTGGTAACGATGCGGGCGGCTTTGTGATGAATCGGCCTGGTAGGTGGCGGTCCTTTGTAACCGGTGTCGGGACATCATTGCGTTATTGGGGCCAAACCACGTGGCAAAAGTTGGAAATCCATAAAAAGCGATTGAATTCACACTCGTTACACAGAAGGCCAATTCTGCGGTTCAAAGGGGCAGGAACCAAGGGAAACCGCCGGTTGCACGTCTGTGTTTGCGTGGGTCTCCGGTAAATGCGGGTGCGACTATCGCCTAACGTCAAATGTGAATGATCGCACATTTAGGCTATAAAGTTATTTTAAAACAAATAGTTAAATGCAATTCCATCCCCCCGGCAAGGCGGGGTTTTACGGCTTGACAGCCTATGGGGCGCTAAGTATGTTGCCCGCGCATTTCCTTGCGACGTTTGCAAGGCTGCCACAGCGGGGTTCACGACGATGAGCGATGATAAAGATCGCGCTTCATTAGCAGAGCTTGAAAGCAAGTTGGCGGCTGTAGCAAGCAAGCGTGAAGAAACGCACAGCCCGAACCGGGCGACCGGCAAACCATCCCAGGGGATGGCATTAGGAATGAGAATTTCAGCGGAAATGATTGCTGCGGTTCTTGTTGGACTATTGATTGGCTGGGCGCTGGATCGGGTGCTTGATACGACGCCCTGGTTGCTTGTTCTGTTTGTATTTCTCGGAGCAGGTGCTGGTGGTCTTAACGCTTATCGGGTGGCCAAGGGATTCGACAGTGCCGTCGGACTTGGGCGCGCGATGGGGGAGCGCAAGCAGGGGGACAAGGATTAGCCTTGGCCCTCAAAAGATTGAGCGAGGATTACGGTGGCTGGACCGCTAGAGCAGTTTGAGATCAAGCCCTTGGCCGAGCTATCGGTTGCTGGCGTTGATGTTTCCTTCACCAACTCCGCACTTTGGATGGTGATCGCAGCCGTTCTCGTAACGGGCTTCATGACGCTCAGCATGCGTCGCGGGGCATTGGTACCTGGCCGCTGGCAGGGTGCCGCCGAGGTGATGTATGAATTCGTCGCCAATATGTTGAAAGATAACGTGGGAACCGCGGGTCGCAAGTACTTCCCGTTCGTTTTCACCCTGTTTATGTTTGTTCTGTTCGGGAACCTGCTTGGCATGATCCCGCACAGCTTTACGTTTACGAGCCATATCGCTGTTACCTTTGCGATGGCTCTGGTGATCTTTATCGGTGTGACCATTATCGGCTTCGTTCGCCACGGTACGCATTATTTCCGGATGTTCTTCCCGGAAGGTGCGCCGATCGCAACGGCCTTCATTCTGATCCCGATTGAAATCATCTCCTATTTCTCTCGTCCGTTCAGCCTGGCGATCCGACTGTTTGCGAACATGACCGTCGGACACATCATGCTGAAAGTGATTGGCGGGTTCGTCGGCCTGATCGGCATCTTCGGCGTCCTTCCGTTTGCTCTTCTGACGGGGATTACGGTTCTGGAGTTCGGCATTGCTGCGCTTCAGGCTTATGTCTACACCATTCTCACCTGCATCTATCTCCATGATGCAATCCACATGCACTAATGCTAGTGGACCGGTGTGATCTCTTCTGATTGCCTTTAAGAAATTCGAAAGGGTGAAGTTATGGAACTCGATGCTGCTAAGATGATCGGTGCTGGCCTGGCTGCTATTGGCATGATTGGTGCCGGTATCGGGGTTGGTAACATCTGGTCGAGCCTGATTGCGACTGTTGGCCGTAACCCGGCTGCAAAAGGCGACGTTGAACTGTATGGCTGGATCGGCTTTGCCGTTACCGAAGCTATTGCACTGTTCGCACTCGTCGTTGCGCTGATCGTTCTGTTCGGCTAATCGGCGCCTTTTGCGCGAATACTCGGCCCGGCGAGGATACCCCTCGCCGGTGTCGTTGAATTCGGGAGTAGGCTATGCCGCAGTTTGATATTGCGACGTTCTCGGAACAGATTTTCTGGCTGTTTGTTATTTTTGGCATCCTGTATTTCCTGATGTCGAAGATCGCGCTGCCGAAGGTTGGCGAAGTTCTGGAACGCCGTCACAAAACCATTGAAGACAACCTTGGCAAGGCACGGGCGTTGAAAGACGAAACCGATGCCGCCATCGCGAAATACGAGGCTGCCTTGGCAGAAGCTCGTGATGCCGCACAGGCAGATATTCGCGAAGCAACGGAAAAAGCAGCTGCAGAGCATGCTGCGAAAACCGAAGCACTGGTCAAGAAACTGTCGAAAAAGACCGCTGATGCCGAAAAGGCCATTGCTGGTGCGAAAGACGATGCGATGAAAGGTGTGGCAGAAGCCGCATCCGAAATCGCCCGTGAAGCAACCGACAAGCTTATCGGTGTCAAGGTTCAGGCCAAAACTGCCGACAAGGCTGTTTCGGCGATCGTAGGAGAGTAAGAAGATGGCAACCCCGCACGAGGTTACGTTCCTTACCGATCCCTACACCTGGACCACGCTTTCCTTCTTGCTGGTTGCCGGTTTCGGCGGCTTCAAGGCTGTTAAGGGTATTTCCGGCGCACTCGACAAGCGTGCGCAGAAAATCTCCGAGGAGCTCGATGAAGCACAGCGCCTGCGTGAAGAAGCTCAGGAGCTTCTGGCCAAATATCAGGCCAAACAGCGCGAAGCATTGAAGGAAGCGGATGAAATCCGTGCCCATGCCAAGGCGGAAGCCGACCGCATGCTGGAGAACGCCCAGGCTGAACTGAAAGCGTCGCTCAAGCGTCGCGAACAGCAGGCCGTGGACCGTATCGCCAATCTCGAAACCCAGGCCATTGCCGAAGTTCGTGCCCGTGTGGCCGAAATCGCGGCACAGGCAACGCTTGCACTGGTTTCCGAAAAGGTTACCGCCGCAAAGGCCGACGAGCTTGTCGATAATGCAATCGCGGAAATCAAAGGTCGCCTGAACTAAAAATTCCGGTTTTCCGGAACGCAAAACCCCCGCAGAACTTCTGCGGGGGTTTTTGTTTGGTTACCTGTTCGTCACGCCAGTGCTCAAACCCGGCAAGGGATACCTAACTGGCGAACTGTTTGTCCCGACCATGGGGCAGATCAAGATCAAGAATTGGTCCCTTGGGCACGATACCCGTCGGGTTGATCATCAGGTGGCTTTCGTAATAGTGCCCCTTGATGTGATCAAAGAATACCGTCTGTCTGATCCCGGGGACATGATAAAGTTCGCGCGTATAGGCCCAAAGATTCGGGTAATCCTTCAGCATTTTCAGATTGCATTTGAAATGCCCGTGATAAACCGGGTCAAAACGGATGAGGGTGGTGAATAGTCGCCAGTCAGCCTCTGTCAGGCGATCACCCGCCAGATAGCGATGGGTCGATAGACGGTCTTCCAGCCAATCCAGCGTGCCAAAAAGCGTCGTTACCGCATCTTCATAAGCATCCTGTGCCGTAGCAAAGCCAGATTTGTAAACACCGTTATTCACATCGTTATAGACGCGCTCATTGATCGCATCGATTTCGGTGCGCAAATCTTCGGGATAGTAATCGCCCGGTTTGGCACCGAGATCATCAAAGGCGGTGTTGAGCATCCGAATGATGTCAGCAGATTCGTTGCTGACAATCCGGTTGGTTTTCTTGTCCCATAGTACCGGCACTGTGACTCGCCCGGTGTAATCGGGTTTTGCTACAGTATAAATCTGATGCATGAAAAGGTGATTGCCAAGATGGTCTGGCAGCCCGACATCTGGGGCAAATTCCCAGCCATTCTCAAGCATGCGCCAATGTACAACCGAGACCGAAATCAGTTTTTCCAGCCGCTTGAGGGCGCGGAAGATCAGCGTACGGTGCGCCCACGGGCAGGCATAGGAAACATACAGGTGATACCGGCCTTCTTTGGCGGGAAATTCTGCGTTCTTATCTTTCGACAGCCAGTTTCGAAAAGCAGAATCCTGACGTTTGAACTTACCGCCGGTCGATTTCGTGTCGTACCATTGATCTTTCCATTCTCCATCGACCAAAAGGCCCATAATCGTATCCTCCGGTTTTTTGTTTGTCCCGTGATATGCCGATTACGTGCGGCCGGGGTGGTTGTTCCCATCATCGTCATTTCCCCGTTGAACGCAATCAGGGGATATGACATTAATTTGTTTCCAAATCGGCAACAATTATTCGGTGATCGTACGGGGGCAAAGCAATGCTGATCGGTAATCTGGATGGAATGACGGTTTTTGCCCGTGTTGTGGAGGAGCAAAGCTTTTCCGGTGCCGCGCGCAAGCTTGCCATGTCCAAATCCGCAGTCAGCAAGCATGTCACCAAACTTGAAGACAGTCTTGGCATTCGATTGCTTAATCGCACGACACGCCGCTTGAGCCTGACCGATGCGGGGGCAACCTTCTATCAGCACTGCGCGCGTGTAGTTGAGGAAATCGAAACAGCCGAGCATGCCCTGACCGATTTGCGCGGTACGCCGCGTGGTACACTTCGGATTTCGGCCCCCCTGACATTCGGGCAGCGTTACATGCCCGATCTGGTGTCTGAATTTATGGGGCTGCATCCGGGATTGCATGTCGACATTCATCTGGCCGATCACATGGTTGATCTGGTTGCTGAAGGGTTCGATATGGCAATCCGCATCACGCGGTTAAAAGATTCCAGCCTGATTGCACGCAAGCTTGCCGATTTTAACGGTTACGTTGTGGCATCGCCGGGCTATATCGCTGAACATGGGGAACCAAGACACCCGACCGAACTGGCGAATCACAGGACGCTTGCCTATACCAACCTGGCGAACCCGAATGTGTGGGAGTTTGAAGGTCCGGAGGGACAGATCAATGTTCGCGTCAATCCGATCATGTCGTGCAACAATGGCGATTTTACCTCGTTCGCGGCCATCCGGGGGCTTGGTGTTGCGCGTGAACCGGAATTTATTGTTGCCGAGGCACTTCAAAAAGGATCTCTGGTCTCGATCCTGAATGAATATAACTCGTTGGCCAGCGGCGGGATTTACGCAGTGTATCCGGAACGGCGTCATCTGCCGACCAAGGTACGTATCTTTATCGATTTTCTGGTGGAAAAGTTTCGCGGCGGATTGTGCAATTTCCACAAAACGATGTTTCCGTCCGATTAGGACTACTTGCTTTCGATCCGCCAGCCAATCAGGCACATAAGCCCCAGCAACACGGCAACGACCGGTAGCGGCAAAAGATTGGTAATCCCGCCGATCACCGTGCGATAGCTGTCCGTTTCCATCAGACCGGCCCAGTTGGTGCCGTTCCAGACACGGTCATCCTCTACCCGGCGGAAATCGGGAAGTCCTTTTTCGATGCGGTCGATATATCCGCCATTGGCTAGAACCAAATCCCGTAAAAGATCGGGAGTGGAATTGGTGTTGCGGCGTTCACTGGTCAAAACATCCCGGTCAACATGCAGGGCCGATTGGGTGCTGCCGTCACGATCAAGTGCCTGAACGCCGATCAGGCCCCGTTCTGCAATCGGTAAAGTTGCCTGCCAGGTCTGGTCGGATTGCTGTTCAAAAGTGGTGCGGACAATCTCGCCGGTTTCCGGATTGGCACCGGTTGCGGTTGTCGGTTCCGCTCCGATCTTTCGCCAGGTCAGGGTCAGGCTTTTGCCATCGGCACTGCGTTCCGTGGTGACGGTGTTTTCATCAAGGGCCGGTTCCTTCATCAGCCAATGCGACAGTCGGCGCAGCAGTTCGGCAATCGGCCCACCACCATCATGGCCGCGCTGCCACAGCCACATCTGATCCGAACTTAGCATTGCTGCCCGGCCTTCCTCGACACGGCGTAAAGACAGCAAAGGCAATTGATCCGAGCCGGTCAGAAGCGTCATGACATCATTATCGGCTTCGCGTGTTTCGATCTGACGATACCAGCGCCCCCATTTGGGTGAGGTGTTGATTGATCCTGCAATCGGGGCGGTAACCGGGTGAATGCGCCCGGCGGTGTTTACCTGCGGTACAAAGGGTTGTTCAATGACGCGGCCAGTGGCCCGAACCGGCATCAAGTCCCCCAGGACAGTGTTCGAAAGTCCGTCAGGACCCAGATATTCCGGCCCGGCGACGACAAGTGCTGCACCGCCCCATTTTACATAATCCACTACTTTTTCAAGATAATGCGGCGGCAAAACGCCCCTCATCTGATAGCGATCAAAAATGATCAGGTCGAACTGGCGCAGACGAACCTCAAATAGATCCCGGATGGGAAACGGAATCAGGGCCAATTCGTTGATCGGGGTATCGTCACCTTTTTCCGGTGGGCGCAGAATGGTGAAATGCACCAGATCAACGCCTGGATCAGCACGCAGAAGGTTACGCCAGGCCCGTTCACCGGGGTGCGGTTCCCCCGAAAGCAGCAAAACGCGCAGCCGGTCGCGAACACCGGTCGTTTCAAGGATCAGCCGGTTGTTTGTCTGATCGGTTTCGTTCAGGCTTTCTTCCATCCGCAATTCGGCGATGACGGGCCCGGCATGCGGAACGGGAATGGTTACGCGATGCGGTTCATTTGCGGGTAGCGTGAGATTGCGTTCGCTGCCGTCTTCATGCAGCATTCGAACCGATACGGGGCTTCCGGCGGCAAGGCTGTGATCAATGGCCTCGACCATGAAATCCGCATTCTTGCCAACGATGCCGTAATCGGCTGTTTGGCGGATTTGCAAACGCCGGTCGCGTTCGTCTTCTTGCCCGGTGATGAGCGCATGAAGCGGTGCGCCTAAATCGAGATTCGCCGGAATGTCGTGAATCTGGCCATCGGTAACCATCACGACACCACCCAGTCTTTCACGCGGAATGCCGCCAAGAAGCCGGTCAAGGGCGGAAAACATACGGGTGTCCGTTTCACCCGGAACGTCTTCGATACGCAGCTCGATACTGGGATCGTCAGCAAAACGGTTACGTATCTGCGAAATAGCGGCGTCAGTCTGCTCGATGCGGCTGCCGATATTCTGGCTGCTGGAACGATCAACCAGCACAAGGACGATGTCGCTCAGTTTTTCGCGGTTCTGGTCGGTAAATTGCGGGGCAATCAGGGCAAGCAACATGATCGCCATTATGATCGCCCGCCAGATCGTGCCACGCAGGCGAAACACCGCAAAAAGCAGGATTGCGGCGAGACAGATTACAGCAAGGATCTGAAGCAGTCCGATATCAAGTAGCGGTGCGATCTGAAAGTCCTGCCAGTTTTGGTTCATCGACCAAGCCTTTCAAGGATCGCAGGCAAATGAACCTGATCCCCCTTGTAGCTGCCGGTCAGGGCGTACATCACCAGATTGACACCGAACCGCCATGCCATTTCGCGCTGACGCGGGGAAATATCATCCGTGCGATTTTCAGGTGTGTGGCCTTCTTCCAGCATCCAGGCCGATGCCCAGTCATTGCCGCCAAACAAAACAGATGCAACACCATCCAGCCGCTGATCGGGACGGGCATCAAGCCAAAGCGGTGCCGCAAAACGACCATAGGCGTGATCAAGCAGATAGAAGCTGCGAAAAAGGATGTGATCGCCAGGCGCCTTGTCCAGTATCGGAATTTCAAGCCCGGCAAGCAGTCGGCGCAGTCGAGCGGGCTCAACTTCCTGATCGCGACTGTCGATCAGTATCATTCCCCCGCTGTCGAGGTACCGATTGATACGTGTCTGGGCAAATTCCGAAAAAGGTTGTTGTCCATCAACCAACGGCCAGTAAATCAGCGGATAAAAACTAAGATCATCTGCTTCGGGATCAATCGCATCTGCGGGTGCCAGATCGGCGGCACTACGTCGGCGCAGAATTTCGGTCAGGCCCGCAAGTCCCGATTGGCTTAGGCGGTCGATCGGGGCAACGTCGGTCTTGAGATAGGCCAGACGCGGCTGCAATGCAGCGGCCTGCGTTTCGACAGCTTGGGCGCTATCACTGGTACCAACGGTCATTGCCGTTGCCGCAGTGCCGATAAAGGCAATCATAAGTACAGATGTAAGAGCATCACTGCGCCGGGAACGTCTTAAACTGACATGGTGGACCAGTATCAATGCAACCCCGTCAAAGATCAGAAGCAGCATCGCTGCCATCAGGCACATTGCAGCGAGATCAATCTGGTCCTGATTGGTGATCTGCCTCGTCGTTACGTCAGAGGGCCAGCGAATCTGATGATCCAGATTTTCAAGGAATGAGCCAAGGTTAAAGGCAATAGCCTGGCCGTTTTCACCATATATGCCCGGTGGGTGCCGTGGGCCGGGAACCGGCAGGGGCATCCGCAATGGAAGGATCGTCGCATCGGGCTGATGGGCACGACCGAAGCCGTCAAGGACTGCCTGGGGGGGCAGGCTTGTTTGCAGTTCCGCGTCCGAACGATCACTTGGACTGGCAAGAGGCAAAAGGCGCTGCCAGATTTCGACGAACAGGCCTGACATCGGCAGGTTGGACCAATCCGCCCACGGGGTTACATGGAACAGAATAATTCGTCCGGCATTGCGCGGTGCGCTGGTCACAAGCGGAGTACCATCTGTCAGGCGCGCCCACGTTTTGGCAACAATATCCGGATCAGGTTCGGCAAGAAGTTGCCGGTTTACGGTAATTTCCTCGGGAATGGTGATTCCGGAAAACGGGCTGGTTTCAGGAAATGCCAGAAGACGTTTCGGTTTTTCCCATGACATTGATCCACCGAAATCACGATTACCCAGGCGAAGGGTTACGGGCAGGAACTCTGGTTCGACTTCGGTTGTACTGTCACCTGCAAACCGCACCAACATGCCGCCATCCCTGAGCCAGCGTTCAAGGGCGTTATACTGGCTTCCGAGACCTGAGATCGGACCGGCCGCAACCAGAATATCCATTCCGCTTTCAAGCAGTTTTCCAAGCGGTGCATAGGTCACATCCGCATAGGGTGAAATCGCGCGATCAAGGAAGAAATAGCGATCAGACAGGAGGACCGGGCTGTCGCCGGAACTTACAATCACACCAACCTTGCGCTGCTGCCAGCGGGCACCGGTCTGAAAAACGGTGGCCGCAGATTCAATGCCTTCAATACCGATCGATTGGATCGAATTGGTGATATCACTGGGCAGGGGGATTTCGGCTGCGGTCCGGTTTGCGGTCGGGACAATTTTTACCTTATGTCGCAATAGAACCTGGCCACGTTCATTTCGGGCCAGAAGAACAATTTCGCGCGGAGCATCAATATTTTGATGGGTCAGCGTGATGCCAAGTCCGGTCCGGTTACGGATCAGAGATTGCACAGCAATCCGGTTATCCCGATTAGTTCCAAGTACGGTAATTGGGGCGATTGTTGCCAGATCATTGGCAAGATCGGCTTTGCCGGATTGTTCCATATTGTCGGTTAGCCACAAAATGCTGCCGATGGAATTGGCCATATATTGATGATCGGCAATCTGATTGGACAAAGCCGCATAATCCGGAGCCCAGGGCCGAGGATGCAGACGATCAATAAAGCGTTCAGCCTCATGCGGGGATACCGGGCCGATGATGTCGGGGAGACGTGTTGTGGTTGCTCCCGAAGCTTCCGGCGCGGTTTGCGCGATATAGATGCTGCGCAGATCAAGTCGCGCCTGATTTATAATCTGACGCAGACCCGTCCGATATTCCGTCCAGTTTGCTGCGGATGACCAGCTATTGTCGGCAATGACAAGAAGGGCACCTTCGTTTTGCGAAAATTCGGATCGGTTCAGAACCGGTCGGGAGGCAGCCAAAATCAGCATGGTGAGGATAAGGCAACGTAAGATCGTCTGCCAGATGGGAGCGCGTTGCATGTCGCGCCGGTTGGCACGCAGCCCCCGCAATAGCCGGGCCGCCGGAAACACGATTTGTTTCGGGGCCCTTGGTGCTGAGCGGATAATCAACCAGACAATCGGCAAAACCAGCAAACCGGCAAGCATCGCAGGATATAAAAACGTTATGGCCGCAAGGTTCATCGCGGCCTCGTCGTGCTATTACGGTTCATAGCTGGACGTCCGCGCCCGTTCGATCCGCTTTGGCTCTGGCGTTCGCTCAGATGCTGATAAAGTGCAAGCAGGGTAGGGCTTGCACTTTCCGATGTCACATGCCGATCGCAAAGCCAGTCGTTTTCACGCGCGGCGTCGCGGATGTCGGCACGCCAGGTTTTGGCCCGCTGCAGGAAACCTTCCCGAAGGTCTTCAAACCGTTCGCTGCGGTAAATCATCTGATCGTCGGTATCCATGAAATTGACCCGTCCGGTAAAGGGGGGCTCGATTTCAGCGGGATCAAGAACATGCACCAGTGCACCGTCATTCTGATACTGGCCAAGGGTTTTGATCGCGCGGACCGGCGACTGCTTGCTGTCCACGAACTCCAGAAAATCACCGAGTACCAGAACCGAATGTTTGCGACCGGCATGCATGGCACCGGCATGGTCGGTAATGTTACCCGGACTTGCCAGCATGGCATGGGCCAGTTTTTCAAGGTGTTCGGCGGATGTGATGCGGGTCCGTTCGGCATCGAACGTTCCGACCGTTTCCCCGTTGCGCAGCAGTAGATCGGCAAGGGCGATAGAAATAATTAGGGTACGTTCGGCCTTGAACGGGATGTCACGTGCCGAAGACCAGTACATGGACGGGGATAGAATCGGCCAGATCCAGTAATTGTGGCTGGCCTGCCATTCCGTTTGGCGGATGAATGTATGATCGCTGCGGGCGGAACGGCGCCAGTCGATCTGGTTGGTTGGGTCACCCGTGATATAAGGGCGGAATTGCCAGAAATCGCTGCCGGGGCCGACTTTGCGGTTGCCGTGAAGGCCACTTCTCAGGCTGATTGCCATGCGACGGCTTTCATCGATTAGCTGTGGCAATCGGGCCGCCAGTGCCCGTGCGGCTGCAACATGATCGTGAACCGCGGCCAATGCCAATTCCTATTTCTCCTGCAGGTAGTCCAGTGCGCTGGTAATCAGACCCCGTGCGGTAAAGCCCTCGGCCCGGGCCCCGTAAGTCAAACCGAAGCGATGGCGCAGAACCGGAACGGCAAGGGCTTCTATATCCTCGATTGAGGGAGCGAAACGCCCAAACAGCATGGCTCGCGCACGACAGGCAAGTGACAGCGCCTGTGCCGCGCGTGTGCCGGGACCCCAGGCAACATTATCGCGTATATCGGCCATATGCGTGCTTTCTGGGCGACATTCGCGGCAAAGGGCGATGATGGTATCAAGCACGCGGTCAGGCATCGGCAGACGACGGACAAAATCTTGCGCCTCGGCCAGATCGTCCGCCTGAAGAACTTGCCTTGGGCGCACCGGATAACGTCCGGTGGTTTCGGTCACGATGCGGCGTTCTTCATCCTGATCGGGATAGCCCAACCGGACTTCCAGAAGGAAACGGTCAAGCTGTGCTTCGGGCAGTGGATAGGTGCCTTCCTGTTCCAGCGGGTTCTGGGTCGCCAGGACATGGAAAGGTTCGGGAAGCTTGTGGCTGTAACCGGCCACCGAAACTTCGCGTTCCTGCATGGCCTGCAACAGGGCGGACTGGGTACGCGGACTGGCGCGGTTGATTTCGTCAGCCAGGAGTAACTGGCAGAATACCGGCCCCTTGATGAACCGGAATGCGCGTTTGCCATCCGCGCCTTCTTCGAGAACTTCGGAGCCGAGGATATCGGCGGGCATTAGGTCTGGGGTGAACTGAACGCGTTTGTCGAGAAGGCCAAGGACCTTGCCCAATGTGTGTGCAAGTAATGACTTCCCAAGGCCGGGCGCACCGACCATCAGGACATGACCACCAGATAAAATGCCGATAAGTGTTTGCTCTACGGCCTCATTCTGCCCAAATATAACAGATGAAACCATCTTGCGGGCTTCGTCCAAACGGCCAACACAGGCGTCAAGTCGCGCTGCGTCGCGTTCAAGGCTGCTGTCTTGTGAGAGTCCCATTTCTTCGGGAAAACGTGGCGCGTTTGTCATGACAGGAAACTTTGCTTCCTCTGTTGTGCCGGTAATGGATGCCGGTTCCCCAAGAAGGATGGTATCAGCGTAAAACAGGTGCGCAATCTTTTGGTTCCGGACTCAAGTGTATAGCATGAGCAAAAACGAAAAAACCGTCGATCTTGCCGAGAAGCTCTGGACTCGCCTTCGCGCCGGAAAACCGGCAGGCGGACGCCATCCGCAGATCTGTGGTGACATTCCTATGTCTATAGGTCGGGATGGAACCTGGTTCTATCAAGGTGGGCCGATTGGCCGTATCGAACTTGTCAAACTCTTCGCATCTGTGTTGCAGCGAGACGAAGAGGGAGGCCACTGGCTGGTGACACCGGCCGAGATGGCCCGCATCGAGGTCGAAGACGTTGCTTTTATTGCAGTCGAGCTGGAAAAAACCGGCGAGGGGGAAGCATCGGTCATTCGGCTCAGAACCAATATCGATCAGTGGGTTGAGCTTGATGAAAGCCACGGTTTGCGGGTGGAACACGACTCCGAAACAGGTGAGCCATCGCCTTATGTGAAGCTCGATCGCGGGCTTGAAGCGCGGTTGAACCGGGCGGTATTCTACCAGCTGGTCGATATGGCCGACGAGATTATGGAACCGGAGACCGGCAAAGTGCGTATCGGTGTTTACAGTCACAACAAGTTCTTCGAGATCGGGACCTTGGAGGCTGACCAATGACACCGGCCCAGATCATTGCAGCACTGAACGCACCGCGCGGAGATATCCTGCAGCGGCGCGGAGATCATGCGGTCGATTATCCCGGTTCGAAATCACGGGCGCGTGCCTTTGCCGAAGGAGAACTGATCGCCCGTCCGGCTGCGGTTCTGGTGCCACTGGTGCAGCGCGATGAAGGTTTGCATGTTATTCTGACACGCCGTACCGACCATCTTAGTGATCATGCCGGGCAGATCAGTTTTCCTGGTGGCCGCCAGGAGGACAATGACAATACGCTGGAAGAAACCGCACTGCGCGAGACCGAGGAAGAAATAGGACTGGCGCGTGTGCATATCGATCTGGTCGGCCGTCTGGATGATTACTATACCGTAACCGGATATCAGGTAACGCCGGTTGTCGGATTGATCACGCCGCCTTTCGACCTTGCGCCAGATGCGCATGAAGTGGCAGAAGTATTTGAAGTACCGCTGGAATTCATCCTTGAACCTCGAAACCAGAAACTGCAAACCGTGACCTTTGAAGGGGCGAAGCGGCGCTATTTCGCCATTCCGTACCGGGAGTATTACATTTGGGGGGCAACGGCGGGTATGCTGGTGAATTTCAGCGAAGTCCTGAAGGCCAGCGCAGAGCGATAATGAATGGAGACCATTGGTAATGTTGCGACAGATTATCCAGATCGTCCTGCCCGTTATCCTGCCGTTTCTGGTTTATGGTCTGTGGCTTAAATGGGCACGGGCAAAGGCCATTCGCGAAGGCCATGATGTGATCCCGCCTTGGGACAAAGGGCCATGGCTTTTGCTGCTTGGTATCGGTGTGGCATTGGCGGCGGCAATCCTGATTGCGACGGCACTTGGGACTGGCGCATCGCCTGATTCCATCTATCATGCGCCGACATTGAAGGATGGCGTCGTTCAGCCGGGATATTTCGAACCCAAGGAATAATCCGGAACAAGCCATCTGCTTGCAAGGTTTCCGGCCAGCAAAGATTTACCGATGACCGCACTGACAGCAACAGGCCATTTGCAGCCCTACGGGATCATGACCCATCCTGATACGGTACGCGTTTTTGACGCAATTGCTGCACACGGCGGCAAGGCACGTTTTGTTGGTGGCCTTGTGCGGGATGCACTTTTGAAGCGCGATTTGGTCGATGTGGATATTGCCTGCGATCTGAAACCGGAAGAAACGGTTATCGCCCTTGAAAAGGCAGGACTGAAAGTTGTCCCAACCGGGCTTAAACATGGCACGGTGACAGCGGTCACCGATGCGGCTACCTATGAAATCACGACGCTGCGCATTGATGTGACAACCGATGGCCGCCATGCCGAGGTTGCCTTCACCGATAGCTGGCTTGGCGATGCCAAACGTCGCGATTTTACCTTCAATGCAATTTATTGCGATCAGGACGGGACGATCTACGACCCGTTTGATGGTGAAACCGATTTGCGCGAAGGGCGGGTGCGCTTCATTGGCATTGCCGAGGATCGCATCGCAGAGGATTACCTGCGTATTATGCGGTTCTTCCGTTTTCATGCGTGGTTCGGGCGACCGCCGCTTGATCCGATTGGTGCCGAAGCATGTCGAAAGGGGGCCCATGGGCTTCGTAATATTTCCCCGGAACGTCTTCGTGATGAAACGCTGAAACTGCTACGTTCCCGCAGTCCCGCCGCCACGATCAAGGATATGATCGGCTTTAAAGTCTTACCCGTTATATTGCCGGATCTGGCAGATACGTCGCGGCTTCGTATGATGGAATGGCTTGACAGTAACGCCCTTGCAGATCCGGCGATCAGGCCCGATCCATTGCGTCGCCTGGCAGCCCTTTATCGTGCGCCGGAAAATACCGATGATGATTTTCTGGCTGCAACCGATTTTGGTAAGGGACTACGATTATCAAACGATGAAACCGAACGGTTCGCTGCGATGATTTCCGATGCCAGCCTGATCAGCGCAGATATGTCCGAGGACACAACCCGCCGTGATCTTTATCGTTTGGGGGTCGACGCATTTCGTGATGCGGTTCTGATCGCCTGGGCCGCCCGGGCTTCGGTCCCACCCCGCCCGGGGAGTGTTGAAAACAAACAATGGCAGGGTTTGCTGCAGGCGGCAAACGACTGGGTTCCCGTGAAGTTGCCGATACAGGGACGTGACATTTTGGTGGCCGGTCTTGCTCCTGCCGGGCCGCAAATGGGGCGGTTGTTAAAGCTTGCCGAGGAATATTGGCTTGCCAATGCCTTTGTACCGGGGCCCGACGAACTGATGGCCTATCTGGCGGCGCAAAGTGCCGCAAAGTTGCAGGAGTAATTATGGCCGAAGGTGTTACAGGTCATCGCATTTGCTGTTTTGGTGACAGTCTGGTCAATGGTGTACGCGACAGCGAAAAGGGGGGCTGGCCAATGCGGTTGGGTCGCCGTTTGCTGGACGAGGCGAAGCGCGAAACGACGATCTACAATCTTGGTATTCGTGCTGAAACCAGTGAGGGGCTTAAAACCCGCTGGAAGTTCGAGGCAGAGCTTCGTATGGTGGCGGAATTCCCCACGATCCTGATGTTCAGCTTTGGCGTGAATGACGCCAATCATGCCGAAGATCGCGGTGAAGAAACCACGATGCGGGTTTCCCCTGCCAAATCGGCAGCCAATGCCGTCGATATCATTGGCGAGGCATCAAAGCTGGCACCGACATTGTGGATAGGACCACAGGCGGTGATTGATGGCAGCAAGTCCAGCAGGGAAATCAACGAACGCCTTGAAGGACTTAACCAGATATATGCCGAAACGGCACGTGGGTTTGATGTACCATATCTTGATTTGCATGCCACAACCCTTGCCGATCAGGATTGGCAGCGTGCGCTTCGTCGCGGGGATGGATACCACCCGGACCGCGCCGGTTATGATCGGGTTGCAGAACTGATCTGGAACTGGGATGGTTGGAAACGCGCAATCGGGCTTTAAGGCCGCGATATTGCCGTTCTGCTAGACATGTAAATCAACTAGACTGCCACGGCTGTTGGGTGCGTTGACGAAATTACCGTTAGACTGCCCCTTGGCGCCATAACCATTCGCGGCATCTTCGGCCTGATTGTTTTCCAACGTTAAGGCATTCTGCCCGTCCTGAAACCGGCGTTCATTGCGTGCTGTTTCCGCCGCACGCTGAACACGTTCGATTTCGTGTTCCGAAAGCTGGATCGAATTTGCGACCTGCTCGACGGATTGTTTCTGCTGATCCTGTTGGGTCTGTGATGCACGCGGAGAAACCGGACTCGCAGGGCGAACCGGGATCGGCGGCAGAATTTCAGACGTGCTGGTAACGCTGACCATAATGTCGGGATAGCTCGATACATTTGTTGCTAAGGGCAGCACAACGGGCATGCTGCTAGTCCCGGATTTTAGCGTCGGCGATTTTAAAGAAAAGCGTTATTTGCAACGATAAGGCGAACCACGCAGGTTTACCGGACTTCTGGTGGCGTCATCGACGTGACAGCATCCGTGGCATCATAATGACCGCTGGCAAATCGGGTCGGGCTATTTTTAGCTGTTGCCTTTAGCTTGGCTGCTTCGATCGATATGTGATCAAGGGTGATATCCGTGCGCTCCGGCGGGATACGAACCAATGCAGCACTTACGGTCATAAGTGGAAATTCGCTTGTTTCACCGTTACGTCCCTTGCCGATCAGATAACCCTGATCGCGGGTTTTGGCATCATAGAAGCTTTTGATCTGTTCATCGAACATGTATTGGGCACGTTGCACCGCGCTGACTGCATCCTCGAAATCAATCGACTGAACATAGGCAAAGAAATCATCGCCACCGATATGGCCAACAAACCAGTCATTCTGGCTAAGTGCTTTGCCAAGTATGTCCTTGAAAAGCAGTATGGCCCGATCACCCTGCCGGAATCCATATAGATCGTTGAAGGGTTTGAAATTGTCGAAATCAAAATAGACAGCAAATCGACGGCGACGCGGTTTGGCGAGTGCATTTGCGGCATATCGATAAATGGCACTGTTCCCCGGGAGGCGCGTCAGCGGATTTTCATCGCGGGCATTAAGCGTGTTGCGTTCATTGACAGCGCGTAACAGTGCACTTTGATCCAGAACCCCAAGATAAAGTCCGTTCTCGGTCAGGATCACACCGTCAAGCGAGTCTGCTGCCACAAAAGTTTCAAGCAGTTCTGAGAGACTGGTATTGATGTCTGCAATGGGACAACGGCGTAAAAACCGGCTGATATTGGTTCGGTTCGCCGGATTTTGCAAAAGCTCGCGCCCGAACGGGGTATAGATGAATGCCTTGAAATCAGAGTCCCGGATAACCCCAAGCGGTTCGCCTTGCCGGTTGATAACCGGTGCGATGGCAATGTCTGTATTTTTCTGGAAATAGGATAGAATCTCGACCGGGTTGATATTGTTTTCGATTGGTGGTGTTTCAAGAAGGTATGACCGCAGCACATCACCATCACGTTCAACACCGCGCCGGTTTTCCAGTGAAACACCGGAAATGGCAGGCACAATATCGGTACGTTCTGGTAAATCGACAGATGGCCGCGCGATGAAAAAACCCTGAACCAGATCGCACCCGATCCGGCGACAGCACAGAAATTCCTCTCGGGTTTCAACGCCTTCGGCGACAACCTGTGCGGCAATCATATGCGCGAAAGCGGTGATCTGCGATACAAACAGTTCCTTGCGCCGGTCGCGATCAATGCCGTCGATGAAAAACCTGTCAATCTTGATAATGTCGGGTTCGCATTCATACAGGGCGCGCAACTGGGCAAAGCCACTGCCGTAATCATCAATTGCGACCTTGAAACCCTGACTGCGATATCGCAGCAGGATATCCTGAAGGTACTGAGCGTTGCTGATGTCGTGCCGTTCGGAAATTTCAAGAAAGATGGTGTCGCGTTCAAGTCCGGCATTGCGCAGGAGTTCCGCGGTGCGACCGGGCTGATAATCCCGGGTGCGGACAACGCGACTGTCAAAATTATAGAAAAGTTTTAAACGGCGGGCTTCGGGCAGACGCGCGAATTTTGCAATCGCCTTCTCGCGCAGCATCATATCCACACCGTGCAGGTTCCCGGTTTCCCAGGCGGTATCGAAAAGAGACTGGATCGAGCTAAAGCCGCTGTCTTCCCAGCGACGCAGCAAGGCTTCATATCCGAAAACATGACCGGTATGCGGATTGACGATGGGCTGAAAGGCAAAGTCGACTTTCTCGACGATTTGCTTCCAGTTTCGAAGGCGGATAGCTGGCCCCTCCGATCTGTCAGCTGTCAGTTCGTCCTCCGCATCAAATGCCAAGGCTGTTCCCCGATCTTGAAAAATTTTACCGATCCTTTGGTTAGCAAAGCATCATGAATGATGTACCGCTCCTATCGCAGGATCGGCAACAACCTGATGACAGTACAGTTACGAATATGTGACATCCGCAGAAAACCGACATTTTTTGCAGAATTTGGTCGAGTATTCTTATACGGAAAGCTAGACAAATTTGACGATCCGGGCGGATCGTGATCAACCGCGCAGCAATTGCGCCAGCGGATGATGTTCCTGCACAAGGCCGCGTAATCGCGATTCGAGAACATGCGTATAGATCTGTGTCGTCGAAATATCGGAGTGACCTAGCATCTGTTGCAGACTCCGCAGATCAGCGCCGTTTGCCAGAAGGTGGCTGGCAAACGAGTGACGCAAAACGTGCGGTGATACCCGTGACGGGGCGATTCCGGCTTCGGCGGCAAGGTCTTTGACCATATTCAGAAACATTTGCCGTGTCAGGTGACCGGACTTCCCGCGCGACGGAAACAGATAGGGTGAGTGGCCGGGTTGTTTCGCCCTGGTCATCGGAATGAAAGAGTCCCGGATTTCAAGGTAGTTTCGCAAAGCATCACGTGCCGGATCGGACAACGGCACGAGGCGCTCCTTGCTTCCCTTGCCGCGCACTATCAACATTTGCGGATCGCGCGCCGCGGCGGAAAAAGGCAGTTCAACCAGCTCCGAAACGCGCATGCCTGTGGCATACATCAGTTCCACCATTGCCAGAAGCCGCTTGCCTTTGATGCCGTCATGGCGGGTTGCGGTGATAATCAGCCGATCAATTTCATCAATTGTCAGAAACTTGGGTAGCGTGTTGCCCTGTCTGGGGCTGTCAATATGGGCGGATGGATCGTCATTGCGATATCCGTCGGCATACAGGAATTTGTGAAACTGCCTTACTGCTGAAAGACGCCGGGCCTGCGTGCGGGGGGCCAGACCAGTATCACCAAGTGATGCCATGTATTTTCGAACATGTATGTCCTGCGCGCCGATAAGGTCCGATTTCTGCCTGGTCAGACTAGCAACATAATCTTCGAGATCGCGACGATACGCGTCGAGCGTATGAATACTCGCACCACGTTCTGCCGCCATCATTTCCAGAAAGGCAGCGACAAGATTGCTGTTAGGCGGCTGGGCCACAATTCATATCCGTTACTGGCTGCGTGCCATCAGTATTTCGACGGCAAGGCGACGTGCTTCCTGTGTCAGTCCGATATGGTTGAGTGCGGCAACCGCATCCGAGAGGTCCTTGGGGTCCCCCTCCGGAGCACTGGCAACCTGCTGTGCCTGAATGGTCAGGGCAACCGTCTTGCCGCGTTGCATATTCATTGCTGCGGTTTCAAGATGATGGCTGACAGCCGTGCTGACAGTCTGGCGCGTGTCAAGATAGGGGGCGGTCAGAGACACATTCCAAAGTGCGACCGGCACTTCGATTCCGAACCCGTCAAAAAGGCTGAAGATCAGTTCTGCATCACGTTTTGCCTGTATCTGATCGCCACGCGCCGCGTCCATTTCCTGCCATTCTGCCATGCGGGCACGATGTTTGGCTTGAGCGTCGTTCATCGGAGCGGATGTCGTCGCTGGCGGGGTAAGTGTCACAGCACCCCCAAGTCCGTATCGCACAGGTGTCGCGGCCGTATCATCGGGCAGATTAACCGTAACGCTGCCGTTGGACGCATCATCGGCCTCGGCCATCATCGAGGCACCGGTATCCTCCAGTCCGGCAAGTGCAAGAACCGGATATAGAAGGATCAGACGGGATTCGATGTCGTTCCCCGGATTGGCGTTATTCTTGGCGATTTGCAGCCAGCCTGACGCACGTTCCATATTGTCTGCTGCGACCGAGGCTTTCAGCGCATCAATTGCGAACCAGGAAAAATCGCCATTCACGGGGATATCGGCCAGAAGATCAGATGTCAGACGGGATGCCTGTGCAAAATCACCATTGATGATTGCACTCTCGTAAAGAGCCGCGAGGATTTCCGCACGTACCGCCGGAACGTCACTTTTGCCCGCCGCTTGATAAAGTTTGGCATACTGACGGGCCGGGACGGCTTCGGGGGCAGCATCAAGGGCGTTGATAAGTGTATCGGCATCAAATGACACTGCGCCATATATGTCGCGCAACCGGGGAGCATCAATCAGGCCCAGGCTTTCAGCTTTCCGTGCGGCTTCAAGCCGGACATCGGTCGATGTTGCCGACGCATTGACCAATCCAAGAATGGCGGAGGGATTGCCGGTCTCAAGTTGACTGGTCGGGATGTTTTGTTTGGCGATTTCAAGCAAGGCGATGTCAATCGGTCGCAGATTGACCAGAATGTCCGGAGATGCGGCGGTACCGTTCCGGATGGCGGCAACCAGACCAAAGAATGTCTTGTCGGTTTCGCCTTCCATTTCGCGGACCAGATCGGTCGAGAACGAGGCCGATGCGCGGTCATTGGCATGAAGGGCGCACATGACAGCGGCCTTGAGCCAGAAAAGATCATCAAAACTGTTGCCGTATCCATCAATCGCGGCACAGGCATCGTCAAGTTTTCCGGAAATCATCAGGGCATTGATTTCTGTCTGGGCCAGAAGCGAACCGCGTGCGCCTTGCGGAGTGGCACGAACCAGATCAATTGCACCATCAAGCTCCCCCATATTGATCAGTTTGGCCGCACGCGTTTCGAGCATGCTGATTTCCTTGTGATCATCGGGAACTGCCGCGATGCTCAGTAGCAGGCGACGCGAAAGATCGCGGGCCGTGTGTGTGGCGGGGGTTGCCGGAAGATCCGTAAGCAGGCGCGCAGCAGTTTCACGGCTGGTGCCATTCCACATATCAACGCCAAGTCCGCCACGTTCACGTCCCAGTGTGCCGACTGCTTCGGCATCGACCGCTTGGAGGGTTACTGTCTGTACAGCATCGGGGTCGCTAGGGAATGTTTCGGTTTGTGTCGCCGTACCCTGACCGAAATTGTTGTTTGTGGTAGGGGAGGACTGCTCGGACTGTGAATTTGCGTTCTGTTCTGCTTCCTGTTTCAAAAACAGCGGCACCGGTGCCTGCGCATTGGCAAAAGCCGAGGGCAAAGTGATTCCGGTCCCTGTCATCATGGTGATGAAACAGGATTGCATCAGCAGGCGAGAACGCAAGCGCATGTCAGTTAAACCTCGAATTCGGAATGGTTTCTTCCATCTGGGTCGTCGGTGACGGTATATCCCAGGTGACCAGAAATGTTGCGCCACCAACGATGACGGCAATGATCAGCAATAAAATGAGACGCGAAATTATCTTCATGGTTATCCAGACTTCGGTGCTTTGGTTCGATATGCGCAAAGATCAGTATGCGGAGCCCGGTATAAGATGCAAGACAGAGCCGAACCGCTTTGGCCCTAAGCCATGAATTCAGCCTGTGATTTTTCCAACCCCGTTCCCCGAACCTTTTCCCTGACATTCCAATTCGGCGATATAAAGGCAGTTTAGGGTCTGGGTCCTCACAGAGGGTTAACGCGATTGGCAAAAGTTTTCTGTTGGTATGCAAATGGCCCGGCTACCCGATAGTGCGTAGATCCCCCATGTGACAAAGGAATTTGTCGGTCAACAGTGCGGTTTGCTTGCGTTCACGCCTTAGCTGGCCTAAAGAAATGGGTAAATTGTGTGATAACCGGATTAAAGACAGGACTGCAAACCGATCATGGAAAGCAATATTGCCGAGTCGGGTTTGCGCGATGACGTGCTTGCAAGTATCCGGACAAGCCTGAAAGGCAGACCGCTGGTGTTTATCGGCCTTATGGGGGCTGGAAAGAGCTGCATCGGACGGATGGTCGCCAAGGCGCTTGATCTGGATTTTGTCGATGCCGATCGTGAGATCGAGGAAGCCGCAGGCTGTTCGATCGCCGACATATTCAAGCTGTATGGCGAAGAAGCCTTTCGCGATGGTGAGGAACGTGTGATCGCCCGCTTGCTTGATGGTGAGCCGCTCGTGCTTGCGACGGGTGGCGGTGCGTTTATTCGCGAAAAAACCCGTGCGCTTATTCTTGAAAAGTCTATCTCTGTCTGGCTACGTGCCGACCTTGATCTGCTGCTGCAACGTACCAGCGGGCGCACGCATCGCCCGCTGCTGAACAATGGTGATCCGCGTCAGATACTGGCTGACCTGATTGAGGCGCGCTATCCGGTCTATGCCGGGGCTGACATCATTTTTGATTGTGACGAATCATCCAAGGAAGAAACGCGTGATGGGGTTCTGGCCCTGCTTGCGCGTTCATTTGATAAAGACGGGAACATAATCCGGTGAGCAATCAGACGACCCCCGCTGCAAAAAGTCATGATGTCCTTCGCGTTGAACTTGGCGCACGCAGTTATGACATTCTGGTCGGTAGTAACCTTCTCGCAGATACTGCCGGTCATATTGCATCGTTCGTTAAAAAGGCCGGTGTCGTCATTATAAGCGATGCGATGGTCGCAGACCGTCATTTGCCAACGGTTCTGGCTTCGTTGAATGCTGCCGGAATTGCACATCGCGAAGTTATCGTTCCGGCGGGTGAAAAATCCAAAAGCTTTGCCGTGTTCGAGGATGTCGTTGAACAGATCCTTGCGATGGGTATTGAGCGTTCAACCCTGATCATCGCGCTGGGCGGTGGCGTGGTTGGTGATCTTGCCGGTTATGTTGCCGCATCGCTTTTGCGCGGTCTTGATTTTGTTCAAATCCCGACAACCCTGCTGTCGCAGGTCGACAGTTCCGTTGGAGGCAAGACCGGTATTAACTCGAAATCGGGCAAAAACCTTGTCGGGGCGTTTCATCAACCGCGTCTGGTTCTGGCTGATACGGCGGTACTTGATACATTGCCGCGCCGCGAAATGCTGGCCGGTTATGCCGAAGTCGTTAAGTATGGCCTGATTGATGATCCGGAATTCTTCGACTGGCTTGAAAGCAATGCCGAAGCCGTTCTGAACAATGATGGCCCGGAACGCCGTACTGCCGTAATGCGAAGCTGTGCGGCAAAGGCACGAATCGTTTCGCAGGACGAACGCGAGTCCGGAAAACGTGCCCTGCTTAACCTTGGGCACACTTTCGGCCATGCGCTGGAAGCCGAAACCGGATACGGCGCAAAGCTTTTGCATGGCGAAGCGGTGGCGATGGGCATGGTCATTGCGCATGATGTCTGCAGCGCCATGGGGATGGCTCCAGCTGGTGAAAAAGACCGGATTGTCAGTCATCTTAAATCTGTCGGATTACCCGTATGTGCGTCTGAAGTGTCCGGCATGCACTGGGACATCGACCGTTTAATGCGACATATGTCGCGCGACAAAAAGGTGAGCGACGGCGAGATCACATTTGTGATGACGCGTGGAATCGGCAAGGCCTTTACATCCAAGGCGATGGATATTCAGAAAATGCGTGCAGCCATTACCCGATCCTGTCACGCCTGATATCGGGCAGGGCTAAATAAATCGCTGTGAAGTCGATGACTTGCCGGATCGATGATTGACCTGATACCTCGCAACAGCACAATGTGATGATCTGTTGTGTATACCATTGGAGACGGACCTGAATGACAATCACGATTGTCGTGATTTTTATCCTGCTGATGCTTTCGGCTTTCTTTTCTGGCTCGGAGACTGCGCTGACAGCGGCATCAAAGCCGGTGATGCATCACAAAGAACAGGATGGGGATGTACGCGCAGGTATCGTCAACCGGTTACGTCAGTATCAGGAACGTTTGATCGGGGCGATTTTGCTGGGCAATAACCTGGTCAATATTCTGGCCTCGGCCCTGGCGACGTCCGTCATGATCGAACTGTTTGGTGAACGCGGTGTGGTTTACGCAACCGCAGCCATGACAGCACTTGTTCTGATCTTTTCGGAAATCCTGCCGAAAACCTACGCGTTGCAACATGCTGACAGCATGGCGCTTCGTGTTGCGCGACCGATGAGTATTCTGGTTGTTCTCTTTGCCCCCGTAACCCAGAGCATTCAGGTGATTGTGCGTGCTACCCTGCGGTTGTTTGGCAGCGGCGAGGGGCCAGGCACGGACCGGGAACGTGAATTGCGCGGGGCGATCGAGCTGCATGCCGATGATGTGGTTGTCGGCGATCACCATGCCGAACGCACGATGTTGCATGGGGTGCTTGACCTTGAAGATGTCGGGGTTTGGGAAATCATGGTGCACCGTCGCAAGGTGCAGATGATCGATATCACCCGACCGATGGAAGAAATTCTTGATACGGTTCTTGCAAGCCCGCACACGCGTATCCCGATCTATGACAAGGATCCGGACAATATCGTTGGTGTCCTGCATGCGCGGGAGGCGTTGAAGGCAATTGTTCGCGGGACCAAACCGGAAACGGCTGAAGATGTTCGCGCGCTGAGTTCCGAACCATGGTTCATCCCTGACAGCACAACGCTCGCCGATCAGCTTAAAGCGTTCAAGGAACGTCACGAACATTTTGCCATCGTCGTGGATGAATATGGTGCCTTCGAAGGTGTTGTGTCGCTGGAAGACATTCTTGAGGAAATCGTTGGCGATATTGCCGATGAAACCGATGTCGAGGTTGTCGGGGTCCAACCACAAACGGATGGCTCGGTCATCGTGCGTGGGGATGTAACCATTCGCGATCTGAACCGTCGATTTGGCTGGCGCCTGCCGGATGAAGAAGCCGCCACTGTTGCCGGTTTGCTGCTTTACGAGACCCGTCGTATTCCCGATGTCGGGCAGCAGTTCCGTTTCCACGGGCTTGAATTCGAAGTCTTGCGCCGTATTCGCAATCAGATCACGCGGATCAAATTGCGCGAAGTTCGTGAAGTCGCCACCGACGAGCTGAATTAGCACCAAACCCGCTAAAATAAACAGGCAGTATGGGAAGCCGTGCTGCCTGTTTTGCGTTGTTCGGTGTAAAACTGTTCTGTTAAATCTACTTATCGGTTAAAATGATCATCAAAGGTCTTGATCGATGTGATTGCAGGGCCACTTGCAAAATATGGGCCCCAATGCGCGTTTGAAGCGCTGTTTCAGGCAATCTGATCGGGGCAGGGCACGTGGCAACAGCAACCCGCAGAGAGAAAAATATGGATACGAAAATCGTACCTGGTGTGGTCAAAGAGCAGTCGATCGCAACCTTGAATCCCGCAGACTCGGTTATGGATGCCGTCAATATGATGACCGAACGCAAGATCGGTGCCGTGATCATTGTTGATAACAGTGCCAGACTTGCCGGTATCTTTACCGAACGCGACCTTGTGAACCGGGTTGTGGCGAAAGGACTGGATGCGGCATCAACACCCCTTAAACAGGTTATGACGGCCAATCCCGATACGCTTGGTCCCGATGACACGGCAATGAATGCTCTGGAATTGATGAGTGCCCGGCGTTACCGCCATCTTCCGGTGGTTGATGGAGAAACTGTTGTCGGCATGGTCTCCATTCGTGACCTTTTCAATGTCGTCAAGGCACAGCTCGAAGAGGATTTGCGCGAACGCGAGAAGTTTATTTTCGGGTCCGATTACGGGGTCGCGTAAATCAGATTCTGTCGATGTATTATGCTTTATGGCGGCTGATGCGGGCTTGCGCGTCAGCCGTTTTGCGTTTTTGAAGGTTGACAACGTAGCGGTTAATGTCTTTACGTTTACGTAAAGGAGAGATACGCCATGCCCTTGTCCAGCCCCGCCGAGCGCGAACATATCCACACCCGCAATGTCACCTGCACCGGATATCGCCGCAAGGACGGTCTTTGGGATATCGAAGGCCATATTACTGATACCAAGACATATGGGTTTGAAAATAACGACCGTGGGGAAATACCGGCCGGCGTGCCAATCCATGAAATGTGGCTGCGCATTACCGTTGGGGATGACATGGTGATTAACGGGGTCGAAGCCGTCACAGACCATGCACCATTCAATGCCTGTAATGAAATCGCCCCGAATTACGAGGCACTGGTCGGGCTTCGGATCGGGCCGGGGCTGAAACAGCAGATCCGCGAAAGGGTCGGCGGTATTCACGGATGCACCCATCTGACAGAATTGATGGGACCGGTGGCAACAACTGCCTTTCAGACAATCTTTCCCATCCGTGCCCGGGAAGCCGAAGAACGGCGTAAACAGCAGGAAAAGGACGTCACCGCATCGAACCCGCCTAAAAAACGCAGGTCCCCCTTGGTCAATAGCTGTCATGGATGGCGCAGCGACGGTGCTGCGGTCAAGCGCATCGCTCCGGATATGTATACCGGCGACTGAGCGCCGATCTTGTAACGACAATAATCAGCCACAATATTATCTGCGATGGGTTTTCGATGAAAATCAGGTGTTGTATGGGACGCCACGCACAGTCATGGGGACGACATCTTTTCGGACAATCGGCATTTGCTTGTATCCGCATTCCGCGACTTTGTCTGGCTGCATTCTGTTTTGCCTTAATCCTGAATAGTTCGTCCGCGGAAGCACAGGACTCTCCCGAGTCACTTGGCGAGGATGCGTTTCTGATCCTGCAAACCAATCTGCAACCCCCGTATCAGCAATTGCAGGATGGGATTCTTCAAGGCTATTCCATAAACGTATTGAATTGTGCGTTCGATCGGATCGGAGTGGGGTACGGAATTGCAATTGCACCCCGCCAGCGCAATCGGGAAATGGTCAGAAAGGGGCAGGCGGATGGCTTCTTTCTCGCGCGGATAAGCCCGATTATGGACGAATATGCCGACCCTACCTTGCCGCTGGCCCTCGAAAAATGGGTCTGGATTTCAGCAGCCGGGCAGCAGGGCAGTTTCGCGGCAATCCCGGCACCTGACAGTCTGCTGTCTGTTGGTGCCATCCTTGGTTCGAACGAGGCCGAGTGGCTAGCCGAGCAGGGCTATCATGAAATCGCCAAGGTGCCGTCCATCAACTCGCTGATCTCGCAGGTTCTGGCCGGGCGGGTAGAATATGCCTTGGTGGACAAGCAGACATTTGAAGCCGCACGCGACGACATGGGGCATCATGAAACCCAGTTCAACATTCAGTTCGAACGATATGCACCGCTTGTTGTCTATTTTGGGCGCGAATATACTCGCCGCAATCCCTATCTGATTGCGGCCCTGAACACGGCACTTCGCACCTGCGAAACTTTGCCCATGCGACTTGAGGATTGGGAACGCGATCTTATCACTCGCCAACAATTGCCGATGATCCGTACGATGGCAGGTAATCCAAAGCTGATTGCAGCGGTCCGGTCTGCATTGGACATGGCCGATATGCGCTCAGGGGCACTTGCCGATCTGGATCGTGAATGGCGCCGGGAGAGTGAACTCGGTGTTGCCAGTGCCAAGGCGACCGAGATCCTTGAAAATCCCCTTTCCGGTATGTTGCGTTCATTCCAGGAAGACGATGCCGACAATATCGCGGAAATATTTGTCTTCAACACCAAGGGGGCGGTGATCGGCATGAACCGTCTGACATCAGATTTCGACCAGTCCGACGAACCGAAATTCAAAGTTGTTATCCGGCAGGACCCTGATCTCAGCCAGATCGCCGATATCTATTTTGATGGATCGACCCGTACCTTCCTATCGCAGGTGACAGTGCCGGTTGTCGATCCCGATACCGGAAATATCATTGCTGCAATGACGGTTGGCCTTGATGTCTCGGGCGCTCTGCGTCCCGATAGCTGATTATCAGATCAGATCAGTTCGGTTTGGCCGGGTCGGTGATTTTGATTTCAATGGAATTGTACCAGTCGCCCGCCGCCTGGATATCTGCATCAGTCAGGTCAGCCGCAATCGGTGACATAATTTCATTATTGCGTTTGCCGTTCCGAAACGCTTTTAGCTGAGTTTCGATATAGATATTGGTTTCACCCGCAAGGTTCGGGGCATCCGGCATTTCCGAGATACCGTTCGCGCCATGGCACGCCACGCAAAGTTCAGGCGCATCGTTGCCGGATTTTCCGGTGGGGAATGCTGTGGAGATTTCGAAATGGTTGTACCAGTTGGCCACGTCTGAAATCTGTTGATCTGACAGGCCTTTGGCGACGACGGTCATCATTTCGTGTTCCCGGCTGCCATCGCGAAAGGCGTATAACTGGGCTTTGATATATTCCGAAGGTTCACCACCGATGTGTGGCGCAATAGGGATGCGGGCAAAACCGTCCAGCCCGTGACAGGTGCGGCACATTCCCGCAACTTTTCGACCAGCATCAAGATCCTGCGCCAAGGTGGCCCCGGCGGGCAGAAGCCCGCCGAGGATCATGAAAAGCACTATCCGCATCAGGAGCCCTCGTACCAGATGCGGTAAAGCGCACCGGCAAGGTCATCGGACACGATCAGCGATCCATCCCGAAGCTGCGCTACATCGACCGGACGACCAAGATATTCGCCGTTTTCATCGATCCAGCCTTCGGCAAAGGGTTCTGTACTCGCATTGCCGTCGCTGTCGATAAAGGTCACCATTACCCGCGCCCCGACCGGTGTTGTGCGGTTCCACGACCCGTGCTGGGCCGAGAAAATAGCATTGCTGTATTTGGCGGGAAACATTTTGCCGGTATAGAAGCTCATGCCAAGGTCAGCGGCGTGCGCCACGGTTTCCACAGCCGGCATTACGACGTCATAGGGGACTTCTTCACCGGCATATTCATTGGTGCGAACGTCGCCACCACCATACCATGGATGGCCGAAATGCTGACCGGCTGCGGTTTGTCGGTTGATCTCACCCGGGGGAATGTCATCGCCCATGCCGTCAACCTGATTGTCGGTCCACCAAAGTTCACCAGTTTCAGGGTGGAAATCATGTCCGACCGAGTTGCGAACACCATAAGTGTAAACTTCGCGACCGGTTCCGTCGATATTGATCCGGATGATGCCACCAATCCCGTGTTCGCGATACAGATCCAGCTTGTCTTTGGGAGCAACATTGAACGGCTGCCCAAGCGAGATATATAGTTTGCCATCCGGGCCGATTTTGCAAACACGTGCGGTGTGATTATAACTTTCTTCGGATGGCGGGACCAGTTCACCCTGTTTAACAACATTGAACGCCGCAACATCCGGGCTCTCATAGAAAAATTCGGCTGCGGGGAATGTCAGAACCCGGTTCTGTTCTGCGATATAGAGCATACCATCGGGTGAGAAGCATGGACCGTTTGGAATGGAAAACCGTAAAGACGGGGCGAAGTCCTTTACCTCGTCGGCAACGCGATCCTTGTTGCGGTCGGTCACCGACCAGACTTTATCCTTGCGCGTGCCTACAAATGTCACGACCCCCTGCGGGCCAACCGCGATATGTCGGGCATCGGGCACAACAGCATAAAGGGCGATCTTGAAACCGGCAGGCAGGGTAATGCGCTCAAGAGTTTTTTTGATGCCGTCGGCATAGTCTCCGGTTTGTTCAATTCTGGTGAATTCAGTGGTTCCGGTCGACTGGAAGTTGGAAAGCTTTTCGAGATTGTCCGGTGCTGGGGCCTGCGCATAGGCTGTTCCGGACATAAACAGGGCGACGCTCGCCCCGACAAGGCGCGTTTTCATCACATAGTCCTCCCGTTTGTATCGGGCGCAGATTTGACCAGCGCCCGTGTTGCATGTGCAGTGAACCGCACGTGCAACTTCTGGGCAGATATTGCGCCGAAAAATAACGGTCGTCTAAGTTGATTTCACTATGCGGAATAAACGCAATGGTTATTTCCGGGTAAGGGCTGCGGCATACTCGGCAGGCGTCATGGTTTTCAGCGCCAGCGCATGAACACGGTCCTTGAGAAGCTGGTCAAGGGCGGTGTAAACCAGCCGCTGGCGATTGACGCGATTCTCGCCATCGAATTTTTTGGACACCACCAGTACTGAAAAATGGGATTCACCACGCGGGTCGGCTCCGGAATGGCCTGCATGTTTTGACGAATCGTCAATGATTTCTAGTTTCTCGGGAGCAAATTCCGTGGTCAGGATGTCTCGAATCTGCTGGGCTACCTGCATGACAATGGCCTCTTGTTTCGGTGTGTTTCACATTGATGAATGCGAAAATCTAACTGTTGGCAAGGTTCTGGCACGCGATGGCAGTTTTTCAAGCCTTTTATCGCATTAAATCGACCCGTATGATATTGCGAAGCCGGATGATCAGAACATATAGACGCAGATGAACCGAGGCCAACGCAACAAGCGCAAAACCCTTTATCACGAAGAACCAGACCTGCCCGAATGCGAGTGGCCGGGATGTGAAGGTCATGGCGAATTTCGTGCCCCCAAGGATCGCAAGCTGCGCGACTATTACAAATTCTGTCTCGATCATGTCCGGGAATACAACAAGTCCTGGAACTATTACGAGGGCATGAAAGCCGAAGACATCGAAAACGATGTCCGGCGAGATACCCATTGGCAGCGCCCGACATGGCGGTTTGGGCATATTCGTGGTGCCAAGAAACCGTTCAATTTCAAATTCAGCGACGGGTTCGGTTTCTTTAACGAAGACGGTGATCCGACTCATCATGGACCCGGTGGTGACCCTGCCGGGGATCGGAGACGCAAAAGCGAAGATGCCCAGCGTCGTGCCGGGGCGATGGGTATGCCGTCCGAACAGCAGCAGGCCATGGCAACGCTTGACCTTCCATGGCCGTTTTCCAAGGACGAGCTGAAGTCGAAATACAAGGCGTTGTCTAAAAAATATCATCCCGATGCCAATGGCGGGGACAAGGTTGCAGAGGAACGCTTCAAGAAAATCAGCGCGGCCTATTCGTCACTGATGGGCTATATCCGTGATCTGGAAGCGCGTGTTTCGACGTAATCAGAAATCGCTGACGGGCAAATTTTGATAAAATCTGCCTTGCAATTCATGCTCCGGACCTTTTCATTGTTCGATCCATTTGCGGCGATAGACGTTTTTTTGCGTATCTTCCCTTTGTCACGCGCATCTTAGCCGCTATTAATGAGCTAGTTTCAAACGAGACCGCGTCACCGGTCCGATAAAATGCGCGAGTACTTATGAGCCAAGGTTACGAAGCGACAGGTGCAGCCGCCGAACATCCGCTGGATGCACCAGACATCAAAATCTCTGTTCGCGAAGCGTTCGGAATTGATAGCGACATGAAAGTTCCGGCATTCAGCCAGGGCAGCGAACATGTCCCAATGGTCGATCCGACCTATCGGTTTGATCGCGATACCACATTGGCCATTCTGGCGGGCTTCGCCCATAACCGCCGTGTGATGATCCAAGGCTATCACGGGACGGGCAAATCGACCCATATCGAACAGGTTGCAGCACGCCTGAACTGGCCGTGTGTCCGTGTGAACCTCGATAGCCACATTTCGCGTATCGATCTGATCGGCAAGGACGCCATTGTGTTGCGCGATGGCAAACAGATCACGGAATTCCGAGAGGGCATTCTGCCGTGGGCACTTAAACGCCCGGTCGCGATGGTGTTTGATGAATATGATGCCGGCCGTCCGGACGTGATGTTCGTGATCCAGCGTGTTCTGGAAGTCGATGGCAAGCTTACCCTGCTTGACCAGAACAAGGTCATCCATCCACATCCGAATTTCCGTCTGTTTGCCACGTCGAACACGGTTGGTCTTGGCGATACAACCGGCCTTTATCACGGGACCCAGCAAATCAACCAGGCCCAGATGGATCGTTGGTCGATTGTGGCAACGCTTAACTATCTTTCGGTTGCGGATGAAACCAACATCGTTACAGCCAAGGTACCGTCGTTCGATAATGTCGAAGGCCGCAAGAAGATCGAGGCCATGGTTGCACTTGCGAATCTGACCCGTCAGGGGTTTGTTGCAGGCGACATTTCGACCGTCATGAGCCCGCGTACCGTTATTACGCTGGCCGAAAACGTCGAGATTTTCGGGGATATATCCTATGCCTTCCGTGTGACGTTCCTGAACCGTTGCGACGAGGTGGAACGCCCGATTCTGGCTGAATATTATCAGCGGTGCTTTGGCGAGGAACTGCCCGAAGAAGCCATCAATGTGATGGTCCGTTAAGGACCATCCATTGTTAAAGCAAATCGGCGACCTGATTCCAGAAGCGAGTAGTAAGATGAAGAATGATGAAGCGCTTTCCGGATTTTTGCGCGGCACAGCGGCGACGTTTCGCGCGCTTGCCGGACGCAATGATCTTGAAGTCGGCTTTGTCAAAGGCGGTCGGGCGGGTGGCTATGGTGAACATGTGCGCCTGCCGATGCCCAAACAGGCCCTGCCAAAGGACGAGGTTGCCGATCTGCGCGGTGTTGCGGACGGCTGGGCCCTGAAACTGCGTCACCATGACGTGGCCCTGCATGCTCGACGGATGCCTGAAACGGCCGAGGCACAGGCCGTTTACGACGCGCTGGAAACCGCGCGTTGCGAGGCGGTCGGTTCGCGTTATTTCCCCGGTGTGCGCAAGAACCTTCGCGAACATGCCGAACAGGATTGCCGTGCAAAGAACTTCCATCGTCTGACCGCGCGTGAAGATGCACCTTTTGCCGATGCGATCGGCATGCTCGCACGCGAGATTTTTACAGGTGAACCAGCACCCCAATCGGCCCGTCCGTTGATCGATCTGTGGCGTGCGCATATCGAAAAAAATGCCGGTGCAGATCTGGTCGATCTAAGTGATGTTCTGGACGATCAGGATGCCTTTGCAAGGGGGCTGCGCCGTCTTCTTGATCATCTTTCGCTGGAAGATGATATCGATGATGCCCCGCCTGAAAATGAAGGCGAGGACGAAGATGAAAAAGACGGCGAGACCGACCCGGATGAAGAACTCGACAGCCAGGGCGGTCAGCAGGGGCAGGCTGACGAATCCGAACCGGATGGCGACGATCAACAGCAGGACGCCGGTACCGAAGAAGCCGAAGCCGGTGAAGGCGATATCGACGACCAGCAGCTTGAAGCCATGTCGCAGGAAGAACAGCCTGCTGGACCGGGCGAACAGCCGGAATTTGATGGCAGGAACGAGCCGATTGAACGCGGGTATGAGCCCTTCACCCGTGAATTTGATGAAATCGTTACGGCAGACGAGCTTTGCGAAGGTCTTGAATTGTCGCGTCTGCGTGCCATGCTCGACAAACAGCTGGCGAATTTGCAGAACGTTGTTTCGCGCCTCGCCAACCGCTTGCAACGACGCCTGATGGCGCAGCAGAACCGTGGCTGGGATTTCGACCTTGAAGAAGGCATTCTTGATGCGGCGAAACTCGCCCGCATTGTTGCAACGCCGTCAACTTCGCTGTCTTTCAAGCAGGAACAGGATACGGATTTCCGCGATACTGTCGTGACCCTGCTGATCGATAATTCCGGTTCCATGCGTGGGCGGCCGATCACGATTGCCGCCCTTTCGGCCGATATTCTGGCGCGCACCCTTGAACGTTGTGGGGTGAAGGTCGAAATCCTTGGCTTTACCACCCGTCAGTGGAAAGGCGGTCAATCGCGCGAAAGATGGGTTGAAAATGGCAAGCCGCCGAAACCCGGCCGTTTGAACGATCTGCGTCACATTATCTACAAGGCAGCCGATACACCGTGGCGGCGTGCGCGCAAAAATCTTGGTCTGATGTTGCGCGAAGGGTTGCTTAAGGAAAATATCGACGGTGAAGCATTGCTTTGGGCGCATGAACGCCTTCTTGTCCGTTCGGAACAACGCCGGATTCTGATGGTGATTTCCGATGGGGCGCCGGTCGATGATTCAACCCTGTCGGTAAATTCCGGAAATTATCTCGAACGTCACCTGCGCGAGGTAATCGACGGGATTCAGACCCGTTCACCGGTTGAATTGCTTGCGATCGGGATTGGCCATGATGTTACCCGCTATTATCAGCGTGCTGTAACGATCAACGATCCGGAAGAACTGGGGGGTACCATGTTGCGCGAATTGTCCGATCTGTTCGATGAACAGGGCGCGCGTCAACCCAAACGCCCAATGCGTCATGTGCCTGCGGATACCGCCAGAGACAAGGCGACCGGTGATCGGGACCGCTGGTAGGCAAAGGGGATAAGGGCGTCATGACAGCCATTACCCGATTTGCCCCCAGTCCGACCGGGTTTCTGCATCTTGGCCATGCGGCCTCTGCCCTGTTTTCTGCAAAACAGGCTGGACCGGATGGTCGTTTTCTTTTGCGGATTGAGGATATCGATCAGACCCGCTGTCGTCCGGGATATATCGATGCGATCTACGAAGATCTCGGGTGGCTGGGGCTTCAATGGGAAGAACCCGTTCGCATCCAGTCGCAACATTTCAGCGATTATCAGCAGGTGCTTGATCGTTTGACCGATGCCGGTCTGCTTTATCCCTGTTTTTGCACCCGAAAAGACATTCAGTCGGAAATAGAGCGGATCGGAAATGCCCCGCACGGTCCTGATGGTGCGCATTATCCGGGAACCTGCCGTAATTGCAGTAAGTCCGAGCGTGCAGGCCGCATGGCCGCCGGTGAAAGCTATGCCCTGCGTCTGGATATGGGGCGAGCCCTCAGGCAGGCTGATGGCCCATTGTCATGGTATGATCGCAAGGCCGGTAAACAGGATGCCACACCGGAAATATTTGGCGATGTTGTCCTGGCGCGCAAAGATACACCGACCAGCTATCATCTGTCGGTGACCCATGATGATCATTTGCAGGGGATCAACCTTGTCACCCGCGGCGAAGATTTGTTTTTTGCAAGTCACCTGCATCGATTGCTGCAGGAACTGTTGAGCTACGATGTGCCGGAATATCATCATCACGGCTTGCTGACTGGGCCGGATGGCAAACGGTTTGCCAAGCGGGACAAATCCAAAACGCTGCGATCCATGCGCGAAGAAGGCATGACCGCTGTTGAAGTTATGGCGCTGACGGGATTTGCCTAAGCGATGCCGTCTTGGTTTCCAGAAGGTCCGGGCGTTCAATAAACCAACTGCGGATAAAATCGATCATCAGCCGGTTCTTGACTGGCAGGTTCGCCTGATACGGGTAAACCAGATAGATCGGCCGCAAGGGTGATGAATAGCCATTAAGTGCCGTTTCAAGCAATCCTTCAAAGATTGCCGGAAGGGCAACATAACGGGGCAGCCGGGCAACCCCCAAGCCGCGGATCGCGGCATTGCGCAAAAGTGGATAATGGTTCAGGCGCAGATTACCCTGCGCTGGAACTGATTGTGCGCCATCATCAGAAAAGAAAACCCAATTGCCGTCCTTGTAGTACTGAAAGTTCAGCAGGCAATTGTGATTTGCCAGATCAGCAGGCGTTTCAGGTTTTGGATGCTTTGCCCAGTAGGCCGGACTGGCGCAGATCAGTTCGGATAATTGACCGAGCGGAATGGCAACTTGTGCCGGATCGTCGGTTAGTCCGGCACGAATGGCGATATCGATATGGGCCGATTGCAGATCGCGAAACGTATTCTCCAGCTCCATCTCGATCTGGATGCGTGGATGGGTTCTTTGAAACGCGACGATGATGTCATCAAGAAACATTTCACCAAAGGAAACGGGAACCGTGATGCGCACGGTTCCCACCGGCTCGCCGCGCAAGGCTTCGACGGCCTCGAATGCAGCGGCGGCACTTTGGGTGATGTTTTGGCAATAGCCCAGAAAGGTTGTGCCGATCTCGGTCGGTTCGACTTTGCGTGTGGACCGGAACAGCAATTGCGCACCAAGTTCGGCCTCCAGCCGTTTGACATGCTGGCTGATCAGGCCCTTGGATACGCCAAGCGCCTTGGCTGCCTGGGTAAAGCCACCATTTTCTATAACCGCCGCAAAGCTGCGCATTTCACTAAGATGATCTTTCATTGTTTAAAATATTAAACAAAATGTTTGAAAAACACCAGATTAACATCAAAATTGTCCTGTGAGACGATCCCTCCATTGCAACATATTCCGAAGATGGAGGATGAAATGAAAGTTCTGTTGGTAGGCGCATCGGGAATCATCGGACGCGGGATTGATGCCGAATTATCCCAACGTCATGAAATCATTCGTGCGTCCCGCTCAAGTGGGGATGTCAATGTTGACCTGATCGATATTGCATCAATCCGGGCAATGTTTGCCAAGGTCGGCAAGGTTGACGCGGTCGTTTCAGCGACGGGTAAGGTTCATTTCGGTGACTTTTCCGAAATGGACGATGACAAATACCGCATCGGTATCAATGATAAGCTGATGGGGCAGGTCAATCTGGTGCTGGTCGGGCGTGACCATGTGGCGGATAACGCATCATTCACGCTGACTACCGGTATCCTGTCCAAAGATCCGATCCGTTATGGCAGCTCGGCCTCGATGGTGAATGGCGCAATCGAGTCATTCGTGCGTGCCGCCGCGATTGAAATGAAGCCGGGCCTGCGAATCAATGCGGTCAGCCCCGGTGTGATCCTTGAGGCAATGGAAGGCTATGCACCGTATTTCCGCGGGCATGCCCCCGTTCCGGCGTCACGTGCGGCCCTTGGTTATGCAAAGTCGGTCGAAGGTCTTCAAACCGGTCAGGTTTTCGAGATTTTCTAACGATCAGTTATGGAAAACCGGCCGGGACGTCATGTCTTGGCCGGTTTTGGGTGTTACAAGGGGTCTTGCTCCGAAAAAACCATACTTTCTGTCTGGAATTATGCGAGGTGACTGCTTACTATCCAAACGGCTAATGTTACGCATCCGATGGTTGAGCGTGTAAACGGCTGTAACGGAAATACCGGATGGGGCAGTTAACGGCCAGGGTGGCCAAAACCTTGAAACGGCTGCTTTTGGAACCCGGACACGGGAACGAAGCAGGGCTGGAGCTGCAAAAGAAGGTCCGTGGGGACCTTCTTGACCTTGCCTATCGTAACAACTGGGCGAATGTTCTTGTCAATCTTTCGGCCGGAAGCGGTCTTGCAGGAACCCTGTGGTTTCAGGGTGAACTGTCATTTGGCATGAGCATGTGGATTGCCGTGATCATTATAACGACTGTGATCCGGTTGTTTGGCGGATATCGTTATCATGCCGAACGGCGGCTGGTTTCGGCGTTTGATGATACGGATTTCCACAAATGGCTTGTGAGATATGCCTTGGGTGTTTGTTCCGGGGCAACGCTTTGGGCGTTGGCAGCCATCTTTGATCTGCCGGAGCAAAGCAATGAAAGCCGGTTTGTCATGCTGATCATTCTGGCCGGACTTGCTGGCGGGGCAACGGGTATTCTGGCCCCTGTTTTCAGAGTTGGCCGCTTTTATCTCGTGATGTTGCTGCTGCCAGCCAGCATTGTATTGATAGTCATGCCCGAACCGAATTATGTGCTGGCCGCACTGGGTTTCATATTTCTGACTGTCATGATGGTTACCCATCGCAACAATCATGTAATTCTCTATCGGTCGCTTGCGCTTAAACACGAAAATGACGGTCTGGTGGATGATCTGCGTGAACAGAACCGGATCACCCGTGACTGGAATATGACGCTGGAAGCTCGCGTGGCGAAACGGACGCGGGAACTTCGCAATCTTCTGGTCCGTGATACTTTGACCGGATTGCTGAACCGTGACGGCATTGTGTCCTGGTTTGAAGAAGCTCGTGCAAGCCACGGTAATCGTGCTTATGCAGTTCTGTTCATTGATCTTGATCATTTCAAACAGATCAATGACGGGTTGAGCCATGCAATCGGCGATCTGGTGCTTAAGGAAGTTTCGGCCCGCCTGCGGGAATATGTTGATGATCGTCACGCGGTGGGACGTTGGGGCGGCGATGAATTCATCATGATCCTGACGGACCAGCCCGAAAACCTGCATCAACTGGTTGACCAGACCATCGGTGAAGTTCGTGCGGCGGTCAACCGGCCCATCCATATTGCGGGACAGACATTGCATGTCGGTTTTAGTACCGGCGTTGCTTTCGGGAAGACCGAAAACCCGCAAATTGCCGAAATGATCCACTGGGCCGATTTGGCCGCGGCTGAAGTCAAACGATCGGGACGTGGCAGCGTGCACAGTTATGACAGCAAATTGCTGGTCGAACAGGAACGCCGGCTTGCCATCAATCAGGCCTTGCGTCAGGCGATGCCCGGCGACGAGCTGTATCTTGAATACCAGCCAGTGATTAGTGCAAAAAATGGGGAAATCGAGGCCTACGAAGTTTTGCTGCGGTGGGAAAGTGGCGAACTTGGGCGTATACCGCCCGACGAGTTTATCCCGATTGCCGAGGAATCTGCGCTGATTGTCGATATCGGTGAATGGGTCATGCGAGAGGCCTGCAAAACCATCCTTGACTGGTCCGGTTTTGCAGGTGGGCCTAAGGTGGCGGTTAACGTCTCGGTCCGTCAGATTGTGGTGCCACGCTTTGCGCGTATGGTGGAGAACCTTCTGCTTGAAACGGGGCTGCCGGCCAATCGCCTGATTATTGAAGTGACAGAATCGATATTTGATATCCGGCGCATGCAACTGATTTCGGAAGTCCTTTCCGATCTGCATGATCAGGGGGTGGAAATCCATATCGATGATTTCGGCACCGGCTATTCGTCGCTTTCGCGGTTGCATCAGATCCGTGTCGATGCCGTCAAAATCGACAAATCCTTTATCCTGAACATGGATATCAACGCACGCGCGGTAATTGAAGGGGCGATTTTGATTGCGCATCGGTTCGGGCTTGATGTGATTGCCGAAGGTATTGAAACCGAACAACAGCGCAGTGAACTTGCGGCGATGGGTGTGGACGCCTATCAGGGCTATTTCTTTGCCCGGCCATCCAGCAGCCCCTGTGATGATCCGCATTGGCAGAAAACGGAACCAAACGTTTGATCCTGCATCGGATAAACAAAACGGCCTGTCCGAAATGCGGCAGGCCGTTTGTTGTCAGCGTTCAGTACAATGCTTAGCGGCTGAAATCCAGGAGCACAAGGAAGCAGACCGGAACCAGCGCCAGAGCGACATAAATCCAGATCGATGCGACAGGAATGCCGAAATGCGCAAGCACATAACCGGCCAGATACAGAACCAGGCCAATTACAGCGACCAGCAAAATGCCCAAAAGGGGCAGGGATACCTTGGAATCGGTTTTCATCTTGCGCAATGCTCCCCAAGCGTGTGCGGAATAACTATGACAACACGCTAACACCGAATGCGCGATGATGTTTTGACAAGGATCAATCTGTGCGTCGCGATACTTATCAAACTATGTCGTGATCGATAAAAAAAATCAGTGAGCCTGTGGATCAGGCAAGTTCAGCAACCTGGCAACGTTGCGAAGCTTGTCGGGATTGCGTGTGATGAAAATACGGCGGATCTTGCCGTCACGGATATCAAGGGCGGTGGTTTGCAAGACATTGCCGCGTTCCAGACTGGCAAAGCCGGGTAACCCGTCGATCCAAAGAAAAGACAGAAGCTTCTCGGTGTCGCCATGTGTAGCGGCCTTGAAAAAGGCCAGCGTGATTTTTTCACCTTCGTCACGTTCGACGCTGTATCGCGGTTTGGCTGCCTGAACATGTTTGCGGGCACGCACGGCAAGCTGTCGGATGGCGGCAGGATCGCGGTCCAGTGTTTCGGCGACATCGTTAAGGGACACCGCAAAAACGTCGTGCAATAGAAATGCAGCACGTTCCAACGGTGAAAGCCGCTCAAGCACGAGCATAAGGCCAAGGGTCAACTCGTCGGTTTGCGGTTCTTCCTCTAACTCCACCAACGGTTCGGGTAACCAGTTGCCGACGTAAACCTCGCGCTGGGCACGGGCGGACTTCATTACATCAAGACAAAGATGGGTCACGATCCGTTTCAGAAAAACGCCGGGATTGCGGACAACGTTGTGATCGGTGCGTTGCCAGCGAATCCAGGCATCCTGGACGACGTCGTCCGCCTCGGCCAAAGAGCCAAGCATGCGATAAGCCAGCCGTTTGAGTTGGGTGCGGTGTTCTTCGAACACCGCTGTTGCTTCATCAGGCGGGTACATCGGATGCATTGATCGGATGAGACGCGGCAAAGCCGATCTGGAACCGGTTCCAGGTATTGATCGCACCGATAGCCATGGTCAGATAAACCTGTTCTTCAGGGGTGAATACACTGGCAAGGGCAGCATATTCGTCGTCGGAAGCACCCTTGTCGGCGATCAGCGTCAGGGTTTCGGTCCAGGCAAGTGCTGCCCGTTCCCGGGCACTGTAAAGCGATGATTCCCGCCATGCATCAAGCATATAGATACGCATTTCGGTTTCTCCGGCAGCACGGGCATCGGTGGTGTGCATGTGAAGACAAAATGCACAGCCATTGATCTGAGACGCACGGATTTTAACGAGTTCGAGCAAACGGTGTTCGAGGCTGCTTTCCTGAATGGCACCTTCCAACGCCATCATCGGCTTTATGCATTTTGATGCAAGTTTGAAATGGTTTTCAACACGCAGTGTCATGGTTTGGTTTCCTTGTTTTGCTTGGGGGGCGGTTGGCAGGTTCTCGGTGCAGCCAACATGTCGGATAAGGATCGCCGCACCCGGGTCGGGGGAAACTGATGCGGCGATCCGTGCCGGCGGAGGGGGCCGCCGACGGGTTATTTCTCAATCGGGGTGGTCAGGACGGTCTCGTTGGTATCGACAACAAACACGGCAAGCAGTTTTGCCGGTTCGGTGTCACTGGCATTTGCGCTGACACCGTGGCGGTCGCCGGGATATTCGGAAAAGCTCTCGCCGGCGCGATAGGTAATGACCGGGCCATCATTCACCTGACTGTTGATCGCACCCTCAAGGATGGTTGCGTAGATGAATGCCGATTCCGGATGGGTATGTGCCGAGGAAAAGCCGCCAGGGCCATATTCGACCAATACCGCCTTCATACTTTTGCCCGGTACATTGGGCAGTTCGTGCTCATAGACAACGGTGACTTTGGCGTCTTTGTCCTCTGAATGGGCCGCGGCGGCTTGTGCCAAAGTGATGGGCGCAAGCAGGGCGGACGCGAAGAGAAATTTCCTGATCATTTTTGCCTCCTGTCGGGGATGGGTAAACAAGCAAAGGTGGCCGTAGGTTGTGGATGTCTGGGGCATTCACTGGGCTGCAATTGAATGCCCGAGCCAGTCTTCAAACCGGTTCGTGCCAAGCCACGGATCGATATCCGGGACAAGTGCCTTTTCGGAAAGTTCAACACCGAAATAGGGAGCTTTGGGATCGGCAATGACGGTGCGAGGGTTCTGCATGGCACGCAGATATTTCGCGACCAGTTCATGCATGCGGAAACGATCCGGTCCGGCGATTTCGGCAATGCCGTTCATCGGTTTGCCAAGCGCAAAGGCCGCCATTGCATCGGCAACATCGTCCGATGAAATTGGCTGGATAAAGGCTGTTGAAAGGCGAACATCGTTTCCGACGGTGCCGGCATTGGCAATGCCACTGACGAATTCAAAGAACTGTGTTGAATGGACGATGGTAAAGGGAATGCCAGATGCCTTGATCAGGTCTTCCTGTGCCTTCTTGGCACGGAAATATCCGCTGCCCTGCAACTGATCTGTACCGACAATCGAAAGGGCGATGTGATGGCGGACACCGGCAGCTTTTGCGGCCGACAAAAGATTCCGCCCAGATGTCTGGAAAAATTCCATGACTGCCGCGTCTTCAAACGAGGGCGAGTTCGCAAGATCAATAACGACCTCAGCCCCTTCAAGTGCCTCCGCAAGCCCGTCGCCGGTGATTGTATTGATACCTGTATTGGGGGAGGCCGCGATCACGTCATGGCCCTGCGCGGCAAGACGCGCGACGGTTTTGGTGCCGATAAGGCCCGTACCACCGATAATGACGATCTTCATGTCTGAACCCTTCAAGCTGGTCTCAAGCGCTCGGACATCGGAATGACATTCCGTCGACGCTCGTAAACAAGACGAGACGGATTTTGCAGAAGTGACATGGTCCGGCATTTTTTGTGAAAAAAATCGACTGGCCTGTTGGAGAAGTATCCGGAGGGCGACAGAGGGAAGCCCTCACCTTGATATTATATGTGCTTGGTCGTGATCTGTCAGAATCGGGTATCCCGCAGGTATACGGAGCGCCAAACCGAACCGGAGGTATGGCGGCATGTCGGGGAAAATCGCTTGATTCCGTGTGGTTGAGATGGGAAAAGCCGTTCTTGCGCGATGCAATATGAACGGAATGTGCAAAACAGGTGTTTTTGTCGTGTAAAAGCGTGGATGAAGGCTTGACGGCATCTGCCAGAGGCGGTAATAACCCGGCTCCAAGCGCGGGCCTGCATGTCAGGCCAAGCGTCCTTTTGCGAATTATAGACCAGGAGATCAGGTCATGGCACGTCGCTGCCCGGTATCCGGCAAAGGCGTTTTGGTCGGCATGAATGTGAGCCACGCCCACAACCGCACCAAACGTCGTTTCCTTCCGAACCTGCAGCCGACCTCGCTGCTGAGCGAGGCGCTCGGTCGTTCGGTGCGTCTGCGTCTGACCACCAATGCGATCCGCACCATTGAAAAACGTGGTGGTCTGGATGCATATGTGCTCGGCACTGCAGCTTCCAAGCTGTCGGCAGAGCTGGTGAAAATCAAACGCCAGGTCGCCAAGGCTGTTGAAGCAAAAGCTGCCTAAGGCACGCTTTCTGCTTTAAGAATTACGAAGGCTCGCGATTGCGGGCCTTTCGTTTTTCAAAGAATTCAGATCGCCCTGTTCCGGGGCCATAAAAGGGTCGTGCATCACCGATGCGCGGCCTTTTTGTTTGGTCGGGCGGCAGGACGCAGATACGAGTCGTCTTTGTTCATGCCGGTTTTATGCAAATGTTTGCGACTCGGCTTCAAGCGGCATTTGCGCTTTGCGAAAATTGGTCTATACTTTGCTCTATCAGTGATTTACGCGACCGCGTCGCATGGCTTGATGAAACGTCACGATATGTTCATCACCCGCGATTCGCGAACCTGCTAAGTAGTGGGGGCGACTCGGTAAACACGGTGGAGCGGATGGTATGCATTTATCGCCCAATGCGTGTCCGGCACTTGTTCTTAACGCCGATTTCCGGCCGTTAAGCTATTTCCCGCTGTCCTTGTGGTCCTGGCAGGATACGCTAAAGGCAGTGTTTCTGGAACGCGTTGATGTTCTTTCAGAATATGACCGTGAAGTCCATTCCCCGTCCTTCAAAATGAAACTGCCAAGCGTCATATCGCTCAAGGAATATGTTTCGCTCAAAAGCAGCCCGGCCTTCACCCGGTTCAACGTGTTCCTCCGCGATCAGTTTTCCTGCCAGTATTGCGGGGATCGTCTGCCCACCAGTGATCTGACATTTGATCACGTGATCCCAAGGTCGCGGGGCGGTCGCACGAACTGGTCGAACATTGTGACGGCCTGTTCGGACTGTAACCTTTTCAAGGGCAGTCGATCGATCCGGGAAGCCGGACTTCGGCTGCGCAGAACACCCGAACAGCCGAGCATGCACGAACTCCAGACCATCGGACGCCGCTTCCCGCCAAACTATCTTCACGAAAGTTGGCGGGATTTTTTGTACTGGGATACCGAACTGGAATACGATTTTTAGGAACGTCCCATTCTCTTCCCTTCTTAATAAACAAAAAGCACTGCCCAATTAAGAACAGTGCTTTTTGTGTTTCATCGCAGTCAGGTGGTAACTACCAGCGATATTTGACCGATGCCAATATCGTACGTCCCGGGCCGTAATAGCACGAGTTTGTGCTATCGGCGCAGGAAGTCACATAACGTTCGTCTGTCAGGTTAGTGGCATTAAGTGCGAAACGATAAGCATCCAGATCATAGTGAATGCCTGCATCAAACAGAGTCGTTGAAGGGACTTTGACATTGTTTGCATCAGTTGCAAATGTTGATCCCAGATAGCGTATGCCGCCATTAACTCCCAAACCAGATAACGGCCCAGAATTCAAAGTGTAGTCAGCCCATGCTGATGCAGTGTGCTCTGGAATACCGGATGGAGTATTGCCTTTTTCGGATGCGGTGTTGGTTTCGGTAATCTCGACATCTTGGTAAGTGTAGGCAAATTTTGTCGTCAGGCCTTCAATAGGTTCAAACAGGCCTTCAATCTCAAGGCCACGGGACTGCTGTTCACCTTCCTGAATGTTATCAAAAGCACCACCAGAAGGATCATTTGTCAGAACATTTTCACGAGTGATATCGAACAGGGCCACGGTGAACAAGCCATCAAAACCTTCTGGTTCGTACTTGGCACCAACTTCATACTGAACACCTTCTTCAGGATCGAAGCTGTTGCCAAAGCGATCTGAACCGGAAACCGGATTAAATGATTCAGAATAACTGACATAGGGAGTCAGACCAAAATCGGTTTTATAGGCAAGCCCGGTACGTCCTGTAAAAGCACTATCGTTTCAACTGCTTTCCGTTCCATTTTGCTGGTTCAGTGTCGTTTCATCCGCCCAGTCATGACGTCCACCGAGGGTTAGAACCCAGTGTTCATCAAACTCGATCTGATCCTGTAAATAAACACCAACCTGTTCTGCTGTGAGCTTTTCATCGGTTGGGGTGAAATAACTGGTCGGACGGCTTCCATAGGAAGGATTGTAAACGTTGATGGAATCAATCGTTCCGTAGCGCAGGAAACGATCAAAAACATATCGCTGATAATCCAGTCCACCCAACATGGTGTGGCGGATGCCGGAAGTCTCGAACTTTGCCTGCAGTTGGTTGTCGATGGCAAAGGAGTCGCCTTCCTGATCAGTCTCCTGAACACCGCGGTTTAGTGTGCCTACGGCTTCGTCTGCCCAGCCATTTCCGTAAAGGCTGTCATAATCAACCTCAACATAGCTATAGCGAGCATTCTGACGGAACATCAGGGAATCAGTGAAGTTATGGCTGAATTCATAGCCGATGGCATACTGAGTACGATCATAGTGGTCGTAACCTGGTTCGCCCGTGAAGAAATCTGTCGGAATGGCACCGTTGATAGCGTCGCGGAATGTGCCGTTTGCAGGAAGCCAACTATTGGCGCCACCGGTGTTATCTTCTTGATAATAAGATAATAGAGTCAAGCTGGTATCTTCCCCTTCCCATGTTAGGGAAGGGGCGAAATAAACTCGGTCATCTTCGACGTAGTTAACCTGCGTGTCAGAGTCTCGGAGAAGCCCGGTTGCACGGAAAAGAACCGAACCATCTTCGACAATTTTTCCACCAATATCAAATGAGCCTTGCTTGCGATTATGGCTGCCGGTCTGGAGTTCAATTTCGTTTTCCATGTCGGCTCTTGGTCGTTTGGATACTGTATTGATCAGGCCGCCAGGAGCATTTTGCCCATAAAGGACTGAAGTTGGGCCACGCATCAGTTCAATGCGTTCCAATCCGTATGTTTCCTGTTGCCAAGAAACAAAACTATAAGAGCGTTGCTGGAGGCCGTCCCGATAAAGACCGTTCTGGGTTTCATCAAACCCACGAATGTTGAACCAGTCCAAACGCTTGTCATAGCCAAATTTGTCAGGTTGAATACCAGCCGTGTAGTTCAGTGTTTCTGACACGGACTGAGCTTGGCGGGCTTCAATTTCCGTATTCCCGATCACTGAAATGGACTGCGGGGTTTCTGCAATTGGGGTATCGGTTTTGGTCGCTGTAGCACTTTGTCCGGCAACATATCCCTTGACCGGTGATGTTGCTGTTTCTTGGCGCTCTGCCTCGATTAAAAGAGGATCGACAACGATTTCCTCGTTGGTTTCGTCCGTGGCTTGCTGGGCGAGAAGTTGTGTGGGCAAGCTGGTGCATAGAATTGCAACGCTGCCAAGAAGGGCTGTTTTGAAGCGCGTTCGGGTCAAGAACGTCATTTGAGGGGTTTCCTGCATCGGTTGTCATGTGTGACAGTCCGATAGCACGATTAGGAAAACCGGATATTGAACCCTATTTGCCCGTATTGAACGGATTTTGGTTTAATTTTCAGGCGGTATGTTCGCGTCGCCATACGCCCGGTGTGGTGCCTGTGATGCGGCGGAAGACGCGGGTCAGATGGGCCTGATCTGCAAAGCCGACATGTGCCACGACACTGGCAAGCGGTGTTGTGTTGTCGCGCAGCATGGATTTGGCGCGTTCAATGCGTGCCTTCATTTGCCATTGATGGGGCGGCATGCCGGTTGTTTCGCGAAATGCCGAGCAGAAATAGGATTGTGACAGACCAGTCAGTTCCGCCAGTTCATCAAGCCGGATAACGCGACCGCAATTCTGTTCAATAAAATCTACCGATTTGCGCAAGTGGTGCGGGGCAAGTTTGCCGCGTTTGCGTGATGTTTCGCTTTCGGGAAGTGGCGTCAGCAACGCACTGGTAAGAGCCGTTACCAGACTCTCTCCGTACAGGTCAGGCGAGGCGATATCGCTGGCGAGGTCGTCTGCGATCATGTGCACAAGTGATCTGATCCGGGGATCGCAAAAACCGATCCGGGGCGTTTCAAGGATTGCGCGATCAATCTCTTGATCAAGATGCTTTTCAAGGTTGTTGATATCGAGATGGATATCAAGGTGACGTAACCGGCATTTTTCCCGAATTTCGGCAGAAATTTCCATTCCTGCCGGAATATATGACAGGCACCCCTGTTCGCGACGAGAAGATCCAAAAGGATCTTCGGGCGTTTTGACGCGGAAGTTCGATTGTCCGCTGCAATCAAGAATGGCGACCAGTCTTGGTGCACAGGAAACGTAGGTGCCCCCAGCCTTTTCACGGCATTCGACATGCCACAGATCGGTAATCGCAGAATTCCAGCGACGAAAACGCAGATCGTCCAGAAGCGAGATGCCCTCTATCCTGCTTGTCATTTGGGGATGGAATGTCATGTCCGGCATTCCTAGGATCGTCCTTGTCTGTGTTCTAGCAGAAGCCGGTTGCCTTCAATGCGCCGGTCCTGCCTGATCAATTAATGCTTGGATTGGTGGACACTATAAGAAGAATTGCGTGCAAACAAGAACAATTCGCATTACCAATCTGGAAAAGGCAGAAATGGAGCAATTTTAATCGGGCGGATATTGGTCGCGTTAGGTATCGGTCTTCAAACCCGCCTGATCGCTACCGGCGGGTTCGTGGGGCAGATCGCAAATGTTACTGCTTCATCCAGCGCGACGGAGCAATAAAGCACAGGATGGCAAGAATGGCCGAGAAGAAGACATTGACCGTTGGCATCGTGATGCCAAACAGGGTCCAGTCAATCTTGTCGCAGCGAACAATCGGCTGCGCCATTAACTGTGCCTTGAGGTCCGCGACCGAAGCCGCGCCGCTTGTCAGGCCGCCGCACATTGCTGGGCCTTCCCACCATAGTTCCTGGACACCGACGTGATAGATCGCAATGCCGGTTCCGATGGCAAATGCCATGCCACACAGATAAACAAGAACGCGTGACGCGCCGGGTATCCTAAGCAAAAGCAGGGCAAGGATGGCAAGGCCGCCCGCAACATAAAACGGAACGCGCTGATACAGGCACAACACGCAGGGAAGAAGCTTCTGCACATACTGGGCATAGAAGGCAAAGCCGAGGCTTCCGGCGGAAATCAGGAAAATGGCAACCGGTGGCAGGGCCGGGGCATAATGTGCGCGAAGCAATTTTATCATCGGGTCGTTCCGTTATCGTTTTGCGGTATTAACCGTGCGGGATCAGCTTGATGGCGGCAAATCCACCGACAAGGACCACAACAAATATGGTAAAAACGAGGCCAAGCCGTTTTTCGATAAAGTCGCGAATAGCCGGGCCGAATTTCCAGATCAGGGCAGCAATGATAAAGAAGCGCAAACCGCGCGCAAGAACCGATGCAACCATGAATATTGCCGGGTCGAGCGCTGTCACACCCGACAGAATGGTAATGACCTTGTAGGGGAACGGGCTTACGCCGGCAATGAACACCGCCCATGCACCCCATTCATTATAATAGTCGCGGAATGTATCGAACTTTGCGCCATAGCCGTAAAGCTGCAATACCGGCTGGCCTATGCTTTCAAACAGGAAGTAACCGATGCCATAGCCAGCAATGCCGCCCAGTACAGACCCGACAAGGCAGATCAAGGCATAGCGCCATGCCTTGGTTGGAGCTGCAATGATCATGGGGATCAGCAGGACGTCGGGGGGGATCGGAAAAATCGAACTTTCCACAAAGGCGATAATGAAAAGCGCAATGGCAGCGTGGCGATGGGCGGCCAGGCCAAGGGTCCAGTCATAAAGGCTGCGCAGCACGGAAACGCCCTTTGCGGTTAAGACGATCAAAACGATGCGGCGCGGTGGCCGATATGGGGGTGATGTAACCGCATTTGGCCTTGTGCCGCAATGACCTTTTCCCGCAGAAAGCTCTATGCGGCTGGCAACGCAATTTTTGCGCAAAGTCCCATTGACCGGACGAAATTTACAGCTATTATCCGCCCCCACGATGGCGGGTGCGCAACGCACCCATATGTGCCTGCCCCTGTGGCGGAATTGGTAGACGCGGCAGACTCAAAATCTGTTTCTCTTTGAGAGTGGGAGTTCGATTCTCCCCGGGGGCACCATCGACCTACAAAATTAACGATAAGTCGTTGATTTTTATACGTCATCATAACACGCAAAACCTTCTCAATTCCCGAGTGATACACAACAGGTGGTACACG
>NZ_JPWA01000012.1 GCF_003326475.1 Thalassospira xianhensis MCCC 1A02616 | reverse complement strand
TTTGCTCTACCAACTGAGCTATGCCGGATTAGTGGAGGCGCGAGCCGGAATCGAACCGGCGTGCAAGGATTTGCAGTCCTCTGCGTAACCACTCCGCCATCGCGCCTTCGCGTTGGCTGGCCGGTGTATAGCCCTATCGAATACAGGCCGTCAAGCACCCAAATTTACATTTTTTAACCAGTGGCTTGTCCAGTAACCCAAAAATAAAGGAGCCGTTCAGGCAAATGCGAGAAACGCCCCCTTTGAAGCTTATTTTATGCCATGCGATCAGTCGGAGGCACGTCCGCCACGCTTTTCAAGCCATGGCCCAAGCACAGTGTCGCGCTCTTTGGCGGGAGCAAAATCAAGGTTCGCAATGGTATCAAGTGCGTGCTCAACCTCGAACGACAGGGTAATGTTTGGCCCATCGATACGGATTGTGCCCTTGGTTCCGGATTTGACAGGCTCCACCAGACTAACCTTGGTGCCACCCTTCGAGATATCGATGGTTTGACCTTTGATCGTCTTGCCGGCAACCGTCACCGAAACGCCAAGCTGAAGGTTATGGCGCGGATCCTTGCGGCGGTTTACTTCAGGAGTGGCCGTGCGAACGATTCGAACCAGACTTGCGCGAAGTTCCGCGATGCTTGCATCGACCTCGGCGGCAATCTTGTTCATTTGTTCGGCGCGGCTAAGGTTTTCATCGGCTTCACGTGCAACGTCACCGATCTTTTCGGTTACCTCGTTTGATGCCTGTGCGGTCTGTACGATGTTACGCGCGATTTCCTGGGTAGCATCATCCTGTTGACGGACACTGACCGCGACGTTGGATGCAACTTCGTCAATGCGTCGGACGCTGTCGGTCATTTTTTGCACCGCGGATACAACCGATCCGGTGACATTCTGAATATCACCAAGCTGGCGGGTGATTTCCTCTGTCGATTTTGCGGTCTGGTTGGCCAGGTTTTTGACTTCCTGTGCAACAACTGCAAAGCCTTTGCCTGCGTCACCGGCACGTGCAGCTTCGATCGTTGCGTTCAATGCCAGAAGGTTTGTCTGTGCTGCAATATCGCTGATTAATTCGGCGACTTCACCGATTTTGTCCACGCTGTCTTTTAGTGACGTCACGGTTTGCTCTGCACTTTCTCCGGCAATGTTGGCTTCGGCGGTGATGGTGGTTGCTTCGTCGATCTGGCGGGTGATTTCTCGGATTGATGCCGCAAGTTCCTCTGACGCACCGGAAACGGTCTCCGCATTGGCCAATGCTTCATGAGCCGCGGCCGCGACACTTTCGGAGTTTGCTGATACACGTCCCGACGATCCGGCCATTTCTCCTGCTGATGCATTCAGGCGCGATGTCTGATCAATGATCGACTGAACAACTTTCTGAAGTTCTCTTTCAACAGTTTCGGCCAGACCGCGAAGAGCACCGACACGTTGCACATTCGACTTCGCTTCGTTTTCTTCACGTTCAAGCTTGGCATAAGCCAGTTTTGCATGCAGTGCGCGAAGTTGCTGTGTTACCGGTTTGAAGTCTGCCACAGATGGCATGTCGATGTTATGTCCGGTATCGTTTCGGGCGATGGCTTCAAAATGAACGTTCATGCGTTCAAGAGGATGTCGCAGCTTACGAACCAGCCACATGCCATAGAAGATCGTCATTACAGTGGCCACCACAATTAGAAGTGCCTCAATGATCAGGGCCAAATAGAAATCTTCTTCCGCGGCTGCGACACGTGAACCGGCAATTTCGTTCTGTACAACCGATAGATTGCCGATCTGTTCGGTCAGCGGATCAATCTTTTGGTAAAGCTCGTTCTTAACCAGTGCATCAAGGGCTTCGACATCTTTAACCTGAAAGATTTTCCGAAGGCGGGTCACGAGTTCGTCTGCTACGGGCAGCATCTTTTGAACTTGTGCCATAAACGGTTTTTCCTGGTCGCCAAGTTCACGCTGATTATAAATCGCCAGATTCTCTTTTATGCGCTTTTCAGCCTGATCCAGACTTTCGATTCCTGCCTGCCAGTCAAAATTGCCATTGCGAACTTTATGTGAAGCATCGACAACAAAAACGGCATAATCATCTGAAATCTGCTTCAGAAGGTTCAGAGGTTGGACACGATTCTTGTAAAGACTGTCCAATGATTGTTCGGTCTTATATTCAACCCATAAACCATATCCGCCAATAATCAGCATCAATACAATCATGGTGCCGAAGGCAACGGTCAGGCTTCCTTTGATGCTCGAGATAAAGTTGGCAAGTCGCACTTTACTGTTGGTTTCAACAATTTCACCATACTCTAGGCCGACATTTGAAGTCTTGCCGTTGCGAAGGTCAGCATAAACCGATTCAGCGCGCTTCTTTTCAGCTTCACTGGGTTTCGTGCGGATCGAGATATACCCGATGGTTTCACCGTTATCTATTACAGGGGTTACGTTGGCACGCACCCAATAATGGTCACCATTTTTGGTCCGGTTTTTTACCAACCCCTGCCATGTAAGGCCGCTTTTGATGGTCGACCACAAATTAGCATATGCTTCCTTGGGCATATCTTTATGGCGGACGATATTGTGAGGTGCACCATTAAGTTCATCGGCGGAAAAGCCGCTGATATCGACGAAAGACTGGTTGGTGAACTCGATTTTTCCACCGGTGTCTGTTCTGGAGACGAGGATATCCCCGTCCATCATCAAGACTTCACGGTTCGTTACAGGACCGTTGTCACGCATGGCAATAATTATCCCCCCACTGTTTCACGCGATGCAATTGCAGTCGGCCTTCATGGCCTTCCATAAGGATGTATATCTAATTCTATTGTATAGTAAGTTAATACTTTTGGTGAATGTATATGTGTGTATAGGTTGCAAATTTTTATGTCGCTACACGTAATAAGGTTTTCAAGTCTGACAACGCTATATTTTTAACGAAAGGGGCACTTTGATCTGTATCGTCAGTATCGCTATATTTACGTCGTAAAAAGCAGCTCGGGTGGTTGATGTGCGCTGCCGAAAAATAGCGTACAGCGCGTTGTGGGCGTCATTACAATGACTTTTGGCGAATAATTGCCCTGATCCTATTGATCCGTTGTTGTCAGTTGCCCATGTGCTGACTATAAACAGGGCAACATCTGTGACGTGGTTTTGGGGACAAAGACCGGTTGCAGGCTTTTTCTCGCGAGAATTTTCAGGTCAGATAAACATGGATTACCAAATCGCGCGCCGTAACATGGTGGAAAATCAGGTTCGAACCAACAAGGTCACCGATCCCTTGGTCATCGCTGCGATGGAGGAGGTTCCGCGCGAACTGTTCCTGCCGGAAGGTAAACGCGGCATTGCCTATGTCGATGAAGATATTCCTGTCGGAAATGGCCGATATGCGATGGAGCCGATGGTAATTGCGCGCCTGATGCAGTCTGCCGAAATCTTACGGAGCGACGTCGCCCTGGTGATCGGTGCGGGCTATGGCTATACGGGGGCGGTTCTATCGCGTGTAGCCGAAACCGTGGTTGCGGTCGAAAGCGATAAGGAAATGGCATCCATCGCTGAAAAGACATTCCAGGCGCACAGCTATGACAATGTCATCGTGGTAGAAGGCAATCTGGCCGAGGGTTACGCCAAGCAGTCGCCGTATAATGTGATCGTCTTTGACGGTGCGGTTGCCGAAGTTCCAGCCAACATTCTTGATCAGCTTTCCGAGGGTGGTCGTTTGCTGGTTGTCGTTCGGGCACCTGGCAAGGTTGGTGTTGCGCGTCTTTATGAACGTGAAAACGGGGTCGTTGGGCATCGTGACCTGTTCGATGCCAACATTCCCTATCTTCCCGGGTTCGAACCGGCAGAAAGTTTCGTGTTCTGATATGATTTTGTTTTGCCCGGGGAAACTCCGGGCAAAATTTTATGTAAACCGGTTCAGCAACCCGATCAGGAAAATAGAGCAGGTAAATGGTGCGCGATCTTCGATGCAGCGAACTGGCATCAAGTCTTGAAGGAAACAATCCCCTCGTACTTGTTGATGTGCGCGAAGATTGGGAATTGGAGATTTGCGCAATCGCGGGCGCGATCCATATACCTTTGGGCGAATTGGCGGATCGGGCAGGGGAACTTGCCCCCGAAAAAGCGGTTGCACTTCTTTGCCATCATGGCGTTCGCAGTCGCCATGCCGCAATGCTGCTTGAGGATCGCGGATTTAAAGATGTTTTTAATGTTGCTGGCGGTATAGATGTCTGGGCGTTGGAAATCGACCCGGATATGACACGTTACGATTGATAATTTGATGGTGAAAAAGGTCGGCATTTTTATTTTTTCTCAAACAAATGCCTCTTTTGTTGGAAAATATTCGTTCCGTCGTTACCATATGCGAAACTGCGCCGGGGTCGGGACTTGGTGTAGGATCTTACAAGGGTAGATAAATGTTAAAACGGTTCTTGCTGACCTGCAGTATTCTGGCCACTGGTGGCATCGTTGCCAATGGGGCTTCTGCAGAGAGCCTTGAAGAAGCTTTGATCAAGGCGTATCAGAGCAACCCGACGCTGGAAGCCGGTCGTGCGTCGCTCCGTGCGACGGATGAAGAAGTGTCGCAGGCGCTGTCAAACTGGCGCCCGAACGTTTCGCTTTCTGGCGAAGCTGGCTTCCGGGACTTGGATACTGATCAAAATGGTACTGAAACCGACAACAGTCTGACGCCTTATACTGTTGGCGCAGAAGTTGTTCAGCCACTGTATCGTGGTGGTCGTACCGTTGCTGAAACTGATCGAGCGGAATCGCGTATCCGTGCTGCACGTGCAGCCCTTCGTTCTTCTGAACAGGATGTATTGCTGCAGGTCGCAACGGCCTATTTCAACGTTTTGCGTGATACGGCAGTTGTCGAACTTAACCAGAATAACGTCCGCGTTCTAGAACGTCAGCTCGAAGCAACGCGTGACCGGTTCTCGGTCGGTGAAGTAACCCGTACAGACGTCTCGCAGGCCGAAGCCCGTCTTGCCGGTTCCAAGGCAGACCTGATTTCGGCGCAGGGCGACCTTGCCAATACCCGCGCCCAGTACGAGCGTCTGGTGGGTAACAAGCCCGATAATCTTGAAATTCCGAATCCGCTGGCTGGTTTGCCAACCAGTGTTACGGATGTTCTGGCGATTGCCCAGGAACAGCATCCCGATGTGGTTCAGGCACAGTATACTGAAGATGCGGCGAAGTCTGACATCCGGCTGAGCGAAGGATCGCTTTATCCGGAAGTCAATCTGACCGCCGGGGTACAGCGTGCTTACGAATCCTCGCAGGAGGATTTGACTGCTGATAATGCAGAAATTCTCGCACAGGTTACCGTGCCACTTTATCAGCAGGGTGCAGTTTATTCATCGGTCCGTGCGGCCAAGCAAACCGCAGGGCAGGCCCGTGTACAGGTTGATGAGGCACGGCGTGCCGTGATTGAAAATGCGACCAGCTCTTGGGAAACCCTCGTGACGGCACGTGCCAGCATCGAATCCCAGCAGGCACAGGTCGCTTCAGCCGAAGTCGCCCTTGATGGTGTTCAGCGTGAAGCATCTGTCGGTTCGCGTACCGTTCTTGATGTTCTGGATCAGGAACAGGAATTGCTGCAGGCACGCGTAAACCTTGTTGGTTCGCGCCGTGATGCCGCGGTTGCCGAATTCCAGGTCAAGGCAGCGATGGGTGCCTTGAATGCGCAGGTTCTCGGCCTTCCGGTCGAAATTTATGACACTGAATCCAACTACAATAAAGTCAAGGATCAGTGGTGGGGAACGGACTGACCTGAATACTGGCAGGGCCTTCGGGCCCTGTTGGACCTTGGGGAGAAGGGCGGTTCGGTAATGAAATCTAGTGCGGAAGTTAAAAAATGAGTGACGGGCAACAAGAACCTTCAATGGAGGACATCCTCCAGTCCATCCGCAAGATTCTTGCTGATGAAGGGGATGACGATAAGAAACAGGCTGCTCCTGAACCAGAACCGATGCCGGAACCTGAACCAGAGCTCGAACCGGAAATAGAAGAAGAGATCGACGAGCTCGAACTTGACGAAGAGCCTGAAGAACTCGAATTCGACGAAGAACCCGAAGAACTCGAACTTGACGAACCCGAGGAAGAGCTCGAACTCGACGATATGCTCGATTTCGATGAAACCCCGGAAGAAGACGAATTCGAAGAGCCCGAAGCAGACCCGATTGATGACTTCGACGAGCCCGAACCGGCAATGCCAGCGGTTTATGAGGACGACGAAGATGACGAGCCGCTGATTTCGCGTGTTACCGAAAACACGGCAACCGGAACCATCTCGGATTTGGCGCAAGCCGTTGCAAAGAAACGTGCAGTTGCCCTTGGCCTTAATGCAGGCCATATCACGCTTGAAGATCTGGTGCGTGATATGTTGCGCCCGTTGCTTAAGGAATGGCTTGACGAAAACCTTCCCTATATGATCGAACGCCTTGTGAAAAAGGAAATCGAGCGGATCGTGAACCGCGCCGAAGACCTGTAGGCGAGCCGAAATATGATTTACAGCGGCGCGCCAACGGTGCGCCGCTTTTTCTTTGTATATTGATAAAAACCCGCAGCGGATCAAAAGACCATGTTGGAGAAGACATACAGCCCGGCCGACGTTGAAGGCAGACTTTACGATAAATGGGAAAAATCGGGGGCTTTTGCCGCCGATCCGGCATCGAATGCCAATCCCTACGTCATCATGATGCCGCCGCCCAACGTAACCGGCAGCCTCCATATGGGGCATGCGCTGACTTTTACGCTGCAGGATATCCTGGTGCGCTATAACCGGATGTCTGGCAAAGATACCCTGTGGCAGCCTGGTACCGACCACGCGGGTATCGCAACGCAGATGGTTGTTGAACGCCAGCTTGGCGAACAGAACATCACGCGCCATGACCTTGGTCGCGAAAAGTTCATCGAAAAAGTCTGGGAATGGAAAGAAAAGTCCGGTGGGACCATCACCAACCAGCTTCGTCGTTTGGGCGCATCGCCAGATTGGCCACGTGAACGTTTCACCATGGATGATGGCCTGTCGGCTGCCGTACGCAAGGTATTCGTTACCCTGTACAAACAGGGCCTGATCTATCGTGACAAGCGTTTGGTTAACTGGGACCCGAAACTTCTGACCGCGATTTCCGACCTTGAGGTCGTTCAGAAAGAAGTTAAAGGCCACTATTGGCACTTCAAATACCCGATCGAGGGCAAGGAAGGTCAGTTCATCACCGTTGCCACTACCCGTCCGGAGACCATGCTTGGCGATACCGGTGTTGCGGTTCATCCCGAAGATGAACGTTACCAGAACCTGATTGGGCAATATTGCATTCTGCCGATCGTTGGCCGCCGCATCAAAATCGTTGCCGATGAATATGCTGATCCTGAAAAAGGGTCGGGCGCGGTTAAAATCACCCCGGCACATGATTTCAACGACTTTGAAGTTGGCAAGCGCAATGATCTTGAAAAGATCAACATCATGGATGACCATGCGCGCATCAATGACGAAGCGCCCGAAGAATATCGTGGTCTTGATCGTTTCAAAGCACGTGAACTGATCGTCGCCAAAATGGAAGAGCTCGGTCTTCTCGAAAAGATCGAAGATACAGTTCACATGGTTCCGTATGGGGACCGTTCAAACGTTGTGATCGAGCCTTACCTGACCGATCAGTGGTTCGTAAATGCCGAAGTTCTTGCCAAACCGGCGACCGAGGCAGTTGAAGACGGCCGTATCAAATTTGTGCCCAAGAACTGGGAAAACACTTATTTCGAATGGATGCGCAACATTCAGCCATGGTGCATTTCGCGCCAGCTGTGGTGGGGGCATCGTATTCCGGCATGGTTCGGTCCGGACGGTGAAATCTTTGTCGAGGAAACCGAAGAAGAAGCCTTGGCTACTGCCAAGGCGCATTTCGGTAAGGATGTTGAACTGACGCAGGAAACCGACGTTCTTGATACGTGGTTCTCGTCGGCACTGTGGCCGTTCTCGACCCTTGGCTGGCCGGATAAAACCCCGGAACTGAACAAATACTATCCGGGCGATGTGTTGGTTACCGGTTTTGACATCATCTTCTTCTGGGTTGCCCGCATGATCATGATGGGCATGCACTTCATGGATGGTGAGGTTCCGTTCAAGGATGTCTATATCCATGCGCTGGTCCGTGATGAACACGGTCAGAAGATGTCGAAATCCAAGGGCAACGTGATTGATCCTTTGGAACTGATTGACGAGTATGGCTGCGACGCTCTGCGGTTGACCTTGACGGCACTGGCTGCACAGGGCCGGGATATCAAGCTTGCCGCGTCCCGCGTCGAAGGGTACCGGAACTTTGCGACCAAGCTTTGGAATGCGGCCCGCTTTGCTGAGATGAACGAATGCAAACCGGTTGATGGTTTCAATCCCGCCAATGTCAATTCGACACTGGCACGCTGGATCGTTGGCAAAACCGCCGAAGCTGCCAAAACCGTAGCATCTGGTATCGAAAGCTATCGTTTTAACGATGCTGCAAACGGTGCATATCAGTTCGTTTGGGGGACTTTCTGTGACTGGTATCTGGAACTGGCAAAGCCGGTTCTGATGGGCCAGGACGAGGAAGCAAAGGCCGAAATCCGCGCGGTGACCGCATGGGTTCTTGATCAGATTCTTCTTATCCTGCACCCGATCATGCCTTACATCACCGAAGAACTTTGGGAAAAGTCGGCTGACAATCGTGCGACGCTTCTGATGTCGCAGGCTTATCCGAAATTCAACGATACCCTGATTGACCGTGCCGCCGAGGATGAAATCGATCTTGCGATCCGTCTGATCGGTAACATTCGTGGCGTTCGTTCCGAAATGAACGTACCGCCCGCAGCCGAGGTTCCGATCTATCTGGTCGATGCATCCGATGCCATGAAGGCCGCTGTTAGCGCACAGGAAGCCCAGGTTAAACGCTTGGCACGTGTGGCAGCGGTTGAATTCAAGGGGCAGGGCGATGTCGCAACCATCGCCAAAGGGGCAATCCAGACCGTTGTTGACGGTGTGACCGTATTTGTTTCGGTTGCCGATTTCATCGATGTTGCTGCTGAAAAGTCCCGCCTTGAAAAGGAAATCGACGGCAAAAACAAATATATCAAGGGGCAGGAAGGCAAGCTTTCCAATGAAATTTTTGTCAGCCGCGCACCTGAACATATTGTCGCGACCGAAAAAGCCAAGCTTGAGGAAGCCCGCGATACCCTTGCCAAACTGCAGGAAGCACATGCCCGCATCGCGGCGATGTAATTCCGGTTGATGTCATGACGTCAAAGGGCCAATCCATCGGATTGGCCCTTTTGCGTTTCAGGGAACAATATCTTTGACAGATTTTTGAAATTCATCCTCGCCAGAATGCCAGAATCGCATAAATTGGCGACCATCCCGTCACACCGCAATCCGCCGCAACGTTATCCGGACCACAGGTCGAAACCGTAAAATGCTGATTGAAGAATGCCCCTATATCGAACCGCTTGACGCTTACGGTGCTTTTGCCGGGTTCGCAGACAGTCATTTTCTTGATTCCGGTGACCGTGACCGCTTTGCTTATGTTGTTGCATCTCCGTTGCATAAACTGACTGCTAAGAACGGGCAGGTAAATCTTGACGGTTTTCCTGTTCCCGGTGATCCCTTCGCTGTTCTTGCCGATCTGATGGCACGCTATAGCGTGGAAGCCGATCCGAAATTACCCCCGTTTCAGGGCGGGGCTGTCGGTTATTTCGGTTATGAGCTTGCGCAACAGCTCGAATCGCTGCCCCTTGCCCCGAAAGACTGGCTCAATATGCCGGACATGGCGGTTGGCATCTATGATCTTGTCATAGCATTCGACCAACTTGACCGCCGCATGTGGCTTATTTCGACGGGGATTCCCGAAACATCCTCGCCAGCACGGGAAAAACGCGCGGCCGATCGTATGGGATTGATCCGCAAATACCTGCGTCTGGCGCGCCCCATGAACGAGATGCCCGATGCACCGTCTGTGCCCGATATCATACGATGGCAATCGAACTTTGACCGTGCCGGGTATGAAGACGCCGTTCAGACCGTCGTTGATTATATCCATGCCGGTGACATTTTTCAGGCCAATCTGTCGCAAAGCTTCCGGGCCGAATATGCCCATGATGCCATCCCGAAACGTTTTGACCTTTATCGTCGTCTAAGTCTTGCCAGCCCGGCACCTTTTGGGGCTTTCCTGAATTTTGGCGAGGTCGCGGTTTTGTCCAACTCGCCTGAACGGTTTTTGAAGGTCACCAACGGTCATGTTGAAACCAGACCGATCAAGGGAACCCGACCGCGTGGCAGCATGCCCGTCGAAGATGCTGAACTGGCACAGGAATTAATGTTATCTACAAAGGATCGTGCAGAAAACATTATGATTGTTGATCTTTTGCGCAATGATTTATCGAAAGTCTGCAAGCCGCATACTGTCGAAACACCACAGATTTGCATGCTTGAAAGCTATGCCAACGTCCATCATCTGGTTTCGACCGTCACGGGGGCATTGCAAGATGGAAAGACTGCCGTGGATTTGCTGGCCGCCTGCTTCCCGGGCGGATCCATTACGGGGGCGCCGAAAATTCGTGCGATGGAAATCATCACCGAACTCGAAGGATCAACACGCGGCGCATATTGCGGGGCGATCGGCTTCATTGGCTTTGATGGCAGTATGGATACCAACATTGCGATCCGCAGTATTTGCGTGAACAAGGGGCGCATGGCATTCAATGTCGGTGGCGGTATCGTTGCCGATAGTATCCCGGCAGCCGAATATAACGAAACGCTGGTCAAGGCTGCCAAGCTTTTCGAAGCTCTGGGGATTAATCCCGATGTGCTGTAAGATCACCACGCTTAAACAATACCTTGGACAACGTCACAGACGGATTGGGTCAAAATGATCCTGTTGATCGACAACTACGATTCATTTGTTTTCAATCTGGCGCGCTATTTTGTGGAACTTGGTCAGCAGGTTGAAGTTGTGCGCAATGACCGGATTGATGTTGCGGAAGTTCGCCGATTGAACCCGGATGCCGTTGTCTTTTCCCCCGGTCCCTGCGGCCCGGACGAGGCGGGAAACAGTATTAATTTGATTACCGCATTGGCTGGCGAATATCCGATGCTGGGCGTCTGTTTGGGACACCAGTCCATCGCACAGGTATTTGGCGGCACCGTGAAACGAGCGAACCGTCCGGTTCACGGGATGACATCTGCGATTACGCATGATGGATCGGCACTTTTCAACGGCATCAAATCTCCGTTGACGGTAACGCGATATCACTCGCTGATTGTTGATCTGCCGGTGGATGGTTCTTTGGTGCAGACTGCCACAGGTCCAAACGGCGAAATAATGGCTTTTGCCCATCGGGACCTGCCGATCTTTGGCGTTCAGTTTCATCCCGAAGCCGTCCTTACCGAGCAGGGGCATGATCTGCTATCGAACTTTCTGACGATTGCCGGGGCGGCCGTTGAGCGAAAGGCGGCGTCGTGATGAAAGTCTGGCTTAACGGCAATATCATTGACCAGGAGGACGCGCATATTGCGGTCACGGATCGCGGGTTGCTGTTGGGGGATGGCATTTTTGAAACCATGCGGTCACACAGGGGCAGGGTGGCATGGCTTGACCGGCATCACGAACGCCTTAAAAGCCACGCGGAACTAACCGGGTTTATCCCGGATTTGCTGCCAGATATTTCCGAGATCGCGGATGCTGTTGGTCTGCTCTGCGCTGAATTTGACGGGGAAGATGCCGTTATTCGCCTGACCGTTACGCGTGGCAGTGGTCCGCGTGGCTTGTTGCCGCCCGCGAAATGTCATCCAACGGTCATGATGACGGCGGCCCATTTTGCAAAACCGGCACAAGATAACGGTTTGGTCCTTGCGACATCAAAACAGGTGCGGCGCAATCCGTGGTCCGTTGCAAACCGGATCAAAAGCGTGAATTATCTGGATAATATTGCTGCACGTCGTGAAGCTGCTGCCAGTGGTGCGGACGAGGCACTTGTCCTTTCCGTCGACGGTTCTGTTGCGGAAACGACAATTGCCAATCTGTTTGGTGTTCGCGATGGTGCATTTTACACGCCACCTGCCGATAACGGCATCGTCCCCGGATTGGCCCGGCAATTCATCATTGATTGGTGTAATGATCTTGATGTTGTTGTGCATGAGACATCTATTCTTCCGAATGAACTGCTATCCATGGAAACGGTTTTTGTCTGTAATGCCTTGCAAGGAATACGATTTGTTCATTCGATTGATGACGTTGCGTTCAAGCCTGATCAGGTCAAAACAGATATTCTTATGCAATTGGAAGTCGAAATCGAAAAATCCCTATGCCTTGGTATAGATGTTTAGCTAAAATTAACTTCAATAAGGCATGTTCATCCCCCACGCCTTTGGACGGGAATGCACATGACCGCGTCTTCAACAAAATCGGAACTCAGCCTCGCTAGGTTTGTTGAAAGCCTTCGCAAATATGCGGCGAATGGTAAACGGCCGATTGTTGGTCTTCTTGATATTCCGGTGTCCTTGCGTCTTGAGCCGCAGGACTATCATGATATTTCACGTGACGCATTCCATCACCTTCCTGAAAAGACACAGGAATACCGCCTTGAAAACGGGATGGTGGTTTTTATCAGGTTAGTCAAAGCATTCGGCGATGTTGATACTTTCATTACCAGTGTCAACGAAACGCTAAAGGACGTTATCAGCCGTCAGGGGCTGGGTGATTTGCCCGTTAAACTTTGGCATGAATTGCGCTGGCCCGAGGATCGTAACACCCTTTACAATCTGCTTGACCTGCCCGAAGAGAACCATTTCGCAAGCGAAAGTCTGCAACGTTTTGACATGGCTGAAATGCTGCGAGGGGCGATCACGGAGGAAGCGGTTTTTGACTCCTGCCGTCGTCAGGCGATCCTTGAGTTCCATGACAGCCGTCGCGAAATTCTTGGTCATGAGCTCTACTGTTCGCTCGATTATCTGCGCCAGCATCATTTGGCCAGTTTCCTGCTTGAGGGCCCCGGCGAAGTCGAAATTCTATCGCGGGTTCTTGATGAAAAGGTGATGGATATTACGAAAAGTTTGGCACCGCAGATGCTGCCAGATACCCTGCATCTGAATATGATGGTGCAGACTATATTCAGCGATCGCTTTGCCGAGTTTCTTGGGTCGGAAGATAGCCGATTCGCCGAAAATCTGTCGATCGAGATATCGCTTGAAAACGCGATTGCTGATTGGTGGGAATTTGAAGATGCCTGCAAATTGTTGCATTCCGCAGGGGTTAGGGTCGGGCTTGATCGCATTACCCTGCCATCGCTTGAATTCCTTTCCCCGCGCAAGATCAATGTCGATTTTATCAAAGTCATATGGGATCAAAACATCATTGGGTCTAAACGAGCGGAGGCAACTGACCGTCTGCGCGAGTTTGCGTCCATTTTTGCAGATCGCAATCTGATCCTGACACGGTGTGACAGCCGTACGGCATTGCGCATGGGGCGAAGCCTTGGTGTGGATGCTTTCCAGGGTAGTTACATTGATGCACTTCTGGGCAAGTATCTGAACAAGGAATGCAAATCGCGGGGCACAACGTCAGACCGCAAATGCGCTGTTTGCCAATGGGCACCGCGCGAATTACGCAAAAACGGTTGTGATTTCCATTTCAAGGCTGGAAAAATCCTGGCAGAGATTTGACGCGCGCAAATCTTTCTCTGGCAACAAAGTGTTTCCACGTATGTCGCGTCAGCAGGTTTGACAACCATCTTTTCATTTTCTAAAGTGCGGATGCTTGGTCAAGGGTGATCAGGCATGTCGTTGAAACACGGCGCTTATTCTCAGGGCAGGGTGTAATTCCTGACCGGCGGTAATCCTGATTTCAGGAAAGCCCGCGAGCGCCTGCTAAAGCAATTTGGCAGGGTCAGCAGATCTGGTGTAATTCCGGAGCCGACGGTAAAAGTCCGGATGGGAGAGGATAAAGCGTGACGGATAACGGGGGAACCTGTTGTCGTCTGCCTATGACTGGCGTTCAGCTTTGCTGGGCGCTCAGGCCTTTCTTTTGATGCCTTGATTCGTAAGCTCCTTAAACGGAGAACCGTTATGAATCAGAGTGTTCATCAGGAACCGGGACTTTCGATCTTTGGCGATCCGATTACGCGTATGGAACGTGCACTTTCGGATTTGCGCAATGGCAAGGGGGTTCTGGTCGTCGATGATGAAGATCGCGAAAATGAAGGCGATCTTATTTTTTCCGCAGAAAATCTGACCAATGAACAGATGGCGATGCTGATCCGCGATTGCAGCGGGATCGTTTGCCTGTGCCTGACAGATGAAATGGCAACGGCACTTGATCTGCCGCCGATGGTCGCCAACAACACGTCGAGCATGGGAACCGGATTTACCGTCTCGATCGAAGCCAAGGTTGGCGTGACCACCGGTGTTTCCGCTGCTGATCGCGTGACCACGGTCAAAACCGCAATTGCCGATGGAGCAAAGCCGGATGACCTTGCCCGTCCGGGGCATGTCTTCCCGCTGCGTGCGCGTGCGGGCGGCGTTCTGGAACGTCGTGGCCATACCGAAGGTACGGTCGATCTGATGCGTCTGGCGGGCTTCAAACCGGCTGGCGTGCTGTGTGAAGTGACCAATCCGGACGGCACCATGGCGCGTTTGCCCGAACTGATTTCCTATGCGCAGCAGCACGACATTGTCGTGATCAGCATCGAAGATATCGTTGCCTATCGGGGTGTTTTGCAGCAGGCAGCTGAATAGGAAGAACGGTCGCGGCTCCCAAACGCACAGGCGACCGGTTTTTTTGGTTATTTGCGTTCAAATCGCCGAGCTACAAAAAAGGGCAGCAGGTTATTCTGCTGCCCTTTTGCATTTCATATCGGCCATCAAATCCTGATTGGATCGGGTTTTCGGATCATTCGTCGATCATGCACCAGACCGGGGTGTGATCCGATGCCTTTTCCTTGGCGCGCGGGTCGCGATCAATATCTGATGCGCTAAGCCTATCTGCCGCCGCTGGGGTCAGCAGCAGGTGGTCGATGCGAAGGCCATTATCCTTGTTCCATGCCCCGGCACGGTAATCCCACCAGCTATATTGATGCCCCTGCGGATTGAAGGTCCGGAACGCATCAGTGTAGCCCATATTCATCATGGTCCGCAGTTTCTTGCGCTCTATGGTCGAGCATAGAACGGTCTCATGCAGCTTGATCGGATCGTAAACATCGGAATCATCGGGCGCGATATTGTAATCGCCGCCCATCACCGCAGCATCACCACTTTCACGGATTTTCTCGAAGCGTTTGATCAGCCGGTCCAGGAAATTCAGTTTGTATTCGAATTTCTCCGATCCGACCTCACTTCCCATCGGGACATAGATTGAAGCCACGCGAATCGGTCGATGTGCGGCTATAACGGCTTCGATATAGCGGGCCTGTTCGTCATCATCATTACCCGGAAGGCCGCGTTCGACATCCTCAATGGGAAATTTGGATAAGATCGCCACCCCGTTATAGGTTTTCTGGCCGTGCAGGGCGATATTATAGCCGAGATCCTCTATTTCCATAGCCGGGAAGCCGTCATCGACGGTTTTAGTTTCCTGAAGCAGGACAACATCGGGCTTTGCGTCCCCAAGCCATTCAAGGATATTGGGCAGGCGGGCCTTGATCGAGTTGACGTTCCAGGTGGTGATTTTCATGCGGGCCTCGGTGTTCGGGATGAATTCTGCAGCTTTCTGCACGGACATAACAGCATTATGTCCAAACAAAACGGGGTCCGTAAAAGACGAACCCCGTTTTATAAATCGTTTTTCCGATGCGGATCAAATCGAGAAACTGGATCCGCAACCGCATGATGACGTTGCGTTCGGATTATTCACACGAAAGGCCGCACCGACCAGTTCGCGAACAAAGTCGATTTCCGCGCCGCCGAGCAGGTCGAGCGACACGTCATCAATCACCATTTTCGCACCGTGGTTTTCGAAAATGTGGTCTTCTTCGGTCTTGTCGGAATCGAGCGAGAATTCATACTGAAAACCGCTGCATCCGCCGCCCGAGACCTGAAGGCGCAACATCATGTCCGATTTGCCGTCGCTGGCAATCAGTTCCTGGATGCGTTTTGCCGCACTTTCGGTCATCTGGACCTGCCGGGCAGTTTCCGTCATTCGACACTCCTTGATGTGCTATCCCGCGATATTCCATTCAACGAACCATTCACGGGCAACCCAACGGGTATATTGACGATCATGGTGCCAACTTTAGCACAGCCTGATCGTGTTCCTTAAGGCTCTATTTAGCGTGCATGGCAGAAATGTCAAAACCTGAGAGCAGTGCAACCAAGCGGTTGCTTGCGTTTTGATGCGAAATGTCCCAAAACAGCCACATCAAAATGGTCGTGATGGACCATGAACGAAATTTGCAAAGACCAAAAGTGATGAATGTTTTCAGCCTGTTGAAAAGCGACATCGAGAACCAGATTCTCGCCCTTGAAAAAGACGGCGTTCTGCCCGCTGGCAGCGATACCGCACGTATCACGGTCGAACCGCCGCGCGATGCCGCGCATGGCGATGCCGCGACCAATGCCGCGATGCTGCTTTCCAAGGCCGCTGGAATGAAGCCGAGAGATCTGGCCGAAAAGCTTGCTGAAAAGCTCGGCTCGCTTGACCATATCGAACAGGTCGAGATCGCCGGACCCGGTTTCATCAATCTGCGCATGGCCGATGATTTCTGGCTGTCTCAGATCACTGAAGTGCTTGAAAACGGCAAGACCTATGGCAACAGCAATCTTGGTGCAAACACCAAGATGAATGTCGAATATGTGTCGGCCAACCCGACCGGTCCGATGCATGTCGGCCATTGTCGTGGGGCGGTTGTCGGTGATGTTCTGGCAAATCTTCTGGCCAAGGCCGGTTATGATGTGACCAAGGAATATTACATCAACGATGCGGGTGCACAGGTTGATGTTCTGGCGCGTTCTCTGCATCTGCGTTACCGCGAAGCGCTTGGCGAAACCATCGATGAAATCCCGGCAGGTCTTTATCCGGGTGATTATCTGGTCGCGCCGGGCAAAAAGCTTGCGGCCCGTGATGGTGATAAATGGGTCAATGCACCCGAAGAAGACTGGTTGGAAGAATTCTGCGGTTTTGCCATTGTCGAGATGATGGCATTGATCAAGGAAGACCTGCGTCTTCTGGGCGTTGATCATGATGTCTTTACGTCCGAAGCAGGACTGGTTGCCGCAGGCAAGGTACAGGCCGCGTTCGAACATCTTGAGAAGAAGGGCGACATTTATGTCGGCGTTCTGGAACCGCCAAAAGGCAAAACCCCCGATGATTGGGAGCCGCGCCCGCAGACCCTGTTCCGGGCGACCGAATTTGGCGATGATGTTGATCGCCCGCTGAAAAAGTCGGATGGCAGCTGGACCTATTTCGCGTCTGACATTGCCTATCACTTCGATAAATACGAACGTGGTTTTAACCACATGATCGATATTTTCGGTGCCGATCATGGCGGTTACGTCAAACGCATGAAGGCAGCGACCAAGGCGATTACGGGCGGCGAGGGCGACCTTGATGTCAAGCTGTGCCAATTGGTCAGCCTGTTTGACAATGGTGAGCCGGTCAAAATGTCAAAACGTGCCGGGACATTTGTGACCCTGCGTGATGTTGTCGAGCGCGTCGGCAAGGATGTCGTGCGTTTCATCATGCTGACACGTAAAAACGACGCGACACTTGATTTCGATTTCGCCAAGGTCACCGAACAGTCCAAAGACAACCCGGTCTTTTACGTTCAATATGCCCATGCACGTGTCAATTCGGTGTTCCGTCAGGCCCGTGAAGCGTTCCCAAATCAGGATTTCTCGGATGCGGCGCTGGTCGGGGCTGATCTGTCGGCCTTGGCGTCGGAAGACGAAAAGATGCTGGTGCGTCGAATGGCGGAATGGCCGCGTATCGTTGAACAGGCTGCCGTTGCCCATGAACCGCACCGTATCGCATTCTTCCTGAGCGAAATTGCTGCCGAATTCCATGCATTGTGGAACAAGGGGCGCGATAACACGGCACTGCGCTTTATCGTTGCCGATGATCTTGCGGTGACGCAGGCGCGCCTTGCTATGATCCGTGCCGCCGCACTGGTGATTGCGTCGGGGCTTGATGTACTGGGCGTTGCCCCGGTCGAGGAGATGTAATCACGATGAACGAAGAACAGGGTTTCGGCCTTCGTGCGGAGCAACGTCACCATGAGGCAGGCAGAAAAGCCCCTGGTGGGGGCTTGGCCAAAGGGGTCGGAACGATCGTTCTTGGTCTTGTGATTGTTGGTGGTGGTTTGGGTAGTGCGGGTTACTGGTTCTATAATCAGGGGCAACCGGCACAGGAAGAAGGCAAGTTGCCGATCCTTTTGCCCGATCCGCTACCGATCAAGTTGCGGCCTGATGACCCCGGCGGAATGGAAGTTCCGCACCGGGATACGACAATTTACGAGCAGCTAGACAGTAGTCAGCCCGAGGATCAGGTGGTTCTTCAGGAATTGCCGGATATGCCGAAGGCCCCCGATGTCATGCCACCCCTTGATAGTGCTGAAGCCCCCGCCGTGATCGAACAGACGCCAGAGGCAGAAATTGTTGCCGGTGCCGTGTCAAATGGTTCGAACGGGGATGATAATGCGGCTGCGACAGCACCGGCCGGGATGACGACAGCTGCCCCAAGTGACGCAGAAAAGGCGATTGCCGCCGCCAAAGCCAGAGAGCAGGACGCCCAACCGGATGTCTCCAGTACAGGCAGCGTATCGGAACAGGATTTCCGCATTCAGCTGGCGTCGGTTCGCGATACATCAGGTGCCGAAGCGGAATGGAAAAGATTATCATCGAAAAACAAGGACTTGCTTGGTAATCTTCAGATGTATCTGAAGCGTGCCGATCTTGGCGACAAGGGCGTATTTTATCGGCTGCAGGCCGGTCCGCTGTCAGATGCTGCTGCGGCTGAAACGCTTTGTGGTAATTTGAAACAACGCAATGTGGGGTGCCTGATTGTCCGGCCTTGAGGTAAGAAAACCGCGCGCCTGTATTCTTGGTGTTGAAGGTACAGAGTTAAGCAATTGGGAGAAGGGCTTTTTTCGTCAAGCCGATCCCTATGGCTTTATCCTGTTTGCCCGCAATATCACGGATCAGAAGCAGGTCAGGGCACTGAACAATCAACTGCGCGAGGTTGTCGGCAATATCAATGTGCCGATTTTCGTCGATCAGGAAGGCGGACGCGTCATGCGTCTGAAACCGCCTCACTGGCGTAAAATTCCGGCAGCCGGTGTGTTTGGCCAATTATTTGAAACAGCGCCAGAAGATGCACGCGAAGCCGCCTATATCAATGCGCGTCTGATGGCCGTCGATCTGCGTGATGCAGGGTTTAATATTACCTGTGCACCGGTGCTTGATATTCGTTTTCCTGGTATGAGTGACGTGGTTGGTGATCGTTCCTATGGGGCGAGGGTCGAACAGATTGTGCCGCTGGCAAGCGCGGTTGCCGCCGGATTGCTTGACAGCGGCATCGCGCCGGTCATCAAGCATATTCCCGGTCATGGCCGCGCGTCGGTTGACAGCCACAAGGATTTGCCGATCGTGACCGCATCGCGTGAAGAACTGAGCCGCCTTGATTTCGAACCGTTTCGTCAGATGAAGGATGTGGTTGCGGCGATGTCGGCGCATTTGCTGTTTACCGCGATTGATGATCAGCGTCCGGGCACCGTATCGGCCAAGGTCATTTCCGAAATTGTCCGCGGTGATATCGGGTTTGAAAATCTTCTGATCAGTGATGATCTGTCGATGGAAGCCCTTGGTGGTTCGATTGCCAGCCGGACCCATGAATGCCTTGCCGCAGGTTGTGATATCGCGCTTCATTGCAATGGCAAACGCACGGAAATGGAAGAAGTCGTCTCGATGGCTCCGAAACTTGCCGGCGAGGCGCTGACACGTTCGCAATTGCTGAGCAATCAGATTGCCGGTTTTAACGTTGCGCAGCCATCATCGGCGCAGATTTCCGACTGGCAGGCCCGACTGGATGAGTTGCTGTCACCGGTCTGGTCGGCCGAGGTTTAAGCGCAGAGGAAGCTCAATACGTGAACGACATTATCGAGATTATCATTTCCGCGTCCACGTGGGTTTTGCCCGTATTGCTGGCAGTGACGCTGCACGAGGCGGCACACGGCTTTGCCGCCAAGCTGTTTGGTGACGATACGGCACAGCGCGCCGGTCGGCTTAGCCTGAACCCGATCCGCCATATTGATCCGGTGGGCACGGTTCTGATCCCCGGTTTACTGTTATTGACCGGTGCACCGTTCCTGTTTGGCTATGCCAAGCCGGTGCCGGTTGCGTTCCATCGTCTGCATCCACAGCGTCTTGGCGTGATCGGAGTTGCGATTGCAGGGCCGGCAACCAATGTTTTGCTGGCGATTGTATCGATCCTGTTGCTGGTCGGGCTGCCGTCCTTTTCAGCGGCGGTTAATGACTGGCTGGCAACAACATTGCAGCAGTCGATCTGGCTGAACTGCATCCTTGCGGTGTTTAACATGCTGCCAATCCCGCCGCTGGATGGTGGGCGCGTTTTGACGGCGATATCGCCGATGCCCATCGCGCGGGTCTTGGCGCGTATGGAAAAAACCGGCATGATCCTTTTGATCGCGCTGATCTTCCTCTTGCCTTATGTCACGGGGCTTCTTGGCGTTAATCTGCCGATTTTCCATTGGCTGGTGATTGAACCGGCATCGGCGCTTGTTGATTTTCTGGCCGGTATTTTCGCCTGATATGAGGCGGGCGGTCCGGGGGGATTATGGCCAAACAGTTCGAGCTCGATATTCCAGACGAAATATTTGACCAGGCGCCCGTTGATGATGGGCCAAGCCTTGCCGAACGCCTTATGCTCGATCTGGACGGGTTTGAGGGGCCGCTTGACCTTTTGCTGGAGCTGGCGCGTGATCAGAAGGTCGATATCATCAGGATTTCGATCCTTGAATTGGCCGAACAGTATCTGAATTTCATCAATACCGCGCGTGAATTGCGGCTGGAACTGGCAGCTGACTATCTGGTGATGGCTGCCTGGCTGGCTTATCTGAAATCGCGACTGCTGCTGCCAAAGCAGGACAGTGACGAGGAAGAACTTAGTGCAGAGGAAATGGCCGAACTTCTGGCGTTTCAGCTGAAACGTCTGGAGGCGATGAAAGCGGCTGGTGAAAAGCTGTTGGAACGGCCCAATCTGGGGCGGGATTTCTTTGGTCGCGGTGATCCGGAAGAAGTCAGGGTTACGACGGCGTCGGTTTACGATGCGTCGCTTTATGACCTGTTGAAAGCCTATGCGCAGATTATGCTGACATCTGAATCCAAGACACTGGAGATCGAGGCATTTGATCTTTATGCCATGGATGATGCGATCCGGCGGTTGCGTGATTTGTTCGGGCGTCGCGTGGTGCCAACCTGGACCAAGCTTTTGGAATTTATGCCCCACGGACTTGGTACGCCGTTAAAGGCACGGTCAGCATTGGCAGCGCATTTTGTCGCCAGTCTTGAAATGTGCCGCGATGGCGAGTTGGAAATCTCGCAGGAGCAGGTGTTTGGCCCGATCATGCTGAGGTCACCGCAAAAAAGACGCGATCCTGAATTGGACATCGCATCCGGGGATTACAGCGATATGGACAAGCTCGGAGCCAAATCCGGGGCAGGGATGGATAATAATGGCGACTGAGACAGTAACCGACCCGCAGTTTGAAATCGACGGTATCGAACATGGTCCGCAAATCGATTTTCAGCATCTTCGAATTGTTGAAGCTGTGCTGTTTGCGTCTGCCGAACCGGTCAGTGAACGGGTTCTTGCCGCGCGTTTGCCCGAAGGTTCGGATGTTTCCGTTTTGCTCAAAGAATTACAGGCAAATTATTCAGAACGCGGAATAAATTTGAACCGCGTTGGCGAGAAATGGGCGTTTCGCACAGCGGCCGACCTTGCGGGTGATCTGCATATCGAGGTCGAAAAAGCCAAGAAGATGACGCGTGCGACGCTGGAAACGCTGGCGATCATTGCCTATCACGAACCGGTCACGCGTTCCGAGATTGAAGAAATCCGCGGTGTCGCCCTGTCCAAGGGGACGCTTGATATCCTGCTGGAAGCGAAATGGATACGGCCACGCGGGCGTAAACGCGTGCCGGGACGTCCGGTTCTTTGGGCAACGACGGATGATTTTCTTGATCACTTCGGGCTTGAACATCGCGACGATCTGCCCGGACTTGCTGATTTGAAGGCCGCAGGATTGCTTGATAGCCGTCCGGGTATGGGGCGGTATGGGGCCAGTTCCGACGAGGAAGCATTGCCCGATCTGGTTGACGATGGCGAGGTCACGGATGCGGTTGTCGAGGAAGCCCTTACGACCCGCAATCTGGCCGATCTCGATGAAACCATCTATAGCGACAATCCCAATCTGGAAGAAGAATACGACGCAGAGAGCCGTTAAAGAGGCTCTTTGGCCATCTTTTATCAAGCTTCTTTGATCCAGCTTCTTGCATGCACTGTTCGGTAGGATTAAATCTGGGAAAGATTTTGCAACTTATTTGCAGGGCTTCCCCGGCAAAAGAATAAAGAGAGATCTGATGCCAGACGGCTTGAGAATGTCCAATGTCAGCCATGATTTTGGCAGTACCCAGGTTCTCAAAGATATCAGCTTTGATGTGGCACCGGGCGAACTTGTTTGTCTGCTGGGGCCTTCGGGATGCGGCAAGACAACCGCATTGCGCATTGCCGCCGGGCTCGAAAAGCTTCAGCAGGGCAGTGTTTCTATCAATGATCAGCTTGTTGCGCGGCCGGGAGAATATCTTGAGCCGGAGAAGCGCGGTGTTGGCATGGTGTTTCAGGACTACGCCTTGTTTCCGCATTTAAGCGTTGCAAAGAACATCGGGTTCGGCCTGCGATCCCAAAATGATGCGGAACGTAAAGAGGCGGTCGAGCGCGCGCTTCGGCAGGTTGGCATGGCCGACTATTACAATGCTTATCCGCATGAACTGTCCGGTGGACAGCAACAGCGCATTGCCCTTGCCCGGGCACTGGCGCCGACCCCGCGTGTGATGCTTCTTGACGAACCGTTTTCGGGCCTTGATGTTGCGCGTCGCGCGGAACTTCGCGATACGACACTGCATGTTTTGAAAAATGCCGGTATCGCGACGATCATGGTAACCCATGATCCCGAAGAAGCGATGTATATGGCGGATCGAATTATTGTGATGAATGAAGGGCAGGTGATGCAGGATGGCACACCCGAAAACCTTTATTTTAGTCCGCAGAACCGTTTTGTTGCGTCCTTCTTTGGCGAGGTGAACCGTTTTTCCGGAACGGTGCAAAGCGGTGTCATAGCAACGCCGCTTGGCAAAGTGTCGCATGATGCATTTGCCGATGGCACCAGAGTCGAAGTACTTGTCCGGCCCGAAGGATTGCATGTTGGCGAGGCGATGAACGGTCATGACGTTCTGGCCCGTGTAGATGCGGTTCGGTCACTTGGTGAGATCAGTCTGATGCATTTGTCGCTGCATGCAGGCGGGCATGTTCATGCGCGCGTGCCACGTAGACTTTCGTCAGTAAATCAGGGTTCGGTCGCTATTACGCTTGATCCTGACATGACCTTTGTGTTTCCTATGAATTAAGCTCGTTTCAAACGTGAAACCAGCCTGACAGGACTGAGAAACAAACTTACAGGTTCGTAGCGGTGCGCGGTATATTCACAATCGTTGCATTGCACAGTGGGGGGCTTTCTGCCATTATCCGGGCATTCTCGCCGCATGGCAGATTGGATCTTTGGAGATAGAAGTTATGGGTATTGGCGTTTGGCAAATCGTTCTGATTCTGGCGATTGTCCTGATCATCTTTGGTGCCGGTAAGCTGCCGAAAGTCATGGGTGACATGGGTAAAGGGATCAAGAGCTTCAAAGCAGGCATCAACGAAAAAGACGAAGACAGCGCTGCTTCGGCCAAAACCATCGAGAACAACACGTCTGCTTCGGTTTCTGCCGAAAGCAAAGACAAGGATTCCGTGAAATCCTGATCGTCTGTCGGGTTTCCTTCAGATAGGCGTGTTCCATGTTTGATATCGGCTGGACCGAAATGGCACTTGTGGCCGTCGTCGCATTGTTCGTCGTCGGCCCCAAGGATTTGCCCCATGTGCTGTACAAGCTTGCTGGTTACTGGAAAAAAGTGCGCGGTATGGCGCGCGAATTTCAGGGCGGCATTGATAATCTAATTCGTGAAGCCGAACTTGATGATCTGCGCAAGCAGGTTACGGATGCGCGTTCGAGTACATCGGACTTCATTGAAAACAAGATTGCCGAACCTAAAGCTGCCCCCAAAGCGGCGGATAAACCGGCAGACAAGCCCGATAGCAAATCGGAAACCAAAACCACAGCACCGAAGCCCGATGCCGCTGAATCGGCGAAACCTGCTGCTGCGGATAAGAAAACTGATCATCCGGAGAGCCAGGCGTGAACATGCAGTCGCATGACAAGCAGATGCCCATTATGGAGCATTTGATCGAGCTTAGGAATCGTCTGACCTGGGCGGTTCTGGCACTCTTTATCACTTTCGGCATTTGCTATTACTTCGTCGAGGATATCTACGGCTTCCTTGTCCGGCCTCTGGCAGATGTTATGGGGCCGGATCGGCGCATGATTTATACCGCGTTGACCGAGGTATTCTTCACTTATGTGAAGGTTTCGTTTTTTGCAGCGTGCTTTGTTTCGGCACCAGTATTTCTTGGGCAGTTATGGGCGTTTGTCGCACCGGGGCTATACAAGAATGAACGCTCGGCATTCATGCCGTTCTTGTTTGCAACGCCGATCCTGTTCTTGGCAGGCGGTGCGCTAGTTTATTACCTGATCATGCCGTTGGCTTGGAAATTCTTCCTCAGCTTTGAAAGTGCGGGTGGGGCAGCAGGGCTTGCCATTCAGCTTGAAGCAAAGGTTGGCGAATATCTCTCGCTGGTTATGAAGCTGATTTTCGCTTTTGGCCTGTGTTTCCAATTACCGGTGTTGCTGACGCTGATGGCGCGTGCCGGGATCGTGACCGCAGAATCACTTGCCAAGCGGCGTAAATATGCGGTTGTGATCGCCTTTGTTTTTGCTGCGATCCTGACGCCACCCGATTTGATTTCACAGGTTGGTTTGGCTATTCCGATTATCATCCTGTACGAAATTTCCATCGTGATGGCACGGTTATCGGAACGTAAACGAGCGAAGCGCGAAGCGGAAGAAGACGCCGAGCTTGACGGGGACGAAGAAGATATTGAAAGCAGCAAGGACGACGTCGACGCCCAGGGTTCGGCTGCTGCGGCCGCAGATTATGGCGACGATAAACCGGACGACAAGAGCGATTTCAAGGCACTTGCCGGTTCTGCGCTAAAGTCTGATACGCCTTCGTCATCCCGATCTTCGGGCTCCGCGAAAGGCGACGATGACGAGGATGATTTCAATAGTGCGCGCTGATTGAATTATCCGGTTCTCGAAAGACCGATCTGACGGGGTGGACCAAGCGTCCACCCCATCGTATAAAAGCCCGAATAATTGCCCGAATAGTTGAAGAATAAGGTGCCGTTTCATGCACGACATTAAATGGATTCGTGACAATCCCGACGCCTTTGACGCGGCGATGACCGCGCGCAAGGTTGAAATGACCGCCCAGCGTCTGATCGATATCGATGCAGAACGTCGTCGTCTGATGACCGAGCATCAGGAAATGCTGGCGCGCCGCAAATCCATTTCCGGTGAGATCGGCAAACTGCGCCAGAGTGGCGACAATGCCGACGACCTGATGGCCGAGATGGGCACGCTCAAAGACCGGATCAAGGATGCCGAGGACGGGCAGGCGAGCCTTAACGAACAGCTTGATCTTTTGCTGTCGTCGCTGCCAAACGTTATGGATGCCGACGTACCCTCAGGCGAAAACGAAGATGACAATGTCGAGGTGCGTAAATGGGGCACGCCCGGCAGCTTTGATTTCCAGCCGCTTGAACATTTCGAGATCGGCGACAAGCTTGGCATGATGGATTTTGAAACCGCCGCCAAACTCTCGGGGGCGCGTTTTGTGATTCTGCGTGGTGGTCTTGCCAAACTTGAACGCGCACTTGGGCAATTTATGCTGGACCTTCATGTAACCGAGCATGGTTATGAGGAAACCATCACGCCGATGCTGGTGCGTGACGATGCGATGTTTGGTACCGGTCAGCTGCCGAAATTTGCAGAGGATTCGTTTAGAACCACTAACGATATGTGGCTGATCCCGACATCCGAAGTGACGCTTACCAATCAGGTGGCGGGCGAGATTCTCGACGAAGCCGCGTTGCCGCTGCGCTATACCGCGCTGACGCAGTGTTTCCGTTCGGAAGCCGGTTCGGCCGGGCGTGATACGCGTGGCATGATCCGCCAGCACCAGTTTTCAAAGGTTGAAATGGTGTCGGTTGTAGCCGCAGAGAAATCAAACGAGGAACTTGACCGCAAAACCCGCTGCGCGGAGGTGGTTCTGGAACGCCTTGGACTTCCATACCGGACGGTAGTTCTGTGTTCTGGGGATATCGGTTTTGCAGCGCGCAAGACGTTTGATATCGAGGTTTGGCTTCCGGGGCAGGGCAAATATCGCGAGATTTCGTCCTGCTCGAACACGGGTGACTTCCAGGCACGCCGCATGAATGCACGTTATCGTGCTGCGGGTGACAAGAAAACCAGCTTTGTCCATACCCTGAACGGGTCGGGGCTTGCGGTCGGTCGCTGCCTGATTGCAGTGATGGAAAACTATCAGCAGGCTGATGGCTCCATCCGCGTTCCTGACGCATTGAAGCCCTATATGGGTGGTGTCGAGGTCATTTCACCGCGCGTATAGAGGGCTCACATGGTCGATCTGAAAAATGCCCGCATCCTTATCAGCAACGATGACGGGATTGATGCGCCGGGTATTAGGCTTCTGGAAAAGCTTGCCTGTTCGCTTTCCGACGATGTCTGGGTAGTCGCACCAACGACGGAGCAAAGCGGGGCCGGGCATTCATTGACTCTGCGCCATCCGTTGCGAATCCGCAAACGTGACGAGCGGCATTTTTCAGTCGACGGAACGCCAACCGATTGCGTTCTGCTTGCCCTTCAGCAGATCATGCGCGACAACCCGCCGGATATTGTTCTGTCCGGGATCAACCGCGGCGGCAATCTTGGCGAGGATGTAACCTATTCGGGAACTGTTGCGGCAGCAATGGAAGCAACTTTGCTGAATGTGCCGGCAATTGCATTTTCGCAGTATTTCTCTGGCAATCTGATTGACTGGTCGGTGGCGGAAAAGCAACTTTTGTCAGTGGCGGAAACCCTTATTCATACGACCTGGCCCAAAGGGGTTCTGATCAATGTGAATTTCCCGGAAGCCGAACGCAAAGGCGGGGCTCGTATCGAGGTTTCGAGACAGGGGCAGCGCAAGATTGGCGATCATATTGCCGAACGCCTTGATCCACGTGGTGAGCCCTATTACTGGATTGGGGCGATCAAATCGGAATTGCCCAAGGATGAAAATGCGGACTTGCGGGTCATCGAGAGGGGCGATATTTCGGTAACTCCGATCAGTCTCGATTTCACCCATTACGAGACGCATGCAAAACTGACAAAGGCATTTCCGTGAACGAGCCTGTCATTGCCCGAGAAGCCGAAATCGAAAATCTGCTTGCGATCCTGCGCAATGACGGGATCCATGACGAAAGCGTTTTATGTGCTTTGGCCAGCATTCCGCGCGAAATTTTTGTGGCCGAGCCATTTGTCAGTCGGGCGTGGGAAAATGTTGCCCTTCCGATCAGTAAGGGGCAGACGATTTCGCAGCCCTATATCGTTGCCCTTATGACGCAGGCGCTTGAACTTAACGATCGCATGAAGGTGCTTGAGGTCGGTACAGGGTCGGGATATCAGGCGGCGATCCTCGCCAAGCTGGCGCGCCGGGTTTATACGCTTGAACGTCACAAACCGCTTCTGCGTGAGGCCGAAGACAAATTCCGTGAACTTGGCCTGCATACGATTTCGACCTTGCATGGCGATGGCGGGCTTGGCTGGAAGGCGCAGGCACCGTTTGATCGTATTATCGTTACGGCCGCAGCCCAAGATGTGCCGCCGGTTCTGGTCGACCAGCTGGCTATTGGCGGGATCATGGTCGTGCCGGTTGGTGAGGTATCCCATACCCAGTTATTGCTGCGTGTTCTGCGTACGCCGACAGGGATTGATGTGACCGAACTGATGCCGGTCCGGTTTGTCCCGATGTTGCCGGGCACCGAAGAATTCTGAGCCGATTATTGCATCTGCTTACGGATTGTTAACGGCTGATCGCAGACAATCCTTCTCATGATGGAAAATAGTGTCAAACAGGCAGTTCGAAGAATACGGACGCTGGCGTTTGTCTGTGGGACAACGGCGGTGCTCGGGGGCTGCTTGTTGAATTCCGTCCCGGTGCCAGTGGTTTACGGCGATGGTGCGACATACAGCCCGTACAGTATGCCAAAACTCAATAATGGCGAACGGGTCATTACCGTCGAGCCGGGCGATACTGTTTCCGCACTTGCCAACCGTTACCGTACCGATTTTGGACGATTTACTGCGCGCAACAAGCTTGCACAGCCCTATGTGATCTATCCGGGGCAGCGCCTTGTCCTGCCGCCATGGGATCCGTCCTATGACAGCAACAGCCAGACCGCAATCGCCAGCCGGTCATCATCAGGCACAACAAGCTCGGCGCCGAGCAAGACGGTCACGATTGGCGGCAAGCGCGAAGTTGTCAGCGTGCCACTAGGGACACCAGAACCATCCGTTGCGCCGGAACGCTCAACAACGGTGCAGATGGCACGCGTCAGCCCGAACAATGGCGGCAGCATTCCGACACCAGGGCTTAAGCCGCAGGACTTTGCCGCGCGCGCCGAACAGCGTTACGCATCGGCTAATACCTGGAAAACCGATACACGTGAAATGCCAACGGCAACGCCGGTCGCCGGACAGGGCAGTGCGGTTCGCAAGAATGTGGTCATTGCTGAACCGGAGAACCGCAAGGGATTTGTCTGGCCGGTGCGCGGGGATATCGTGCTGAAATACGGTGCAAGCGCGGGCGGACTTTACAATGATGGGATCAATATCAAGGCGGATCGCGGTACACCGATCCTTGCCGCGGATAATGGTGTTGTGACCTATGTCGGCAACGAACTGCGCGGATTTGGCAATCTGATCCTTATCAAGCACGCCGATGATTATGTGACGGCCTATGCGCATACAGAAAACCCGATGGTGGCGCGTGGGGATATGGTTGAGCGCGGTCAAAAGATTTCAAGTGTTGGCAGTACGGGGGCGGTAAATCAACCGCAACTGCATTTTGAAATCCGGCGCGGACGTAAATCCGCCGACCCGATGAAATATCTGCCACAGATGATGGTATCACGGTAAAAGAAACGCCCGGAACCATGCAGTCCGGGCGTTTCTTTTCCTAAGTGCGCTCAGGTCAGACAATATACTCAGCCAAGCCTTTTGCCCATTTCACCAGCAATTTCCTGAATGAACTGCCATGCCACGCGACCTGAACGGCTGCCGCGTGTAACCGTCCATTCCTTGGCGCGTGCACGCAGTTCTTCAACCGGCATATCCAGTCCGAATTCCTTGGCGTAACCTTCGATAATCTCGAAATAGACATCTTGCGAGATATTGTGGAACCCAAGCCACAGGCCGAAACGGTCCGAAAGGGATACTTTTTCCTCGACCGCCTCGGACGGGTTGATCGCGGTTGAGCGCTCGTTTTCGATCATATCGCGTGCCATCAGATGGCGACGGTTAGAGGTGGCATAGAAAATCACATTGTTGGGGCGGCCCTCAATCCCACCTTCAAGAACTGCTTTCAGGGACTTGTAGGATTCATCCTGCATATCGAATGAAAGATCGTCACAAAACAGAACCGTCTTGCGCCCGCTTTCCTCCAGAATATGCAGAAGATGTGGAAGGGTCGGGATGTCTTCACGATGGATTTCGACCAGCGCCAGTGCTCCGGCCCGTTCGGCATTGATCCTGGCATGCATCGCCTTGACGATCGAACTTTTACCTGTTCCGCGCGCTCCCCAAAGCAGGGCATTGTTGGCTGGAAGGCCGTCAGCGAACCGTTTGGTATTGTTATAAAGAATCGTCTTTTGCTGTTCGATTCCCTGCAAAAGATCGATTTCAATACGGTTCACATTTCGGACCGGTTGCAAATAATCGCTTTCTGCCTGCCATACAAAAGCATCGGCAGCCGACAGGTCATTGGATTTGCGCGCAGGTGGGGCCATGCGCTCCAGCGCATTGGCAATGCGTTCCAGGGCAGGTAAAAGATTGTCGAAATCGTTGGTCATCAAAGCCTCTTGGATATTTCTTTTTGTCGTGGCGGCGGCATATGCATGCAAAACGCTATCACAAGGCGAACTGGCAATAACAGTGCCATATGATGTAGCGCGCTTTCATTGACGTGAACAGAACCACAGAATACGGGATTAAACCGATAAAAATCCTGTTCTTCCTTGCGTTGACGTAGCACACCGTTATATTCCGGCAGTTGATTTGTTTTGTTGTATGGTATTAGGAGTTCCTAATGTTGATTTCGCCGGCTTATGCGCAGGCCGCTGGTGGCGCAGGTGGTGCAGATATGCTTACCAGCTTCCTGCCGCTGATCCTGATTTTTGTCGTTTTTTATTTCCTGCTTATTCGTCCGCAGCAGAAAAAACAGAAAGAGCATAAAGCGATGCTCGCTGCTGTTCGTCGTGGTGACAAGATTGTCACTGCCGGTGGTCTGATTGGCACCGTTGCCAAGGTTATTGGCGATGACGAGCTTTCGGTAGAGATCGCCGAAGGCGTTAAGGTCAAGGTTGCACGCGGCATGGTTTCGACCGTTCTGTCGAAAACCGAGCCAGCCAAAGGCGACGACAAAGACGAAGACGACGCAAAAGAAGCTGAAGAGACCAAAAAAGACTGATCTCTTTGATGACTTGCAAGGCGGGGCAAAATGCTCCGCCTTCTTGTTTCCAGCCGGTGGCCTGCGGGGCGAACAGCACCCGATGTTCGATAGAACCAGACCTAGGTTTTCCAGACAAATCTGGTTAAAGGACACATGCTTTATTTTACGAAATGGAAAGCAGCGCTGGTTCTTCTGGTGTGTGCTTTGGGCGTTATATACGCCATACCGAATTTCCTGCCAAAAGGCACATTCGCGACGGATGCAAGCTATCTGCCAGGTAAACAGATCAATCTTGGTCTGGATTTGCGTGGCGGCTCGCATATGCTGCTTGAGGTTGATATCAACAGCGTCATTCGCGAGCGCTATGAGGCACTTGGCGATACGATCCGGTCAACCCTGCGCGAGGAACGCATTCGTTACCGTCCGCGCGATGCAGGCCTGAACGGAGCCGAGGTCACCGTGGTCAACGCCGACGAGGTTGAAAAAGCCCGCGATCTGATCCGCAACGTTGAACCCGATACCGTAATGAGCGGCGAGGGGAACAACATTATCGTTTCTTATACTGATCAAGCCCGCAAAGAGCTTGTTGATCGCGCAATCAGCCAATCGCTTGAAGTTGTTCGCCGCCGTGTGGACGAACTGGGAACGACCGAACCGTCGATCCAGCGTCAGGGTGAAGACCGCATTGTGGTTCAGGTTCCTGGTCTTGACGATCCGTCGCGTTTGCGTGCGATCCTTGGCCGTACCGCAAAGATGAACTTCCATCTTGTGAACGAGGAAAAAACTGCGTCCGAGGCGCGTGCCACCGGCATGCCGCCGGGAACGATGATCCTGCCATCCGCCGATGCCGGTGACCGGGCTGCTGGTATCAATGAATATCTTATTGATCGCCGTGTCGTTGTCTCGGGGGACAATCTCGTTGATTCGCAGCCGACCTTCAATGAAGGCCGACCGGTTGTTTCGTTCCGCTTTGATGCCGCCGGTGGGGCACGTTTTGGCGATATGACGTCAAAAAATGCCGGCCGCCGACTGGCCATCATTCTTGACGGCGAGGTGATTTCGGCACCGCGGATCAACGAGCCGATCCTTGGTGGCAACGGTATCATTACCGGCCAGTTCAGTGTCCAGGAAGCCAACGATCTTTCGCTGCTGCTGCGTGCTGGTGCATTACCGGCACCGATGCAGATCCTTGAAGAACGCTCCGTTGGTCCGGGGCTTGGCCAAGATTCTGTCGAAGCCGGTGAAATTGCAGCGATCCTTGGTCTGATCTTCGTCGTTGCCTTTATGGTGATCAGTTATGGCCGGTTCGGGGTCTATGCCGATATCGCGCTCTTGATCAACCTGATCCTTGTGCTGGCGGTGATGTCGGTCTTGCAGGCGACCCTGACCCTGCCGGGTATTGCCGGTATTGTTCTGACGGTTGGTATGGCGGTTGACGCGAACGTGCTGATTTTCGAACGTATCCGCGAGGAACGTAACAATGGCCGCACCATTATCAATGCGATTGATGCCGGTTATCGAAGTGCTATGTCGACCATTCTTGATGCTAACCTGACCACGCTGATTGCAGCGCTTGTGCTGTTCAGCTTTGGTTCCGGTCCTATCAAGGGATTTGCCGTGACACTTGCGATTGGCATTGTCACGTCGATGTTCTCGGCAATCTGGGTGACCCGACTGTTGATTGCGGTCTGGGTCAAACGCCGTCGCCCAACGGAACTGGTAATTTGAGGAAGGGAGCAGGAAGAATATGAAACCATTGCATCTTGTTCCGGACGACGTGAACGTCCCGTTCCTCAAGTTCCGGAAAATTTTCTATATCGTTTCGCTGGCCATGGTGCTGGTATCCGTTGGTTTGTTTTTGACCAAAGGGCTGAATTTCGGGATCGATTTCCGGGGTGGCATTCTGGTTGAGATCAAAACTGACGGTCCGGCCGATATTGGCGCGCTACGTGACAATCTTGGTTCGCTTGGTCTTGGCGATGTTTCGATCCAGGAATTCGGTGAGCCCGATGATGTTCTGATCCAGTTGCAGCGTCAGGACGGTGATGAGCAGGCTCAGATGGCGGCGCTTGCCACGGTAACCAAGGCGCTTGGTGATGATGTTACCATTCGTCGCAGTGAACTGGTTGGGCCGAAAGTCGGTGACGAGCTCAAGGAAGCCGGGGTCTATTCGGTTGCCATATCGCTGCTGCTGATCATGATCTATATCTGGTTCCGTTTCGAATGGCAGTTTGCCGTAGCGTCGGTTGTGGCGCTTCTGCATGACGTTCTGATCACGATCGGGTTCTTTGTCATCACCGGGGTTCAGTTTGATCTGGCAACCTTGGCGGCGGTTCTGACTGTTGCGGGTTATTCGATCAACGATACGGTCGTTGTGTTTGACCGTATTCGTGAATATCTCCGCAAGTTTCGCAAGATGGACATTCCCGATCTGCTGGATCTTTCGATCAATTCGACCCTGTCGCGTACCACTATGACCTCGTTTACCACTTTGCTGGCGCTGATCGCGTTATTTGTGTTCGGTGGTGAAGCGATTCGCGGTTTCACGATGGCGTTGATTTTCGGTATTATGATCGGGACTTATTCGTCAATCTGCGTAGCATCGCCATTGCTGATGGTGCTGCGTCTGCGCCGCAAGATCCCGGAAGGCGAAGAAACCCAGGAAGCGGGTGCCTGATCGCTCCGATCTGCTGAGAGACATTTACAAAAAGGCCGGGTTTGTGCAAAAACAACCCGGCCTTTTCTTTTGGCCCAATAAGGCAAGCGAGGCCTTTGCAGGCTGAATAACTCCTTTGAAAACTGGTTCCTGCCCGTGGCGCAAAACATCGACGCGAGTAATGGTCATCGTGCAAATGTGCTTGGTAGCCTTTGGATGATGACGGCAATGGCGGCGTTCGCCGTCGAAGACGCATTTGTAAAGGCTGTTTCCGGATCGCATCCTGTCGGGCAGGTATTGATCCTGTTTGGTATTGGCGGTGCGGTTCTGTTTGCAATTATCGCCAAGGCGCAGAACAAGCGTTTGCTGGATCCTGCCGTTCTTTCGCGTCCGATGTGCATACGTATCGTGTTTGAGGTTGTTGGGCGTCTGTTTTATGTGCTTGCGCTTGCGCTTACGCCTCTTTCGTCGACCACGGCCATTTTGCAGGCGACACCGCTGATCGTGGTTCTTGGTGCGGCGGTCATATTCGGGGAAAAGGTTGGCTGGCGAAGATGGCTGGCGATCTTTGTCGGGTTGATCGGTGTCCTGATCATTCTCCGTCCAAGTGCGGATGGTTTTTCTGCCTTGTCGATGTTTGCTGTGATCGGGACAATCGGATTTGCTGGGCGTGATCTTGCCAGTCGTGCAGCGCCGATATCAATTGGAACAGCCATTCTTGGACTCTACGGTTTTATCGCCATCATCATAGCTGGTATCGTATTTTCTGTTTGGGATGGAAAAGGTTTCACGACACCAGATGGTCAGAGTCTTTTCTATTTCGCAGGGGCGGTCATGATGGGAATTTTTGCCTATGCCGCCCTGATGAAGGCAATGCGCAGCGGCGATGTTTCATCGGTTACGCCGTTCAGATATACAAGGCTGTTGTTCGGTCTTGCCTTGGGAGTATTCCTGTTCGGTGAGGAGCTTGACTTACCGATGTTGATCGGGTGTAGCATCGTTGTTCTTTCAGGGTTGTTTATTTTATGGCGCGGTAAAAAAGTAAAAGCAGATGCGACTGCGCCGTAACACAGCTAACCCGAAGAAAATTCTAGGTTACGTCAAAAGGGAATAATATGTCTTTGGAAGTAAGTCCGCTGGTCGCCGAGGGCAGAAAAATCGTTACCAGCTATGGTGACGGCCTGTTTCGGTTCGGTGAGGAAACTGTCACCGGGTCGGTTTTGCTGTTCCCCAAGAATGTCTATTCCTGGCCTTATGCGAGTATCGATCAGGTTGATGTCGATGCCTTCAAGCGGGTCATTGACGCGTCAGACGAGATCGACATTCTGCTGTTGGGCATGGGAAATGGCATGAAACCGCTGCCTGCTGAATGGCGTATTGCGTTGCGCAAGCATGGTATCGTTGTCGAACCGATGGATACTGGTGCGGCGTGTCGCACCTATAATGTTCTGGTATCAGAATCCCGTCGGGTTGCCGCAGCCCTGATTGCGGTTTAGCCAATCTTATAGATCGCGTAGTTTCAGATATTCGTGCAACTGCGCGCGCACCTTCATAACACTCGCGATTACGGCTGCCGGTCCGGGCGGATAGTCCGGCGGAAAGGCATCACCGCATAAGAACAGGTTTCTCCACGGGGGAGCTAACCGGTGGCGAAGGGCTGCGACGCCAGGGCTGAGTTCCGGAAACGGTGCTTCGCAATCGACATAACTGAACGCCGGGCACTCGTCGGTGCTTTCGATTTTTGTACGCTGAGACAAATCAAGATTTAAGTGCTGGTCGCATAATTCCGTGACGCGTTGCCAGATGGTTGCTGCCAACTGGTCAGCTGTTCCGTCACTTGGGAGGATCAGACTGCTGTTCATGCTGACCTGTATGTGACGACGATTGCAATAGATCGCGCGGACCAGATCATCGTCGGCCAGAACGCAACATGGTTCGGCAAAGCTTTTACTGGCTTGAAAGACAAATGTTCGCCGATGGGCCGGGGCAGGTGGCATGCCGATATCCGGCACTGCATCGCAAAGCGGTCGTGGATGAAGGGCAAGTACCACAGCATCCTGTGGACGAACTTCAATCTGCTCATCACCGAAAAACAGGTCGGTCGCGAAATCCGCCGTACTGTCGATATCACCAAGTTCCATGCCACTGATGATGTCGCCACCGGCAGCGATAAAATGATCACGCAGGGCAGGCAGCGCAATATCATTCAGAATGATTGGATCAATAGCCGCGAAGGCATGACTCGCATTATGGCGCTGCATTTCCCGCAAAGTTGGCAGCAAGACACGCCCCAGCAACGAGGCCGAGCAATTATGTGCTGGCATCGAAAACAGGACTTCGGCCAACGTCGCAAGTGCATCCTGATGATAGGTCGCTCTCGGTGCCTGTTGGTTCTCGATGGTATCTGCGGCAATTCTGACATGTTGACGGACACGCCGGTCTTCGCTGGCATAGCGTGAAAACCATAAATTCCAGGCCGTGAACAACCGGGCAAAGATTGTTGGTCTGCGTGCTATCAAAGCTGCAGCAATACCATGATCAAGGTCAATGATGGCCGGGCTGCGTCTGGGATGTTTAAGACCGATAACCGCATGCGCCGGTCTTATCAGTTTTCGCGGTATTTCCGGCCACTGGGTGAAAAAATGCCGAACCAGATCCTCTGGATCATAGAAAATTTCGGGTTCGGCAACCTTATGGTCTTCGGGGGCGGTTTTCATCCCGCGTGTCCAGCGACTGGTAAATGGTTCGCCGGAATCGTAAAGCGTTACGGATACACCATCCTGCGCCATCTGAGTTGCAAGTGCGGACCCGGCCAGTCCGGCTCCAATGACATGAAGTCTTGGTGCAGCAAAGGATGCCATATGCCTGTCCTGTTTTAGTTGTTATACAGGGGCCGCAAGAAACAATCCGTAGCGGTAACCGTTAAGTCATTGTTTGAACGGAAACCTTAACAGCAGATTACACGTGAAGTCATGGATGAAATTACAACCGAGATTGACAGCCTGAACAGCGAAGTCATTGACCATATGACCAATTGGGTCGATATGCTGGGCGGCGGCGAAATCGGCAGATATGTTGTTGCTGGTGTTGTCCTGCTATTCGTACTGGTTCTGAAACGTGTTCTGGCTCACGGAGTAATTGGTGGGCTGCGGAAGTTGGCTCATCAGCGCAAACACAGCACCGCTGCCCATGTTCTGGATGCTTTCGAAGCCCCGGTTCAGCTTCTGGTTATTCTGGGCGGTGTGTATTTTGCCGTCGAAATCCTTGACCTGCCGAAAAATGTTGATGCCGTTCTGTTTGAATTGATCGGTATATTTGCGACCTTTTCGGTTTTTTGGGCGTTGTTCAGATCGATAGAGCCGCTTGCCATGTCGTTCAACAATCTGGCAGGTCGTTTTGGTGGCGGTCTTGGCGACGATTTGCGACAGTTCTTTATCCGGGCGGTCAAAACGCTGATCGTTGTGATCGGCGTTGTTGTTCTGCTGGAAAACTGGGGCATTGATGTTTCGGCGTTTCTGGGCGGTCTTGGTCTTGCCGGGATGGCCGTGGCGCTGGCTGCCAAGGATTCGGTTGCCAATATTTTCGGCGGGCTGACCATTCTTGCCGATAACCTTTACAAACGAGGAGACTGGATCGAAACGCCTCATTTCGAGGGGACTGTCGAGGTTGTCGGCCTGCGCGCGACCAAGGTACGTACTTTTGCCAAGGCATTGGTGACCATGCCGAATGCGCAGATTGTCGATTCACCGGTGATCAACTGGTCCCGAATGACCCATCGCCGGATCAAAATGGTTATCGGTGTCGAATACCGTACCACGGCCGATCAGATCGAAAAGATTGTCGAGGATATCCGTTCATTTCTGAAAAATGATGATGACGTCGCACAAACCAATGTTGCGCAGATGGTGCATTTATCCGATTTCGGGGCAAGTTCGATCAATATCGATCTGTATTACTTTACAACCACCACTGACTGGGTGAAATGGCGTGATATTCGCAATCGCCATATCATTGCATTCAAGCGTATTGTCGAGGATAACGACGCCGCGTTTGCCTTCCCGTCGCAGTCGCTTTATGTCGAAACCCTGCCGGAAAAAATGTCTGAAGACATGGCAAACAAAGCCAATAATGACCGTGCCAAAACAACGCGACAAATCGGATGATGCGCGATGACTGATATGCCAAAGCTTTCCTATTGCGCAGATTATGTTCGCCGGAATGACAAAGACCGTTTTTTATGCTCGCTATTTGCTGCCCCGGAAAAACGTGAAGGTCTTTTTACGCTTTACGCTTTTAATCAGGAAGTGTCCAAAACCCGTGAAATGGTTAGCGAAACCATGTTGGGACACATTCGGCTACAATGGTGGCGTGATACACTGGCGGAGATCGAGCAGGGCAAAATTCGTAAACACGAGGTTGTCGAGCCGCTGTCGGTTCTGATCCAGTCCGGACAGATTGAACCACGCGATCTGGAGATACTGATTGCGGCACGTGAATTTGATCTTGCCGACAAGGCACCGGCAAATCAGGCGGAGCTGGATCACTATATTGACCAGACTTCCGGGCATCTTGCCGTTATGGCCGCCGAGCTGCTTGGTGTAACTGATCTCGATGCAAGGCATGCGGCGCGACTTGCTGGGAATGCTTATGGTTTGGTCGGGATTTTGCGTGCAATGGTTTTCCATGGGCGGGCGAAACGGCTTTATCTTCCGCAGGACCGAATGGAACAATATGGTGTCGGGCAGGGGGATATTTTTGAGTTTCGCAAAACCGACGCTGTCAAATCATTGATACGTGAAATCGCCGATTTGGCGCAAGACCGGATTGCCGAAGCCCGGAAGTTTCGAAAAAAACTGCCGTCAAATGCGTTAGCCGCGGCATTGCCGGTGGTTCTGGCGGATGGTTATTTGCGCAAGCTCGTAAAGGCCGGTTTTGATCCCTTCTGTGCCGAGTTTGGTCTTGCCCGTCCGGCAAGTTTCCGGCTGACCGTGAAGGCCATGCTGCATCGATACTGATTTCATGCCCTAGATATTGGCAAAATCTCATCTAAATAGATGTAATGGATACAATATTTTCGTAAGGTCTGTGGTAGGGTTGCCTGATCCTGCTGGCTACCGGATACAAACGGGGCTACGGACATGAACATAACGAGGTCGAACATGATGAATTTGCATGCACCGATGAAAGCTTTGGGGCTGTTTGGTGTGCTTTTGATCGTGTGGCTTGTCGTTCCAGCCCCGTGCCATGCCGGAAGTATTGGGCCGTTTGTCGGCGATTATCACGGAACGTCGATCTATAATGCCGAGGAAGAACTGAAAGCGCGCGATCTCGACGTTAAGATCACGGAAACCGGTCGCGGATTTACCATCGATTGGTCAACTGTGATCCACAAGGCAGATGGTCGTGAAAAAAACGTATCGCTTAGCATCGAGTTTTATGCCACCGATCGACCGGACATTTACGGCAGTGCAATGCGCTCAGGCCTGTTTGGTAAACGTGTGCCTAATGACCCTCTGCAGGGTGAACCGTTTGTATGGGCACGCATTGTCGACAAAACCCTTACCGTACATGCGCTTTACATCACCGATGACGGTGGTTACGAAATGCAGGTCTATGAACGCAGCCTTGATGAAAATAGCGACATGGATTTGGTGTTCAAACGTTTCCGCGATGGTGAACCGATACGCGATGTTACCGGCAAGCTCAAACGCCAGAGCAAATATTAAATCATAAAGGCCGCATCACCCGATGCGGCCTTGTTTTTTATGCGGCGTTGATGTCGGCAAGCCAATCGTCAAACAGTGGAATGGCGCGGTCGCTATAAAGTTTTTTGCGATCACGGCCCTTGACCCGCTTGGTCAGTTCAAGTTCCGGGAACAACCCAAAATTGACATTCATCGGCTGGAAAGTGCTTTCATCAGCACCACCTGTGATATGGTTCAAAAGAGCGCCCATCGCGGTTGCCAAGGGTGGGGTCGGGATGGATTTTCCTTGCTTTTCTGCCGCAGCAAAACGGCCAACCATCAAACCGACAGCGGCACTTTCTACGTAACCCTCGCAACCGGTAATTTGGCCGGCAAAACGGATATCGTTACGTGCCTTCAGACGAAGCGTACCGTCCAGCAGGCGTGGGGAATTCAGGAAGGTGTTGCGATGAATGCCTCCAAGACGGGCAAACTCTGCGTTTTCAAGCCCCGGGATCATGCGGAAGACGTCGGCCTGTGCACCGTATTTCAGTTTCGTCTGGAAACCGACCATGTTGTACAGCGTGCCCAGTGCATTGTCCTGGCGCAGTTGTACGATAGCGCGTGGTTTGTGGGTCGGATCATGCGGGTTGGTCAGGCCGACGGGTTTCATCGGGCCATGACGAAGTGTTTCACGACCGCGTTCAGCCATGACTTCTATCGGCAGGCAACCATCGAAATAAGGGGTGTCTTTTTCCCATTCCTTGAATTCGGTTTTATCACCATCGATCAGGGCATCGATGAAGGCGTTGTACTGCTCTTCATTCATCGGGCAATTGATATAGTCCTTGCCATCGCCCTTGTCATAGCGCGACTGGAACCATGCCTTGGAAAAATCGATGCTTTCCTTATAGACGATCGGAGCAATCGCATCGAAGAAGGCGAGGCTTTCCTCGCCGGTTGCCTTGCGAATGTCTTCGGCCAGTGCGCTTGAGGTCAGCGGACCGGTTGCAATGATCGTGCTTTCCCATTCGACCGGCGGCAGGCCGTCGATTTCGCCGCGTTCCATGGTGACCAGCGGATGGTTCATCAATGCATCGGTTACTGCCTGCGAGAAACCTTCGCGGTCAACCGCAAGGGCTGCACCAGCGGGGACCTTGTGTTCGTCGGCACAGCGAATGATTAGCGATCCGGCACGGCGCATTTCATCATGTATCAGGCCGACCGCATTATATTCCTTGTCGTCAGACCGGAACGAGTTGGAGCAGACCAGTTCAGCACATTTGTCAGTGTGATGTGCGTCGGTTGGTCTGGTCGGGCGCATTTCGTGCAGGATAACCGGAATGCCAGCCTCGGCCAGTTGCCATGCGGCTTCGCTCCCGGCAAGACCGGCGCCGATGATATGAACGGGTTTGACCGTGCTCACGGTTGCGAACTCCTCAGTAAAACGGGGGTAAACTTTCTGGCACACACATAGCGGTGCTGACGGTTTGATTTCAAGTGAATTGCAGCATTTCTCTTCCTCATATCACCCATGCGGCCGTAAATTATTCACAAATTTCTCGCTGCTGCGTCCTTGATCCCAGACATATCCATCGTAAGGACGGCATCATGAGCTATCCGCATCGACCATATGGTTACGATCCGGCCCATTGCCCCGTGATGGGACTTGTTCCGATCCGGCGATCCCGACAGACGATGACAATTGATTGTTCCCCTGATTCGGATGGCGGGAATAGTACGCCAAACAGCGATGGTGCGAACCGCAACAGTTCTGCAGCGACAATCGGGCGGATTGCCTTTCCGTTTGGCGATATCGGTGCCAACAAGTTTGGCAGCAGTGATGTTGAAAACATGATTGATTACGTTGTCGCCACAAGACAAGGATGGCGGGCATCGCTTGTCATGCGGTCTTTCCTGCGCTGGTGGCGCAGGGATGACGGGCTTGATGTTGATGCGCAGATGCGCAAAACATCAGATGCCATTGTCATGTTGCTAGCTCTTAATCAGGGACGTGACGGGTTTGTCCATGGTTATCTTTCCGACCTTTCAGGCGGGCGCGATCATCTGGACAGCAAGCAGCGTGCTTTTTTCCGGTCAATGCGCGTAGCTGCAATAGCACTTGCACTTTCGCCGATATTGCTCGTCGTTTCGGTGATGCTGTTTTTGCAGGTAGACCAAGTCGTTAGTACCGGGAACGGCAAGCTATTCGGGTTCAGCTATGACCTTTTGTTCTTCGTTGGCAGTTTCGGCGCAATAGGGGCGCTGGTCAGCATGATGATGCGATTGGGCAAGGATGTCGACTGGGCGGAAATGGAACCAGCGTCGGTTTTCTTCAATTTCCTGTTCCGACCCTGCCTTGGTTTTTGCTTTGCACTGATCGTATTACTGGCACTGCGTGCGGGTATCCTGCCGATCCCGCTGGATCAGTTGCATAATATTTCCGATATGGACCAGATCGGTACGGTTCCCGGTGCCGGGCAACAGATTTCGATTGTGCTAGTGCTGGCGTTTCTGTCGGGCTTCAGCGAACGGCTGAGCTCGGCACTGGTAAAACGGGTCGAGGATCGGGTCGAAGCGGGCTAGGTGCCCGCTTCGCTTTAAGGCATTACTTCAGGCCAAGATGGCGTTTAAGGTATTTGCCGGTATAGCTTTCCTCGTTGGCCATGATGGCTTCGGGTGTGCCGCAACCAACCAGCTTGCCACCACCATCACCACCTTCAGGACCGATATCAATGATCCAGTCCGCGGTCTTGATGACATCAAGGTTATGTTCGATGACAACCACCGTGTTACCCTGATCGACGATGGTATGCAGTACTTCCAGAAGCTTGCGAATGTCGTGGAAATGAAGCCCGGTGGTCGGTTCATCAAGGATATAAAGCGTACGTCCCGTGGCCCGTTTTGAAAGTTCTTTGGCAAGTTTGACACGCTGTGCCTCGCCACCTGAAAGCGTCGTTGCCTGCTGACCCAGATGGATGTAGCTCAAACCGACCTGTTTCAGTGTTTCCATCTTGTCGCGAATGGACGGAACGGCCTTGAAGAAATCGGCTCCTTCTTCAACTGTCATATCAAGGATGTCGGATATCGATTTGCCTTTAAAAGATATTTCCAGTGTTTCGCGGTTATATCGTTTGCCCTTGCACTGATCACAGGTCACGTAAACGTCGGGCAGGAAGTGCATTTCGATCTTGATCACGCCATCGCCCTGGCAGGCTTCGCAACGTCCGCCCTTGACGTTGAACGAGAAACGGCCGGGCTTGTAACCGCGTGTTTTGGCTTCGGGCAATTGCGCGAACCAGTCACGGATCGGTGTAAAGGCACCGGTATAGGTGACCGGGTTGGAACGCGGGGTGCGGCCAATCGGGCTTTGATCTATATCGATGATTTTGTCGATATGTTCGATACCGGTGATGGTGTCATGGGCGCCGGGATGATTGCGCGCATTGTGCATCCGTTTGGCAAGCGCCTTATACAGCGTTTCAATGACAAGGCTGGACTTGCCACCACCCGAAACACCGGTAACACAGATGAACTTGCCCAGCGGGAATTCGGCGTCAACATCTTGCAGGTTGTTAGCGCGTGCGCCCTTGATCGAGATTGATTTACCACTGCCTTTGCGGCGTTCCTTGGGAACAGCGATCTGTTCAACGCCGACAAGATACTTGCCGGTCAGGCTGTTCGGGTTCTGCTGTATCTGTTCTGGGGTGCCTTCGGCGACAATACGGCCACCATGTATCCCGGCACCGGGACCCATATCGACGACATAATCGGCGGCACGAATGGCGTCTTCGTCATGTTCGACAACAAGCACAGTATTGCCCAGATCGCGAAGACGTTTCAGGGTATCAAGCAGCCGATCATTGTCCCGCTGATGCAGGCCGATGGAAGGCTCATCCAGAACATAAAGGACACCGGTCAGGCCTGATCCGATCTGCGATGCCAGCCGAATACGCTGGCTTTCGCCGCCCGACAGAGTACCCGAGGTGCGCGACATCGACAGATAATCCAACCCGACATCACGCAGGAAACGCAGGCGATCATTGATTTCACGCAGAATACGTCGCGCGATTTCGGTTTCTTTTTCGTTCAGTTTGCCTTCAAGCGCCTGAAACCAGTCGGCAGCCTTGCCAATCGAAAGGTCGGTGATTTCCGAAATCGTGCATTTATCGATCTTTACGGCCAGTGCTTCGGGTTTCAGGCGATGGCCCTCGCAGGTCGGACAGCTTGAAACGGTCTGGTATTTCGAAAGTTCGTCGCGTGCCCACTGGCTGTCGGTTTCGCGCCAGCGACGTGACATGTTCGGAATGACGCCTTCGAACGGGCGCGATACCTTGTAGCTGCGCGAACCGTCATCATAGGTTACCGTGACGTCTTCATCACCCGAACCATACAGGATGATGTCCTGTGCAGTTTTCGGGAGCTTTTCCCATGTGACGTTGGTCTTGAAGCCGAAATGCTTGGCGACCGCCCGTAGGGTTTGAAGATAATATTTCGACGTGGTGCTGGCCCACGGCGCAACAGCGCCGTCGTCAAGGCTTTTGCCTTCGTCCGGGACGACCAATTCCGGGTCGAATTCCATCTGGGTGCCAAGACCATCGCAGGCTGGGCAGGCGCCAAACGGGTTATTGAACGAAAACAGGCGAGGTTCGATTTCCTCGATCGTAAACCCGGAAACCGGGCAGGCGAATTTTGCCGAGAACACGGTTGTTTCGCCGGTTTTGGCATCTTCGGTCAGGACGATACCATCTGTCAGTTCAAGGGCAGTTTCAAAGCTGTCTGCAAGGCGAGTTGCAATCCCGTCCTTGACGATCAGGCGGTCCACGACCACCGAAATGTCGTGTTTGAGTTTTTTGTTCAGCTCCGGCGCTTCGTCGATGTCATACATTTCGCCATCGATCTTGACGCGTTGGAAACCACGCGTGCGCAAATCGCGTAGTTCCTTTTTGTATTCCCCTTTGCGGCCACGGACAAACGGTGCCAACAGATAAAGTCGCGTGCCTTCGGGCATTTCCATAACGCGGTCAACCATCTGTGATACGGTCTGACTGACAATCGGAAGACCGGTTGCCGGGGAATAGGGAATGCCGACGCGCGCCCAAAGAAGACGCATATAATCATAAATTTCGGTCACGGTGCCCACGGTCGAACGCGGGTTGCGCGATGTAGTTTTTTGTTCGATGGAAATGGCAGGAGACAGGCCGTCGATATATTCAACATCGGGCTTCTGCATCAGTTCAAGGAACTGGCGCGCATATGCTGACAGGCTTTCGACATAACGACGCTGCCCTTCGGCATAAATCGTATCGAACGCCAGCGAACTTTTGCCCGACCCTGACAGACCAGTGATGACGACCAGAGAATCGCGGGGCAGTTCAACATCGATATTTTGCAGGTTATGTTCTTTCGCACCGCGAACCGAAATTTTCGTCAGCATGTCGGGCCTTTTGTTCCTGTAATGTTCGGAAAAGGTATAGAGGAGCCAAACCTGATACGCAAGCGCACCCCTGACAGTTCCTGTCAGTATTTGTCAGGAGTAGTCTGTTTTTGTCGCAGCGCAAGACAATGCACGAAAAAACCCGCCGGAAAGACCGGCGGGTTGAACAGGCTTTCGCAATCCTAATGGATCACCCTTTGGTAACCGACCGGCCGGTTGCCCCAAGATCCTTGAAAGCTTCTTCGAGGCGGGATGCCATCGAAAGTTCGGCTTCACGGACCCATACGCGCGGATCGTATTGTTTTTTGTAGGGCTGATCGGTATCCGGATCGACCTGATACTTGAACGCACGTGCGTTGGCTTCGACATATTCGCCAACCGGGCGCGAATAGGCGAACTGGGTATCGGTATCGATATTCATTTTGAAGACGCCATAACCGACAGCTTCTTCGATTTTTTCTTTTTCCGAACCCGAACCGCCATGGAACACGAAGTCCAGCGGACGATCACCAAGGTTATGTTTTTCCGAAACGTATTTCTGGGATTCCAGAAGGATTTCCGGACGAAGCTTGACGTTACCCGGTTTATAAACGCCATGAACGTTGCCGAATGCCGCCGCGACCGAGAAATGGCCAAGCGGTGCAAGGCGACGGTATGCTTCTTCGACTTCTTCGGGACGGGTATAAAGACGCGGATCAATTTCCTCGACACTGGTGTCAAGGTCATGGCCGATACCGTCTTCTTCGCCGCCGGTCACGCCCAGTTCGATTTCGAGGCTCATTTCGATCCGGGACATGCGTTTAAGGAAGTCTTCGCAGGTCGACAGGTTGTCTTCGAGCGATTCCTCGGAAAGATCCAGCATATGAGAGCTGTAAAGCGCCTTGCCGGTCTCGGCATATGCCTTTTCGCTCCATTTCAGCATTTCATCGACCCACGGAACGAATTTCCGGTTTGCGTGGTCGGTATGCATGACGACAGCAACACCATAATATTCAGCCATTAGCTGGGCATGGCGTGCAGCCGAAACAGCGCCTACGACACGGGCTGCAGCAGCGTCCTTGATGCCCTTGCCGGCAAAGAACTGTGCACCGCCATTAGAAAGCTGAATGATGATGTCAGAACCGGCATTTGCAGCGGCTTCAAGGGCGGCATTCATCGTGCTGGATGATGTGATATTGACGGCGGGAAGGGCGTAACCGTCCTGCTTGCAGGCAGCGACAAGGTCACGATAGGCAGAACCGGTAACAACACCGGGTTTAACGGAAGGCATGTGGGTACTCCTCCTGGGGGTCAGAGTATTATTGTTTCCCCCGTGCGTACCGACTGATCCGCAGCGAGGGCAATCCGTAAGGAGCCCAATGCATCTTCCATATGCTGCGTAAGGTCAAGGTTTTCCGTTATAGACTTTAGGAAAAATTGCTGTTCACGCAGACACAGGCCGTCATGATCGAGCTCGTCGTCTGTGCGTATGATTTCGTCAGATTGTGTAAATTTTCCGGCAGGATCTGTGGCAGCATGGTGAAGCTTTAAGGCATTCGTTTTTGTGTGGGTGTCGATATCGGCTGAACCGGCACCTTTTTCTTCAACATCGGTTATGGAAACACAGCCTTTGGGGCCGATCACATCTTTGACGAAAAATGCGGTTTCGCTGATCATCGGGCCCCAGCCAGCTTCGTACCAGCCAACCGATCCGTCGTCAAAGCGCACCTGCAACTGACCATAGTTATACATTTCAGGCGCAACCTCATCCGACAGGCGTACACCAATTGCACTAACTGACACCGGTTTTGCGCCGGTCATTAGGCACATCATATCAAGATAGTGCACGCCACAATCGACAATCGGCGAAACACTGTTAAGCAACCGTTTGTGGGTTTCCCAGAAGGCACCACTGCTTTGCTGGTTAAGGTTCATGCGCATGACAAGCGGCTTGCCGAGTGTTTTTGCGACTTCAACGAACTTTGCCCAAGACGGGTGATGGCGAAGGATATAACCAATCACCAGCTTCCGGTTATGCTTTTGGGCGGCATTTACTACACGTTCGGCATCTTCAGCGGTCGCTGCCAATGGCTTTTCAATAAAGACATGCGCCCCGGCCTCGAATGCGGCGATGGCAAAATCAGCATGGGTTTCGGTATAGGTATTGATCGAAACCGCATCAGGTTTTGTTTGCGCCAGCGCAGTGTGAAAATCGGTAAATTGCGGGTAGGCGGCAAAACCGTCCGGAAGGTTTTCTGCCGGGATTTCGGAACGGGCACACAGTCCGACGATTTCGTATCCGTCAAGCGCGTGATAGGCCTTTGCATGCGATAATCCCATATTGCCAAGACCGACGACAAGAATACGAACCGGCTTCATTCTGTGCCTCCTGATAAGTGTTTATTGCTTTGTTATATTGTGATTATTCCACGCCTTTGATCCAGCTGCTCGTGACGTTGTAATCGTCATCAAACAGGATCATATCGGCCTGATAGCCCGGTGCAATGCGTCCCATGATATCATCAAGTTTCAGGAATGTGGCTGGATAGAGGGATGCCATGCGAAGGGCTTCACCAAGATCGATGCCGACCATTTCGACGCAGTTTTTAACAGCAGCTATCATATCGAGGTCTGATCCAGCCAATGTGCCATCCGCCAGCGCGCAGCGACCATCGGTGGCAATGATTTCCTCGCCGCCCAGAATAAAGCGCTTCTCATCTGCCCCAACGGTTGGCATGGCATCGGTTACCAGCATGACCTTGCCTTTTGCCTTGGCGTGGATGGCAACTTTCAGAACGGCGGGATGAACATGATAGCCATCAGCAATCAGGCCGCACCAAGTACTGTCGTCGGCCATCGCAGCACCGGCAACACCGGGTTCACGGTGGGTCATCGGGCTCATGGCATTAAACAAATGCGTGAAGCCCCGCATGCCTTCGGCAATGGCAGCCTGCATGTGGCTATAAGTGCCCGCAGTATGACCGGCGCAAACCAGAACGCCACGATCAGCCAGCTTTTTAATTGTGCCTTTGGCGGCCTTTTCCGGGGCCATGGTCACCAGAACGCGGCCATTGGGCAGGCGGGTCAGAAGGTCAATCGCGTCATCTTCCATCGGGCGGATGATATTGGCGTCATGCACACCTTTGCGCTCGGCATTAAGATATGGACCTTCAAGATGAATGCCGACAATACCCGGAATGTTCTGATTGATTGCATCGGTGACGGCCTTAATCGCGGATTCCATTTTGTCGCGGTGATCTGTGATCAGGGTCGGCAGCATGGCCGTTGTGCCATATTTGCGATGACCTGCCATGATCGCGCGAACGCCGTCGACATTCGGTTCGTCATTCAGCAATACACCGCCGCCACCATTGACCTGAACGTCGATAAGGCCCGGTGCAAGTGTCTGATTTTTCGCATCAATCACGTTGATGTTTTCAGGAATATCGCGGCTTTCGACAATCGCATCGACCTTGCCGTTCCGAACAATGACAGCTTTGCTGTGATGGAAATCTGTCCCGTCAAAGATACGTGCATTGGTAATGGCAAAATCGGTCATTAGTGCGTCTCCGTGACTTTGGACAGGTGTGGCGGCGCATCAGGATTGCAACCACGTTCCAGAGCAACATGTTCTGCCAGCGTATAGAATGTCTGGATCATCGCGATGGGGGCCAGAAGCGGGTGGATATCCTCGACCACCGGAAGATGACCTTTGATATCGGCATGGCCGGTTTCGGCCGCAAACAGGTTATCCGTTTTCGCCCGCATTTCTTCGAGGAAACCCTCGACACTTTCTCGCGACGCATCCTGTTGGGAAAAGACAAGTAACGGGAAATCCTTGGTCACCAGTGCCATCGGGCCGTGTTTGACCTCGGCTGCGCTAAAAGCTTCGGCGTGCAGGCTGCTGGTTTCCTTGAATTTAAGGGCAGCTTCCTGTGCAATGGCAAAAGCAGGGCCGCGACCGATCACATAAAGACCGTCTGATTTTGCAATCGCATCGGCAGCATCAAGCCAATCCTTGCCAAGTGCTTTTTCAAGTGATGCGGGCAAGGTGACAAGTGCCTTGTTGAATGCCGGATCCTGCGTCCATCCACCAACGATCTGTGCGATGGCAGACAATGTTGCGATGTAGGATTTGGTCGCGGCAACGCTGGTTTCAGGCCCAGCCATCAGCGGGATGACATGATCGACCGTATCGGCCAACGGGGAATCGGTCACATTGACCAATGCGACCGTACGGGCACCGGCATCACGGGCGGCCACGGCATTTTTAACCAGATCGGGACTTTTACCTGATTGGGATACGGCAATGAACAGGGCGTCCTTGCTGGCAATCGACCGGTTATATATCGAAACGATGGATGGGGCTGCAGATACGACCGGAATGCCAAGCTGGCTTTCGATCAGGTATTTTGCATAAAGAGTTGCGTGATCGGAACTACCGCGTCCGCAGGTCACAACGAATTTTGGCGGATTGGCGCGTAGGTCAGAAACCAGAGAATCAATTGCAGCCTTGTTGTGATCAAGCTGCTTTTTGACCACTGCCGGGGCTTCGGTCAATTCCCGACCCATCTGGGTTTTTGGAGTCCAGCGTGTGCTCATATCCTTGGTTTCCTTAAAGCTTTTTGGGGCGGCGCGAGGCGCAATTATTGTCAGCGCGCATCGACCTGCATTTCGGCGATGAAGTCATAACTGTCGCCGCGATAATAAGAACGGGTGAATTCGACCGGTGTGCCATTGGCAAGGAAAGAACGCCGTTCGATATAAAGCGCGGCACTTCCATCGGGCACGCCAAGGATTTTGGCGGTTTCCCCGTCAAACAATTCGGCCCGCAGACGCTGAAGCGCGCGTTCGGGCTTTTTGCCGTATTTCGCCAGCGCATCATAAAGTGATTTTTCGACTTCATCGGGGCTTGGCAGGAAGACCCGCGGCACGACCGCATATTCAAGTGCCATCGGCTTGTCATTTGCTGTACGCAAGCGCCGTAAACGGGTTACTTCGGTGCCGGGTGACAGGTTTAGCGCCATGGCTTCTTCGGGTGACGCATGACCAAGGGTCTTTTCAATCCAGACCGCACCCGGGTTCATGCCGCGTGTGATCATGTCCTCGGTAAAGGAGGTTAGGCGTGACAATGCCTGTTCAACGCGTGGAGCGACAAAAGTGCCTGCACCGTGGCGCTGGACAAGGACGCCTTCCTCGACAAGGCCCCGCATCGAATTACGAACGGTAACGCGTGAAATACCAAGTTCATTGGCCAGGTCGCGTTCGCTTGGCAGGGCGTCATCGACTTTCAGGATACCATCATCAATCACGGACTTTATTGCTGTTTGCAGACGGCGATAAAGCGGTCCATGGCCAGTGTTTTCAATGTCCCGCGCACGCAGGCTTGCAATAACGTCTGCTGTACTGATCATGCGTGCACCTTTTGATGTTTCCTGGCCATCAGGATTGCCCCATGCAGGGCATCGTTTTGTGCCGGAACCAGATCGGACTGGATATCGTCAGGCATGCGTTTTGCCATCTGTTCGGCAAGGCCACCCATCAAACTCAGCCGTTTCGCCCCGAATTCCTGAAGCTTGTACAAAATGTTGCGATTTGCGGTTACAGCAACATCAATGATGGCGGCGGCAGTCAAGTCGCCGTGGCTGTCCGCATCGAAGACCATTGGGCAGAATGCGCCATAATCAGCTGGTCGGGCTTTCTCGGCAAAGGCGACGATTTCTTCGGGATTGTCGTTAAAATGTTTCATAACGGCACGAGTCAGCTCAGATGATGTCGCCAAATCTTCGTGGGCGAGCAGGGCTGTTTCAATCGCCGACCGGCCAATACGGGCGCCGCTTCCGATATCGGAAATCTCGAAGCCCCAACCGGCAAGTGCCAGTTCGCGACCGGCGACAATCGCCTGGCCACAGGTGCCGGTTCCGACAATCAGAATGGCACCGTCTTCACCGTCATGCGCGCCAAGACATGCGGTATAGGCATCGGTCGCAAAACAAACACTGGCAAACGGGTGATTATAGGATTCGGCAAGTTTGCGTTCGCGCTCTAGCGGTAGTCCGGCCAGTCCAAGACCGGCATGCAAATCCGCAAGGTGTCGGTCCGAAAACCCGGATTGCTCTAGTGCCATGGTTGCAGCGGCAATGATTTCGCCAAAGACATGATCGATTCCAAGGCGGGTATTTGCACCACCCCGAACGGCTTCCCCAAGGGTGATGCCTGCATCATTTACAATGCGTGCGCGGCAGCGCGTGCCGCCACCATCAATGCCAAGGTAAAGCTCTTCTTTTTGTGCGTTTTGCATTCCGACCATCCCTAACTAATGGGATCATAGCAGAGTGGTATCTTAAAAAGCAATACCAATATAAATCCACTAATGTTGTTTCTGGTCTCGTTTTGGCATTATTCAGATGAAGCCGATGTCATAGTGATAAACTAAAATATCTTGTTACCTAATTGAAAATAAGAAAAATATGAGGGGTGGTTGAGTAAATTTTGGGGTGCGTGCAGGAAGTGCCTTGCCTTGCTGGTATCATAATGGTATTTAATTGGTGAAGGGAGATTGGAAAATGGCATCACGCACCGAAGAATTTGATATGCGCTTTGCCGGGTTGGATCAGTGGTCCGACGCCGATTTCCTTATGGCTTTGTGGGAAGGCCAGATGCGCGCGGTCGCATCGCTAGGTCCGGTCCTGACGGATCTGGCAACAGCCGCAAACGGGATAGCACGCCGCCTGCGGGGCGGTGGGCGTCTCGTTTATGTTGGTGCCGGAACTTCCGGCACGGTGGCATGGCAGGATGCCAAGGAGCTTGGCGGAACGTTTGGCTGGCCCGAAGACATGACCATCGTCATGCTGGCGGGAGGCTTGCAAAGCGAGCCTGGTATATTCAATTCCGCCGAAGACGATACCAAAGCCGCCGAAGACGAAATTACCCGACATTGCATAGGTGAAGGTGACGCGGTTATCGCCGTCGCCGCCAGCGGTTCGACGCCTTATACGCTGCGTGCAGTTGAGTTGGCGCGCGAGCGCGGTGCTTACACCGTTGGTCTTTGCAACAACCCCGATGGCAGACTTTTGACGACGGCAGAGTGCGGTATTTTTCTTGATAGCGCGCCCGAAGTTATTGCTGGTTCAACCCGCATGGGGGCAGGGACCGCGCAGAAGGCCGCCATCAATATCCTTTCATCGCTTGTCATGAACAAGCTTGGGCGTCTTTTCGATAACCTGATGGTCGGCATGCGTGCCGAAAACATCAAGTTACATGGTCGAGCGGTCCGCATCACCAGCCATATTGCCGGTTGCGATGCGCAGAATGCCGAAAACGCCCTTGAAAAAGCACAGTTCGATATCCGCATCGCGGTCATGATTGCCAAAGGGCACAAGACCGCGAAAGCCAAAGAAATTCTTGCGATGTTTAACGGAAATCTCCGGGCAGCGCTTGAGTATAAGGACTGACATCTGCAGGGATAGCAGTCCGCCGACATTGATCAGAGGAGGCATAAATGTCGAATAAAGTGTTTGCAAAAGGCCTGGCAGCGGCTCTGGCGGCAAGTGTCGCTCTGGTTCCGTTGATGGCATCTGCTGGCGAACTCGTGATCGAGAGCTGGCGTAACGACGATATCGATATCTGGAATGATCAGATTATCCCAGCCTTTAACAAGGAATATCCGGAAATCAAGGTGACTTTCTCGCCGACCCCGCCGACCGATTACAATGCGCTGATCAATGCGAAATTCGCTGGTGGTACGGCTGGCGATCTGATCACGTGCCGTCCGTTCGATGCGTCGCTTGAACTTTACAAGCAGGGCAATCTTGCACCGCTTGACGATATCGCGGGCATGGACAATTTCTCAGATGTCGCGAAATCCGCATGGCAGACGGATGATGGTTCTGTCACTTTCTGCCTGCCGATGGCGTCGGTTATTCACGGCTTCATCTATAACAAGGAAGCCTTTGAGGCAGCCGGTGTGGAAGTGCCGAAGACCCGCGCAGAATTCTATGCTGCCCTTGATAAAATCAAGGAAGAAGGCAGCTATATCCCGATGGCAATGGGGACTGCTGATCAGTGGGAAGCCGCCACCATGGGCTTCCAGAACATTGGTCCGAATTACTGGAAAGGCGAAGAGGGCCGCAAAGCCCTGATCGACGGCAGCCAGAAATTCACCGATAAGCCGTATGTTGACACCTTTGCCGAACTGGCAAGCTGGGCAAGCTATCTGCCAGACGGCTATGAGGCCATTTCCTATCCGGATGCGCAGAACCTGTTTTCGCTTGGCCGTGCGGCTGTCTATCCGGCCGGTTCCTGGGATATTTCGCTGTTTAACAGCCAGGCCGAATTCGAATTCGGCGCATTCCCACCGCCCCCTGCAGAAGGTTCTGACACCTGCTATATCAGTGATCATACCGATATCGCGTTGGGCCTGAATGCCAAATCGCCGAATGCTGCCGAAGCAAAAGTCTTCCTTGAATGGATGACCGGTTCTGAATTTGCGTCGCTTTATTCGAACGCACTGCCGGGCTTCTTCTCGTTGTCAAACCACAAGGTCGAAATCACAGATCCGGTTGCCAACGAGTTTGTAAGCTGGCGTCAGAAATGCGAATCAACCATTCGTAACTCGTATCAGATTCTGTCGCGTGGCACGCCGAACCTTGAAAACGAGCTGTGGAATATTTCCGCACAGGTTATCAACGGCACTGTTACCCCGGAAGAGGCCGGTAAAGCCGCCGAATCCGGACTTGCGAAGTGGTATGCGCCCCATCAGTAAGGCCTGACTACAGATGGCAGGTGACTTCTTGCGCCTGCCATCCTTGTATCTGCGATAATATGTCGCAGTTCTGCGGGTCACGCTGATGGACAAAATCGACCGAAAGGACTGCAATCAGGCGCTCTGATGAACGCCTTCGACCGGTGGGGCAAGTTCCCCGTACGCTTAATCTCAGAAAGACAGGATAAGGTATGGCGCATTCCGGGCCCATGACCGATTGGCGTAAGGCAAAACTGCCTGTGTTTGCCTTTCTGGCACCTGCGACGATCATCTACACATTGTTCATGATCTATCCGCTGATCGATTCCATTCGTCTCAGTTTTTATACCACGCCAAGCGGCGGGGAGATGGCCTTTGTCGGTTTCGATAACTATCGTACCATCTTGGGCGACCCGGACTGGTCGGCGACCTTCTGGAACAGTTTCTGGAATAATATGAAATTCTTTGCGGTTCACATGCTGGTGCAGAACCCGATCGGGATCGCACTTGCGGGCATTCTGAGCCTGCCGCAACTGAGGTTTCGCAACACCTATCGCACGATGATGATCATGCCGACCATGCTGTCGGTGGTGATTGTCGGTTTCATCTGGCAACTGATCCTGAGCCCGGTCTGGGGTGTGGGCGTCGATATCCTTGATATTTTTGGGCTGAAATCGCTGTTTGGTCCGTGGCTTGGCAAGGAAGGCTCGGCCCTGATCACGCTATCCTTTATCTCGGTCTGGCAGTGGGTCGGTATTCCGCTGATGCTGATTTATGCGGCACTTCTGGCGATCCCCGATGATCTCGTTGATGCGGCAATTGTTGATGGCGCAACCCATTTCGAAGTGTTCCTGCATATCAAGCTGCCGCTGGTTTTGCCGACGGTTGCGATGGTGTCGATCCTGACATTTGTGGGTAACTTCAATGCGTTCGATCTGATTTATGCCGTAAAAGGTGCGCTGGCGGGGCCTAATTTCTCGACCGATATCATGGGAACACTGTTCTATCGCACATTCTTTGGCTACCAGTTGCAGCTTGGTGATCCGAGCCTTGGTGCCACCGTTGCCTCGCTGATGTTCCTGATCATTCTTGCCGGTGTTCTTTTCTATCTGTTCGCCGTGCAGCGCCGTCTTGCGCGCTATCAGCTGTAAGGAGGCGGCAGGATCATGATGACTAAAAATATCCGTCGTGAAGACATGTCGCGTGCCGCAATCGTGCATGCGATCCTGCTGACCTACACGCTGGTTGCGCTGTATCCGATCTTTCTCGTGATCATTAACGCGTTCAAATCCCGCAAGGGGATTTTCAGCGCCCCAATGAGTCTACCGAACGCTGAAACCTTCAGCCTTGAAGGGTTTACAAAGGTTCTGGCGAGATCGAATTTCGAGCTGTTTTTCTTTAACAGCTTCACTGTCACGGTCGTGACCATCGTAATTGTTCTGCTGCTTGCTTCCATGGCGGCCTGGGCGCTTTCGGAATACAAGTTCCCCGGCAATACATGGCTTGCGCTTTATCTGGCGGTTGGCATCATGGTGCCGATCCGACTGGGCTCGGTTTCGATCCTGAACCTGATTGTTGAATTGGGCCTTATCAATACGCTGACTGCACTTATCCTTGTCTATGTTGCACAAGGACTGCCGCTTGCGATCTTTATCCTGACCGAATTCATGCACCAGATACCCAAGGATTTGAAAGAAGCCGCCCGTTGCGACGGGGTTGGTGAATTCAAGATTTTCTTTGCGGTTATCCTGCCGCTGATCCGGCCAGCCGTGGCAACTGTCGCCGTATTCACCATGATCCCGATCTGGAATGACCTTTGGTTCCCGCTGATCCTGGCACCGGGTGATGGCAAACAGACCATCACGCTGGGTATCCAGCAATTCATCGGTCAGTACGTTACCGACTGGAACGCGGTTCTGGCATCGCTGAGCCTCGCAATCATTCCGATCCTGATCCTTTATCTGATTTTCTCCCGACAACTTATTCGCGGCCTGACATCTGGCGCGGTGAAATGAGTATTGGTGTGATAGGAGCTTACCTAAATGGCTGATTTGAAACTTGACCAGATCCGCAAAAGCTATGGCGCTGTTGATGTGCTGCATGGCATCGATCTGGATGTTAAGGACGGCGAATTTGTTGTCTTTGTGGGGCCGTCGGGATGCGGCAAATCGACGTTGCTTCGTATCATCGCTGGTCTGGAAGACATCACCGGTGGTGATCTGATGATCGGCGGGGATGTCGTGAATACCAAAAGCCCCCGCGACCGCGGGATTGCCATGGTGTTCCAGTCATATGCGCTTTATCCGCATATGACAGTCTACAAGAACATGGCGTTTGGTCTGAAACTGGCCAATCATGACAAAAGCGCGATTGATCAGCGGGTACGCGAAGCTGCCCGTATCCTTCAGCTGGACCAGCTTCTGGATCGCCGTCCGTCTGAATTGTCGGGTGGACAGCGCCAGCGCGTGGCGATTGGCCGCGCGATTGTTCGCCAACCAAAAGTGTTCCTATTTGATGAACCGCTTTCGAACCTTGATGCCGCATTGCGTGTGCAGACCCGCATCGAGATTGCCAAACTGCATCAGGAACTGAAGTCAACGATTGTCTATGTCACGCATGATCAGGTCGAAGCCATGACGCTTGCCGACAAGATCGTTGTGATGAATGCTGGCAATGTCGAACAGGTCGGATCGCCGATGCAGCTTTATCATCATCCGCAAACCCGCTTTGTTGCCGGCTTTATCGGATCGCCTGCGATGAATTTCACGACCGTTCATATTGATGCTGTTGAACAGGGCAAGGTAACCGTTACCGTGCCGGGGGGCGCCAAGGCTGTTCTGCCGTTTGACGTGCCCGCCAATGATGTTGGCAAGGATGTCGAACTGGGAGTCCGGCCGGAGCATCTGTCTTTGGGCGAAAACGGGGATTTGTCGATTTCCGGCGAGGTCGATGTTGTCGAGAAACTTGGCGACTCTACCTATCTGTATCTCAAGCTCGCGAATGGGGACCGTTTCACGGTTCGTGCCCCTGGCCACAGCCGTATTAAAATTAGCGAGACCGTCAACGCAGCAGCCGAAGCCGGGGCTTCGCATCTGTTTGATGCCAACGGAAAGGCCTATGCCAAGCTGGAATGCCCAGCGGAATATAGTGCCGACGAATAGGGTTTAGCTTACAGATATTTAGATATGAAGGGGCAGCCGATTTGGCTGTCCTTTTTTATTTGCAAACATGTGCGTTTCGGTGCTGAAACCCCGAAAAATTGTTGCAGAAGTTTAACTTGCGGAAAGTCTGGTTTCACGGCGAGAATTGAAATGAATTGTTCAAAAGAACGCAAAATGATCGATTTTGCTTTCGTTTCAACAAAGTTTCTTGCGATACTGGTGCGGTCCCGGAACGTTTGCAATGTCACAGAATACATTGACGCCGGACAGGGGAAGTGCCGTCACGTCAACAGAGAGGTAAAATAATGTCGAAAAAGCATGGCGCACTGCGCGGTTCTCTGCTTGGGCTTACCGCCCTTGCCGGAATGGTGATGCTTGGCCAAACCGCACAGGCCGAAGAACTTCGGTTGCTGACCTGGGGTGGGTACGTGCCAGATGATGTCGTCGCTGAGTTCGAAGCGGAAACAGGTATCGATGTCGAAGTCACCCTCTCAAACAATGAGGAAATGATTTCCAAGCTGCGCGCAACAGGTGGCGGCGGATTTGATCTGGCCCAACCGTCTCAGGACCGCATTGCCAGTGCACAGCTCGAGCACAACATCTACAAGCCGATCGACCTCTCCAAGATTGACGCGTCGCTCTTTATTCCTTCAATGCTTGAGGCAACAAAAGCGAACACCACATTGGATGGTGAAGTGTATGGTGTCCCTCAAATATGGGGCACGGATGGCTTGGTTCTGAACACTGCCGAAGCTTCCACGGTAAAAGATTATATCGACCTTTGCAGTGATGAAGTCGCGGGCAAAGTGTCTTACCGACTTCGCCGCCCAACCCTGATTGCATTTGCATTCTCGATGGGGATGGATCCATTTGCTGCTTATAACGACGAGGCTGCTTATCAGGAGATTCTTGATAAGGTTGAAGCAAAGTTGATTGAGTGCAAGCCGAACGTTAAAACCTATTGGGAAGGCTCTGACTCGCTCCTTAACCTGATTCGTTCAGGTGAAGTCGTGGCTGCCATGGCTTGGGACGCAGGTGGCTGGACGCTCAATAATGATAATCCGGACATGAATTTTGTTGCTCCGTCGTCTGGTGCTTTAGGCTGGGTCGACACCTTTGCCATTCCGCGTAAAGCAGAAAATGAAGAGGCTGCCTACAAGTGGATCAATTTTGTCATGAAACCAGAGATTGCCGCTCGTATCACAGCTGCGTCGAGCTACTATACTGCGTCCAACGGTGCGAGTTCCCTTCTTGATGAAGCTCAGCGTAAACAGTTCGAGACTAGTTTCCCGCAGGAAGCCTTGGACAATATCAACTGGTATCCACCTGTCCCGGCTGGATTGGAAGCTATTGAAGGCAAAACGCTTGACCGTGTGAAAGCCGCGCAGTCGAACTAAGATTTGCTGTTCTGATCCTGTTTGGATCGGATGATATTGTCCTCGGCAGAAGATGCCGGGGACATTGCATTTTTTTCCTTTCTGCGATGACCGGTTTTAGGCGGACATCGGCAATTCATTTCATGCAGGCTCCCATGGCAGATCAATTCGACCTTGAATGTCGCGACGTGGTCAAAAAATTTGATGCTTTTACCGCGGTAGATTCCATTTCAATCGCGATCCCCAAAGGGTCTTTCTTTTCCATTTTGGGTCCCAGCGGTTGCGGTAAAACAACGCTATTGCGCATGCTTGCCGGTTTTCAGGCACCTACATCCGGTGACATTCTGATTAATGGTTCATCGGTGCTGGGTGTCCCGCCAAATCGTCGGCCTGTGAATATGGTTTTCCAGCATCTGGCACTTTTTCCGATGATGAATGTTGCGGAAAACGTGGCATATGGTTTGAAACGTCGCGGTGTTGACCGGTCGACAATCGAGAAGAAGGTCAATGATACGTTGGCACGTGTCGGGCTGCCGGACTCAGGCCCCAAACAGATCAGTCAGCTTTCAGGCGGCCAGAAACAGCGTATTGCGATTGCACGCTGTCTTGTTCTGGAACCGGCGGTGCTGCTTCTTGACGAGCCACTCGGTGCTCTGGACCTTAAATTACGAGAGCATATGAAGGTCGAGCTCAAGCAATTGCAGAATGAGATCGGTACGACATTCGTTTACATCACGCATGATCAGTCCGAAGCATTGGTGATGTCCGATCAGGTGGCGGTCATGAATGCCGGCCGATTTGAGCAGGTCGGCGCACCGCAGGACCTTTATTACAGTCCGCAGACGGCTTTCGTCGCAGGCTTTGTTGGCGAAAGCAATCGCTGGAAGGGCACTGTTGGTAAGACACAGGGCGACCAGATCGTGATCAATCTGCCGACCGGTGGTTCTGTTGTCGCATCCCGCGTGGTTCATCCGGAACTGAGCGAGGGCCAAACGGTTGATGTGTTTGTTCGTCCCGAAGCCATTGCCATTGACGGGCAGGGCAAAACCGATAATGCCATCGGCGCAAAGGTCGAGAATGTTCTGTTTAACGGTGCCGCTAGTAGCGTGCAGGTTCGCGATAGCGCAACCGGGCACGAAATGACGGTGGCCTTGCCGCAAACCGGTGCATTCGCCAACCTGAAAGCGGGCGATACTGTCAATTTGACGTGGGCAGCGGAACAAACGCGCTGTTTTGCGAAGTCTGAAAAACAGGGGGCCGCGGCATGACCACCTCCACCGGCAAGGCAGGGGCGATGCGAGTTGGTGCATTGTTGCTTGCCATGCCTTTGTTACTTTGGCTGTTCCTGCTTGTGATCCTGCCGCATGTAGATCTGCTTCTGGTGTCGTTGCGTGAACGGATTTCATACGGCAAGTACGAATTCAGCCTGATCAACTATATCGAGTTTTTCGTCGAACCGCTTTACTGGAATACCTATGTCCGTACCGCGGTGATGTCGCTTATGGCGACGGTTCTGACCCTGATGATAGGTTTTCCGGTTTCCTATTACATCGCCAAGGTCATGCGGGGCAAAGGCAAGAATGTTTTGTTCCTGCTGTGTCTGATCCCGTTCTGGGTGTCAGAGCTGGTGCGGACTTTCGGCTGGATGATCCTGCTGCGTGAAAGCGGCGTGATCAGCAATTTTCTGCAATGGGCCGGGATCGCGGATGGGCCGATCGAGATGCTTTACAATGATGCGACCATCATGGTGGGGCTTGTCTATACATCAATGCTGTTCATGGTGGTGCCGCTGGTATCGGTACTGGATAGCCTTGACGACAGCCTGATTGAGGCCGGATACGACCTTGGCGGCAATGCCTTTACCGTAACCCGCGATATTGTCATTCCGCATGCCATGCCCGGTATTGCGTCGGGCTGCATCGTTGTTTTCATGCTGACACTTGGTAACTACCTGACGCCCAACCTTTTGGGCGGCAAGGACAGCCTTTGGTTCACGGAACAGATTTATACCCAGTTCATCACCCGGTTTAACTGGGAATCCGGATCGGCATTCGGGTTCCTGTTGCTGGTTCTCTCATCCCTGATTGTCTGGATCGGCCTGAAACTTAGTCGCCAGACGCTTTCAGAAACCGTGAGCTGAGGAGGCGTAATCATGATTCCAAGTATTCCCCAGCCGCGTTTCTATAAGGGCATCTATACCGGGTATATCGCACTGTTTTTCATCTATCTCAGTGCGCCGCTGATTGTTGTCGGCGTGTTTGCCTTTAACGACAGCCTGTTTCCATCCATGCCGTGGGAAGGTGCCACACTTAAATGGTTCTTTGGCAGCGAGGGGCCATATATAGGTATTTTCAATGACAGCAAACTGCTTGAAAGTGTCGGAGTTTCCGCGTTTGTCGCACTTTGTGTGACATTGCTTTCGGTTACGGTCGGAACCTGTAATGCGTTCCTGTTTGAACGTGCCCAGTTTCCCGGTAAAAACCTTCTTTATGTCGTTGCATTGTCGCCGCTAGTTATTCCGGGGGTCATTCTGGGCATATCCATCCTCGTTTTTTCCAATGCCATTGCAAATGGTGTTGAAGAAACGATCGGATGGGATCTTGATTTCCTGCGCCCGGGATTGTTTCTGGTGATTATTGGCCAATTTGCTTTCATCACCACGATAACCACACTGGTGATATCCGCACGTCTTCGGAAATTTGATATCAGCCTGGAAGAAGCCGCCCTTAATCTGGGGGCAACACGGCAGGCTGCACTTTGGACGATTACCATTCCATTCCTGAAACCGGCTTTGGTCGGGGCAGGGATCGTTGCATTCCTGATGTCGTTTGAAAATTTCAATACAACATTGATGCTTGTCGGCTCGGATGCGCCTTTAACTATTGCCATGTTTGACCGGCTCAAACAGGGATCAACGCCGGTGCTGAATGCGCTTTCGCTGTTGCTGATGATTGTTTCCGGCGGTTTGGCATTGCTTTCAGTCTTTGTTCAGCGAGACAAGAATACCTAGTAAGCCGGGCAAGGCGACAGAATGAAGCCGTGTTCGCGAATGAACATTGAACGGGCAGTCGAAAGGCTGCCCGTTTGCACATCAAAGCCAAATCTCTGCACCAGAATATTATAGATGCACGACATCGAAATAATTATGAAAACGGCTGAAATGCTTGAAAAGCATCGAATGAATGGAAACAACGAGAATCAAGGTTGCTTTCAATAATTGAAAACCTTTGCAAGATGTTCGATTTATGAGATGTTCATATGAACATTTGAAGGGGTCGAATGCACATCAAAAACTAAAAAACGGCAGTTTTATCGGTCATTCCGCGCATCAAAAGTAAATTTCCGAAAACTGTCACTTGAGGAAACGTCCCCCTCGAATGAAAACAAATGCGTTGTATCAAGCCGGGCAACAGGTGGCTTGGTACGGACAAGTTTTTATTTGGGAGACTAGAACCATGCAACGCAAACTGATCGCGTTGGCCGCGTTACTAATTGCATTGGTAGCAATCGGCTTTTATTTTTTCACACAAAAAGAAGATGTCGCACAGCAGGAGTCCGAACCGTCTAGCGGACCAGTGGAAATTGTCTGGTGGCATGCTATGGATGGGGCGTTAGGGGACGTAGTCAATCAGATTGCGACCGACTTCAACAATAGTCAGGAAGAATACCATCTCGCTGCCATCAACAAAGGTGGCTATGAAGATACGATGACTGCTGGCATTGCGGCTTCGCGTGCAGGGACCGCCCCGCATATCATCCAGATTTTTGATGCCGGTGCTGCAACCATCATTAACGCAAAGGGTGCGACCTATCCGGTTGCCGATTTGCTGCAGAAATATGGTGTTGGCTTCGACATCAATGATTATATCCCGGGTGTCCGCTATTTCTATGCTGACTCGAACGACAAGATGATCGGCATGCCGTTCAACAGTTCGACCCCGCTTTTGTATTTCAACAAGGATGCGCTTGCCAAAGCCGGTGTCGACGTTCCGAAAACCTGGCAGGAATTCGAAGAAGTTGCGCCGAAGCTGAAAGAAGCAGGCTTTGAAGGTTTTGCTGAATCTCACAGCCCGTGGATTTTCTTCGAAAACTTCATGTCCCGTCACAACCTGCAGATGGCAACCGCCAATAACGGTTACGACAGCACCGATGTGAAACTGCTTTATAATAACGATGCTCTCAAAGACCACTGGAAGCACGTCAAGGCATGGAAAGACGAAGGTTACTTCGGCTACTACGGTCGTGCATGGGGCGCAAACCAGGATGCCTTCCTGCAGCAGAAAGTTGCAATGTGGATCGGTTCATCCGGCTCGTTTGGTGGTTTGAAAAAATCCGCACAGTTTGAATTTGGCACCTCGACCCTGCCATATTGGGAAGGCGTTGGCGATGCGCCGAAATCCACCTTCATCGGTGGTGGTTCGCTGTTCGCTTTTGCAGGTCACTCGGATGAAGAATATAAAGGCGTTGCCAAGTTCTTCGAATTCCTGACCAAACCGGAAACCCAGTATTACTGGCACAAAGAGACCGGCTACGTTCCGATCACGACCGCTGCTTACGAGCTGGCCAAGAAAGATGGTTATTACGAGGAAAGCCCGGACGCCGAGGTCGGAATCCAGCAGTTGTCTGAAGAAGGTGGCGACTGGACCAAAGGTTACCGCCTTGGCTTCTACGTCCAGATCCGTGAAGTCATCTATCGCGAAGTCGATAAGATGATGAATGGTGAAGCAACCATCGATCAGGCATTTGCCGCGATCGAGGAAGAAGGCAATGCGTTGCTGAAACGCTTCAACGACACCTATTCGAACTAATCAGCATTTCGCTGACAGGGCGGCTTCAAACAGCCGCCCTGTTTTTCGATTCCTGGACAAGTCTTGGGGTTGCGTCAGTAATGAAACGCGTACAATTCGGGCATAGCCCGGTTCCTTATTTTTTTATCGCACCGCAAATTCTGATTATTGCGATATTTTTCCTGTGGCCTGCGGCCCAGGCAGTTTATCAGTCTTTCCTGCTTGAAGACGCCTTTGGCCTGTCTTCGCAATTTGTCGGGTTCCGCAATTTCGCAGATGTGCTGGCCAGTGGGGCCTGGTTGCAATCTGCGATTTTTACCGCGGTCTTTTCCTTCCTTGTGGCGTTCTTTTCCATCGCCATCTCGCTGTTTCTGGCCGTGCGTGCCGACGAAGTGATCCGTGGGGCGAAATCGTACAAAACGCTTTTGATGTGGGGCTATGCCGTTGCGCCGCCTGTGGCCGGCTTGCTGGGCAATATGTTGTTCAATCCGCTGATGGGCGATCTTTACAAGCTGTTCAACAGTTTCGGTTTCGAGTTTAACCACATCCAGAATGCTGGTGATGCAGCCTTTGTCGTGACGCTGATTGCTGTTTGGAAACAGGTCAGCGTGAACTTCATCTTCTTCCTTTCGGGATTGCAGGGCATTCCAAAAGCAGTAACCGAAGCCGCGACGCTTGATTGCAAAAGTGCTGAACGCCGGTTCTGGACCATTACATTTCCGCTTCTCGCACCGACCACCTTCTTCCTGATGGTGATCAACCTGACTTATGCCTTCTTCGAAACATTCGGGATCATTGACGTTTCGACCAAAGGATCGCCGGGCGGTTCAACCGCGACCCTTGTTTACAAGGTGTATGTCGATGGTTTCCTTGGCGCGGATATGGGCAGCAGTTCTGCACAGTCGGTGCTGCTGATGATCATGGTGAGCGTGCTGACGGTGTTCCAGTTCCGCTTTATCGAACGCAAAGTGCATTATTAGGGGCGCGTCATGTATCAGTCAAAATGGCGTACAATCACCAATCATCTGATCCTTATTATCGGATCGTTATTCATGATCCTGCCGGTCTGGATCGCGCTGGTATCATCCACTCATACCCGTGAATACCTGTTCCAACACGGTTTGCAGTTCTGGTTTGGCGGGCATTTTATCGAGAATTACGGGGCAATCCTGTTTGATCCCGATGCAACAAAGGGACGGGTTACCGCCCTTGAAATGCTGTTTAACAGTATGGTTCTTGGTCTTGGCTTTGCCATCGGGAAAGTCATTATTTCAATGATGGCGGCCTATGCCATTGTCTATTTCCGGTTCAGGCTGGCTGTGCCGCTGTTCTGGGTGATCTTTTCAACCCTTTTGCTGCCGCTTGAGGTCCGCATCGTGCCGTCTTATGAGGTTGTTGCGGAACTGGGGTTGCTTAACACCTATACGGGCCTGATTTTGCCGTTGATTGCGTCAGCCACGGGCACATTCTTCTTCCGGCAGTTTTACCGTTCGGTTCCCGATGAACTGCTTGAAGCGGCACGTCTGGACGGGGCAGGGCCGTTGCGTTTTTTCCTCGATATTCTGGTGCCACTGTCAGTTACCATGATCGCGGCGATCTTTATCATCATGTTTGTGGTCGGCTGGAACCAGTATCTGTGGCCGTTGCTGATGACGACCGATGACCAGCTTTACACCATCGTGATCGGGATCAAGCAGGTCTACAACTCGCTCTACGAAGGCGGGCAGATACCGCAATTCCCCAAAGCATTCGCACTGACAATCATGGCGACCATACCACCGGTACTGGTGGTGGTGATTTTCCAGCGCATGTTTGTCAAAGGTCTGGTCGAAACTGAAAAATAGGCTCGATCAATCATTTGATGTCAGTGATTTAAAATACACAGATCCGCATACAGGATACGAAAATGGCAACTGTTACCCTTAATCGGGCAGAAAAAACCTACGCTAACGGTTTCAAAGCCCTGCATGGTATTGATCTTGAAATTGGTGACGGGGAATTCACCGTCTTGGTGGGCCCGTCCGGCTGCGGAAAATCAACACTCCTGCGGATGATTGCCGGGCTTGAAGGCATTTCAAGCGGCGAGATCAAGATTGACGACAGGGTGGTGAACAATGTCGCCCCCGCTGATCGTGATATCGCCATGGTGTTTCAGAACTACGCGCTTTATCCGCATATGACCAATTATGCGAATATGGCGTATGGTCTTAAAAATCGCGGATACAGCAAGGTGGAAATCGATACCAGAGTTCGTGACGCCGCCAAGATTTTGCAACTCGACGATTATCTGGAGCGCAAACCGCAGCAGCTTTCGGGTGGTCAGCGCCAGCGCGTTGCGATGGGCCGTGCGATCGTGCGTGAACCCAAAGTCTTTTTGTTTGACGAACCGCTCTCCAACCTTGACGCCAAGTTGCGTGTCGACATGCGGCTTGAAATCAAGAATCTTCAGCAACGTCTTGGTATTACATCTGTTTATGTGACGCATGACCAGGTTGAGGCCATGACATTGGCAGATCGCCTGATTGTGATGAATGCTGGCATCGCCGAACAGATTGGTACGCCGATTGAAATCTATGAAAAACCCGCCAGCCTGTTCGTTGCAAGCTTCATCGGATCACCATCAATGAACTTCCTTGATGGTAAGGTTGCGGACGACAAAAGCCATGTTGTTCTGGGCGATGGCAGCAAGATTGATCTCGATCACGTTATTGACGCTGGCCGCGATCTTGTTGTTGGTGTGCGTCCGGAACATTTCACGCTTAAGGCCGATGGTAGCGGTGCGTTGAAAGCCCGGGTTCGCATGATCGAATCACTGGGGGCGGAAACCCTGATTTATCTTGAGTTCGGCGAGAAGAATGAAAATGTGACCTTGCGTATGCAAGGCACGCATCAATTTGACAAAGGACAGGAATTGTCGCTGGCAACCAGTGCGAATCTGGTTCACCTGTTTGACAAGGACAGCGGTAAACGCCTTTGAGCTTCGAGTTCCCTGGTCCGTCGCAAGACGGTCTGCAGCAGCCCTGGTGCATTCATTGCACCGGGGCTGTTTTATAAGATCACACTTGTCTGGAACGGGTGATTTTATTCTTGTCTCCATGCGGGCAAACAGGTAGTTCCTAGGCGCTTACAAACGCAGGAGCATCACGTGAACGCCGAACAGAAAAAGGCTCTTTATCAGGAAGCCGAAAAAGAACTGATCAGCATCACCGAGGGCGAAACCAACGTCACAGCCCTGATGTCAACGGTTAGCTGCATTCTGGCGCAAAAGTTCGACTATTATTTCTGGACAGGCTTCTATATCGTTGATCCGGAAAAAGAAAATGAACTGGTTGTCGGACCGTATCAGGGAACTTTGGGCTGTCTGCGCATTCCGTTTGGCCGTGGTGTCTGCGGTACGGCTGCTGCGACGCTTGAAACCCAGCTTGTCGAAGATGTTCATGCCTTTCCCGGGCATATTGCCTGTGACAGTCGGTCGAACTCTGAAATCGTGGTGCCGGTTCTTAATGCGCGAGGACAGTTGATTGCTGTCCTTGACGTCGATAGTGTCGATATCGGCTCGTTCGACGAGACTGATCGCGTCGCACTTGAAACTTTAATGCAGCGCATTTTTGCGCAATGATAACTCACCAGTTTCGTACATACGGAACGGCGGACAACACAAACTTTGGAAGATAACCCATGGCTGGCAGTGTCAATAAAGTCATTCTCGTCGGGAACCTCGGCCGCGATCCTGAAATCCGTTTCACCCAGGCGGGCAAAAAGATTGCCAATTTCAGCATTGCGACGTCGGAACAATGGCGTGACCGTCAGTCGGGCGAGCGTCGCGAGCGTACCGAATGGCATCGCATTGTCGTATTCAATGAAGGCCTTGCCGACGTTGTCGAACGCTTTGTGAAAAAGGGCAGCAAGCTTTACATCGAAGGCCAGCTCCGTACCCGCAAATGGCAGGGACAGGATGGCAAGGACAACTACACCACCGAGATCGTTCTCGAGGGCTTTAACTCGAACCTGACCATGCTGGATAACCGCGGCGAAGGCGGCGGAATGGGTGGTGGTTCCGGTTCGGGCGGCGGATACGGCGCAGATAATGGTGGTGGATACGGCGGCGGTTCTGATGCTGGCTGGGGTAACAGCGGGTCCTCGGGTGGCGGTTCGGCACCGGTTGGCGCTCCGGATCTTGATGACGAGATTCCATTTTAAGAAAATATTTGATTACAAGATTTCATTGATGCCTCCGAACATGCTTTTGTCCGGGGGCATCTTTGTTTAAGCGCGAAGCAACACCAGGTTCGAGGCCTGCGTTAGTGTTCCGGATCGTGATTGGCGAGAAGTTGCATATAAAATGATATCTAGCGGCAAGCTAAGTCTTGAGTTCATAAAACGTCAGGCAGAAGAGGAACAAATCCTGCCGACGAACTTCAAACAGGTCAAACTGACGAAAAAGTACCTACTGCCACGGTTAAAGGAACTTTATGACGATATGCTGCGTCTGAGACTGCAGTTCGATCAGGAATTCGACCCGGCAAGCCATCCACAAAAGGGCATTTATCCGAAAGGCTATTGTTACGAGATAACCAAGGGGGTTAAAGACCTTCTGGAACAGGAGCTGCAATCGCCAAAGACGGCGGGACTTGCGGCGTTGCGCGATTTTTGTCTGCAGGGTGGTATTGCCAAAAGGGTCTGGGGCGATCTGCGCCACGAATATTTCCAGAACGCATTCCAGTTCGGTGACCTTTATGTCGATGTTTCCAACGACACTGTGACGGTCACCAAGCCAAAGGTGGAAATTCTTCCACTTGGTAAAGCCAAATTCCATTCGATTGCCGATTACGACACTTACGGCAGCTTGGCGGAAAAGTACTGGAACGGTCAGGTTTATCCGAACCGGTATTTGCCAGAGCTTGCCGTTATGTTCCCGATCCTGTTCGTTTCAGCCGAGGGAAACTTGCAGATACACGCAAATTACCAGACCATCCTGTATCGCAATATGCAGCTTGATTTTGCATTGGCCGAGAAGTTCCTTACCAAGGGCAAGTTTCGTGATCGGATATTGCCTGAACACCATGTCAAACGTCTGTCGTCCGAGTTCGGTGGTCTTGAAATACCGGCATCAAATGATGACCTTAAAGAGTACTTCTCCGAGGCCCGCCGGACAGAATTGCGTCTGGATGCAGTTCGATGTCAATTGCTGCTTGATCAGGCACAGACAATTTGAAATTGTCATAACTTCAAACATCTCAAGTGTTCAATTGAACATATTTGCAAGGCCGCAATCCAGGAACATCAATTTGGTTGGACCGATCTTTGGCAACCCGGACATGGGTAGAAACTATATCGTGCAAGACTGTGTCTATGCCGTCATCCTGAATGATGCGGGCGAGGTTGCCGTTGCGCGCACCCCAAAGGGGCTGGTGCTTATTGGTGGTGGGGTGGAGCGCGGGGAAAGCGAACGCGATGCATTGCATCGTGAAGCTTATGAAGAATCCGGTTACAAGATCGATATCCGTAATCGCCTTGGTATTGCGTCTCAGTACGTCAATAACTTTGCCAAGGGGCGATTTCGCCTAAAGCGCGGTGTGTTTTTCCTGTGCAAATTTACCGAACGTTTGGGGCCTCCGGTTGAACCCGATCATGAATTGATCTGGCTGACATATGATGAAGCCTATCAACAGCTAATCCGTCCGTTTCATCGCTGGGCTCTTGAGATCGGTGTTATGGGTGAACAAGCGTCATCCTAGCCGCAGCATTTTTTGTATTTCTTCCCAGACCCACAAGGGCAGGGATCATTTCGCCCCGTATTTTTCGGGCTGACGATTATATTGCTTCGTGATGTTTCGGGAAATTCACCATCGATATACAGCCAGTTACCGTTACGCCGTTCGAACCGGGATATTTCATGTAGCATGTGATCGCGCCCTTGTTCACGAAATCGGGCAATAAATTCGACTATCCCGTGCTGATCCAGAATACTACCTTTGTTGGTGGTAATGATTTCCAGGCCAAACCATTCACTGCGATCTGCCTTTATCTGCTCAAGATCAAATCCGGGTGCCTTTTCCGAAGCAAGAGTTGCCAGCAGGTAATTGGCATCACGGGTGACAAAAGCGCTATACCGAGACCGCATTAATTGCTCTGCCGTTGCGGCTTTGCGCTTTCCAGACAGTAATTCACCGCAGCATTTACCAAAGATTTCGGGCGCACCACATGGACAAGGGGCTATTGCGTCTGTTTTCGCCATGTTCATCTATAGCTGTCCTTTGGTCACATATACTGGTGTTGGTCAAAGTGGTCTCAGGGTTGATGCCGGATGAATAGCAGCAGGCTTCACGCAGGACACGCGAATAACGAAACTATATCTAAAGCGCGCAAGCTCTGTAAAAACAATACAACGTGCCTTTTTTTTGCCGCATATCGATCCTAGCGTGAAATTGTCAGCGTTGATAATATCCGACTGGATTCATCGGGTAAATTATGTAAATGCTGATATTGAAAGTTAAATATAGCTGAAATCCGGTCAGGTTTATCTTGACGAAATTACTCGGGTTTAGATATATTAACTTTTGCGGGTGGGGGCCCAATGGCACCGCCGGATAGTGTTCCGGCCTAATGGCGGACATGTAAATTGTCGATTTGCTTCGAGGAAGGAAGAGACACGATGAATATGAGTTATCTTTGCGTCTGCTGTCCTCTCCCATAGGGCCTATGGGATGAAATTGCGACCGGACGGAACCATTTCCCAAAATGACTGCCGGTCGTCCGAGTGATTAAGTTCACAACTGACAGTGTTTGCGCGTCATCTAGAGTCTGTTTGAATTCGTAGGAAGAATTGTCAGGCGTGATGCGTAAACCTCTCTGGAGGACATGATATGAGCACGATTAAATTACCTGCAGTACCGCAGGATGACGGCTTCTCCGGTTACCTGAGACAGGTCTGGAAGTTCCCGATGCTCAGCGTAGACGAAGAATATATGCTTGCACGCCGCTATCATGAGCATGATGACACCGACGCAGCTCACAAGCTGGTTACAAGTCACCTGCGTCTTGTTGCGAAAATTGCCTTTGGTTATCGCGGTTATGGCTTGCCTATGGCTGATTTGGTGGCAGAGGGCAATACCGGCCTGATGCGTGCCGTTCAGAAGTTTGACCCGGAACGTGGTTTCCGTCTTTCGACTTATGCCATGTGGTGGATCAAAGCGGCTGTGACCGAATATATCCTGCATAGCTGGTCGATGGTGAAACTCGGCACCATGGCAGCGCAGAAAAAGCTGTTTTTCAGTCTGCGCAAAGCCAAAAAGCAGCTCAACATTTATGATAATGGTGAACTGTCACCCGAACAGGCTGATGCAGTCGCCGAGAAGCTTGGTGTAACCGGCAAAGAAGCGCTGGAAATGAACCGTCGCCTTGCGGCGCGTGATTTCTCGCTCAACACGCCGATGCCCAAAGACGAGGGTATGGAGTATCTTGATACTCTTTCATCCGATGCACCGAGCCCGGAAAGCATTGTGGCTGATGCCGAGGAACGTGTTCTGCATAATGACATGCTGAAAAGCGCGATGGGTGAATTGCCGGAGCGCGAGCGTGAAATTATCGAAGCCCGTTTCCTGAGTGACGATCCGATCACGCTTGAGAAACTCGGCGAACGTTTCGGTGTAAGTCGTGAACGTGTGCGTCAGCTTGAAGCACGTGCATTCAAGAAAATCCAGGAATCTGTTCTGACGCAGCATGCCGCGGCATAACCAGACTCCGAACACAAACAGAGAAGGCGGCATCACCGGATGTCGCCTTTTTCTTTATGATAATATGATCTGCTTCACGATAGGATCACGGCGGGTCATCGGCGCAAAATGCGGGATCGATTGATCATGTTGCGGGTTTTATCCCAAAGCCGATAATTGCCAATTTCAGTCAGGGATACCCACCGCGCATCCGCAGCGTCACCACCGGCCTTTAAATCTACTTCCAATGCTTCTGCGACAAAGTCTATCAGGGTGTAGTGATACTGCACCTGACCATTTTTATCGGGTGTTATCAGATCGACGGTATCAATCAGGATCGGTTCGGAAATCGTGATTCCGGCTTCTTCAAAAACTTCGCGATGAACGGCTTCACGCAATGTTTCCCCGAGTTCCTGTGCGCCGCCTGGAAGGCTCCAACTGCCTTTGTTCGGCGCCTTGCCACGCTGGATCAAAAGAACATTATTGCCGTGCCAGACAACAGCACCAATGCCAATGATGGGACGTGCCAGATAGTCGCGTTTGTCGGGATCAGATGTCATCGTCTTCTTCGATGTCTTCATCAGGATCGGGAACATCATGGACGACTTGGCCTGTCATTTCTCGGGCCCGGATAGCCGGTCGCCCGAGAAACTGATCGTCGGACTCCGGACGTAACGACATGACAAAATCTACGTTCGGCGCATCCCCCAGAGCAAAATGACGAGCCGTCTCATAATCAGGAGCCGTAACTTTGGCTGTTCGAACGCCAACAGAGCCATTGTCGTCATATATGTATTCAACAATCCAGACCTGCAAAACAACTCCTATACGATGGCAGTTTGGTCCCACCCGGTTTGTTTGGTTGCGCTGCAAACTTGAATGCTGCTATCACTTCAGGGAAGGGGAGTTTCCCCTGATCAATAGTCGCAGCATTGCCATATTCCTACTGACAAATGGTGAATGCAAACATGTATTACAGGCAGTGCCATATAATGCGACCCATCTTCACAGGTGATCAATGACCGCCAATCGCGACGACCAGCATGATTCGGATAGCGAAAATGCCGGACATGCCCTTCCAAGTCCGGGCCTTTTTGCCCGTATACGTGCCTATTTTCTGACTGGTGTGCTCGTCAGTGCGCCGCTTGTTATTACATTTGGTCTGGCATGGTGGTTTATCGAATTCGTTGACAGCAAGGTCATGCCGCTGATCCCGGGACATTATAACCCGGTCTATTACCTGCCCGAAGGTTATCAGGAATATGGTATCCCGGGATTTGGCCTTTTGGTGATCCTGATTTTCATCACGGTCGTCGGCTGGTTCACCACCAACTTTGCCGGTCGTGCCCTCATCAAGCTTTATGAGCGTATTCTGGCGCGTATTCCTGCCGTGCGTAGCATTTATGGCGCGGTCAAGCAGATCCTTGAAACGGTTCTGGCCAATCAGTCCAATGCATTCAGACAGGCGGTTTTGCTTGAATACCCACGTCGTGGCATGTGGGCAATCGGCTTCATTACAGGCCAAACCAAAGGTGAAGTGCAAAATCTGACGGAAGATACTGTTATTAATATCTTTCTTCCGACGACGCCGAACCCGACATCAGGTTTCCTTCTGTTCGTGCCGCGCAAGGATATCGTAATTTTGGATATGACGGTCGAGGAAGCGATTAAAATGGTAATGTCTGGCGGGATTGTGACGCCACCGGATCGCCGTTCGGCAGAGGCACAAGCCAAACCGGTCGTGTCAGCCAAAACATACGAAGACCTTGATGTTCTACGAGAAAAAGAAAATGCACCGGTTCTGGTTTCCAAGTACTCGGAGCCGGGAAACGAAAATGCAGATGACAAGAGCCGCGAAGACGCTTGACGCGGCTTGAAGTCTATCGAATGAAAAGGGCGCTGCAATTTGCAAGCGCCCTTTGTTTTTAGCCTGATCGGAAATAGCGCACGGCTTCGTCACGTTCGAAAAGATACAATAACAACCGTAATGCTTCTCCGCGTGGCTTTTGCAGGTCAGGATCAAGTTCGACAATCAAGCGAGCATCGTCGCGGGCAATTGCCAGTAGATCACTGTGCATTTCCAGACTGGCAAGGCGATAGGCCTGCAGGCCGCTTTGCCGGGTGCCCAATACTTCTCCAGCCCCACGCAGACGAAGGTCTTCTTCCGCAATGACAAAGCCATCTTCTGTTTCGCGCATGATTTTAAGACGAGCCTTCGAAATTTCGCCCAATGGAGCTCCATAAAGCAGAAGACAGGTTGATGCCGCATCTCCGCGCCCGATCCGTCCGCGCAACTGATGCAACTGCGCCAAACCAAAGCGTTCGGCGTGCTCAATCACCATGATTGTGGCATCAGGAACGTTAACCCCGACTTCAATCACCGTCGTCGCGACAAGAATGGACAGATCACCATGGGCGAAGCGTTCCATCACGGCATCCTTGTCCTTGGCTTTCATTTTACCGTGGACAAGTCCGACACGGCTTTCGCCAAACAGGTCGACCAGAATCCGATACCGTTCTTCTGCAGCCTGCAAATCAAGGACCTCGGAATCCTCGACCAAAGGGCAAACCCAGTAGATTTTGGTCCCGGTGCGGATGGCACGCCCGATACCCGATATGACATCATCAACCTTGTCCGCAGGCAGAACACGCGTATCAACCGGCTTTCGTCCCGGTGGTTTTTCATCCAGCCGTGATACTTCCATATCCCCGAACGCCGTTAGGGTCAGAGTTCTGGGGATCGGTGTTGCGGTCATGACCAGGACATCGACTGCCTGTCCCTTACCAGCCAGCATCAGACGTTGATGCACGCCAAATCGATGCTGTTCATCGACAACAGCGAAAGCCAGGTCTTGGAACAGCACATCTTCCTGAAACAGCGCATGTGTGCCCACAGCGACCTGAAACGTTCCATTTGCAAAGCCTTCGAGTGCCGTTTTGCGACTTTTGCCTTTGTCGCGCCCCGTGAGGATTGCGCAGCTCACGCCGATCTTTTCAAGAAGCGGGTAGATTGTTTCAAAGTGCTGCCGGGCAAGAATTTCAGTCGGCGCCATCAACGCAGCCTGACGGCCAGTTTCGATCGCGTTCAGCATGGCCATCAGGGCGACGACCGTTTTTCCCGAACCAACATCCCCCTGAAGCAGGCGCAACATGCGTCCGTTGCTGCCCATATCTTCGTAAATGTCTTTCAGGGCGCGTTGCTGCGCACCCGTCATGGCAAAGGGCAGTTCTGCTTCAAGTGCCTTTCGCAAACGGCCATCACCCTTTGTCTCTATCCCGCCCAGCTTGCGCATCTTGGCCCGGATAAGTGCAAGTGCAAGCTGGTTTGCCAGCAACTCATCATAGGCAAGTCGTTTGCGGGCAGGGTGGTCAGGTGACAGATCACCTTCATTTTCTGGATTGTGGACCTGATGCAGGGCGGATTTCAGGTCCGGCCATTTGTGGCGTGCCTGTAAAGCGGGATCATGCCATTCCGGAAGCTCTGGCATCATCGAAAGTGCCGCCCGGGTTGACTTGGTCAGCGTTTTGCCCGTAACGCCCGCAGACATCGGGTATACAGGCTCGACAGTCTGGATTTCTTCGCGCTCTGCCTCTGTGCCGATCCGATCAGGATGGGTAATCTGATATTCCCCGCGATAATGGTCAATTTTGCCCGATACAATACGCTTTTCACCGACCGGCAGAACTTCGTTCAGATATTTGGCCCGAGCATTGAAAAACGCCAAAATCAGGGGGCCACTTTGTGTTTTGCAGACAACCCGATACGGTCGACGCCGGTTTGGTGACGCATCATGGCGTTCGATCCAGACATCCAGCGTCACAATTGATCCATCAATCGTTTCTGTTAGCGGCGGCGAAAAACGACGATCAATTAGCCCGGACGGTAGATGCCACAGCAAATCCACAACATGTTCACCGCTGATCAACCGCGCAAGCAGAGGCTTCAGGCGCGGGCCAATGCCGGGCAAGCTGTCTATTTCAGCAAAAAGCGGGAACAATATTTCCGGACGCATGACGGTTTTCGTTGTGTTTTAATTTGAGAACGTTAGTAGAACAAATCGGTTTACGTGCTGGGTATACAACAAAATTATCGCGCAGCAACCGACAAGTCACGACCCAATGCAAATTGGATGGATGATAGCATGGACCAATCGGCGAATTTACCGTACAAACCATGCCACAAAAGACAATCTGTGCCTTTGGTTTTATGCCGATGTGCCGTGACCGAAAAAGACAGGAGATCGAACGTGAGTATCGACAGCAAAGAACTTGAAGTACGACGCAAGAAGTTGCTGTTTCGCGGCGGCCATCGCGGCACCAAGGAGAACGATATCCTGATCGGTCGCTTTATGGATGCGCATCTTGCCTCCATGTCGGAAGAACAGCTCGAACGTTTTGAAATTCTGATGAATGATGTTCCTGATGCCGATTTCTTTAAATGGGCAACGGGCAAAGAGTCAGCACCGGATGAATATGACACCGACGTGCTGCACATGATTCAGGAACTGAGCAACGCCAGATAATACATTGAATAAATTACAAGAAATTATTTCGGCCAAAGGTCGTAAGCGGCTGTGTGGCGTCCCGGAGGGTGCAGACGCCCTTTTGTTGCGTGAATTGCTGGATGCATCGGCAAACAATGCAACAATCCTGCATGTCGTGCGAGATGACAAACGGATGTCCCAGCTTGCCGAGGCACTTGCATTTTTTGCAGGCGAGGTCGAGGTGCTGACCCTGCCGGCTTGGGATTGCTTGCCTTATGATCGGGTTTCGCCGATTGCCGAAGTAACGGCACGTCGCGTTGAAACATTGACGACACTGGCCGAGGATATCGAACCGGCCAGCGGGCAGGGGCGTATTGTGCTGGCAACGGCGGCCGCTGTCATGCAGCGGGTTCCGCGGGTGGACGTGATGCGCGACGGCAAACTGACCTTTAAATCCGGACAGGAACATTCGCGCGCCGATCTGACTGGGTATTTCGACCGGATGGGCTACAACCGTGCCGAACAGGTTATGGAGCCCGGTGATTACGCGGTTCGTGGTGATATTGTTGATATCTTTGCGCCCGGCATGAAAGAGCCCGTGCGGCTTGATTTCTTTGGGGACGAGATCGAAAGCATCCGTCGATTTGATGTTGAAACCCAACGCACCGTCGGACGGATCAATGAAATTGCACTTTTGCCAGTTGGTGAAGTGTTCCTCGATCAGGAGAGCATTTCCCGATTCCGCAGCGGATATCGCGAACTTTTTGGCGTCGTCTCGCAAACCGATCCACTCTATGAATCGATTAGCAACGGCTTGAAATATGGTGGCATGGAGCATTGGCTGCCGCTGTTTCACGACGGTATGGATACTGTTTTTGCCTATCTGCCGGATGTAACGGTCAGTTTTGATCATCAATATGGCGAGGTCATCGAAAACCGCCTTGAGATGATTGACGATTATTATCAGGCGCGCCTGAACATAAAGGGTGGCGGGCTTTCGGGGGACAATGTTTACAAACCTGTTCCACCTGAACGGCTTTATCTGGATCAGGCCGAATTTGACCGGATGCTGAATGAACGCACGGTTCTGGAGCTTTCACCCTATTACGAGGAAGAAAGTGCTGAGCGTGCCGTTTTTGATATGGGCGCACGACCGGGACGTGATTTTGGCGATGTGCGGGCACGCGCCGATACCAACCTTTATGACGAGTTACGCGATTTCATTTCGGCCCAGCGCGAGAAAAACCAGCAGGTTGTAATTGCAGCCTATTCGGATGGGTCACGTGACCGCATGGTTTCTGTCCTGCGCGAACACGGTGTTGCCAAGGTTGTAACCGCTGAATGCTGGGAAGACATTACCGATGATCTGACACCGGAACAGCTTGCCGTCGTCATTCTCGATCTTGAGCACGGTTTCAGGCGCGAAGGCCTTTGGGTTCTATCGGAACAGGATATTCTGGGCGACCGCATGAGCCGCCCGGGCGGACGCCGCCGTAAAGCCGAAAACTTCCTGCGCGAAGCATCCGAAATTTCAGAGGGTGATCTTGTTGTTCATCTTGATCACGGGATCGGACGCTATCTTGGTCTTCGGACCGTTACCGCGGGTGGTGCGCCACACGATTGTCTGGAACTGGAGTATGACGGAGGGGACAAGCTTTTTGTTCCGGTCGAGAATATCGAAGTTCTATCGCGCTATGGCTCGGACGAAGGGGTGTCGATCCTTGACAAGCTTGGTGGCGTTGCCTGGCAGGCGCGCAAAGCCAAATTGCGCGAACGCATCCGCGATATGGCAGGCAAGCTGATCAAGGTTGCAGCCGAACGTCATTTGCGCAAAGGAGCAGCCCTGACCGCCCCAGAAGGCAGTTATGACGAGTTCTGTGCAAGCTTCCCGTTTGCCGAAACCGAGGATCAGGCACGTGCCATTCGTGATACGCTGGACGATCTGGCAGCGGGCAAACCTATGGATCGTCTTGTGTGCGGTGACGTTGGTTTTGGCAAGACAGAGGTCGCATTGCGTGCCGCCTTTGCAGCAGTCATGTCGGGCAAGCAGGTTGCGATTGTCGCCCCGACCACGTTGTTGTGCAGGCAACATTACCTGACCTTCAAACAGCGCTTTGACGGGCTTCCTGTGCGGGTAGAGCAGCTATCACGTCTGGTAACGGGCAAGAACGCTAAACTGGTCAAGGACAACCTTGAAAGCGGGCATGTCGACATTGTGTGTGGCACGCACGCGCTTTTGGGGAATGGTGTAAAGTTCAAGGATCTTGGACTGCTGATCATCGATGAAGAGCAGCATTTTGGGGTGAAACACAAGGAACGCCTGAAAGAGCTTAAAACCGATGTCCACGTTTTAACGCTAACGGCAACGCCGATCCCCAGAACCTTGCAGCTTGCACTGACCGGGGTGAAAGAACTTTCGATTATTGCGACACCGCCGGTCGATCGCCTGGCTGTTCGGACCTATATCACCCCTTACGATCCGGTTGTCGTACGCGAAGCGATCCTGCGTGAGCGTCACCGTGGTGGGCAAATTTTCTATGTGTGTCCGCGGGTCAACGAACTTGGGCGAGTTGCCAAGGAACTTGAAACATTGGTACCTGAAATCAAGTTTGACGTTGCACATGGTCAGATGGGCGCACGCGACCTTGAACAGGTGATGACTGATTTCACCGATCGCAAATTTGATTTGTTGCTTGCGACTAATATTATCGAGTCAGGTATCGACGTTCCTAACGCTAATACAATGATTATCCATCGTGCGGACATGTTTGGTTTGGCACAGCTTTATCAATTGCGCGGGCGCATTGGGCGATCAAAACAGCGTGCCTATGCCTATCTGACACTGCCAAATGGCAAGAAACTGACGGCAACCGCACTGAAACGTCTTGAGGTCATGCAGACCCTTGATAGTCTTGGTGCGGGTTTCAACCTTGCCAGCCATGACCTTGATATTCGTGGCGCAGGGAACCTGCTTGGCGAGGAACAATCCGGCCATATCAAGGAAGTAGGGATCGAACTTTATCAGCAGATGATCGAAGAAGCCGTGGCGGAAGCCAAGGGCGAGATAGAGGCCGATGACGTGGCATCCTTCGTCCCGCAGATCAATGTCGGTATGCCGGTTCTGATACCGGATCGTTACGTGCCCGATCTTGGCGTGCGGCTTGGCCTGTACCGACGGATTTCGGAACTGCGTTCCCGCGAGGAAGTCGACCAATTTGCCGCCGAGATGATTGACCGCTTTGGCAAGCTGCCAAAAGAGGTTGAGAACCTTCTGGACGTGGTCACGATCAAACAATGGTGCCGTACATCCAATGTTGAAAAACTTGATGCCGGTCCCAAGGGAGCGCTTATCACGCTTCGGAATAATGAATTCCCGAACCCGGCAGGTCTGGTTGGTTTTATCCAGCAACAGGTTGGCGTAGCCCGTTTGCGCCCGGATCACAAGATCGTCTATGCGGCGGGCTGGGATGGTCCGACAGATCGATTGGAAGGTTTAAAGCGTCTTATGCGTCGCTTGGCCGACATTGCAGCAAAGGCATAACAAAAAATGCAGGTTCCATTTCAGGACCTGCATTTTTTTGTTCCGGACAGGATACATGTCAGATAGGTGTTTCTTCCTGACGCGCCAGACGGATCATACGTTGCAGGATATCGGGTTCCTGTGCCCCGGAAAGAGCATGGCGGCCATTAAACAGGAAGCAGGGCACACCGGTTACCCCCATTTGATGGGCAACACGGTTTTCCTGCGACACGAATTCACGATCCATATCACCACCAAGATAATCAAGGATTTCGTTTCTGTCTTCTCCGTGGGTAACGGCAATCTCCACCAGAACATCAAGATCACCAATATCGCGACCATCAAGGAAATAAGCTGTAAACAGATCTTCTACCAGATCATTTCCAACAGCAGGCTTTTCTGTGCAGACCTTGTAGATCAGACGATGGGAATCCGTCGAGTCCGGTGTCAGACGAATGGCATCGAAATTGAAATCGATTCCGACGGCTGCACCGGCAGCTTCGATTGCCTTGTAAACGCGGGTTGCACTTTCAGTGCCTCCGAATTTGGCCGAAAGATACAATTTCCGGTCAATTCCGCCGCTCGGCATGTCGGGGTTTAACAGGAACGGACGCCAAGTGATCGGCATGTGGTCCAGCTGCTCGCGCGCAAGCGCCTTTTCCAGCCGTTTTTTACCGATATAGCACCAAGGACATACCGTATCGATGATCGCCTCAATTCGGATCGCCGCCATCGATGCTTCGCTATGTCCAAGTTGCCAGTTCATGTTTTATCCATTCAGGAAAGAGGTACCCGCCGCAAGTGGCGCAATACCAAGGTGGTCTGCAACGGTTTGCCCGATATCTGCAAAACTGTCGCGCAAACCAATCGGGCCAGGTTGAATGGCAGGACCGAACGCCATAATCGGTACGAATTCACGTGTGTGGTCATTGCCGCGCCATGTCGGGTCACAGCCGTGATCGGCAGTAACTATGACCAGATCACCGGGTTTCAGTGCCGCACGCAGTTCGGGAATACGGGCATCGAATTCTTCCAGTGCGTTGGCATAGCCGGGTACATCACGACGATGTCCGAATTCCATATCGAAATCGACCAGATTGGTAAAAACGATGCTGCTATCAGGAGCCTGATCAATTTCAGTCATCATGGCATCAAAAAGGGCCATATTACCCGATGCCTTTACCTTCTTTGAAATGCCGCGCTGTGCATAGATATCGGCAATTTTGCCCACCGAGATGACCGTGCCGCCAGCCTCGCTAAACTTATCCAGTAAGGTCGGTCTATGCGGCGGGATCGCTATATCGCGACGATTTGCCGTTCGCTTGAAATCAGCCGGACTGCTGCCGACAAACGGGCGGGCGATGACACGGCCAATATTATATGGCTCAACCAGTTTAAAGGCGATATCGCAAACCTCGTACAACCGATCCAGACCAAAATGCTCTTCGTGGGCGGCAATCTGAAACACGCTATCGGCCGACGTATAGCAAATCGGCATGCCGGTTTTGATGTGTTCTTCACCAAGCTCGGCAATAATCGTGGTGCCAGACGCATGACAATTGCCCAGAATGCCGGGCAGCTTTGCCTGTTCGATCAGGGCATCGGTCAGTTCCTTGGGGAATGTCGGAACTTCAAGCGGGAAGTAGCCCCAGTCAAAATCAACAGGTACACCGGCTATTTCCCAATGTCCGCTTGGCGTATCCTTGCCACGTGACAGTTCTTTGGCGTGGCCGTAGGCCCCGATGATCGCCCCACCATGCTCAAGCCCCGGCGGAACACGCCCGGTTGCGTCCCTAGCGGCTTCACCAAGGCCCAGTGCCGTCATATTCGGAATGTTCAGGGTACCCTTGCGAATATCATTGTCTGCCAAGCCCTTGGCGCAGCTTTCTGCAATATGGCCCAAGGTGTCCGATCCCTGATCACCGAACTTGGCCGCATCCGGGGCGGCACCGATACCGAAACTGTCTGCAACAATGATGATGGCGCGCGCCATTCCGTCTTCCTTCAGCTGTATTTGCCATTCGTGCTGATTGGCAGATAGTCATTATTCTCAGTAGTTGCCAGTCGTCCTGGGGACCGATGACGGATCAATACCGCAAGTTTCCAACAAGGCTGTCAGGACGCCGCTGGCCCCAAAGCGGAACGTGTCAGGCTCCGCCCAGCCTTCACCCATGATCTCGTCAGCAATAGCAAGAAAGAGTGCTGCGTCATCGGTCGTTTTGACGCCGCCAGATGCCTTGAAGCCACAGGCAAGGCCATCTTCCTCGCGGGCGTCTCGGATGGCTGTGATCATTGCCACCGCGGCATCGGGTGTTGCACCAACCGGCACCTTTCCGGTCGAGGTTTTAACGAAATTCGCACCATGCTTGATCGCAAGGCGGGCTGCGTCATAGACCTTGGAAAGATCTTCAAACTCGCCACTCTCAAGGATAACCTTCATCGTCGTCATCGGGCCGCAAGCCATGCGGGTTGCCTCAATAACATCAATTACGGTCTGGATTTCCCCGGCCAGAAAAGCCTTGTAAGGCAAAACCAGATCAACCTCGTCCGCACCCTTGGCAACGGCGTCGGCCGTTTCGTCGCCCACACGCTGTGCATTGGTACCACCGGCCGGGAAATTGACCACGGTCGCCGTTTTGACACCGCTTTGCCCCAGTGCCCGCCATGCGGTCTCAACGAAGGGGGCGTAAACGCAAACGGCGGCGGTATTGCCTGCCGGGCTCTGAGCGCGGTCACATAATGCTTCGATCTTCTCGACCGTGTCATCGTCATTCAGACTGGTCAGATCAAGAACGGAAATGGCCAGACGTGCGGTATCCGCATCGCTTTTTGCTGCGGCTTTGGCCGCTGTAATGACTTCGGAAACAGAACTCGGGTCGAACATCTCGATATCCTTAAAACGCGCGGTACGCGAAGCGATGAATTCGGCAGCGATTATACCGAACTCTTGCTATCGCGTCCCGTAAAGAAGGTCAACGGGCGGTCAATAGAAGTCCTTCACGGCCCGGCAGAACGTCTGCACCGGCCACCGAGCACAGCAAACCACCCGGGACCACAAGGCGTCCACCAACGCGCGCATACAGGAAACCATCCGTACGGCTGGAAAACGGCGTTTTGTCACCGGTTTCGCAATCAAGAACATAGCCCAGTTCCTGACCAGCCTTTACGGTTACGCCGGCATCAATGGAAAACACGATCATCCCGCCATGGGTTGCCGTTACACGATCAACACCGGCAAGAGGGGTCGCGGTGCATTTTGCCTCTGGCAAGGGGCCGGGATCGCCCCCGATAACGCCCCGACGTTGCAGAAATGCAAAAAGGTTCTTCGCATCCTGGCTGGCAAGATGATCATAAACATCCTGTTCGCCACGCAATTCAATTGTCGTTGAAAGCGTTGCCATCGGGATCGGAAACTTGTCGCCATAGACACGGCGCAGTTCGACCCATGGGCGGCTGAAAGCTTCGTCGAACGGGTTCGCACCGCTTTCTTCGGCAATCAGGCAGGCTTCCGCACCGATTTGGGCGGAAAGATCTGCCGCGTCCGGCCAGCTAGAATCGCTCGTGTAAAGGTGCATTGCAGCTTCCCAGTCGCAATGCAGATCAAGAACATAATCGGCATCAATTGCGAGTTCCGCCAGCGTCAGACGCAGATCCTCAAGATCGGTCAAAGGTCCTGCATTTATGCGATGTTCTTTGATCAGGCGACGTAGTTCTGTGCGGATGACTTCCACATTGTTTTCTGCATCCTGACCAAGTTTTCCATCGACAGCAGTAATCAGTTCTTTGCACAGGTCCGGATAATGTCGGTTGAAGTTTTGGCCTGTACGCATTTCAAAACGTCCAAGCGGCTTCATATCGACATACTGGGTGAAACCGATCGGATTGGCGAACGGCACAACAACGATTTCACCCTTGATCTGGTCATTTTCCTCGGCCGTTTTCAGCAGAATTTCCAAATGGTGCAGGGCGATCACACCGGGGAGTTCGTCAGCATGAAGGGCGGCCTGCAGATAAGCTTTGGGTCCTTTACCGGAGATGCCATAGCGACGGACGGTAAGCGCGCGGGCAGTGCCCATTTGGGGGCGAAGCAGTTCAATGCGTTCCTGTTGCATGATATTCCTGTGGGGGTTGGTGGTGGCGTTACAGGCAGCCTTTGCAAACAACTGGGTTGCTTGGCTCTATGGGGCGCATGGACCTCGAGCGATGGTAATCGCCGCTCGAGGTCGTGCATAAACGTCGGATCAAATGTGTCCGCCAGCTTTGGCCAGGACGGATTTGTTTTCTTTCCGGTTTTCGTTTCGGCGAAGGTATTTCTCGATCCCCTTGAAGCCAAAGGTGAGAACATAAACAATGATCAGATAGATCACACCAGCCGAGATGAAGGCCTCATATGGCAATGCGGTACGCGCAACGATTTTGCGCGCGGCACCAGTCAATTCCATCATTGTCACCGTTGATGCCAGTGACGTTGCCTTAAGCGTAAAAATCACATCGTTGGTATAGGCAGGCCAGATGATCTGCCACATACGCGGGAAGATGATCCGGCGATAAATGGTGGCGGGGCGCATGCCGCACGCACGGGCAGCTTCAATTTCACCATTCGGAACGTTCTGGATCCCGCCACGCATGATTTCGGCCATGTAGGCTGCCGTATTCAGGACGAATGTCAGCAGGCAGTACCAGTAGGGATCACGCAGATAGGTCCAGGACCAGTGATCCTGTATGCCTTCAATGTTGGCGATAAGCTGCCCGCAACCGTAATACATCATGAACAGCTGCGCGATCAGCGGCGTACCGCGAAACACATAGATAAACGCAAAGGGCAGGGCCTGAACCCAAACCAGCTTTGAAACACGGGCCACGGCAAGCGGGATGGCAATCAGGGTGCCAAATACGACAGAAACTGCCAACAACTGTAGTGTCAGAAGGAACCCCTGCCACAGCCAGGTATCATATTTGGTCAGGACGTATATCAGATCTTCAAACATCGATTACGCCCTCGCAATGCCACGGGAAGCCCGCTTTTCAAGTCGGCTGAAAACGAACAGGGATACAGTGGTAAAAGCCAGGAACATCGCCATTGCAACCAGATAGAACGTGAATGGCGCTTTTTCTGTCCCCGCACCAACCGCCGCTTTTCGCAGGATTTCCTCGACACCGACGACTGAAATCAGGGCCGTATCCTTGATCAGAACCTGAAACAGGTTATTCAGACCGGGCAGGGCGAACCGCCAGAGTTGCGGTAACTTGATTCGAAGGAATATTTGCGCTGGTGTCATGCCGCACGCCGTTGCGGCTTCAATCTGGCCAACCGGAATGGATTGCATGGCTGCGCGAAACACTTCGGAGGCGAATGCACCCTGAACAAGAGCAAGTGCCGCCACGCCCGACCAGAATGCCGGGATATCAACACGAACAGCTTCACCGCCAATAAGCTCAGCAAGGTTCTGCACGGCAATCGTGCCGCCAAAATAGATCAATAAAATAACCAAAAGTTCGGGAATACCGCGAATAATAACGGTGTAGCTTTCCCCGATTATCCTCAAGCTCCGATAACGCGATAATTTTGCCGAAGCGCCCAGCAAACCAAGAATAATCATGAATGGCAAAACGGTGAGGCAAAGTTGAACTGTAACCAGTCCCCCTTCAAGCATCTGCCAACCGCGGCCGTATAAATCAAACATGGTATCTCCTGCAAACCTTCATGCCACATCAACGTCGGGCAATAAGGGAAGGGCGGCACAGAGGTGCCGCCCTAAACTGCTTTCCGATCAATTCGGGTGCAGGTTGATTTCTTCGAAATATTTTTTGTTGATTTCCTGATAGGAACCATTGGCAAGCATCTCAGCCAGTGCCTTGTTCAGGATTTCCTTCAGGTCCTGATCTTCTTTGCGAATGCCGATACCGGCACCCTCGCCAAAGAATTCTTTGGGAGCAAAAGTATCCGACACGAAAGCATAGCCTTTGCCTTCATCGGATTTGACCCATTCAACGAGAACACCGGAATCGGCCAGTGTTGCATCAATGCGGCCAGCCGTAAGATCAAGCAGGGCATTGTCCTGCGTGTCATACATACGAATTTCGGCGTTCGGGAAATTGTCTTCAAGGAAGGCAGAGTGAGTTGTCGAACGCTGAACGCCAATTACGAGACCATCAAGCGCGTCTTCGACAACAGCGCCATCCTTCCAGGCTTCCACAGACATTCCTTCTTTACCAACAAATACTGCCGGTGTGGTGCTGTAGTAGTTGGTGAAGTCGATGGAGCGTTTACGCTCTTCGGTGATCGACATCTGGGCGATAATTGCATCGTATTTTTTCGCCAGCAGCCCAGGAATGATCCCGTCCCAATCCTGAGCAACGATCTCGCATTCGATGCCAGCAGTTTCGCAGAGTTTTACAGCGAAATCGACATCGAAGCCCTGCAGTTTGCCATCCTTATCAACATAGTTGAACGGAGGGTAGGCACCCTCGGTCGCAATGACGACCTTTTCCCAAGCTGCACTTGCTGCCGATGCACTCAGTGCGACACCTACGGCTGCTGCAGTTGCAACCTTGATCCAGTTTTTCATTCATAGTCTCCCTTGTTGTTGAGAACAGGCCGTATCGACACTGTCCTTGTCGGTCGGTTCTTTCGCGGAACCAGCCCTTCCAGATCAGAAATCACGCTGAAGGAATTGCTTCATGCGTTCTGATTTTGGATTTTCGAATACCTCTTTCGGGTTTCCAAACTCTTCTACCAGTCCCTGATGGAGGAACATGACGTGGCTCGACACGCCTTTGGCAAAACCCATTTCATGGGTAACGACCAGCATCGTACGGCCTTCTTCGGCAAGGTCAGTCATGACTCGTAGAACTTCCCCTACAAGCTCAGGGTCAAGCGCGGACGTCGGTTCGTCAAACAGCAGAACTTCTGGCTCAATTGCCAAAGCACGGGCAATTGCAGCGCGTTGCTGCTGCCCACCGGAAATGTGGCCGGGATAATAGTCGCGGCGTTCATACATACCGACTTTGTGAAGCAGGGCATCGGCACGTTCGATGGCTTCTTTTTTCGGAATACCAAGAACATGCACCGGCGCTTCGATCACATTTTCCAGAATGGTCAGATGGCTCCAGAGATTGAAGCTTTGAAAGACCATGGCCAACTTGGTGCGAATGCGTTGAAGCTGTTTTTTATCGGCCGGTTCCTGACTTCCATCTTTTAGGCTGCGCATCTTGATCAGTTCGCCATGAACATGCACTGTGCCGGAATTCGGTGTTTCAAGAAGGTTGATGCAACGCAAAAAGGTACTTTTGCCAGAACCGGATGAGCCGATGATCGAAATCACGTCACCGGTGTTCGCGGTCAGATCAATACCTTTGAGGACTTCATGCTCCCCAAAGCTTTTGAACATCCCTTCGACCTTTAGGGCGGGTATGTTTGTGCTCATATCGAGATAAAGAGTCCCCTGTTGAAAGTTCTTGTTGTTTTGAGCCTGTCCGATCCGCACCAAATCGATGCTTCACCCCTTTGGACAATCCGAATCACATTCTTCCCTGAATAATTGCCTGTCTGGGAACCGTAATTCTACTGATTTTTTGCAGTTATATGAAGAAAACGGCCCTGTCCGCATTATATTTGGTCAGGCTTTGGAAAGCTTGGCAAATATACTGCTGTTCTAAGTGTTTTTACGCAATAAAAAATCCCAGCATATCTGACAACCTTTAGATTTTGGACCATTTTTACGGCAGTTAAATGGCAAATCAAAGTGCCGCAGTCCGTACAGGGGGTGATCCGGTGCCAATTTTGTAATAAGTCAGTTAGACCGAACCGTTTTAAGGAAACCGAGCACTTCCTGACGCAACTTGCCGGCCAAAGCCTGCATTTCATTTGAAGATTGTAAAAGGGCACGCGCCTCGTCACTAACCATGGTCGAGGCATTCGAAACAGCTGATACGTTTCGCGAAACATCCTGCGTTCCTGAAGCGGCGCGTTGCACGCTATCCGCAATTTCCTGCGTTGCAGCTCCCTGTTGCTCGACAGCGGCTGCTATCGCATTGCAGAACTCGTTAATCCGTTCGATTGTTGTGGTGATATCGCTGATTTCCGTTACGGAGCGGGTAGACGAAGATTGAATGCCATCGACCTGTGTCTGAATGTCGCCGGTTGCTTTGTCTGTCTGATTGGCAAGGGATTTCACTTCGCCTGCTACCACGGCAAATCCTTTGCCTGCATCTCCGGCGCGCGCAGCTTCGATGGTGGCGTTCAAAGCCAAGAGGTTTGTCTGCCCAGCAATATCCTGAATTAAGCCGACAACCTTTCCAATCCTTTCTGCTGCATCGGCAAGCTCCGTAACGGTCTGGCTGGTGTTATTCACGCCTTCAACCGCCATGCTTGCAACCTGGATGGACTGCGTAACTTGCGCACCTATTTCTCTGATCGCGGCTGATAGCTCTTCGGTCGCGGCTGCAACTGTTTGAACGCTTTCGGTAGTCTGGGCTGCGGCCTCGGAAACAGCGGATGCGCGCGCATTGGATTCTTCTGCGCTCGCCGTCAGCTGTTTGGCTACATGCTGGGTTTGCTCGGACGCATGTGCGACAGTTTCAACAATAGAAAGGACATTTTTTTCAAAGCTGTCCGCCATTTGATTGAGTGCACGCCTACGTTCCTCCGCCAATCTCTTTGTTGATTCCTCGTTCTCTTTGGCGAGGCGCTCCATCTCGATTGCATTATCCTTGAACACGACGACGGCAGCAGCCATTGAACCGATTTCATCCTTAAGTTCAGTTCCAGGCACTTCAACACTTCGATCCCCACTTGCAAGACGCGTCATGGCATCTGTCATGCTCAGAACGGGCCTGGATACCCATTGGCGTACCAGAACGCCCATAAGTCCCATTATCGCAAGAACCGCAACAATAGCTGTGATAATCGATGTCTGTCGGAAATTTGTAAGTGATGCGTAGGCAAGGTCGCGATCAATGGCAAAACCAAGATACCAGCTTACAGCAGGCAGACCTTCGACCTTGAAGAAAGTGAAAACTTGATCACCAGTGCCATTCAGGACGTCATCCATACCTTCGCGAACGTTTGGGGTGCTCTCAGGATAGGCTTCTGCCATCGGTTTCAATGTAAGGTTCTTGTCCGGATGGATCAGGATAGTTCCCTGATCATTGACAAGAAACCCGTATCCGATTCCGCCCAGATCAACACTGCGCACCAATTCTCCCAAAGTTGTGATGTCAAGGTCTCCACCGACAACGCCCAGAGTTTCTCCGCCATCGGACACCGGTGTGGTCGCCGTAACAATCAGTTTTCCGGTTGATGCATCGGTGTATGGCTCTGTTAGCGTGCTGCCACCAGCGGCAACCGCGTCCGCATACCATGGTCGTTTGCGTGGATCGTAGTCGGCAGGCAATTCATCCGGCGGAAACATCATCATCTCGCCCGATGCACTGCCAAAATACGAGAACATGAATGTATCAGTGAGAGCAGGGCGACTGACCAGATCCTTCACACTGTCACTGTCGCTTTTCTGCGCAATATTTTGTCCAAGGCTTTCGACCAGCAACTTCCGGCCATCAATCCAATTTGCGATTCCGGTTGTTGCCAGAGAACCCGTTTCAGTCAGTTTGGATTGAAGTGAAGCCTGGATCGCAGATCTTTGCTGAAGGTCGAAATACAGAATGAATGCCACAAATGTGGTCACAACAATGAGTGCCGCTGCCAAAAGAATACGGCTGCCAATGTTCAGTGACATCAGGTTTTCTCCGGTGATACGCTCGCCCTGTTTACATCAGGTTGGCATCATGTAATCCGGTTACAAGAGCGCTTAAGCACCAGAAATATTGGTAAAAGTCGTGTAAATTTATCTAGCTGAGTTGCGTGATTGAGCTGAACCGGTTTCGGCGTGCGAATAACCGTAATGACAATCGCTTGTCTTGGCGCGGTTCAAAATTCGACTAATTCATAAGGGAGGTGGCGGAGAGACAGGGATTCGAACCCTGGGTACCCGTAAAGGCACGCCGGTTTTCAAGACCGGTGCATTCAACCACTCTGCCATCTCTCCGCATTGTGGTGGCGTTTATCGCCCTGCGCGCCCTCAATAAATTGCTGGGCTGCACCTGTCAATATGTCAGTTTCTGCTTTGCAAAGTTTCTCGCGCATTCAAATTAAGCGGAGGTCCGTGCCAGACATTTAACAAGTCTTAACGTGTGGGGCGGTATCAGCAATATGCAGAACTAAAAACGAGTATGTCAGCAAAGAATACAGGGTCCTGGTAAAGCATTAACCGGGAACATCAAACCAAACCGGCACGAGGCGAGCAAAATGAATTATCGGACCATCGGGACTGTGGCTTCAATTATCGGCATCCTAGTGACGGTTTCACCAGCTTTCGCCCAGACTAATACGGACGAGTTGCCTGCCTTTACGACAGAAGGCTTTGATGCCTGGCTGGCTGATTTCAAAAAAGATGCGGCGTCAAAGGGCATTTCCCAGTCAACACTGGATGTTGCCTTTGCCAACACGCAACCAATTCCGAAAGTGATTGAGTATGATCGCAGCCAGCCAGAGTTCAAACTGACATTCGAGCAGTATCTGCAACGGGTTGTGCCGCAGTCACGTATAGATGAGGGGCGGCGTAAATATGCCGAGAACCGTGCCATCATTGATGCCGCGGCCAAAAAATACGGCGTTCCAGGACATTACCTGACGGCGTTCTGGGGAATTGAAACCGGTTTTGGGCGTCATACTGGCGGATATTCTGTCGTTGATTCGCTTGCAACCCTTGCATTTGAAGGCCGTCGGGCAGAGTATTTCCGCACGGAGTTGATCAATGCGCTCAAGATTATTGACGCAGGGCATATCGCTCCCGAAAAAATGGAAGGCTCTTGGGCCGGGGCCATGGGACAGGCGCAATTTATGCCTTCCACTTTCCTGAACTATGCCCGTGACGGGAACGAAGACGGAAAGATTGACCTTTGGGGAGCCAAAGAAGATGTTTTCGCATCTGCCGCGAACTATCTATCGACGGTTGGCTGGAAAACCGACGAACGCTGGGGCCGCAAAGTCAATATTCCTTCTGACCTTGATAAATCAGTTACCGGACGCGAAATTCGCAAACCGATCAATGAATGGCAGAAACTTGGTGTTCGCATGCCGGATGGTTCCAATCTTCCTGCTGCCGACATGGATGCGTCAATTGTCATTGTAAATGACGGTGCCGGACCTGCTTATATGGTTTATAACAATTTCCACACCATAATGCATTGGAACCGGTCAACCTATTTTGCAATTGCAGTTGGTACACTTGCTGATGCGATCGCCGGTCGTTAATTGCTTTAGCCGATCATACGCGGTTCACTATCTGGACGGGAACAACTGAATGCCGAAAAACGTGCGCAAGGCGCTTATGCAGGGCTGGAACAAAGGGCGTTGGGCTGCTGGTGCACTTGCCATTACCGTTTTATTGGCCGGTTGCGCCGAAACGCAGCTTGCTGTTCATGGGGTTAAACGTATTGGTGGTGCACAACAGCAGCAGCCGGTACAGGTCGGTACCTATAAGGTCGGCAATCCCTACGAGATTGCCGGGCAGTGGTATTATCCCGCTGCTGACTATGAATACAAGGAAACCGGTATTGCTTCATGGTACGGTCCGAAATTTCATGGCAAGAAGACCGCGAATGGCGAAATCTTCGACCAGTACGAGGTATCTGCAGCCCACCGTACGCTTCCAATGCCAAGTGTGGTGCGTGTGACCAATCTTGAAAATGGACGCTCGCTTAAGGTGCGCATCAACGATCGCGGTCCGTTTGCGCATAGCCGCATCATTGATATGTCCCGTCGTGCCGCTCAGTTGCTTGGTTTTGAGCAAAAAGGCACAGCCAAAGTTCTGGTTGAAGTCATTGAAGATGAAAGCCGCCAGATCGCGGCCATAGCCCAGGGGAAAGCTGCTCCGGCCGTAACCGTTGCCGAGCAGCAAACGGTTTCCGCGGCACCGCGTGATACGGTCGAAACCGTTCGTCTGGATAATGACGGGCCGATTACTGACAGCGGCGAACCCACGAAATCAACCATCAAGCTTACCCCGCCGACAGATGGTGGGGCATCACAGGCTGTCTCGCAAACGCCTCTTGATGGTACAGTGGAAGAAAGTGCAGTGGTTCGTGTGGAGCCGGTTTCGCCGTCTTCGATCTATGTGCAGGCAGGCTCATTTTCGGTTTACGACAATGCGCTTAACCTTCGGAACCGGTTATATGACATAGCCCCAAGCAAGATAGAGCCGGTCGATGTCAAGGGGACAACCTTTTATCGCGTTCGACTTGGACCATTAAACACCGTTCCCGAAGCGGACATTCTGCTCGAACGTGTAATCGCGACAGGACAGAATGGCGCAAAAGTCGTTGTGGAATGTGCTGATGGTGCTTTGCAAAACAGTGTTTCCGGTTGCTAGGGTTTATCTGGTCACGATAGTTCGGATTTTGCAGAAAAGTTGAAGCGGTTGCACAATTTTGCCGGATTTACGACATAGAGACCGATCTTATTCCGCCGGAACACAGGGCGGTATGACAGTTAATTTAAAGAACAAGGTTAGGACGTTATGAGTTTGATGCCGCCAATTCCGTTCAAAACGAAACTGAACCGGGTAGTGGCCGGGGCCGCGATATTTGGTTCTGCCATGGCGATATCCCTGACCAGCGTGCATGCGCTTGAGACAACCGCGCGCGAAGCTTATTTGATGGATTACGACACCGGCACTGTTTTGCTCGACAAAAACGGTGATGTTTTAACTGAACCCGCATCGATGACCAAAATGATGACGGTCCACTTGCTGTTTGAGCGGATCAAAAGCGGCAGCGTCTCGCTTGACGACACATTCCACGTCAGTGAAAAAGCATGGCGCAAAGGTGGATCGAAAATGTTCGTCGAAGTGAATTCCGACGTTTCGGTCAATGACTTGCTGCATGGTATTATTGTTCAGTCTGGTAATGATTCTGCTATCGTTGTTGCCGAAGGGCTTGCAGGTACCGAAGAAGCATTTGCCGAGGAAATGACCGCCGAAGCGCGCAGGATCGGCATGACCAAGTCTGTTTTCAAAAATGCGACTGGCTGGCCGGACGAAGGGCATCTTGTTACGGTCCATGATCTGGCAATCCTCGCGCGTGATACCATTAAGAACTATCCCGAACTTTATAAACTCTATGCGGTGAAGGAATTCACCTATAACGGGATACGTCAACCGAACAGAAACCCGTTGCTGGGCACCAGTGCCGGCGTTGATGGCATGAAAACCGGTCATACGGAAACAGCAGGCTATGGATTGACTGCAACCGCGGAACGCGATGGGCGTCGTCTTATTCTTGTCGTTAACGGTCTTGGTTCTGTGCGTGAGCGCAGAACAGAGTCACAAAAACTGTTGGATTGGGGATTCCGAGAGTTTGACAATTATGACCTGTTTGATGAAGGAGAAGTCGTCAGCAGCGCGAATGTCTGGCTGGGATCAGAAACCAAAGTCGATCTGGTCACCGACCAGGACATCCTTTTGACGCTGCCCCGCACGAACCGTGATGATATGAAAGTCTCGGTCGTTTATGAAGGCCCGATACCGGCACCGATTACCGCGGGACAGCAGGTTGCTACGCTGAAGGTTGAACTTCCCGGTAACGAACCGCATGAATTCCCGCTTTACGCCGCAACCGAAGTTGATCGTCTTGGTTTCATCGGGCGCATAGGGGCTGCGATCAAATATCTGCTGTGGGGAGCGAACGGTTGAGCGCGGTGCCAGGTTTATTCATCAGCTTTGAAGGCGGTGAAGGCAGCGGCAAGACAACCCAGATACGTCGGCTTGAAGCCTGGTTTCGGCTGCGTGGTCGCGACGTAATCGTGACGCGTGAACCAGGTGGTTCCCCTGGTGCGGAGGAAATCAGAAACCTGTTATTGACCGGCGATCCCGGGCGCTGGGACGCCGTAACTGAATCCCTTTTGATGTTTGCATCGCGCCGCGATCACGTGGAACGGACCATCCGCCCGGCTCTTGCAGAGGGTAAGGTTGTTTTGTGTGACCGCTTTGCTGATTCTTCGGTTGCCTACCAGGGGTTCGGTCATGGTCTTGGCGCGGATTTTATCCGCAATCTTTGGCAAATCGCGATTGGCGGTTTCAAACCTGATCTGACCCTGATTTTCGATCTTCCGGTAGAAGTTGGTTTGGAACGGGCAGGGGCGCGGTTTGCCAATATCAGTGCAGCAGAAGACCGTTTCGAGCGTATGGGAACAGAATTCCACCAACGCCTTCGAAACGGTTTTATCGAAATTGCCCGAAATAACCCGGAACGTTGCGAAATTGTTGATGCAAATGGTGACATCCAGTTGGTTTACGACCGGATGATTTCGGTTGTTTCAACCAGATTATCCGGGCGGGGACTTTAGATCCATGGCCATCGAAGAACAGGAAGACGATGGGGCATTCCCCCAGCCACGGCGCAATGACCACTTCATAGGCCATACGGAGGCGGAAAAGACCGTGCTAGACGCATGGAACAGCCAGCGCATGCATCATGCGTGGTTGCTATGCGGGCCGCGCGGTGTCGGGAAGGCAACATTAGCCTATCGGATTGCGCGTTTCGTGCTTTCTGGTGGTGGGGATCAAGGGGCCGGTCTGTTTGGCGACTGTCCCGAAGGTCTGCATATTGATGCCGACAACCCGGTTTTCAGGCGTATTGCCGGTGGCGGTCATGGTGATCTCAAGGTTATCGAACGCCAATATGACGAAAAGAAAAAACGTCTGCAGGGTGAAATTACCGTCGATAGCGTTCGCACGGTCGGAAACTTCATGTCAAAGACAGCAGCAGAGGGAGGCTGGCGCATCGTGATTGTTGATGCTGCCGACGAGCTTAACCGAAATGCTGCCAACGCCATCCTGAAGGTTCTCGAAGAACCGCCAGCAAACGCGATGATGATTCTGATCGCTCATCAGCCGGGAAAACTTCTACCAACCATCCGGTCACGGTGCCGTCGTCTCAATCTCGGTGTACTTGAAGATCATCAGGTAGTCGGTCTTTTGGGGCGCTATTGCCCGGACCTTGATCTTGATGACCGCGATGCCTTGTCGGGCCTTGCGGAAGGTAGTATCGGCCGGGCTCTACAACTGCATGATGTTGGCGGACTTGAATTTTATACCGAGATGGTTCGTCTTCTAGCCGCATTGCCCGATGCAGACGTGCTGGCACAACATAAATTCGCCGAGCGATTTTCCCCGGCGGATCGTGATGCCGCTTTTGCAACGGTAACGGGCCTTCTGCACTGGTGGCTTGGGCGTCTCATCCGCTTTGCCGCAACGGGGCAGGCACCACGCGAGGTCATTGAAGGTGAATTGCCAGCAATGCAGCGTATGGCAGCTGTGCAACCGCTTGATCAATGGATTGAGGTGTGGGAAAAGATCAGCGAATTGATGAGTGCCACGCGTGGGTTGCATCTTGATCGCAAACAGGCTTTGCTGAATGCATTCTTCATGCTTGAAGAAACCATGCGAAACTGAAAAAAGCACCAATCAACCGGAATTATGACCATAACGGCCCATTTCGGGCCGTTTTGTTTCACGACTTGCGCGAAGGATTTGCGATCATGACCGGGCACAAACAGCCCTATTACATCACAACACCGATCTATTACGTCAATGACAAGCCGCATATAGGTCATGCCTATACCACGCTTGCATGCGACGTGCTGGCCCGCTTCAAGCGCCTGGACGGTTATGACGTGATGTTTCTGACCGGAACTGATGAACATGGTCAGAAGGTCGATAAATCGGCCGCGACCAAAGGCATTGATCCGCAAAGCTTTACCGATCAGGTTTCGCAGAATTTCCGCGATCTTGCCGTGCATATGAATTACTCGAATGACGATTTCATTCGTACGACTGAAGAACGCCACAAGAAAGCCTGTCAGGCACTTTGGAACAAACTGCTTGAAAAGGGCGAGATTTATCTTGGCTCCTATGATGGCTGGTATTCCGTTCGCGATGAGGCGTTCTACGGCGAAAAGGAATTGATTGAAAAGGACGGAGAGAAGGTTGCCCCGACCGGTGCGCCCGTCGAATGGGTTTCCGAGCCGAGCTACTTCTTCAAGTTGTCTACCTGGGGAGATCGTCTGCTGAAATTCTATGACGACAATCCCGATTTCATTGCGCCGCAATCACGTCGCAACGAGGTGATAAGTTTTGTAAAGGGCGGCATGCGTGATTTGTCCGTATCGCGTACCAGCTTCAAGTGGGGTGTGCCGGTACCGGGCGACGAAGACCATGTCATGTATGTCTGGCTTGATGCGCTGACCAACTATCTGACCGCGATCGGTTATCCGGATGCGGACCCGGCCAAGCTTGAAAAGTTCTGGCCTGCGGATCTGCACATGGTTGGCAAGGATATCCTGCGTTTCCACGCTGTTTACTGGCCTGCATTCCTTTTGGCGGCCGACATTGCACCGCCCAAACGTGTTTTTGCACATGGTTGGTGGACCAATGAAGGGCAGAAAATCTCGAAATCACTGGGCAATGTGATTGATCCCTATGATCTGACGGATCGTTATGGCCTAGACCAGACACGTTATTTCCTGCTGCGTGAAGTCCCGTTTGGCAATGATGGCGACTTCTCGCATCGTTCGATGGTCAATCGCATGAATAGCGAACTGGCCAACGATCTTGGCAATATGTGCCAGCGCGTTCTGTCGATGATCCACAAAAATTGTGACGCTTCGGTTCCCACCGCTGGCGCGTTCACCGATGCCGATCAGGTCATTCTTGGCAAGGCATATGGCATGCTCGACACGGTGCGCCCGCTATTTGACGCTCAGGCGTTCCACAAAGGCATTGAAGCGATCTGGGAACTGGTTGGCGATGCGAACCGGTATGTTGACGAAATGGCCCCTTGGGGGCTGAAAAAGACAGACCCGGCACGCATGGAAACGGTTCTTTATGTTCTGGCAGAAGTCATTCGTCATGTCGGCATTCTGGTACAGCCGCTGATGCCTGCATCAGCTGCGAAAATTCTTGATCAGCTTGTGTTGGCAGCCGATCAGCGTGGTTTTGAGAAACTGGGACCGGATCATGCTTTGGCCTCCGGTACCGAACTGCCGAAACCCGAAGGAATCTTCCCGCGTTATGTCGAGACCGAAGATGAAGGAGAGAAGGCATGAATGTCGCACTGGTCGACAGCCACTGCCATCTGGACTATCCCCAGTTTTCAGAAGACCTTTCGGGCACGATCGCGCGTGCCCGAAATGCCGGCGTTGGCATGATGGTCAGTATCGGCGTAAAACTGTCGACATTTGAAAATGTCCGTGCCGTAGCCGCCAAAGCGGACCATATTTATTGCACGATCGGCGTTCATCCGCATGAAGCGGGCGAGGAGGGACTTTCATCACCTGATCGCCTGATCGAAATGGCGTCTGATCCCAAAATCATCGGCATTGGTGAAAGTGGTCTGGACTATTACTACGACAATGCCCCGCGAGAAGCGCAGCGAGAGAGCTTTCGTGCACATATTGCAGCCTGCCGTGAAACCGGTCTGCCATTGATCGTTCATACGCGCAACGCAGATGACGACACGATGGACATCCTCGAGGAGGAATATGAAAAGGGGCCGTTTACCGGTGTCATTCACTGTTTCTCAAGCTCGGCGGCACTGGCACAGAGGGCGCTGAAGATCGGTTTCTATATTTCCTGCTCGGGCATTATCACCTTCAACTCGGCTCGGGAAATCCAAGCTGCCGTTGCCGACGTGCCACTTGATCGCCTGCTGGTGGAAACCGATGCACCTTATCTGGCCCCGGTTCCGAAACGCGGCAAACCGAACGAGCCAGCTTATGTTGCCCATACGGCCGCAAAACTGGCGCAAATCAAGGGTGTCAGTCCCGATGAAATAGCTCGTGCGACCACGAATAATTTCTTTGCCCTGTTCATCAAGGCGGATCGGAAGCATCTTCTGTCGCCGGAGGCAGGCGTATAGTGACGAAAATCACCATTCTGGGCTGCGGATCATCAAACGGTGTCCCATCCGTTGGCTTGGGTTGGGGAAAGTGCAATCCGGGAAACCCGAAAAATCGGAGGCTCAGAAGCTCGATCCTGATCGAGCAGGCGGGCAAAAAGATACTTGTCGATGTGACGCCGGATTTTCGCGAGCAGGCATTGCGTTATGATATCAATCATATTGATGCTGTGCTGTTCACCCATGCGCATGCAGATCACGTGCATGGCATAGACGAACTTCGCTGGATCAATGTCGCGATGCATAGTCCACTGGATATCTATGCGGCACCCGAAACCATTTCAGACATTGACCATCGCTTTGCCTATGTGTTTGAACCTTTGGCCGACGGTATTGACTTCTATTACAAGCCAGTCTTGGTCCCGCATGTGATATCTGGGGCATTCGAGGCAGCAGGGGTCCCGATAACCGTTTTTCGTCAGGATCACGGTTATGGCGAGACGCTGGGTTTCAAAGTTGGCAATTTTGCCTATTCAACGGATGTCGTCGATTTTCCGGAAGAATCACGTGAACATCTTTACGGGCTCGATGTTTGGGTTGTTGATTGCCTGCGTCATAAACCACATGCCACGCATGCTCATCTGGAGAAAGTGCTGGACTGGGTCGCAGAATTTAAACCCAAACAGACTTACTTTACCCACATGAGCATTTTGTTTGATTATGACGAAGCCATGGATGATACGCCGGATCATGTCGCGCCAGCATATGATGGTCTCATTATCAATTTGGAATGAGGGGAAGATAATTTTACACAGGCAATCTGACCTCGTAGGGACCGGTAATTCATATACGAATAAGTTCTATAATATATATTATGACAAATTATTTAGTTTTTGATTTCAATATCTTACCCAAGATTTCTTCCAAACAATTCATCCAAATGCTCATTGTGCCTCATAATGAGCCGGTATCTGGCTGATGCTACTCTTCTTGTTCCAGAACTAAATTGCACTGACAGACTTCATCAAGCGCAACTTGGTGCCCTTGCCGATTGTGTTGAGATCTATGTTGCCAATCATCGTGTCGCCTCGCCAGTTCAGAAACCGGATGCGCCGGAGCGTCCAGCAAGCCGTCGTTTCTTGGCGAAACTGGCTGCGGCCGGCCCCACATGGATCAGGTGAATGACCAGATGTTTCCGTTATATGTCGATAACAGTCGGCTAATGAATTCTGATCTGGGTCGGATTATCGATCAGATGGCATATGAAACCGGTCCCGAAGCCTTTGCCTCGCAAAAGGAAGCCTTGATAAGTCGGTTGGACAGTCGTCGACCGACATTAAACTTGCACCATAGGATCATGAGGAAGAAATGGCGCCAGGTATACGCATGCCCACCTTGTAACATTAACACGCTGTGGGCACCTGTCCTGTGGTAACACCAGATCAAATTACTTGTATAATGAAAAATTTTTTCGATATTTCATGATCTTGAAGCAGGAATATCAAGTTTCTAATGAGAAGTTTCAGGGCCTTGGGGGCTCGGGCCCCTTCTCTACAATCACCTCATGATCCAGCAAAGGTGCTGCATCATAATCGCTGGCATCCATCATCCCGGAAACGCGCTGGAGTGCCGCGATCAGAAAGCTTTGCTCCCACTCTTCCAGCGCCTTGAATTTATCAGAAAACCGGTCATGCAGTGCCATAGGCGCGCGATCAAGTACATTCCGACCATGGTCAGTCAGTTGAACAAATACCTTGCGCTTGTCCGTGTCCCCCCGCGCGCGCCTCACCAAATTCATGGCCTGAATCTTGTCAACCAATGCCGTAGCAGATGCTTGGGCAAGATTGACTTTTCCGGCGATTTCCCCAACGGTCATCTCTCCGAATTCATCCAGGGATTGCAGGACGATCAGTTGCGATGTCTTGAGCCCCGTGACCTTACTCAGCTTTTTTGCGTGAATGTCGCTGGCACGTAGAATCCGGCGAATTGAAATGAGCGCTTCGTGCAACTTGTCCATGCTGCAGTTCCGATATTTGTTGTTTTGATTTCACTGAAGTAATAACCGTCAAACCGGTGGCCTGCAACGTTTTCCATCCTATTTCCATAGATATTCTAAGTATAATTCAATCGTGTTTCGCTAAATGAAAACTGATTATGTTTTGAATTGTGGATTAAATGTGGAGAGTTAGAATCAAAATTTTTATAATTAAGCCAATCACTTATATCGTTTAATGTTTTCGTCACGGTTGAGATGTTGACGTTTTTCCATCGATCTTCTATATATTTATCGCGACATGAAAGATCGCGTATCGAAATAACGAGGCAGATAGACCGATGAAAATTGCCACCACAAGCGGCAATCGCGGCCACAAAGCCAATCTTACGATCCGGAAACCCAAGGCCGTAGACGGTGCCGCAGTCAATGAGTTGATCGCGGAATGCAAGCCACTCGACGAAAATTCCGTTTATTGCAATCTCCTGCAGTGTTCGCACTTTGCCGACACCTGCGTGATCGCCGAACTTGACGGTCAACCTGCGGGCTTCGTTTCCGGCTACATTGTACCGGAAAATCCCGAACGTCTGTTTATTTGGCAGGTTGCTGTATCGCCCAAAGCGCGTGGTTTAAAATTGGCGAAATCCATGATCCTCGAAATTCTGGACCGCCCGATCTGTCATAATGTGACCGAGCTGCAGACGACAATCACATCGTCCAATGCGCCGTCACAGGGTGTTTTCCGTTCAGTCGCGCGTGAACTCGAAACCGAGGTCAGGCGCAAAGTCCTTTTCGAGCGTGAAACGCATTTCGACGGTGCTGCTGCCAGTGAAATACTGTGGCAGATCGGCCCGTTCGAACGCGCAGATGTTGCACGTGTCGCAGCCTGATTGCCTGCCCGCATTTTCCTGAATTCTGATGCCATTTAATTGGAACAACCGGCTTGACCGGACGTTTGGCATGACAGAACCATTTTTTATTTTCCCAATCAAAAAGAGGGAATTATGACTGTATTTGATCGTCTTGAATCGGAAGTTCAGAGCTATGCCCGCTCCTTCCCCGTAACCTTTGAAAAGGCCGAAGGTACTTGGCTGACTGATACTGACGGCAAGCGTTATCTCGATTTTCTGGCTGGTGCCGGCAGTCTGAATTATGGTCACAACCATCCTGTACTGCAGGAAAAATTGATCGACTATATCAAGTCGAACGGCATTACCCATGGATTGGATATGCACACCAAGGCCAAGGCAGCGTTCCTTGAAGCAATGGAAAGCAAAGTGCTGAAGCCGAGAAATATGGATTACAAAATCCAGTTCACTGGGCCAACAGGTACCAATGCGGTTGAAGCGGCTCTTAAGCTTGCCCGCCGGGTGAAAGGACGTGAAACCGTCATTTCGTTCACCAATGGTTTCCACGGTGTGACACTTGGTGCATTGGCTATTACCGGCAATGAACACCACCGTGGCGCAGCCGGCGTGTCACTTGATAATGCCGTTGCCGTACCGTTCGACGGTTACATGGGCGACGGTGCCGACACGACCGAGTATCTGGATCGCGTACTTGGTGACAATTCCAGTGGCATCGCCCTGCCCGCTGCCATCATCGTTGAAACCGTTCAGGGTGAAGGCGGTTTGAATGCGGCCGATTTCGGTTGGTTGCAGAAACTGGAACAGGTTTGTCGCAAACACGACATTCTGCTGATCGTTGATGACATTCAGGCTGGATGCGGTCGCACTGGAACTTTCTTCAGCTTTGAACCAGCCGGGATAAAGCCGGACATGGTGACGTTGTCAAAATCTCTCTCGGCTTATGGCTTGCCGCTGGCTGTCGTTCTGATCAAGCCTGAATATGATGTATGGCATCCTGGTGAACATAACGGCACGTTCCGCGGCAATAACCATGCTTTCGTAACGGCGACCGCAGCACTTGACCATTTCTGGTCGGACGACAAGTTCGCTACTGATGTGCGCGACAAGGCTGATTTCCTCGGCAAGCGTCTTGAACAAATTGCAGAGCGTTATGGCGATGGCAAAATCTATCGCAAAGGTCGTGGATTGATGCAGGGTATCTGCTTTGAAAGCGGTGAACTCGCATCCAAAGTTACCAAGGAATGCTTCACGCACAATCTGGTCATTGAAACCAGTGGCCCGGAAGACGAGGTTGTCAAATGCCTTGTGCCGCTGATCATTTCGAAGGACGATCTGGCCCATGGTCTGGACATTCTTGAAATGGCGACAGCCAAAGCAATGGGCAAGGAAATTTCCTCGGCAAAAGCTGCTGCCGAATGATTTTGGCAGGGGCAACGCGTTGGCGTTGCCCTACCGCATAACTGACATTAAATCAAAGAGTTAAATATGATTGTTCGTACACTGAAAGAATGTGAAGCATCAGGTCGTCGGGTTGTTGCCGAAAACTGGGAGAGCACCCGCCTGTCACTTGCCGATGATGGTATGGGTTTCTCGTTCCATATCACCACAATTTATGCCGGCACAGAAACCGAGATTTGCTATGCAAATCATTTCGAGACGGTCTATTGCATTTCGGGCAATGGTGAAGTCGAAACCATAGCAGATGGCAAGAAATACAAGATTGTACCGGGCACTGTTTACATTCTTGATAAACACGACCGCCATTATTTGCGCGGCGGCACCGAGGATATGGTTGTGGCCTGCGCTTTCAATCCGCCACTCAACGGGCGTGAGACGCATGATGAGAACGGTGTCTACCCGCTGGATGGTGATGCACTTGCCAGCTAGGACTTTGAACTTGGGGCGGCCATAACGGTTCGCCCCAAGCTCTGACGACTTAGACTTTTCAAGGAAACGCCCCCAAAGGAGGCACCATGCTTTCAGCCCAGAAAAAGACTGCCGCAAAAACGGACGCTGGGCATAGCGTTCACAAGATCGGCGGAACGTCGATGTCGCAGGTCACTGCCGTTATGGATAACATCCTTGTCGGTAATCGCAGCGACAGCGAACTTTATAACCGCGTTTTTGTGGTTTCGGCTTATGGCGGTTTTACCGACATGTTGCTGGAAAACAAGAAAACCGGCGAAGCTGGTGTTTATCAGCTTTATGCGGGCTCTGAAACCGATTGGGCATGGGGTGATGCCCTGACCAAGGTTTCTGAGAAGATGTGTGCGATTAATGAAGAAATCTTTGGTGATGCGCCTGAACTCAAGCTGGCCAACGCCTTTGTTCAGGAGCGTATCGAGGGCACACGCAGTTGCCTGATGGATTTGCACCGCCTCTGCAGTTTTGGGCATTTCAAGCTTGAAAAGCACTTGCTGACGGTACGTGAGATGCTGAGCGCGATCGGTGAGTCACACAGCGCGCACAATACAATGCTACTGCTCCGCGCCAAGGGGGTGAACGCGGTGTTTGCCGACCTTTCGGGCTGGCGCGAGCCGGAAGCATCAACTCTTGACGGTCGTATCGAAAAGGTATTTTCCGATATCGATATCTCGAAACAGCTTCCGATTGCCACGGGATATGCCCAGTGCAGCGAAGGTCTGATGAGCATTTATGGCCGTGGCTACAGTGAAGTGACATTTTCGCGTATCGCCTGCCTGACGCAGGCGCGTGAAGCGATCATTCACAAGGAATTCCATCTGTCGAGTGCGGATCCGCGAATCGTCGGGGAGGATGCCGTGCGTCCGATTGGTCGTACCAGCTATGACGTCGCCGATCAGCTGTCGAATATGGGGATGGAAGCCATTCATCCGCGTGCGGCCAAGGGGCTGCGTCAGAATGACATCCCGCTGCGGATCGCCAACACGTTTGAACCGGAACACCCGGGGACCGTTATTGACGATCATTGGGATCCGGATGACAGCCGTGTCGAGATCGTGACTGGCGTTCCGACAGCATTCGAGATCGAAGTGTTCAATCAGGACATGGTTGGTGTTGCCGGTGGTGAAGAAACAATTCTGAGTGTTCTGAAACGCTTCAAGGTTCCAACCGTCACCAAGAATCTGAATGCTAACACGATCACGCATTATGTATCAGCACCGCTTAAGCAGATTCGCCGCTGTGTCGACGAGATCGAAGCAAAACAACCCGAAGCAAGTGTGAAGACCCGCAAGGTGGCGATCGTTTCCGTGATCGGTGCCAATATTGATCAGCCGGGCCTGTTTGCCCGCGCGGTTGGCATTCTTGACGCCGACGGCATTGAACTGGTCGCTAGCCACTATCCCAGCCGCCGGGTCGACCTACAGTTCGTTGTTGCCGAAGGCGACTTCAGCAAGGCAATCAAGGCACTGCATCGCGGCCTTGTCGAAGGTAAGAAAAGCAAAGCTGACGATAAAAGCTCCGACAAAGCCGAAGAGCTTGCTGCTGCCTGATTATGTTTATTCTCTATCAAAGAGCAAAACCCGCCAGCAATCTGTTGGCGGGTTTTGCTTTGTTGTATCGGGCTGCTTGCCAGACAGGATAAGGCACGTTAGGACAGAACACCAAGTACATGCCAATGACACCGGGGCAAAAGAAATATGACCGATCATAATAGCAAGGCAATCAATGCATTACTGGATGTCATGGCAAGGTTGCGTGACCCAGATGGAGGTTGTCCCTGGGATCTGGAGCAAAACTTTGCGACCATTGCTCCTTACACTATTGAGGAAGCATATGAAGTCGCTGATGCGATAGCCCAGAATGATATGAACGAATTACGCGAAGAACTCGGAGACCTTTTGCTGCAAGTCGTCTTTCATTCGCAAATGGCATCTGAAGAAGGCCATTTCACTTTTGAAGATGTCGCAAACAGCATTGTATCAAAGATGATTGTTCGGCATCCGCATGTGTTTGGTGACGGTGACGTAAAAACCACAGATGGTGTCAACCAGACCTGGGAAAAGATTAAGGCCGCAGAGCGAGCAGAAAAGGCCGAGACGAGAGGGCATGAACGCCATAGTGCCCTTGATGGTGTAGCAAGCGCCCTGCCCGCACTGATGCGGGCCGAAAAACTGACAAAACGGGCCGCGCGCGTAGGATTTGACTGGCCGTCTACGGACGAGGTTTTTGACAAGCTGCACGAAGAAATCGGCGAGCTGCAGGCCGAACTGACCCAAAATCCCAATCAGGACCGAATTGAAGACGAACTTGGTGACATGCTGTTTGTTATGGCCAATCTGGCACGCAAGCTGGACGTTGACCCGGAAGTCGCGTTGCGTCGCGCAAACCACAAATTTACGCGCCGCTTTCATTTCATCGAAAACGAATTGGCCCGTGATGGGCGAAGTGCAAGCCAATCCGATCTGGAAGAAATGGATGCGCTATGGAATGACGCCAAAAAGGCCGAGCACACTAACGGCTGAAGGATAAAAAGCCGACACTATCCGAACAAAGGCAGCAGTATCTCGCTCATTTCTGCCCAAAGTTCTGGCGAGGATGCACATAGTAATCCCGGTGCATTACCATTGGCGTGATATTCATCCGATCCTGTTGCGGTGATATATTTGGCAACACCACCTGCCTCGCGCACCAGCAAGGTTCCAGGGGCATGATCCCACGGTTTCAGGTTGCGATAGGCACAGAAGTCAAAAAGCCCTTGGGCAATTTCCTGATATTCGGCCCCACAACAGGAATAATGGGCGACCTCGTCAAAGAAATCGAGATGTCCGTAATGTTTGAGGATACGGTCACGGGCAAACGAGATCAGGAAACCCTTGGCATCTTTTGTAACCTGAATGTTTGAGCGAACATGCACGGGGGAGCCGTTATGGAGAGTCCCTGCCCCTTTCTCTGCTACCGTTGCTGAACCTTCAATCGGATCAATGATCCAAGCAGCAACGGTTTCATCACCATGATAAAGGGCAACCATACACCGGAACGGCTGACGATGATGAGCAAAATTCTTGGTCCCGTCAACAGGGTCGATGATCCAGACCGGAGCATCATTGCTAAACACACGTTCCGGCAACTTCGGATCGGCGTGGGCTGCCTCCTCACCCAGCGCAACACTGCCTGGCAAAAGGTCGCAGAAACGTCTTGTCAGAACCCGCTCTGCCTCCGTATCAGCGATTGTCACCAAGTCCATGGCATGGCTCTTGGTATCGATATCGCTTTCTTCCAACTGACCAAAGCGTGGCGCTATTTCCTCGGCCGATACTTCGCGGATAATTTCGGTAATCTTATCCATATCGACGCTTAACACACTTTGTTCCTTTCCAGTTTTAATTTGGGGTTCGATCCTGCCTATACGAGGTGAGGATCGAACCCCGATTTTGCACACCAGTCTTCAAAACGCCCGACGCGACTATCATCAATGCGAACCTGCACTGAAATACCATCCTCGCCATCCAGACGCTTCAGGACTTCCCCTTGCTCATACAACCGTGCCAGCGCCTTACCATCCGAATAGGGAACAAGCACTTCGAAAATCGGCATATCCTCGGTTAGCCGATCCTCGATCAATGTCAGCAAGGCATCGCAGTTCGTACCTTTGATCGCGGAAATCGCGATTGTGTTGGCGTTCCGCGATGAATATTCCTGTACCGCTGTCAGGTCTTCACCTTCAAGCTGATCGCATTTATTCAGCGCTTCTACCAGCTCTTCACCATCAATCGCTTTTTGCAGTCCCAATGCTTTAAGAACTTCAAGAACATCAAGCTTTTGGGCCTCTGTCTCATGCGACGACGCATCTCGAACATGCACGATCAGATCGGCTTCAAGAACTTCTTCAAGTGTTGCCCGGAATGCGGCCACAAGATCATGAGGCAGGTCCGAAACGAACCCGACGGTATCAGACAGGATAACCTTCCTGCCGCTTGGCAACTCCAATCCACGCATGGTCGGATCAAGCGTCGCAAACAACATGTCTTCAGCAAAAACATCAGACACCGTTAGTTGATTGAATAGTGTTGATTTTCCTGCGTTGGTATAACCGACAAGTGCCACAATCGGATAAGGGACCCGACGGCGCGCCTCACGGTGAAGTTCACGTGTCCTTTTGACTTCTTCCAGTTCCCGACGGAGCTTTGCGAGCTTGTCTCCAATCAACCGACGGTCAATCTCGATTTGGCGTTCACCCGGTCCGGCGAGGAAGCCACGGCCGCCGCGCTGACGTTCAAGGTGTGTCCATGTCCGAACCAGACGAGACTTCTGATAGCTCAGCAATGCCAGTTGAACCTGCAAACGCCCCTCGCGGGTGCGTGCACGGTCGGCAAAGATTTCGAGAATAAGGCCGGTTCGGTCGATGACCTTGCACTTCCATTCACGTTCCAGATTACGCTGCTGGATCGGGGAAAGCTGGCCATTGATCATAACAATGTCGGCTTCTTCGGCTTTAATCTGATTGCCAAGACGCTCGACCACGCCGGTTCCGAACAGGGTTGCCGGTCGTGTTTTCGCAATGGGCACAACATCTGCGCCCACTACTTCAAAATCCAGTGCGCCGGTCAGGCTGACGGCTTCTTCCAGTCGCGACGACGCGTCGCGCCAGGATCCAGCCTGATCCGCACGTTTAAGTTCCGGATGGAAAACGAGGACCCGGGGGCTGTCATCTTCGCCGTTAGCCCCCGCAGTCAGAGATTCGTCAGCTATTTTCTTCGTCCGCAGGCTGGCTCGGATCAAACAGTTTAATCGGCGTCGTCGGCATTACTGTCGAAATCGCATGTTTGTAAACGAGCTGGGTGTGAGCATCGCGCCGCAGCAAAACTGAGAAATTGTCAAACCAGGTAATGATGCCCTGCAATTTGACTCCGTTGACCAGAAACACGGTAACCGGCGTTTTGTTTTTACGGCAATAATTCAGGAATACGTCCTGAACATTTTGTGATTTTTCCGCCATTGGTTAGACCTAGCCTTCTTTTATGAGCGTTTTTATCGTTTCGGGTGGTCAAGGAAAATGCAGAACCGATGACTTTTCTGTCTGTTACGGCTCCGGCCCCATTTTTATGACCTGATTGAACTATAAGACTTTCGCAAAGCTTTTTACAAGCCTTACAAGCGCTTCGCAATCGGGGAAATGCCAATCTGGGCTGAGAGTCGCGGAATTCGTGGCATCCCCGTGACCGGTAATTTCGTCTCCGATCAATATCGCCGTCGCACCGACATTCCGTGCACACTGAATATCGACCACACTATCACCCACAAACCACAGATTCTCATATTGCGCCGCAGCAGAGTCGCCCATGGCCAGATGTACTGGATCAGCTGCAGGTTTGTCATTTTGGGCATCCGTCGCACCGACAACGCCACCAAAAAAATGGCCCCAGCCGAGGTGGGCAACTTCCGAGCGCAGGAAGTTGCCGTTCTTGTTACTGACCACGCCCATATAGGCACCAGTATCACGAAGTGCACACAAAAGATCATGCGCCCCTGTGAGTGGTGTAAGCGTTTCCAAGTGGATAGCCTTGAAATGAGCATAGAAACGATTTTTGGCTTCTTCCCAGCGATCTTCGCCAAACAGGGTCGGGAAGCTGTCCCGCAATGAACGTGCAACCCGTGTTTTTGTCTCGACAAGATCCCAGCGGTCTTTGCCGAAATCATCAAATGTCAGATTAAGAGCCACCTGAATGGTTTCCCAGCTATCGACCAGCGTATTGTCCCAGTCGAAAATAACGGCTTTTGGCGGCAATGGCATTTTTTCTGACATGAATATATCCGGAACGCACGTGAATCTGATTTACAAGAAGAATGCTGCAAACCTTTAAATACCTAGAAATATTCCAGCCGGACGGCAAACATCTTCTCGACCTTTTTGATTTGCTCGGAGCCCGCGAAGACCACAATCCGGTCATTGGCTTCGATCACCGTATTGGCGCGTGGCATCACGACTTCACCGTCGCGCAGGATTGCACCAAACACGACGCCTGCTGGCATGGCGATATCCTTGATCGCCTTGCCAACAATTGGTGCCGTCTCAAGTGCTTCGGCTTCCAGGACCTCGCCAAATCCTTCTGAAAGACTATGCACCGCACGAATTCGGCCCCGGCGAACATGGTGAAGAATTGTCGAAACCGTCGTCATGCGCGGACTGATGACCACATCAATGCCAAGCTCGGAGACCAAGGATGTATAGGTGCTTTTATTAATCAGGGTCAGTGCGCGCGGGCAGCCATACCGTTTCGCCAGGAGTGATGACAGAATGTTCGTTTCATCATCGTTTGTCAGAGCAACAACGGCCTCGGCATTACCGACATTGGCCTCTTCAAGCAATTCTGGATCGAGCACATCCCCTCGCAGAACCACGCTTTTCTTCGGTAATTTCTGCGCAACGAAACGGGCTCGCTCCGGGTCTGCCTCGATCAGGCGGGTGGTTACCCCCGGGAAGTTCTGATTGATTTCTTCTGCCAAGAACAGGGCAATGTTACCGCCCCCAAAAATAACGATGCGTCGTGCTTCAGGGTCCTCGTGACCAAAGGCCGACATAGCCCGATCCACCTGATCACTGGAAACCGCCAGATAGACCAGGTCGCCGGCCAGCATCTGATCATCCCCCTTGGGATAAACCGGCTTGTCATTGCGGATCATGCCGAGGATCGAAATATTCAGATCAGGGAAAAGCTGATGTAATTGCCGAAGCGGCGTATTGATTACCGGGCAATCTTCATTGCACCTCAGACCAAGGATTTTGACCTTGTCATCGGCAAACGGGATCATGTCAAAGGCGCCTGGCGCGCGCAAACGACGTGCAACAGCTCGGGCCACTTCCATTTCCGGCGAAATGACCACATCAATCGGCAGTTTTTCACGGCCGAACAAACTGGCCCATTCCGGTTGCAGATAGGTCTGACTGCGAATACGGGCAATTTTTGTCGGTACATTGAACAGGGAATGCGCAACCTGACAAGCTGTCATGTTGACTTCATCGGCAAAGGTTACCGCAATCAGCATGTCGGCTTCGTCGGCACCTGCCTGCTGTAAGACATCGGGATGTGACCCGAAACCAATGATACCCTTGACTTCCAGTGTATCGGAAATCTTGCGAACCAATTCTTCCGACTGGTCTATAACCGTCACATCATTGTTTTCGGCAGCAAGATATTTGGCAATGTGGAAGCCCACCTGCCCGGCGCCGCAAATGATGACCTTCATTGTTTCGTCTCCCGTTCAAAAGCTCCGGATCGCGCTGGCGGATTATTCCGCACGCTCCCCATTCACGCCCAGACTTTTGAGTTTTCGATGCAAGGCAGAACGTTCCATACCGACAAAGCTTGCAGTTTTGGAAATATTCCCGCCGAAACGTTCCACCTGCGTTTGAAGATATTCCTTTTCGAACATCTCGCGGGCTTCGCGCAGAGGCAATGCCATGATTTCACTGGTTTTATCAAAATTCAAAGATACCGGCACATCTTCAAACAACTCTGATGGCAGCATTTTGCCACTGATGACATCCGTACTGTCATCTGGTGCCATGATCATCAGGCGCTCGATGACGTTGCGCAATTGCCGAACATTCCCGGGCCAGTCGTATGAATGCAACGCGGCGAGTGCTTCGGCGGAAAGCTTGCGTTTGGGCAGTCCGGTTGCCTCTGCATAGCGTACAAGAAACCATTCTGCGAGGTCAGGGATATCATCACGGCGCTGCTGCAGGGACGGAACCTGCAACGGCACGACATTCAGGCGATAGTACAAGTCCTGACGAAACCGCTGCTCCGCAATCCGTTCTTCCAGATCTCGCGCGGTTGTTGCAATAACGCGCACATCCACGCTGACAGGCACAGAGCCACCGACACGCTCGAATGTCTGCTCCTGCAGAACGCGAACAATTTTCCCCTGCGTTTCCAACGGCATATCTGCCACTTCATCAAGCAGTAAGGTTCCACCATGCGCCAGTTCCAGCACACCGGTACGTGCTTCGCGATTGGCCGCCGCGACGGCGCCAAACAGTGACTCTTCCATTGTGTCGGGTGAAATATTCGCGCAATTCAAAACAACAAAAGGCGCTTCGGCACGGGCGGAATTTTTGTGGATAAGACGCGCGACGACTTCTTTTCCCGAACCGGCCGGGCCGGAAATCAAAATTCGGCTTCCGGTACGAGCAACACGGTCAATCGCTTGGCGTAAACCATTAATGACAGAGGAACAACCAACTAGTTCGGTGTCTCCCCCTGCCCGCATGGTCAGCTCGCGGTTCTCGCGACGCAGGCGGGCATCGTCGATTGCGCGTTCGACAACCAGCAACAGTCGATCCGTATTGAACGGCTTCTCAATGAAATCGTACGCACCGTTACGTGACGCTTCCAGCGCTGTTTCGATGTTGCCATGTCCCGAAATCATGACGACAGGCACTTCACTATGCTCACGCTTGATCAGTTTGAGAGTCTCGATACCGTCGTGATCGCTCTCGTCCATCCAGATATCAAGAATCACCAGACTTGGTCGCCGCGCGGCAACCTCTGACAATGCTTCCTGGCTTGAACCTGCCTGGCGGGTTTTGTGTCCTTCGTCTTCGAGGATTCCGGCGATCAGTGCCCGGATATCTTCTTCATCATCGACGATCAGAATATCGTGCGCCATGTCGTGACCAATATGCCCGTATCTAAAATTATTGCTGATGAAACAACAGGATCAGTTGTTCAAAGAGGTGCTATCTGCAGTTTCTTCTGCAGTTATATGTTTACCTGCGACTGGAAAGGCCAGTGTAACCGTTGCTCCGCTCTCAACACCGTCAGCGAGTATAAGCTCTCCGCCATGGTCTTCCATGATTTTCTTGACGATTGCAAGACCCAGACCAGTACCTTTTGACCGGGTTGTTACGTAGGGTTCGGTTAGTCGTTCACGATTTTCAACCGGCAAACCTTTGCCATTATCCGAGACTGTAACGTAGATGCGTTGATGTTCATCAGAGCGTGTCACAGAAATTTCTATACGGCCCGGCGGCAATTCGCTTTCGTCGCCTTCCCTTCCGTCAATCGCCTCAGCTGCATTTTTAAGGGTATTGGTCAGGCACTGATTGACCTGTCGGGCATCGCATGAAACTTCAATATCACGGCCTGCTTTCGGATCGAAGTCATACGTTATTTTATTGTAGGCCTGTTTTTGAAGGAATACCGCACCTTTGACCAGATCAACAATCTTTTCAGATTTCATCTTCGGTGACGGCATTCTCGCAAAACTTGAGAATTCGTCGACCATACGTCCTATGTCTCCGACTTGACGAATAATCGTGTCGGTACAGGTTTTAAACACTTCGGTATCGCTTTGAATTTCCTTGAGATATCGACGTTTTAGACGCTCTGCCGATAATTGTATCGGTGTCAGCGGGTTTTTGATTTCGTGCGCAATTCGACGCGCAACGTCGGCCCAGGCAGCCATACGCTGCGCGGTTTGAAGTTCCGTTACATCGTCAAAGGTTACGACATAGCCAAAAATAGACCGATCTTCCGCACGCTCGACCGTTACCCGGGCCAAAAGCATCAGGGCCAAACCATCCCGTCGGATTTCAATCTGCCGCGATTTGCTTCGATCACCTTCCTTGTGTAGATCGTCGAAAAGTTCGGAGAATTCCGGGATGACCTCGCAGATGGACTGCCCGATAGCCCCGTCAAGATCAATCCCCATAAGGTCGGAAGCACTGCGGTTTGGCAGATTGATGTGGCATTCTGCATCAAGCCCGATCACCCCGGCAGTCACACCACCCAGAATTGCCTCTGTAAACCGACGGCGCTCGTCATTCAGACGATTGGCCGCTACCAGTTCGGTACGCTGCGTATCAAGCTGGGATGTCATGCGGTTGAAAGCACGGGTTAGTGCTTCAAGCTCGTCTTCCTGCCCTGCAAGCGGAACACGGAAGGTCAAATCTCCGTCACGGACCTTTTCTGCCCCCACAATCAATTGGGAAATCGGTTCGACCAAGCGTGTTGCAACCATAAGACCCAAAGTCACTGCGGCCAGAAGCAAGACAACGGCAATCAGCACGAAAATCATCACGAAGGTGATGACAATCCCGGACCGTTCACCTTCAAGGTTTTCGTAGGCAGTTACTGCCTTTCTGGCCTTGTCGATACGCTCAAGAACATTGGGATCAACAAACCGGCCGACCAGAAGATACCCGTCAATGAAACTGTCGAGATGCGCCATGGCGCGAATACGGTTGTCCGTATTCCCCAAAAGCAGAACAACATCGTTGTTTCGCGCCCGATCATAGACTTCCTGTGGAATTGGTGACAGGACCGGATCATAGGAAAAACTGTAGTCGGACTGCGCAAGTACGGCGCCGCTTCCGTCAATTATCACGGCTTCCGGCAATCCACGGGCATCGGCCTGAGCCGTCAGTATCCGGTTGATGCGCTCTCTGTCTGTTGCAAAATTGACGCCAAGACGTTGAAGGTCATTGGCCGTTGCCAGAACATCGGCCCGGATAAGCTCCTGATGTTCTTTCAGGTATGCCTCTGCAATGACCATGCTTTCTTCGACGGCAGTTCTGATACGATCACTGAACCATCCCTGAATACCGAAATGCAGAAACAATGCGGAAAAAATAGCAACGATAATGGCCGGGGTCACCGCCACCAGCGAGAACAGTAGAACCATTCTTGTGTGAAGCTTGGCACCGGCCGTGCCACGCCGTCGTTCCGCCCAAATCTGAACGAGCTTGCGCGCAACCAATGTGGCAAGAGCCAAAACAAGAATAAGATCAATGTTTAACAGCAGGATGATCAGACGTGGTTCCGGCCGCAGTGGAGCAGTACCGGTCATGGCAAGATAGGTCGCCAGAACCGATATAAGCCCGGCACAGACCAGACCAATCGCAAACTTGCGCGACTGGCTTAATCGACCCAGAAATCTGACAAACCCTAAACGCATCAGACGACTGGTGACGGGTCGTCCGGCTTCGGTCATTTTGCGCCCCTGACGACTTCCAGTCCCAGATCGCGGATTTTCTTGCGCAATGTATTCCGGTTAAGTCCCAGAACCTCGGCCGCCTTCACCTGATTACCACGGGTAGCTTCCAGTGTAACAGTCAGCAACGGACGTTCCATTTCGCGCAATATACGATCATACAGGCCGCTTGAAGGAAGGTCTTCGTCATGGGCATCATAGTATTCACGAACATGACGTTCGATCGATTCCGCTAGTGATTGCGGTTCCCCGACCGGTGCGGCTTCACTGATGCTGTTTTCCGAAAACTCGGTTTCGATAACATCGACGCCAATCACGTCATGCGAATAGAGCGCAGTCAAACGGCGAACCATATTTTCCAGTTCGCGTATATTTCCAGGCCATCGATGGGCTTTTAAGCGTGCCATGGCCTCGGCTGAAAGTGTCTTGCGAGGCAACCCCTCTTCACTGGCCTGCATGAGGAAGTGATTGACCAGTTCGGGAATGTCTTCCAGCCGTTCACGCAATGACGGTAGCCGGATTGGAACGACATTAAGACGATAGAACAAATCTTCGCGGAAGGTGCCTTCGCGGATCAGCTTGCGCAGATCCCTGTGGGTTGCAGCAACGATGCGGACATTCACACGGATCGGTGTTCGCCCGCCAACACGGGTATATTCACCTTCCTGCAAAACACGCAGTAATCGGGTCTGTGCCTCCAGCGGCATGTCACCTATTTCATCAAGAAATAGCGTTCCGCCCTCAGCCTGCTCAAACCGGCCTACCTTGCGCTCGTTAGCTCCGGTAAAGGCCCCTTTTTCATGGCCGAAAAGCTCACTTTCGATAAGCTCACGCGGAATTGCCGCCATGTTGATGGCAACGAACGGGCCGTGGCGACGTCCGCCATATTCGTGCAGCGCACGGGCCACCAACTCTTTACCGGTGCCACTTTCTCCTGTCACCATGACGGTAAGGTCGGTGTTCATCAGACGGGCGAGAGCACGGTAAATTTCCTGCATCGCCGATGACCGACCGATCAGAGGCAGACGATCATCCCCTTCATCATCAGGGGATTTGGCATTCTCGTCAGCCTGTGGCGTTTCGAGTGCCCGATCAACAATGCTTATCAGCTCATTCAAATCAAACGGTTTTGGCAGATATTCAAAAGCCCCTCTCTGGGCTGCTTTTACCGCTGTCATCAGTGTGTTTTGCGCGCTCATGACGATCACACGCAAGTCCGGACGCAGTTTGCGGATACGCGGAACCATGTCGAGCCCGTTTTCGTCCGGCATCATCACGTCTGTGATTACCAGATCGCCATCCCCGTCAGCGATCCAGTCCCACAAGGTCCGTCCGTGACCGGTGCTTCGCACCTCATGACCCTGACGCGACAAAGCCTGTGTCAGAACGGTACGGATTGCACGGTCGTCGTCAGCAACAAGAATTCTGGCCGGGCTCGGGCTCATACGGTTTCTTCCTTGTTCTTAATTATATTGCCCGCACCGACATCTTCAGCCAGCGTGCGGTTATAGATTGGCAGCATGATCTGGAATTCGGCACCGCCCCCCGGTGCATCTTTAACCTCAATCACACCACCGTGGTCATTGATAATCTTGGCCACCAAGGCCAGCCCCAATCCTGAGCCGGTTGGTTTTGTTGTTACGAACGGGTCAAACAGGCTTTCGCGCATGTCGGGTGCAATACCTGGTCCATTGTCACGTACAGACACGACCAACGGCAAATGCACACGCGCATCACCGCCCGCAACAGCAAGGCGAACACCGTGCTGATAGCGGGTCGATATCACAATATGACCGCTATCATGATCAACCGCTTCGCCCGCATTCTTCAAAAGGTTCAAAAATACCTGAATAAGCTGGTCCCTATTCCCGAAAACCGGTGGCAGCGACGGGTCATAGATTTCTTCGAATGCCAGATGTTTGCCAAAGCCGTTTTCTGCAAGCCTGCGGACATGTTCAAGCACGGTATGGATATTGACTGCACCGCGTTCCATCGGTTTATCAGAAAAGATTTCCATACGATCAACAAGGTCGACAATACGGTCTGCCTCGTCACAGATCAGACGCGTCAGGACCCTGTCGTCCTCGTTTGAGGTCTGCTCAAGCAATTGAGCTGCACCACGGATACCCGAAAGCGGGTTTTTGATCTCGTGCGCAAGGATTGCCGCCATTGCACTTACCGAGCGGGCTGAGTTCCGGCTCAACAGCTGATTGTCAATCTTTTGGGCGATAGAGCGCGGCTCGAACGTCAAAACGGCACAGTCGGGTTCATCTGGCATCGAACCCACGGTCAGGTTTACAGTATGTTTGCCAATTTTCGGGCTCTCGATCAGTAGATTATGATCAGCCACCAATGTCGCTTCGTCAATTGCCTGAGTGATAAGAGAGAAAACCGGGCTGTCACCTGGAATGAAATCCTTGAGATTGCTGCGGCAGAGGACGGCGGCGCTGGTGTTGAACAGCTGTTCCGTCGCCTGATTGACGAAGCGGATCTTGCCATCCCGATCAGAAACGATAACCGCACTGGCAATTGCATTAAGCACGCCAGTCGGATCTACCCCGTTCCCTTTGCCAAATCCAAGTCTCATTCAAAGTTTCCCCGATAAAATAGCTATTTGGTTCTTGTTATTCTCAGGCAGCAGCCTGGTTTTCGGTATTCTCAATCAGTGGCTCATAGAAAGCCCTGATTTGACTCCTGACTTCAGATGGATCACTTAACTCATTAACAACACGGCGAAATTCCGTCGCATTGCGCAAGCTGTTGCAGTACCAAGCCAGATGCTTTCTGGCGATCCGCACACCTTGCAGCCCGTGATGATCAATCATCGCATCATAGTGACGCAGAATGGTTTCCAGCTGCACATCAAGCGACGGTGCAGCCAGTTTGGTGCCTGTTTTCAGGTAATGTGAAACCTGCGCCAAAAACCACGGTCGACCTTGTGCGCCGCGTCCGACCATGACACCGTCAGCAGCAGAACGTTTCAGAAGTTCTGCTGCGTCTTCTTCTCTGTTGACATCGCCATTGCCAATAACCGGGATCGATACCGCCTGTTTAACCAGCCCAATTGCACCCCAATCAGCATCACCCTTGTAAAACTGACAACGCGTCCGCCCGTGAATGGTCAACATCGCAATGCCGAGTTCCTCGGCAATTTTCGCCAGCCGCGGCGCATTACGATTATCGTCGTCCCACCCCAAACGCATCTTGAGCGTCACAGGCACGGAAACAGCGTCAACGGTTGCCTTTATGATATCCGCAGCAAGCTTTTCATCGCGCATCAGGGCCGAACCGGCATAACCCTTTGTGACTTTTTTTGCCGGACAGCCCATATTAATATCGATGATCATCGCACCGCGATCTTCATTCATCTTTGCGGCCAAAGCCATTTCATCGGGTTCGGTCCCGGCAAGCTGAACGGAAAGCGGGCTCTCGGCTGCACAATCACCGTGCATCTTGCGCACTTCTTTCTGATGGCGCTGAATGCGTGTCATGGCATCAGATGCAATCATTTCCGATACAACAAGGTGGCCGCCAAACTGGCGCACCTGTTGCCGGAAAGGAAGGTCAGTCACACCTGACATCGGTGCCAGAATGACATTCTCTGGCACGGTTACAGAACCGATCTGCAAAGACATGAAGAAAATCCGATTGCCTAAAACTTGGGCAGATTAATAAAACTGGCGCCGCGTTGCAACAACTCTAAGCGAATTGTCGAATATATAGGCCCGGATCAACCGATCAGATATCCACTGACAAATCGCACCCCAGGGAATGCCAGCGTAAGCAGAAGCCACGCCCCAAGAACAAATCGCACTGCCATTCGGCCCCGCAAGGTGGATTTTTCATGAATGAAGATCAGAGCACAAATCACAGCGAAGCCAAGCAGGGTCAAAAGCATTTTGTGATCAAGATAGAAAAGCGACTGATCTTCGACCTGACGTAGTGCAAAACCGGTGAAAATGCCAACAACAAGAACCCAAGCAGACCATTTAAGAAAACCAACCAGCATATATTCACTGTCACGCAAAGGCGGCAGGCGGCGGCTCCAGCGATTGGGCCGCCTGTTCTTCAGGGCATTTTCCTGAACGATGTATGCCATTGCCGCTATTGCCGCCAAAGTAACGAGTGCATAGGTCACCAGAGACGTTCCGATATGCACCCATAGCCAACCGGAATAAAGAACCGGCTCTGATACTGATGGATCGAAAACCGGCTCGAACACATTGAAAAACCCGGCAATTCCACCAAACAGTAAAAGATATCCCCCGATATAACCGGCAAGGCGCCATATCTGTTTCGGCCCTTTGCAAATAACAAGCCCGCCAAAAATCAGGATTACCGAGAGCTCGGACCAATGCAAAGCCGCTGTAAAGCCGCGCGATTGCACTTCTTCGCCGGTTAATCCAAGAACCACAACGGTGCCCAAAGCCGCTATGCAAATCGAGGTAAACAGCCAGACATCACGTTGAGGATCACGCCGCATGATTTGCGTGGTCAACGGCAACAGGCACAAAATGTGAAGAACGGCAGCGAGCATGTTCGGATCCGGACTGAAGCTGTTTACGTCATAAGGTCGGACAAATGGCGACTTGGCAAAGGCGTCGCAGAAAGATAGCCTGCGGCGCAATTCAGACAAGTCACGGCATGAACGTTTATGACCAAAAAAATCGCAGTTGTCATCGTTGCTGCAGGCAGCGGTAGCAGATTTGGCGACCCGATACCAAAACAATATCATTTGCTTGGTGGAAAGCCATTGTTGCGGCACTGTATCGAGAGTTTCGCAAAGCTTGTGCCGCTCGAAATGATCCGGGTGATTTATAATCCGGACCATCGGGATCGCTATGATGACGCCATGAACGGTTTATCACTGCCGGAACCGATCGCCGGAGGCCTGACAAGACAACAGTCCGTTCTGAACGGATTGCGATCGCTGGAAGATGAAAACCCGGACTATGTTCTCATACATGATGCGGCAAGACCCGGGATTTCCGACGACGTTATCTTGCGTGTCGTTAATGCGCTGTCAGAACATTCCGGTGCAATTCCGACCCTGCCCGTTATGGATACCATAAAACAAGCAGGTCATTCCGGCTTTATTGAAAAGACAATTCCGCGCGCACAACTTCATCGCGCCCAAACACCACAGGGCTTCCATTTTGCAACAATTCTTAAAGCGCACAAGCAATTTGAGGGATTGGAGTTCACCGACGATGCGGCCCTTCTCGAGCAGCTTGGCCTTGATGTAATCTGTGTCGAGGGTGATGTTGCAAACGATAAAGTTACGCGCCCTGACGATATGGATCGTGCGCATGACCGGTTGTACACTGGTTCCAAGTTAAAGAAAGAAGATAAGAAAATGATCCGCGAAGAGTTTCGGGTTGGCACAGGTTTTGATGTTCATCGCTTTGCGCCGGGCGATCATTGTATTTTGTGTGGGGTATCTGTGCCTCACACCGCACGTCTTGATGGTCATTCCGATGCAGATGTCGGATTGCACACCCTTACAGATGCATTGCTTGGGGCGATTGGTGCCGGTGATATCGGTCAGCATTTCCCACCATCCGACATGAAATGGAAAGGTGCGGCATCCGACCAGTTTGTTTATCATGCGGTCAAACTTATCCGCGAACGAGGTGGCCGCATCATCAACGCGGATATCACGCTGATTTGCGAACACCCAAAGATCGGACCTCATACCAAGGTCATGCGGGAAAAGGTTTCGGAAATACTGGGGATTGATGTTGATCGGGTCAATGTCAAAGCGACCACGACAGAGCGTCTCGGCTTCACTGGTCGCGAGGAAGGTATAGCGGCACAGGCAGTCGTAAGTATCGCTCTGCCAGTCGAATAATCGAATACCAATGAAATGAAAGGCCGGGACTTGTGTCACGGCCGTATATTTGTTCGTTAAGCTTGAGCTGATTACGCTGCAGGTGAGCCGCCCTCTTCTTCCGGCAACTGATGTTTCATCAATATCGGGACCTGTGCCATGCCGAATACCATCGTCAAAGGCATGATGCCCCAGACTTTGAAGGCAACCCAGGTATCGGTCGAGAAATTACGCCAGACGATTTCATTGATCACGGCGAGGACAATAAAGAATATGCTCCAACGCCAGGTCAGGATGCGCCAACCTTCGTCAGTCGCCTTGAACGCGCTTTCCAGAACCAGCTTCAAAAACAATTTTCCTGCCATCAAACCGCCAAACAAAATTGCCGCAAAAAGCAAATTGACGATGGTCGGTTTGATTTTAATGAACAGATCGTTGTCTAGATAAAGGGTCAATCCACCAAACACGATCACAAAAACCCCGCCAATCAACGGCATTACGGGAATCGTTCTGGCAACCAGAAACGAAGTGATCAGCGACACAACAGTGGCAGCCACAAAAACTGCGGTAGCAGTCATTAGATTGGTTGTTGCATTTACAGCGAAAAAGAGAATGAGCGGCCCCATTTCAAGGGCCAATTTTGCAAGCTGGTTCATTGGTCACTTCGTAATATGTAAAATTTCGGCCATCCTAGGGGCCAAGTGTCCCCTATGCAATCACTTCGGGGCTTTTGCTTTATTAACCTGATTTCGCAACCAATTCACGTACGGGGCGTTTCCTCTGCCAAGGGGAATCTCAAGGATACAAGGAACCTCGTATGGATGGTGGTCGGCGATCCAGCCGGCAAGGTCCTTCGCCACCGAAGACCTTGTTTTCAAAATGACGATCATTTCATTTTCTTCCTCAATGTCGTCGTCCCATTCATAGACCGCGACCATTTGCGGTAAAATGTTTGCACAGGCCGCAAATCGCTCTCGGACGGCACCACCTGCGATCACGCGTGCGACTTCCATATCTGGCACCGTCACGTAAAGAAACACCATATCGCTCTGCTCGAAGGGATCGTTCGTCATCATGATTGCTCCCCGGATGATTATCCGTCACACTTAACTGCAATATATAGCTTGGTCATTACATTACGCCAACCGGGCGCGACATCCTGCCCGAAGGCGCTATGACGGGGAAAAGCAGGTGAAACCGACACAGGTACAACTCGATTGGTTGCGCCGCGGCCTAAGCCAGCCTGGCGGAAAGCTGCCGCTTTTTGATACCAACGGCAAACAGATTAGCGAAAAAACGGTCAAAAGCTGCATCGATCACGGATGGGCTGCACCATGGTTCGATAACCCGATAAAACCGGATTGGCTGATCTGCAAACTGACAGATGAAGGCCGTCGGGTCGCTACCTCCGTTACAGATAACAGGGCCTAATAGATCCAAGCCCCCAGCTGCCGCTCAACTGATCTGATCAGTACGTTCTCGGGTATCAAGTTCAATAACTTTTTGCCAATGAGTGTGCCGCATCATGCGTTCATGTATCAGAAATACGATTGTCGCTCTAACTTTCGTCTGCTCGTTTGTCCCCCACAGCATCAAGGCAGCAGATGTGCCCCATTCGTTGGATATATGGCGCCAGCCCGGAGTGCACGCGCTGATGCGCCATGCCATCGCACCGGGCACTGGCGATCCCAAGAACTTTGTTATTGGCGATTGCAATACCCAACGAAACCTTGACGAGGCTGGTCGCAATCAAGCGCGTGCAATAGGCGCGCGCGTGCGTGAAGCGGGCATATTGCTGGACGTAGTTCTCAGCAGTCAGTGGTGTCGCTGTTTGGAAACAGCCAAATTACTCGGACTTGGCAACGTGATTGAGACACCTGCTTTGAATTCGTTTTTCCGCGATGGTAGCACCAAGAAAATACAGACAGATCAAATCATTGACCGACTTCGCGCACTTCCCAAACACAGCAATGCCCTGTTGATCACCCATCAGGTGAACATTACCGCATTGACCGGTGTTTATCCAAGCTCAGGCGAAATAATTCTGTTCCGATTTGGTGATAATGACGTCTTGGACATGCTTGCGCGATTGACGCTGTAGCCTCGACAGGACAACAGGGTTCAAATCAAATTTTGCGAGAGATTAAATTGGTCGGAGCGAGAGGATTCGAACCTCCGACCCCCTGCACCCCATGCAGGTGCGCTACCAGGCTGCGCCACGCTCCGACCGTAAATGCGCCGTTTGGCGCGGCTCGATAAATAGCCGCGCAAGCCCAAAGACGCAAATGGTTTTTACGTATTTTTTTCCGCCTGCCCCAAGGCCGACTTAAGGATGCCCTGCAGGTCTTCCAATTCACCCAAAAGGTTCGTCAGAGCAATTTTATCGGATGCGGTTACGTTGCCAGACACTGCGACAGGAGGTTGTATTTGATCCGAAGCGAGATCAGCTGTTTCCGTCAAAGAAGCAACTGCAATTTCGGAAGGCAACTTGCCTTTGTGCTGATCCAGCAGCTTTTGCACGCCCTTGATCGTATATCCCTGATCATGGAGCAAAGAACGGATATCTGCCAGTAACACCAAGTCTTCCGGGCGGTAGTAACGACGCCCGCCCGCACGTTTCATCGGCTTGATCTGGGGAAACTTGGATTCCCAAAAACGCAGGACATGCTGCTGCAGGCCCAGTTCTTTTGCTGCTTCGCTAATTGTACGAAACGCAGAGTCAGACTTTGCTGTGCGGCGGTTATCCGCCACAGCCCCCAAGTGATTTTTCATGAGTTCGGTTCTTAAGCGTTAATGCGTGCTTTCAGCACCTGCGACGGCCGGAACACAAGCACCTTGCGTGGCAGGATCGGTACTTCTTCGCCCGTTTTGGGGTTACGACCGATGCGCTGCCCTTTCTGACGGACAGAGAAACTGCCAAAGGAGGAAATCTTGACGACTTCGTCTTTGATCAGTGCAGAAGAAATTTCATCGAGTACCGTTTCCAGCAACTGGGCGGACTCGTTACGCGACAAACCGACTTCCTGATAAACGGCTTCGGCGAGATCCGCGCGGGTAATCGTAGCTTCCGACATAACTGGCCGCCTCCTTAAAACGGGACTTTATACACAAGGCTATATCTGGTAGCGAAATCAGTCAATATCAACAGGATACATTGCTTTAAGGCAGAATGTTGTGCTTTTTAAGCAAATGCTTTGTTTTTCACTGATATTGCGGGAAATTTCTGCTTTACCATCGTACGAGTGCCGCACCCCAGGTAAAGCCGCCGCCCATTGCTTCCAGAATAACAATGTCACCGCGCTGAATACGTCCATCATGAACCGCTTCTGCCAGTGCCAGGGGAATCGATGCAGCTGATGTGTTTGCGTGACGATCAACTGTGATCACCACCTTATCTTCGGAAATACCAAACTTTTTGGCGGTGCTATCCAGAATGCGACGGTTCGCCTGATGCGGGACCAGCCAGTCAATATCCGATGCTTCCAGCCCGGTATCAGCAAGAACTTCACGAATAACACCGGCAAGATTGGTCACAGCATGACGGAAGACTTCTTTGCCTTCCATCTGAAGATACCCCACGGTCTGCGTCGAAGACGGGCCGCCATTAACATAAAGAAGTTCGTATTTGCTGCCATCCGAATGCAGCCGACTTGCAAGAATACCCTGATCCTTGATCGTTCCCTGCCCTTCGACGGCCTGAAGAACAACTGCGCCAGCCCCATCACCGAACAAAACGCATGTACGGCGATCTTCCCAATCAAGAATGCGAGAAAATGTCTCGGCCCCGATCACAAGAACAGTTTTTGCCTGACCGTTGCGAATATACATATCGGCGGTGGTCAGTGCATAGACAAAGCCCGAGCAGACCGCCTGAACATCAAACGCAAAACCGACAACACCAAGACGATGCTGAACCTTTGTGGCCGTGGCCGGGAAAGTATTATCGGGTGTTGCCGTCGCAACAATGATCATGTCGATATCGGCTGCAGTTACACCCGCATGCTCCATAGCGCGCGTGGCAGCCGCAACCGCCAGATCACTGGTGGTTTCACCCTCCGCAGCTACGTGGCGCTGGCGTATTCCAGTCCTGGCAACGATCCACTCATCAGACGTATCGACGCGCTTTGCCAGCTCATCATTGGTTACAACATTCGAAGGAAGATATGATCCGCAACCAATAATGCGAGAACGAACAGTCATGATTTAAGAACCGCCAGTTTTAGTGGGAATAGTTGGGGACAGTATCAGTCGGCCTGGCCAGCTGCGAGGGCGATGGTTTCCTCATCGATGGGCGCTTTGGAGATTGCTTCTTCAAAGGCAGCAAGTTCGCCCTTGATCGTTTCATTGAGTCGGTTGGCTATAAGGTCGTGACAAACGCCAATGGCATTCGAGAAACCCAATGCATCGGTGCCACCGTGGCTCTTCACCGCAATCCCGTTCAGGCCCAGCAGCATTGCGCCATTGTAACGACGCGGGTCCATCCGTTCACGAAAACGCTGCAGTGAACGACGAGCAAGCAAGTACCCGACTTTTGCCCAGAAAGAACTTTTGAAGGTCTCGCGCAGAAAATGAACAAGTAGGCGTGCTGTACCTTCGGCGGTTTTAAGTGCGACGTTGCCGGTGAAGCCGTCCGTAACAATCACGTCGACCGTACCTTTGGCAAGGTCATCACCTTCCACAAATCCTTCGAAACGGATTGGAAGATCAATTTCCCGCAGGATAGCGGCTGCCTTCTTAACAGACTCGTTACCCTTGAGTTCCTCGATCCCGACATTTAGCAGGCCAACCGACGGTTTTTCTATTCCGAACAGGATACGTGCGAAAACCTCTCCCATCAGTGCGAACTGCACCAGGTTGTTTTCGTCGCATTCGATGTTGGCCCCAAGATCCAGCATGACGGTTTCGCCACGCTGGGTTGGCATATAGGTCGCGATGGCCGGGCGATCGATGCCACGAACCGTTTTAAGGACAAATTTTGCCATTGCCATCAGTGCACCGGTATTGCCGGCAGATACGACGCCCTGCGCATCGCCTTCTTTCACGGCATTGATGGCGAGCCGCATACTGGAATCCCGCCGTTGCCGCAAGGCAACTGACGGCTTGTCATCCATTGTCACCTCTTGCGAGGCGTGACGAACTTCACTGACGGCCTCAAGACCTGGATATTTGGCGAGCAGCGGTTTGATCCGCGCTTCATCCCCAAACATCAAAAATTTAAGATGGGGCAAACGTTTCAGGGCAATTTCCGCACCCGCCACGACCATCTCGGGCGCGTGGTCTCCTCCCATCGCGTCAAGTGATATGCAGACCTGTTCAGGCAATGTATTCTCTTATGGTTGTTCTAAAACATCTGAACCGGAATCTACCGGCAGGCTTGCCAATCGGCGAAACTTGTCTTCGGCATGCCGGAACGCCCGTAATTACCGGAATTCTCAGCCAGATACAAGGTAAAGCCGATATGCAGCCCAAAGCCAGTCCCGTTCTGCTTTCGGTCCGTATTTTCGCTCAAAAGCGTGAAATGCCGGTAACGACCGGCATTTCAGCGATATCTTACATGACGAAACACGCAACCAGAATGGTAATTTAGTTTTTCTTCTCGAGCTGTTCCTTAAGGCCCGCAAGTTTGGCAAACGGGTTCGGACGCTCTTCTTCGTCATCCTCGGATTTGACCACGTCGGCGACTTTTGCACCATCCTTGCGGGGGTAAGGGTCCATAGCCACGGCAAGAAACTGCGAAACGACTTCGCCAACATCAATTTTGCCATCGACCAATGGTTCCGGTTGATCAAGAAGAGCCATAAGTTCTTCTTCGGAAAGATCATCCAGATCATCGGGATTCGACGGAAGATCATCTTCGGAAATGTGCGGCGAAAACAGAACTTCCACCTCGTCTTCTACAATCTCGGGAACCGGTTCCAGGGTTGCGACACAACGCTGAATAATATCGGCATGCATTGGACCACGCAGGGTGACTTCGCCGTTGCCTGCCGTCGTGATTGTCAGGGTCGCCTTCAAACTGTTGATCGCAATCAGTTCGAAGCGTTCAGCAAGTGCAGCACACTCTTTTTCGTTCGCTTCAATCTCGATCTTGTTCTTTTTCCCGACCTGTTCGTCAGTGTTGACGATACGGGAAAACTCAGGTGCGATTTGCTCAGGCATTTGGGCCTCTTTCTATTCGGTTTGTGCAACGGAGATTTCCGGCACGGCCGGAAAATGAATGACGCCGTTGTGTAATTCTTCGGTTTTCTGACGATCAAGATTTGCAAGGGCATCATTGATATAGCCAACCATGGCCATCAATTGTGCGTCGCTTGCGTCATTATCTGCGTACAGATTGCGGTTAAGGGCGGCTGCAAGTTCTATGGCGCCAGTTTGCACGCCTTCTTCATAGGCGACGATGCGGCCATGATAGGACTCCGACATTTTCCGGATGCGCTTAAGGATGCCGACGTCACCAATTCCCATCTCACGCATGTTCTGATCGAGGTCGGAAAACATCACGTCAAAGATTTCCTGTGCCAGCTTCCGGCCTTCATTGTCTTTTTTCAGACGGCGAAACAGAACGAAAGCATGCACCAGAATCAAGTCAAAGCGGCCTTCCATCGTGTCGGCAACACCAAGACGTGTATAGAATGCATGGTCTCGCGCCTGCTCGACCATCCTGGTGTAAAGCGCAAAGGCAGCACTTTGTTTGCGGTCCTTTTTCTTTAACCAGCCGAACAACAGAAACACTCCTTCGTTGACATTCCCGCCATGGCACGCAGAATGCCGTAAATTTCCCGGGGCGATACTGCCCCACCATTGCCCGGCAATATCATGCGCCCAGCGCTGAAACTCAAGGCAATTCCTTACTGATTTTAACTAGCGGATCGCTCTGGTGAGTTCCATGCATAAAAGAACAAGACGCATTTCCCTTCTGATGCTGGCCGGATTGGCAATGGCAGTTGTTTCTGCCTGCAGCCCACGTATTGCAACACGTGGTAATGCTCCAGAACCGGAAGCTCTCGAGCAAATAGTCGTCGGAGAATCGACCAAGGGTGATGTGACGGATCTACTGGGATCACCTTCAAGCATCGCTGCGTTCGATGAAAATGTCTGGCTTTATATTTCGCGTAGAACTGAAACAATTGCTTTTCTGGAACCCGATGTCGTTGAACAAAAGGTCGTTTTGATCAGCTTTGATGCCGCAAATCGTGTTGATATTCTGAGCGAATATGACCTGGAAGACGGAAAGCCGGTCATTCCTACCGACCGGATCACGCCAACAGCAGGCAAAGAAATCACAATCCTGCAGCAGTTGTTTGGCAACCTTGGCCGCTTCAGCGAAACGAAATAAGTCCGCTTAGGATCCAAAATGGTCGAACCCGCCCTTTGCGAGTTCGGCCATTTTTTTATCAATACCAATCAGATCAACCTGCCCGCTTCGATCTGTTACCTCACCAATAATCGTAATATCACTACCCAGAGCTTTGATTTCATTGGGACCAGCACAAATCAAAAGTTCGTAATCATCACCGCCAGCAAGTACAGAATTCCAAAATGCAGGATCATTCTGCACCGCATGCCGGGCGGCCTTTGAAAGAGGAATTCGTTCTTGATCAAAGATCATACCGACATTGGATGCCTCGCAAATTTTTCGGCAATCCCCCGCCAGTCCGTCTGAAATATCCATCGCAGCATACCGGCGAATGGCAGCTACACATTTTTGACCGATTTCCAAACGTGGTTGAGGCACCCAGTATCGCGATGCCAAAAACGCGGTATCTTCGTGATCAAGGCTGTTTAAATCACCCTGCAGAACCTTCAAGCCAAGCGCGCCATCCCCCAGGGTCCCAGTGACCGCAATCAGATCACCTGGCTTGGCCGCATCACGGCGGAGCGCTCTGCCCGGCGGGACTGCGCCAAATGCTGTTAGACTGAAGAATGTAGGACCGGGTGTACCAACGGTATCCCCTCCCAGAAGCGGCGTGTCGAAGGCATCACAATCCTGTCCCAAACCTTTCGCAAATTCCGCGATCCAGTCCTCGGACAAATCTCGGTTATATCCTGCCGTCAATACGACACCCAGCGGGGATGCCCCCATTGCAGCAAGGTCCGACAGATTAACGCGCATTACCTTGCGCGCAATATTGGCCGGGTCATCCTGACTTCGGAAATGGACATCTGCGACAAGAGCATCGACCGTTATCACCAGTTCCTGTCCATCGGGCACAGACAAAAGAGCCGCATCGTCCAAGAGAGACAACGCGGCTTTTGACTTTTGCGCGATTGGCGCAAAATGGCGCGCGATCAGATCAAACTCTCCTGACCGCCCTGCCATATTATTTCTGCCCGGTTTCACCTGCACGAAGCGTTTTGCCGATCCGGTCAAGAACAGCATTCACCAGCTTCGGCTCGGTTTCGTCAAAGAACGAATGGGCCGCATCCACGTATTCGGTGATGACGACACGCATCGGAACATCTTCACGCATCATCAATTCGTAGGTGCCCGCGCGCAGAATACTGCGCAAAACGGTTTCAAGACGCTTGGTCGTCCAGCCCTTTTCCAACGCTGAATCGATCAATCCGTCAAGGTCGACGGTACGTGCGGTGACGCCCTGAACCAGATCGGCGAAAAAACCGCGATCAGGATCAATCAGGTTGTCGTTGGGTTCTTCAAGGTCGCGAATACCTTCGCCGTCAAGGCGGAAGTCGGAGTATTCACGCACAACATCACCTGCCGAAAGCTGCGAAAGTTCGGCCTGGTAAAGCGCCTGAATGGCAGCAAAACGCGCGGCACTGCGTCGTTGAGCGGCTGATGCCTTGGGTTTATCGGTCATTACTTGTGATGTATTCCAAAGTGGTTTTGAACTTCGATCATACGAAAAACGGCGCGGGCGGCCTCGCCCCCTTTATTCTTCTGATCGGCCTTGGCACGTGCAAGTGCCTGGGCTTCATTTTCAACAGTCAGGATGCCATTGCCGATCGCCAGACGATAATCAAGGCAAAGCTGCATCAAGGCACGGTTGGCTTCTTCGCAGATGTGATCGTAATGCGTGGTTTCGCCGCGGATAACACAGCCGAGAGCAAGGTAGCCATCATACCGAGGGCCCGTTGCAAGGTCAGCCATTGACTGTACGGCATATCGGATTGCTATCGGAACTTCGAAGGCACCGGAAACAGAAAGCCGGTCCCAGGTTGCACCACCAGCTTCCAGAGTCGACGCAGCCCCTTTGACCAGATCTTCGACGATATGGGTGTAATAAGGCGCATCAACGATCAGGATGTGCGGACCGTTACTCATGTTTTTATTCCTCCGATACGACAAGCGGACGCTGATCAACCAGATTTAGACCGAACCCGTCAAGTCCTACGATGTGTCTTTTGGTGTTTGAAAGCAAAATCATGTCGTGAATGCCCAAATCCAGCAAGATTTGCGCCCCCACACCATAATCGCGCAAATCAGATTCGCCAGCGGTTTTCGCGATTTCCTGACGAAGTGCCTCGCCGTCGCCACCGTACCGTTCGATCAGTTTTGCAATCGATGACGAAAGCGTATTGGGTCGCGGTTCACGGATCAGAACGATCACACCGCGTCCCTCCTCACCGATCTGGCGCATTGCGGCCTGCAATTCACCGCCGTGGCTTCCCTGACGGTCGCCAAGTACATCTTCAAGAACATTCAGGGCATGGACGCGTGTAAGGACTGGTGCACCATCAGAAATATCGCCTTTAACAAGCGCGATATGTTCCGCGTAGGTGATATTGTTTACATAAAGATTAAGCTCAAACTCGCCACCATGCAGCGAATTGATTTTGGTTGTCGCCTTGCGCTGAACGACTTTTTCGTGCTTCCGGCGATAGCGGATCAAATCGGCAATCTGCGCAATTTTCAAATTATGCTTTTGGGCAAATTCAACGAGTTCTGGCAAACGCGCCATTTCGCCGCTTTCGCTCATGATCTCGCAAATAACGCCAGACGGATTAAGCCCCGCCAGCCGGGAAATATCAACCGATGCCTCGGTATGCCCGGCACGGACCAGAACCCCGCCCGGACGCGCACGAAGCGGAAAGATGTGCCCGGGGGTAACGATATCATCCGCCGTTGATTTTGGATCGATCGCTACAGAAATTGTTCTGGCTCTGTCCGGGGCGGATATCCCTGTTGTGACGCCGGTTGCCGCCTCTATCGAAACGGTGAATGCCGTTTCATGTCGTGTACCGTTTCGCGCGCTCATCAAAGGCAGGCCAAGATGATCGCACCGTTCGGATTCAAGCGTCAGACAAATAAGCCCACGGCCATGCGTTGCCATGAAGTTCACGGCATCGGGTGTCGCCATTTGCGCGGGAATAACCAGATCGCCCTCGTTCTCGCGATCCTCGTCGTCGACAAGGATGAACATCCGGCCGTTACGGGCTTCTTCAATAACATCTTCAATCGGCGAAAGGTGGCGATGTGGCATGGCTATTCAATCCTTCCCCAGCATGCGCGCGACATAACGCGCCAGCATGTCTATCTCGAAATTGATCCGGTCTCCCGGTTGCTTCGATCCCAGCGTTGTATGTGTCTGGGTATGGGGTATCAGATTGATACCAAAAGTGTTTCCGTCAACCTCATTGACCGTCAAAGAAACACCTTCAAGCGTTACGGAGCCCTTTGACGCAATATATTTCGCAAAAACCTCGGAAACTTCGAATGTCAGACGCAGGGAATCACCTTCCGGAAGGCGTTTCGTAAGGACTGCAACGCCGTCGACATGACCCGAAACAATGTGGCCGCCCAACTCGTCCCCAACCCGGGTTGCCTGTTCCAGATTGACCCGTGATCCGACGCCAAGGTCACCCATGGTAGTTTTGCTCAGACTTTCGGCAGATGCTTCGATGGCAAACCAGTCTGCCCCGGTTTCAATCACGGTCATACAGGCGCCATTGCAGGAAATCGACGCCCCCAGAACGATTTTGGAAGTATCGAAACCTGTCGTGAATTCGAAACGTGTATCGCCGCGCTTTTCAATTTTTCGAACGGTACCGATATCTGTGATGATGCCTGTGAACATTCAACTATCCGTTATTTTCTCGTATGTTGTCACGATATCCTCGCCAACTGCTCGAACAGAAACGCGTCGGAACCGCGATATATCTGACAGGCGATCAAAACCAAGATCCGCGATCATTGCTTTTCCATCCGCCCCTATAATGGACGGTGCGCTGAAATGGACAATGCAATCAACGAGATTATCCCGCACCAGACCGGCAGCAAGAATACCGCCACTTTCGACCAGCACGCGGGTCAGCCCCTGTTCGCCCAAACGTTTCATCACGTCATTTAGGTCGAAATGATCATTATCGCATCTGGCAGAAAGTACTTTCACATCGGTTTCTGTAAATTTTTCAGAAACTTCGCGCAAAAGTGCATCCGTTGTCACGACCCAGGTCGGAACATTATGGGCACTTGTCACCATGTCAGTCGACAGTGGCACCTCGCCTTTGCGATCCAGGATGATGCGAACAGGTGATTGTTCGTAGCGTCCGGCGATACGGCATGTCAGGGTCGGGTTATCCGTCAATACGGTATTCGCACCGACAAGGATTGCGTCATGATTAGCACGCAAAAGATGCCCCTGCTCGCGCGCCGCACTACCGGTTATCCATTTGCTTTCGCCAGATTTTGTTGCCGATCGACCATCCATCGTCGATGCAAGTTTCAGCGTCACCGTTGGACGCCCGGACAGAATGCGCGACAGAAAACCGGAATTAATATGACGCGCTTCGTCGCTACAAAGCCCGACATCGACAATAATGCCCGCATCCCGCAACATATCGTGGCCTCGCCCGGATACACGATCATCCGGGTCTTCAAGCGCACTGACAACGCGTTTAACACCGGCCTCAATCAGGCCTGCGGCACAGGGGGGCGATACGCCGAAATGGCTGCAGGGTTCAAGTGTGACATAGGCCGTCGCATTGCGGGCCATTTCTGCAGCCTCATCCAATGCAACACGTTCGGCATGGGGCCTTCCACCCGGCTTGGTGAAACCGCGCCCGACAATCGTTCCCTGGGGTGAAACCAGAACACACCCGACAGACGGGTTGGGCCAGACATTTCCCAGACCGCGTTTTGACAGGCTTAGAGCGACCCGCATGAAATGCCGGTCATCATCCGAAAACGCGGGGATTGTCATTACTCTGCGTCCGCCTCTTCTTCCCCATCATGCATATTTTCCACGAACTGTTCGAAGTCGCGGGCTTCACGGAAGTTTTTATACACCGAAGCATAACGGACATAAGCAACCTGATCGAGTGCGATCAACGCCCCCATCACCATTTCACCGATTGTGTCGGTTGAAATGTCGCTTTCACCGCTGCTTTCGAGGCGACGTTGAATACCATTAAGCGCCTTTTCGACGCGTTCATCCTCAATTGGGCGTTTGCGGCAGGCAAGAAAGATTGATCGCGCAAGCTTGTCACGATCAAACAATTCGCGTTGCCCGTCCTTTTTCACCACCATCAATTCACGGAGCTGAACGCGTTCAAACGTCGTGAAACGCGATCCACAGGCTGGGCAAAACCGGCGCCGGCGAATGGCGTGATGTTCCTCGGTCGGACGGGAGTCCTTGACCTGGGTGTCTGTATGGCCACAGAACGGGCAACGCATTGTTTTTACTCGCTCCTGAAAGGATCAGGCATAGATCGGGAAGCGTTTGCAAAGGTCTTCGACCTTGGTGCGAACAGCATTCTCGACCTGGGCATTGCCATCAGGATTATCGACAAGAGCGTCAAGCACATCACCGATCAATTCACCGATCTGCTTGAATTCCTCTACACCAAAGCCACGCGTGGTGCCGGCCGGCGTACCCAAACGAACGCCTGAGGTAATGGTCGGCTTTTCAGTGTCAAACGGAATGCCGTTCTTGTTGCAGGTGATCCCTGCACGCTCAAGTGCGACTTCGGCGTTGTTGCCCTTAAGCCCCTTGGGACGCAGGTCGACCAGCATCAGGTGCGTATCGGTGCCGCCGGTTACGATATCGAAACCGCGCTTTACCAGAACTTCGGCCAAGGCCTTGGCATTGTCGACAACCTGCTGCGCATATTCCTTGAATTCCGGACGCAATGCTTCGCCAAAAGCAACTGCCTTGGCCGCGATGACATGCATCAACGGGCCACCCTGCAGGCCGGGGAAGACCGCCGAATTGATCTTTTTGCCGATTTCAACATTGTTCGACAGGATCATGCCGCCGCGCGGACCGCGAAGGGTTTTATGCGTGGTGGTGGTGACAACGTCTGCATAAGGAAGCGGGCTCGGATGAACGCCACCGGCAACCAGGCCAGCAAAATGCGCCATATCAACCATCAGAAGCGCACCAACCTTGTCCGCAATTTCGCGGAAACGCTTGAAATCAATTTGGCGCGGAATAGCCGAGCCACCAGCGATGATCAGGGTCGGTTTATGTTCGACTGCAAGGGCTTCAACCTGATCATAATCAAGGGTCAGGTCGTCTTCACGTACGCCATACTGAATGGCATTGAACCATTTCCCCGAAAGCGCAGGACGTGCGCCATGGGTCAGATGGCCACCTGCATCAAGTGACATGCCGAGAATGGTATCACCCGGTTTGCAAAGCGCCAGCATGACAGCACCGTTTGCCTGTGCGCCCGAATGTGGCTGGACGTTGACAAACTCGCAACCAAACAGTTCTTTGGCTCGATTGATTGCGAGTTCCTCGGCAACGTCAACAAACTCACAGCCACCATAGTAACGGCGTGAAGGGTAACCTTCGGCATATTTGTTGGTCAGCACAGTACCCTGTGCCTCGATCACGGCCTTAGAAACAATGTTCTCGGAGGCGATCATTTCGATCTGGTTCTGCTGACGATCCAGTTCGTCAGTTACCGATTTGAACAGGGCCGGATCTGCTTCTGACAAGCTGGTAGAGAAAAAGCCTTTAAACGACATTATGGGGCCTCTCGATACAATGTGGCGGGAACGAACGCTGCAAAGTTCGAAACCCGTACCGGGTTATTGCCAGGTGGCGAAAGAAATCAATCAGGAAGTGACGACAGTTTTTCGACACGACGTTCGTGTCGACCGCCTTCAAATTCAGTCGTTACGAATGCATTGACGCAATCAAGTGCCGTCGCATCACCAAGCAGGCGAGCGCCAAGACACAAAACGTTGGCGTTGTTATGTTGACGACACAGTTCGGCTGACAGCCGGTCATGCACCAAAGCGGCACGGATTTGCGGATAACGGTTGGCGGCAATGCTCATGCCAATCCCAGAGCCACAAACAAGAATACCACTCGCGGCCTTACCATCGATAATCGATTTGGCAACGGCCTGCGCGTAATCTGGGTAATCGACCGATGCCGATCCGTCAGTACCGAGATCAATCACTTCCCAGCCATTATCGGCAAGCGATTTGATGATTTGGGATTTAAGTTCAACACCACCGTGATCGGCAGCGATGGCAATGGTCTTGGCTGTCATATGCGAGCCCTTGATAAATACGCGCAACAGGTAATTTGGAGCGCCTTTTAGCACATAGCTTCGTAACTGCCAACGGACAGCGGCCTTTGTGGTTAAAGTTTTAGATGGACAACTTTTGAGTGTTCACTCAATAAGGCTACTACACTTAAAGGGAGATTTTCTCACCGGTTACGTTAGGAATACGTCAATTAAAGAAAAATAATGATATATATACTTTGATATATAATCCCCCACACTCTCCAGAACTAAATCGATGTAACAAAGCATGCATTCTTCGTGCAAATCAAACCGAATTGTCTATTTTTCGATCTCATATGTGACTTCTTTACCATCCACCCTAGTTTTATCCGGCTCATAAAATTTAAGTAGAATTGGTATATTGAATAACAGTCTTGTTTGACTATATCTGCGAAATAATGCAAAAAGCATTGTCTATTCGTAATGACGAAGGAAATATTTCAAGATGACCGATGCTGAAAACAGCGTTCTGGACCGCGACGAATTGCTACAGATGACTGTTGATATCGTTTCTGCTTATGTCAGCAACAATGCAATTGCATCTGCACAGATTCCCGAATTGATTTCGACAATTTTCAATTCACTTGACGTTTTACGTGAAGTCGAAACCGTTGAAGAAGAAGAGCCGCTGAAACCAGCTGTTCCGATCCGCAAATCGATTGGCGATGATTACATCATTTGCCTTGAAGACGGCAA
>NZ_JPWA01000011.1 GCF_003326475.1 Thalassospira xianhensis MCCC 1A02616 | reverse complement strand
GGGCTTCGTGGTCGTGGCGTTGGCGGAAGGGGCCGGAACGAGCAGCGAGGCTGTGGGGCGTCTGGTGGCTGGTGGAGGCCCGAGGTTTGTCCCGGCGCCGGGCAAACCGGCGATCTGATCGATTTTGCTTTGGTCTTGACTATTTCCATGGCTTCGCGTTTTCTAGGCCTATGGGGAAACGCGAACTCCCCACGAGGCGCCAGCTAAAGATCGCGTTCCAATTCAAGCCTGCAAAGGAGGAACGCACATGCCTGCGCCCAACGCGATTTCCAGCGACAAACTTTCCAAAATCATCGGTACGCCCCGCGTGCCACTGCTTCTTGATGTTCGATCCGACGAAGACTTCAACGCCGATCCGCGCCTGATACCCGGCGCGATCCGGGTGGACGATACTGCCTTGTCTGAACTGGCATCACGCATCGCCGGGACAAGTTCCATTGTGATCTGTCAGGCCGGACATAAACGCAGTCAGGGAACCGCGGCATGGCTGCGTGCGGAAGGTTGTCCGTCGGAATATCTGGAAGGCGGCTTTGAAGACTGGGTGTCAAACGGACATCCGGTAATTCGCCCGGAAAAACTGCCCGCGCGCGATTCTCAGGGACGGACAGTCTGGGTAACACGATCACGTCCGAAGATTGACCGCATTGCCTGTCCCTGGTTGATCCGGCGGTTTCTTGATCCGCGTGCCGTTATTCTGTTTGTCGCCCCGGCAGAAGTTCTGGGTGTGGCAGAGCGTTATCAGGCGGTACCGTTTGACATTGAAGGCGTATTCTGGAGCCATCGTGACGAATTGTGCAGTTTCGATGTGATGCTCCAAGAATTTGGTCTTTCGATCCCGGCCCTTGAGCGGCTTGCCCTGATTGTGCGCGGGGCGGATACCGCCCGCCTTGATCTCGCCCCGGAATCGGCCGGGCTTCTGGCAGCGTCACTTGGATTATCTCGCATGTATCCCGATGATCTTGAGCAACTTGACGCCGGTATGCTGCTATATGATTCGTTCTATCGCTGGGCGCGTGACGCCACGCATGAAAACCACAACTGGCCAACCAACAAGCCACAGGTATGACATGCGATCATCTGATTATCCGACCCTGAGCGAAGCCTTCAAGGTCTGGGCGCGGATCGGTCTTTTGAGTTTCGGGGGGCCTGCGGGCCAGATTGCCCTGATGCATCAAATTCTGGTCGAGGAACGCAAATGGCTTGGCGAGAAGCGATTTCTCCATGCCCTTAACTATTGCATGCTGTTACCCGGTCCCGAGGCACAGCAGCTGGCCGTTTATATCGGCTGGCTGATGCATCGGACCCTTGGCGGGGTGATTGCCGGTGTCCTGTTCGTTCTGCCCGGTGTGGTCGCGATCATGGCGCTTAGCTGGATCTATGCGATCTGGGGCAATGTGGGGATTGTCGAGGCATTTTTCTTTGGTCTTAAAGCAGCGGTTCTGGCAATTGTCGCCCAGGCCGTTTACCGGATCGGCAAGCGGGCGCTTAAAAACAGTGCGATGGTCTCGATTGCGGTTGCGGCTTTTGTTGCGATCTTTGCCTTCGGGGTTCCTTTTCCCGTGATCATTCTTGTCGCCGGAATGATCGGTTATGTTGCGGCACGCCGGAATATTGCGGCATTTCGCAGTGGCGGTGGACATGGGAAAATCGGTGCAGTCCAGGTTGCCGATGCCGACACCCTGCTGGGCGAAGAATCCCCGGACCATACGCAGGTCAATCGGGCCTGGGCCTTTCGCGTTTCAGCGATCCTGCTTGGCCTTTGGCTGGTGCCGGTTGGGGCGCTGTTCCTTGCGCTTGGCCCGGCCCATGTCTTTAGCCAGATCGCCGGGTTCTTCAGTGTGATGGCCGTGGTGACCTTTGGCGGGGCCTATGCGGTTCTGGCCTATGTCGCACAGGAAGCGGTGCAGAATTTCGGCTGGCTGGCGGCGGGTGAAATGCTTGATGGCTTAAGCATGGCTGAAACCACACCGGGGCCGCTGATCATGGTGACACAGTTTGTCGGTTTCATGGGGGCGTTACGCGATGCGGGCACCCTGCCGCCACTGATGGCAGCGACCCTTGGCGGTTTGCTGACAACCTGGGTGACTTTCACGCCCTGTTTCCTGTGGATATTCCTTGGCGCACCTTTCATTGAAAGGCTGCGCAATAACCAGAACCTGACAGCCGCACTTAGCGCAATTACTGCCGCGGTGGTCGGGGTCATCCTTAACCTTGCGGTATGGTTCGGGCTTCATGTGGTGTTTGCCGAAGTCAAACCGCTTGATGTACCAGGACTGGATCTGCTGATCCCGGTTCTGTCGTCGGTGAACCTGGTAGCGGCAGCACTGACCGTGACCGCACTTCTGGCGGTTCTCTGGCGGGGAATGGGCACTATTCAGGTGCTGCTGCTATGTGCCGGACTGGGTGTGGTGGCCAGATTGACGGGTATCGCCTGATCGCGGTGGAACGAGACCGGATTTTCAAAGCCGGTCCTGAAACAGATAAGGGCGCGACCAGTACATGGTCGCACCCTTTTATTCTTCTGTAAGTGCGACGTGCGATCTTACTTCGGCATCTGCCATTTGCCGTTTACAAGGCGCGGGATGTTGAGCGGGTTTGCGTCCTTGAGGGCTTCGGGCAGCAATGCGTCCGGGAAGGCCTGATAGGAGACCGGGCGGATGAAACGCTTGATCGCGAGCGACCCAACCGAGGTTGCACGGGAATCCGTGCTTGCCGGGTAGGGGCCGCCGTGAACCATGGAATGGCAGACCTCGACCCCGGTCGGCCAGCCATTGATCAGGATGCGGCCCGCACATTTTTCAAGGGCGGGGCGCAGTTTCCCGGCCAGTTCGGCATCGGCGTCAATCATGTGGATGGTCGCGGTCAACTGCCCGATCAGGGTTGCCGACAGGGCAACCATTTGCTCGGGCGTGTCGCATTCAACAATGATGCCGGCTGGACCGAACATTTCTTCGGCCAGTTCCGGGTTGGCCTGCCAGTCGGCAGCGGTGGTGCGGAAGATTGCCGGGCTGCCTTCGAACGGGCCGTCGCTGTCGCGGCGTTTAAGCGCACAGGTTACCTTGGCGTGACCGGCCATCGCATCGGTGACATGATGATAGGCGCTTGAAACGCGGTCGGTCAGCATGGCGGCACCGCCAACCTGACCCAGTTCGGCGGCAGCAGTTTCAACAAAGGCGTCAAGGTCGGCCCCCTTAAGGGCGATCAAAAGACCCGGATTGGTGCAGAACTGACCAACACCCATGGTGAGCGATCCGACCCAGCCCTTGGCGATTTCAGCCGCCTTGGCACCCATTGCTTTTGGCATCAGGAAGACCGGGTTGTTGCTGCCGAGTTCGCCATAGAACGGGATCGGTTCCGGGCGGGAAACAGCAATATCAAACAGCGCACGACCGCCACCGGTCGAACCGGTAAAGCCGACCGCCTTGATCAGCGGGTGGGCGACCAGCGCCTGACCGACCTTGCGGGTGCCGCCATGGATCAGGCTGAACACGCCTTTGGGCATGCCGGTTTTTTTAATTGCGGCTTCGATAGCCTTGGCAACGACTTCGGACGTGCCGGGGTGGGCGGCGTGGCCCTTGAACACGACCGGGCAACCCGCAGCCAGTGCCGATGCGGTGTCACCGCCCGCAGTCGAAAAGGCCAGCGGGAAGTTAGACGCACCGAAAACACCAACCGGACCAAGTGCCTTGTGCATGACGCGGATGTCGGGCTTTGGCAGGGGCTGACGATCAGGCTGGGCGGTTTCGATGCGGGCTTCGAACCATGATCCTTCTTCGATCCAGTCGGCAAAGAAGCGCAACTGGCCAACGGTGCGGCCGCGCTCGCCAGTCAGGCGTGCCGCGGGCAGGGCTGATTCAAGATTGCCGATTTCGGTGATTTCATCGCCGCGCGCATCGATTTCATCGGCAATCGCGCGCAGGAAGGCCGCGCGTTTGGCCGGCAGCATCGCCGCAAATTCTTCGGCACAGGCATTTGCCGCCTGAACCGCCTGATCCACCAGTTCCTCGGTGCCGTGCTGGAACTTTGTTGGCAGTTTTTCGCCGGTCGACGGGTTATCGGCCTGAAACACATCCGGACCGTTCAGCCATTCGCCTGCAATATAGTGCTGTCCATTCAGCATGGAGCCTCCTGTGGGGTTGGCGTGTTTGTATGATGATACCGTGCAAAGGATTGGGCGGTGGATTTCGGTAATCCTGCAACGCCCGATTTACGCGGTTTTATTCGGCGGCAGCTTAAGAAATCGGGGATGGGATGTAAATATCATATTATATGACAAAAATGCCGTCGGCAGCCGCCATCAGAGATTCAAACAGTTAAGCATTATTGGATAATTTATACAATTATAATTGGTCAGAGAAAGCCATGGGCGTGTGTGCCCGTCAGAATTCAGATTATTGACAAAGCCCGGAATGAATCAAAATCGTCATTCCGGGCAAAGCGGCGCGCAGACCCGGAATCCATATCCCATTGAAACAGACTGGATTCCCGCCGTCGCGGGAATGACGATCTGGTTGGGAATGCGGTGTCAGTATCCTGCGGGCGTGTATGCCCGTGCCGTGCCGCGCATTGCGGCCACGGATTGTCGGCCAAGGATTACCAGCCAAGGATTTCTGGCGTGTCCGGGCGGAAGCTGCGCGGTCCGCCTTATGCTTCAGGGAAGCCGATCGTGGGTGCTGATATTTGAAAATCCCGGCGGATGACGCCGGATTAGCTGGCGACCGATTTGGGATTTCGGCCAAAGATGCTGGCGAAATCGGTTTTGGCTGGTTTGGGGCGTTGAAGCTGTAGCCGGTCGCGAATGGCATCAAGGTGTTTGGCCATTTCGGCGGCTGCCGCGTCCGGGTCGCCACCCAGAAGGGCGTTTAGCAGCGTTTCATGTTCCGAGTGAGAGCAATCGACCGGTTGCGGGCTTTCATACATCGCAATGATCAGCGAGCTTCGCAGGATCAGGCGTTCCAGAAATTCCTCGATCACCAGATTGCCGGCAAGACGGGCCAGCAAAAGGTGGAATTCCCCGGAAAGAATGATGGCAGCGCGGTGGTCGCCTGCGTGGTGGGCCTGATGTTCGCGTTCCAGATGCTCGCGGATCTGGCTTGCGCGGTCGGGCGTCATGTTGGCGGCGATTTTTCGGACCACGCCGTCCTCGATCATGCGACGCGCCGAAAAGACTTCGATGGCCTCGTCAATGGTCGGTTCGGCGATGAAGGCCCCGCGATTGGGGACCAGATTGATCAGCTTGTCATGGGCGAGCTGCAAAAAGGTTGCGCGAATGCGCGCACGGCTGACCGAGAATGTTTTGGCAAGATCTTCTTCGATCAGCTTCATGCCCGGTTCCAGTCGCCGGTCAAGAATGGCGTCGAGCATTTCCTGATAGATCAATTCTTCCGGGCGAAGTTTACCGCTGCCTTTATAGGGGGTGGGCTGTGCGGGGTTGGCCATCACGGCGCGTCTTTCCGGTTGTTCATTCGAGGGGTCAATTCTTTTCTACAAAATTGTTGACGATCTGCAAAACAAAAAAATGTGACAGCCCTTTCTGGTGAGTCGGAATGGCTTTGCCTTCGGTTTGATCAAAAGAATGCTGCTGTGCAAAAATTGCGCATAAGTTGCGTATGAATCGGGCATTGGCCGGTTCTGTCACCTTGGAGTTTTGTATGCGCTTCGCGGAAAACCGCCGATCCTGAAAATGGCACGCAATTTGCCTACAATTGAAAATATGGATTGTTAACAATTTTGCATGCAGTAACGGGTGGGCGCATGAAGGGTAACGGGGCCATTGAGTTGATCGCTGTCAGTAAGTTTTACGGCAGCACCATCGCAGTCAAATCGATCGACCTCAAAATACCGGCAGGGGCCTATTGCTGCCTGATTGGTCCATCCGGCTGCGGCAAAACCACGACATTGCGCATGATCGCCGGGCATGAGGTCATCAGCGAAGGTGATCTTCTGATCGGGGATCGCAATGTGACCGAGCTTCCGCCGGTCAAGCGCGGTACGGCGATGATGTTCCAGAATTACGCGTTGTTCCCGCATATGACCTGCATGGAAAATGTCGCGTTCGGTCTGCGGATGCAGGGCGTTTCAACAGCAGAACGCAACGAACGGGCCAAGGAAATGTTGGCCCGTGTCCATATGGAAAAGTTTGCGGATCGCAAGCCAGATCAGCTTTCGGGTGGGCAACAGCAGCGCATTGCGCTTGCACGGGCCTTGATTACGCAGCCCTCCGTCCTGTTGCTTGACGAGCCGCTTTCGGCCCTTGATCCGTTCCTGCGGGCGCGGATGCGCGATGAATTGCGCCGCCTTCAGCAGGAGCTTGGCATCACGTTTGTCCATGTCACCCATGCCCAGGACGAGGCGCTTGCGCTTTCGGACATGGTTGTTGTGATGGAAGACGGTGTCATTCGTCAGAAAGGCACGCCCGAGGAAATATTCAACAAGCCGCGTTCGCGCTTCATCGCCAATTTCATGGGCGGTCAGAATATCTTCAAGGGAACGGTTTCGGAAAGCAGCCCGGCGGGCACGCTTCTGACGCGTGGTCCCGATAGTTTCTTCCTGCCCGGATATGGTGATGGTGCCACGGGCGAGGATCTTGAATTCACAATTCGTACCGACCTGATCGGGCTGGGTGAAACAGCACCCGGTGATGCCGAAAACGGTCAGATTCCCGTCGAAATCACAACGGTCGAGTATCTCGGCCTTTGGGTGCGGATTGTGGCGACGACCAATGACGGCAAGGAAATCACCCTGATGAAGACCGAAAGCGAATTTCGGCAGGCGCCTGTGCGCCGGAAGGAAAAGTTCATCGCCTATTGGAAACCCGAACACGCGCATGTTCTGGCCTAAAAAAACATCATTTATCAGGAGCTTCACATGACGACCGACAATTCCAAAACGACGAAAAGCCTGCTTTCGACCAAGGAAGTCACCCGCCGCGGTTTTGTTAAAGGTGCGGCTGCGACTGCCGGTGTCGCGATTGGTTCAGGTGCGATCACCGGTTTCCCGACCATCTGGGCGCAGAACATCAAGGATGTGACTTTGCGCCAGTTCGGCACGGGTGTTTCAAACATCAACGCGGTTGCCGACAAGGTTAAGGAAGACCTTGGTTTCACGCTTCAGATGACCGCCCTTGATTCCGATGCGGTTGCACAGCGTGCGGTCACCCAGCCGAAATCGTTTGATATTGCCGATATCGAATACTGGATTTGTAAAAAGGTCTTCCCGGCGGGCACCATGCAGCCGATGGATACCACCAAGCTTAAAAACTATCAGTATATCTCCAAGCTGTTCATCGACGGCAAACTGACCCCGGATTCCGAGATTGCACAGGGCACTGCCCCGCACACGGTTGGCTTCGTTGAAGGTGCCGACAGTGTCGAATTTGCATCTGCGCCGACCCAGTGGATGACCCTTGTTCCGACGATTTACAATGCGGATACGCTTGGCATTCGCCCGGACCTGATCGAACGTCCGATTAATAGCTGGGCCGATCTTCTTGATCCGGCCTTCAAGGGCAAGGCGTCGATCCTGAACATTCCGTCGATCGGGATCATGGATGCGGCCATGGTTTGCGAAGCCATGGGCGAAGTCACCTATGGTGACAAGGGCAACATGACCCAGGAAGAAATCGACAAGACGATTGCGATCATGATCGATGCCAAGAAAGCCGGTCAGTTCCGCGCCTTCTGGAAGAGCTTTGATGAGTCGGTCAACCTGATGGCGTCGGGCGAAGTCGTGATCCAGTCGATGTGGTCGCCAGCGGTTGCCGCCGTTCGTTCCAAGGGCATTGCGTGCAAATACCAGCCGCTTAAGGAAGGGTATCGTGCATGGGGTGGCGGCATTGGTTTGGCCAAGCACCTTACCGGCCTCGAACTTGAGGCGGCGTATGAATATATCGACTGGTACCTGTCGGGCTGGGTCGGGGCGTATCTTAACCGTCAGGGTTATTACAGCGCAGCCCCGGCAACCGCACAGAAATTCATGTCCGAAGACGAATGGGGCTTCTGGATGGAAGGCAAGGAAGCCCAGGGCGATATCCTTAGCCCGGATGGCAAGGTCATGGAAAAGGCCGGTGCGGTTCGCGATGGCGGTTCGTACGAGGAACGCATGGGATCGGTTGCGTGCTGGAACTCTGTCATGGACGAGAACAAGCACATGGTCCGCAAGTGGAACGAATTCATCGCCGCATAAGGCGTTTCAATTCGGTCGGGCGCAGCTTCGGTTGCGCCCGATATCCTGATTTCTTTGATGATTTTTCCGGTTCAAAGGGCAGACAATGGCGTTTGATATGTCCAAACGATCGTCGTATTTCCTGATCTCGCCGATGGCGCTGATCTTTGCGATCTTTCTGGTCGTGCCGTTGCTGACGATTATTGTTGTCAGTTTCTGGGACTATGACGAATACCGCATTCTGCCCGACTTCATTTTTGAAAATTACAAATACCTGCTGGGGTCTTCAGTAACCTGGCAGATTTACCTTAATACATTCAAATATGCCGCCCTGACCTGGGGCTTTACCCTTCTGATCGGGTTCACGGTTGCCTATTTCCTGGCGTTCCATGTCCGCAGCCTGACATGGCAGATTGTCCTGTTCATGTTGTGCACGATCCCGTTCTGGACATCGAACATCATTCGCATGATTTCGTGGATTCCGTTTTTGGGGCGCAACGGGCTTTTGAATTCGGCCCTGATGGGGCTGGGTATTGTCGATGAACCGCTTGAATTCCTGCTGTTTTCGGATTTCGCGGTCGTTCTGGCGGATGTGCATCTTTACACCCTGTTTATGGTGGTGCCGATTTTCAATTCGATGATGCGCATTGACCGGTCCCTGATCGAGGCGGCGCGTGATGCCGGGGCATCGGGGTTTGAAACCCTGCGGCATGTGATTGTGCCGCTATCGAAGCCCGGTATTGCAATCGGTTCGATCTTTGTCATCACGGTCGTGATGGGGGATTTCATCACGGTGCGTTTGATGAGTGGCGGGCAGAGTGCGTCGGTCGGGCTTCAGATTTCCAATGAAATCGGGTTGCTGCAATATCCGGCGGCGGCGGCCAGTGCGGTGGTTCTTCTGGTGACCGTGCTTTTGATCGTGACGGCGTTGCTTCGCATGGTCGATATCAGGAAGGAGCTTTGAGATGGCGAAGACCCGTGAAAAACGCCCGACAAGCTTCTACTTTCTGGCGGCATTCTTTGCGCTGTTTGTGCTGTTTCTGTATGGGCCAATGCTGACGATTTTTATCCTGTCATTTCAGGGTGAGAATGGCGGTCTGACCTTCCCGATGAACGGGTTTTCGGTCCATTGGTTCGGCAACCTGTTTGAACAGCAGGCGGTCGGGGATTTTGGCGGTTCGTTCCTGCGATCTCTCAAGCTTGGCCTGATTGTCATGGTGGTGACGGTTCTGGTGTCCTTTATGGCGGGGCTGGCGTTCCGCAAGCGGTTCAAAGGGGACAGCGTGATTTTCTATCTGGCGATTGCCAGCCTGATCGTGCCGTCGATCCTGATTTCGCTTGGCATCGGATTGCTGTTCAATATCGTGAGCTGGCAACCGCAATGGTTTACATCGGCCCTTGGCGCGCATCTGACATGGACCTTCCCGTTCGGGCTTCTGATCATGTTTGCGGTGTTCAACCGGTTTGATCCGTCCTATGAGGAAGCGGCCCGTGATCTGGGGGCGAGCAGTTGGCAGACCATCTGGCATATTGTTCTGCCGATGGTGGCCCCCAGCCTGATCGGGGTCGCGATGTTTTCCTTTACCCTGTCCTATGACGAATTTGCCCGGACCCTGATGACGGCGGGGGCGCTTAATACCCTGCCGCTTGAGATTTACGGGATGACGACCAACGTGACGACGCCAGTGCTTTATGCGCTGGGCACGGTGACGACGGGCTTTTCGTTTGTGGTGATTGCCATTGCGCTCGGTTCGGTCCTGATCCTGCGGCATCGCAAGGGGCAAAAGGCATGACCCGGATCGCGGTTATCAATCCCAATATGTCGGTCGGGTTTACCGAGAAGGTTGGTTTGCAGGCCCGCCGTATTGTTGCAGCGGGGACCGAGATTGTTGCCCTTAATCCGCAATTCGGCCCGGCCAGTATTGAAGGTTATTATGACGAGGCATTTGCAAGCGTCGGGTTGCTTGCGACGATGCGCGGGCTTGAGGCCGAGGGGGCTTCGGGCGGGAAGATCAGTGGATATGTCGTGGCGTGTTTTGATGATACCGGTGTTGATGCCGCGCGCTGTCTGACCAAGGCGCCGGTGATGGGCTTGTGCGAGGCGGCCCTTCGGTTTGCGGCCATTGTTGCATCGCGTTTTGCCATCGTCACCCCGATGGCGGTATCGGTGCGGCCGCTTGAACATCTGGTGTCGAAATATGGGGCGTCTTCGCAATGTGTGGTGCGGGCGGCGGGTGTTCGGACACTGGATTTCGAGGGCGAAAATGCGGATATGGCCTATCTGGCGCTGAAAATTTCGGCGGAAAACTGCCTTGCCGAAGATGGTGCCGAGGCGATTGTGCTGGGCTGTGCCGGGATGACCGATATTGCCGACCGTTTGCAGGCTGAGCTTGGCGTGCCGGTGATTGACGGGGTCAGTGCGGCGGTCAAGCTGATTGAGGCGATGGGGATGCTTGGGCTTCAGACCAGCAAGGCCGGTGCCTATGCCAGCCCGCCGGTTAAAACTTACGACGGGATATTTGCCGAGTTTGCACCGGTCGCGTGAGATGGTCGGGGCCGGATTTCGGTCAGATTTGCTTTAACGCCTTTTCGACCTGAACCAGATGACGCCGCATGGCGTCTTCTGCGCGTTTCGGGTCGCGCTGTTCTATGGCATCGACGATCTCGCGATGCTGGGCGCTTAGATCATTGATCAGGCGATCCGAATGGCTGCTTTCACGCATGCGGGCCCATGCGGCTTCGCGCCGGACGGCGCTGACGGCTTCGAACACCGCCAGAAACAGCGTGTTGCGGACACTTTCGGCCAGTTTCTGATGAAAGGCCGCGTCCCATTTTTCATATTCGCCCTGATTTTGGGCCTTGGCGGCGTTTTCGATCATGGTGCGCATGGTGTCGATATCGGCCTGCGAGGCGCGAAGGGCGGCAAACCGGGCCATAGAGGGCTCGATCTCCTGCCGGACTTCCATGATTTCAAACGGGCTTGTTCGGGTGGCCAGTCCTTCGAGCTTGCGCAGGCGTGGGGTCGGCGGGGTGCCGACAAAGGTGCCCTGACCCTGACGACGCCAGATCAGGCCGTCGGCTTCGAGCTGATCCAATGCCTTGCGGAGCGCGCGACGCCCGACATCAAGCTGTTCGGCCAATTCGCGTTCGGCGATGACGCGCCCGTTCTTGACGAATTCTCCCGCGGCGAAGCTTGTTCTCAGCTTTTCTGCCAACCCCTGGGTTGCTATGTCATTCATGGCTTTTTTTATCGTTATCTGGACGTTTAAATCTTATCTGTTCTGGCCCGTTGCCCGCGTTTTGCACCCTTGCGGTTTCATCGGTCCGGAACAGCATCAATCCCAATCAGATATCAGGAAATCAGATCATAGAACATGCGCAATGATGTGATGGCCAGAAACAGGCCAAAACAGATGCGCAACGCCCGCCTTGGGATGGAATGTGCGATGCGGGCGCCAACCGGTGCGAAAAGAACCGTCATCGGGATCAGAAGGGCCGCGGCCAGCACGTTGACATATCCCAGCGAGAAGGGCGGACGCCCGTCCACACCGATGCCAGACATCGCATAACCGATGGTGCCGGGCAGGGCGATGATCAGGCCGATTGCGGCCGATGTGCCCACTGCACGGCGGATGTCATATCCAAGGAAGCTTAATACCGGCACGCAGATCGTGCCGCCGCCGATTCCCATCATGGCCGACAGGCTGCCTGCGATCACACCCAGTATCGCCCAGACCGATTTGGGCGGGTTTTTCTGGGTATCGGTTTCGCGATCCCGGACCAGAATCATATTGGCCGCAACCAGCAGAGCCACGACGGCAAAGACGATGGTCAGAACCCGGCCATCGGCAAAACCGCCAATCGCGGTGCCAATCAGGACACCAACGACAATTGCCGGGCCCCAGTGTTTGAGCAGGGCGATATCGACCGAACCCTTTTTATAGTGGCTTCGGGTGGATGAAATCGCGGTGGCGATAATCGTCGTCAACGAGGTGGCAACGGCGACCTGCATGCGCAGGCTTTCATCAACGCCCATGGTGGTCAGGAAATGATACAGCACCGGCACAATGACGATGCCGCCGCCGACGCCCAGAAGCCCGGCCATGATGCCGCCAACGATGCCGGCAAACAGCATTGCTGCACCCCACAGCAGGTACAGGCTCATGGTGCCTTCGATTTCAATCATGATGAACCAATCCAAACCAATAATGACTATCTAGGTGTATTGGTACTAACTCTGATTGGTCGTAGTTGGCAAATGTTTTGCGCTGTTAATCAGCTTAATCTGGCAATTAATCAGCATTAACCAGATTTAATAGTTGCGAACCAAATGCAAGAATGCCAACAATATGGCGACAAAATGAACAAACCAAATATAAATTGGTTCAGACTCAGGTATCAAATCTCATCAGGAGGCAGAACAGATGTTCCGCAAGATTGCCGTAGCCGCCGGTTTGATGGCCGCTGCCTTTGCCGCACCCGCGCAGGCGCAGAGCTATCCCGAAAAACCGATTGAATTTATCGTGCCGTGGGGCCCGGGTGGTGGCAGTGACACGCTGATGCGTATCGTCGCCCAGGGCCTTACCGAAGAAACCGGTCAGGCCGTGCCTGTCATCAACATGCCCGGCGTGGGTGGCAATGTCGGCCTTGCCGAATTCGCCAAACGCCCGGCAGATGGTTATACCATTTCGCAGATTCACGAAGGTCTTCTGGTATCGAACCAGACCGGGATCACCGAACTGAATTGGGACAGCTTCATTCCGGTCGCATTGGTGGCGTCATCGCCGCAGTATCTGACGCTGTCGAAGAACGACAATTTTTCGAACTTTGAAGAACTGGTTGCCTATGCCAAGGCGCATCCGGGTGCCGTTCGTGCCGGTGTGACGCTGGGCGGGATTCCCCATGTTCATATCGCAATGATCGAAGAAGCCATGGGCCTTCAGTTTTCCTATGTCGGTTACACCGACACGGGTGAGCGTATCCGTGCCCTGATGGGTGGTAACATCGATATCGCCATTGGTGACATTTCGTCGGCCAAGCAGTTCGTCGACAATGGTGATCTGATTTACGCAGCCGTTGGTACCGAGGAACGGACCGATGATGCGCCGGATGTTCCGACGCTTAAGGAACTTGGCATGGATGCCGAGCTGGTGATCACGCGTGGTGTGGTTCTTCCGAAAGGTACGCCGCAGGAAACCGTTGATGCGCTTGAAGCCCATATCGAAAAGGTCATGCAGCGCGAAGACGTGATCAAGCTGATGAAAAATGCCGGTGCCGATCCGGTGTTTTATGGTCAGGAAAAATACAGCGCCTATCTTGATAAGCTTAACGCGACCATCGCGAAGCTTGTAGGCAAGCTCGAAGGATGACCGTCAAGGTGACGGAGGCAGCAGCAGCGGATACAGGTGTATCCGCTGCTTCGCGCGCCCGCACCGAATTGGCGCGGCTGATCTCCTATATCGTTTTTGGTGGCGTTTCTGTTGTTCTGTCCTCGATGGCGGCAGGTTTGCCGACGTCCCGCTGGGAACCGCTGGGAGCGGGCACCTTCCCGAAGCTTGTTTTTGCCCTGCTGGCGGTGCTTTGCCTGATTGCGGCTGTTCGTTCGATCATTGAAATCGTGCGGGCGGGGGGCCTTGAGGGTGTTGGGGCTGCCTTTACCCAGTGGCTTTATGTGCGTCGGGTCGCCATTGGTCTGTTTGTCCTGTTCGCGGTTTATCTTGGTGTCATGCCGTGGACCGGGTTCTCGCTTGCAAGTTTTGTCTTCCTGCTGATTGCGCAGTTGATGATTGCGGGTGTTTCGCGACGAACCGTCATTCAGTCCATCATCGCCGCCCTGATTTTTTCGGTCGGGTTGAACCTGCTGTTTGCAGAAGTTTTCAATGTGTTCTTACCGCGCGGCGTTCTGTTCGCGGGTTAGGCGGGAAAGTTTAAATTATGCTGGATGCGTTTCTTGCCGGGGCCCATCAGGTATTTGCCTTTGATACCCTGACATACATGCTGATCGGGTCGGTTGCCGGGATTATTGCCGCGGCGATCCCCGGTTTTACCGTGACAATGGCAATCATTCTGACCCTGCCGCTGACCTTTGCCATGGAACCCTTGCAGGGGGTGTCGGTGATGCTGTCGGTTTATGTCGGGGGTTATACCGGTGGCCTGATCAGTGCCGCCCTTCTGGGGATTCCCGGAACACCGAGTTCGGTTGCGACCACCTTTGATGCCTTTCCGATGGCACGCAAGGGGGAACCGGGCCGGGCCCTGTCACTGGGTATATGGGCATCGTTCTTCGGGACGGTGATTTCGACCATCGTTCTGATCGTTGCCGCCCCGCCGCTGGCCCTGATTGCGGTCAAGCTTGGCCCGTGGGAATATTTCGCGCTGATCGTCTTTGCACTGACGATTGTTGCCAGCCTTGTCGGAAACTCGTTAATCCGTGGTTTGATCGCGGGCGTCATTGGCCTCGGCATTGCGACCATCGGGCCGGACCCGATGATGGGAAAATCGCGCCTGACCTTTGATACCGATCTTCTGATGCCGGGCTTGCCGTTCCTTGTGGTGCTGATTGGTATTTTCGCGATCAGCCAGCTTCTGAGCGAAGTCGAAATTCATGGCAAGAAGACCAATCAGGCCCTGATCCCCGATGTGATCGACTTCAAGACATGGAAAGTCATGCGCGAAGTCCTGATGGCGCCGGTCAATCTGTTCCGGTCATCGATGATCGGGGTTTTGATTGGCGCGCTGCCCGGTGCTGGTGGATCCATCGCCAACCTGCTGGCTTATGATCAGGCCAAACGCAGTTCCAAAAACCCGGAAAAATTCGGCGAAGGCTGTGCCGATGGTGTGGTCGCGTCCGAGGCAGGGAATTCTGCCACGGCCGGTGGCGGCCTGATCCCGATGATTGCGTTGGGCATTCCGGGGTCTGCTGTGGATGCCATTCTGATGGCGTCATTGATGGTGCACGGGATTTCGGTTGGTCCGCGCCTGATCATGGATCATGCCGATCTGGCCTATGGCATGTTCATTGCCATGATCGTTTCCAGCCTGATGATGCTGGTGGTGTGTGTCGCATCCATGCGCCTGTTCCTGCGGGTGACCGACATCCCCAAACAGTTCATCGTGCCGACCGTCATCATTTGCTGCGTTATTGGGGCGTTCGCGCTTAATAACCGGGTGACGGACCTGTATCTTCTGGGGATTATCGGGTTGGTTGGTTATGGCCTTAAAAGCCTTGATTATCCGCTGGCACCGCTGGTGCTGGGTGTGATCCTTGGGCCGATTGCCGAAACCAATTTGCGCCGCGCATTGATGAGCGATCCGGACTGGACGACCTTCTTTACCCGGCCGATTTCAGCCATCCTTCTGGCGGCGGCGTTGCTGTCGGTTATCTTCAGCGTCCGGTCTATCCTTAAAATGCGTAAAAAGAACCGTCCCGCCACCGATGAACAGGACGGCGATTAAGCCGATTAGGAGACTCCAATGAAACTTCGTCATGACGCGCTTTATGCCTCACGCCGGTCACCGGTGCTTGCGCGCAATGTTGTCTCGACATCCCAGCCGTTGGCGGCACAGGCCGGTCTGCGCATGCTGCTGGCGGGCGGGAATGCGGCCGATGCTGCGCTGGCATCGGCCATTGCATTGACGGTGGTTGAACCGACCGGCAATGGTCTTGGTTCGGATGCCTATGCGATCATCTGGGATGGCAAGGAACTGCATGGCCTTAATGCATCGGGTCGTGCGCCCGCGGCATGGTCGCCGGAACGCTTTGCCGGGGCGGATGCCATGCCGCAACGCGGCTGGGAATCGGTGACCGTACCGGGGGCGGTGTCGGCCTGGCGCGAGATTTCCGACAAGTTCGGCAAGTTGCCGTTTGAAAAACTGTTCGAGCCGGCCATCGAATATGCCAGCCGTGGTTTTGCCGTGTCGCCGATCATTGCAACGCTTTGGGAAAAGGGTGGCAATGTATTGGGCAAGCAGCCGGGCTTTGCCGAGGCATTCCTGCCCGGTGGCAAGGCACCCAAAGCGGGTGAATTGTTCATCAACCGCGCAATTGCCGAAAGCCTGACAGATATCGCCGAGACCGGTGGCGAGAGTTTCTATCGCGGTCGGCTGGCGGCCAAAATTGCGGCCTTTGCCAAGGAAAATGGTGCGGTGCTTACCGAGGAAGACCTTGGCAATCATAAAACCGACTGGGTCGGAACGATTTCGCAAAGCTTTGGCAAGGTGAAGCTGCATGAAATCCCGCCAAACGGGCAGGGGATTTCAGCCCTGATTGCGCTTGGTATTTTGCGTCATACCAACATTGCCGATTATGCACCGGACTCGGTCGAGGCCCTGCATCTTGAGATCGAGGCGATGAAGCTCGCCTTTGCGGATATGCATGAATATGTCGCCGATCTGGATCACATGCGCGATGTGACGGTCGAACATCTGCTGTCCGATGATTATCTGAAATCCCGTGCGGCATTGATTGATGCCAGCAAGGCGCAGGATTTCAAGGCGGGTGCGCCGAAGCATGGTGGCACGGTCTATGTCACGGCCGCTGATGAAAGCGGCATGATGGTGTCGTTTATCCAGTCGAACTATATGGGTTTCGGGTCCGGTGTGGTTGTGCCGGGGACATCGATCAGCCTGCAGAACCGTGGTTTCGGTTTCACCCTGAAAGACGGTCATCCCAATCAGGTGGCCGGTGGCAAACGCCCGTTCCAGACAATCATTCCGGGCTTCCTGATGGGCGAAGACGGCAATCCGGTCATGAGCTTTGGCGTCATGGGCGGCCCGATGCAGTCACAGGGCCATTTGCAGATGACACTGCGGACCCAGCTTTGGGGGCAGGATCCGCAAACGGCGGCGGATGCGCCGCGCTGGCAGGCGCTTTCCGGGCTTGAAGTTGCTGTTGAGGCCTCGGTCGGAGCTGATGTGATTGATGCCTTGAAAGCCAAAGGGCATGCGATCAAGGTTGAGGCCCCCGACAGCACCAATTTCGGTTTTGGTGGTGCGCAGCTTATTGCGAAAACCGATGCCGGTTATGTCGCGGGTTCTGACCCGCGCAAGGACGGATGTGCGGTCGGGTATTAATCCCGCGCATCGCCAATTCAGATGAGCTCCCCTTAATTCATCTGACGGAAAGGCCGGTCATTAATTTGACCGGCCTTTTCTTATGGAAATCCGATATTTTGATCCGCTAATATTTTTCGGTTCGTCAAGATGGAAATCACCGCAATTCAGGGGGATAGCCCATGCAAAAATGCTGCTTTGAGTCTGGGCCGGAAAAGCGTAAAGACGCAAGATGCGGAATTTGAAATGTTGGCAGCACCGGATTCTTATCAATATGCTGTCACATTGCTGCCCCGTTCTTTACGCAAAACATCTTTGGCGGGAAATACGCCGATCAGTTGGGAAACTCAGACGGGAAATATGTACAGATTTCAAAAGCGTGTCACCAGTGTCTCTGTTCATGCTCTGCTTGCGGTTGCGCTTGCAGGGTTTTTAACGTTTGGGGCGGGTGGCGTGGTGCACGCGCAGGATAGCACCGCGACGGAAACATCGTCAGGCACGCAGCCTGCTGCACCGGTGCAGGCCGAGACGGCCAGTCCGGCAGCAGAAAGCACAGGGCCGGCAGTAACCCCATCGTCGAATGCATCGGAACAGACCGCGCCAGTTGAACCGGTCGCGGCCGGGAATGCCGAAACCACTGCCGAGAATCCTGTACAACCTGCTGAAGATGGTGCTGCTGCACCCGAAGCTGCTGAAAAACCGGCTGTATCCGTGCCGGTCGCCTTTGATCCGGCACAGGTGATCGAGCGGGCGCGCAATCTTGCAAAGCAACCGTTCGAGAACCCGCATCGTGACCTGCCTGAAGCACTGGCAAACCTTAGTTCCGATAATTACGCGAAGATCCGCTTTAAATCCGAGAAAGCATTTTTCAGTCAGGCTAATTCGGGTTTCGCGCTGGACCTTTATCATCCGGGCAACATGTATGATGTGCCGGTTGCGATAAACCTTGTGCGCGATGGTCAAGTGCAGGCTGTTCCATATTCTGCGGGACTGTTTGATTTTGGTGAAACCGGCCTGTCGGGCAATGATTTTTCGACACAGGGATATGCCGGTTTCCGCCTGCGTTATCCGTTGGGGAATGTTGCAGGCAGCGATGAACTGGCGACCTTCCTTGGCGCATCCTATTTCCGGATTCAGGGGCGTGATCAGGTTGCCGGACAGATGGCACGCGGACTGACAGTTGATCTTGCGGGCCCGTCGGGCGAGGAAATTCCGGTATTTCGTGAATTCTGGATCGTTGCCCCGAAAGAGGGCGAACGCAAAATCACCGTATTTGCGCTGCTTGATAGCGTGCGGTTGACCGGTGCCTACCGGTTTGACATTCGTCCTGGTAACAACAGCAAGGTCGATGTCAGCAGCACCCTGTTCTTCCGGGATCGCGTCGAAAAGATCGGTCTGGCACCCTTGAACAGCATGTTCCTTTACGGTGAACAGAAACGACGCCGGTTCGAAGATTATCGCGGAGAAGTACATTCCAGCGACGGGCTTCTGATCAATAATGGCAAGGGCGAATGGCTTTGGCGGCCGCTTGATAACCCGGCCAACTTGCAGATCAGTTCGTTCCTGGATGAAAATCCGCGTGGTTTCGGGCTTCTGCAACGTGACCGGAACTTCGATCATTATCAGGACCTTGATACCCGTTTTGACCAGCAGCCCGGCTATTGGGTGACGCCAAAAGGCGATTGGGGCAAAGGCCATGTCGAACTGGTCGAAATTCCAAGCCCGAGCGAGAGCAATGACAATATCGTTGCGTTCTGGGTGCCGCAGAACAAGCCCGAAGCCGGAAGCGAGTTGACCGTTGAATATCAGATTGCGGCAACACAGGATGGCAGCGATCTGCACAAGCTTTCACAGGCAACAGACACGCGTATCATGCATATTCCGTCCGGTGGTGATGATGCGCAGGCGGCAACCCGTTTCATCCTGAATTTTGCGGGCGAAGAGCTTGAATATTATCTGTCCGATCTTGATAACCTGCAGGCCAATATCAGTGCATCGAATGCTGAAATCCGTAATATCCGCCTTATGAAAGACCCGGAGAACGGTGGTGTTCGCGTGATGTTTGACCTGATTGGAACTGGCGAAGCCCAAAGTTCAAATCTGCGCGCCTTCCTGCAATATGATGACAGGGTGCTGAGTGAGACATGGACCATGCCGTGGGTATTTTGATGCCTGCGGCAATTCCGGTTGGGCACATTTGGCCGCGTATTGCGTTTCGCTTGGAATATCGCAAGTTGCATTCAGGGAAAACTAGAACCTTATGAACCGGATTTCCGACCCCATGTCCGATAGTGCAGCCAAAAACGGCGTTGATGATGATAACCTTGATCCGACAGTAAAGCTGCGCGGTCCCGGTGTCGGGTCGCGACGCATTTTCCTGTTTGGCGCGTCGATTTTTGCGACCGCCTATGCCGCGTGGCTGATGGCGGACGTGTTGGGTGCGGATCAGCTTACCGTCATGGAAATGGTGGTCATTGCGTTCTTCACGATCAACTTTGCATGGATTTCAGTGTCCTTCTTTACCGGGATTGTCGGCATTTTCCTGCGTGGGTTCGGGCTGGATGCCATTACGCTGAAACGGTTGAAGCCGATTGCGCGCAAAGGGTCGCTCAGATCCAAGAATGTGGTGGTGATCCCGGTCTATAACGAAGACCCGGACCGGGTGTTTGCCGGACTGCGTGCGAGTTATGAAAGCCTTGCCGCGACGGGCGAAATTGATGCGTTTGATTTCTTTGTTTTGTCCGACACCCGTGATCCCGATATCTGGATCGCCGAGGAAGTTGCATGGGCCAAGGCCTGCGCGGATTTGAAAGCGCGCGGCAAGATATTCTTCCGTCGTCGGGCGGAAAATACCGAACGCAAATCCGGGAACCTCAAGGAATTCTGCGAAACCTATGCGACGCATTACGATCACATGATCGTTTTTGATGCCGATAGTGTGATGTCGGGCGAGGCCATGGTGAATATGGCCTATCTGATGGAAAACAATCCCGATGCCGGGATTATTCAGAGCCCGCCGCAGCCGACCGGCCGCCAGACCCTGTTTGCCCGTATCCTGCAATTCATTTCGCGCGTTCATGGCCCGACCATGTCGGCCGGTCTTTCGTTCTGGTGCATGGGCAGTTCGAACTATTGGGGCCATAACGCGATCATTCGCGTGCAGGCCTTCATTGATTGCTGCGGGTTGCCGGTTCTGTCGGGCAAGCCGCCGATGGGTGGACATATCCTGAGCCACGATTTTGTCGAGGCCGCCTTTATGCGCAAGGCAGGCTGGCGTTGCTGGCTGATCCCGCAGCTTGAAGGCAGCTGGGAAGAATTGCCGCCGAACCTGATTGATTATGCAATCCGTGATCGCCGCTGGTGCCAGGGAAACATGCAGCATGCGCGGCTTCTGTTTGCGCCGGGATTCAGGCCGCTTAGCCGTCTTCATTTCTTTATGGGGGTCATGAGCTTTGGCTCGTCGCCGCTGTGGCTTTTGCTGTTGCTGTCTTCGACGATTGCGACGCTGCAGAACACGCAACTGACTTACAGCTTTTTCCCCAGCCAGTTCACGATGTTCCCGCAATGGCCGGTTGACCGGTCGTTCGAGATGCTGGTGCTGCTGGTCTTTACCATCGGTATGCTGGTGGTGCCCAAAATCATCTCGATCCTGATGGTTTTCCTTGGCCGTGACCGTAAGAAATACGGCGGGGTGATGGTGCTGGCGAGTGGTGTTCTTGAAACGCTTTATTCTGCCCTTCAGGCACCGATCATGATGATGTTGCATGCGCAGTTCGTGTTTTCGGTTCTGACCGGCAATCAGGTTGGCTGGGACGCGCAGGAACGTGATGATACGGGGGTGCCGTTTAAGGCGGCACTGAAAACCCATCGGACGATCATCGTCATTGGCCTTATCTGGGGGGCGGTGGCGCTATTTGTGGATACGGCCTTCTTCTGGTGGCTGTCGCCGATTCTGGCGGGTCTTGTTCTGGCACCGTGGCTGACGTATTGGTCAAGCAGCCTTGCCATCGGGCGTGCGGCGCGCCGGATGAAGCTTTTTGTGACACCCGAAGAAACCGAATCCCCCGAAGAACTTGCGACATTGGCGCGCCTGACGGCGGAAGCGCCCGATGAAGATGTCAAGGATGGGTTGCTGCGCCTGATCGAGGACCCGTTTGCCAACGCGTTGCATTCGGCCCTTTTGCCCGCGCGTAAACCCGACCGTCGTACCCAGATCGAGATCGGGATCATCTATGAAAAGCTGTCCCGGTTGGGCGTCGAAAGCCTGACAAAAGACGAGAAACTCAAGATTCTGTCGTGGCCGGTCAAACCGCTTGATCAGATTATGGCTGGCAAAAAGGACGAAAACGCAAAAATGCCCGCTAATTCGTCATAGTGCATTGATTTTCTTGCATGGGTCGCGCCACAAAAACGCCCTGATTTAATCAAAATATGCCGCGGTTTTTAGGTGATTATAATCCTTACCAAAGAGTTAATCACCGATTGTCGCCATTTAGCCCGAAGGGGCCGCAAACATGACTGATCTGACCATCGCATCAAAAGGCTTTTCCTACGCTGCTTTTGAATCTGCTGCCGTGACGCGTTTGATCGATGAAACCGCGCGTGCCTGGTTGCGTTCGTTCAGTGTTGATAATCCGCAGGCTCATCAGCGTCTGGTGAACGAGCTGCGGACCGCGTTGCAGCAGGACTCCGTTGCGACAACGGAAAAAGAAAGCATGCAGGACATCCTTGATCAGGCGGCCCATGATGCCATCGCAAGCTGGTTTGCTGATCTAAGCGGTCAGAACAATTGTTTTGGTTCTTCCGGTTTTGCCATGATGCGTTGCGCGTTTCTGTCAGCCAACTGCGACAAGGCATGGTCCGAGCGTTTTCTGGATCGCGAACACAGCAACAAAGACCTGGCCCTTGCCCTGTCGGTACAGATGATGTGCCCGACTCCGGCGATTAAAAGCTGTGTGATGCCGCGCCAGTCGCTGGATCGCCGGGCCGCATCCTGAATAATTTAAAAGATTTGCGCTGACTTGTCTTACCCTCAACGTCATTTGCGCATTCCCAACGAAGCACTGCCATAAAGGCGGTGCTTTGTTGTTTGTGCATATGGCCAAAAAAGAACCCGCCCAAAGGGCGGGTCGAGTTCAGCGGGCGAGTGGGACCTGATCCCGATTGAAATCAGATCCCGATGACGTCAGGGCACACACTCCCCAACGCCGACGAAAAAGGGTTCAGGCGGCTTTGCGTGCCGCAGACAGTTTTTCAAGAAGCCGGGCAACGGCCGGATCGTTTTTGCCGTTCCGGTCCAGTTCAAGGAAGAAATCCGGATAGGGGGCCTTGCCCGGTGTCAGGTTGTAGGGTTCGAAATCCGTGATCCCGATGGCTTCAAGCACGCTTTCATCGGTGAAGAAGCCTCCCGTAACGTCGCGTGCAGGCGATGTCAGGATGGCATGCGCGGCATCGGCAAGGATTTCGGGGCTACGCGCACGTCCCTGTTCAAGACCGGGGATCATGTTAAGGGCGGCGGTTTCGATGACGGTGACGGGCCAAAGCGAGTTAACGGCCACACCTTCATCCTCGAATTCCGCAGCAAGACCCAGCGTCACGAGGCTCATACCGTATTTTGAAATCGTATAGGCGGTGTGATTGGCAAACCATTGTGCCGACAGGTTGGGCGGTGGCGACATGGTCAGGATATGCGGGTTCTCGGATTTCATCAGATGCGGCAGGCAGGCCTGCGCGCAGGCGAAACTGGCCCGCGTGTTGACCTGATACATCAGGTCAAACCGCTTCATCGGTGTTTCCAGGGTCGGGGTCAGGTTGATCGCACTGGCATTGTTGATCAGGATGTCGATCCCGCCAAAAGTTTCGACGGTTCTGGCGACCGCATCGGCGATCTGGTCTTCTTCGCGAATATCGGTTTTAAGGGCGAGTGCCTTGCCACCGGCTTCCTCGATCTCGGCGGCAGCACTGTGAATGGTGCCGGGCAGTTTGGGATGGGGTTCATCGGTTTTGGCGATGATTGCGATATTTGCCCCGTCGCGTGCCGCACGCAGCGCGATGGCTTTGCCGATCCCGCGCGATGCGCCGGTAATGAACAGTGTTTTGCCTGCAAGACTTGCCATGATTTTCTTCCCTGAATTTTCTTATGATTTGCCAAATTGCGGGCTGCGTTTTTCGACAAAGGCGCTGACACCTTCGCGGAAGTCGTGGCTTCCGGCGCAATTTGTGAAAGCCTTGGCTTCCAGTTCCAATTGTTCGGCCAGATCATGTTCAAGCGCGGTATTGAGCAACGCCTTGGTTCGGGCAAGCGCATCGCGCGGACCGGCGGCAAGGCGGGTTGCATATTTTGCCGTGGCCGATGCCAGTTGATCGGCGGGGACGACCTTGTTGACCAGGCCGCATTCGTGGGCGTCGGTCGCGGTGAACCGGTCACCGAGAAGGGCAATTTCCTTGGCTTTCTTCATGCCGACAAGGCGGGGCAGCGAATGGGTCGATCCGCCATCCGGTGACGTGCCGATATGGATATAGGCCAGTGTGAAAACGGTTTCTTCGGCGGCAACCGCAAGGTCGCAGGCATTCATCAGGCTGATGCCAAACCCGGCAACCGCCCCTTCGAGCTTTGCAATGACCGGACGGGGCAGGGCGGTGAGGCGGATGATGATGTCGTGGACCCGGTTGATCATGGTTTCGATCTGGGGCCGGGATTCTTCCGCCGGGTTTTGCGACAGCTCATAAAAGAACTTCACATCGCCGCCGGCCATGAACGTGCCGCCTGATCCTTCGATAATGACCGCACCGATATTGGCAATGTCCGCCTCGATCCGGTCAAGCGCGGTGCCAAGCCCTTCGATCATGGACTGATCAAGCGCATTCATCCGGTCGGGCCGGTTCAGGGTGATCGTTGCGATCTGATCGGTGATCGCAAGCAAGACGGCATCAGTTGAAGTCATGTGAATTCTCCCGCGGGTTTGCACCCGGTTCTTTTTGTCAGGCGGCAAGCCGTGCTTCGATGGCGGTTTCCATGTCTGGCCAGCCCGAAAGCCAGTCGGGCATGACCGGTGATGTTTCATCCGCACCCACCAGACGGCAAATCTGTTCGGGTGGGACGATGCCATCAGGGCCGACAAACACGGCCTTCACAACGCCCAGTGCCAGTGTCTTGCCCTTCGCGGTAAAGCGCTGTTCCAGATAGAAACCCTTTTCGTCCCAATAAAGCGCCCGGGTTTCGAGACCGAAGCGCTGAAACGGTTTGATCGCGCGCTTGAACCGCATGGTGGACCCGGACACGACAGGCTGCCATTTGCGTTTGAACATCTGTCTTGCGATGCCGTTGCGCAGGATCAGTTCGGTGCGCCCCAGATCCATCAATGCGAAGTACCGCGAATTGGTCATATGGACATTGATATCCAGATCCAATGGCCACGCCCGAAATGACAAGACAGACGGATCAAGCGGGTGCAGACCGGGCCGCAACCAGGACAAGACCAGCACACGGATCAGTCGGAAAATCAGATTCACGACAGGCTCCTTGCGCCAATGCTTGCCGGGTGAGGGATGCGGCCCGTTTGCATGATCAGAACAGATCCTCGTCCAGTTCCATCATGGTGCCAGACCCCGCCATCATCGCGCTGAAAAGTGCGCCAGACTGCGGCAGGATGCGTTCCATATAGAATTTGGCGGTGATCAGTTTCGCCTTATAGAAACCGTCCGGATCGTCGTCCTTTTTGGCAAGGGCGACTTCGGCCATGCGGGCCCACATGAAACCGACCGCGACCAGACCAAACAGACGCAGGAATTCGGTGGCCGCAGCCCCGGCTTCGTTCGGGTTTTTCATGCCGCGTTGGGCCAGTTCACCGGTGGCCTGCTGCAAACGCATGAAGGCCTTTGCCAGTGGCTGAACAAAATCGCCAAGCCCGTCCTTGGAGACGTTGGCTTCGATATATTCCTGCACCGGATGGAAGAAACGCCGAAGGTAACGACCGGCCTTTGCCGGCATTTTACGTCCGACAAGGTCAAGCGCCTGAATGCCGTTGGTGCCTTCGTAAATCTGGGCGATGCGGGCATCACGAACATATTGTTCCATGCCCCATTCTCGGATGTAACCGTGCCCGCCAAAAACCTGCACGCCAAGATTGGTGTTATCGAAACCCCAATCGGTGAACAGGGCCTTGACGATTGGCGTCATCAACTGGACGAATTCGTCGGCTTCTTCGCGTTTGACCGGATCGGCATGGTGTTTGGCGGTATCAAGCGCGCGCGCCACCCAAATGCCCATCGCCCGGCAGCCTTCGTTGGTCGCGCGTGCGGTCAGAAGCATCCGGCGTACATCGGGATGCACCAACAGGGAGTCGGCGGGTTTGTCCGGGCTTTTGGGGCCGGTCAATGCCCGGCCTTGCAGGCGGTCACGGGCATAGGCCGCCGCCCCCTGATAGGCGGCTTCTCCAAGGCCCAGGCCCTGAATGCCGACCGAAAGGCGTTCCTGGTTCATCATGGTGAACATGGCGGGCATGCCTTGGTGCGGTTCACCGACCAGATAGCCGATTGCGCCGTCAAAGTTCATGACACAGGTGGCGGATGCCTTGATGCCCATCTTGTGTTCGATCGACCCGCATTTGACCGCGTTGCGATGCCCAAGGGTTCCGTCGTCGCCAACCATGAATTTCGGGACAAGGAACAGGGAAATACCCTTGGTCCCCTTGGGCGCATCGGGCAGCTTTGCCAGAACCAGATGGATGATGTTTTCCGTCAGGTCATGTTCCCCGGCCGAGATGAAAATCTTGGTGCCGGAAATGGCATAGGATCCGTCTTCACGCGGTTCGGCCTTGGTCTTGATGATGCCAAGATCGGTACCGCAATGCGGTTCGGTCAGACACATGGTGCCAGCCCACGTGCCGTCGACCATTTTCGGAAGATACTTGTCCTTCAGTTCGTTCGAGGCGTGGCTGTGAAGGGCAGCATAGGCCCCAAAAGACAGACCCGGATACATCCCAAATGACAGGTTGGTCGAACAGATCATTTCTTCGACCAGGGCATTGATCGTTTTCGGGGCACCCTGACCGCCATAGACAGGATCGCAGGCAATGCCGGTCCATCCGCCTTCGGCAAAGGTCTGATAGGCTTCCTTGAAGCCCTTGGGCGTGGTGACGACACCATCATCCCAATGACAGCCTTCCTCGTCACCCGAACGGTTGATCGGGAACAGGAGTTCCTCGCAGACCTTGGCGGCTTCTTCGAGAACGGCATCGACAACGTCCGGTGTGAAATCCTCGCATCCGGGCATCTGGTTGATGTCGTTATAGTCAAACAGTTCGGTCAGGACGAAGCGCATGTCGCGCAGCGGTGCTTTATATTGGGCCATTTTTCTGTCCTCCTCGTCCTAGTTTCGCAACGGCTTGCCGGTCAGCAGCATATGCTCGACCCGGGCCATGGTGCCTTCGTTGCGGACCAGACGCATGAAGCCTTCGCGCTCCAGTTCCAGAATATCGTCTTCGGAAAGTTCTTCGGTGACGTCGGTGTCACCACCGGCGAGAACCCTGGCAAGTTCACCTGCGACGACGCGGTCGTAATCGGTGGCTTTGCCGAGGCGATAGAAACCATCAACGGCCATCTCGAAGGCAACCCGTGCGCTTTCGCCCGGAAGGCGATAGGTGAATTCTTCGGGGGCTTCGTAATCCTCGACCATTGAAAGCGCGCGTGCCTTGGCATCGGCCAGCAGACGGTTGCGGTTCATGGTGATGCCATCACCCTCGCGGAAGAACAGGTTTTCCTTGGCTTCCATTGCGGATTTGGCAACGGTTGCCACCGAAATGATTTCAAATGCCTTGGCACTTGGTGCCATCGGGCCCTTGGGGAATTTCGGGTTTTCGGACCAGCGACGGATCATTTCCTTGCACCCGCCCCAGGCCGGGATCAGGCCAACACCGGGCTCGACCAGACCGATATAGGTTTCCCCGTGGGCCTGCACCGCGTCACAATGCAGAAGCACCTCGCAGCCACCGCCCAGTGCCATGCCGCTGGGTGCGCCAACAACCGGGAAGGGCGAATATTTAAGGGCCTTGTAGGTTTCCTGACCGGTTTCAACGAGGTTTTCGATTTCCGGCCACGCGGCGATATTGGCGGCAAACAGCGCCAGACCAAGGTTGGCCCCGGCGGAGAAATTGCTGCCTTCGTTATAGATCACCATTGCCTTGAACTGCTTTTTGACAGTCCGGATGGATGTCTTGACCATGCCAAGAACGTCAGCATCAAGCGCATTCATTTTGGTATGGAATTCAAGGCAGGCAACGCCATCACCGATATCCCAAAGCGATGCGGCGCGGTTACCGACAACCGGTTCAGATTTGCGTTTGATGTCTTCAAGCAGAAGAACACCGTCCGGGCGAACGACCTTGGCGTATTTGCCATCAAAACCAAGGAAGAACAGCGTGCCGTCTTCGACCTTGTAAAACGATTTCCCGGCCGCCTTTTTTAGTAATGCCGGGACCTCGATACCGTCCGCTTCAAGCATGGCAATCAGGGTATCGACCCCGATGGCATCGATCAGTTCGAACGGACCGGTTTTCCACGCATAGCCAAGTTTCATCGCGTCATCGACATCGACAATCGAATTGGCGGCTTCTTCGGCGATGAAGGCGGCATAGGCAATGGTTTTGGCCATCACGGCACGGCCATAAAGGCCCCCCTTGTCCTTTGCTTCCATCATTTTGCGCGGGTCTTTACCGGCAGATCGGACGCTTTCAAGGCGGGCTTTTTCCGATTTGGCAAATTCACCGGTCTGAAGATTGACCGATTCCTTGACCTTTTCGCCCCCTTCACGGTTCAGACGGTAAAAACCACCCTTGCCCTTGCGGCCGGTATAGCCATCCGCGATCAGTTTTCCGACCAGATCACTTTCGCGGTAAATGGCGTGGAACGGATCGGATTTATCAAGGCTACCTGCCATGCTCGATTGGACATGCGGCATCAAATCCAGACCCACCAGATCCATCAGGCCAAAGACACCGGTTTTGGGGATACCGAACGGGCGACCAATGACGCTGTCGGCTTCTTCAACGGTCAATCCCCGGTCCATGGCTTCGACCATTGCGGCCTGAATCCAGTAGACACCAAGGCGGTTGGCGATAAAGCCCGGCTTGTCATGGCAGATGACACAGGTCTTGCCCAGTTTATGGTCGGCAAATTCCGCGACCATGTCGATGACACCGTTTCGGGTGACGTTTGATCCGACCAGTTCCAGCAAACGCATATAGCGCGGCGGGTTGAAGAAATGCGTGATGATGAAATCCTGCGCAAACCCGTCGCCCATGCCATCGATCAATGTGGCAAGCGGAATGGTCGAGGTGTTTGACGAGACAACCGATCCCTTGGCGCGAACCGCGTCAATTTTGCGATACAGATCCTGCTTGATATCCAGGCGTTCGATGACGGCCTCGACGATCCAGTCACATTTGGCCAGTTTATCAAGGTCGTCCTCGATATTGCCGCACGTGATCAGCTTTGCCACGCGTTTGGACATGAACGGGGCCGGATCGGTTTTCAGCATTTTGGCAACCGCACCCTCGGCAACCGCGTTGCGGTTTTTTGATCCTTCGGGAACGATATCAAGCAACAGAACGGGCGTGCCCGAGTTGGCGATATGGGCGGCGATCCCCGCGCCCATAACACCGGCGCCGATAACGGCGACCTGTTTGATTTCCTGGGCCATTACATCGCCTCCAGAATGGTCGCGATCCCCTGACCCCCGCCAATACATTGCGAGGCAAGTGCGTATTTGCCGCCTTCACGTTTCAGTAGGGCGGCGGCCTTGCCAACAATACGTGCGCCCGTTGCGCCAAGCGGATGCCCGATGGCCAGTGCACCACCGTCGATATTGACGGTTTTGATATCCAGACCAAGGTCGGAAATGCTGGCCATTGCCTGCGACGAGAAAGCTTCGTTCAGTTCAACGACATTAAGGTCGGATGCCTTGATACCAGCGCGCGCCAGTGCCTTTTTCGAGGCGCCAACCGGCCCGATTCCCATGATTTCCGGCAGGCAGCCATCGACAGCAACAGATTTGATCCGCGCCAGCGGGGTCAGGCCGTGTTTCTTGGCATATTCTTCGGAGCAAACCAGAACGGCCGATGCGCCATCGGTCAGCGGCGAGGATGTTCCGGCGGTGACAACACCATCCGCCTTGAAGGCCGGTTTCAGATCGGCAAGGCCTTCGGCTGTGGTGTCGCCGCGAATGCAGCCATCTTCGGCGATTGTGCCATCGGGGCCTTCAATCGGGATGATTTCATCGCCAAATTTGCCTGCTGCCTGTGCTGCGGCGGCCTTTTTATGGCTTTCTACGGCAAAGGCTTCCTGATCGGTGCGCGAAAGGCTGTATTTGGTCGCGACATTTTCTGCGGTGTCGCCCATGCCCATATATGCCTCGGGCATTTCCTTATAGAGGGCCGGGTTTGGCATCGGGTTGAAGCCCATCATCGGCACGCGCGACATGCTTTCGATACCGGCACAGATGAAGGCATCACCGGCACCAATCGCGATGGCACCTGCTGCCTGATGGATCGATTGCATGGACGATCCGCAGAAACGGTTGACCGTGACACCGCCAACAGAACGCGGCAGACCGGCAAGGAAAGTGATCAGGCGGGCGACGTTAAGTCCCTGTTCGCCTTCGGGGAAGGCACAGCCCAGAACCAGATCCTCGATCGTGTTGGGATCGATACCGGTTTTTTCCACCAGACCTTTGACAACCTGTGCAGCAAGATCGTCAGGACGGACCTTGGCAAGGGCACCTTTACGTGCCGGGGTGAAAGGCGACCGGACATATCCGGCAATAACGGCATTGGTCATGGCGAAGTATTCCTTCCTGAGCTGTCAGCGATTCCGGAAAGCAATTGTTACGCTACCGGATCGAGTCCTTTTTCTTTAAGCGCATCAATCGATTGTTGTTCGATTTCGCGCAATTCGTCCAAAGTGACGTCCAGTGCCTGGCGTTGATCTTCCAGGGCGTCTATCCGTTCCCGGACGCGGGTCAGCAGCATCTTGATCTGCTCTGCCTGGGTGGGGTCTGCGCCGTAAAGATCCAGATAATCTGCAATCTCCTTCAGCGTGAAGCCCAGCCTCTTGCCCCGCAGGATGATCAGCATTCTTGCCCTGTCCTGCCGGGTGTAGATCCTTGTCGTGCCAGCACGTTGTGGTGCTACGAGACCCTTTTGTTCGTAAAACCGGATGGTGCGTGGCGTAACCCCCAGATTTTCGGCCAGTTCGGGAACGGTATAAAACCGGTCGTCAATTTTCGTCATTTGATCGCCCTTATGGTATATATTTTTATCTTTACGTCAATTAGTTTACGTTAACGTCACTTTGATTTTTTCCGTTATGTGTGACATGACGTTAACGTATTGAATTATTGTGCTTTTCCTTCGCGTTTTAGGCGTTCTTCCTCGACCAGTTCTTTTTTCGACAATTTGCCGACCATGGTTTTTGGAAGTTCTTCCCTGATCTCGATTTCGCGTGGCATTTCGATTCTCGAAATCTTGTCGTCAAGGAACATCCGAAGATCTTCTGCGGTCACGCCTGCGGCGTCGTCTTTCAGGCGGACAAAGGCCTTTGGTGCCTGACCGCGATATTGATCCGGTACACCGATAACCGTGACCTCGGCGATCTGTTCATGAAGGTAAAGCGCTTCTTCAATGGCGCGCGGATAGACATTGTAACCGCTGCATAAAATAACGTCTTTCAGTCGATCAACCAGAAATATATATCCGTCCTGATCGGCATAACCCACATCGCCGGTCTTGAGCCAGCCATCGACAAAGGTTTCCTTGGTTGCGGCGTCGTTCTGCCAGTATCCTGGCATCACCTGCGGGCCGCGAACGCAAACCTCGCCTTTCTCACCGGTCGGCATGATCTGATCCGGTCGGTCAAGCGACCTGATCTGGATTTCGGCGCCGGGCATCGGGATACCTATCGATCCTTCTTTGTTGATGCCTTTTATCGGGTTGCATGTGCAGACGGGGCTTGCTTCGGTCAGGCCATAACCTTCGACTACTTTGGCGCCGGTGATTTCTTCAAACCGGTGTTTGACTTCAACAGGAAGCGGCGCACCACCCGAAATACAGCAGCGGACTGAAGACAGATCATGCTTTGGCGTTTCAGGTGAGTTATTGATCGCGGTATAGATTGTCGGGACACCCGGGAAGATCGTAACGTTTTTCTTGTCGAGTGCCTTTAGTAGGGCATCAAGTTCAAAGCGCGGTTGCAAAACAAGTTCCGCGCCAAGATTGATCGACGTGTTAAGCGCCACGGTCATGGCAAAGACGTGGAAAAATGGCAGCACACACAGTGTGACTTCATGGCCGGGATTTGCATCGGGCATCCAGCGTGTCAGCTGATCGACATTGGCGCTGAGATTCCCGTGGGTCAGCATTGCCCCCTTGGGGCGGCCGGTTGTGCCGCCGGTATATTGCAATACCGCCAGGTCGTTGACCGTCACGTCGGCACCGAAATTTATGGGTTTGCAGTCGATCAGCCGGGAGAAGGGGATATGACGCAGATCTTTGGGGATTTCGGCAAGCTCACTACGCTTGAACAGGCTGAAAAGAACGCTTTTGACCGGCGGCAGGATATCGCTCATCTCGCAGACGACGATCCGTTTCAGACAGGTTACGTCAAGGCAATCGGCAACCTTGGAATAAATCTGCTTCAGATTAAGCGTTACCATCAGGCGGCAACCGGAATCCTCGATCTGGTAGGCGATCTCGCGCTTGGCATAAAGCGGGTTGAAATTGACAACGACACCACCGCATTTCAGCACGGCATAGTAGCAGATCACGTAATAGGGGGTGTTGGGCAGGCAAAGGCCGACCTTGTCACCTTTACGCACGCCAAGCTGATGAAAGCCTTCTGCGACGCGATCAATCTGTCTGGAAATGTCTTCGTAGTCGTAAATACGACCAAGGAAATCAAGACATGGGCGCTTGGCAAAACGCTTTGCGGCATCATCAAAAATCTCGTGAACCGGGCGCATGCGCACCGGCGAGCTGACATCGACACCATTTTGCAGGACAGGCGCGTCTTGGACGTTTATTTGGTTCATACGCGTTAACTCCATTACGTTAACGTCACTTTGCGGGCAAAAAAAACCGCCCGGTGCGGAATGGCAAACTGCCATCCCGCATCGAACAGTATAACCGATCAGAACTTGAAATTCGCCTGTAGAGCGATGATGTCGACGTGCGCATCGTAGTCGGCTGCATAGCTGCCAAGGAATGTATCCGTTTCGTCAACCCGTGCCGAGTTTGCGAAGACGTGGGTATATCCAAGGCTTACGGCCGCCCAGTCTGCAACCTTGTATGCGGCACCAAGTGAGACCCAATACCGGTCGGAATCAGGCAATCTCACATTGCGATATTCGGTTTTTATTGGCGATTCATCAAAGGCGACGCCACCCGTAAAGGACCAGTTATCGTCATACTGGTATCTTGCGCCAAGTGATGCAAACCAAGCGCTACCCCACTTGTATTCGTCAGAGGTTGAGCTTTGCGTTCCGGCTTGTGGACTAATATCGCCATCATAGTTGAAGGTGAGCGTGTCGATGGAGTTCCAGTTGGTCCACTGGGCGTCTGCCATAACGGTCCACTGACTGCTCAGCTTCTGGGAGACGCCAAAGGTGATTGATTCTGGTGTGATGACTTCTGCCGTTGCATTCCTGTCTGTATAGCCAAGTGCGTTGGCGGCTGTATCAAAGTCTATTTTGCCGTCAAGTTCGTGCTTGATTTCAGAGTTGTAGGAAAGACCGAGTTTCGTGCCATCAATCACTTCCCAGTTGATACCAGCAGCCCAGCCGGCATCCACTGAATCACCACTTACTTCACTGTTTCCTTCGCCCGCACCAGCAAGATTTGGAACCGATCGGGCGAGCGACGCATCCATCTGCTGAATTTGAGGTCCAGCACCGATCGACAACCCGTTATCAAATCTATAGGCAAGAACAGGCTTGATATTTATGGTCTGGATTTTGGAGGTTGTGCCATAAAAGCGCCCTGCAAAATCAGGTTCATAGTCAGTGACCAGTCCCCATGGTGACGTAATTGAAACACCCAGATTTAACTGTTCATTAAGTTTCCAGACAGCATGTGCGTTGGGAACAAAGGCATCTTGCGCCATATCTTTATAGCTGCCGTTGTTGAAGGTCTGAGTGTTTGTGACAAGGCCTCCGGATGCCTCAATGTTTTTCGCTTTCGCGACAGGCATAATCAACGTGCCACCAACACTGTAGCTCGTTTCCTTATATTGCCCGACGGTACCGGGGTTATAAAACATGGTCGATGCATCGGTTGAGAGCGTCGACATACCAGCAAAGCTGGAACCCTGTAATGTGCCGCTGGTTTCGCGTACCTGAAAACCTGATGCATGCGCGCTACCGCTTGCGGCAAGGGCGCAGATGAGTGCTGTTCCGGAAGCTGCCCCCCACAGGCAGCCTTTCTTGAATTTGGACGTCATGGGTATCTCCCTGGATCTAAACGGTTTTGGAATTTGCGCTTTTTGCGCCCGCTTTTATTTTTGAAGGTCTTTGGCATCGACCCGGATAAAGTCGATGTCGTAACCCTTTCTTTTGAAACTTGTTTTCAGAAGCCTGCCGTCGTCGCCATACCAGAGATCGCGTTGGACATCCCCGGTCATGACATAGTGTGTGGCGGGTATTTCCCGGTTATTGATGGCAAGTGTTTCTGTCCCGGTTTTCCGGGTTGTCACAGCGTAAGGTTCGGCATTGATTACGCTGTAAAGGCTTGTTTTCGTGGTGACGTCCTCGCGCCAGAGCGTAAGGGGCCATGCACCATCGCAGGCATCGCGTTTCGCAACACCCTTGCCGGCGACCTCGAAACAGCCACCTTCGTATTCAGCCTTGTAGACATATGGGGTGCCGTCATCATTTGTGTCGGTATCAACGGACACAAGTTGATCGTTCCGCCATTTTTCAAGGCGTGAATGGCCATACTGGAATTGAAGGAAAAGGACTTTCACATCGGTGCGTGTGGTGATGGCGGCTGTATAACCATCGGGCGTGTCGGTGATTTCGACCGTTTCAAAGCCGATGGGTTCACCATCCTTCAAGACCTGGTAATTCAGCGTTTCGTCGGCATGTGCCGATGAGATTGCACCAAGGCTTCCGATCAGGCCGGCGGCCAAAGTGCAAAGAACGGTGCTTTTGATAAAGCTGTGCCGCATCCCTGTTCCCCTGACGATAGAAATCAATCCAGCATGGATGAAAGTTTTGCCGCGACTCCCATGGAGCCCTTGATCTTGAGCTTGCCCATTGTAAAGGCGAGCATCGGATCAAGTTTGCCGGCAATCATCTTTTCCAGATTGGCTTTCTTGATTTTCAGGATGCAGTCCGCGTCGCTGATATCATCATCGCTGATTTCCGGTTCCGGACCGGTGGCATCAATGACGATATGCCCGTCCTCTCCGCAATCGAAGGCAACCACGGCATTAAGACCGCGCAATTGCGGAAGTTTCTGTTTTACGGATTCGAGGATATCCTCCACGAACGCCTCCCTGTGAAGCTGATGTTGTTTTTTTGTTTATGTCAGCACTGTAACGCAAAGTGACGTTAACGTAAAACAAATTACTATATGGATACTTCTGCGCCTATTAAGTCACTGATTTGGATAAATAATCAACTGCCTTATTGTTCCCTGAAATAGCAAAAGACCCGGAAGTTCCGGGTCTTTTGGGAGATATCAGGATACGATTACGCGTATAAGTCGTAATCCGGAGCCAGGATCTCAGGATACAATCTGCCAATTGCCGTCAGGCTGCATGCAGGCTGTGCCGTAGCTTTGCTGTTGCCTTCCGCCGATGACAGTTGTTGCCGTGTATTCGCGGCAGTAACGGCCAGCCGTGTTCTGCCATGTCCGGGTTGGCGTCATGTTGAACTGGCGTTGCGAATCGGGGTTGATCCAGCGCGCTGTCTGCCCGTCGGGAATTTGCTGCAATGCATATCCCGTGCAGGCAACGTCAGCCTGATCAAGGCTTTGCCCCACGGAGTATCCACCCAGCAGGCCCAGGATGGCGCCGCCAATCATTGCCGCGTCACGACCGCTGCCTTTGCCGATTGTCGATCCGATTGCAGTCCCTGCGCCGCCACCGATCAGTGCGCCAATCACATCGCGGTTGCATCGCAGGAAATTGCCATCCGAAACAAACATGTCGGACCGATAACCACGGTCATAATTCTTGTGGTGATAATGCTTGTTTTTTTGTTTCGCCCGATAACCGTGTGCAGGTGCCCAGGACGGCGGATCTGCAAAGGCGGTCGTCGGAATTGCGACAGGTGCGGCAATTCCGACCGAAATGGCAATCGCCATAACGCGTCGGGTCCATTTTGAATGTGTCATTTCCGGCGCTCCTCATTTTCATGAAGAATGTAGCCGGCACCCGTGCCGACCAGCCCGCCGATCACAGCGCCGCAGGAAATACATCCACCGGTAACTGCTGTACCAACAACGCCAACGCCAGCGCCGATGGCGGCACCGCTCAGCATTTTCTGGTCTCTATCACCCAAACCGCTGCAGGCCGATAATCCCAATGTGCTCGCAACGGCCAATGTAATGGCTATGTGTCGCATCTCTCTCATGTCCTTCCCTTTTTGTTTTATCGCGGCGGTATTTCGGGAAATGGATAAACCACCGATGAAAGCAGTCTGATCGGGCAATAAGGAAGGCATTGGGCCGCTTTAAGGAGAGAGTGCGGCAGATAAGGTAACAAAAAGGCATTCGGGAATGCCTTGATTCAGAACGCGTTTCCGCAGGTGATTGATGCGATTTTGAAACATCATTTGCGTTGAAACGGTTCAAACATCCCGATAGCTTGTTGGCGCTCATAAGCGCGATAACAAAACCGCCAAGATACCAAGGGAAACGTCATGACATTTGCCGCGTGGTTGTCTGTTGCGACAATCTGCATTCTGGGTGCGATGACACCCGGTCCCAGCCTTGCGGTTGTTTTGCGTTATTCCGTCGGACAATCCCGTCAGGCAGGATTTGCATGTGCGGTGGCGCATGGATTGGGCGTCGGTTTTTATGCCGTCATCACCATGACCGGCCTTGGCATACTTTTCCAGACGGTTCCGGCATTTCGCAATATCGTCAGCGTTCTTGGCGCACTTTATCTGATCTATCTGGCGATCAGGGCATGGCGTGCGGCAGGATCGGGTGCGCGGTTCGAGTCCGAGCAGGGCGGGCAGGTTGCCGAAACAATGACGCAGGCGGCGCGTGACGGTTTCATGATCGCGTTTCTGAACCCGAAGATCGCGCTGTTTTTCCTGGCCCTGTTCAGTCAGTTCGTGTCCCCGGAATTTGAATGGGGCGGTAAATTCCTGCTGGCTTTCACCGCGGCGGGGATTGATGCGGCCTGGTACTGCCTTGTTGCGGTCGGTTTGTCGCATGGCGCGGTTTTGCCATGGCTGCGCGCACACTCGATGTGGATCGAACGCATCATCGCGATATTGTTTGTCGTGATTGCGATGCGGGTCATCATTGGCATATTGCCGGTTTGATCAAACGAGTTTTTGATCGCCCGGTTAGCCTGTCTGCGACGCAAAGCTTTTTACTTCTTCGATGATCCAGTTCCGGAACGCCCGCACCGTTGGGCGGTTCCAGCGGGATTCCGATGACACGAGCCAGTAGGCATAGGGCGTCGGGGCGCAGATTTTGAACGGTTCAATCAGATCGCCATTGCGCAATGCGTCCTGAATGATGACGGGCCAGCCAAGCATTGCACCATGTCCGGCCATTGCGGCTTCAAGTGCGAGATATCCGTCGGAAAATGTGATTTCCTGCCCCGAAAGTGGTTCATCCGTTCCGGCCGCATTGAGCCAGTCCTGCCAGGCGAAAAAACTGAGGCGGTCGACAATGCGGGGCCCGCGCGCGATGTCGGCCGGCTCGCGAAAGCGGTCCTTGAGTGATGGGGCGCAAACCGGCAGCATCTGCTGTTCAAGAAGCTTGTGCACCCGCAATCCTTCCCAGCCACCGCGGCCGAACCGTACCCCGATGTCAACATCGTCACGATCAAACGATGTCAGCCGATTGTCGGTTGAAATCCGGATATCAATTTCCGGATGGCGGTCACGGAACCGGCCAAGACGCGGCACCAGCCATTTTCCGGCAAAAATCACCCCGGTTGTCACGGTCAGAACGTTTTCGTCCTGTCGGGTTGCTGCGGCAATGCTGTCGCGGATGCGGGTAAATGCATCGCTTAATCCCGGCAGTAATCGTTGACCCGCTTCGGTCGGGATCATGCCCTTGTCGGTTCGGGCAAAAAGCTCCAGCCCCAGAAATTGTTCAAGCGTTTTAAGCTGCTGGCTAACTGCACCTGGCGTGACGTTGAGTTCGTCGGCCGTGCGCAGAAGTGTTCCGTTTCGGCCAATCGCCTCGGCGGCGCGCAGACTGTTTAACGGGGGAAGTGGCGTTCGTTTCATTTTAGAAAATCTAAAATCGTTTCAAAATCCATGAATTGAACCATTCACACGATCTGCATGAATGTCAATCATGCAATGCCCGCTGATCCCGGATCGGCAGAGCAGAAGATTTAGTTCATCTAAAGGTGGAAGGTGAAATGAAGGATTTCCTGTGCGGTCTTTTTCAGATGTTCTTTGCGCCACCGGCCGATCCCGATCCCTTGGCAGGTTTCACGCCCCGGATGCTTGACGATCTGCCATTGCGCCCGTGCGGTGTTTTTACGGGCTACCGTCATTTTCAAAATACAGGAGAACATGATGAGCATCGCGAAAACGACGAAAACTCATCCGTATCATATCGTTGATGTTTTTGCGTCATCGGTGCTTGGCGGCAATCCGCTTGCGGTGGTGATGGATGCGGATGATTTATCGACCACCGTGATGCAGGCGATATCGCGCGAGTTCAATTTGTCTGAAACGACCTTCCTGATGCGTCCGAAAACTGCCGGCGGTGCGGATTGGAAACTTCGCTCCTTTACCGGTGCGGGGGTCGAGGTTGGCGGAACCGGTCACAATGCTTTGGGGGCATGGTGGCTGCTTGGTCATCTTGGTTTGCTACCCGCCGGTCAGAGGGAATTTACCCAGGAAATCGGTGGTCGTGATCTGCCTGTTGAAGTCCTGAAAGGAAAAGACGGGATTACTGTGACCATGGATCAGGCACCAGCAGAAGGCCGGGCGGTTCTTTCTGATCTGGATGCGCTTGCCTTGGTGCTTGGTATTTCGCGTGACGACATTGGTATTGGCAATGTACCGGTGCAAACCGTTTACACCGGCACGGCACATCTTCTGGTCCCGATGCGTAGCCGATCTGTCATTACCAATGTGGAACCCGATGTGCGCCGTCTTCGCGATATTCTGGCAACGGTTGGGGCGGAGGGGATTTATCTGTTCTCGCTTGATCCGGAAGACAGAAGCATGACCGCGCATGCGCGTTTCTTCAATCCGATTGCCGGTATTGTCGAGGACCCGGCAACGGGCAGTGCCGCGGGGCCGCTGGCCTGGCAATTGGCGAAGTACGGTTATGCGGATGTGAACGCATCGGTCAGGATCATACAGGGCGTTGAAATGGACCGGCCCAGTGTGATTCGCATCGAGCTGGATGGTGATTTCATCAAATTGTCTGGTGGTGCGGTGCTTGCGGCATCCGGGGAATTATTTGTGTAAGGGCAGCTTCGTTTTTACAAGGGTGACCGGCGGGGAGGGCTTGTTTTGCCTTGCCGGCAATCCCGAATTGTCGGATTTGCGTTGAGCGACCCGGTTTCTGCGGCTAGCATGCGGCCAAACAAAGCAAAATTCTGGAAACGTTCGAAAATCTGCCAAAAGTGCCACGGGTGACACATATATTATGTCCCCATGTCGCGGACAAAATCAGACAGGTTCTCGTACTGCTTCCGTAGTTTTGCAGCTCGTTTCCGCAATTTCGGGCTTTCAGGCCCGTGATACTCAGGCTTTCCCCGCCACCACCCTTGCCGGAGTATTCCGATGACCCAAAATCAGGACGGTGTTGCACCGTCTGAAACCTTGTCTGCTGTGTCCCCAACGCAGCAGAATGAAGACATTCGATCCGCCGATCCTGCAGCGCGAGGATTTCGTCACCTTGGTCCGCATATCGGCTTTTTGCTGGCCTTGTTGCTTTTGGCGGCGAACATGCGTGGCAGTATCGTTGCCATGGGGCCGCTTGCCGAGATTGTCGGCGTTGATCTGCAGCTTTCGGGCGTGCAGCTTGGTCTGCTGACGACGATCCCGGTCCTTAGTTTTGGCGTATTGTCGATCTTCGCCCCACGCCTTGGGCAGCGGTTCGGGTTGGAGGCAACGCTTCTGACCATGCTGCTGTTTATTGCGGTGGGGCAGGGCCTGCGTGCGACCGGCAGCTATGGCATCATGATCGTTGGCACGATCATTCTTGGATCGGCGATTGCTGTTTTAAACGTGCTAACACCGTCGCTGGTGCGGCGCAGTTTCCCGACCCGTGTTGCGCTGATCACCGCACTTTACACCTTTACAATGTCGACAGGTGCAACTGTTGCAGCATTCGTTGCCATTCCGATACGAAATGCGGCAGATGGTGATTGGCGGTATTCATTGGGGATCTGGGCGGTGTTTGCAGCCCTTGCCTTTCTATTGTGGCTGCCAATGTTGCGTTACCGCCACAAGGGACCTGCACCCGTTTCTGTCACACAGGTTTCGCTGTGGAAAAATGTCGAGGCATGGTGGCTTGCCCTGTTTTTCGGGTGCCAGTCGCTGATGTTTTATACAGGCACGGCCTGGGTCGCGAAGGTCTTCATCGATAGCGGCATTTCCGAGGGAGAGGCCGCAACCCTTCTGACCATCTTTAACGTGTTTGGTATCCCGGCCGCGTTTGCCGCACCGCTGATCTATTCGAAAATCGCCAACAAGAAACTGGCGATGGTCATTTTGCATGTTCCGCTGATGATCGGTATTCCGGGGTTTGTTTTTGCCACGACCGAGCTTCCCTATCTTTGGGCGTTCTGCATGGGGCTTGGACAGGGGGCGATGATCAGTATTGCATTGACGCTGGTGGGTATCCGCGGCGCGGACCCGCAGACTTCGGCACGGTTGTCGGGTATGTGCCAGTCGGTCGGCTATTTGCTGGCCGCGGTCGGCCCGGTTTTGTTTGGGGCCCTGCATGATGTGCTTGGCAACTGGGAGGCGGCCTTGTCCTTCCTGTTTGCGATTGTGTGTATTCAGATGATTGCAGCCCTTCGTGCGGGATCGGCACAAAAGATCGGCGGATAACGTTTCACGTATCGCTTTTATCAGACTCGATTGCCCGGACATTAGACCGTCCGGGCTTTCTTTTGAGCGGGAGTGAGTTACTCGACGGCTTCGGAAAGTGGGGTGATATTGCGTGCTTCGTTTGCCAGTTGATCGAGTTTCTGCAGGACGTCATGGGTCGCGGTTTCCATGCGGGCGAAGGCCTTTTCCGCGGCAATAATGTCGCGGTTCTTGAAGGCAGTGACCGCCGCATGACCGGCTTCGTGTTGAGCCAGATGCGGTGCCCGGATTGCATCGAAAGACGGAAGATGGCGGAACGGCTTTGATGCTGGGCTGTCATACCATTTGCCAAACCGGCAGGTTTTGGCATCGCCCATATGGATATCGGAGCTGCTGCCCAGTCCGGCCAAAAGTTCGGCAACGGATTTGAAGAAGACGGCATGTTCGGCGCGGGCACTTCGTATGGTCCGGTTTGGAATTTCATACTGAACCAGTTCGGAAACCTGTGTTTCGATCAGGCCTTCGACCTGTCCGATAACACCAATGGCGGACCGGATGGCTGCAACCTGCCCGCCGGTTTGCCCGGCGATGCCGGTAATGCCATCGCGGACGGCATCGGTTGCCTTGTTCTGTTCATCAAGGATGGTTGAAATATCGGCGATACGACGCGTCGTGTCTTCCATCTTGGTGCCGATGTCGCCCATTTCGCGAGCAACGTCATTCATCACATTCTGGCCGCGTGATACGGCATCATTGCCGCGCGCCATGGCATCAACAATACCCTGTGTTTCGCCCTGCAGATTGACAATGCGGCTGCGGATTTCCTCGGTCGCGCGGGCGGTCTGCTGGCTAAGGGCCTTGACCTCGCCCGCGACGACGGCAAATCCCTTGCCGGCTTCGCCCGCGCGGGCGGCCTCGATTGTGGCGTTGAGCGCCAGAAGGTTGGTTTCGGCAGCAATTGCTTCGATTGATGCGACGATCTCGCCGATTTTTTCGGATGCCTCGGCCAGGGCGTCGACCCGGCCTGATGCATCGGAAACCGCGTGTGCAATGTCATCCATGCTGCCAACCGCTTCCTTGACGGTTTGCTGGCCATTGCGTGTGGCGGTGATGGCATCGGTCGCGTTATCGGCAGCAGCGCGGCCATTCTCGGCAATGTGGCTGATGCCTGAAACCATTTGATCAATGGCGGCCGAAATCGATTGTGCCTTGCGGTCGACATCCTCGATGACATTCATCATGCGGGCATTGGATACGGCACTTTGATTGATCGCAACGGACAGATCCATCGTGCGATCAAGCTGCTGATCGGCGAAGGCATTTTCCGATGCGTTATGGCGTTTGATAGCACTGGCATCGCAATAGGCGGTCAGCGTCAGTTCGATATCAAGCAGCATCACCGAGGTGAGCGAGGTGACAATGCTTGCCGCCTGACCGGCGTTCCATCGATGGCGGGTAATGATCGCCTCGATCAGGGCATCGGTGATCGCATTATAGGTCGCGATGTAAAGTTTGGGGGTAATGCCGTGGGCTTCGTGGGCCTGGCCGATCTGGCTGGCCTGGATGACGAAAGCCTCGTCAATCTTGCCGTCAAACAGGTTTTTCCAGTGATTTTGCAATGATTTCGTCAGGGATGCGATGGTCGCATCCGAAAGCGGGGTGGCTTTCAGATCGTCACTTTGGCTGATGGTTTTGTAAAAGCCCTCGGCGCGCTTGGCGGATTGATCGTGGATCAGTCCGGATGCCTTGCGCAAAGCGCCAAACGTTCTGGGCAGAACATTATAAAGCGCCAGACGATTTTCCAGTTGCGACACAGCCAATTCCCCTTACCCCGGTCTGACCGCGCGGATGGCGGTTCTTATACATATGGGTGGGAACTTTAGGGTTGGCGAATTCAATCGGCAATGAAATTCGTTGTCAGGATATATGATCAGTTGGTGTCATGCGGCGGTTGATTGTGCTGATTCCGCCCTGCATGTCGCGATGATCCAGTCGCGGAAGGCGCGAACCGCAAAGTTGTTTTCCTTTTCTTCGGGATAAACAACGTAATAGGCATGCCGGTTGGGGATCGAGACGTCAAACGGGGCGACAAGCCGCCCGTTATCAAGTTCTTCGCGCACCAGAAATTCCGGCAGAAGGGCCAGCCCCAATCCGGCAACGGCGGCCTGAATCACCATGTGGAAATGTTCGAACCGGGGACCGGCAAGTTCATCCACAACCGCAACACCGGTGGCGGCCAACCAGTCCTGCCAGGCGCGTGGACGGGTGGAATGTTGCAACAGGGTGCAATTGCGGACCCGTTCGCGCGCAATCGGCAGATCGTCGTTTTCCTTAAGGATTTTGGGCGCGCAAACCGCAATCAGGGTTTCGCCCATCAGGCGGTGAAACACGCAGCCGGGCATGTTGTCTTCGCCAAAATGGATGGCGATATCGATGCCTTCGCGGCTGAAATTGAATTCGCGGGTCTGGGTGATCAGGTTAAGCTGGATATCGGGCCATGTGGTTTTGAAATCCCCCAGTCGCGGCACCAGCCAGCGTGCGCCAAAGGTCGGCAATGTCCCGACATTCAGCATCCCGCCGGCATCGGAATAAGCCATGACCTGCAGGGTTGCGGCTTCTGCCCGGTCGAGAAGGTCGCGCACCTGTGCGGCATAGGCTTCGCCCGCCGCCGTCAGTTTCAGGCGTTTTTTTACCCGGCGAAAAAGATCCCGGCCCAGATATTCCTCTAGTGCGCGGATCTGGCGGCTAATGGCGCTTTGCGTCACATTCAGTTCCTCGGCCGCACGGGTAAAGCTGAGATGCCGGGCGGAGCTTTCGAAAAATTGCAGGGCTGTCAGGGACGGCAGGACGCGACGCATGTGTTTTGATCCCCAAGTTCATTACCAAATGGAATGATATGGTGCGAATATATCGTTTGTTAGAATTCCTGCCAAGCCTTAGCATTTCAATGGTTCGGAACCCCTCGTGCCACCACATGATCCTTCCGGACAGTAAAATTGATCGGGTAATTGATAATATTACGGAAGGAGAGGCAGAAATGCCCCAGCTAGTTAAATCCCCGCTAGACAGCCAGCTTGGTGCCGTTCTCAAGGCTGTTCTTGGTGCGGAAAAAGCCGATTATCTGTTTCGGATGATTGATGTGAATGACCGGCTTTTGGCCGATCCTGCGAATGATGCCGGAAAAGTCAGCCGCCTGACGATGGCGCAGGCGCTTAACATGATCCTGTTTGATGGTCTTTTGGAAGCCGTTCCCGAAGGCAAAGCCTATTCCGAGGATAAACTGGCCGCGGGCGAGCCGATCATTTTCGATCATGGTGCCATTCGTACCGTCGATGGCCCGGCGACCGGGGATTTGCCGCGCGGTCATGTTGCCATCGCGCGCATCCTTGCCCCGCTTGGATTTGATGTTGCTGGTCTTTACCCGCTGTCGCGTTTGAAAATGACGGGTCGGGCGTTTTGCCATGCAGATGAGCCGGAACTGATCGCGCAGTTTTTTGTATCCGAGCTTCATGTCGAAGAATTCAGCTCGGCCTTTCAGCAGGCGGTTGCCAATACGGTTGGCAAATCGGTTGATCCGCTGTCACCCGGTGCCAAGGTCCTGCTGGATCAACTGGCTGCTAACGGCAATATCGGCTTTGCCGATGCGACCAAGCTTCTGCCGGTTCTGGTCAAATGTTTCGGCGCGCAGCACGGCCCGGTATCCGAGGCCGATTATGAGGTCCTTTTGGCAGAGTCGGCCGAAATGGCGTGGATTTCAACCGAAGGCAACGCATTCAACCATGCAACGGATCGGGTTGACGATATCGAGGCGGTCGCCGACGAACAGCGCGCCAAAGGCCGTCCGATGAAGGAGAAGGTCGAAATTTCCAGCACCGGATCGGTGCGTCAGACCGCATTCAAGGCAACCCGTGTCCTGCGTCAGATGCGCGATGCCAATGGCGATCTGGTGACCCGCGATGTGCCCGGTTCCTTCTATGAATTCATCAGCCGTGATCACGTGCGTGACGAGACGACCGGTGAACAAAAACTTGATCTGCGATTTGACAGCAGCAATGCGCAGGGCATCTTTAAAATGACCGCCGGAAGCAAGGCGGCATAAGGAAGCAAAAAGGCCGGAATGCCGGAACGGATTATACCGTTCCGGTTTCAAAACATTCTATCGGGTGACAGGCGATCATGGGATCAGTGGACGAAAATTATGATGTCATCATTGTTGGTGGGGCTGTTATCGGAAGCTCCGCCGCATGGTTTTTGACCGGGCGGGATGATTTCAAGGGCCGGGTTCTGGTCATTGAAAAAGACCCGAATTATGAATTCTGTTCGACAACCCTGTCGGCGGCCTCGATCCGTCAGCAGTTTTCGACCCCGATCAATATTGAAATGTCGGGTTTTGGCATTGAATTCCTGCGCAACCTGAAACGTGATCTTGATCCCGAAGTCGATATTTCCTTCCATGAAAAGGGCTATCTGGTTCTGGCGACCGAATCCGGGCGCGATATCCTGCGGCAGAATCACGCAACCCAGACCAAGCTGGGGGCTGATATCGTCTGGATGGAACCCGACGAACTGGCGGCCAAATATCCGTGGATGAATATATCCGATCTGGCGGCGGCCTGCTGGGGCCGTACCGGCGAGGGATGGTTTGATGCCTATTCCCTGATGCAATCCTTCCGCAAACAGGCCCGCCGTCAGGGGGCCGATTATATCGACGGCGAAGTCGTCGAGGTTCTGCGTGATGGCGATCAGGTCACGGGTGTGGTTCTGAAAGACGGACGGCGGTTTGGGTGTGGCGTGCTTGTCAACGCCGCGGGAACCGGTGGATCAAAAGTTGCCCGCATGGCGGGGCTGGAGATCCCGGTCGAGCCGCGCAAACGGTGCATCTTTGTGTTTGATTGCCGTGATGCGGCCGACATTAACGCGTCCTGCCCGATGCTGATTGATCCAAGTGGCCTTTATGTACGTCCCGAAGGTGATCTTTTCATTACCGGGATTGCACCGCCCGCGGATCGTGACCCGGAATGCTGGGACTTCGAAGTCGATTACAGCCTGTTTGACGATATCATCTGGCCGGGACTTTACGAGCGTTGCGAACGGTTCGAGGCGATCAAGATGGTCAATGCCTGGGCCGGGCATTATTCCTATAACCTGCTGGATCAGAACGCGATTATCGGTCCGCATCCCGAGGTAAAGAACTTCTTCTTTGCCAATGGTTTTTCGGGCCATGGCTTGCAGCAAAGCCCGGCAGTTGGCCGTGGTCTTTCGGAACTGATCGTCGCAGGCCACTACCAGACCCTTGATATGTCCGTATTCGGGTATGAGCGCATCCGCGACAATGCCCCGGTTCTGGAACTGAATGTAATTTAAATCGGTTTCGTAACGAATGTTCGAAATCAATATCTTAACGATGAAAGCCGGAGCAACCCCACATGCCCCGTGATGATATGACCAACCAGACACAAGATGCCGTGATGGACGCCGCCACCATCACGGCACGCCAGAAACACAGCGTTTCAAACGGTATTCGCAATGTGCATCCGGTCTATATGGATCGGGCACTGAATGCCGAAATCTGGGATATTGACGGCAATCGCTATATCGATTTCGTTGGCGGGATCGGGGTGCTGAATACCGGGCATCGCAATCCGGTCGTGATGGCCCGTGTGGCCGAGCAGTGCGAACGTTTTACCCATTCCTGCTTTAACGCGTTGCCCCATGAACCTTATGTCGCGGTGACGGATTGGCTTGCGGAAAACTGCCCGATCGAAGGTCCGGCGAAATCAATGCTGACCAATTCCGGGGCGGAGGCGATGGAAAATGCCCTGAAACTTGCGCGTGCCTTTACAGGCCGGACGGGTGTTCTGGCCTTTGAAGGGGCGTTTCATGGTCGCACCCTTGCGACCCTTGCGCTGACGGGTAAAACCAAACCCTACAAGACCGGGCTTGGGCCGCTTCCGGGGCCGGTTTACCATTTGCCATATCCCTGCCGTGAAACCGGTGTATCGGTGGCCGATGCAATGGACGCAATTGCCAAATTATTTGCCGTATCGGTCGATCCGGGCAGCATTGGTGCCGTGGTGATCGAACCCGTGCAGGGCGAAGGTGGTTTCAGGGCCTGTGACGCGGAATTTCTTGTCGAACTGCGCCGTCTTTGCGATGCCAATGGCATGGTTCTGATTGCTGATGAAATCCAGTCGGGCTTTGGCCGGACGGGTAAAATGTTTGCCATCGAGCATGCCAATGTCTGCCCCGATATTATCGTGATGGGCAAGGGTATTGGCGGTGGTTTTCCGCTGGCTGCGATTACGGGGGCGGAGGATGTGATGAATGCCCTGATGCCCGGTGGTCTGGGCGGGACTTATTCCGGCAATCCGGTGGCGTGTGCGGCGGCAACCGGTGTGTTCGAGGTGCTGGAAACAGACGGCATTTTGAACCGTGCCAAGCAGCTTGGCGAAAAATACGCCACCCATATTTCCTGGTTGCGCGATTTGCCCGGTGGGCATGTGATTGGCGCGATGCGGGGTATTGGCGCGATGCGCGCCTTCGAACTGATTGCAGATGACGGGGCACCGTCGCCGAAACGTCTGCAAACATTATTGCAACTGGCTCGTGCAAGCGGGCTATTGTTGATGCCAAGTGGTGAACACGCCAATGTGGTGCGCCTTCTGGCCCCGCTGACCATTCCGTTCGAACAGGTCGATGAAGCTTTTGCGATCATCGGCAAGTTGCTGCCAAAGCTGGCAGCGGTATCGGATGCGGATGACCGGTCGTGATCGCCGTAAAATTCAAAAAGAAGGGAGCTTAACCGTGAGTTTCAAAAACATTCTGACCGAACTGGGCCTGTCCGAGGCCGAGATTTCCAATGGTACGCTTAAGGTTCAGACCCCGGTTGACGGTTCTGAAATTGCGGCTGTTGCCGAGACCGACCCGTCGGAAATGAACGACATCATTGCGCGTTCGAAAAAGGCATTTGCCCAGTGGCGTCAGGTGCCCGGTCCGCGCCGCGGTGAACTGGCCCGTCTTCTGGGTGAAGAACTGCGCGCGGCCAAGGAACCGTTGGGTCGTCTGGTATCGCTTGAATGCGGCAAGATCTATCAGGAAGGTCTTGGCGAAGTTCAGGAAATGATCGATATCTGCGATTTCGCCGTAGGCCTGTCGCGTCAGCTTTACGGTCTGACCATCGCGTCCGAACGTCCGGGCCATAAGATGATGGAAAACTGGCATCCGCTGGGTGTTGTTGGCGTCATTTCCGCGTTTAACTTCCCGGTTGCCGTCTGGTCATGGAACACTGCCCTTGCACTGGTCTGCGGAAACTCGGTGATCTGGAAACCGTCGGAAAAAACCCCGCTGACCGCACTTGCCTGCCAGAAAATCTTTGAAAAGGCATTGGCGAAATTTGGCGATGCGCCAGAAGGCCTGCATCATGTCGTTATCGGTGATCGCCGTATTGGCGAAGCCCTTACCGACAGCCATGATGTGGCACTTGTTTCGGCAACGGGTTCGACCCGCATGGGCCGCGAAGTTGCCCCGCGTGTAGCGGAACGTTTTGGCCGTACCATCCTGGAACTGGGTGGCAACAACGCGATGATCGTTACCCCGTCTGCCGACCTTGATATGACCGTGCGTGCGGTGGTCTTCTCGGCGGTTGGGACCTGTGGCCAGCGTTGCACATCCTTGCGTCGCGTGATTGTCCATAAAGACGTCAAAGACGAATTGCTGCCGAAAATCGTTGCTGCCTACAAGTCGGTCAAGATTGGCGACCCGCTTGCCGATGGTACGCTTGTCGGTCCGCTGATTGACGAGGACAGCTTCAACAACATGCAGACTGCCCTTGCCAATGCGAAAAAGGATGGCGGGAAAGTGCATGGCGGTGAACGTACACTGGCCGATCAGTATCCGAACGCCTATTACGTCACCCCGGCGGTTGTTGAAATGCCGTCCCAGACCGAAACCGTGCGCAACGAGACCTTTGCGCCGATCCTGTATGTCATGACCTATGAAACGCTTGAAGAAGCCATTGCGCTTCAGAACGGCGTGCCACAGGGGCTGTCATCCTGCATCTTCTCGACCGATCTGCGGGAAACCGAATTGTTCCTGTCGGCTGTTGGTTCGGATTGCGGTATTGCCAACGTCAATATCGGTCCGTCCGGTGCGGAAATCGGCGGCGCGTTTGGCGGCGAAAAAGAAACCGGTGGCGGACGTGAATCGGGTTCGGACGCATGGAAAGGCTATATGCGCCGTGCGACCAACACGATCAACTATTCCCGCGAATTGCCGCTGGCGCAGGGGATTAAATTCGATATCTGATCCGGCGCTCAATCAGCTTGATATCAAACCCCGTCGGTTCGCCGGCGGGGTTTTTATTTACCCCTGAATGCGATATAATACGTTGTAATACGTCGCAATCAAAAGGCCGATCATGAGCAAAGATACAATGGCAGTGCGTGTTGATGCCGATTTGCGAAAACGGCTCGATAAGCTTGCCAATGCGTTCGACCAGACGCGTTCAAGCATCATCAATGACGCTCTTCGGCAATATGCCGATCATCAGGAATGGCAGATCAACCTGATTGCAGATCGTGCACGCAGTATTGCCGAAGGCCGTGCGAAACTGATCGGGCATGACGATGTGCTTGCCGGGTTTGAACAACGCTTCGCTGAAAAATAATCCGGATGCGTATTCAATGGGATAGTCGGGCTGTCGATGATCTGCGTGACATTCTTGATTACATTGACGAACGTAATCCGACGGCGGCTCGCAAAACCTATCAATTGATATCAGGGTCAGTGTCGCAACTCGTTACCCATCCGTTCATAGGTCGTGTCGGGCGTGTGGAGCAAACACGCGAAATGATCGTCAATGGTACGCCTTACCTTGTTGCTTATGGTCTGGATGGAAATACGATCACGATAATCGCTGTCTTGCATACTGCGCGGCGATGGCCCGATGAGTTCTGAACAAGAAAGCGGCCCCGAAGGAGCCGCTTTCTTTAATTCATGGTCAAAGCCGGTCTTGATTAGCCAGCTTTGGAGAAACGTTCTGCAACATATTCCCAGTTCACCAGATCGTTGATGAACGCTTTGACATAGTCCGGGCGCGCGTTGCGGTAATCGATGTAGTAGGAGTGTTCCCAGACATCGCAACCGAGCAGCGGGGTCTGACCGTGAACCAGCGGGTTTTCCGCGTTCGGGGTCTTGGTCACGACCAGTTTGCCGGATTTATCGAGTGCCAGCCAGCACCAGCCCGAACCGAACTGGGTGACGCCAGCCTGAATGAAGGCTTCCTTGAAGGCATCGACGGAGCCGAAATCTTCAACGATTTTCTTTTCCAGTTCGCCCGGAATGTTGCCGCCGCCGTTTTTCTTCATCATCTGCCAGAACTCGATATGGTTCCAGTGCTGGGCAGCGTTGTTGAACAGGCCGGCTTTGGATGCATCACCATAGGATGCAACAACGATTTCTTCGAGCGACTTGCCTTCAAGGCCGGAACCTTCGAGCAGCTTGTTGCCGTTCACAACATAGGCGTTGTGGTGTTTGTCATGGTGAAACTCAAGGGTTTCAGCCGACATGACCGGTGCAAGCGCGTCATAGGCATAGGGGAGTGCAGGGAGTTCAAGAGCCATGATACAGATCCTCGACTTTCGTTATTGGTTTGTGCGGTCAGCACAGGGCTGATGCAACATATCCCCATTACCACCTGCCGTAAAAGTGAAAATCCCATGCAACCTGTTGGAAAACTTGTTGCTATGGATGATCACTGTCTTTTGGCGGGTTCGGAAACGGGCATGATGGAAAACCTCGTGGTCTTAATCCTCGGCCTTTATCTAGGTCAAAGGAAGCAGCGCGCAATGCCTTGGATGGCTTTGCGATATTCCATACCCTTTAAACAAGCTGAGGCGCGCATCGTTCCATGGATGCGAAAATATTTTGAATTCTGCGAATGTCTGCCCGACAGGCTTCTGCTATCGGGCGTCATGTACCCCGAGCCGGATAACCGGTCAGCCTGCTATTCCTTATAAAGGCTGACCATGTTCTGAATATCGGTGCCATTGCGGATCATCACGTCGTATTCCCCTTTTTGCAGGCGGGAAATATCGATACGGCACGGGAAAGAGCCGCAATCTTTGTTCAGCGCAATCGATCCGTCCTGAAAGGACAGGATGACTTCGCCTTTTGCCTGATCAGCATGGATGGTGACACTGTCGGTGGTCGCTTTCGGTGCGACACGGATTGCAGCCAGTGCGGCTGTCGTCACTGTCAAAACTCCGACGAGGGCGATTACAACCGGCTTGCTGCGCAAAGATCTAAACATGTTGTTTCCTCGCGCTTCTTTTTGGTGAAGCAAAGATGCGCGGTGAAGACGGGAAAATGGGGGCGCAAATGCGGCATTTCCGTGCCGAATGTTTCGATTTTCCATCTGTCACACGTAAAAAGCCCCCTGAACAAAAGGTTAGGGGGCTTTCTACAATCAGAATAGGCGCGAAATTTTTATGAAATCGCTACTTTCGGCGTTCCATTGCGGCCTTTAGGGCAGCGGCCATCGCGCCGCCGTCATTTCCGGCATTGCCCTGACTGCCTTGATGATTCCCGCCGCGCGGCGGGTTATTTCGCCCGGTGTTTCCGCGTGCCTGATGGGCGTGACTGCTGTGGTTGCCACGGGACTCGGTACGCTTTTCACGGGTACCTTCGTAGTCCGGTGCGGATTTCATCGACAGACCGATACGTTTGCGCGGTGCATCGACTTCCATGACGGTAACCGACACGATCTGGCCTGCCTTGACGACTTCCCGCGGGTCGGAAACGAATTTGTCCGCCAGTTGCGAAATATGAACCAGACCATCCTGATGCACGCCAATATCGACAAATGCTCCGAAATTGGTGACGTTGGTGACCGTACCCTCAAGCTTCATACCGGTCTTGAGGTCCTTGATCTCGTTCACGCCGTCGGTGAATTTCGCAGTTTTGAATTCCGGGCGCGGATCGCGGCCGGGCTTATCAAGCTCGGCCAGAATGTCGCGGATGGTCGGAACCCCGAACACATCATCGGCATAGTCATCCGGGCGCAGGGTTTTGATGAAGGGCGAGTCGCCAATCAGCTCTGCCAGCGGTTTGTTGGAACGGGTGCTGATACGTTCCACCAGTTTATAGGCCTCCGGGTGAACAGCCGATGCATCCAGCGGGTTTTCTCCGCCACGAATGCGCAGGAAACCGGCACATTGTTCGAACGCTTTGGGGCCGAGGCGTTCGACCTTGCGAAGGTCTGCACGTGACCGGAACGCCCCATTGATATCACGATAACCGACGATATTACGCGCCAGTGTTTCCGAAAGTCCGGCAACACGGGTCAGAAGCGGAATAGACGCGGTATTGAGGTCAACACCCACACCGTTCACGCAATCCTCGACCACGGCATCGAGCGATTTGGCAAGCTTGGTTTCCGATACATCGTGCTGATACTGACCGACACCAATGGATTTTGGTTCGATCTTCACCAGTTCTGCCAACGGGTCCTGCAGGCGGCGGGCGATGGATACCGCCCCACGCAGCGACACATCCAGATCGGGGAATTCTTCTGCGGCAAATTGCGATGCGGAATAAATCGATGCGCCGGACTCGTTGACGATGACCTTGGTTGCCTTAAGGGCCGGGAAGCGTTTGAGCAACTGACCGGCAAGATCGTCGGTTTCACGCGAATAGGTGCCATTGCCAATGGCGATCAGTTCGATCTTGTGGCGCGCTGCTAGGGCCGCCAGCGTATTAAGCGCGCCTTCGACGTCGTTGCGTGGCTGGAACGGGTAAACGGTTGCGGTATCAACCATCTTGCCGGTGGCATCAATCACGGCAACCTTGACGCCGGTACGAACCCCCGGATCAAGACCCATGGTGGCCTTCTGCCCGGCGGGTGCTGCCAGCAACAGGTCTTTGAGGTTATCGGCAAAGACCTTGATCGCGTCTTCTTCGGCGCTGTCACGCAGCGTGCCGAATAAATCAAGTTCGATGGATAGCGACAATTTGACCCGCCAGGTCCAGCGAACAGTATCCACCAGCCATTTGTCGGCGGCGCGGCCACGATCCGCAATACCGACATGGGCGGAAATCATGATCTCGGCCCGGCCCTGCTCGGTGCGGGGGCGGTCTTCATCGGCGGCCCCCAGGGTCAGTTTAAGTTGCAGGATGTTTTCGTTGCGTCCCCTGAACAGGGCCAGCGCGCGATGCGACGGGCAGGTTTTGATTTTTTCGGAATGTTCGAAATAGTCGGAAAACTTGGCACCTTCGGCCTGCTTGCCATCAATCACGCTGGCGCTGATTTCGCCGTCATTCCACAAAAGGTCGCGCAGCTTTGCCACCAGATCGGCATCCTCGGCAAAGCGTTCCATCAGGATTTGACGGGCACCATCAAGGGCGGCTTTGGTGTCTTCAACACCTTTTTCGGCATCGACGTATTTGGCGGCTTCGGTTTCCGGATCAAAGTTCGGATTGCCATACAGATCATCCGCCAGCGGCTCCAGCCCGGCTTCACGGGCGATCTGGGCCTTGGTGCGGCGCTTTTTCTTATAGGGCAGGTACAAATCTTCAAGGCGGGTTTTGGTATCTGCCTCGTTGATGGCCTTTTCCAGTTCCGGCGTCAGTTTTTCCTGTTCGCGGATGCTTTCAAGCACGCTTGAACGGCGTTCTTCAAGCTCGGTCAGATAGCGCAGGCGTTCTTCCAGCGTACGAAGTTGGGTATCATCAAGACCGCCGGTTTTTTCTTTGCGGTAACGGGCGATGAATGGAACGGTTGACCCTTCATTGAGCATCTCGATGGTGGCAATGACCTGTTCGGGTCTAACCGAAAGCTCTTCGGCGATACGCTGGGGAATTGGACGCATGGTTTCTCCTTGGTTTGCTCGTCTGCCTGAAATAGCGGCTTTCGTGCAGGGGGGAAAGAGCCAGTTTCGGATAAATGGCTGTCTGCATATCTGGTGGATTTTCTCGTTGAAATCCCAAGCGGCTGAAATCGAATGGATTTTGGAAATCCTGCCAGATATTGCGGCCCTATAACTTGCCCAGACGGTGCAGGCGGGCTATTTCTGGGATAACAGTTCAATCGGGCAGCCCCCGACAACCGGAGAACAAGGATGGCCGGAAAGTTCCGCGAGACCGTCATTCACGAGGTGCCAAAAGAAAAGGCCGAACCGAAAACCTCGGAAGAAAAGAACGAAGCCATTGCCGGTGCAGACATGGCACCTGTTCTGTCACAGGATGCGATCAATGCACTGGCCGAAGCAAAGGCAGCCAAGGAAGCTGCTGCCAAGGCGCGCGAAATCGGGGGGCCCAAAGGCCCCGAGCCAACCCGTTTTGGCGATTGGGAAAACAAGGGCCGCTGCATCGATTTTTAAGATCGACCTTATACGTCGGATAAGGATGTCGGCTGATAATGCGTGCGCAATGTGCGGGTGTCGCGTTTTGTCTGGGTCACAAGCCCGGTTGTCTGGATAAGTGCATTTAGTTCACGCAGAACGATTGCGTGGGCCATCCCGAACAATCGGGCGAATGTTTTGCTGTCACGGGCGATATCCTGTCGGGCGGCGACCAGAATTGCCCCCTGAACCGGACTGAGTTCCGGGTTGCTGGCCAAGATGCGCTCGACCAGATGCAGAAAATGTGCTGCATCTGGTGCGTTATCTTTTTCCCCATGATTTTGGAGTGGGGCACTCACGCGGATTTTTCCGTGCGAAATGACACCATGATCGATTTGGATGTCGGTGTGTCACTTTGATCACCGGCACTGCCAAGCGGCACCAGAACGTTCAGTTCCGGGTAATAGCCCGCCACACTGCCGCGCGGAATGTCATAGGACACAAACCGGAAATCATTGGCGATCCGTTCGATCCCGTCATCATATTCGCAAATTACGTCAACACGGTCGCCGGACCGGGCATTCAGCATGGCCAGATCATCGGGATGGATAAAGATGACCTTGCGTTCGCCGTAAACCCCGCGATAGCGATCATCAAGGCCGTAAACGGTCGTATTGTACTGGTCGTGTGACCGGAATGTCTGCAAGGCAAATTGCGATCTGCCGCCATCGGCCTTCTGGTTCTGACGGGCCTGTTGGTGGACCGTCTGACGGGGCAGGGCGGTACTGGCAAATGTTGCCTTGCCGCTTGGGGTGTTCCATTCCCGATGGGCGGCATCATTGCGCAGATGGAAACCACGTGGCTTGCGAAGGCGCGTGTTGTAATCGGCAAAGCCCGGAATGGTTGCTTCGATATGGCTGCGGATGCGTTCGTAATCATCGGCAAGGCTGGCCCAGGATACCACGCTGCTGCCAACCGTTGCCTCGGCAATGCCAGCGACAATCGCAACCTCGGACAGAAGATGCGGCGATGCCGGGTGGTTAATACCCGCCGATCCGTGCACCATGCTCATTGAATCTTCGACACTGACCACCTGTGACTGACCTTGGGAATTAAGGTCAATCTCGGTCCGGCCCAGACAGGGAAGGATAAAGGCCGTTTCCCCGGGCATTAGATGCGAATGATTGGGTTTGGTCGCGATATTGACGGTGAGACGAAGGCTTTTCATCGCCTTTTCGACAAGGGCGCTATCAGGGGTCGCACGGGCAAAGTTCCCGCCCAACCCGATAAAGGCCTTGGCACTGCCATCAAGCATCGCACCGATGGCAGCCAGAACATTGTGACCGTGATTGCGCGGAGCCGTGAAACCGAATTCCTTTTCCAAAGCATCAAGGAAGGCGTCGGATGGTTTTTCATTGATGCCCACCGTGCGGTCGCCCTGCACATTTGAATGTCCGCGCACCGGACACAAACCAGCGCCCGGTTTGCCGATATTGCCGCGCAGGAACATGAAGTTGGCAATTTCACGAATGGTTGGCACGGAATGAAGGTGCTGGGTAATACCCATCGCCCAGGTGCAAATGACACGTTCAGAAGACAGATAGACAGCGGCCGCCTGCTCGATCTCCTGTCGGCTCAGGCCCGACTGGTCTTCGATTTCCGACCAGCTGGTGGCATTGACCGCGGTCCGGTATTCGCGCAGTCCGTCGCAATGCTCATTGAGGAAGGCGTGATCAAGCACAGATGGCGCGCCCTTGGCGGTGGCTTCGTCATCAGCGGCAAAGATCGCTTTGCTCATACCCCGGACGGCGGCCATATCCCCACCCAGGCAGGGTTGGAAATAGTGGCTGGCGATTTCGGTCGAACCGCCATGCAGCATTTCAAGTTTGTCCTGCGGGTCGGAAAACCGTTCAAGCCCGCGTTCCCTGATCGGGTTAAAGACCACGATCTTTGCACCACGCATTGCCGCCCGGCGCAAATCGACCAGCATGCGCGGATGATTGGTACCCGGATTCTGCCCAAGGACGAAAATGGCATCGGCCTTTTCGAAATCCTCAAGAAGGACCGTACCTTTGCCCACGCCGATTGCCTGACGCAAACCAACGCCGCTTGCTTCGTGGCACATGTTTGAACAATCAGGGAAATTGTTGGTGCCAAAGATGCGCACAAAGAGCTGATAGAGATAAGCTGCCTCGTTACTGGCACGGCCTGATGTATAAAACTCGGCCTGATCGGGGCTATCCAATCCTTTGAGGATGTCACCAATCTCGGCAAAGGCATCTTCCCATGCGACCGGCTGATAGGTATCGCTTTGACGGTCATAGCGCATCGGATGGGTGATGCGGCCGTTCAGTTCCAGCTCGTAATCGCTCAGTTTGCGGAGTTCGGTTACGGTATGCTTGGCAAAGAATGCCGGTGTCGCCCGCTTTTCGGTCGCTTCCCAGGAAACGGCTTTGACGCCGTTTTCGCAAAATTCAAAGGATGACCCGTGCTCGGGATCGCCCCAAGCACAACCCGGGCAATCAAAACCGTCAGGCTGATTGGCCTTAAGCATCGTGCGTGCACCGGTCAGGGGACTGCCGCTTTGCAATAATTGCTTACCGCAACTTTTCAGCGCACCCCAGCCACCAGCGGCCGATGATTTTTTTCCAATAAATATTTCGTTCATGTCGGCATCTATTTGCCAGATCGGAAATTAGGTCAAGTATGCAGACCTAATGGGGTGATAGAAAAAATTTATCAAACAGATCGGGCGATGATTTGAATGTGTTCAAAATGCATTCGGGGCCGGAACCAATGGATGGTTCCGGCCCCGAGCCGTTTTTAGCAATGCTGTAAAGGCAGATTATGCGCCGCGGATTGCCTTGATATTGTTGGCATATTCCGACGGGCCGCCTTTGAAGGTTGCCGATCCGGCAACCAGAACGTTTGCGCCGGCTGCGATCACCTGCGGGGCGATTTCCGGGTTCACGCCGCCATCGACTTCAAGGTCGATATCGCGGCCGGTCGCTTCAATCATCTTGCGGATGCGTTTGATTTTCTCAAGCTGGCTTGGAATGAATTTCTGGCCGCCAAAGCCTGGGTTCACGGTCATGACCAGAACAAGGTCAACCATGTCCATGACATATTCGATCACGCTTTCCGGCGTTGACGGGTTCAGCGATACACCGGCTTTTTTGCCCAGCGATTTGATCAGTTGCAGCGAACGATGCAGGTGCGGGCCTGCTTCGGCATGGATGGTGATGATGTCGGAACCGGCATTCGCGAAAGCTTCGATATAGGGATCGACCGGTGCGATCATCAGGTGAACGTCAAACACCTTGTCGCTATGCGGGCGCAGTGCCTTGACCACATCCGGGCCGATGGTGATGTTGGGCACGTAATGACCGTCCATGACATCGATATGGATGTAATCCGCCCCGGCGGCATCAACCGCGCGGACGTCAACACCCAGCTGGGCGAAATCGGCGGAAAGGATCGAAGGTGCGATTTTAATGGCGTTTGATGCGGTCATGGCGCGGCAAAGGTCCTGAAGCGGGTTGGGATATGGGAATTTCGCGGTTCTCATACCCCAAAAACGCGGTCCTGTCACCCAAGCGGCGCGAATGGCAGCCCTGTCATGTTCCGGGGCAGGGCCTGATCAGGATTTCTTGACCAGTCGAGCACAGAAGAAGCCATCAATTCCACCGTATTCCTGCATATATAGCGGTAGAATGCGCAATTCACCGGCCTCGTTGATGGCCTCACTCCAACCACCGAGTTCGTCGGCGGTAATCGGTTTTCGTTCGTAATTGGGATGATCGGCCAGGAAGGATTTGACCTGATGTTCGCCTTCTTCCGGCTGAAGCGAGCAGGTGCAATAGATCAGCTCGCCCCCAACATTCAGAAGCTTGTCGGCCTGATTAAGCAGCTTGGTCTGGATCGGCAAAAGCGATCGCATCAGTTTGTCGTTCTGACGCAACAGGATATCGGGATGGCGGCGAATGGTGCCGGTTGCCGAACAGGGGGCATCAAGCAGAACCGCATCGGCACGCGGCGTATCGGGTGCCAGATCGGTGGCATCGCCGGTAACAATCGCGGCACCAAGTTCTATTCGCTCAAGATTCTCAAATACGCGTTTCAGGCGACCCTCGGACTTGTCGACCGCAATCGCATTGGCACCCTTGGATGCCAGTTGCATCGTCTTGCCACCCGGTGCGGCGCAAAGGTCATAAATGGTTTTGCCTTCATAGGCCGAAAACAGCTTGGCCGGGATGGAGGCCGCGGCATCCTGAACCCACCATTTTCCGTCTTTATAGCCCGGAAGGTCGCGAATACGGCGACCGCTTTCGAGGCGGACTGTGCCGGTCGGCAGAACCATGCCATCCATCTGTTCGGCCCAGTCGGCGGCTTCCGCCTGATCCTTTATGGAGAGATCAAGCATGGCGTAATCCAGACTGGCTTCGGCGATGCCTTGTGCAATTTCGGCCCCATAGGCCTTTTTCCAGGAGCCGCGCAGCCATGCGGGGACGTTAAGTTGCCAGGCTTCGACATTTTCCGGCCATTCAAAGCCATCGCGCTGCAGGCCACGCAGTACTGCATTGACCAGCTTTACATATTTATGCAAACCCGCGTCACGGGTCAGATTTACCGTGCTATCGACTGCACCGTAATCCGATGTTTCCATGAAAAACAGCTGGGCCACGCCCAGACGCAGGATGTTGGTCAGCCGTGCAGCCCCACGATCCTGCGGTGCCTGATAACGCGGGGCCAGAATCGCATCGATTTCGCCCAGATGACGCAGTGTGGTGCCAAGCAATTGACGCAAAAAATTGCGATCAAGTGACGGCAAACCATATCCATGTTTTGAAAGAAGTTCGTCCAGTGTGACTTCGCCTCCGCGCAGTTCCTGCAGGGTTTTGAGCGCCAGCATCCGCGGATCGGGAAGATCGGCCGGTTGAGTATGGCGGTTATCCGTGCGAGCGCGGCGTTCTGTCAAAAGGTTATCTCCAGTTTCGGGTTATGGCTTGTAAGTAAGCGCCCTTGATAGGGCTGTAAAGCACTTAACCGCAGGATTTCCGGCATGGCTGGCCTGCTTGGTGTTTTTCAACGACATTGAAAAACCTTGCGATGTAGAGAGGTGGCCGGTAATCCAGACGGATCATTCGAAAGAGATATTCAATGTTGGTTCGCAAGGAATGCCCAGCACCATGGTTTTAGCGTTTCCACAGGGGGCCAGTTCATTATGAAAGTTATGGTTTGTTAGGATAGCTTGACTTGTCACAGAGTGGACGCGAAAAGAAAAGCCGTTCCCGTACCAAAGGCTTGCGGGTATTATGAACCACACAAGAATTCCTTCTAGGGACCGCATGTCGCGTTTATTTCAACGTAGCTATATTGCCTTTGTCCATGATGTGACGATGGCGGCAATTTCGTTGCCGGCAGCGTTGTATCTGCGGGTCGGAGAAGGTGTGGTTTTTTACAATCCGCAGAACATCCTGTTTTCAGTATCGGTTTTTACCGTCATCGCCGCAATTACATTCTGGGTTTTCGGACTTTACCGTGGCATCTGGCGCTATGCATCACTGAATGATCTCATGCGGATTGCCAAGGCGGTAACGGTTGCTGTTGGTGTCCTGTTTTTGGTGCTGTTTCTTACCGCCAGGCTTGAATGGTTGCCGCGATCAACGCCGATTATTCAATGGTTCCTGTTGATGGCGATGCTTGGTGGGTCAAGGCTGATTTACCGGGTTGCGAAGGACAAGACGACCGCTCGTGCGATGGTGCGACAAGGAACCCATCGTGTGCCGGTCCTTTTGATCGGAGCCGGAGACGAGGCCGAGGCATTTATACGTGAAACGTTTCGGTCGGCGAACACCCCGTTTGACGTTATCGGTATTGTTTCCCTGACCGATAGCCGTGTCGGGCGGAATATGCATGGCATTGATGTGCTGGCGACCGCAGACAAGCTCGAAGAGGCTTTGGGAAAGCTTGCGAAAAGCAAACGTGGTTTGCCGCGCCGTCTGGTTTTAACCGGTGATGCATTGCGTCATGATGACATCACCAAATGGGTCGAAATTGCTGATCAGCACGGTATGACCCTGGCGCGCCTGCCGAAGCTGAGTGACTTGCGTGAGGGGCTTGCCGATCCGCTGCAAATCCGTCCGGTTGCGATTGAAGATTTGCTGGGTCGGCCGCAGGCCCGACTTGATCGTGACAAGGTCCGTCAGATGATTGCCGGACGGCGAGTCCTGGTGACAGGCGCTGGTGGCTCGATCGGATCGGAACTCGTTCGACAGATTTCTGCCTATGGCCCTGCAAGCCTTACTCTGCTGGATGCGGGAGAATACAATCTTTATGCCATCGACATGGAAATGGCGGAAAAATATCCGAATATTCCGCGTGAGAGCATTTTGGGTGATGTCCGTGACCGGACCCGCATTGAACAGGTTTTTGCCGAGCAGCAACCTGAAATCGTTTTCCATGCCGCAGCCTATAAACATGTGCCTTTGGTCGAGCATAATCCCAATGAAGGCATTCTGACCAATACACTTGGTACCCGAAATGTTGCAGAAGCCTGCCGTTCGACCGGTGTGGGTACTATGGTTCTGATTTCAACGGACAAGGCCGTAAACCCGGCGAATGTCATGGGCGCGTCAAAACGTCTGGCAGAATGTTATTGTCAGGCGCTTGAAACTTTGCCAGCGGATCAGCGTGGGCCGACGCGGTTTGTGACTGTCCGGTTTGGTAATGTTCTGGGGTCGACAGGGTCGGTGGTACCATTGTTCCGTCGCCAGCTGGAGGCTGGTGGTCCGCTGACCGTAACGGACGAAGGCATCACGCGCTACTTCATGACGATTGCCGAAGCAGTCGAGCTTGTTTTGCAGGCTGCCGAGCTTGGTAAACATGGCGTTACAGAGGGCGGCAAGATTTTCGTTCTTGATATGGGACGACCGGTGAAGATCATCGATCTGGCGCGTCAGATGATCCTGCTATCGGGTTTGCGGCCAGGCAAGGACATCGACATCAAGGTCACAGGCTTGCGCCCGGGAGAGAAGCTTTATGAAGAACTGTTTCATGACGGTGAACCGCCCGAACCGACTGAAACCGATGGCGTTATGTTGGCAGCCCCACGTGTTGTTGATTATGCCTTGATCAAACAGGTGTTCGAGGAACTCGGTGAAAGTGCTGCAAGCCGTGATACGCACAAGACCCTGGAATTGATGAGCCGTCTTGTTCCGGAATTTCAACCGCCAGAAATTGGCGTGAAATCCTTCTTTGCCAAGAGCGAACCCGAAAAACTGGATAAGGCAGCAAGCGGTCAGTGATCTGATAATGGATCTTGCGCGGACATCTGCGCGGTCTGGCCTGCGGCCATGCAACATTTCGGGGTCCACATTTTGGCGCGTGCATGATAAAGCTCCGCGCGAAACATGGTTCGGACTCATTGATCATGTGTCGGCCCGAATGAAAATCATTGGTTTTCATTCATCATAAAGCCGATTGCCCGCAAACGTCATTACGCCGTATGCACCAGTAGCGATACGGAGTAGGCCGATATATCATCAATGGGTCCGGGGCCTTCATCATTGACGATGTATTGAAAGCGAACCCGATGACTGCTCGTATTGCGCGCGCGCTGATCTCCGTTTCCGACAAGACCGGTCTGGTCGAATTTGCCAAATCTCTTCATGAACAGGGTGTTGAAATCCTGTCTACCGGTGGTTCTGCCAAGGCCATCGAAGCTGCTGGTATTCCTGTAAAGGAAGTTGCTGATCACACCGGTTTTCCCGAAATCATGGATGGTCGCGTCAAGACTCTTCATCCGAAGATTCACGGCGGCCTTCTGGGCCGCCGTTCTCTTTCCAGCCACATGAAGGCGATGGAAGACAACGACATTTCGCCGATTGATCTGGTCTGTGTGAACCTTTATCCGTTCGAAGAAACCGTTGCCAAGGGGGCCGATTTCGATACCTGCATCGAAAATATCGATATCGGCGGACCGAGCATGATCCGTTCTGCGGCCAAGAACCATGAATCGGTGACGGTCGTTGTCGATCCCTCTGACTACGACCGCATTGTTGTCGAGATGAAAGACAATGCCGGTGCCACGGCGGCAGAAACCCGCCGCATTCTGGCGGCCAAGGCGTTTGCCCGGACGGGTGCCTATGATTCTGCCATTTCCAGCTGGTTTGCCGGTCAGCTTGGTGAAACCTTCCCGCAGCGCCTGAATGTTTCCGCCGAACTGAAACAGACCCTGCGTTACGGTGAAAACCCACATCAGCAGGCGGCATTCTACACCAATGGCAAGAACCGCCCGGGTGTGGCAACCGCAACCCAGCTTCAGGGCAAAGAACTGTCGTTCAACAACCTGAACGACACCGACGCGGCGTTCGAACTGGTATCCGAGTTTGATGAAAAACCGGCTGTTGCGATCATCAAACATGCCAATCCCTGCGGCGTTGCGGAGGGGGAAACCCTGATTGAAGCCTATAACAAGGCGCTGTCTTGCGATCCTGTTTCGGCCTTTGGTGGCATCATCGCGGTTAACCGTACCCTTGATAAGGCCACTGCCGAAGAAATCGCCAAGCTGTTTGCAGAAGTCGTGATTTGCCCGGATGCCGATGACGCGGCCAAGGAAGTTCTGGCGGCAAAGAAAAACCTTCGTCTGCTGGTTACCGGTGGCATGGCCGACCCGGAAGGCGAAGACATGACGCTTCGTTCGCTTGCAGGTGGTTATCTTCTTCAGAACCGTGATGCCGGTCGTGTAAAGCGTGACGAGCTTAAAGTCGTCACCAAGCGCAAGCCAACCGAGGCAGAGCTTGATGATCTGCTGTTTGCCTTCCGCGTTGGCAAGCACGTCAAATCAAACGCCATTGTCTATGTCAAAGACGGCAAGACCGTTGGTGTTGGTGCCGGTCAGATGAGCCGTGTTGACAGCTCGCGCATTGCGGCATGGAAAGCAGAAGAAGCTGGCAAGAATGCTGGTGAAGACGAACTGCGTACCAAGGGTTCGGTGGTTTCGTCTGATGCATTCTTCCCGTTTGCCGATGGCCTTCTGGCAGCGGTCAAGGCCGGGGCAACCGCCGTGATCCAGCCGGGTGGCTCCATGCGTGACGAAGAAGTCATTTCCGCGGCCGATGAACATGACATTGCCATGGTCTTTACTGGCATGCGTCATTTCCGTCATTGATCCGAACTAGACAATCACAAGAAAAAGGCCGCAGACGAAATTGTCTGCGGCCTTTTACGTTCGGTTATGTTCCGCGGTTCGGTTTTGCGATCAGACTACTGGTGACGGCTGATTGCGATTTTTACCAGCGATTTCCGTGTCTGCCGGATCGGGATTGTCAATGATTGCGCCATCCTGCCGGATCGCAGCGGGTTCTTTCGGTTTGTGCGGATCAGATGAAGGTTCGTTATTGTGAACCCGTACTGGTGCACGCCAGTCAATGCTGCCAAATGAATGACAGGACGGACAGGTAACGGCCCATTTATCCGTTTCCGCGCCACATGCACCACACCGCCAGCCCGGATCAGGATTGGCGTGGCTTGCTTTTACCAACAATTCACGTGCCTTGGTGGTATCTTTCTTCTCGCGGAATTCCAGATCGGCTAACATCCGGTAATGACGTGCCTGTGCCTTTTGAGCGATGGCCTTTTCCAGATTGTTGCGTGCCATACCCCACAAATCGGCATCAAGGGCAGCTTCGGCGATCAAAAGCTGGCTTTCCACATGGTCAGGATTGGTTGCAATCAGCTTCTCGACGCCTTTGACCTTGGCCAGGGCATCTCCGGAAAGGTTGGTCAGATAAATTTTGCCAAGTGCGGCTGATGGTGATGTGCGCCAGCTTTGCAGGGCAATCTCGCGAGCCTTTGCAGCCTGATCAATATCAGCATAAAGCTGCGCCAGAAGAACTGCCGCACCGGTAAAGTTCGGACGGGCATTCAACGCCTTGCGCAGAAGTTTGACAGCTTCCGCATTTTCGCCGCTGGCTATTGCGTCTTCAGCCTTGGCAGTAATCAGAAGTGCTCGGCGACGGGCCAGTTCATCTTCGTTGAAGATATCAGCTTTTTGGGCATCGACCAAAAGCGTAAGCGCCCGATCCCAGCGTTTGGCCCCAAGCAAAAGATCAAATAATGTTATCAGAACTGACGGGTTGCGCGGGCGCAGGCGGTGGGCGCGTTCTGCATAATCAAGTGCTTCGGATCGATTGCCGGATTTCAGTGACAGTTGGAGCAATCCCCGCAATCCAAAGAAGGCAGAGTCAGGTTTTTCCAGCATGGCTTCAAACTGACGCTTGGCGGCATCATTGTTGCCATCCAGTTCTGCGGCTTGTGCCGTCAGAAGTCGGGTCAGGGTGTCATCTTCAAGATACCGGTCAACAGCACGGGTGTGTTTTAGCGCCTGTCGCACGTCCCCCGATGCCAGTTCGAGCAATCCCATGGTCAAGGCCTGTTGACCCTTCTTCCGGCGTCGGCTGCCCAGAATGCGACCAAGCCAGTTTGGTGAATTTGCAATTGCCGACCAGCAGCGCCAGAGAATGACCAAAAGCCCTGTCAGCGCCAACAGGCCAAGAGCAACCATGCCGATGGACCCATCAAACCGGTAGCCCAGCCATACAATCGTCATGGTGCCTGGGTTATTGGCAAACCAGACGGTACAGGTGACGAGAATGATGGTGATCAGAATAAACAGGCCAAGACGTATCATTGGCTATCCCCCGCACTGAGGGACTCATCGCCTGTCAGAAGATTGATCGCATGAGCACTGAGTGTGGCAATTGCGCGGTTCAGAAGCTGACGGCTTTTGGCATCTTCCAGCCATTCAGCAATAGCAGCTTTTGCGTTTTCGCCTTCGACACCATCCAGAGCGGCAATAGCGGCATCAAGATCGTCGCTTTCAAGAGCAGCCTCGGCAGTCACCAGACGTCCATCAAGTGAAGCTTCGCCTGCGACATCAACACGTCGAACCGGGATCAGCTTTTTGATATTTGCCCAGGTTGCTGCAAGAATACTGCCGGAATGGTCATCGCTTGCTGCTTGTACCGCCTGTTGTGCCATTGCAGGGAAAGATTGGCGCAGTTTTTCAATTGTTGGTGCGCCATGGTCTGCGAGTGGTTTTAACGCAGCAATCTGTTCCGCAATAACCGGATCATCGGATCCGCTGCGTTCCAGTTGGTTAAGTGCAATCATGAACGGCCCACCGCGTTGCAACGCATCGCGAAGGAGCGTGACGGCCATGGCTATGGCCTGCCCGCGGCTTTCAACACGCAGTCCGGCGGTTGCTCGAACTTCTTCCTCCATGGTGGAGAGGCGCGCCGAAAGATCACGCATTTCGGCAGCAACACCCGACAGTTCGGATTCAACTCTTGCCAGTTCCTCAATCGGAGCCGTGCGGGTTTCGATCTCTGCCATTCGTCTGGCAACAGTATTGTTCAGCGTATCGCTGCGTTCACTATTGAGCCTTTCGCGCAGGGCATTGATCGTACCTTCGAGACGGGACAGTCTTTCGGTCAAAGCAGGATCGACAACCACTGTACCTTCGTCCGTACCTGTCGAATTGCCAGTGCTGGCCGAGGGTATATTGTCGGGTTGTTGCGCCAGGCCATCTTCATTGCCGATCATCGCGTCGTCCCGCTCCGGGGCGCCTGGCGAGGTGCCGGATGTGTCTGTGTCGTTGTTTGCCGACGTAGATCGAGACGTGCTGTCAGTTGCCGCTTCATCTGTGGTGGCAGCAACGGGTGTGGATTCCGCCATGCCCTCAGGGGTGATTTCGGAAAGAATTTCGGCCGGAACATACTGGTTCAATATAGGTTCCGCATCACGCCACCAAAGGGCACGCGTGAGCCACCCGATTACCAGCGCACCGGCTATAATAAGCACAAACAAAAGAATGGCACTGCCACCCCGTTTTTTTGCTGCCGGCCTAGCTTTGTCCGCGACATTTTTATCAGAAGCTGACTTTTGACTCATGCCCGGTTTGATTTCGGGCTTTGCGCTTGCGGGTTTGGTGTCTGACTTTGTTTTGTCTGTGTTTGTGGTGCTGTTCGCATCAGTGTTTGAGGCAGATGCAGGTTTCGCATTTTCTGCTGCATTGGGCGTCGTTCCCGATTTCTGATCGGCAGAGTTTTTGGCAAGGTTTGCGTTGCCTTTACTGTCTATCGAAATGGTTTCGGACGAGTCGGCTTTTGTCTCGGCCGGTTTTGCGGAAGCGTCGGATTTTGGCGTTTCTGGTTTTTTCACGATCGGACCATTGCAGTTTGCGGTTGTTCCGAGACACCACTTGGCGCGGAAAGTCAGGCGAAAGCGTTCTCTAGTGCCGAAAGAAGGTATTCCTGTGTCGGGTGTTTTGCCACTTCTGTCTTATGCCATGTAAGGACGCCAAGGCGATCTTTCACCGCAGAACTAAGACAAATTGCACTTGTACCGACCAGATCTTTTTCCAGCTTGTGTCTTTCAATCAGCTTAACAAAGCTTTCTGCCGTGCGGGGAGAGAAAAATAAAACTGCATCAATATGATGCGCAGAAATTGCTGTTATGACATCGTTGGGCAGGTGATCGGAGGGCGTGGCATCATAGACGGTTTGGCGTCGAATATTGAAGCCACGGTCTTTCAAAAGTGAACCAAGATCACCGGCAACCTTGCGGGCCGCGGGATGGAAAAGGCCCCCTTTTGCCGGGTCAATTTGATCACCAATCAATCGCGCCAGATCTTCGATATCACCATCTGCGCTGTGGATGTCGGCAAAACCGGCCTGGCGCGCCATCCGCGCGGTGGCGTCGCCAACACAGAGCACCGGATAATGTCTTTTGTCGCACTGTTTTGCAAAGGCACGTACCCCGTTGGCCGAGGTAAAGATCAACGCTTGTACGCCGACCAGATCAAGGCCGTCTGCATGCGATGGAAATTCAATGCGCAACATGGGGGCCGAAAGCATGCGATAGCCGCGCTCCAGCAGCGCGGCTTCAAGTTCCTGCGAATCTGATTTCGGTCGGGTATTCAGGATCAGTGGTCCCATATCGTCCCTGTCCAAGACCTCCAAATCGCGCATGCCGGATCTAGCTGGTAATAAAGTCCGGTCCACCACGCTTTTTAAGTTCGTTACCTGCATCGGTTCCGGCGGTGGCGGCACTCGTCAAATCAGGCTTATCAATCAGCCTTTCGGTATCAAGCCGTTCGCTGCCATCCGGTCGTACAATGCTGACCCGCAAACGCATCTTGCCATCAGGCAGATATTCGGCAAGGGCGGCAATAGGCGTGCGACATGAACCGTCCAACGCACGCAACGCAGCGCGTTCGGCCGTGACGCAGATGGCAGAAGCCGGGCAGTTAAGTGCCGAAAGCCAGTCAAGCGTCTGGGTGTCATTTTCCCGGATGGTAATACCTATCGCCCCCTGAGCGACAGCAGGCAGCATGTCGTCTTCTGAAATCGGGGCGGTTGCGACCTCCGGCCGGCCAAGTCGGTTCAGCCCGGCCATCGCGAGCAGCGTGGCATCTACCTGTCCTTCTTCAAGTTTGCGAAGACGGGTCTGGACATTGCCGCGGAACGTCACGACCTTGAGGTCGGGATATTTGTTCAGGATCATGGCCTGACGGCGTAACGATGCCGACCCGATCACCGATCCCGCAGGCATTTCGGCAAAGCTTTTGTATTTCAGAGAAATAAACGCATCGCGCACGTCTTCGCGCGGCAGGATCGTTGGCAAAATCATGCCATCTGGCAGCACCGTCGGCACATCCTTCATACTGTGAACAGCAAGATCAATCTCGCCGCCCATCAGGGCATCATCGATTTCCTTGGTGAACAACCCCTTGCCACCGATTTCCGACAATGCGCGATCAAGAATCTTGTCGCCCGTCGTTGTAATAACGGTAATGGCAATCGCGCCTTCGGCGGCGAGTTCGGGATGCGCTTTCGCAAGCTTGTCGCGGACTTCATGCGCCTGAGCCATCGCCAGGGGAGAGCCACGTGTGCCGATGCGGAGTTTTACGGTATCAGATGTGTTTGTCATGAGCCCGAGTTGTAGTCATAAAACCGATTGAAAACAAGGGCGGTAGCGCATGCCACCTTACCCAAACCGGATCGGATTATAATGATGAATGTCCCTGTTTCATTGACTTATGTGGTAGTGTTTTTTCTCTGACGCTTTTCCTGCATAGGGCAAATGCATTGCCTTGGGGTGGAAAGCGGGTGCTGTTTAGGCTACATCACTGCCACAGTTTTCCCACACAGGATGCGTCAATCTGACGCGACTTATTGCCGGATTTGCAAGAAATGATCGTATTGGGTATCGAAACCAGTTGTGATGAAACGGCGGCAGCTGTCGTGAATGACAAGCGCGAGGTTATGTCCAACAGGGTGCTTTCGCAGCTTGACGATCATCGTCCTTACGGTGGTGTTGTTCCGGAAATTGCGGCACGCGCGCATCTTGAACATCTTGACCGTCTTGTCGCCGAAGCGATGGATGATGCGGGTGTTGATTTTGCCGATCTTGATGCCGTGGCCTGTACAGGCGGCCCCGGTCTGATTGGTGGGGTGATGGTGGGGGCCATGACCGCCAAGGCGATTGCCTTTGCCACGCAGAAGCCGTTTCTGGCCGTCAATCACCTTGAAGGTCATGCTCTTACCGTACGTCTTACCGATGATGTTGCATTTCCTTACTTGCTGTTGCTGGTTTCCGGGGGGCATTGTCAGGTCCTGATCGTTGAAGGTGTTGGTCAATACAAGCGGATCGGGACGACGATTGATGACGCGGTGGGTGAAGCATTCGATAAAACCGCGAAAATGATGGGACTTGGTTATCCGGGCGGTCCCGCGCTTGAGAAAACGGCAGAATCCGGGAACCCGGATCGTTTCGGTCTGCCACGTCCGTTGCGCGGTCGTCCGGGCTGTGATTTTTCGTTTTCGGGTCTTAAAACTGCGGTCCGTACCTATCTGGACGGGTTCCCGATCGAACAACAAACTGCTGAAGTCAAAGCTGATCTGGCGGCATCGTTTCAGCGGGCAGTCGGTGACACGCTTATTGATCGCACACGAAACGCAATTTTCGAGTTTATGCGTGATTATCCGACGGGCAAGACTTTGGTGCTTGCCGGTGGGGTTGCGGCAAACAAATATTTGCGGACCCGTTTGACGGAATTGACCGATCAGGCAGGCATGACATTGGTGGCGCCCCCATTGGAATTATGCACCGACAACGCAGCGATGATTGCATGGGCCGGGTTGGAACGGTTTCGTTTAGGGCAGCATGATGATCTTGATTTCAAGCCGCGCCCGCGTTGGCCGCTTGATCCGGAGGCACCAAAACGTCCGGGTGCGGGCGTGAAAGCCTGATCTTTTCCAAACGCCAAACTGTTCGAATATTTATTATCGGGGTCGAAAAGAACTATGTCGGATAAGCGCATAACGGTAGTCGGCGGTGGCGCATGGGGTACTGCGCTGGCCATTCAGGCTGTGCGGGCTGGCGCTGATGTTGAGCTTGTATTGCGTGACCGTGCGTTGGCAGAACGGATCGACACATCGGGTGAAAATGACGTGTACCTGCCCGGCATAAAGCTTCCCGAAGCATTAAGGGCAACAGTCGCGATTGATGGATTGCGAGAGTCAAACGCGGTTCTTCTGGTTACGCCTGCACAGCATCTTCGAAGCACTTTGTCAAAGCTTGCCCCGCATTGGCCCGAAACGCTTCCTGCCGTTATTTGCGCGAAAGGGATCGAAAAAGGGACCGGTGCGCTTATGGCGCAGGTCGTGACCGAAACACTTGGCGATGTTCCGGTTGCGGTTCTGTCCGGGCCGACATTTGCCCAGGAAGTTGCCAAAGGTCTGCCCGCGGCGATTACACTTGCCTGTTCAGACAGGAATTTGGGCAAGGATCTGGTGGAACTGATCGGCACGTCGGCGTTTCGCCCCTATTTCAGTACCGATGTTGTCGGTGTTGAAGTTGCGGGGGCTATCAAAAACGTTCTGGCAATCGCAAGCGGCGTTGTTGCAGGGCTTGAGCTTGGCGACAATGCGCGCGCAGCCCTGATTACCCGCGGTCTTGCCGAAATGTCGCGATTGGCGGTGGCGATGGGGGGCCGGATTGAAACCATGATGGGGCTGGCGGGACTTGGTGATTTGACGCTGACCTGTACCGGCACGTTATCTCGCAATTACACCTTCGGGTTTGCCCTTGGTCAGGGTGGCAAGGCCGAGGATATTTTGGCTGAACGTCGTTCCGTGACTGAAGGTGTGCATACTGCCGCGTCAATTACGGCTGTTGCGTCGAAATACGCTATTGAAATGCCGATCTGCAGTGCCGTGGATCAGGTCGCCAACCATGATGCGGACCTGCGAAGCACGATCAATGCATTGTTGCAGCGCCCATTTCGCGATGAGCTTGAAACCGGAAAATAATCCGGTCACATCCACGCTATCAGCCTTTGTTCGGCTTGAGCCTTCGAGCAGGTTCTGTCAATTTACCGGTATCAAAACCAATTTTGACAGGGAACGCTGCCATGCATTTTTACATTCGTTGTGTCGACAAACCGGGTCATCTTGCCGTTCGTAAAGCGAACCGGGATGCGCATCTTGCCTATATCAAGGACGGTTTTGCGGACAGGATCGTTGCGGCAGGCCCGACGCTTGATCCCGATCTTGAGGGGATGAACGGCTCGGTCTTTATTATCGAGTTTGATACCCAGGCCGAAGCCGAAGAATTTGCTGCCAATGACCCATACGGCAAGGCAGGTCTGTTTGAATCCGTGATTATTCGTCCGTTCAAAAAGGTATTCTGAGCCATGGCGCATTGGCTGATCAAGACCGAGCCGGGAAGCTGGTCGTGGGACGATCAGGTCAAAAAAGGTGTCGAAGGGTGGGATGGGGTTCGGAACCACCAAGCGGCAAAAAACCTTAAGACAATGCAGATAGGCGATCTGGCGTTTTTCTATCATTCCGTGAATGAAAAACGGATTGTCGGCATTGTCGAAGTGGTCCGCGAAGCCTATCCCGATCCAACCGACGCCACCGGCAAATTTGTTCAGGTTGATTTCAAAACCGTCAAACCGGTACCAAATCCGGTGACGCTTGCCGACATCAAAGCTGATCCGCGATTTGCCGAATTACCGTTGCTCCGACAATCCCGCTTGTCCGTGATGCCGATAGATGATGCATCCTGGAAAGCGATTTGCGAGATGGGTGGTGTTTCGGCATGACGGTTGAGTTGCCACCCCCCGGAACAGTGTTATGCGCGCTTTCCGATCTGGATGCGACCGGGGCCAAGGGCATATCGCTTGACGGAAATTCTGGTCGGGCCGGGATTTTTGTCGTGCGAGATGGTGCAGGGGTTTTCGGTTACGTCAACAGTTGTCCCCATATTGGCGTACCGCTTGAACTTGAGCCCGATGAGTTCATCAGCGATCTTCACAATGAAATCATCTGCTCGACGCATGGTGCGCGTTTCAATCTTGAAGACGGCCTTTGTGTTGCCGGCCCCTGCGAGGGGGATATGCTGGAACCCGTCGCCGTAAAGATTGAGAACGAGAAAGTCGTTTTGGCCTGAAATTCTGCGTCATGGTGACGGTCCTAGCCGACCGTCACCTTTTCGATAATATCGTCGAGATGTTTGGTGATGACATCAAGCTGATCCGGTTCGGACAGGCGATGATCACCGGTTTTGATCAAATCTACACGGACATCCTTGGAAACCAGTGCTTCTGTCAGACGAATTGAGGTTTGCCACGGGACATCCGGATCCTGCATGCCTTGGATCAGGCGCACCGGGCATTCAAGTTTGATCGGGTTTCGCAGAAGTAGCTGATTTCTGCCGTCTTCGATCAGGGTGTGCGTGATCGTGTAGGGATCGTCGCCATATTCGGTTGGCTCGATCAGAGCTCCGTTTTTGACGATTTCCGATTTCTGGGCATCGGTAAATTGCGCCCACATAAGGTCTTCGGTAAAGTCGGGCGCTGCTGCGATACCCACAAGACCCGCAACGCGTTCCTTACGCGCCAGTGCCGCCAATAGCATGATCCAGCCACCCATAGATGATCCAACCAAAACAAGCGGACCTGTGGTGATTTCGTCAATAATGGCAATGGCATCGCGTGCCCACTGTCCAATGGTTCCATCTTTGAACATGCCTGCCGATTGTCCGTGACCCGAATAGTCAAAGCGGGTATAAGCCAGCCCCTGCTGTACGCAATGGGCCTCGATATGGGTGGCCTTTGTGCCGGTCATATCGGACATGAAGCCCCCCAGAAACAGAACGCCAGGCTTTTGTTGGCCTTGTACTTCTGTCAGCTTGCCGAGAGTCGCATGGTATGCGATTTTTAATCCGTCAGGCCGCTCGAGATACTGAGGCGTCGGCATGTCATTTGTCATCCGGGAAGGGTATCCTTGGGTGTTAGTGGTTGGAATTGCATGAGCGCGTCAGAAATCAAGACCCAGTCAGTTTATCGCCCGGAACAGCAGGCGCAAGGTGCGGATTATCGCCCGGCGGTGATTCTGCAAGTTCTGCCGGAACTTGATACCGGTGGTGTGGAGCGCGGTACGGTTGATATCGCGCGCGCCATTGTCGATGGGGGTGGTGTTGCGCTGGTCGCCTCGCAGGGCGGGCGGCTTGAGCGTGAGCTTGACCGGTTTGGTGCCCGCCATATCACCCTGCCACTGAAGTCAAAGAATCTGTTTACCATGCGCCGCAATGTTGATGCGCTGGTTGATCTTATTCGTGCCGAGGGCGTTGATATTATTCACGCACGTTCGCGTGCGCCGGCCTGGAGTGCTTATTTCGCGGCGCGTAAGGCAGGGATTCCATTTGTCACGACATTCCACGGCACTTATTCCGGTTACAACAACCTGTTCAAGAAGCGATACAATGCGATCATGACGATGGGCGATCAGGTCATCGCCATTTCCAATCATATCGCCGACCACATCCGCAAGTTTTATAAAATGGACCCTGCGCGCCTGAATATCGTGCCGCGCGGGACAAATACGGATTTGTTCAATCCGGAAAATGTCAGCCAGGAACGCCTGATTGCATTGTCAAACCAGTGGCGCCTGACCGGGGAAGAATATGTCATCATGCTGCCGGGACGCATTACGCGCTGGAAAGGGCATTGCTTCCTGATCAAGGCATTGCCCGCAGTATTCGAGGCCCTTGGTCATCGGAATGTACGTTGTCTGATGGTTGGTTCCGATCAGGGGCGCACGGCTTATCGCGATGAAGTGCTGGCTTTGACCAAGAAGCTTGGCCTGGAAGATATTGTGCATATCGTTGATCATTGTGCTGACATGCCCGCCGCCTACATGCTGGCGGATGTCGTTGCCTGCCCTTCCATACAACCGGAAGCATTCGGACGCATTCCCTCTGAAGCGCAGGCAATGGGGCGCCCGGTTGTCTCGACAGCCCATGGTGGTGCCATGGAGACGGTCTTGCCCGGTGAAACCGGCTGGCTGGTTACGCCAAATGAAGTCGATCAATTATCTGTTGCATTAACGCAGGTATTGCGATTGACGCCAGAAAAGCGTGCTGCTTTGGCGCAAAAAGGTCGCAGACACGTCATAGAGCACTACTCGCTTACCCAGATGGCAGAGAAAACGCTGGCGGTTTACGAAAAGGCGCTGAAAGGCGCGATCAGGAACGCCGCATGACAGAAACGATCACTTCGGCCATGCCGCAAGATGCTGAAATTGTCGCGGGTTCGGTGCCCGATGCCAAGCAGGAACGCATCCTTGTCATCAAGCTTTCTGCCTTGGGGGATATCATTCTTGCCATGGGGGCCTTCGCTGCGATCCGGGCGGCCCATCCACGCGCCCATATAACGGTGCTGACAACCCGGCTGTATGTCGATCTGATAAAATCGACAGGCTATTTTGATGCGATTGCGATTGATCGACGTCCAAAGCTTTATCAGGTGCGTGAGGTTCTGGCGCTGCGCCGCTTCCTGCGAAACGGGAATTTTGACCGGATCTATGACCTTCAAACATCCGATCGTAGTGGATTCTATTATCGCCTGTTCTGGCCGGGTAAGGCGCCCGAATGGTCAGGGATTGCCCGGGGATGTTCGCACCCACACGATAATCCGGACCGTGATAGCCTGCATACCATTGACCGGTTGGCAGATCAGCTGCACCGTTCCGGGATTGAAAACGTTCCACCGCCGTTTATTGCCGGATCGGATATCGATCTGGAAAGGTTTGGCGTTCGAAGCCCGTTTGTTCTGATCTGTCCTGGCGGGGCACCTCACAGACCAGATAAACGATGGCCCGCCGAACGGTTTGGCTTGCTGGCAAAAAAGATTGCAGATTATCGGCTTACGCCTGTGCTTATCGGAACAGATAAGGAAGCTGACGTTCTAAGCAAAATTGACAGCATGTGCCCCAAGGCGCGCAATCTGATGGGGCGTACCGGGTTCCTGGATATTGCAGGGCTTGCGGCGCGATCCGTTCTGGCTATCGGGAACGACACCGGTCCGATGCATATTGCCGCCGCCGCCGGGGCACCTTCTATTGTATTGTTTTCACGCGACTCAGACCCGAAAAAGAGCGCGCCACGTGGAACAACAGACAATGCTGTCAGTATTGTACGTGAAAATGATTTGCGGGAATTGACAGTTAACCGGGTGATGGACGAGGTCCGCCATCGTCTTGATCTTGTCGATTAATATAGCGGTTTCTGCCATCTCGTTCGTCTGTCATTGTGTTCAGCAGGCTGCAAGGCTTTGAATACTGTTGCAGAAGGCTAAAATCATTGCTTTCTGACTGCGGCCCGATATGCTAGGCAAAGGTCCGTTTCACAGTATGCGTGACGGGACGTGCAACCCGGCGATTTACTGTGTTACGCGAGACTTGTTTCTGTGCTTTTTGTTTGATTACCAAAGGAGATTATCCATAGCACGACCACGTAAACCGATGCAGCCGACCAAGGACGGTCCGCGCGTCAATGAGGATATCAAAGCTCGTGCCATCTGTGTTGTCGACGCTGAAGGCAACATGTCTGATCCGATGACGGTTCGTGAAGGCATTGAAATGGCGATGGAAGCTGGACTCGACCTTGTCGAAGTCGCTCCGAATGCCGAGCCTCCCGTCTGTAAGCTGATCGACTACGGCAAGTTCAAGTACGAACAAAGCAAGAAACAGAACGAAGCCAAGAAGAAACAGAAGGTTATCGAGGTTAAGGAAATTAAGCTCCGGCCGAACATCGATACCCATGACTACAATGTGAAGCTCCGTGCGGCACAGAAGTTTCTTGGCGGCGGAGACAAGGTGAAAGTCACGTTGCGTTTCCGCGGACGTGAGATGGCTCACCAGGACCTTGGTCTTGGCATGCTGCAGCGTTTTTCAGGGGATCTTGAAGATCTTGCCAAAACGGAACAGATGCCAAAGATGGAAGGCCGCATAATGATTATGGTGCTGGCGCCGCGTTAATCCGCGGCGTTTTGCCTTTCCAAGCAAGAGGGAATGCCATGGCAGCCGGGAATGATCTTCTGATCGTCGGAGTCGATGACGACCCCAAAAGTCTCGTGCTTCTAAAGCGGATCGTCGAAAGCGGCGGTTACAGTTTTGTTGGCGTTTCCTCTGGCAAGGAACTTCTTGAAACTCTTAAGACCAGAAAGCCCCGGATTATCCTGATGGATATCATGATGCCGGGTATGAATGGTTTCGAGGCCTCAATCCGGGTTCGGACACGTTTCCCCGATCTTGCTTGTGCCATCATCTATGTGACAGCCCGTCAGGGGGAAGAAGACCTGCGGGGTGGTGTCGCTGCGGGTGGCAATGATTTTGTCCTCAAGCCGATCAATCGTGAAAAGCTGTTAAGCCGAATCGAAAAGTGGATCGGCCGGGTTCATACCATCAAAACAGCGATTTAATCTTTTGATCACGGGGCACGGATGGGCCGGTTTTGGCTCAATCCTGACAGATGTTTCGTGATGATCGGTGAGAAGCCTAAAAATCCAAGAGAACCGGCGCGAAAAGGTCCTTGAAAAAGGAAGGGGTGGAGTCTATAACCACCCGTCCCCAAAACAGGTGGTGAGGCTGGAAAGATCATTGATCTTTCAGGGCATGCCCAGCCGCCGTGGGGAATTTCGTGTTTCATTGCTTATGCAAGGATAGAAAAATGCCCAAGATGAAGACCAAAGCGAGCGCTAAAAAACGCTTTAGCCTGACCGCAAAGGGTAAAGTTCGTCGCAATGTCGCTAACAAGCGTCACCTGTTGACTGCGAAACCCACCAAGATGAAGCGCCAGGCACGTGGCACGGAGATTCTCTGTGACGCAGATGCCCGCATCGTCAAAAAATTCCTGCCGTACGGTTAAGGCTAAGGAGAGTTAAATGGCTCGTGTAAAAGGGGGCGTGTCTTCTCACGCCCGTCACCGCAAGGTTATCAAGGCTGCCAAAGGTTACCGCGGTCGCCGCAAGAATGCTTACCGCACTGCAGTGCAGGCCGTTGAAAAAGGTCTGCAGTATGCATATCGCGATCGTCGCGTTAAGAAACGCCAGTTCCGCAGCCTGTGGATTCAGCGTATCAACGCCGGTGCTCGTGAAAACGGTTTGAGCTACTCGCAGTTCATGAACGGCCTGAAGAAGGCTGGCGTTGAACTGGACCGCAAGGTGCTTGCCGACATCGCTGTGCGCGAACCGGAAGCTTTCAAAGCTCTGGTTACCCAGGCGCAGGCTGCACTCGGCTAATAAACCTTTTGTAAAAAGGTTTAATCGGCACTTGCCTGATTTGATCGGGGGCGGCCATATTGGCCGTCCCTTTTCTTTTGTTTATCCCAATTCACTTTAAGCAAAGCGTCGGAAGTTATGGAAAACATCGAAGCATTGCGCGAAGAGGTTCTGGCCGAAGTCGAAAAAGCAGCCGATTTACAGGCTCTTGAAGATGTTCGTATCAGCGCTCTTGGCAAAAAGGGCCGCATTACTGGCCTGATGAAAAACCTTGGTCAGATGGACCCGGATCAGCGCCGTGAATTCGGCCAGACGCTGAACGCTGTCAAAGATCAGGTTGCCGAGGCGATCGACACCCGCAAATCCGGTCTTGAAGATGCAGCATTGAATGCGCGTTTGATTGGCGAGCGGATCGATGTGACCCTGCCCGCGCGCATGGACGAGACTGCTGGTCGTATTCACCCGATCAGCCAGACGATGGACGAAATCATTTCGATCTTTGGCGAGATGGGCTTTGCTCTTGCCGAAGGTCCGGATGTCGAAGACGATTTCCATAACTTTACGGCCCTGAACATTCCGCCGGAACATCCGGCGCGCGAAATGCAGGACACTTTCTATCTGCCCGAGCAGGAAGATGGTTCACGCCTTGTGCTGCGGACCCATACCTCGCCGGTGCAGATCAGAACCATGCAGAACAAAACCCCGCCGATCCGCATCATCGCGCCGGGTCGCACCTATCGTTCAGATAGCGATATGACCCATACGCCGATGTTCCATCAGGTCGAGGGACTGGTGATCGACAAGAAAACCCATATGGGTCACCTGAAAGGGTGCCTGCTGGAGTTTGTCAAAACCTATTTCGAACTGGACGAAGTTCCGGTTCGCTACCGCCCGAGCTTCTTCCCCTTCACCGAGCCGAGTGCCGAAATGGACATTGGCTGTTCGCGCAAGGGTGGGGAGCTCAAGATTGGTGAAGGCGACGACTGGCTGGAAATCCTTGGCTGCGGCATGGTTCATCCGCGCGTTCTGGCGGCTTGTGGGCTTGATCCGAATGAATATCAGGGCTTTGCCTTTGGCATGGGGATCGAACGTATCGCGATGCTGAAATATGGCATTCCCGATCTTCGCACCTTCTTCGATACCGATCTGCGCTGGCTGAAACACTATGGTTTCGTGCCGCTGGATGTACCGAATATGGTGAGAGGCTAAGACCATGAAATTCACACTCGACTGGCTGAAACAGCATCTTGAAACCGATGCTTCGATCGACGTGATTGCCGAAAAGCTCACCGATGTCGGACTGGAGATCGAAAGTGTCACGGATCGTGCGGCGGCGCTTAGGGATATCCGGGTTGCCTATATCGAAGAAGCGGGCCAGCATCCGGATGCGGATCGCCTGAAATTGTGCCGGGTCAATACCGGTGAAAAAATCATTCAGGTTGTCTGTGGTGCACCCAATGCCCGAACCGGCATCAAGGTTGCCCTGGCTCAACCGGGCGCGATTATCCCGATTGACGGTTCGAAACTCAAACCGGGCAAAATCCGTGGCGTCGAAAGCCAGGGAATGATGTGCTCGACCCGTGAACTTTGCCTTGGCGAAGATCATGACGGCATTATTGAACTACCCGAAGATGCCGAAATCGGTGCGCAGGTCGCAACGGTTCTTGGCGCGGACGATCCGATCATTGAAATCGGTCTGACCCCGAACCGGCCGGATTGCACCGGTGTGCGCGGAATTGCCCGCGATCTGGCCGCTGCCGGCATTGGCACACTAAAGGATGACCCGCGCCAGCAGGCGGTTGCCGGTACTTTTGACAGCCCAGTCGGTGTTTCGATTTCGGCCGATATTGCGCAGAATGCGGCGGTTCCGGCATTCTATGGTCGTTATATCCGCGGTGTTAAAAACGGCGAAAGCCCGGCGTGGCTGAAGGCCCGTCTCGAAGCCATCGGGCTGCGTCCGATTTCGGCACTTGTTGATATTACAAACCTTGTAACGCACGACCTCGCCCGTCCATTGCATGTGTTTGACGCCGACAAGCTGTCGGGTGACATCAATGTCCGCTATGCCACCAATGGCGAGAAAATTGCGGCACTTGATAACAAGGAATACACGCTTTCCGACAGCATGGTCGTTATCGCCGATCAGGCAAGGGCACTTGGTCTTGGTGGTATCATCGGCGGCGAAGAAACCGGTTGTGTTGATGAGACGGTCAATGTGTTCGTTGAATGCGCCCTGTTCGATCCGATCAGTGTCGCAAAGACCGGCCGCAAACTGCAGATCAATTCCGATGCCCGTTACAGGTTCGAGCGCGGTGTCGACCCGCAGTCGATTTCCTGGGGTATCGAGGTTGCGACCCGTCTGATCACCGAGATTTGCGGTGGTGAAGTTTCCCATGTCGTGAAGGCGGGCGAGGTCCCTAATCCTCGCAACAGCTTCGATCTTCGTATTGATCGCATTCGGGAGCTGGGCGGTGTTTCGGTTGACGCCGATCAGGCGATTGCGATTTTGAAATCGCTTGGTTTTGAGGTCAGCGGGGCCGCGCCTGTTATCACGGCGGTTGCACCAACCTGGCGTCCGGATGTCATCGGCGAAGCCGATCTGGTCGAGGAAGTTTTGCGCATTGTCGGATATGACAAAATTCCGACGGTGCCGCTGGAACGTGAAACCAGCCTGCCGGTTCCGGCCCTTAGCCCGTTCCAGAAACGGGTTGGCTTGACCCGTCGGATACTGTCGTCGCGCGGGATGTTTGAGACCGTTACCTGGTCCTTCACCGACTCGCGATGGGCAAAACTGTTTACCGATCTCAAGCCGGGCCTGTTTCTTGCCAATCCGATCAGTTCGGATCTGGATGTGATGCGTCCGAACGTCCTTATAAATCTGATCGCGGCAGTTGGTCGTAACCAGTCGCGCGGTTTTGCCGATCTGGCATTGTTTGAAGCCGGGCCAGAATTCTTTGGTGATCAGCCGGGAGATCAGCGTCTGGTAGCTGCCGGTTTGCGATCAGGGGCAACCACGCCGCGCAGTTGGACCGGTTCGCGCCGTGATGTCGATCTGTTTGATGTTAAGGCAGACGCAGAAGCGCTGCTTGAAGCGCTTGGTACGGCATCGGCCAACGTACAGGTCAATGCCGAAGGGGCACCATCATGGTATCACCCTGGTCGGTCGGCGGCATTGCAGCTGGGCCCGAAAAATGTCCTTGGCTATTTTGGCGAACTGCACCCGAAAGTGTTGAAAGCACTGGGTGTTAAGGGGCGCGTTGTTGCCTTTGAACTGTTTGTTGAAAATGTACCGATGCCCAAGAAAAAGGGAACGGGACGACCTTTGCTGAATGCATCAAGCTTCCAGTCGGTTGAGCGCGACTTTGCCTTCCTTCTGGATGCAAATGTTCAGTCCGAGGCCATCGTCAAGGCAGCCCGCAGTGTCGACCGGAACCTGATTTCGGATGTTACGATCTTTGACCTTTATGCAGGCAAAGGTATCGAGGATGGCAAGAAATCGGTTGCTTTCTCGATCACCCTGCAGCCGACCAAGGCAACCCTGACCGAAGAGGAAATCGACGGGGTTTGCAAGAAGGTTGTTGCCGCTGTCGAAAAGGCAACAGGCGGTTCCCTGCGCGCCTGATGTGCAGTTGAAAGATTATATGAAAAACGGGCTGTCCATTGGATGGCCCGTTTTTTGTGGCAGGGGTGCGAAAAGTGGTTCTTATCCGCCGGGGCGTTTGCGCAGGATGGCAAATTCATCTTCATCAAGGTCGATGGCAATCATGTCCGGACCATTGGTGTATATGCGCCATTCCATGTCAGTATCATCGCATTCGATGTTGAGCTGATCGACCAGGTTGTTCCACGTGCAGCTTTCGCGGTCATCATCGGCGTCAAGTCGACCGGTTCCGTTATCAGAAAGATGCATCACCAGAAGTTCTTCGTCCTCGTCAACGGAATAAACAGCATAAGTTTCGTTGGCGAAACGATAATTGATTTCCGTGCCATTGAGCTGACGCCATCCCCGCGGCAAAGGCGCATTAACATCCCGCTCGGCGAACATATAGGCCAGTTTCTGCATGTGATTGTCGGGCATGGTTCTCATGTCGGAACCGCAGGCAGCTAGCAAAAGGGCTCCGCTTAGTGCGATGGCGATCCGGAAATTAATATCGGTCATATGATGCTCCGTAACGGTCGATGGGCATTCAAGCGGGCAGCTTTTACCGGCCCCGTCCTTCTGCGGATTTTCCAAGCAAGATGCTTGCCATCGGTAATTTTGCGGCAGGCTTGCGGTAGTTCTAGAGCGTTCCCCGCAACGTGAAAATGAACGTTGCCCCGGGATCAGTTATGGGGCGGGAGGTATCAAGCCATATCCTGCCGCCATGCTGTTCGGCAATTTTGCGGCATAAAGAAAGGCCAAGGCCGGTACCGCTGAATTCATCTTTATGCAGGCGCTGAAACAGGCGGAAAATACGCTGAGCATGTTCCGGATGAATGCCAATTCCGTTGTCGCGAACTGAGAAACGCCAAAATCCCGGGGTCTCCGGATCGGGTATGACGCGGATATCAATATGAGGTGGCACACCGGGACGACGGTATTTGATGGCATTCGACAGCAGGTTCTGAAACAGACGTGACAGACTGATGCGATCACCATTGATTACAGGCAGGTCATTATGGGTGATGGTGGCCTGTTCCTGAACAATAATGGCTTTGAGATCGGCCTGGGCTTCATTCAGCACCTGATTGCAGTCGATTTGGGTCATTTCATCGTCGCTGCTACCGGTCTTGGCATATTCCAGCAAATGACTGATCAGTTTATGCATGCGTTTTGCGCCATCGACTGCATAGTCGATATATTCGTCAGCCTCTTGGTCGAGTGACCCACCATAACGACGTTTCAGAAGCTGGGTATAGCTTGCAACCATGCGTAATGGCTGTTGCAAGTCATGGGACGCGACATAGGCGAACTGTTCAAGATCTTCATTGGTGCGTTTGAGCTGATCGAGGGTATCACGCAGCTTGTTCGCATTTTCGACAAACTGGGTTACATCCCGTGCACTGCTGAAGGTCATGCCTTCAAACGGTCCGATGCCGTGCCAGGCAAGCCAGCGATTTTCTCCACGCTGATCGAGGATACGAAAAACCAGTTCGCTTTCCTGAAACTCGCCAGACGCCTGATCCATGAAACTTGCGCGAACCATCTCCCTGTCTTCCGGAAGAAAAAGGGCTTCGAATGGTTTTCCAATCAAATCATAAACCTGCTTGCCAGCGAGTTCGGCCAGTGCCGGGCTCAGACCGCGCAGAATACCATTCGTATCCAGGGCAATAGAAGGTTCCGGCGTATGATGCAGGTAGGTTTCGAACGGATGGCAAAGTTCCTGCTGTGGTGCGGTTTCCAACAACAGGACAGTGACGGTTTCAGCGTCTTCTTCGGTCCGGTGTTGGGCCATCAGATAGAAGCGCTGCATCTGGTCGGCAGATGTGCGTAAATCCACCATGGTGCCGATACGTTTGTCCTGCCACCGGTTTTCGATCAGGGGTGCGCGCAATTGTGCCCTTGATGCGTCGCTAAGCTGCGAAAGGAATGCCTCGGCTGTTGGCTTGATGTCGGCAAAGGCAAGTCCGAGTATTTCCGGCCAGTTAAGCCGGGACGTAAGAGTTCCCGCCGGATCCTTTGTCGACCAGCTTAAAATTGCACAGCCACAATCAGACAGGGTGTTTTCTGAATCGTTGAAATGTTCGGCCAGATCGGCAGCGCGCAAATGCTGTCGTTTCAGACGCTGCCAAAGCCAGACAGAAAGTCCCGCCATAATCAGCAGAACGATCAGAAACAACGATGCGTGAAGCATGATCGCTTCGCGCCAGTTGCCCAATAAAATGTGCCGGGGAATGTAGGTGACAACGATGCGGTCAAGCTGTGGCAGAATACTATATGCCAGCAGCATTACGGTATTGCCATGCATGCATAACAAACTGCCGCGGGAGGCTTTTTGTTTGTCTATTTCATCAAAAAGATCATCAACTAAATGAGGCGGGATGGTGCCATTGATCTGATTGCGGTCATTATCCAGAACGCCAACGGAAAGATCGGGATTTTCATCAATGACGCGTTGCAGGTCGATTGTGCTGTTTTGCGCAAGAACGGCACTCAGATGATAGGTTACGGCCATCATTTGCGCCCGCGCCTGATCAATCGCGCTGTCGTAAAGCGTTTTTTGGATGAAGAAGAAGGAAAACAGCAGGATCACCATGCCGGTCATCGTGAGCGCAGCCAGACGCTTTCGCAGTTTGCTTAACCCGCGTCGGGACAATGACGGCTCGATGGATGTCAGAAACATTGTCTTTGTTGCATCCTTGCCTGATCCTGCCTAACTGCCCCGTGATCAAAGCCTATGTTTTTTTGGTCGGGTTGAAAAGCTTTCAACCGGCAATAATGCGGATGATCTCATATAAAAAATCGCGCGGTGACAGCAACTTGCTCTTGTTCGGGGCATGTTGTTGCCATCAGGAAGGGACGATCATGCAAATTCGGTGCAGGGTGAAGGCGAATTCGCAGAACCGAATTCAAACACAGTGCTTCTAATTGAAGTTAAAAACCCCTATAAACCCGCTGTTGGCGATTGGTTTTTATCGCCAGGACGGCCAAGACGATCCGAAATTGCCGGTATCGCCCGCTTGCTCCGCGGCAGCACAACTTTTACTGCCGTGCCTTTCCAGATGTCGCTGCCTTGTGCAGGGCTGGCTGACCGGGATGGTGCAAACGGCGTGACACCGGCTTTGTGATAAATGATCGATGTGAAATGCGATCAAGTTTTGGCAAAAACCGAACCGAATTTTTGACATAACCATCGCCCAGTGCCAGAAGCAGCCATATGACCGATCTTAAGAACATTCGAAACTTTTCGATTATCGCGCATATCGACCACGGTAAATCGACCCTGGCCGATCGCCTGATTCAGCTTACCGGTGGTCTTACCGATCGCGAGATGTCCGAGCAGGTCCTCGACTCGATGGATATCGAACGCGAACGCGGGATCACTATCAAATCCCAGGCCGTGCGTCTGAAATACACGGCCAAGGATGGTCAGGAATATACCCTGAACCTGATGGATACGCCGGGTCACGTCGATTTCGCCTATGAAGTGTCGCGTTCGCTTGCCGCGTGCGAGGGATCGCTTCTGGTGGTTGATGCCGCCCAGGGCGTCGAAGCGCAGACGCTGGCCAACGTGTATCAGGCGATTGATAACAACCACGAAATCGTGCCTGTTCTGAACAAGGTTGATCTGCCTGCCGCAGAACCGGACCGCGTCAAGGAACAGATCGAAGAAGTGATTGGCATTGACGCCAGTGACGCGCTGATGATTTCGGCCAAAACCGGTCTTGGTGTTCCCGATGTGCTTGAAGCATTGGTGCATCGTTTACCTGCTCCGACGGGTGATCCGGCGGCACCGCTTGAAGTCCTGCTGGTTGATAGCTGGTACGATTCATATCTTGGCGTGATGATTCTGGTGCGTGTCAAAGAAGGCACGTTGAAAAAAGGCCAGAAAATCCGCTTCATGAACGCCAAGGTTACCCACACGGTTGACCGTGTTGGCGTGTTCACGCCCAAGCCGCTTGCGCTTGATGAAATGGGGCCGGGTGAAGTCGGCTTTATCAATTGCGGTATGAAAACCGTTGCCGAATGCGAAGTCGGCGACACGATTACCGAAGAAAAACGTCCCTGCGCAAAACCGCTTGCCGGTTTCAAACCGTCCATTCCGGTAGTGTTCTGTGGCATTTTCCCGGTTGATACCAGCGAATATGATGTGCTTCGCGATGCGCTTGAAAAGCTGCACCTTAACGATGCATCCTTCCAGTTCGAGCCGGAAAACTCGACCGCACTGGGGCTTGGTTTCCGCTGTGGCTTCCTTGGGCTTTTGCATCTTGAAATCATTCAGGAACGTCTTGAACGTGAGTTTGAACTTGATCTGATCACCACGGCACCGTCGGTTTCCTATAAAATCTCGATGACCAAGGGCGAAGATATTCTGCTGCACAACCCGGCGGATTTCCCCGATGTCACCAAGATCAAGGCCATTGAAGAACCCTGGATCAAGGCATCCATCATGGTGCCGGACGAATATCTTGGCGGCATTCTGACGCTTTGCACCGAACGTCGCGGCATTCAGCAGGACCTGACCTATGTCGGGAACCGGGCGATGGCGGTGTACAAACTGCCGCTGAACGAGGTGGTGTTTGATTTCTATGATCGCCTGAAATCGATTTCGCGCGGTTATGCCAGCTTTGATTACGAACTGGCCGGCTACGATGAAAGCGATCTGGTCAAGGTATCCATTCTGGTCAACGAAGAGCCGGTCGATGCGCTTGCATTGATGGTTCACCGGACTGCTGCCGAACATCGGGGCCGCGAGATTTGCAAACGTCTTAAGGACCTTATCCCGCGCCAGATGTTCAAGGTCGCCATTCAGGCCGCCATCGGCGGCAAGGTGATCGCACGTGAAACGGTTTCTGCGATGCGTAAAGACGTGACGGCCAAATGTTATGGCGGTGACGTTTCGCGTAAACGCAAACTTCTGGACAAACAGAAGGCCGGTAAGAAAAAGATGCGCCAGTTCGGCAAGGTCGAAATTCCACAGTCGGCCTTTATCAACGCCCTTAAGATGAGCGACGATAAGTAGAGCGAAATTACGGTATCGAAACAAAGGCTGCATCCCATTGTGGATGCAGCCTTTTTCTTTGAGGGCTTTCGGCAATTCGTGCCATGCGCTATGGATAGGTTCTCATACCGTTTTGTTGCAGGAGCCCGCCATGGATCTTGAAATTCTTCAACGCCAGGAAGCCATCCTTGTCTTTGATCGCTTTGACGAGGAAACGGCGTGGGAAATCGGATCGGCCCTTGTGGCGGTTGCACGGGCACAGAATGTCCCAGTTGTCGTCGACATCCGGACTTCGGATCGCACCCTGTTCCACGCAGCCCTTCTGGGGGCGAAGCCTGCCAACGATTCCTGGGCACGGCGCAAAAGCAATCTGACACTTCGCGAACATCAATCATCAATGCAGTTCGGATTGGCGTTGAAGGCCAAGGGCAAGACACTTGCCGATCACGGGATTGATTTTGCCGATTATGCCGACCACGGCGGCAGTTTTCCGGTTCGCGTCAAAGGCGTTGGTGTGATCGCGGCAATCACCGTATCCGGCCTTGCCTCGCACGAGGATCACGGCATGATCGTTGGCGTTCTGGAAGATTTTCTTGGGGTTTCTGTCTGATCAGATTTGTCCGAGACATATTGTCGTTACTGATTGTTGGTGTCTGGTAACGCGGAATCCTTGGGGCGTGCCTCGGCCCATTTGAGCAATGCATCAAGTGCCGGGCAAAGTGATTGCCCCCACTCACTCATGCTATACTCGACCTTGGGCGGAACCACCGGATAAACCTTGCGTTCGATTATGCCATCGGCTTCAAGCTGGCGAAGCTGCTGGGCAAGCATCTTCTGCGAAATGCCGGGGATCAGTTTTTCCAGATCTGAATAGCGCTGAACCTTGCCACCGAACAGATGGAAAAGAATAATCAGCTTCCATCGGCCTTCGAGCATCTTGAAGATTGTTTCGACATCTGATGCCGCGGTGACCGGGGTGTAGGCTTTGGCCATGCTTGGAACCTGTTAGTTACTTACTTTAAAGTACGTACTTCCCAAAATGTGAGTTTGTTTGAAAAATACCTGTCTGACAAGCAAGCAGACAGGAACAAACGACATGATCAAACTCCCCGAACCGATCACCGCATATTTTGATCCCGCCAATAGCGTTGAGCAGAAGGCGGCGGCTTTCAATGACACTGCAATTGTCGAAGACGAAAACCAACGCCATCAGGGACGACCTGAAATCGGGAAGTGGATGGCGGACGTCAAAGCAAAATACAACTTTGTGGCCGAGCCGATTGACGTTGTTCATGCAGATGAAAAATTTGCCGTGAAAGCCAAGGTCAGCGGTGACTTCCCCAACAGTCCGATTGAGCTTGATTACCGGTTCGAACTTGCGAATGGCAGGATCGAAAAGCTTTTGATCGGCTAATCGACTGCGACTTTTGACGCAATTTTCCCAACAAAACAAGCGACCCGAAAATGTTTCAGCTTCCAGATCCTGCGCAGGAATTTGCGCAAAAACGCATACTCGTGACCGGCGGTACCAAAGGTACAGGAAAAGCCGTTTTTGAACGCATGATGGCGGGTGGCGGAACCCTGCTTACGGCGGCGCGGGGCGAAAAACCCGATGATATCGACAGCGATTGCTATGTGCAGGCGGACCTTTCGACCACGGCCGGCGTCGAAAAACTCGCCGCAACTGCACAAGAACGCATGGGAGGAGTTGATATCCTGATCCACGTTCTGGGTGGGTCGTCAAACCCGTCTGGTGGCTTTGCCGTGATCGACGATGCCGGTTGGGAAAAGGAATTGAACCTTAACCTGATGGCGGCTGTGCGGTTGGATCGGTGTCTGGTGCCCGAAATGATCGCGCGTGGCAGCGGTGTTGTTGTGCATACATCCTCAATTCAGCGGCGTTTGCCGTTATTTGACGCAACAACCGCCTACGCCGCAGCAAAGGCCGCGCTTACGACTTACAGCAAGGTTCTGTCAAAGGAAGTCGGCCCCAAAGGTATTCGGGTCAATGCAGTTGCGCCGGGATGGATTTATACCGATGCCTCAAAGGCGATGGTCGAACGGATTGCAGAAGGCGGCGGTATCAGCCAGGAAGCCGCACGTCAAAGTATCCTGGATGCATTGGGAGGTATTCCATTAGGACGTCCGGCGCAGCCGGAAGAAGTGGCAGAACTGATTGCTTTTCTGGCATCAGATCGGGCGTCGTCGATTCATGGTGCGGAATATACCATTGATGGCGGCACGGTCCCGACCGTCTAGGAAAATACAATGCTGCCCGGTTAGCTGGATTGATCGATATGTTCGATGTCAGGGTCAATTTCGGCAAAGCTCGGTAAGGCCGTACTCATCCACAGATGCTTTTTGGCTTTGAAAGGCGTCGGGTCGTCAAAGCTGCCAAGCCGGAAATCGAGGAAGTCGTTATAGTCGCCGTGCCGCCAGGTAAGGCTTGATCCGCATTTCGGGCAAAAGCCGCGAAACCGGTTGGGCGAACTTTCAAACTCGGCCGGTTTGCCATCCCATTTCAGGGTTGCAGTCGGAAAGGTCACAAAGGTTGAAACGCCTGATCCACTATCCTTGCGGCACATGCCGCAATGGCAGTGGTTGCCGCCCGTTGGCTCGCCCGAAACAGAAAAGCGCACCGTGCCGCACAGACAGCCGCCGGTATGAAGATCGGTGGTTCTGGTGGTGGGCATGGTGCGCTTTTCCTTTTTGATCAGGGCTTATTCCGCTGGAACGCCCGTCGTGGTGGAATATTCGAAATGGAATTCCTTGTCCGGGAACAGGTAGCTGCGCGCGGCATGGATGGCGCTTGCCCCCTCGGCAAAGCCTGACAGGATCAGTTTCAGTTTGTGGTCATAGGTCGCGATATCGCCAATCGCGAAGATGCCCGGAACGGAAGTGGCCATGGTGGCCTGCGTCACACCGATATGGTTGCGATCAAGGTTAAGCCCCCAATCGGCAATCGGACCCAGTTCCATGGCAAGGCCAAAGAACGGCAACAGGTGATCTGCTTCCAGTGCAAGTTCCTCGCCCTTAAGCGTTGCAACGACGACATGGGAAAGCTTGCCATTGTCACCCTTAAGGCTCTTGAGCTGATAGGGAATGACCATCTCGATCTTTCCGGCTTCGGCCAGGGCCTGCAATTTTGCGCTGCTGTCCGGTGCGGCGCGGAATTTCGGGCGACGATGAACAACCATGACCTTTTCGGCGATGTCATGAAGGGAAAGCGCCCAATCAACAGCCGAATCCCCGCCACCGGCAATCACAACCTTCTTACCGGCGAAATCGGCGCGGCGTTTGACGTAATACTGAACGCCGCCGCTGCCTTCGTAATCTTCAAGGCCTTCCATCGGCGGTTTGTTCGGGCCAAAGGCACCGCAACCCGCGGCAATAACAACCGCACCGGCATCAATGGTCGTCCCGACCGAGGTTTCAAGCGTGAAACGACCATCATCACGTTTCTCGAGCTTTGTGACCTGCTGACCGAGATGATAGGTCGGTTCGAACGGGGCGGCCTGTTTGGCAAGCTGATCAATCAGGTCCTGACCGGCAATCTGCGGATGGGCCGGAATATCGAAAATCGGCTTTTCCGGATAAAGCGCGCTGCATTGTCCGCCAACCATATCAAGCGCATCAATAACATGGGTTTTAAGCCCGAGCATTCCGGCTTCGAAAACGGCGAAAAGACCGACAGGGCCGGCGCCAATGATGGCGATATCGGTGCTGTGCGACGCGTCTGACATGTTCATTCCATCCAAATAACATCAGGTCGATAAAGGAGGCGGTAATTCTTTATCCAATCTATACATGTGCGAGATAGCATTTGGGACCCTTTATCGCAACGTAAACCGGCCTTTCTTGCAGGTTGTTTGGCAAACTGCTGCCTGCGTTATCCGATGCATGTAAAATCATTGCGAAGGGTGGGTCCATCACCCTACAACTAGGATCAGAACACAATTATTCGACGGATATCATGAGCAAGACAGTCACTGTCAGTGATCAGAAAGGTACCGAAATCCTTGCCGGACAGCTTGCCGCCCTGGCAAAAGCCGGTGACGTGATCCTGATGCACGGGACGTTGGGGATGGGGAAAAGCGCGTTTTGCCGCGCCTATATCCGCGCGCTTGCCGGTAATCCGCATGAAGAAGTTCCAAGTCCGACCTTCACGCTGGTTCAGGTTTATGAACTTGATCCGGTCCCGGTCTGGCATTTCGATCTTTACCGACTTTCCGATCCCGAAGAAATCCACGAACTTGATATCGAGGATGCCTTTGCCGATGGTGTCAGTCTGATTGAATGGCCTGATAGGTTGGAATATCTGACGCCGCAAGACCGGCTTGATATTCATATCGAACCCGGATCGAATCCTGATGCGCGCGTTTTTCAATTGGTCCCGCATGGCAAGGATTGGGAAAAACGCATTGCAAATCTGCCGGGGGGCGCATCATGACCGCGATCGGACGTCAGGATGCCATCGACAGATTTCTGCGCGACAATGGCTGGGCTGATATTCAACCCGTCGCACTGGTTGATGATGCATCGGCGCGTAAATATTACCGTCTGGATAATGGGCGGCAGACCGCCCTTCTGATGGATTTTCCGCCGGACGCGATCAGTGTCGATCCGCACGGTATTTATGAAAACCCGGAACGTCCGGCTTCGGTCACGCCGGTTATTGCAACGACATCACTGCTTTCGCAAGCGGGTTGGCGTATCCCCGCGATATATGCAAGCGATGTTGCGCTTGGCCTTGTCCTGATCGAGGATTTTGGCGATCTGACCTTTACCCGCGCACTTGATCTGAGCGAAGCCTCCAAACCGGCACTTTATCTGCGTGCGGTGGATCAGCTCATCACCCTGCACCAATATTGTGATACCCGGTTTGAAAGTGCGGATTCCGGGCTGGTCCGATACGGACCAGACAATTTCAAGCGCATGCTGCAAAGCTTTAAGGCCGATTATTTGCCATTGATCGTGACGGATGTTGCAAAGCGCAGCCGTGCCATTAGCGAGTTTGATGCCATGCTTGAGGTCGTGTTGCCGAACTGCTGGAAATCCGGCGAGGTGATCATTCACCGTGATTATCACGTTGATAATCTGATGCTGGTTGAAAATGACGAGGGCGGCGAAGATTGCGGCATCATTGATTTTCAGGACGCAGCAATTGCCCCGCGGCCCTATGATCTGGTGTCGCTTTTGCGCGATGTACGTCATGATATTGGTGTCGAACTTGAAAACAGCCTGAAGGATCGATACTACGCCGCTTTTGAAAATCTTGATCGTTCTGATTTCGAAATGTCTTATGCAGCCTGCAATATGGTAAGGAATTTCAGGATATTGGGCCGGTTTGGCTGGTTGGCGATCAAGGCAGGCAAGCGACGGTATTTCGATTTCATCCCGCGGTGCTGGGAATTGATCCTGCGCGATGCAGACCGAAATCTGCCTGAACTAGCCGCATGGATTGGACATCATATCCCGGCTGAGGCACGAATGGCCCCGTCACTTTTAAGCCGACAGCAATCGTCCGAACAGGGGGCATCCTGATGAGTGATAAGAACGCAAAGGCGCAAGCAATGGTCCTGGCTGCCGGGCTTGGCAAACGCATGCGTCCGATCACCGATCATATGCCAAAGCCGCTGGTGCCGGTTGCTGGTAAGCCGATGCTCGATCATGTACTGGATAAGCTGGCTTTGGCGGGTTTTGATCAGGCGGTGGTCAACAGCCATTATCTGGGTCAGATGATTGTAGACCACGTCGCCACCCGGACCCTGCCGCGGGTTCTTTGTTTGCCCGAGGAAGACTTGCTTGAAACAGGCGGTGGGGTGAAAAAGGCCCTGCCAATGTTGGATGATCAGGCCGTGCTGGTTGCCAATGCGGATGTTTTCTGGACCGAGGGGACGGAGCCGCTTTTTGATCGCCTGACAGAGGCATTCGATCCGGATCATATGGATGCGTTGCTTGCGATCTATCCGGTCGAAGGGGCGTTTGGTTATGACGGTGCGGGTGATTTCTTCTGGCAGGTCGATGGCCGGTTGAAGCGTCGTGGCGATGCTGCGTCTGCCCCGTATTTCTTTACCGGTGTTCAAATCCTGTCGCCGAAGCTGTTTGAAAATACTCCTGATGGCGCGTTTTCATCAAATCTGGTTTACGACAAGGCATTGGCATCGGGGCGCTGCTTTGGTCTGGTCCATGACGGGGATTATTTCCATATCGGCACGCCAGAAGCATTGGCCGATGCTGAAATCGTCATCGCAGAAGCTTTGGCGGATGAAGGTGCCGCCAGAATGGCCAAAGCAGCCAAAGCCGGGGGCGGCTGATGGCGGATCTGTTCGATTATATGGACGCCGCCGATACCTTTGCCGCACCGGCGGCACAGCCGGAAAACCTGTTTTATATCCCGCCCGGTGCCCCCTTTGCCGATCTGATTGCAAAACAGCTGATTGCCGAAACGGCCAGCCAGCCCGTTGCCTTGTCCGACTATGTCCTGATGGTACCCAATCGCCGTTCGGCCAAGGTGATGCGCGATGCGTTTCTGCGTCAATCGAATGGGGCGGTGACGATGCTGCCAACCATCCGCGCGCTGGGCGAGGCAGACGAGGATGAACTGGCAATCTATGGTGCCGGTGGGGAGCAGGCAGCCCTTGATCTGCCGCCATCCATTCCGGATTTACAACGAAAATTGCTGTTAACCCGCCTGATCATGAACCGGCCCGATCACAAGGGCGATAAGCCAACCGCGGATCAGGCCGCCCGTCTTGCGGGCGAACTGGCGCGGTTTCTTGATCAGGTGCAGACCGAAAATTGCAAATTTGATGATCTTAAGGGGCTGGTGCCTGCCGAATTTGCCGAACATTGGCAATTGACGCTGGAATTCCTGCAAATCCTCACCTTGCACTGGCCCGCCATTCTCGAAACCTATCAGGTCAGCGACCGGGCCATGCGCCGCAATGCCCTGATTGCCGCCCAGATCACGCTTTGGCGCGAAAACCCGCCCGCGACACCAATTATTGTCGCAGGCTCAACCGGCCCGTTTCCGGCATTGCGCGATCTGATGAGCGCGGTTTTGAACATGCCGCATGGTCGTGTGGTCCTGCCGGGCCTGATGACGGGTTTGGCGCGGGATGACTGGCAGGCGATTGGCGAGGATGCCACCCATCCGCAACATCTTTTGGGTACGACATTGCGTCATATCGGGCGTGATCCGGCGACGGTTCTGCTTTGGCCCTCGGTCCCGGCGGCGAACCCCGCGCAGGAAGAACGTCGGCGTTTGGCCCGCGAAGCTCTGCGCCCGGCGCAAACCACCGATCAGTGGCGCCATGTTGGTAATTTTGCACCTGATGTGCTTGACGGTGTGCTGCGTGTCGATTGTTCCGGCGCCCGCGAAGAGGCCGCTACAATTGCCCTTCTGATGCGTGATGCACTTGAAGTGCCGGGCAAGACATGCGCACTGGTAACACCGGATCGGGGACTGGCAAGACGCGTGGCAACCGAACTTCGCCGCTGGGAGGTTGAGGTTGATGACTCGGCCGGTATCCCCTTGCATGACACTGCACCTGCCATTTATCTGCGCCTTGTCGTGCGTGCGGTGCAGGAACAGTTTGCCCCGGTGCCCTTGCTGGAGCTTCTCAAACATCCGCTAAGTGCGGCAGGGTTGCCGCCCGAACAGTTCCGTGTCCTGACCCGTCAGATGGAACAATATGTTTTGCGCGGCGCACGTCCCGGTCCGGGTTTGGACGGATTGCAGGTGGCGCTGGATGGTTGGCGTGACGAGACGATTGATCGCATCACCGCGTCTGGTGCGGATAATGCGACCCCGCGGATTGAACGTCTCCGTGATGATCATGCACGGCTTTCCGACCTGATCGCGCGGTTTGAAACCTGTTTGGCACCGTTGCTTGATCTGATGGATGAAAAATCGATCTCACCGGTTGGTGCCTTGCGCTGTCACATTCAGACTGCCGAGGCCTTAGCGGCAAGCGATGTGCAGGACGGGGCGGAGCGCCTATGGCGCGGCGAAGCGGGCGAGGCCCTTGCCGATTTTGTCCATGAACTGCTTCAGGCATTAACCGATTTCGTCCCCATGCCGGGTATCCGGTACGCGGCCTTTCTGGATGCCTTGATGGCAGAGCGTGCCGTTCGTCCGAAATTTGGCAAACATCCGCGCCTGTTTATCTGGGGAACGGTCGAAGCCCAGATGCAACAGGCCGATCTGACCATTCTGGGTGGATTGAACGAAGGTGTCTGGCCCCCCGAAGCCGGTGCCGATCCGTGGATGAGCCGTCCGATGCGGCGCAATTTTGGCTTGCCTGCGCCAGAACATCGCGTTGGTCAGTCGGCCCATGATTTTCAGCAGCTATTTTGTGCACCAGACGTTGTGATGACCCGTGCCTTGCGCGTTGAAGGCACGCCGACCGTGCCGTCCCGCTGGTTGTTACGGATTGAAAACATTCTTCGGAAGTCGGGCGTTTCAATGGAGAAACCCGACGCCCATGCATGGCGTGCGATGGCCGATCTGCTCGATGAACCGCGCGATGACATGCGCCGCAAAATTGGCCGACCCGCGCCGACGCCACCGGTTTCGGCCCGGCCGCAGCGCTTGTCGGTTACCCAGATTGAAACATGGATGCGTGATCCATATGCGATCTATGCCCGGCATATCCTTGGTTTGCGCAAACTCGATGGCGTGGATGAAGATCCCGGTGCAGCGGATTACGGCAATCTTATCCATGATGCCCTTGATCAGTTTATTTCGAAATATCCCGATCATCTGCCACCGGATGGCGAACATCAATTGATCATGATCGGACGTGAAGTGTTCAAGCCGCTTGCTGCCCGTCCGGGTCTTTGGGCGTTCTGGTGGCCGCGGTTCGAACGGATTGCCCGCTGGTTCATCCAGACGGAGGCCGCCCGCCGTGATCATGTGCGCAAATCCTATACCGAACAATCCGGTACGCTGGAAACCGCGACAGGGTTCGAAGTCTATGCCCGGGCGGACCGGATTGACGTGCTGCGCGATGGCGGGATCGCGATCATTGACTACAAAACCGGGATGCCGCCGAGCCAAGCCGATGTTGCCAGTGGCTTCGCTCCGCAATTGCCGCTTGAAGCCGCCATTGCGCAGGATGGCGGATTTAAGGATGTTCCGGCTGGTCCACCGGCTTCCATGGCGTTCTGGAAACTTTCCGGCGGTGATCCGGCGGGTGAAATCCGCGAAATTGACACCAAACGCATGAAAACCACGCCGGCAGAACTGGCGCGTGATGCGGTTGCGGGGGTGAATGTGTTGGCCAAGGCCTTCGCAGATGAAAAAACGCCTTATCTCAGTGTGCCGCACCCGGATCATGCGCCGAAATATTCCGATTACGTCCATCTGGCGCGTCTTCGCGAATGGATGGGCAGCGAGGATGTCGAGACGGCGGACGGCAACGAGAACAAGGATGGTGACGCATGACCGAAATTCGCGGCACCGATCCCAATATCCTGCAACGCAATGCGTCCGATCCGATGGCGTCGGTCTGGGTGTCGGCATCGGCCGGGGCCGGCAAGACCAAGGTTCTGTCGGATCGGGTACTGCGCCTGATGCTGTCGGGGACCGAGCCCCATCGCATCCTATGCCTGACCTTTACCAAGGCCGCCGCGGCGGAAATGGCCAACCGCGTCAATGAACGGCTGGGTCATTGGGCCACCATGGAAGATCGTGAACTTCATGACGATCTTTTCAATCTGGCCGGAACCGCACCCAGTGGCGATGAAACGCGTCGCGCGCGTCGCCTGTTTGCATCGGTTCTTGATGCGCCGGGCGGGATGAAAATCCAGACGATCCATGCTTTTTGTCAGTCATTATTGCGCCGCTTCCCGCTCGAAGCCGGGCTGGCACCGCATTTTGAAATCATGGATGACCGCACCGCGGCCGAAACCATGGCCGACGTTCAGGAAGAAGTACTGGCCTTTGCCCGAAATGGCCGGGACGACGATCTGGCGGATGCCCTGTCGGTCGTGACCGGACAGGTCCGCGAAGGTGCCTTTGGCGAAGTCATGGGGGAACTGGCGCGTGAACGTGGCCGTTTGAAACGCATGTTGGCCCATCATGGTGGTGCAAACCGGATGCGTGATGCGGTTTATGCAGCCCTTGGCGTTCCGGTCGGGCAGGACGAAGATGCAGTATTGCGCAAGGCCCTGTCTGATGATGCGTTTGACCGCGATGGCCTGATGCGCGGCTTGGCTGCGTTGGAGGCCGGGACCAAAATAGATCAGGACCGCGTCCCTGCACTTGCCCAGTTTCTTGAAAAAACCGGTATCGAGGATCGGCTGGCGGTATTTTCCGATTATCGCGGTGTCTTCTTTACCGCGGCGGGCGAACCACGCGCCAAGCTGATTACGAAAAAGGCCGCCGAAAATCACCCGATGGGGGCCGATGCGCTGGAAGCGGAATGCGCGCGCCTGATCGAAGTCGACCGATTGCGCAAGGCCGCAGCCCTGGCCGGGGCGACGGCGGCCCTGATCAGCATCGGCAATGCGATGCTGGATCGCTATGCGGCCAAAAAGGCCCTGCATGCCCGCCTTGATTATGATGATCTGATCCTGACCAGCCTGCGGTTATTGCAACAACAGGCCGGGATTGCCGGGTGGGTGTTGTTCAAACTGGACGAAGGTCTTGATCATATCCTTATTGACGAGGCACAGGACACCAACCCCGAACAATGGGAAGTGGTGCGCATTCTGGCCGAGGAATTCTTTGCCGGTGCCGGGCAACATGATGAAAAGCCACGCACAATCTTTGCCGTTGGGGATGCGAAACAGTCGATTTACAGCTTCCAGCGCGCAGATCCCGAAAAATTCACCCAGATGCGGGCCTATTTCCGCGAACGGGCACGCGAAATCGAAGCCGAATGGCGCGAAGTCCCGATGAACATATCCTTCCGTTCGACCGATGCGGTTTTGGGCACGGTGGACCGGGTCTTTGCCGGGATGATCGCAAAGCAGGGTGTCGGCGATGATGGTGCTGATGTCAGCCACAGCCCGTTCCGCGTCGGGCAGGCCGGCCGGATTGAATTATGGCCCGCGGTCGAACCGCAGGAACGTGACGCCGAAGACCCATGGACGCCACCAACCCGCATCGTGCGCCTTGAAGACCCGGAAATCAGACTGGCGCGAGTCATTGCCGGGCGTATCCGCCATGCCATCGATACGGGCGAGAAACTGATATCGCGTGATCGTCCAGTACGGGCGGGTGATTTCATGATCCTGGTGCGGCGTCGTACCGCCTTTGTCGACGAGGTCGTCAAGGCGTTAAAGGAACGCAATGTCCCGGTCGCCGGTGTTGACCGCATGCAGATCACCGATCAGCTTGCCGTGATGGACCTGATCGCCTTTGGCCGGTTCCTTTTGATGCCCGAAGACGACCTGACGTTGGCCGAGGTCCTCAAAAGCCCGCTGATCGGGTTTGACGATGATCAGCTATTTGCAATCGCCCATAACCGTCCGCGTACTCTTTGGCTGGCTTTGCGCGAAAAGGCAGGCAGTGATAATGCCGATCCGGCTTTCCTTTCGGCCTATCAATTCCTGTCGAAATGGCTGGGACGTGTGGACTACGAACGTCCGTTCGAACTGTTTGCCGAACTTCTGGGCGGGCGCGGTGATGATGCGCGTGGGGTGCGGGCACGTCTGGTCGGGCGGCTCGGGATCGAAGCAAACGACCCGATTGACGAATTCCTTAACCTCGCGATGGGATACGAAGCCGATCACGCCCCGACCTTGCAGGGGTTCCTGCACTGGCTGATGGCGGGCGATGCCGAAATCAAGCGTGACCTTGAACAAAGCGGGCGTGACGAGGTCCGGATCATGACGGTGCATGGGGCCAAGGGCCTGCAGGCGCCCATCGTGTTCCTGCCCGATACCATGCAGGTGCCGACTCAGGCCCCCAACCTGTTCTGGCAGGAAGATCGCGACCTGATGTATTGGCTGCCGCGTGTGGCACTGGAAACCGATGTGGTGTCCCGCCTGCGTGATGGTATCGCGATCAAGCGCGATCAGGAATATAATCGCCTGCTGTATGTGGCCCTGACCCGTGCCGAGGACCGGCTTTATATCTGCGGCTGGCAGGGCAAGCGCAAGGCACCCGATCATTGCTGGTACAATCTGTGCCAGCAGGCGATGGAGGGCTACGCCCGGTCCGAGCCGTTTGATTTTTCCGATTTTTCCGGGTCCGGCTGGGCCGGTGATGGCTGGGTATGGGAAACCGATCAGCGCGAAGCACCCCGGGCCGACAAGGTCGAAACCGCAATCGGTGCGACAGATTTGCCCAAACGGACCCTGATTCGCGATATCGCCCCGATCGAGGCCTTTCCGCCCAAGCCACTGGCACCCAGCCGCCCGCTGGAAGAAGAACCGTCTGTGCAATCGCCATTGGGCGGGGATCAGGGTCAAAGCTTCAAACGCGGGCTTCTGATCCACAAACTGCTTGAATTGCTGCCGGATCTGCCTGAAGCCAAAAGGCGGGCAGCTACCGAACGGTTCCTTGCCCAGCCGGTTCATGCGCTTGATGCAGACCAGCAGCGCGAAATCACCAATGAAACAATCGCGATTTTTGAAAATCCCGAATTTGCACCTGTTTTTGATGCCGGATCAAAGGCCGAGGTGCCGCTGGTCGGGATCGTCGGCGGGGACGTCGTTTCCGCCCAGATTGACCGTCTGGTTGTGCGTGAAAACGAGGTCATGATCGTTGATTTTAAAACAAATCGTCCGCCCCCGCGCGATGTCGAGGGGACACCACGTGCCTATCGTCGGCAGATGTCGATTTACCGGGCCGCATTAAGCCAGATGTATCCGGACAAACGCATTCGCTGTTTCATCCTTTGGACCAATGGACCATGGATGGTAGAGCTGCCCGAACACATCATGAGACTGTAACGCGCTTGACGTTTGCGTCAGTGCTGCCTACCTTTGCCTCCATACAGCGGATCGAGGTGAGCGGTTTACCCCACTTGGCCTCGTAACAACCAGGAACTGATAGTATGACCACGATTAAAGTATCCGATACTTCGTTCGATTCCGACGTTCTGGGTTCCAACGACCCGGTTCTCGTCGATTTCTGGGCGGAATGGTGTGGCCCGTGTAAACAGATCGCGCCGTATCTGGACGAAATAGCTGGCGAACTGGGCGGCAAGCTCAAGATTGCCAAGGTAAACATCGACGAAAACCCGAACACCCCGGCGAAATACGGTGTGCGCGGTATTCCGACCCTGATGATCTTCAAGGGCGGCGAAGTTGCAGCGATGAAAGTTGGCGCGCTGCCGAAAAGCGCTCTGGTTGACTGGATCAATCAGTCGATCTGATCATCTGATCGGTGACGATCTTAAAACATCAAAAGGCGGGCTGTGTCATACAGCCCGCCTTTTTTGTCAGATTGGCGTTAATAATCACGCTGCCCTGATATCGTTCAGGAACTGCTTTATCTGTGTCATCAGATTCTGTGATTTGTTGTTCAGGCTGCCGGATGCCGCCAGAACCTGACCGGATGCCTCGCGTTCTTCCTCGGCCGCCTCGCGCAGACCGATAACATTTTGCGCGACGTCCTTGGTTCCGGTTGCTGCCTCGGCGACGTTACGGGCGATTTCCGCAGTGGCGGCATCCTGTTCACGGACTGCTGCGGAAATGCTGGCCGCGACCTCGTTCAATTCCTTCATCCGACCGGAAAGATGCTTGATTGCGCCAAGTGCATTCTGCGTCGATTCCTGAATGCCACCGATTTGGCCTGCGATATCTTCGGTTGCGCGTGTGGTCTGGTTGGCAAGGTTTTTGACCTCGGCGGCCACAACCGCAAAGCCCTTGCCGGCATCACCGGCACGTGCGGCCTCGATGGTGGCGTTAAGCGCCAGAAGGTTTGTCTGTTCAGCAATTGATTGAATGAGTTCAACCACCTCGCCGATCTTGTCGGACGCTGTTCCCAGTTCGGCAAAAATCGTGCTTGCCTCATCGGCTTCGGTTGCACCCGATTGGGCGATGTCCGAACTCCGCGAAACCTGTGACGTGATTTCATCTATCGATGCCGCAAGCTGTTCTGCGGCGGCGGCAACGGTATCCACATTGGCCGCCGCCTGTTCGGTTGCTGCTGCAACATTTGCCGCGCGCCCGGTGGTTGCGTCGGACTGGCTGGCCATGCCTGTTGCCGTGGTGCGTAATTGCTCCAACGCGCTGTGAACCGTCGACAGATTGCCTTCGACTTCGGTCTCGAAACTTTTAATCAGCTTTTCGATCTTTTCTGCGCGGGCAATCTGGACCTTGTGTGTATCTTTCTGCTCCTGTTCAAGCTTTTCGGCCTGTTCGCGGTTTGATCTGAAAACGTCAAGCGAGCGGGCCAGGGCACCGATTTCATCACGTCGATCTGTTTCGTTTGTGGTGACGCTGGTATCGCCTTGGGCCAGTTTGTTGAGCGCCTCGGTGATCATTCGCAAGGGTCGGGTTGTTGATCTGTCAATCGCAAGTCCGGCCATTCCGATGACGATCAGCATGGCAATCGCCACAGCGATATCATTGATGGCCGTCTGCCAGAAAATCCCGTCAACATCGTCGATATAAACGCCGGTTGTCACCACCCAGCCCCACGGCTTGAATGTTTCGGCATAGGCCAGTTTGGGAAATACCCCGTCATGCCCCGGTTTGTTCCACTCATAGGTCAGGAAACCGCCTTCGGGATTACGGGCTGCCTTGACCATTTCATCAAGGATCGGAACACCGTTGACGTCAATCACCTGTTTGCCGTTCTGGCCGTTCAGTTTTGGCTGGATCGGATGCAGGATGACCTTGGTATCAAGGCCCAGTACAAACACATAGTTATTGCCGGCGTAACGGGCATTCTGAATGAATTCAGTTGCACGGGTTTGTGCTTCTTCAAGGGTGATCTCACCGGATTTGGCGAGCTGATCATAATGGCTAAAGGTCGAACGGGTCATATCGACGATTTGCCGGACATTGGCTTTCTTTTCTTCGACCAGTGCAGATCGCAGGGTCACAAGATCAATGATCGCCAGACCGCCCAGGGCAAAAGCCGTCATTACCAGTACCATCCGCAATTTGGCGGAAAGCGAGAAATTGGAGAGTTTCATCGGGTTCTCCGTATTTGGATGTTAACGGCGGGAAACTGCAGTCAGCACAAGCTGTCAGACCAGCATAACTGCAACATAAGGTTGTGCAGATGTGTGGTTTTATAAAAAGAGTTTTGCCATTTGTTCCTGATCGAAATCAGAAAACCCGTGATAAAATAAAGAATCCTCAGTGAAATCAGTCCTGAGGCAAGGTTCGCAAACGAAAGAGGGATGCACATGACATCCCTCTTTCGTTTGTTGATGATGTTTTTGGTTGCAGGCGGATCAGTACTCGTAGGGCGACCCGTCCATGTTTTCCATCAGGACTTCGCGTTTGCCGACATGGTTGGCGGATGAAACAATCCCGTTTTCTTCCATCTGTTCGATGATGCGGGCGGCACGGTTATAGCCGATCGACAATTTGCGCTGGATGAAGCTCGTGGATGCCTTTTTCTCGCGCAGGACAATGCCGACAGCCTGATTATACAGATCATCATCCGATCCATTCCCGCCACCGTCTGAACCGCCACCCCCGGCCATATAGGCCGCGACCGGGTCTTCTTCGGGTTCTTCGGTAACGGTCTCAAGATAGGCCGGGTCACCCTGATCGCGCAGATGGGCAACGATGCTTTCGACTTCCTCGTCCGATACAAACGGACCGTGGACGCGCTGCAATCGGCCGCCTTGGCCCATATAAAGCATATCCCCCTGACCCAGAAGCTGTTCGGCACCCATTTCGCCAAGGATGGTCCGGGAATCGATTTTCGATGTCACGGAATAGGAAATACGCGTCGGGAAGTTCGCCTTGATCGTACCGGTAATAACGTCGACCGATGGGCGCTGGGTTGCCATGATCAGATGAAGCCCGGCCGCACGCGCCATCTGTGCCAGGCGCTGGATCGATGCCTCGACATCCTTACCCGCCACCAGCATCAGATCGGCCATTTCGTCGACGATAACCACGATAAACGGCAGCGGCTCCATCGGCAGTTCCTGATCTTCAAAGATCGGTTTGCCGGTTTCCGGATCAAAGCCCGTCTGAACGCGCCGCGTCAGTTGCTCACCCTTGGCCGCCGCTTCCTTGATGCGTTTGTTATAGCCCGCGATGTTACGCACACCGACCTGGCTCATGGCGCGATAACGATCTTCCATTTCGCGCACCGCCCATTTAAGGGCCACAACCGCCTTGTGCGGATCGGTCACAACCGGCGTCAGAAGATGCGGAATACCGTCGTAAATCGACAGTTCCAGCATTTTCGGATCGATCATGATGAAACGGCATTCTTCCGGTTTCAGGCGATAAAGCAACGACAGGATCATCGCATTCACACCAACCGACTTGCCCGAACCGGTCGTACCGGCAATCAGCAGGTGCGGCATTTTCGCCAGATCGGCAATCACCGGCGTACCGCCGATATCCTTGCCAAGGCTCATATTGAGCTTGCCGGTATTCTTTTCAAAATCGCTGGATGCCAGAATTTCATGCAGATGCACGGTTTCGCGGCGCGCGTTCGGCAATTCGATACCGATCACATTGCGCCCCGGCACAACCGCTACACGGGCGGCAATCGCGCTCATGGAGCGCGCGATATCATCAGCCAGACCGATTACGCGTGATGACTTAACGCCTGCTGCCGGTTCAAGTTCATAAAGCGTAACAACCGGACCGGGGCGAACCTGAACGATTTCGCCCTTAACACCGAAGTCCTGAAGAACGGTTTCTAGAAGGCGGGCATTTTGTGCCAACGCTTCCTGATCGATCTGGGGTGCGTCTGCCGGGTCGGGTTCATGCAAAAGGCTAAGCGGCGGGAACCGGTAATCGTCTGATCCAAGATCGAACGATGCTTGCCGCTGGGCCGATGCCTTTTCGCCGGGCTGCAATTTTGCTGCCGGTGCGGCGACGATATGAACCGGCGGGGCGTGGTCCGCTTCGTTGTAATCATCATCGAAATCATCATCGTCGTTGTTGTTATTTGACGATGTTGCCGCTTGCAGGCGGGTACTGATCGCAGCACCGAGGCCGGGTTTCCCCTTATCAAGTGACGGTTCCTGACGCATCCGCGGATTACGGGCGGCTGTACGTTCACCCGGGCGATCATCCGTCGAATTACCGGGGATGGCCCGACCAATTCCTGAAATAATACCGCCAGCAATACGCGACAGGACCGATCCGACCTTCTGCCATTCAGACATATGATAGGCCATGCAGAACATGGTCAGGAACAGGCCAAGTACCATCGCGATCAGCGCAATCAGCGGACGCGCACCTGGCACACCAATCAATTCGAAACCGTATTGAAGCTTGGACAGCAGCAAATCACCCGCAAAACCGCCAAACCCGACCGTGAGAGGCCAATGCATGCCCGGACGAATGGCCGCAGCCGCCGTCGCGACGAGCAACAGGGCGAGAGGCAGAACCAGAAAACGTACCCACATCCAGTTAAACGGACGAACCGCAATCAGCCGCAAACCCCAGCCAAGAAGCAGAACCGTCAGCAGGGCAGAAGCCAGACCGAGTGTGCGAAGCAAGAGATCAGCGGTATAGGCCCCGAATGTGCCAAGCGGGTTAAAGATCACATTACGATCAGCGGCATGGTTGAAGGACGGATCACCGGGATGGAAGCCGATCAGCATCATGAAAACGGCAACTGCCGCACCAACCAGGACAAGCCCGCAGATTTGCAATCCGCTTCGTTTCAGCAGATTGACAAGACTGCCCGGCATGAAGGCGGTGCTGCGTGCGAGAAGGTTGGACTGACTGCTCATCGGGGTATCCGTTGTCGTTTCGTCGCTATTGGTCAGGTAATCGTGGTTCAGCTCAGCGCATCGGCGATACGCCGAAGCCCTTCGCGGGTGGTTTCAAGGTCATGGACAAGCGCAATGCGGATAAAGCGTTTTCCGGGGTTGTTGCCATCGGCATCCGTGATCGACAGATAGCTGCCCGGAATGACTTTCACGCCTGCCTCTGCCCATATTTTGCGGGTGGCAGCTTCATCATCACCGACATCAAGCCACAGGAAAAAGCCCCCCGGCGGACGATAGAAGCCAAACCGGTTACCAAAGATTTCCTGCGCCACATCAATCTTGGCGCGGTAAAGGTCGCGGTTTTGCGATGCATGTGCGTCATCGGCCCAAAGTTCGGCGGATGCGGCCATGATCGGCATCGGAATGGTGGCCGAACAATAGCTGCGCAATGCATTGAAACGTTTGATGATTACCGGGTCGCCGGCGACGAAGCCGGAACGGAGCCCCGGCGCGCTGGATCGTTTCGACAGGCTGTGGAAAACAACCACATTATCCATTTTGCCACCCTGTGCCGCACAGATTTCAAGTGCGCCAACCGGGGCCTCGCGATCATAGATATCGGCGTAGCATTCATCCATCGCCAGAACGAAATCATGTTCCTGTGCCATGGCGATGATACGTTCAAGATAGTCCCGTGATGCAACAGACCCTTGCGGATTGGCTGGTGAACACAGGAAAAACAGGCTGCAGGCTTCAAGCGTTTCGATATCGATCTGATCAAGGTCAGGCAAGAAATCCGTTTCCGGATCTGCTGCCAGCGGCACCATTTCCGCGTCATTAAGAACCGCGGCACCGCAATAGACCTGATAGAACGGATTGGGGAGAAGCACCTTGGGCTTCGGGCCGGGCTGATCCTGCGGAATGACGCAGGTCGCGATCAGATAAAGGGCTTCGCGTGTTCCCGCGACGGGCAGGATATGGGCGTCACGATCAATCATGCCATCGGGCAGGTTATAACGGCGATCAAGCCATCCCTTGATGGCGCTGCGCAGCTCTGGCGTGCCATTGCCAGGCGGATATTTATGCCAAAGGCTGGCATATTTCACCATCGCCTCGGTGATCATCGCGGGCGGTTCGTGCTGCGGTTCGCCAATCGACATCACCAAGGGCGTCTTGCCGGGTTCAATCCCCTCTAACAGGGCGGCAAGCCTCGGAAATGGATAGGCGGGCAACTGATCAAGGCGCTGGTTAAACATCGCGTTCGGCATTCCGGTCATGATTGGTTCCATCACATATCGACAGGCGTCAGAATGTGATGTCTCTAAAATGTGGGCAATCTCCCCTGACTTTACCCCTATGCCAAAAATACAAAGAAAGATTTAAGGGCAAGGGTTCGAATAACGAAAAAGCCCGGAAAGATGCGCTTTCCGGGCTTTTGACAGAAAATATGGGCAAAGAATTGGCAGATCAGCTTGCGCGCAGATCATCCTCGGGATAGGCGCCGATTTTATGGATGGATATATCTGCACCATCGAACTCGTCTTCTTCGGACAGTCGAAGGCCGATGGTCCGTTTGATCGTGCCGTAAACCACAAATCCCGAGATTGCGGCAAAGCTTGCTCCGATCAATGATCCGGCAAGCTGGGCGCCGAATGAAACGCCACCCATGCCGCCAAGGGCTTCAAGCCCGAAAATGCCACATGCGACGCCCCCCATCAGGCCGCACATGCCATGTAACGGCCAGACACCCAGCACGTCGTCGATCTTCCATCTGGTCTGGCACTGGTTGAAGCCCCAGACGAACAGAACGCCCGCAATACCGCCAGTGACCAGTGCGCCTATCGGGTGCATGACATCCGACCCGGCGCAAACGGCAACCAGTCCTGCAAGTGCACCGTTGTGAACGAAACCGGGATCGTTACGTCCGGCAACCAGTGCCGTCAGAATGCCGCCAACCATTGCCATCAGCGAGTTGACCGCGACCAGCCCGGTAATGCCGCTAATCGATTGGGCCGACATGACGTTGAAGCCAAACCAGCCAACGCAAAGTACCCATGATCCCAGTGCCAGAAACGGGATGTTGGATGGCGGAATACCAACCAGTCCGCCGGTTTTGGTGTAACGCCCGCGCCGGACTCCAAGCGATACAACGGCACCAAGGGCGATCCAGCCACCAACCGCGTGGACAACAATGGAACCTGCAAAATCGTGGAAAGGTGCGCCAAAGGTGGCCTCAATCATATCCTGGAAGCCGAAATTGTTGTTCCAGACCAATCCTTCAAACAGCGGATAAAAGATGCCAACCAGAATGGCGGTGGCAATCAGCTGCGGATAAAACCGCGCCCGTTCGGCAATGCCACCGGAAATGATTGCGGGGATTGCGGCCGCAAATGTCAGCAGGAAGAAGAACTTAACCAGATCATAGCCGCTGGACGCAAAAAGATGCTGTCCGTCAACCATCGCAGATCCGCTAAGAACCGCGGCATTGCTAAAGAAATCAACACCATAGGCAACGCCATAGCCGATGAAAAAATAGGCAATGGTGGAAACGGCAAAATCGACGATGATTTTAACCAGTGCGTTTACCTGGTTTTTCTTGCGTACGGTTCCGACTTCAAGAAAGGCGAAACCGGCATGCATGGCGAGCACCATAATAGCGCCCATCAGGACGAAAAATACGTCCGAGGCGGTCTGGAATGCCTCCATCGGGCAACCCCCATTTGTTAAATGCGTTTCCTCACGGTCCGGTCTGCGGGGCGCAGCCGGATTCTTGTTCAGGGGCCCCAACATCAATTTCTATGCCAACAGGGCAAACTGATTGATCGGGACGATGGAAAACGGGTCTTTGCCGGGGGAAAATCGATCACGCTCATATCCAGCGGGGTAACAGCCGGATCGGACTGTTTGCATGTCTTGTGATCATAATCGTGCCTAAAAAGGCAGCATGGGCAGAATACAAAAGACCCGCCACTGGGATATCCCAAGGCGGGTCAGTCGGTCTGACAGGCAGGGTGCCATGCAGGCATGGCACCCGTCAGGAAATCTGATCGCTTAGAAGCGCTGCGAACCTTTACCGAATTCCGGATAGGCTTCGAGGCCAAGCTCGACAGCATCGCTGCCCAGTGCTTCGTCTTCTTCGCTAAGGCGAATGCCAACCGTGAATTTCAGGATCAGCCACACGATTGCCGATGCGATGATGGTGAAGGCACCCATCGCAACAACACCGGTCAACTGAACACCAAACGATGCACCGTCATTGGTGAACGGAACTGCCATGGTGCCCCAGATACCGCAAACAAGGTGAACCGAAACAGCACCGACAACGTCGTCGATTTTCAGTTTGTCGAGCAGCGGAACTGCAACAACAACCAGAATACCGCCGATGGCGCCGATGATGATGGCGGAACCGATGGTCGGGGTGTCCGGACCTGCAGTGATCGAGACCAGACCAGCCAGTGCACCGTTAAGTGCCATGGTAAGGTCGACCTTTTTGTAAAGGATCTGGGTCAGGATTGCTGCGGCAACAACACCACCGGCAGCAGCCATCGAGGTGTTGCCATAGATGTTGGCAATCGCGATGACGTCAGCAGCAGAACCCATTGCGAGCTGCGAACCACCGTTGAAGCCGAACCAGCCGAGCCACAGAACGAAGGTACCAAGTGTTGCCAGCGGCAGGTTCGAACCGGGCATCGGATGAACCGAACCGTCCGCACCGTATTTGCCTTTACGTGCACCAAGGATGATTGCGCCGGTCAAGGCAGCCCAGCCGCCAACCGAGTGAACAATGGTCGAGCCCGCGAAATCGGCAAAGCCCATTTCCGACAGCCAGCCACCGCCCCATGTCCATGCACCGGTAATCGGATACAGAACGCCGGTCAGGACAACGACGAAAATCATGAACGGCCACAGTTTGATACGTTCGGCAACGGTGCCGGAAACGATCGAAGCAGCAGTTGCAACGAACACCATCTGGAAGAACCAGTCGGAAGTCGCCGAATACCCGCCTGAGAAATCGCCGCCAAGTGCAGCAGCGTCATCAGCGCTCCACAGGCTGAGCGAACCGATCCAGCCGGAAACGTCCATATACATAAGGTTGTAGCCGATCAGGTAATACATGATACCTGCAACGGCGAAGAGGCCGATATTCTTGAAAAGAATGGTCGATACGTTTTTGGTACGAACCAGGCCGGATTCCAGCATGGCAAAGCCTGCGGCCATCCACATCACCAGCGCACCGCTAAACAGGAAGCTGAAGGTGTTGAGGATGTATTGGGTCTCGGCCGAAACGCCCGCGTCCTGAGCAAAGGCCGGTGATGTGATTGCCAGCGCAGCGGCCCCGGCAAGAGCGGCAAAGCCGGTTTTCTTCATCGGAATGTTCATAATGTCTCCCCTTGTCTCTGGACTTACAGGGCGTCGTCGCCGGTTTCACCCGTGCGGATACGTACCGCCTGGCTCACATCAAGAACGAAAATCTTTCCGTCCCCGATTTTCCCGGTCTGAGCAGTTTTGGTGATGGCTTCGACAACCTGATCAACCAGATTATCCGTGATCGCGACTTCCAGCTTCACTTTCGGCAGGAAGCTGACCATGTATTCAGCGCCACGATAAATCTCGGTCTGGCCCTTCTGGCGGCCAAAACCTTTGACTTCAGTGACCGTCAAGCCCTGAACGCCAAGCGCGCTAAGCGCTTCACGAACTTCATCGAGCTTGAACGGCTTAATGACAGCAGTAACGAGTTTCATAATATTGCGACCTCCCGGCATATCCGTTGAGTACCGACGTGGTAATCACGATTTCGCAGTCGCAACCTTCAAACCAAGAATCGTGCCAGATTCAAAATTCATCTTTTAAGTGATTGAAATAAAATGATTAACTGTGGTTAACGGGTGAGTTTTCACCAAAGGCGGAATGGGGCGGAGAATACAAAATGTGCATAGATTTTGGCGCTGTTTAAAATTTGTGCATATTTTTTAATCAACCTTGGCGCTCTGGAAAATCCGTTTTTAGTCAAGGCGATGTCGCTGTCTGCAGGTTTTATCGGGATAACCCAAGGTGCATGATCGGGGATCAGGACCGATAAAATCTGGGTTCTTTCGCCAATTGGATGATCAATTTGTCGCTCTGGCTTGTGATCAAGAGGTCCGCGGGTTAAATCAGAAGCACCTTTCGGCAGTTTTTGCGTATAACCTGTCGGAAAATGATCTGGCTTTGCGGCGGTCTCTGATGTCTGCGGCCACAGAAGAAAGTAAGGGTTTGCATAATGGATGCTTCGGAAACGATCCAGACCGATGTCATTATTCTTGGTGGTGGCCTGAATGGTGCTGCGATGGGGCTTGCTTTGGCTCATGGCGGTATTCGATCTGTTGTCATTGATCAGGCTGACCCGAAAACCATCCTTTCTGCCAATTATGATGGGCGCACCTGTGCGATTGCCGCGGCTTCCCGGTCGGTGCTTGATGTCATCGGTGCGTGGAAATACATGGCTGACGAGGCCGAGCCGATCCTTGATATCAGGATTGCCGATGGCGCGAGCCCGTTATTTCTGCATTACGATCACAAGGATGTCGGAAACCGGCCTCTTGGTTATATTGTCGAAAATCTGATTACGCGCGGCGCGCTTTATCGCGCCATTACCGAGACCGATCTGGTCGAAATGGTTGCACCGGCACGTATTGAAACCATTGCCCGTGATCAGGGTGGCATGACGATGACGCTTGCTGATGGCAGGTCTATCCGCGGTTCCCTGGCCATCGGGGCCGAAGGGCGCAATTCGATGTTGCGCAAATGGGCCGGTATCAAGACCTATGAATGGAGCTACAAGCAAAGTGCCGTTGTCTGTACGGTGAAGCACAAGGTGCCTCATAACGGTCTTGCAGTGGAGCATTTCCTGCCCGCCGGACCGTTTGCGATTTTGCCGATGACCGATGACCGCTGTTCGATCGTCTGGACCGAGACAACCGATCTGGCCAATTATCTCGTCAATCTTGACGAGGTAACCTTTGTCGATGAACTGCATCGGCGATTTGACGGTTATCTTGGTGATCTTGAAGTCATCGGCCCGCGTTTCTGTTATCCGCTTGGCCTGCAGCATGCCTATCGCTACACCGACCCGCGTATTGCCCTGATCGGGGATGCAGCCCATGGCATGCACCCGATTGCCGGGCAGGGGCTGAATATGGGGATACGCGATGTTGCCGCCCTGGCGGAAATTCTCGTCGAAGCCCGCCGCCTTGGCCGCGATATCGGTGGTTCGGATGTTCTGGCTGAATATGAACGATGGCGCCGGTTTGACAACACCGTGATGCTGGCGGTTACCGATTTGACCAATCGGCTGTTTTCCAACGATGTTGCACCGGTGAGCTGGGCGCGTGATATCGGACTCGCCGTTGTGCAGAAAATCCCGCCGCTCAAAAAGACTTTTATGTCTCATGCCATGGGGTATGCGGGGACTCTGCCACGCCTGATGCAGGGTAAGCCGCTTTAATTTTCTCTCATGCAGATGGGGGGCGATGCCAAAAGGCGATTTTTATGAATTAAAGATCGCTTCTTGGTTTGGTTATTTGCTCGCAGTTAAAAACAATTCAAAATTGTGTCGCTTTTCGTCGGTCCATGTTGATTTGAGTCAAGCTTTTCGCATTTGCGAAGGTGCAGTGTCCCCGTGACGTATTTTTGAATGCAGGGGATAAACATGACACTTACCCGGAAATTGATGGCCACTGTGGCCAGCTGTGCTGTTGTTGGCACGATGATGATCGCCGCAACCGGCGCACAGGCGCAGGAAGCAGCATTTAAAACCAAACAGGCGGGCGATATTCTGATTCGCGGCCGTGTTATTGGTGTGGTGCCGGACGAAGATACCTCGACCAGTGACATTACTACCGGGGAAGGCAAGGTCAGCAATGATTACGTTCCCGAGGTGGATTTTTCTTACTTCATTACCGACAACATTGCCCTCGAGCTGATCGCAGCAACGACCAAGCATGATGTCAAATGGCAGAATCCTGACGTTGATCTCGGCTCGGTTAATCTGCTTCCGCCAACTTTGACGGTACAATACCACTTCCTCTCGGATCAGCGTTTCAGCCCGTATGTTGGTGCAGGTTTGAACTACACCATGTTCTATAACGAGAAATCTGGTGCCGCTAACTCCGTCAAGTATGATGATGGCTTTGGCTATGCGTTCCAGGCCGGTTTTGACTACGCAATTTCCGGTCCGTGGTCTCTGAACTTTGACGTCAAGAAGCTTTTCCTGAACACAACGGTGACTGCTGACCTCGGCGGAGCATCCCCGGCCAAGGTTGATGTGGACCTTGATCCATGGATTTTCGGTATCGGTGTCGGTTACCGCTTCTAATCTCTGCCGACGGCAAACTTTCCGGTTTGTTGTCTGATCCCAGGAACGGTCCTGTCAGTTTGGCAGGGCCGTTCTTGGTTATGGGGCCGTAAAAGCGCGTCCTAATCCGTTAACGGCGCACAGGATCGCGTGACAGGCCGCGCATCTCTAGCGCACGAAGATAATCAGCCCAGAGCTGATCCTGACTGGCATGCAGGTCACGCAGATACTGCCAGCTATACAGGCCGCTATCATGCAGATCATCAAATGTGATGCGCACGGCATAGTTTCCGACCGGAACAATGTCGATGATGCCGACATGACGGCGTCCGGGGATGATTTTCTTTTCGGATGGATGGTGCCCCTGGACCTCGGCGGACGGGCTTTCAACCCGCAGCAGTTCGGCGCTGAATTTTGACGTCAGCCCATCATCCCAGACAACTTCCAGAATATGTTCGTCACGCAGATAGTTGATTTCAACCGGGCTGAAACGCGGGGTAAAGCTGTCTTCCGACATGAAAACCGTCACAATCAGTCTTCGATGACACGTGCTTCGTCGGGCAGCATGATAGGAATGCCGTCGCGAATCGGGTAGGCAAGACCGGCCTTGACGCTGATCAGCTCGTTCTGCTCGCGATCATATTCCAGTGTTTCTTTGGTGACCGGGCAAACAAGGATTTCAAGCAGTTTCGGGTCTACCGGGCTGTGAGTCGCGGTCATTGTTCTGGGCCTTCATATTACGTTTAGTTGCTGGCGGTCTGTGGTGCTCGCGGATGGGCTGCCATTTCCAGCAAGGTTGTCAGCATATCGCCGCGATCATACAGGCTTGCGCATTCGAGCAAAGCCTGTTTTTCAAGCGGGCTCAGTCGGCAACCCATTGCGATGGCTGTAACCAGCATTTCATCATCGGTATCGCTAAGTGTATCCCAGCAGGATCGCAAAGAATGCTGGGCAAAATAGCTTTCTAGTGCCTGTCGGAGACGGTCACGATCAATCGGTTTCAAATCCGATGGCAGCAGCAAATCATCCTTCCATGGGGCAAAATCGCCTCGTACAGCGCGATAACCACCGCTCTGCATCGGAAGTTCTTCGACGATGTTAAATCGGCAGACACCCGTCAGGGTGATCAGGAAACGACCATCATCGGTTTCGCTGAATGCCGTGATGCGGCCGGCACAGCCGGTCTGGAAGACCGGTGGATTGTCCGGATCCATATAAAAGGTGTTGCGCCCGTCCGGGCGTGGCTGAACCATGCCGATCATGCGGTCCTGCCCCAGAGCATCGGTGATCATGTTCAGATAGCGCGGCTCAAAGATATTAAGCGGCAGATGGCCACGCGGCAGCAGAAGCGCCCCACTTAGCGGAAAGACCGGCAATGTATCTGGAAGATCCGAAAAACTGGGATCGAAAGGACCGCATATGCTCATGAAAATAAAACCGTCGAGAGTGCGCGGCGCCCCGCAACGCTGGCCGGGTCCATTGGGCCCCATGCCTCGAAAAACTTGATCAGTTGGGTGCGACCGGCATCGTCGTTCCAGCTGCGATCTTTGCGAATGATCGCAATCATGGCGTTGACGGCTTCTTCGCGCTTGTTGGTGGCAAAGCAAGCCATGCCCAAATCAAACTGCGCCTGCAGGTCATCCGGATTGGCGGCGACTTTGGCACGTGCGACATCAAGGTCTTCCTTGCTGTAACCGGTTTCCGCCAGCTCAAGCGCGCTGATCGCAGATGCAATCGGTGCCTTCAGTCGATCTGCTTCGGCCATGTTGTCCACAAAATGGCGGGTTTCTTCAACTTCTCCCATCGCGACCATGCAGCGGATCATGCCGCCAATCGCTGTTTCATTCTGGGGTTCACGTTCAAGTACGCCAACATAAAGGCCATGGGCTGTTTCATGGTCGTCATCCGCCAGCGCGGCAGCCGCCTGATCCAGAATTGCAGCAATCGGGCTTTCGATCGGGCCGCCTGCAAGACGCTCGTAAAAGGCACGGACTTCGCTTTCTGGCTGCGCGCCCTGAAAACCGTCAACCGGACGGCCGCCTTTGAAGGCATAGACCGTCGGAACCGATTGGATGCGCAATTGCATCGCCAGTTCCTGGTTTTCATCGATATTGACCTTGACCAACTTTACGCGCCCGCCAGCCTCGCGTGTCACCTTTTCGATGGTTGGCGTCAGGCTTTTGCACGGGCCGCACCAGGGGGCCCAGAAATCGACGACAACCGGGACTTCCATCGAGGGTTCGATGACGTCCTGGACAAAGGTTTCAATGCCGCTGTCCTTGATCAGGTCTTTGTCCTGTCCAGCGGTGGGGGCGGCATTCGGGGCGGTGGCGTCAAGAATGATAGACATTATCGTTTACTCACTAATTCTGAATTCTAGATGATGCCTCAACCGCCGTTCGACAAGAGGCTTCTGCATAACATTAGGAAAATCTTATAGTTTAATGTTTCGCGGTAAAAGGCTTTATGAGCATTTGTGCGGAATCAGAACGAATCTATTTTCTCTTTAAAATCGATAATTCTGATTTCGTAGCCAAGACTGGTGACAAATCGAAGCAGGTCATCAGACTGAATTGTCGTGGTTCTGTCATTCCGCAAGGGGTGGAAGTTAAGAATGTCACCTTTGGCCAGCTTCTCATCCAGAGCGAAGTTGATCTTTCGCGCATGATCGTTGATCAGGGCAAAGGGTGTGACCGATCCCGGAATGACGCCAAGCGTTTCAAGCAGCAGTTCCGGTTTGCCAAACGAAAGGCGCGCGCAGCCCAGTGTCTTGTGCAGGTGGTTCATCCGGATTTCGGTATTTTCCTCAGCCACGACAAGCCACAGGGCATCCTTCTTGTCTTTGACAAAAAGGTTCTTGGAATGAAGGCCCGGCAGATCCCCGCGCAGCTTTTGCGAATCCTCAACCGTAAACAGCGGCACATGCTCGTGCGTGCGGGTTTCGATACCAAGATTTTCGAGATAATCGAAAAGTGCGGTTGATGGATCACTCATCCTGTTTTCCTTCTGGCTGGGTCGCGCGAAGATGGTCAGATTGCAATTAGGACGCAAATTGCAGCATGTTGGCGTGATTTCCCCGTTTTAAGGGTAAAAAGTCAAGGAAAACCGCCATTCTGGATGTGGCGGCGATTTGATGGAAAAAAGGGTTGCAATCACGTTTTGTTGGGCTATTATCCGCGCCGCTCCACAGGGGCAGGAAATACTGATGAATGCGGGCGTAGCTCAGGGGTAGAGCATAACCTTGCCAAGGTTAGGGTCGAGAGTTCGAATCTCTTCGCCCGCTCCATCAGGTGGCTTCCTTCATCATGCTTTCATGATGATGCGGGCGTAGCTCAGGGGTAGAGCATAACCTTGCCAAGGTTAGGGTCGAGAGTTCGAATCTCTTCGCCCGCTCCATCAGGTGGTTTCCTTCATCATGCTTTCATGATGATGCGGGCGTAGCTCAGGGGTAGAGCATAACCTTGCCAAGGTTAGGGTCGAGAGTTCGAATCTCTTCGCCCGCTCCATCAGGTGGTTTCCTTCATCATGCTTTCATGATGATGCGGGCGTAGCTCAGGGGTAGAGCATAACCTTGCCAAGGTTAGGGTCGAGAGTTCGAATCTCTTCGCCCGCTCCATGATGAAAGTTCAAAAAGGCTGTCCTTCGGGGCAGCCTTTTTTGTTTCGGGCTTGCGGTTCCCTGTGAGATGTCGTTTTTTGGAAAAATGAACGACAAGCAAGACAATAATGACCCTGCCAACATTATCTGGACCGTCGGTTATGCCGGGCATGACCGGGACAGTTTGCTTGCCCTTTTAAAGGGGCAGGGCATTACGGCGGTGGCCGATATCCGGACTTTCCGGGGATCGAATTACTGGAAGGCGTTTGATGCCGATACCTTTGGCCCGTTCCTGCGCGAGAACGGCATTGCTTACGTTTTCATGGGGGATGTTCTGGGCGGAAAGCCGCAGGACCCGTCATTGTATCCCGACGGTCGGCTGAACTACGACCTGATGGCAGCGCGCCCGGAATTCAAAGCCGGGATTGATCGTCTGCTTTCGGGCGCAGGCAAATACCGCATCTGCCTGATGTGCGCAGAAAAGGATCCGCTGGATTGCCATCGCACATTGCTGATCGCGCCGGCGCTCAAGGCCGCTGGATTTGATTTGCGGCACTTGGTTTCAGATGGGCGTGTTGAAACCCAGGCCGAAACGGAAAAGCGCATGATTGCGATCAATGGCGGCGACACGGCAGATCTGTTTGCGGCCAGCGCACCGGACCCCGATGCAGAACTGGTTCTGGCGCTTCAGAAGCAAATTGTAAAAGCAGCTCCGCTTGCAGATGACGCAATAAAATCCGGAAAACGGCAAAATAATTTCTAATATTTCATGTCTTAAAACGCGTTATGGCGATTTATTGAAAATGGTCATTTTGTATAATTGAAGTTTATATTTCGTTCTATTTTACGAATATTGATACGTGCGGGAATATGTATTTAAATCTGCAGTTGATGTTGTCAGTTGCAGGAGGGCGTTATGGCACTCGTTACCGGAACAGAAGGCAATGATAGCCTTGTCGGATCAAGTGATAATGACACGATTTATGGGCTGGCGGGCGATGACCAGCTTTACGGAGCTGGCAGGGACGACGAGCTGACAGGCGGACCGGGGGCGGATTTGCTTGACGGTGGTCCCGGCGGACGTGATAGCGCCAACTACGATACCGATACCGCAACACAAGGCGTCATTGTTGATCTGCAGGATGGAACAGGCCATGGGGGCGAGGCGCAAGGTGACCGGCTTGTTGGTGTCGAGGTGCTTGAAGGAAGTCCGTTCGACGATACTTTGATCGGCGATGCTGCAAGCAATGTGCTTTGGGGGCGCGGTGGCAGCGATTTGCTGCTGGGCGGTGACGGGGATGATTATCTATACGGCGATTATCTTGGCAATGATCCGGGCAATGACACCCTTCTGGGCGGCAGGGGGAGCGATACCATCATCGGGCGCGAGGGCGAGGATACCCTTCTGGGTGGCGACGGGGATGATATGCTAAGCCCCGGTGCCGATGCTGATTACGTTGATGGTGGCGCAGGAAGCGACACATTGCGCTACAATGGCGATAGCGGTGTTTCAATTAACCTTGAAACCAGTGTTTTTCAGGGCGGCGAAGCTGAAGGCGACGTTGTCTATGATATCGAAAACCTATACGGCACAATCCATGATGACCTGCTGATCGGCGATGCTGGTCGGAATGTTCTGCAGGGGCATTTCGGCGATGATGTTCTGCGTGGTGGCGACGGGCATGATGTCCTGCACGGTGGAAATGGGCATGACATCATCGAGGGCGGCGATGGCAACGATTTCCTACGTGGCAACAGCGACAGATATCCGCAAGACGATGGTCCGGACACGTTTTTGTGGCGGGTGTTTGAAGGTGGTGCCGAACGCGACCGGATTGCCGATTTTGAAACAGGTTCCAACGGTGACAGGCTTCAGCTCGGAAGCGAGTTTCAGGAAAAAAGCGGCATCCATGACTTTGCTGATTTTCTAGAGCATGCAGAGGAAACGGACGCCGGGTTGTATGTCGATTTTAGTGATGGGCGGCATTACGATTATGGTGTCCTGATTGAAAATACAGATCTTGCCGATTTCACCGAGGACAATATCGTGTTTGAGGACAGCATGATCGGTTAAGGGCCCTGACCTTAGCCCATGATGTTATAGCCACCATCGATATGGATGACATCGCCCGTGATCCCACGAGACCGGTCGCTGGCCAGAAACGCTGCCAGTTCGCCGATCTCGTCGATGGTGACAAGCCTGCGTCCGGGTGATCGGCTTTGGGCCGTGTTCATCAGGGAGTTAAACTCGGCAATGCCTGATGCGGCGCGTGTCAGAAGGGGGCCGGGTGAAATCGCATGGACCTGAATGTTTTTCGGTCCCAGTTCGGAAGCCATATACCGGGTCACGCTCTCAAGCGCGGCTTTGACCGGGCCCATAACCCCATAATGATCAATAACCCGTTCCGAGCCCATATAGGTGACGGTCAACAGTGCCCCGCCATCTTTCATCAATGGTTCGGCACGTTTTGCCAGTCGCTGAAACGAATGACACGAAATATCCATCGCGGTCAGAAAGCCGTCGCGTGAACAGTCTATCACCCTGCCATGCAGGTCATCGCCGGGGGCAAATGCGATGGAATGCAGGACGAAATCCAGTTTCCCCCAGTGGGATGAAATCGCATCGAAAAGCCGATCCATCTGATCTTCGTTCTGAACATCAAGCGGGGTGATGATCGGGGCACCGAGTCCCTCCGCCAAAGGCCGGACATGATTTTCTGCTTTGTCATTCAGATAGGTAATTGCCAGCTCTGCACCCTCGCGGTTGAAAATTCGGGCACAGCCATAGGCGATTGACTTGTCATTGGCGATTCCGACAACAAGGCCCTTCTTTCCTGCGAGCATGGGACATCTCCGATCCAAAATATTTTTGCGAATGCGAAATGGCCTTCTGATTCGCGCCACCAGCCAAGCTTAGATTATTTTGCGACGCAGCAAAGTGTAAAATTCTGTGACAATCCCCAATTGGAATACAGGGTTCCGTTGATCGGAAGCTATTGAGCGAACGATTTTTTTTTGTGCAGAAGCATAGTTTTTAGGCAGATGATCCGCTATGTGTAGCCTTGGAAGGAAGCTGCAGTTTTCCGTCATTTCCGGGTGTGGGGAACTTCAGGTTGTCTTCCCAAATACATGTGACATCCGAGGTGTGTAGTGCCGCCCGCAAAGGTCGGCACTTCGGTTCTGGCAAACAGAACCGATAAAAAGGGAAATTGGACATGAAAGCCCGAAGCGACGACCCGAAACGGGAAGTCATCGACAAGGTTGTCGAACAGATCCAGCAACGCTTGACCGGTAAGATGGCGAAGGATGCAGAAGCATTCGTTCGCCTTTTTTACAAGGATGTACCGCCTGACGACATGGCAGGTCGATCCGTCGACTCGCTTTATGGCGCGGCACTGACTTTATACAAATTTGCGCAAAAGCGCCCATCGGCCAATGCCGCCAAGATCCGGGTCTATAACCCCGATCTTGAAGAGCATGGCTGGAAATCCGATCACACCGTGATCGAGATGATCAACACGGATATGCCGTTCCTTGTGGATTCCGTGACGTCTGCCCTTCACGAATTCGACCTGACAGTTCATCTGGTAATCCACCCGATCATGCGTATCGCGCGTGATGATCGTGGTGAATTGCAGTCAGTCGAAGCGGTCGAGAATTCGGATGCGCCGCGTGAATCCGTGATGCATCTTGAAATTGACGAACAGACCGACGAAGCCGTTCTGCAGAAAATCCGTGACCGTCTGGAAGATGTTCTGACCGATGTCAGTCTGTCGGTCGAGGATTGGCAGGCGATGCTGTCAAAAGTCGCCGAAGTTCTGGAAGGCATCAGAACCGCACCAACCGGCATTTCCGCAGAAGATCAGAAAGAAGCCCAGGATTTCCTTGGCTGGGTCCATAACGACCATTTCACCTTCCTTGGCTATCGCGAATACAAGTTCAGCGGTACGGGCAAGAAAGCCAAGGTGGACGTGAATCCCCAAAGCCAGCTCGGGATTCTGCGCCGCGAAGGGACCCATATCTTTGACGAACTGCGCCAGATCGGCAATCTGTCGACCGAGGTGCAGGCATTTGTCGCCCAGCCAAGCCTTCTGATGGTGACCAAGGCCAACAAACAGTCAACCGTGCACCGTCCGGTGCATCTTGATACCATTGTCGTCAAACAGTTCGATGACGATGGCAAGGTCATCGGCCAGCATCTGTTTGTCGGCCTGTTTACCTCGGTTGCCTATAACCTCAGCCCGCGCCTCATTCCGCTTTTGCGCATGAAGCTTGCCGAAACCATCAAGCGCGCCGGCTTCCCGCCTGCCAGCCACGATGCCAAGGCATTGGTCAACATCCTTGAAACCTTCCCGCGTGACGAGCTGTTCCAGATCGAGCTTGATGATCTGTATCATATCTGCATGGGCATCCTGCATCTGCAGGAACGCCAGCGGATTGCACTGTTCGTGCGTCGTGATGCCTTTGAACGCTTTGTATCCTGTCAGGTCTTCTGCCCGCGGGACCGGTTCTCGACCAAGCTTCGCATGAAGTTCCAGTCAGTGATCGAGGCGGCCTTTGATGGCAAGGTCACGGCACATTACACCCTGATCGGCGATAGCCCCCTTGCGCGGTTGCACCTTCTGGTCAAGACCACGCCGGGTGAACTGCCGGAATACAATGTCGCCGATATCGAACGTCAGCTTGTCGAAACCGCGCGTGACTGGGCTGATACGCTCCGTCAGGTGCTGGTGCGTGAAATGGGCGAAGAACGCGGTTTGACCCTTTATCGTCGTTACGGCGAGAGCTTCACGGGCGACTATCGTGATCGGTTCGGTGTCGAGACCGCGGCTCTTGATATCGACCGTATCGAGGACGTGATCAAATTATCGGACTTGCGGGTGAACCTGTATCGTCCGATCGAAGCAGCCGAGAATGAACTGCGCTTCAAGATATACAATCCCGGTGCGCCGGTGCCGCTTTCCGACGTATTGCCGATGCTGGAAAATATGGGGCTCAAGGTCATTACCGAAAACCCGTTCAAGGTCGAACCACGCGATACCGATGTGAATGTCCGCATTCACGATTTCGGGGTGCTGGTTGACGGCGAATTCCATCTGCATGATGTGCGTGACAAGTTCCAGGAACTTTTCATTCGCATGTGGCATGGCGAAGTTGAAAACGACGCCTTTAACCGTCTTGTTCTGCTGGGCGGGTTGCATTGGCGCGAAGTCGTCATCCTGCGGACCTATGCACGCTATATGCGTCAGATGGGATCGGCCTTCTCGCAGGATTACATGGCCAAAACGCTGGCTAATAATGCCGGTCTGGCGGCAACGATTGTTGATCTGTTCATTGCGCGTTTTGACCCGGATCGTGATCCGGGGGTGGCCGCCGAAGCCGAGGCCATCGAAGGTGACATCATCACCCGTCTTGAAGACGTGATGAACCCGGACGAGGACCGCATTCTGCGCGCGTTCCTCAACCTCGTTCAATCAACGCTTCGCACCAACTATTTCCAGTATGGCAAGGACGGCAATCCGAAACCCTATCTGTCGGTAAAATTCAACTCCGGTATGGTCGAAGATCTGCCGCTTCCGCGTCCTTGGCGCGAAATATTTGTCTACTCACCGCGGGTCGAAGCTGTCCATCTGCGTGGTGGTCCGGTGGCGCGCGGTGGTATCCGCTGGTCGGATCGTCAGGAAGATTTCCGGACCGAAATTCTCGGTCTGGTAAAGGCCCAGATGGTCAAGAACGCGGTCATCGTGCCGGTCGGCTCCAAGGGTGGCTTTGTTGTTAAACGGCCCCCGGTGGATGGCGGTCGCGAAGCATTCCTCGAAGAAGGCATTGCGTGTTACAAAACACTGATGTCGGGGATGCTTGATATCACCGACAATATTGTCGGGGGCGACATCATTCCGCCGGAACGTGTCCGTCGTCTTGATGATGATGATCCCTATCTGGTTGTGGCTGCGGATAAAGGGACTGCGACCTTCTCCGATATCGCCAATGGCGTTGCCCGTGATTATGGCTTCTGGCTCGACGATGCGTTCGCATCGGGCGGTTCGCAGGGCTATGATCACAAGAAAATGGGCATCACCGCACGCGGTGCGTGGGAATCGGTCAAACGTCATTTCCGCGAAATCGGCAAGGACATCCAGAAAGAACCCTTCACCGTTGCCGGTGTTGGCGACATGTCGGGTGACGTGTTTGGCAACGGCATGCTGTTGTCCGAACAGATCAAGCTGGTTGCCGCCTTCAACCACATGCATATTTTTGTCGATCCCGACCCGGATCTGGCGAAAAGCTTTGCCGAGCGCAAGCGCCTGTTTGACATGCCGCGCTCAAGCTGGACCGACTACGACACCAAGGTCCTCTCGAAGGGCGGCGAAATCTTTGACCGCAAGGCCAAGACGCTTGATCCCTCACCTGAGGTCCGCAAGCTGCTTGATCTTGGCACCGGCAAGGTGACGCCTGCCGATATGATGAAGGCCATCCTGAAATCCGATGTCGAACTTCTGTGGTTCGGCGGGATCGGGACCTATATCAAATCCTCGGCGGAATCGAATGCCGATGCCGGGGATCGTGCCAATGATGCCATTCGCATCAATGGCAAGGATATCCGGGCAAAGGTCATTGGCGAAGGTGCCAACCTGGGCTGCACACAGCGTGGCCGTATCGAGTATGCCCATGCCGGTGGACGTTTGAATACAGACGCCATCGACAATGCTGCCGGTGTGAACTGCTCGGATCACGAGGTCAATATCAAGATCCTCGTGGGCGAGGTGGTGGCCGCCGGCGACATGACCGAAAAGCAGCGTAACAAACTGCTGGTCGAGATGACCGACGAGGTCGGTGATCTGGTGCTGCGTGACAACTATCTGCAAAGTCAGGCGATCTCGAACGCCTTTGCCGGGGGCGGGGATGCGCTTGATGCGCAGGTTCGCCTGATCCGGATGCTCGAACGCGAAGGTCGTCTGAACCGGGAAATCGAATATCTTCCCGATGACGAGGAACTCGCACGTCGCACGGCCGCCCATCAGGGGCTGACCCGTCCGGAAATTTCGGTTCTGATGCCGTATGCCAAACTCTGGCTGTATGACGAGGTGCTTAAATCCGATCTGCCCGATGATCCGATCCTTGTTGAAGAACTGGTGCGTTATTTCCCGACCGCTGTACGTAAAAAATACAGCGCGGCGATTTCCAACCATCGTCTGAAACGCGAAATCATCGCAACCGTGGGCACCAACAGTCTGGTCAACCGCGTTGGCGGCACCTTTGTCCATGACATGATGGAAGCAACCGGGCTTTCGGCGGTGGATGTTTCGCGCGGTTATCTGATTACCCGTGCGGTGTTTGGCCTGCGAAAACTGTGGTCGGGTATCGAAGCCCTCGACAACAAGGTCGATGCCAAGGTCCAGATCGCGATGTTTTCCCACATCAACCGCATGGTCGAAGATGTGACCCTGTGGTTCCTGCGCAATTGCGAGGAATTGAATGTCGGGGCAAAGATCGAACTGTTCCGTCCGGCGGTTGCCAAGGTGATCGAGGCCTTTGACGATATCGTTCCTGCCGATGCGGCCTTCCGCACGACCCTGGATCAGAAATCGCAATCCCTGATCGATCGGGGTGTGCCCGAAGATCTGGCGCGCCGTGTGGCCGCGATGCAGCAGATGGTCGCGGTTTGCGATATCGTCCGCATCGCCGAGGCAACCGGGCGTGATGTGATCGATGTCGGGGCAACCTATTTTGCCATCGGTGCACGCTTCCAGCTTGGCCTGCTGCGCGCAGCAGCCGAGTCCATCGAAGCCGAAACCCATTGGCAGAAACTGGCCCGTGCAGCCGCGATTGATGATCTGTTCGGTCATCAGCGCGAACTGACCCGTGTCGTGCTTTCTTCTGGCAAGAACGGCACGGTGGGTGGTGATCTGGTCCGGAAATGGGTTGATGATCATCAGCGTGGCTGTTCGCGGTGTGATCAGCTCATCGACGAATTGCGTGCCGCAGGGCAGATCGACCTGTCAATGATCACGGTTGCCAACCGTCAGATCAGGGCCATGATCGGCGGCTGACCGATATTCGCAACACATTCTGCAAAAGGGGGCGCTTCGACGCCCTCTTTTTTTGTCTTCGACCGGGGTGTGGATATCTCCCGGAATGTCAGGAGCCCCCGTATGCCAGTTGGTTGGCAACTTTTTTAAAGAGGGCTCAGGCCGCGAAGTGATTGAATCGATTTAATTTACTGCCATCCTCCTGCCGTTTTTATATGATGAAAACCAAATGAAGCTAGGGAAACCCTTGAAAAATACCAACCGGTACGTATATTGAATACAGAAAACGAAAAGAATGGTGTGAAAATGAGGAACGCTGCCGAGACCCGGACAAAGCTGCTGGAGACCGCCATACAATTGCTATGGACCAGCAGTTATCACGATATTGGTGTCAGTGATGTCTGCAAGCATGCAGGGGTCACCAAGGGCGCATTCTATCACCATTTTGACAGCAAGGCCGCCCTGTTTGCCGCCTCTGCCCGTCATCACTGGGATAAGGGCAAGGATGAACTCAGATCCATCTTTTCCCCTGAAATTGCCCCGCTTGATCAGTTGAACCGTTATATCGACCTGATCATGAACAAGCAGAAAAAGCAGGGTATTCCGGGCGATACAGAGGTTTGTGTCTGTCCCATCTTTACCGCCGGTGGCCAGGTCGGCCCCGAAGACATCGAAATTCAGGACTGTTCACGCGAACTTGCCGAGGAACAGATCAAGTATCTTGCCTCGATGATCCGTGGCCTGAAGGGTGAAGGCATGCTTTCGGGCGATGCCGATGTTACAACACTGGCGCGGCTTGTTTTCCAGTATGTGCACGGTTTGCTGACATACGGCAAAGTTTTTAACAGTGCAGATACTGTTCGGTCTGATTTGCGTGTCGGCATCTGCCGAATCCTTGATTTGCGCTGTGAATTCAGGGATATGAAGGCGAAAGAAGCCTCGTTGTCAGCCGCCGAATAATCCGCGAAATTTAGAACGACTGCAAATTTTTTCAATTTCGCACTTGCAAACAAACCGATCGGTACGCATCTTCCCGTTATTCTGTCCGCGAATGCGCGGGTCACGCTATTGGGAAATGGAAAGATGCAATCACGATCCAAACTGAGAATGTTGCTGCCAGCCACAGCTGCAATCGTTGCGATTGCTGCCGGTGGTTACGGGCTTAGCACCATAGGTTCCGCCGGTGCCGACGAAGCCGTCGCACAGGCCGAACCACAAATCACCCCTGTTACTGTTCAGAATGTTCGCAGCCAGTCTGTCCGGCTTTGGAACAATTTTTCCGGTCGGCTGAGTGCGGTTGAAGAAGTTCAGCTTCGCCCGCAGGTCAGTGGTGCGATTGTCGATATCCGCTTCGAAGACGGCCAGATCGTCAAGGAAGGCGATATTCTCGCAGTCATTGATCCCCGCACATACAAGGCAGCCGTTGACGAAGCCAAGGCCGAACTGGCCGCTGCCCGCCAAACCCTGTCGCTTGCCGCCAAGGAAAAGGAACGTGCGGAAAAACTGGTGGCCAATGGCACCGTTTCCAAACGTGTCTTTGATGAACGCGTCAATACCCATCAGGTCGCCCAAAGCCAGGTTAACCGTGCCTTGGCACAGCTTGAACTTGCCGAAATCGAGTTCGATCATGCCTTCGTCAAGGCACCGATTGATGGCCGCGTCAGCCGTGTGGAACTGACCGTCGGCAATCAGGTGAATGCCGGCCCGAACGCACCGGTACTGACCACGATTGTCTCGACCGGTAAAATCTATGCCGATTTCGATCTGGACGAACAAACCTATTTCGCCAGCATCTATGACGCCAATAAAGTCAGTGGTGCCGCACAGCAAATCCCGGTTCGCCTGACTGTTGCCGGTGGCGAAACCATTTCCGGTTTTGTGCACAGCTTCGATAACCGGATTGATACCCGTACCGGTACCATCCGCACCCGTGCCCTGTTTGAAAACAGCAACGGTGCCTTGCTGCCCGGAAGCTTCGCCAGCCTGCAGCTTGGTACGCCGGGTCAAAAGGATGTCATCCTGATTTCACCAGAAGCAATCAGCACCGATCAGGACCGTAAATTCGTTTACGTGGTCCAGTCGGACAACACGGTTGCCTATCGTCAGGTGACGTTGGGTTCCGAAGTTGACGGGCGCCGCATCGTGACATCCGGGCTGGAGCCCGGTGACATGGTGATTGTGAACGGGATCATGAAAGTTCGACCCGGCATGCCTGTTGCTCCTGAAATTCTGCAGGCCTCGGCATCCTGACGGATGCTTGACTGCGCGCAAAGACTAGGCTGACCGTTATGCAGAATATATCCAGATTCTTTGTGGATCGCCCGATTTTCGCTGGCGTTCTATCCGTCCTGATATTGTTATCAGGTTTAATTGCCATGCTGAATTTGCCGATTTCCGAATATCCGGAAGTCGTGCCGCCGACCGTCGTGGTCGAAGCGCAATTCCCCGGTGCAAACCCGGCCGAAATTGCGCAAACCGTCGCATCCCCGCTTGAAGAACAGATCAACGGGGTCGAGGGGATGCTTTACGTCAACTCGCTGGCAACGACCGATGGTCGCCTTAGCCTGACGGTGACCTTTGAAATCGGGACCGATCCCGATCTGGCACAGCAGAAAGTCCAGAACAGGGTATCGCAGGCCGAACCGCGTCTGCCCGATATCGTCCGTCAGCTTGGCGTGACGGTGTCCAAGCAGTCCCCGGATTTGACGATGGTGGTGCATCTGCTCTCGCCAAATGACCGCTATGACATGCTTTATCTGCGCAACTACGCGACCCTGAACGTCAAGGATCAGCTGGCGCGCATCAAGGGCGTCGGGCAGGTCGGTCTGTTCGGGTCGGGTGATTACGCGATGCGCATCTGGCTTAACCCGGACAAGGTTGCCGAACGTGGCCTGACCGCGGGCGATGTTGTATCGGCCATTCAAAGTCAGAACGTGCAGGTCGCGGCCGGCACCATTGGCGGTGCGCCGTATGATACCGGTGTGCAGTTCCAGTTGCCAATCAATGTCCACGGTCGCCTTGAAACGCCCGAGGAATTTGGCGAAATCATCGTCAATCGCGATGAAAACGGTACCGTAACCCGTCTTGGCGATGTTGCACGCATCGAGCTGGAAGCCCAGCAATATGCGCTGCGTTCCCTGCTTGATAACAAATCGGCCGTCGCCCTTCCGATCTTTGCATCGCCGGGTTCCAACGCGCTTGAAATTTCAAGCAACGTTCGCGCAACCATGGCGGAGCTTAAGGAAAACTTCCCCGAAGGTCTTGAATACAGCATCGTTTACGATCCGACCGTCTTTGTTCGAAGCTCGATCAAGTCGGTGATCAAAACCCTGCTCGAAGCCGTCGCCCTTGTTGTTGTGGTGGTGACAATCTTCCTGCAGACATGGCGTGCCTCGATCATTCCGCTGCTGGCCGTGCCGGTGTCGATTATCGGGACATTTGCCCTGATGCTGTTGCTGGGGTTCTCGATCAACGTGCTGTCGTTGTTCGGTCTTATTCTGGCAATCGGGATCGTGGTCGATGATGCCATCGTGGTGGTCGAAAACGTCGAACGTAATATCGAACGCGGTCTTTCGCCGCGCGATGCAACCGTTGCTGCGATGCGCGAAGTCACCGGGCCGATCATTGCGACCTCGCTTGTGATCACCGGCGTCTTCGTTCCGATTGCCTTCATCAGTGGCCTGACCGGGCAGTTCTATCAGCAGTTCGCCCTGACGATCGCCATTGCAACGATCATTTCAACCATCAACTCCCTGACGCTCAGCCCGGCTCTGTCGGCACTTCTGCTAAAACCGCATGATGCGCCAAAGGACTGGCTGACCCGTGCCATGGACTTTGTCTTTGGCTGGTTCTTCCGCTGGTTCAACCGGTTCTTCAATCGCAGTACGGAACTGTATGGCGGTGGTGTCAAACGGTTGCTGGGGATGAAAACCATCATGATGGCGGTTTACGCCGGATTGCTGGTTCTGACCTGGCAGGGTTTCCAGATTTTGCCGTCCGGCTTCATCCCGTTGCAGGACAAGCAATATCTGGTCAGCTTTGCACAATTGCCGCAGGGCGCGACACTGGACCGTACCGAAGAAGTCATTCGCGAAATGTCTGAAATCGCATTGGCGGAACCCGGTGTCGAAAGTGCCGTGGCCTTCCCTGGCCTGTCGATCAACGGCTTTGTGAACAGTTCAAGTGCCGGCATCGTCTTTGTAGCTTTGACCGACTTTGCCGAACGCAAATCCGATGATCTTTCGGGGCTGGCAATTGCCGGAAAGCTGCAACAGAAATACGCCGCCCTTGACGAGGCCTTCGTCGCCATCTTCCCGCCACCCCCGGTTCAGGGTCTTGGCACGGTGGGCGGTTTCAAACTGCAGGTACAGGATCGCAGCGATCAGGGATATCGTGCGCTTGATGACGCCATGAAACAGGTACTGGCCAAGGCATGGGCAGCACCTGAACTGACCGGTGTCTTCTCAAGCTACAATATCAATGTCCCGCAATTGCAGGCCAATCTTGACCGTACAAAGGTCCAGCAGCTCGGCATTCCGGTCGATGAAATCTTCCGGACCATGCAGATTTATCTGGGCTCGATGTATGTCAACGACTTCAACCAGTTCGGTCGCACCTATCAGGTGATCGCTCAGGCGGACAAACCCTATCGGTCCAGTCCGGAAGACATCCTGCGTCTGCAAACGCGCAATGCGGATGGCGATATGGTGCCGCTTGGCAGTGTGATTTCCGTATCCGAAACATTCGGTCCGGACACCGCCATGCGCTACAACGCTTTCCGTTCGGCTGATCTGAACGGCAACGCCGCACCGGGTTATTCCAGTGGCGAGGCCGAGGCCGCGATTACAAAAATCCTCGAAGAAACATTGCCACCGGGGATGTCCTATGAATGGACGGACCTGACCTATCAGCAGATTCTGGCGGGTAACACGGCAATCTTCATCTTCCCGATTTGTATTCTGCTGGTCTTCCTTGTTCTGGCGGCTCAGTACGAAAGCCTGACCCTGCCGCTGGCGGTCATCCTGATCGTCCCGATGAGCACGCTGTCGGCTGCCTTTGGTGTCTATCTGTTTGGAGGTGACAACAACATCTTCACCCAGATCAGTCTGTTCGTTCTGGCCGGACTGGCATCAAAGAACGCCATCCTGATTGTCGAGTTCGCCCGCGAACTTGAACATCAGGGCCGGACAACCGTTCAGGCGGCAATTGAAGCCAGCCGTCTGCGCCTGCGGCCGATCCTGATGACGTCGCTTGCTTTCATCATGGGCGTTGTCCCGCTGGTGATTTCAAGCGGTGCGGGTTCTGAAATGCGCCAGGCCATCGGCATCGCCGTCTTCTCGGGGATGCTGGGTGTGACCATCTTCGGTCTGATCCTGACACCGGTGTTCTACGTGCTGGTGCGCAAGATGGGCCGACGCAACGAGGTTCGTTCACTTGAAGGGGCTGACGCGCAGCAGCCCGCGGAGTAACGAAAACCGTTGCACAACAGCCGGACCATAAAGTTCCCCCGACCCCGTGGTCCGGCTGTTTCTTTCTTCTGTGAAATTGATCTCATCACATTCCGGTCATGCTTGCCTTGGCGTACTTTCTCCCTATCTTCTGGCCGAAGTATTCGTCAAAGGAAGTGTCGATCATGAATTATGTGCGTACAGGTTTGCTGCTGGCCGGTTTGACTGCACTGTTTGGTGTGGTTGGCATGATGATCGGTGGACAGCAGGGCATGATCATCGCATTGCTGTTTGCTGCCGCGATGAATGTGTTTGCCTATTGGAATGCGGATTCCATGTTGCTGCGCATGCGCGGTGCAAAACAGGTTGATGACCACGCGGCACCCGAACTGGTATCGATGGTGCGCGAACTGGCACAGAATGCCGGGCTGCCGATGCCCAAGGTCTATGTGATCGACAATCCCCAGCCCAATGCGTTTGCCACCGGGCGCAATCCCGAAAACGCAGCCGTCGCCGCAACCAGCGGCTTGATGCAGTTGCTGGATCGCAATGAAATTGCCGGTGTGATGGCCCATGAACTGGCCCATATCAAAAACCGCGATACCCTGACCATGACCATCACCGCCACCATCGCCGGGGCGATTTCCGCCTTGGCGAACTTTGCCATGTTTGCCGGGATGTTCGGCGGCGGGCGAAACGATAACAACAATCCGCTGGGCGGGGTGGGGATGATCCTTGTCGCCATTCTGGCACCGCTAGGTGCGATGCTGGTGCAAATGGCAATCTCGCGTACCCGCGAATACGAAGCCGACAAGATCGGCGCTGAAATCTGCCGCCATCCGATGTGGCTGGCCTCCGCGCTCAACAAACTTGATAAGGGCGTTCATGCCATTCCGAACATGGATGCCGAACGCAACCCGGCGACCGCGCATATGTATATCGCCAACCCGCTTTCGGGCAAAGGTGTCGACAGTCTGTTCTCAACCCATCCGAGCATGTCCAACCGTATCGCCAAACTGCGTGAAATGGCCGGAGCGCCACAATCGGGAACGACTGCACCGGCAAAGTCCGGTCCGTGGTCCGGGGTGGCAAAGGATCGCCGGGTGCGTCGTCGTCCCTGGAACTAATCTAAGATACTAAAAAATTTCAGGATTTCCCCATCCAACCCTATACATCACGGTCGGATTTTATCCTTCGGTATGGTGTGAAAGGGGGTGGCGTATTATTGACGCCGCCGTCGCCGCAAGTGATTATATCACGATCATCTAAGTCAACCTCCGGCCACGGATGATGAAGGGCGTTTGAGAAGGGGATAAATGGCGGGCTTCTGGTCGATGGTCGGGCTTGTTTTCAAGTCCATCTTTACAACCGGGGAAATGGTTGAAGACGGTTCTCTTCCGGCCGATATGCCGGGTGAACGTGTCGAGCCATGCCTTTATGCCATTGCCCATTTCGTTCCCGAAGATCCGTCCGGAACGCCTTTGCCCGATCAGGCCGGTGACTGGCTGAAACGAACCCTTTCCGATATTCCCGATACCGCTGCATTGATGCTGGGCCGGCATGTCGCAATCAGTACCGATATCGCCGATGCTTTTCAGGCCGTGCGCGAAGCCCATACCGGTGTGTTAAATCTGGCCCGGCGTCAGGATGCCCAGGCGGTGTTCTGGGGGCAGACCAATCCGGACACCGGCGGGCTTGATGTTCATTTCAGCAACGATTTGCTGGCATCCCCGCTTTATGAATTGCTGCTGCCACTGGTTCACACCTTCCGTCAGCCACAGCATAAGGATACCGCAGCCGCTCTGCATATCCTGCTGACCTGCGAATTGCTGGCACGTGCGCGCGGCCATGATCAGCGCGCCTTGCAGGTTGCACGCCTTACGTCGCACCTCGCAGACCTTCAGGAACGGATCAATAACGGCGAAAACTTTGCCGATGTCGGGCAGGGGGTGGCAACCGCCTATGCCTTTGGTGCTGTCATGCTGGCTGAAACCGGGGAACGCAGCTATTGCGTCAGCGCCATTCGCGCCATCGAACCAATCGTCCGCGAATTTTTGATCATGGCGGCAGAGCCACCAAAAGACGTCAAAAAGGCCAAGCAGCCAGCCGGTCTTTTGCATGAACGTGTCACCCAGCAACAGGTCGTTGAAACTGTCATCAAAACCGAAGACATGCTGCGCGGGATCGGTGATCTGGCCCTGATCAATCCTGAACGCTCAGCCGTTCTGGCTCTGTATGGCACGCTTCTGAACTGGTCGATGGTAAGCAACATGAACGCGCGTTCGGGTGCGACGGCCATTGGCCTGTGGAAGCTTCTCGAACGTCGCTTTGAACTGATGGCCGGTACGCCCGTTTCCCGCGCAATTGCCATTGGCAAACTGGGCGAGGCCATGATGATCCACGCCAAGGAAACCGAAGATATCGAAATGGCGCAAACCGCCAGCGGCCATTACCGTCGGGCGCTGGGGCTGGTGAATGCAAAGGCGCATACGGTGCTATACGCGCAGATCGCTTATGGCCTGGCCGAATCCGTTGTCGCCCAGTCCTCTATTGGCAGCATCGGCGTCCCCGCCGAACAGGTGATCCCCGTTTTTCAGGCCGCACTCAAGTTTTGCTCCAGACGGGATCATCCCTATCTCTGGGGGCGGGCCATGTTTGCGCTTGGCAGTGTCCAGTTTTCGACCGGTGCCGCGGAAAAGGATATCAAGCTGATATCCCAGGCACGGATGAATTTCTCGCAGGCCTACGAGGCATTTGACGAGGCCGCTGCACGTGGTGCGGCGCGCGCGGCTTCGGGCAGCTTTACCCGCGCTGAAAACATGCTTCACCAACTCGCTCAGCGCCAATCGGTGATTGATGCAACCGGTGGCACCAGCGAAGCCAAGGCATCGTAATCCGGTTCCTGTCACGTTCCAAGCAGGCAAAAGAAAACCCCGCAGCCTTTCGGATGCGGGGTTTTCCGACTGCGAATGCCGGGGATCAGTTCTATTCGCGATTACCGAAGAACTGAAGCAGCATTACGAACAGGTTCACGAAGTCCAGATAGAGCTGCAGGGCGCCAAAGATGGCTTTTTTGCCTGCGGTCGCCTGATCATCGTGCGCATGATAGCTTTCCTTGATCCGCTGGGTGTCATAGGCGGTCAGACCGGTAAAGATTAGAACGCCAGCACCAGAGATCACGAACTGAAGCATCGTGCTGCCAAGGAAGATGTTCACGACACTGGCCAGGATAATCCCGATCAGGCCCATGAACAGGAAGCTTCCCCAACCCGACAGGTCTTTCTTCGTCGTGTAGCCATAAAGGCTCATCGCGGCAAAGGTGCCTGCGGTGATGAAGAAGGTCCGTGCGATGCTTTCACCCGTGTAAACGAGGAAGATCGACGACAGCGACAGACCCATCAGAGCCGCATAAATCCAGAATGTGGTTTGTGCAGCGCCAAAGCTCATCTTGTGGATGCGGAAGCTCAGGAACAGGACGAGGCCGATCGGGGCCAGCATCACGATCCAGTGCAAGCCGGTTCCGAAAATCGCCTGCATCAGGGTAGGGCTGGTCGACACAGCCATCGCGACGATACCGGTCAGGGCAAGTGCGGATGCCATATAGTTGTAGACACGCAGCATATAGGCGCGGAGACCTTCATCAATCTCGGCCGCCGACCGGCCAACCGAGACGTCATAGCCGCGTTGACGCGTTTCAAAAGCCATTGAAATCCCTCTTTGATCCATAACGGGCAGAATGTTCATAGAACTCTGCGATGCTGAAAATATGGCAGGATTTCCGTGAAAAGCAACGGTTTGGCCGATGACCTTTCGTTTCGGACTGACGATATTGTGATCTTGTTCACTTGGCTGCGCGGGATGTGCTCTCGCGACTTTCTGGTCAATTCGGCCTATAATCACGTATCAGGTTTCACGAACCGTGCTTTTCTGCCGGCTGTGATTACGGATTGATCGGGCATGCGAAAAAAGTTTTTCGATATCAATGATATGTCAGGAAACCCGGATCGGTCTTTACCGGTGACTTTGCTGCGGCTTGTTGTCGGATTGCTGGTTGCCAGCATCGTTCTGCTTGTCACCCTGTCTGCGGCATCCGCCCAGAATCCCAATTTTGTCGCATCGAAAAAGGCCAACGAGATACCGGTTTTCAACGCGGTTTATCCCGAAGATGAATTTTGCGCGACAACCGGCGTGGGCGGACTTTGTGCCGCCATGCCGGTCGACGTGCCCGAATTCGATGCCAATTTCATCTATCGCTTCGTCGCTTACGAGGCACAGCGTCCTTTTGACCGTTTTTCATGGCAATCCTTTGTTTCGCTGCTATGGCCCCATGATGATGCCGGTGCGCCGATTGCAACCGGATATCGCCAACCTGATGCGGGGCATGGGCTTTGGGAAAGTTATGCCACCAAGAATGATGTGTTTGGTGATGTCGCAAAGACCAATGCCTCTTGCCGCGCCGGGTTGCCTGACGGGCATCTGCTGCTGTCGGCATTTATCCAGTCATCGGGCGATATCCTGATTGATCAGTCGGGCAATTTCATCCTCTATGACACGCGGATCAATGATGTTGCGGCTGATTATATCCGCTGGAATGGTCTTGGGACGGCGCAGGGGCGTCTGACCTTTGCCCAAAGCGGCCAGTCGGTGGAATTCCCGATGCTGACCCTGTCGGCTGGCGGAAAGGTCGCCGATAATTCGGAATTGCTTGCCAGTGACAAGACCTGGCTGACACCCGGTGCGCAACTGACGAAATTCGCATGGCGGATCATTACCAGCCCCGCGGATCAGGATCGTTACTATACCCGCCCGGCCCGGATTGCACTTGCTGCCGATGATACGCTTGATGGCACCGCCAGATGCCTTGATGTCACGGTCGGACTGGTCGGGTTGCATATTGTCCAGCGGGTCAAAAGCGGTAACGGGGATCGCTGGATCTGGTCAAGCTTCGAACATGCTGACAATGCACCGCTGGCCGACAATGCCCGACGCCCCAACAGCATCATCGCCAATGATCTTTTCCCCGATGGCTGTCTGGCACCCGAAAAAACCGACCGCGATTACATCTTCTATGGTGGGGGTGAGCTGGAAGGTAAAACGGATCGTGCGGCAAACGGGATCATCAGGTCCGATCTGCGCTGGGCCGATCAGCCACCCTATGCCCGTGCCCCCGATGGGAACGGGGTTGCTGCCCCCGATATTGTCCGATGCTGGCGGCTGTTTTCCGGCACGGCCGAAGCCAATTTTGTCTGGCAGCGCAAACTCGAAGGCAGTGTCTTGCAGAACTATTTTCTGCTCGGAACCCAATGGATCGGTAATGGTGGTGGTGCCCCGTTTGGCGTCGGGGAAATTCCGCGTTTTCTGACCAATACCGCGCTCGAAAGCTTTATCCAGCATCAGGCCGATGGCACCTGCCTTGGCTGTCATGCCACGGCCTTTACCGATGCTGGCCAACCGGCCAATTTTACCTTCCTGCTTGATCCGGCACGCTAGAGCCCTTTCCGTTTAGATTGAACCGTTCGGTATGACACCGGGCTGTGCCTGATGGCGCATGACAAAATGGTTCATATTTGCGGATGCATCGACTAGCATGTCGCCGACCAAAACGTCGTGAAATCAAAAAATCAAAAAGACGTGGCGGATACAGGGAGGAAACATGCTGCCGGTTCGTGCGGATTACGCGTCGGTGCGTTCGGATTTTGTCTGGAACGTACCCACCCATTTCAACATTGGTGTCGATGTTTGCGACAAGTGGGCAGACGATCCGGATCGTCTTGCGCTGATGTATCGCAGGCGCGATGGTTCACGCCGCGATTACAGCTTTGCCCAGCTCAAACGTCTGTCGAACCGTTTCGCCAATGTCATGCGCCGTCACGGCATCCGGCGCGGGGATCGGGTTGGTATTCTGTTGCCACAAAGCCCCGAAACCGCCGTTGCCCATATCGCCACCTATAAAATGGGCGGCATTGCCGTGCCGCTCTTTACCCTGTTCGGGGTCGAGGCCCTTGAATACCGGCTTGGAAACTGTGCCGCCAAGGCATTGGTGACCGATCGGGAAGGGGCGCGTAAAATTGCTGAAATCCGCGATCTTTTGCCAGCGCTTGAATATGTCTATGTCATTGATGGCGCGCCTGAATGCTGTTTTGATTTCAAGGCACTCTCGGCCGAGGCCAGCGACGATTTCGAACCGGTCAAGACGCGGGCCGATGAACCGGCCCTGATCATTTATACATCCGGCACCACCGGCCAGCCAAAAGGCGCATTGCATGCCCATCGCGTGCTGCTGGGTCATTTGCCCGGTGTCGAAATGTCGCATGATTTCTTTCCGCAGGATGGCGATGTCATGTGGACCCCGGCCGACTGGGCATGGATCGGCGGGTTGCTGGATGTCCTGCTGCCAGCTTGGCATCACGGCAAGCCGGTCGTGGCCCATCGTTTTGAAAAATTCAGTGCCGAGGCCGCCTTTGGCCTGATTGCCGAATATGGCGTGCGCAATACCTTCCTGCCGCCAACCGCGCTCAAGATGATGCGCGCCGCCGGGGATGATGTGGCGGCAAAGTTCAAATGCAATATTCGATCCATCGCAAGCGGTGGGGAAACTTTGGGTGCGGAACTTCTTGATTGGGGGCGTCGGGTGTTTGGCGTCACCATCAACGAGTTTTATGGCCAGACCGAATGCAACATGGTGGTCAGTTCCTGTCAGTCGATCATGGAACCCAAACCCGGCGTCATGGGCCGCCCCGTGCCGGGGCATGATGTTGCGGTGATCGATATGGCGGGGAATGTGCTGCCTGCTGGGGAAATGGGCCGGATTGCGGTTCGGTCACCCGATCCGGTGATGTTTCTGGAATATTGGCGCAATCCCGAAGCCACCCGCGATAAATTCATCGGCGAATGGCTTCTGACCGGCGATATGGGTGAACTGGATGCGGATGGCTATATCCGCTTTGTTGGGCGTGATGATGATCTGATCAGTTCGGCCGGTTATCGCATCGGCCCGGGTGAGATCGAGGATTGCCTGATCGGCCATCCCGCCGTGCGCATGGCCGGTGTGATCGGCAAGCCCGACGAACAGCGCGGCCAGATCGTCAAGGCCTTCGTCGTGCTGGCCGATGGCTTTGCCCAAAGTCCGGAGCTTGAAGCCGATATCCGTGATTTCGTCAAAACCCGCCTGGCGGCACATGAATATCCGCGTGAAATCGCCTTTATGGACCAATTGCCGATGACGACAACCGGCAAGGTCGTTCGTCGTGCGCTTCGCGATCTGGCATAATTCCAGCCGATACCAGATCAAAATGAAAAGGGCCGGTTTGCAATGAACCGGCCCTTTTCGTTGTTATGTACGGCGCACTATTCGTTGCGCAAAAGCGGTGCCGCAGGGCTGCGCAACGCCTGCCAGGTTCCGATAAAGCCCGCCGACAGGGTCGCAAACAGGCCAATCGCAATCGGGCCAAAGATCGTCATCGGCAGGAACGTCCATGATGCTTCCATGATCAGCACCAGAACCGACCAGGCCGCAAGACTGCCAAACAGGGCGGCAATCACCCCGGTCGCAAGGCCCAAAATCCCGTATTCCAGCGCATAGGCATAAAGGATATTGCCGCGTGTCGCTCCAAGGGTCTTAAGGACAACCGCATCATAAATCCGCTTGCGCCGCCCGGCGGCAACTGCGCCTGCAAGGACCAGAACACCGGCGACAATCGCAATCGAACTGGTCGCGTTAAGCGCCGTTCCAATCCCGGCCAGAATGGCATTGGCGGCCTCAAGCGCCTCGCGCACCCGGATCGCCGACACATTGGGGAAATCAATGCCGATCATGCGGTCAACCGGTTCTTCCATCTCGCGCGGCATATGCGCCGTCGCAATCAGGCTATAGGGTGCCTTGTCGATCAGGCCCGGCGAAAACACCATGGCGAAATTCATCCGAAGGCTCTGCCATTCGATTTCGCGCCAGTTGGCAATCTCGGCGGTGATATCCCGGCCCAGCAAATTGACGGTCAATGTATCACCGGGCTCCAGCGAAAATGCCTCGCCAATATCGCGCGAGATGGAAACAAGCGGCTTGGCGGCATCGTCATAATCGGCTGGCCACCATTCACCGCGCACGATCTGGGTTTCCGGCGGCGGGCTTGCCGCAAAGGTCAGGCCACGGTCACCGCGCAGGAACCAGCGATCATCCCCCGGCCCAACATCATTGGCATCGACCCCGTCAATCGCAACCACGCGCCCACGCAGCATCGGTGTTTGTTCGATATCCGAAACGTTATCTTTTTCAAGAAGTTGCGTTTTGAACTGATCCATCTGATCAGGCTGGATATCAAGGAAGAAGAACGCCGGGGCGGAGTCCGGCAAATTCTCGTTGATCTCGTGATCAAGGTTGCCCTCGATCCCCGAAATCGTCACCAGAAGCGTCAGGCCAAGCCCAAGCGACAGCGCAACCGGCACCGTGCTCGCACCCGGCCGGTGCAGGTTCGCCAGCGCCAGTCGGCTAAAGGCATTCCGCCCGCCGGTCATCCGTTTTGAAAGCGATACAATTGCCTTGCCCGCCGCGGCAAAAACCGCAATCGCCAGAAGCGACCCGGCGATAAAGCCAAGCGCGATCTCGCGATCCGTCGCGGTAAAGACCGTAAGCAGCAGCAACAGGATAAGCGGCACACCAACATAAGGCAGGTCACGCTTGCGAAGCGCACTGCCATTCATCAATCCCGCGCTGGCGCGGAAAAGCCGTGCTGCCGGAATTTCACGCGCGCGCAAAAGCGACGGCATGGCAAAGACCAGTGTGGTCAGAACACCAAATGCGGTTGCAATCAGAAGCGACGGCAATGCCGGACCCAATGTCACATCAATCGGCAAACGCCCGGCCAGAAGCGGTGCAATGATCGCCGGTGTGACCGCCCCGATCAGAAGCCCGATGCCAATCCCGACAAGCGACAGCATCAGGATTTGCAGGAAGTAAATCCGAAGCACCAGCCCATGCGACGCCCCGATGGATTTAAGCGTCGCGATAACGGATGTTTTGCTTTCGATATGGCTGCGCACCGCATTGGCAACCCCAATCCCGCCGACCAGCAGGGCCGAAAGCCCCACCAGCGTCAGGAACAGCGTCAGCCGCTCAATAAACCGCCGCAGGCCCGGATTGGCATCCGACACATCGCGCACGCGCCACCCGGCATCTTCAAACTGTGCATCAAGCCGGTCGCGAAACACCTTTGGCGTTTCCGCATCATTCAGATCCAAAGCGTAATAATAATTGATCAGGCTGCCGGGCTGTAAATTGATCGGGCTGCCGGGCTGTACCAGCCCGGTATCCGCAAGGGCATCCATCGACACCATCAAACGCGGCCCGAAATTGAAAAAGCCGACGGCCTTGTCGGGCTCGGTCGCGATCACGCCGCGCACCTGGATATTGATATCGCCAAGGCGCACCGTATCACCGACATTGATCTTAAGCCGTTCCAGAAGCCCGGCCTCGGCAACACCGCCCCAGACACCGTCCTTTTTGGAAAGCGCACCGTCAAACGGAATACCGTCGGCAAGTTCCATCTCGCCAAACAGGGGATAGACATCATCAACCGCCTTAAGCTCGACCAGCCTGCGCTGCTCCGGGCCATAGGCGGTGGCGCGCATGGTCGCAAGCTCGCCCATCCGTTCGGTATTCTCCGAAAGCCAGGTCTGCTGTTCCTCGCTGGCGGGCATATGCACAAGGCGAAGCTCGACATCCCCGCCCAGAAGGGTGCGGCCATCGCGCTCAAGCGCATTTAAAACGGATTCCGAAACGTTTCCGACCGCGGCGATTGAACCAACGCCAAGTGCCAGACAGGCCAGAAAAATGCGAAAGCCCGAAAACCCGCCGCGCAATTCCCGTCGGCAGACCCGCCAGGCAATCGACCACAGCTTTTCCGCCCCGTTGGTGGATTGGGAAATACTGCTCATGCCCCGGTATCCTGTTGCGTAACGATTTCCCCGTCGCGCAGCATGATCGACCGGTCGCACCGCGATGCCAGCCCCGGATCATGCGTAATCAGAAGCAAAGTCGAACCCTTGCGTTTCGCCAGATCAAACAGCAATTCGATGATCGTTTCACCCGTGGCCCCGTCAAGATTGCCGGTCGGCTCGTCCGCCAGAAGCAGTTCCGGGTCGGTCGCAAGCGCACGTGCCAATGCCACGCGCTGCTGCTCGCCACCACTCAACTGCCCCGGATAATGCCCGATGCGATGACCAAGCCCGACGGCCTTAAGCTCCGCCTCGGCGCGTTCAAACGCATCCTTGCGTCCTGCGAACTCCATCGGAAGGGCCACGTTTTCAAGGGCGGTCATGGTCGGCACAAGGTGGAAGTCCTGAAACACGATGCCGACATGATGGCGGCGATAAAGGGCCAGACCATCTTCATCAAGCTTGCGCAAATCCTCGCCACAGATATTGATCGTGCCTTCCTGCGCCTGCTCCAGCCCGGCAATCACCATCAAAAGCGACGTTTTGCCGGACCCCGATGGTCCGACAAGGCTGACACGTTCGCCGGCATCAATCTGGATATCGACCCCTTTGAGGATATCAACGATCCCCGCCGGTCCCTTAAGGCTCAGCTTAAGCCCGGAAACATCGACGGTGCGCTGACGCCCGGCCTTGGTCGTGGCCGTGGTTTTATCCGCGATAGTGGCAGTTTCGGTAACACTCATTACAGGTCCAATCGGGCTAAGGCATTGCAAGGTTAGGCAAACGGGTTAAATAACTGTACGGAATTAAGTATCGACGGTTCAAAGTTGAGTTCAAACTTGTTTATCTCAAGGTAACCAATGGGTGACCAACAGGTAACCAAGGGGTAACCGATTGTGCAAGATGACAAAACATAAGGTGAGATTTGTGGCATATACGCTGTTCGGGCAAGACCCGGCTGTTAACCAGTTCACTTCCCGGGAAAAGCCCGGTCTGTTTCGGCGTCTTTCACGGAATCTGTTTCGCCCGGCGGGTTTGGCCTTTGGCATTCTGATGGGCACGATGAGCCTGCTTGGCATCCATGATGCCCAGGCAGCGGACAATGCCGCCGACAATGCCCCGCAAACCCTGATGCTTTATGGCGACAGCCTGATGGCGGGGTATGGCCTGTCGCACGAGGATGGCTTTGCCCCTAGGCTTGAAGCCGCCCTTCGCGATGCCGGGCATAACGTCAAGGTCGTTAACAGTTCGGTTTCCGGCGATACGACGGCTGCGGGTCTTTCGCGCCTTGAATGGGCGCTGGTCGATGATCCCGATGTGGTGTTGCTTGAACTGGGTGCCAATGACGCGCTGCGCGGGGTCGAACCGTCCCAGACCCGCGAAAACCTTGATGCCATCATTGGAAAACTGCGCGATCGCGATGTTGCCGTTCTGCTGGCCGGAATGATGGCGCCGCCCAATATGGGCAAGGAATACGGGGCTGAATTCAATGAAATCTACCCCGAACTGGCGGCAGAATATCAGCTCGCCTTCTATCCCTTCTTCCTTGATGGGGTCGCCGCCGATTCCAGCCTTAATCAGGATGACGGCATCCATCCCAATGCCGATGGGGTCAAGGTGATCGTTGAACGCATCCTGCCCCAGGTGATTAACGTGCTGGAAGCCGATTCCTGATTTTGCAGATCATCTGACGATCCAAAGGCTGTGACGCCCGTCACAGCCTTTGTCGTTTTTGGACGAATTTCTGAAAAATCGTTCAATAACAATGTGGTAATGGGGCCCAAAATGCACCCGGACGGGTGTGGAACCACCCCGCAGGCACGGCAATTTCGTCGAAATCCAACCAAAAAACTACATTCGTAGATAGAATTAGAAAACAAACCGAAACGATACTGTCGCCATAGCCGTGATCAATTGCGATGAAACTGAAAATTCGAATTTAATCAAATTAAATCAATTATTTAATGTGTTGCGGACGAGGGTTCAAAATCATCAAAACGGACCCGAAAACGGGCAAAAACCGCTCAAAACACCTGATCAGGTGTGAAATTAACACACCATTTACTTTCGGTTATGTTTCGAATATTGCCACCTGCAACTGCATTCGTAGGTAACACGCTTTGGCATGACCGCGACACAGCAGACCGGCACACCGGATGGATGAAAATGCCGGGAGCCCACCCAACTGCAATGCACTCCCGGAAATTCAGTATAATCGTTTTATAACAATGAATTATCCGAAAATTGCCGCGTTCCCTTGTGCGCGAAAGGCCGTAGCGGATTTTTGCTGATGAAACACCAAAGATGCGCCCGGCGAATTTCTGCAAAACCAAAAATATCATTTAATATCAATGTATTGAATTGGGTCATCTTCTCAAAATATCAAACAGAAACCGCCGATTTTCCCCTGTGGATGAATCGGAAGCGATTCAATTTTGCCTACAAACGCAGTTGCAGGCCGAGTCCCCGACCGCTACACTTTGCCTCAACAGGCAGTTTCACGAGCGGCAATATCTGAAAGCGTCATCTAACAGGCTGATTTTACATCTAAAAATAGGGCAGGGGGCGATAAGGGGCGATGGCAACACAATCCGTCAAACAATCCTATACCATTCCGTGTTCATCGGTTTTCCGTGATGCCGTTCTGGCGCTGGCGACCAAGCGCGGTGTGAATGCCGCCGATCTGGCGCGTTCCGTCATGCTGATTGTGCCCCAGGGCGCGATTGAGGATTACGAGGATCCGGGTGATCCGCCCCCCGGTGATCGTGAAACCATCGTCCTGAAATCCGGCCCCGCCGAAGGCCGCCCCTGGCGGCGCAAACCAAGGCTGCAATTGCGTTTGCCACCGGGGCATTCGATCATCGCGGTGCGCAAGGCGCTCAACATGGCGCTTCATTTTGACAAGGGCGAGGTCAAGATGCGCGTTGAAAAGGCCGATATCCTTGCCGCCGAACGCAAGGCGCTTGAAGAAGCCCACGCGATGAAAAAGCGGCAGCACGAGCCACCGGTCGAACTTCTGCAATCGCGCGAGGAACTCGAACGTCTGCGCGCCATCGTCGATAATCTGGCGTTCGAACCACTTGATCGCGGGGTCACAACCTTTAACGAAGCCCTGCATGTCATGGGCTTTGCGCCCAATGCCCGGCCCGACATAAAGTCGATCCGCGCCAAATATCGCGTTCTGGCCGCCATCCACCACCCCGACAGCAATTATGGATCGCATCAACGCATGACACAGCTTAATGCCGCCATGGACCTGTTGCGCCGACATATTGCCTGACAGGTTACAGGCTTTACCAAAGTGGGAATGAAATCTTTAGTCAGCCCATTGTGAATGGCCCCCCCGAATGCTTAGATAGAGCTTGGATAACCAAAAGACCAAGAAAACGGACCGCCACATCATCAGGCAGGTTTTCAAAAAGCGGGAGAATGCATGACGGCTGAATTTCATGCGGCACATGCCAGCGGGGAAAATTGGGCAGCAGTCGCCACCGAACTGGCCGATCAATTGCAAACACAGCCATTGCCGCAACAGGCACTGGCTTTTTTATATGTGTCCGAGGCACTGGCCGCCGATCTCGGCAGCATCCTGACTTTCCTGCGCTCCCGCCTGTCGCTTGAACACTGGGTTGGCACCGTCGGGATTGGCGTCTGCGGATCAGGCCGGGCCTATTTCGGCGTTCCGGCGGCCTCCGTGATGGTCGCCCAGATCGACCCGGACGATTTCCATATTTTCGAACCGCTTAAAACCGATGCCGATCTTGACGCGCCGGAATTGCAGCGCGCGATTGATCGCCTGCAACCGATCTTTGGTCTTGTCCATGGTGATCCGGCGGCCCCGGAAAGTCTCGCAACACTGTCCGAACTGGCACGCATGGGCTCAACCTATCTGGTGGGCGGTATTGCATCGGGCGAACGCGGTGCCCCGCAAATTGCCGACAGGGTCGTCAATGGTGGTCTGTCGGGCGTTCTGTTTGCCGGCAAAACAATGGTACAGGTCGGCATCAGTCAGGCCTGCACCCCGGTCGGGCCGGTGCATCGCGTGACCGAGGGACGCGAAGGAATTATCGCCACCCTTGATGACCGCCCGGCACTCGACGTTTTCAAATCGGAAATGGAAGCCGATGGCAGCGAGCATTCCATCGCCTCGGGCCGCTATCACGTTGCCCTGATGGTGCCGGGGTCGGACACCGGCGATTTTGTTGTCCGCAACCTGATGGGGGTCGATCCGCACAACAATCTGATGGCCATCAGTGGTGATGTGCAGGTGGGCGATACCATCCGTTTTGTCCGGCGTGACGGTGTTGCCGCCGAACAGGATCTGCGCCGCATGCTGGCTGATTTGCAAAAACGCCTGCCGGGCAAACCGCGTGGTGCGCTTTATTGCAGTTGTGTCGCCCGCGGGCCGCATCTGTTTGGCACCGAAAGCCGCGAAATGATGATCATCCGCGATGAAATCGGTGATCTGCCGCTCACCGGATTTTACGGCAGTGGCGAGGTCTGCAATGATCGCTTTTACAGCTATACCGGGGTTCTGACCCTGTTCATCTAGGGTCGAATGCGTCGAAAATTCATTGCAATTCCATGATGTTGCAAGAAAACTCGCGCTAAAAGCTTTCATCACTCCGCGACCGGGATATATTCATACCATTGAAAATAAAGTGCGCCCAATCAGGGCGCAAAAGGGGATTGATCTATGGAATATCGTCGATTGGGACGAACTGACATCAATGTCAGTGTCATTTGCCTGGGCACCATGACCTGGGGCCAGCAGAACAGCCAGGACGAAGCTTTCGAACAGCTTGACTACGCCACCAGTAACGAAGTCAATTTCATCGATACCGCCGAAATGTATCCGGTTCCGGCGATGGAAGAAACCTTCACCAAAACCGAAACCATCATCGGCAACTGGCTTGAAAAACGCGGCCGCCGCGATGATTTGGTGATCGCCACCAAGATTGTCGGCCCGGCCGAACGTTTTCCCTATGTCCGGGGTGGTCCGCGCCTGACCCGTGCGCAGATCAACGAGGCGATTGACGGTTCGCTCAAGCGCCTCAAAACCGACTATGTCGATATCTATCAGCTCCATTGGCCGGACCGGAATTCCAACTTCTTTGGCAAACTCGGTTACGTCCATGACGCGAACGAGGAATTCACCCCGATCGAGGAATCCCTCGAAGCCCTGCATGACCTCGTACAGGCGGGCAAAATCCGCCATATCGGCCTGTCGAACGAAACCCCGTGGGGCTTGATGAAGTTCCTTGAACTGGCCGAGAAAAAAGGCTGGCCGCGTGTGGTTTCGGTGCAGAACCCATATGGGCTTTTGAACCGCACCTATGAAGTCGGTCTGGCCGAATGCTCGATCCGCGAAGATGCCGGTCTTCTGGCGTATTCGCCGTTGGGCGGTGGGGCATTGTCGGGCAAATATATTGGCGGGGCCCGCCCGAAAGGCGCGCGGACAACCATCTGGCCGCAATATTTCGGCCGTTACCTGACGGAAAATGGCATCAAGGCCACAATGGCCTATGTCAAACTCGCCAAGGATAACGGGCTTGATCCCGCACAGATGGCACTGGCTTACGTCAATACCCGCCCGTTCCTGACCGCCAACATCATTGGCGCGACCAGCATGGAACAGCTCAAATCCAATATCGGCTCTGCCTATGTCGAACTGTCCGACGACGTTCTGGCCGAGATCGAGAAAATCCAGACCACCTGGCCGAACCCTTGCCCGTAAGGCAGGAAGAAACCAGATTAGTCTGAAGAACATTTAGAAGGAGGCGGCGCATGTCCATCTTGATCTCAGGCAAGGAAGCCAATCTTGGTCCCCTGTCCGTGCGCCGCGTCCTGCCACATCGGGATGTCCGGTCTGTCGGTCCGTTTGTGTTTTTTGATCGCATGGGACCGGCATCGTTCGAACCGGGGCAGGGTGTTGACGTTGCCCCGCATCCCCATGTCGGCCTTGCCACCGTCACCTATCTTTTCGAAGGTGCGATCCGCCATCATGACAGCCTTGGAAGCCTTCTTGAAATCCAGCCGGGCGATCTGAACTGGATGAGTGCCGGGCGCGGCATCACCCATTCCGAACGCGAAACCGATGCGGTGCGCAACAGCCATCATAAACTCGATGGCCTGCAATTGTGGGCAGCCCTCCCCGAAGACGAAGAAGAATCCGATCCGGAATTTTTCCATATCGCCAGGGATGACCTGCCGGTCATTGATGATGCCGGTTTGCATATGCGCCTGATCGCGGGCGAGGCATTTGGCAAAACCGCGCCGGTTCCGGTCAAGTCCAAGCTGTTTTATCTTGATGTCCGCATGGATGCCGGCGCGCAGCTTCTGCTGCCCGGTGAAAATCAGGAAGCCGCCCTTTATGTTGTTTCCGGCAACCTGCGCATCGACGGCGACCTGTATGAACCGGAAAACTTCATTTATGTCCCGCCCGAAGAAATTCCCGATATCGTCGCCCAATCCGATTGCCGCGTGATGCTGCTCGGCGGATTGCCGGTCGGCTATCGCCATATCTGGTGGAACTTCGTTTCCAGTTCCAAGGAACGGATTGATAAGGCCAAGGCGGACTGGGCCGCGGGCCGCTTCCCGCAAATCCCGGGCGAGGATGACATCATCCCGCTTCCGGGCCGTTCGACCGGATAAATACCAGGCGGTCGCCCACTCAAATCCCCATCTGCCAGATTGTCGTGCGTGAGTTCCGAATATGCGTTTGTTTGTTGGCGTCGAAATCCCGGCTGATATTGCCGACGATCTTTACCCGTTGGCGCGCGGGATCCGGGGGCTTGATGCTCAGACCCCGGAAAACATGCACATCACGCTGAAATTCATCGGCAATGTCGATCCCGGTCTGGCCAAAGAAATCGATGCGGCCCTGTCCGAACTCCCGTTCGAACCCTTCGATCTTCGCGTGCAGGGCCTTGGCATCTTCGCATCCGCCCGCAAACTGCGCATTTTCTGGGCCGGTGTCGCCGATCAACCGGCATTGCACAGTCTTGCAAACCGCGTGGAAAAGGCATTGCTACGGCTCGAAGAATGCCCGGACATGGATATGCGCAAATTCAACCCGCACATCACCCTTGGTCGTAACCGCGACGCCGCCCGTGCGACCGTCGAACAGGCGGTGGCCGACAATATCGGCCTGACCTCCCGCAGCTTCACCATCGACCGCTTCTGCCTCTACGAAAGCCACTCAACCGTCGATGGCCCCGAATTCCGGGTGGTCGCGGCTTATAACGGATCAAACGGGTAATGCTTCCATTGCCCCGTTTCCCCCCAATGACCACGGAAGCATGATGGCGACAATAGCAGAATACCCAACCCCAAACCGGACATCCCGCAACTGACGAAGCCCGAACAAACCTGGGGTCCCACAGACGACCATCAGGCTCACGGCCCACGCCACGGCGACTTCCAGCGATGCTGGGCTTCGGGCAACGCCGGACAAATCCCGTGCTTCCACCAGCCACGAGACGCCCCCAGCCT
>NZ_JPWA01000100.1 GCF_003326475.1 Thalassospira xianhensis MCCC 1A02616 | reverse complement strand
GGCTTTTTGCCTTCCAGCAGGTAATTGCCCCCGCACCAGTCCGGATCAGCCATGACCGCCTGACGCCCGACTTCATGAAACGCGATGTTTTGCGCCGAATGGCGGAAGCTGGTTGCAATCGGGGCGGCGGCAAAAACGCGATGGGAATAGCTTTTGCACCATTCAAGAACCTGCATACCGCCCATCGAACCGCCGATGACCGCAAACAGGGTATCGATGCCCAATGCGTCAATTAGCATGGTCTGCGCGCGTACCATATCGGCAATCGTGATCACCGGGAAATCAAGGCCCCACGGTTTGCCGGTGGCCGGGTTGATTTCCTTGGGCCCGGTGCTGCCAAGGCAGCCGCCAATCACGTTCGAGCAGATGACGAAATATTTGTCGGTATCGATGATTTTGCCCGGCCCGACGATTTCACGCCACCAGCCTTCCTTGCCGGTGATCGGGTGGACTTCATCGGCTACATACTGATCACCCGTCAAGGCATGGCAGACCAGAATGGC
>NZ_JPWA01000010.1 GCF_003326475.1 Thalassospira xianhensis MCCC 1A02616 | reverse complement strand
CAAGGCGCCTGCCGGTGCCGCCGCACCTGCGCCAGCACGACGCGCGATGACAACGGGGCAGATCAGTCTTCTTCCGGAAAAACGCATCAATGTCGAAGTGATTGCGATCGGCAGTTCGACCGGTGGTCCGCAGGCTTTGTTTGAAGTGCTACGCGGGCTTGCTGGTGTGCGGCAACCGATTTTCATCACCCAGCATATGCCTGCGACCTTTACCACAATCCTTGCGGAACACATTACGCGTCTGACGGGGCTTAAATGCCAGGAAGGTCAGACGGGCATGCCAATTCAGGGTGGGCAGGTTTACCTTGCCCCCGGGGATTACCACATGGTGGTAGAGGGCCGTGGTAACAGCAGGAAAATTGTTCTGAACCAGAACCCGCCCGAAAATTTCTGTCGTCCGTCGGTTGACCCGATGCTACGCAGCCTTGTTGAAAGCTATGGTGGTAATATACTGACGGCTATCCTTACAGGTATGGGACAGGATGGTATGTTGGGTGGGCGTACTGTTGTGGGTGCCGGGGGGATGGTTGTTGCACAGGACGAACAGACAAGCGTTGTGTGGGGAATGCCAGGTGCCGCAGCGCATGCAGGCATTTGTTCAGCGGTTCTCCCCGTGGGTGGCATCGCGGCCTATATCAAAAAATTTGCAGGGGGTCGTTAAGCCGAGATGATGAGGCCGGAGGACTTCGATTTCGTTAGCAGACTGATAAAGTCAAAATCCGGGCTCGTTCTGAGCCAGGACAAGACGTATCTGCTCGAAAGCCGGCTGATGCCGATTGCGCGCAAGCGCGGGCTCAAGGACCTGACCGAACTGATCGCGGCGTTGCGCGGTGGTGACCGTGTGCTTGTCGAGGAAGTCGTCGATGCGATGACGACCAACGAAAGCTTCTTCTTCCGCGATACCAAGCCGTTTGACCAGTTCCGCCATGTCGTTCTGCCGCACATGATCAAGGAACGTGCTTCCAAACGCCATCTGCGGATTTGGTGTGCGGCGGCGTCCTCGGGGCAGGAACCCTATTCATTGGCAATGATCCTTGATGAATTCAAAACACAGCTTTCAGGCTGGCGGGTTGAAATTATCGGGACAGATATTTCGCGCGAAATCCTGACCAAGGCTCGTGCCGGTCTTTATTCCCAGTTCGAAGTCCAAAGGGGCCTCCCGATCCAGCTTCTGGTCAAGTATTTCCAGAAGAAGGAGGACCAGTGGCAAATCTCGCAGGAAATTCGGTCCAAGGTTCAATACAAGGAATTCAACCTGCTCGATGATTTCCGTCCACTGGGGCAGTTTGACATCGTCTATTGCCGCAACGTGCTGATTTATTTCGATCAACCGACCAAGACCGATGTGCTGTCCCGCATTTCGGCATTGATGCCCGATGACGGTTTCCTGTTCCTTGGCGGGGCGGAAACGGTTCTGGGCATTTCCGACAAATTCAAACCGCTGGCACGCCAGCGCGGCATTTATCAGCTGAACCGTCCGGGGGCACCGGATGTGGACGTTTCTGCGCTGGAAAAAATTCAGGCAGCTGGTCCTGCTGCGGCGAGTGCCGGTGCAGCGACGGGTGGCTTTGCCTTCCCGAAACCGAAACATATGCAGAATGCAGCGGGTGGCACCACGGCCAGCACAGGTGCCGGAACCACAACGCCGCCGCGTCCGGGACTTTCGACCGGAACCGGCGCGCGCCCGACAACCACCACAGGCACCGGTTCAACCGGAACAGCTGCCCGACCGTTGACAACAGGAACAACCGGTACCGCAGGCAGCACATATTCGCGCCCATCTGCTACCGGAACCGGCGGCACCGGTTCTGACGGTACAGCGGGATTAACGTATCGTCGTCCATTGGGAACGACCGGTTCGACAGGAAGCACGCCGCCTGCACGACCATCCAGCGGAACAGGCAGCACGGGAACCGGTACAACGCGCCCGTCGACCACGTTTGATCGTTCGCGTTTAGGTAAACCCGAAGACAAGAAATAGAAAACCGGTACTTCTCGGTAAGCCATAAAGTACAAAGCAAAACGCCCCGATGAAGCATCGGGGCGTTTTTGACTTTGGGCACAGCGGAACGCGACGGCAGATGCGTTGCGATCAGGCGGCTGCGCTGCTGTTGACGTCCGGGTCGCGCAGGACATAGCCCCGGCCCCAAACCGTATGGATGTAGTTGTCGCCCTTGGTGGCCGACTGGATTTTCTTGCGCAGTTTGCACACGAAAACGTCGATGATCTTGAGTTCCGGTTCGTCCATCCCGCCATAGAGATGGTTCAGGAACATTTCCTTGGTCAATGTCGTGCCCTTGCGCAGCGACAGTAATTCAAGGATGCCATATTCCTTGCCGGTCAGATGTAGCGGTGACCCGTCAACATCAACGGTGCGTGCATCGAGGTTCACATTGAGCCTGCCAGTGGCAATCATCGATTGGGCATGGCCGCGCGATCGGCGAACGATCGCCTGAATGCGTGCCAGCAATTCGACCTTGTCAAACGGCTTGGTCAGATAGTCATCCGCACCGAAACCAAGTCCTTTGACCTTGTCTTCGGTTTCTGTCAACCCCGACAGGATAAGCACCGGGGTTTCAACGCGTGCGTCGCGCAAGCGTCTGAGAACTTCATAACCGTCGATATCCGGCAGCATGAGATCCAGAAGAATAATATCGTAATCATAAAGTTTACCGATCTCGAGGCCATCCTCCCCAAGATCCGTGGTATCGACAACCATGCCTTCTGATTTCAACATCAACTCGATGCTGTCAGCAGTGGCATTGTCGTCTTCGACAAGCAGCACCCGCATGTTCCGCTCCGTTACCGTGTTCCGCAAAAATTCCGTGTTGATCCGGCTTATTCCGACAAGCGCCCCAACGATTGCCGTGTGGAAATTTTATTCCATTCCGTTAACGATACGTTGCTTTGCGACTCGTGGCAAGCAGGCGAGTCGCATCTTGTTAACTTTTTTTCACCGATAAAGGCGGCTCGGTTCCGGAATGTGAAGTTTCCCAACGGTTTGCACCGTTAACGACCATGCATGCCGATACCGGATTTTTAATGCCAATTTGGCATATACGGGTTTTTAATACCGTTTATGACACTTATATCTGGTGCGACGCGGACGAATTTGCCACCCTTTGACAGAGTGGTGACGATAAAATTCCGGATCGCATCACGTATCGACACCCGTCAGACAGAAAAGTGCAAACGTGTTTCAGATTGGCCGAAACATCATCGCCGAACTTCGCCGCATTCCCGATTACAGGATTGTCGGGCGGGTTACGGCTGTTTTGGGGCTGCTGGTCGAGATTGGTGGGGTCGAAGGCGCACTATCGGTTGGGGATCGTTGCAAGGTCAAACGCCGGGATGGCGAGGCCGTCATTTGCGAGGTTGTCGGTTTCCGCAATGAACGCGCTCTTTTGATGCCGTTCGGGATGCTTGACGGCATCGGTATTGGTTGCGAGGTTGAACTGGCCGACACCCAGCCACAGGTCTATCCCGATGAAAGCTGGCTTGGGCGTGTGGTCAACGCGTTCGGGCAACCGGTTGACGGCAAGGGTCCTCTGACCGAAGGTCCAACGCCCTATCCGATCCGCAATGCACCGCCATCCGCCCATTCGCGCCAGCGTGTTGCTGGAAAGATCGATCTGGGTGTGCGCGCGATGAACACCTTCCTGACCTGTTGCCGGGGGCAGCGCATGGGTATTTTTGCCGGGTCGGGTGTGGGTAAATCCAGCTTGCTGTCGATGATGACCCGCCACACAACATCCGATGTATCGGTCGTCGGTCTGATTGGCGAACGAGGCCGCGAGGCTCGCGAATTCATCGAAGACGATCTGGGCGAAGAAGGTCTGCGCCGTTCCGTCGTCGTCGTTGCCACATCGGACGAACCGCCGCTGATGCGTCGTCAGGCAGCCTATATGACGATGGCACTGTCGGAGTTTTTCCGCGATACCGGGCGCGATGTCCTGTGCATGATGGATTCTGTAACCCGTTTTGCCATGGCCCAGCGTGAAATCAGCCTTTCGGTAGGTGAGCCGCCCGCGTCAAAGGGCTATACCCCGACGGTATTTGCCGAATTGCCGCGTCTTTTGGAACGTGCCGGGCCGGGCGGGCCGGGGCAGGGATCGGTCACTGGCCTCTTTACTGTACTGGTCGATGGCGATGATCATAACGAGCCGATTTCCGATGCAGTGCGCGGTATTCTTGACGGGCACGTTGTGCTGGATCGCGCAATTGCCGAGCAGGGACGATATCCGGCCATCAATATTTTGCGCAGTGTGTCGCGTACCATGCCCGGCTGCAATAACGAGCACGAAAACCAGATCGTGTCGCGTGCCCGCCAGTTGCTGGCGACATACGAGGACATGGCCGAACTTATCCGTCTGGGGGCCTATCGTCTGGGGACGGACCCGAAGGTGGACGAAGCAATACATTACTTCCCGCTGATTGAGGAATTCCTGAAGCAGCGCAAAACCGAATGCACCCGTCTGGCCGACGGATATGCCGAACTCGCACGCCGTCTTGATCTGGCACCTACCCAGCAGGAAGCCCCTGATGGAGCAGGTCAACCGGCAGCCAATCCGCAAGGCGCAACCGTCATGGAACGCAATCGTCTTCGGTCCCAGGTTAACAGCCGTTCAACCGCCACAAATGCGGGGAATGATCTGAATGCAGCGAAACGTGCGCTTCGGCGTGATCAGCAATGAGATCATGATCATGCTGAAATGCCGTGCCAGCGATACTTCGGGTAACTGACAGCGATGGCCAAGGATTTCAAAACCCTGATCCGGATGCGCAAATGGGCGCTGGATGACAAACGCCGCGAACTTGGCGAGATGCAGGGTGTGCTGAATAATCTTCTGACGGAAAAGGATGCTCTGGAAAAAGCGGTCATCGAAGAGCAGAGGGTTGCGGCCGAAAATCCCGAACTTGCCGGTTTCGCCTATGGTTCTTTTGCCAGTGCGGTCATTGCCGAGCGCGCGGCACTGGTCAAACGGATATCCGATCAGGAGGCCAAAATTGACGCGTTCCGTGACGAGGTTGCCGACGCTTTCAAGGCCGTGAAGACCGCTGAAATTGCCGAACGCAACCGCGTTGAGGCGGAGCGTGTGGAAGAAGACCGCAAGGAACAGGCGGAACTTGACGAAATCGGGGCACGTTCCGCCACCCGTGATGATGGCCTGATTTAAGTTGGGTCAGGCCGAGATCGAAACACCTGTTTCAACGCCGGTTACCCGGCGGAGTTCGTCCGGAGTCATGGCAAAGACCGTTTTGGGTGTTCCTGCCGCCAGCCAGATCGTTTTTTTCGAAAGCAATTTTTCATCAATCAGGGTTTCGACCGGTCCGACATGGCCAAAGGGCGGTACGCCGCCAATGGCATAGCCGGTCGAGGTGCGGACATCGTCCGCCGTCGCCTTGCGGATCGAAAGGCCGCCGATCAGGCCGGCAACGCGTTTTTCATCGACCTGATCGGCACCGTTCATGATGATCAGGATTGGTTTGTGGCGTTCGGTCATGAACACCAGTGATTTTCCGATATCACTGACATCGCAGCCGATTGCCGATGCGGCATCCGCAGCTGATCTGGTGCCATCGGGAAATTCCAGCACCTTGATATGGTCAAGACCATGTTTGTCGAATGCATTTTGCAGGCACGAAGGAGGTGCGACCTGTTTCATTTGATGGCTCCGAGCTCTTTGGCTTTGCGTTTACGCTTTTGATTGATCAGGTTCAGCGTTTCGACCCCAAGGCTGAATGCCATGGCGAAATAGATGTAACCTTTGGGGACATGGATTTCGACACCGTCCAGCAGCAGGACAAATCCGACCAGGATCAGGAAGGCCAGTGCCAGCATTTTGACCGATGGGTGTTTCTCAACAAAATCGCCAATGGTTTTGGCCGCAGCCAGCATGACGAGAACCGACAGAACAACCGCGATCATCATGATCGATATATGATCGACCAGTCCAACGGCGGTAATCACACTGTCGAGCGAGAAGATGAGATCAAGCAGCATGATCTGGGCGATGGTCATCGCAAAGCCCGACATGATCTTGCCGGGCCCGTGTTCTTCGGGTTCGTCGATTGTGTGATGAATTTCCTTGGACGCCTTGGCGATCAGGAACAACCCGCCGACAATCAGAATAAGATCCCGTCCACTGACCTCCTGCCCGAAGGCGGAAAACATCGGGGCAGTCAGTTCCATCACCCACGCGATACAGGCCAGAAGTACAAGCCGCATGCCCATCGCCCCGATCAGGCCGATACGACGTGCCGATTTCTGCTGATTTTGCGGGAGTTTGGATACGATCACCGACAGGAAAACAATATTGTCGATACCCAGCACGATTTCGAGTGCGGTCAGGGTGGCAAGCCCCATCCACATATGCGGATCCGTGATCCATTCAAACATGACCTGTTCCCGTTTCTGTGTTTCTGACCGCGATACCGGCAGCACCGATAAGGTGTAATCACCAGCCATCTAACGCAAGCGTGAATTGATTTTAGTCTGCCAAGATTGGAAAAATGATGGCAACAAAAACAAACAGGTAACGCGGATGGCGCCCGATTGTTTCAATCGGCTGTTATTTGTGCCCCATCCAGTAACAAGGATTTCCAAGATGCGCGTTTTTCTTGCCGGTCTGAGCATTGTCGCCGGTCTTGCAACAGCAACGGTTGCCATCCCTGCCAAGGCCGACCCGGCGCCCGATATCGGCAATTGGCAATCGGTTCTGGATCAGGCGCGTGGTCAAACGGTTTACTGGCATGCCTGGGGGGGGGAGCCGCGTATCAATGATTACATCGCATGGGCCGGTGCGCAGGTGCAGGAACGTTATGGGGTAAATGTCGTACAGGTAAAACTTTCCGATACGGCCGATGCGGTGGCAAAGGTGCTTTCGGAAAAGACGGCTGGCGTCGATGACGGCGGGGCGGTCGATATGATCTGGCTGAATGGTGAAAACTTCGCCGCCATGAAGCGCAATGACCTTCTGTTCGGTCCATGGGCGGAACAGACGCCGAATTTTGCCTATGTCGATGTCGAAGGCAAGCCAACCGTCATCAACGATTTCACGGTACCGACCATGGGCCTTGAAGCACCTTGGGGCATGGCGCAGGTCAGTTTCTATTACGACACCGCGCGCCTTGATAATGTGCCCAAATCAGCACAGGAACTTCTGGAATGGTTGGTCAAACATCCGGGGCGCTTTACCTATCCTCAGCCGCCAAACTATATGGGATCGACTTTCCTGAAACAAATCCTGACCGAGCTGGTTGACGACCCCAAAGTTCTGCAACAGCCTGCAAATCAGACGGATGCCGAAAAGGTATTGGCACCACTTTGGGGATATCTTGAAGATTTGCAGCCTTTATTGTGGCGCAACGGCCAAGCTTACCCGCAAAACGGCGCGTCATTGCGCACCATGATGGCCGATAATGAGATCGATATCGCGTTCTCGTTCAGTTCCGGTGAGGTATCATCTGCGATCGAAGCTATGGAACTGCCCGATACGGTTCGATCCTATGTGTTTGATAACGGCACGCTTGGCAATACTAACTTTGTTGCCATTCCCTATAACGCATCGGCCAAGGCCGGGGCGGTTGTGCTTGCCGATTTTCTGATGTCGCCCGAAGCCCAGTTGCGCAAACAGGATCCGCGATATTGGGGGGCCGATACGGTACTGGCGATGGATAAACTGCCAGAAGACATGCAGAAGGCCTTTGCCGGTCTGGACCTCGGTATTGCATCGCTGTCGCCTTCTGAACGCGGAACGGTTTTGCCAGAACCGCATCCAAGCTGGATGGAACTGGTTGAAACCGAATGGCAGAAACGTTACGGCGTGGTCCAATAGACTCTATGCTGCGGTTTTTTCCGGCTTTTACCCTTATTCTGATGATTGGTCCGGTTTGCGCCGGGCTGATCGGGACGATGCTGCCCGCATTCGGGTATCTTCCGGCGCTTGGTGGTGACGGAATATCGATTGATCCGTGGCGTGATTTGCTCCTTCAGCCGGGATTGGCGATTTCTGTGCGGCTATCGCTTGTGAACGGACTGGTTGCCACCCTGATCTCGCTTTCACTGGTCATGCTGTTCTGTGCGGCGTGGCAGGGAACGAAGGTTTTTGTGGTGATGCAGCGGTTATTGTCACCAATCTTGTCCGTGCCACATGCTGCTGCGGCTTTTGGTTTGGCATTTCTGATTGCACCAAGCGGCTGGATTGTCCGGGCGGTGGCACTGTTTGCCGGGTGGGATCGGCCGCCTGATATCGTGACCTTGCATGATCCGATGGGAATTGCCCTGATTGCCGGGCTGGTTGCCAAGGAAATTCCGTTTCTGTTGTTGATGACGCTTGCCGCCTTGCCGCAGGCAGATGCAGACCGGACCCGTCAGGTGGCACTTACGTTCGGCTATGGTCGTGTGGTCGGCTGGCTGAAAGCCGTATTCCCCCGGATCTATCCGCAAATCCGTTTGCCGGTACTGGCGGTGCTGGCTTATTCGACCTCGGTTGTTGATGTCGCAATGATCCTTGGCCCGACGACACCGGCACCGCTGGCAGTGCGTATTCTGGGCTGGTTGTCCGACCCGGACCTTTCGCATCGTTTTCTGGCCTCTGCCGGGGCCATGTTGCAATTGATCCTCGTGCTGGTGGCGATGGCCATTTGGCGGGCCGGTGAAACGCTGGCAGGATTTTGGGGGCGTATCTGGGCGGAGGGCGGTATGCGCGCCCAAGGGGATGGAGCCATTCGCAGTTTTTCTGCCGGTGCGGCGGTCCTGACTGCTACCGTCGTGTTTCTTGGATTAGCAAGTCTTCTGGTCTGGAGCTTCGCCGGATACTGGTCGTTTCCGGAATTCCTGCCGCGCAGTTTCAGTCTGCATCTCTGGATGCGGGAATATGACATGCTGGGTGCGATACTGGGGACGACACTTGTAATTGCAGTCTTGTCGGTGATGGTCGCAATTGCACTTGTTCTTGGATGTCTTGAAAACGAAACCCGCCGGTTTCAAATACCGGGACAGGGGGTGATGTTCTTGATTTACCTACCGCTTTTGATGCCGCAAATCAGCTTCATGTTTGGGCTTCAGGTGTTTTTCACTGGCATCGGCCTTGAACGTACGTTGATTTCTGTCGTGATCGTTCACTTAATCTTTGTGTTGCCCTATGTTTTTCTGTCACTTGCCGATCCGTTTCGCGCCCTTGATCCGCGATATGGGCAAACGGCCCTTTGCCTTGGTGCATCACCGGCACGGGTGTTCTGGGGGGTGCGGTTGCCCTTGCTGACCCGTGCAGTTCTGACGGCTTTTGCTGTCGGCCTTGCAGTCAGTGTCGGGCAGTATCTGCCAACCCTTTTGATCGGGGCGGGGCGGTTTGCCACGGTAACGACCGAGGCGGTGGCACTGGCATCGGGCGGAGACCGGAGGATGATCGGGATTTACGGGCTTTTGCAAATGATCCTGCCTTTTGCCGGTTTTGCCCTGGCGCTTCTGATCCCGGCTGTTGTGTTCCGTCACCGGCGCGGCATGGCCGACCATAACAGGATATAGTGGGCAAATGAGCAGAAACCTCAGCCCCGATAACACCACAGCCAGCGGCCTTGAATTGCGCCGGGTTTCCATTCGTCTGAACGGGCGGGTGCTGGTTGATATTGATATCGAGATCAAGCCGGGCGAGATCGTAACCCTGATGGGGCCAAGCGGTTCGGGGAAATCCAGCCTGCTTGCGCATATTTGTGGAACCTTGCCATCGGGCAATGCCGCCGGGTTTGAGGTTGGTGGGCAGGTCGTGTTGAACGGAACGTCGCTGGACGGTTTGGCACCACAGGATCGACATGTCGGTATTCTGTTTCAGGATGACCTGTTGTTTCCTCATTTATCGGTTGGCGGCAATCTGGCATTTGCCCTGCCATCGACCATCCGCGGGCGCGACGAACGGCAGAAACGGATTGATGAAGCACTTGAAAGTGCGGGGCTTGATGGCTTTGCCGACCGTGATCCTGCGACGTTATCCGGTGGGCAACGGGCACGTGTTGCCCTGATGCGGGTGCTGCTGTCCGAACCCAATGCGCTTTTGCTTGATGAACCTTTTTCAAAGCTCGATACCGAATTACGCGACCAGATCCGAACCTTTGTTTTTGATCAGGCACGTTTGCGTGGTCTGCCGACCCTTATGGTCACCCATGATCCTGATGACGGGGCTGCGGCGGGTGGCAGGATCGTGAATCCGGTATAGCATGCAGGCGGTTTCTGCATGATTTTCACGCTGGTCAATCCGGACGTTTGGTCCTAAGAGAAACCCACCGCAAAGAATTGTCTTGGGTCCGAGATACAAAATCAAAAGGCCCATGCGGCATCGGAGAATGTCGTGAATGTTTCCAGAAGAAATGTATGCAATCGTTCCGGATGCGCTTGATACCGCAACCTGCGAACGGTTGATTGACGGATTTTCGACCGAGCTTGATGACGGCGGCCTTGTTCAGGGACAATCAGCAAGTCATATCCGCCGTTCACAGATCACCTGGTTCAACGAAACGCAGCAACCGGTCGTGATGCGGCGCATTATCGACATGGTCGCGGACGTCAACCGCAATGTGTTTGATTTTTCTCTGTCGGAATTTGCCGAAGACGCACAGATCGCCTGCTATGCCGGGGATCAGCGCGGACATTATGACTGGCACAGTGACGTTGGAGCGTCCGATATTGCACGTCGTCGCAAACTGACCATGGTCATCCAGCTTTCCGAACCTGATCAGTATGAAGGCGGCTTGTTGCAACTGAACCCGGCCGGGCATGTTTTTGACGCGCCGATGGAACGCGGTACCGCGATCTTTTTCCCGAGTTTCGTTTTGCACCGCGTGGCACCGACCACCGCCGGTTTGCGTTATTCCCTGACCCAATGGGTGCACGGAACACCTTTCCGCTGATCAGTAGCGCTCCAGCCGGTCGAGCAGGCGCGGATTATGCCATTTCGGCTGGCGGTCTTCGAGTGCGGCTTCGTGGTGCTGGACACTGGCATTGTCGGCCTTTTGTTTATCAAGGCGCAAATTGATCCAGCGCGGGATGATCTCATTGTTGAAATCTTCCATCAGAAGCACGGCGGCCGTTTCGAAATTATCGAACGGTATACGGGCGATTTCGGCAAAGTATGCCGCCAGACAATCCGGTCTAAGGATCAGCCGGTCTGGGACATAACGCAGCGTCATGCGTGCGGGAAAAACGGTTTCGCATCCGGTCAGCTCGCTTTGTAACGTCACGACATAGTCAAGCTGCGCACCCGGATTATGTTCGGTCAGCAACAGGTTTCGACGTTCAAATATTTCCAGCATCGGCGCGACCTGTGATTATTCAGATGAATATTCAAGATTACTCCTGCCCGGCAGGAACGAAAAGGCTTCATTTCAAGGACATATCCCGGCATAGTCGAAAAGCTTATGCTTCGATCCCGTGATGGGAACCCGGCTTGGGTTCGTTGGCCGGTGGGGCGATTTCGACGAAGCGGCTACCATCCTGAAAAATCAGGTGGCCCTTATAGCCGGAAATCTGCAATGCCTCGCGGAATATACCGCGGATGTCGTCACGATTATCCGATTGCAGCGGATTTTCAGTGCGCACGATCAAATCGAACTTGCCGTCTTCGCCTTTGACCAGACCGTCAAGCTGGGTGTGGCCCACCTCACTAAAAGAGAGATCAAGCAGGAAGCGCGTACCGGGTTCTTCCTTTTCACCCTTTTCGTTTTCACCGTCGCCATGCCGCCACGCAAGGCGCACCTGTTCGATCCGTTCCCCCATCTGAAACGGCATCGGCATCACACGCCAGCCATCCGGGCGTTCGTCGGCGGCCATGCCCCGCAATCTGCTGAAATCGCCTTCGAGTTTTTTAAGGATATCGTCGCCGTTCCCGTCAATCGATGACAGGCTGTTGCTGGCGCGATCCCCCAACCAGCCGCGTGCTGTTCCCCCTGGGCCGGTCATGGCCGCGAAAAAGAACATCATGGTGGTGGTCAGTTTCGGTCCGGCCTGCGGGATGCTGTTTAACAGGCTTGCTGCTGCGCCGGGGTCGTGTTGTGCCAATGCGGTAACCGCTTGCTGCAAACTGCCCCAGTCACGCGACAAGGCAGCATTCTGGCCGCGCGCGATCAATTCCGCTTCGGTCATTTGCGGGATTTGAGTGCTGCGTCCGGTCGTGGTGCTGGCATCAATACTGAATGAAAGGGTCGCCCCAACGGGCGCTGGAACCGGCAATCTGATTCCGACGACACCGGCAGATGTGCGAAGGGCAGTAAAGCCGTTCGGCAACATGCGGGCTTCGGCGCTATCGGGCGGCAGAACAGTGCCCGTCAGAACCAGTGGTGTAACGTTTCCAGCCGGGGCTGCACCGCTCGAAACAGTCTGACCGGCAAGACCTGCTGTCGAAGGGCTTGTCAAAGTACCACCGGTCGTGACTGTCGGGGCTGTGCCTGCTGAAGTCATGTTTGCAATCTGGGCGGCTTTTCCGGCGCTGACGGCACCTTGTCCGACAAAGATAACCTGTGTCTGGCTTCCGGCAGGCAACTGGCTGCCATTGGGCAGGGTCAGGCTGCTTGTTGTGATGGCGCCAAAGGTTTGACCGGGGATCAGCGGATTGCTGTTGATGCCCGCAGTTGGTAAGCCGCTGCCAGTTCCGGTTGCCCCCGGTGTCAGTGTTTGCGGCAAAACCTGAAGACGAAGGGCTGCTGCCGGATCGCTCCCCTGCTGCGTCTGCGCCTGGGGCATGATACGAACCCACAGGAAGTCACCAAGATTGGCCGGAAGTGGTGTCGGCAGCTTTATATTCACCTGACCCAGGCTGGTCAGAAGGGTCAACTCATTGCCCGAACGTGATTGTACCGACGCCTGAAGCAGGCTTTCGACCGGCAGTTTGGCAATGGCATTGGCGACCTGTTGCGCGGCACTGACCTGTGCCGGTTGTGTGCCTGTCCCACCAGCAGCCGAACCACCCTGACCACCTACTGCGGTACCGGGTGTTATGGCCTGAGGCGGGAACGTCATGGCATCAGCCCTCCAGCAGTTTTTGCGTGATCGCTTCCATGTCTTGGGCGGCATCGCAATTAGGATGACGCATCAGAAGCGGGGTTTGCGAACGAATGCATTCGGAAACACGCGGATCAGCACGTACAACGCCCAAAAGCGGCGGACTGATCTTCAGGAAACCTTCGCAGGCTTTGAGAAGCTTGTTATAGATCGCCTCTCCTTCCTTGCGGTCCTTGGCCATGTTCACCACCACGCGGATATCGGTTTTGGGGCGGGCCATATGGGTAACCTTGATAAAGGCATAGGCATCGGTCAGCGAGGTTGGGTCACCGTTGGTGATGACAATGACCGTATTGGCAAGACTGGTCATCTGGCGCACGCCCTGATCAACGCCTGCGCCGAGATCAATCAGCACCTTGTCGTAGCTTTTGCCAGTCAGAATCAGATCGTCGGACAAGGCCTGAAGGCGGGTGACCGGCAGATTGGCAAGGCTGCCCGATCCGCTGCGCCCCGCAATGATATCAAAGCCGCCATCGGGGAACGGCGTTACAGCTTCACGCAGGCCGATCCGGCCGGAAATCACGCCGCCCAGATCATGTTTGGGCATAAGGCCAAGCTGTATATCAATGTTGGCAAGGCCAAGGTCACCGTCAAACAAAAGAGCCTTTTTGCCTTCGCGCACCAGCGAATGGGTCAGGGTAATGGCAAACCAGGTCTTGCCCACGCCCCCCTTGCCCGATGCGATGGCAAGGACGTTGCGGCCTTTGGCACGCGGAGCAGTTTTGGATACTTCATCAGACTTGGCAGTCATTTCACGACCTCGGAGAAACTCGGTTTCGCGTTCTCGGCGCGATGGGACGGTATCAGAAGTTTAGCCAGAGCGACGGGGCTGATTGCGGTCAGTCCGTCTGCAACCTGAGCGGTCATACTGACATTGCAAAGGGAAAGATTTCCTGAATCCGCACCGTATAGCGCGCCACCAAGGCGCGATGCAACATCCAGTCTGGAAATCACCATGCGCGAAACACCGCAATCTGCAAAGGCACTAGCGATATCGGCACATTCATCGGCGTCGATCCCTGCGGGATTGACCAATACGGGTTCGCTGGGAACGGCTGTCATGAAATCGCCCAAAGCCTTTATGTCGGCATCGACATAGGGATTGCAGCTTGCCGTATCGACCAGAACCATGTCGGCATCCCGCATACGGGCAAACTGGGCTTTGAATTCTTCGGGTGTTTTGACCAGCGACAGATTGATATTCAGGATACGGGTGAATGCCTCAAGCTGGGCCACACCGCCTGCGCGTTTGTAATCGGTGGTCAGAACCGCGACTTTTCGCTTTTTCATCACCGCACGGGCAGCAGTTTTGGCAACCGCCAGCGTTTTGCCGCAACCGGGCGGGCCGACAAAGGCCAAGGCACGCGGCGTGTTTTTTTCCGGCAACGGCGAAAAATCAAAAATCTCGTCCAGTGCCGATGCCAGTAATTGCTGTGCGGTAGTGGCACCGCTTTCGCGGACCATAAGATCACAAAGCCGCAAACGCAGCCGTTCGGGCAGATTATGACGGAGAAGGGCCTCTTGTGCGTGATCAAACAGTTCCTGATGACCCGGAGGGCCTTGATCCGCGATATCGAAATCCAGATCCGGATCACGATCAAGGGCCGCGGTCAGCCGCACGCCCGTGCCCGGGATATCCTGGGTCGATACGATAATGGCATCCGATCCCATATGCTCTTTGACCAGTGCCATCGCCTCGGTCATGGTCGGGGCGCTGAAGGTCTTAAGGCGCATATGCTGTCCCCTCGCAATGGATCATCATATCTGCCCCATGGTTTTGAGTTGAGCCTTGGGATGGATTTCGTTCTGCGACATCACAACCGTGGTTGGCCGGAACCGTTCGACAATGGACCGGACATAGGGACGAATGCCGGGGCTTGTCAGCAGAACCGGGCTCTCGCCCATCATGCCCAGCCGCTCGAACGTGGTGCGCACCTTGTTGATGAATTCCTGCAGCTGGCTTGGCGGGATCGACAGTTGCTTTTCCTCGCCCGAGCCGACCAGACTTTCGGCAAAGATCTGTTCCCATTGCGGCGACAGGGTCACCAGCGGAATCACGCCATCATGGTTGGTATTCACATCCGACAATTGGCGGGCCAGACGGGACCGCACATGTTCGGTCATGAAGGTCGGGTTGCGGGTAAAGGCGGTAGATTCCGCGATCCCTTCGAGGATGGTCGGCAGATCGCGGATCGATATGCGTTCGGTCAGAAGGTTTTGCAGAACGCGCTGAACACCGCCCACGGATACCTGACCCGGTACGATATCCTCGACCAGCTTTTTCTGGTCGTCGTCGAGCTCGTCCAGAAGCTTCTGGGTTTCGGCATAGGACAGCAGTTCGGGCATATGGTCCTTGATCACCTCGGTAATGTGGGTGGTGATCACGGTTTGCGGATCGACAACCGTATAGCCGCGGAACATGGCTTCTTCTTTCATGCCCTGCTCGATCCACATGGCGGGCAGGTTGAAGGTCGGCTCCATGGTCTTTTCGCCGGCAAGGGTAATTTCCTCGCCGCGGGGGTCCATGACCAGCAGCATATTGGGACGAAGGTCGCCACGGCCGGCCTCTATTTCCTTGACGCGCAGGACATAGGTGTTGGCAGGCAGTTGCATATTGTCCTGAATGCGCACGCTGGGCATGACAAAGCCCATATCGGTGGCAAGTTGCCGACGTAGGGCCTTGATCTGATCAGTCAGTTTCTGGCCGCGTTCGGTACTGATTAGCGACAGGAGGCCGTATCCAAGTTCAAGCCGCACATAGTCCATGCGAAGTGCATTGGCAATCGGTTCTTCAGGCGGCGGGCCTGCGGCGTCGGCCGCGGTCTGGGCTTCCTCCATCTGGGCGTTGGCAGCCGCTTCTTTCTGCTTTTTGCCAAGATGCCATGCAAGATAACCCAGCACGATCGCCAGACCAAGGAACCAGACCATCGGGATGCCGGGCAAAAGTGACATGCCGGCCATCATTGCGGCCGCAACACCAAGGGCGGCAGGATAATTGCTGACCTGCCCGAAAACGGCCTTTTCTGTTGCACCGTCAAGGCCACCCTTGGTCACCAGAAGGCCCGCTGCGGTCGAGACGATCAGGGCGGGGATCTGGGACACCAGACCGTCGCCAACTGTCAGGATGGTATAGGTTTCGGTGGCCTCGGCCAATGATAGGCCCATCTGGGCAGTGCCGATGATGATACCGCCGATCACGTTGATGAAGGTGATCAGGATACCGGCAACCGCATCGCCGCGGACAAATTTGGAGGCACCATCCATGGAACCGAAGAACGAGCTTTCGTCTTCCAGTTCCTTGCGGCGTGCCTTTGCCTGCGCCTCGTTGATCAGTCCTGACGACAGATCCGCATCAATCGCCATCTGTTTGCCGGGCATCGCATCAAGGGTAAAGCGTGCCGCGACCTCGGCAATACGTCCCGAACCCTTGGTGATCACCACGAAGTTGATAATCACAAGGATCGCAAAAACAATAATCCCGATCACGAAATTGCCCGAGATCAGGAAACTGCCGAACGCCTCGATCACGGCACCTGCAGCATGGGTACCTTCGTGGCCATGGCCCAGAATCAGGCGTGTGGTTGCGATGTTCAATGCCAGGCGGAGCGAAGTCGCCACCAGCAGGATCATCGGGAAAGAGTTGAATTCAAGCGGCTTCTGAATGAACAGGGATGTCATCAGAATCAGCACGGAGAAGCTGATCGACAATGCCAGCAGAAAATCAAGCAGCCACGGTGGCATCGGGAACATCATGACCACAAGGATCAGGATGAAGCCAAGCGCCATGGCGATGTCGCCACGTTTCATGGCCGAGCGGACGCGCGACTGGATACCGGCCATATTCAGGCCGCCTGCGCCGCCCGATCCTTCCGATCCGTCAGATCCTGCCGGTGTGATGTCTCGACCGTCGGCCATATTGCCTGTTGGTTACCCTATTGTTGTTCGATCCCGGGAATGCATCCCTTGTTCTGATATGGGGTGCACCGGTCGTTTTGTAATGTTCAGTCCTGACCATTGCCGGGTTGCGGCACGGCAAGACCTTCGTCGGTATATTGACGCAGCTTGTTGCGCAGCGTGCGGATCGAAATGCCCAGAATGTTGGCGGCATGGGTGCGGTTGCCAAAGCAATGTTTCAGCGTATCAATGATCAGATCGCGTTCGACATCAGCAACCGTCCGACCGACCAGGGCGGCCGTGACCGATGAATCCTCGTTGGTTCGATCTGCCGCATCCCCATCATGGTCGACCGGTTCAGCCGGGCAGGGTGACGCATAATCATCGTGATGATGAGGTTGCGGTGCAGGTGCCTGTGGTGCTGGGGAAGCCGGACGATAGGCCGCACCACCATAAGCCGCGTTGGCATTGGCATAGGCCGAACTTGCGCGTGAAGGTGCACTTGGGGCGGGTTGCGATGGGGCAGGTGCATGGGCCGCTTCGGGTGCCGGTGCAGACTGCCAACCCGGTTCGCTGCTGCCCGCGCCCGAAAGCATGATGGCTTCGGGGCCGATTTCGGTCGGACCCGCAATCAGGACCGCGCGATGCATGGTGTTTTCCAGTTCGCGCACGTTGCCACGCCAGTGGTGGCTGCGCAAACGTGCAATTGCCAGCGGGCTGATCGGGCGAACCGGGACATCGTTGGCTTCGGAATATTTTTTGACAAAGAATTCGGCCAGAACCGGGATATCGTCCGGACGCTCGCGCAAGGACGGGATATCAAGATTGACGACGTTCAGTCGGAAATACAAATCCTCGCGGAAATTCCCGGCATTGACTTCGGCCTCAAGATTGCGGTTCGAGGTTGCAAGAATGCGGACATCGACCTTCACCGGGCTTTTGCCCCCCAGACGGTCGATTTCCCTTTCCTGAATGGCACGCAGCAGCTTGGCCTGCAGGCGGACATCCATTTCGCTGATTTCATCAAGCAAAAGGGTGCCGCTATTGGCTTCTTCAAATTTGCCGATACGCCGGGCTTGTGCGCCGGTAAAGGCACCTTTTTCGTGACCAAACAGTTCGGATTCCAGAAGGTTATCGGGAATGGCGGCACAGTTGACCGCGACGAACGGTTTATCGGCACGGTTGGATTTGCGATGCACGAAGCGCGAGATGATTTCCTTGCCGGTTCCGCTTTCGCCCGTGATCAGGATGGATGCACTGCTTTTGGCGACCTGTTCTGCAAGACGCAGGGTTTCAGCCATGCGGGCATCGCGATGGATAAGGGCATGGCTTTCTTCGGTAACGGCTTCGAGGATGGCGGCAATCAGGTCTGCTTCGGGAGGCAGCGGGATGAATTCCTGCGCACCGGCCTTGATCGCATTGACCGCACCATTGACATCATTACCGATACCACAGGCCACTACCGGAACATTGATGCGTTCACGGTGCATCGCCTCGATCAGGGCAGCGACATCAAGGGTGATGTCGGCCATGACCAGATCAATACGGTTGCCTGCGCGCAGGATATTCAGCGATGTCGTGACACTTTCGGCCAACTGGACTGTTGCGCCGCGTGCCATCGCGATCTTGCTGGCTGCGCCGATCTGACCGCCCAGTCCACCAACGATCAATACCTGCATAGTCTCATCTCTTTCCGCTTCGTTCCCAATGGCAATTTCAATTGGCGGATATCACCGATCAATCGAAATAGCTGACCCGTTTTGACGGGGGCAGGATGGAGTTGATCAGCATTTCCAGACGACGGGGGTTTTCCTGTCGCCCGATGGAGACGGCCCCCACCATATAGACCGAATTCAAAAGTTCTTCTTCACCCGAGTTGCGTTCGAGTTTGGCTGCAAGCGGCATAAACACCATGTTTGCCAGAACCGCACCATAGAAAGTTGTCAGAAGCGCAACAGCCATGGACGGACCGATCGAAGACGGGTCATCAAGGTTGCCAAGCATCTGCACCAGACCGATCAGTGTCCCGATCAGGCCCATGGCCGGCGCGATATCGCCAGCCTTTTTCATGATGTTCGCACCTTTCTGGTGGCGCCCGATGGTGGCGTTCATGTCCTTGCGCATGATGGCTTCGACTTCTTCGGGCGGCGTGCCGTCCACAACAAGCGATAGCCCCTTCCAGAGATATTCTTCGCTTTGCAGGCTATCGAGATGGCCCTGAAGCGACAGAACTCCGCCTTTGCGCGCAATTTCAGCCAGTTGCAAAATCTGCAGGGCGGCGTCGGCCGGGTTGCGCGATCTGTGAAAAATCGTGCGCATCAGGACCTTGCCGGCCCCAAGGAATTCGCCCAAAGCAAAACAGACAGCGGTAATCGCAGCCGTCCCGCCGATCACGATCAGAACGGACGGAATATCGATGAATGCCCCGGGCGACCCCCCCAATACGATCGCCGCGATAATAAGCGCGAAGCCAATAGCCAGTCCCGCAACCGTCGCGATATCAAACGACGTTTTAGTCCCCCCGTCCGCCATACCCGCTCATCCTCTCAAAAGACTAGTTTTTCTCGGACTTGATGATTTCCGTCATGGTTACCCCCAGACGGTCTTCGACAACCACCACTTCGCCGCGAGCGACCAGACGGTTGTTTACATAAATATCAATAGCTTCCCCAACCTTGCGGTCAAGCTCTACGACGGCACCACGACCCAGTTTTAGCAGCTGGCTTACCTGCATGGTTGCTTTTCCAAGGACTGCTGAAACCTGAACGGGAATATCATAAACCGCTTCGAGATCCTTGGAGGTCTTCATGGCATCGCTGCCGATCTCGGCGGCGGCCAGAAGTTCGGTGCCTTCGCCCTCTAGCTCGATATCGTCATTGTCGAGTTCCGAGAGTTCAAGATCGTCATCATCGGCCATTTTCGTCTCCTGATCCTTGAGCTTCCTGCGTCACATCGACTTTTGTTTCGTTTTCGACACCGGGTTTGTGATCTGGCTGCAACGGGTCCCCATCCTGTTGTAGCTGATCCTCTTTATCGTCGATCCCGATTTCTGTGTGCGACGCATCATCCTGGGGGGATGTTGGCATATTAACCCGTTCTGTGCCATGACCTTCTTCGATCTGACCGGTCGATACAGGCGTGTCGTGTGATCCTGTTCCCTCGCCGTCACGCCGGTTTCCGGGTGCCGGTTCCGGACCGGAGGCCGGTGCTTCGGGCTTTGCACCGGGCTGATTGCGCGGCAGATCAGCCAGACTGGTGTCTTGTATGTCAGGATCGCCCATATCACTGCCGTCGAGCTCATGCTCGTCTCCATGGCCTTGCAGGGCACGTTCCACGATATCGTTGATTTCGGCCCAGATGCGTTTTGTATCGCGAACCGCAGTTCCGTCACCCCATGAAACATGGCAATCACCAAGATCGATATCGGGCTCGCCAACAACACTGACCTTGCCCGAGAAACCCCGCGACTGCGCGATTTTCTCAACACTTTCCGAAACCATATCGCTGATATCGGGATGGACCTGAACAATCACCTTGGGCGCGTCAAACAGGTTTGCCAGACATTGACGTACGATGCTTTCGATTTCGGTGAGTTCGAACTGTTTTGACCAGGCCGGTGCAATTTTGCGCATCACGCCGATGGCAACATGGATGGCGTCCTCGTTGATGCGGGCGTTGGCGCGTTTTTGCTGTTCGTCAATCCGGGCAAGCGTTTCGGCAAGACGTGCCGAAGTATCTGCCATCGCCTGTTCAAGGGATGATCGAATTTCAGCATGCCCCTGTTCAAGGCCACGGGCAAAACCTTCAGCATCGGCGGCTTCGCGGGCCGCGACCTCAGCTTCGGCTACCATCTGGGCGGCTTGTTCTTCGGTGTAAATTGCCGGAGGCGGCGGTGGGGCCTCCTCCTCTTTCTTCTTTTTCTTTTTGCCCAGAGAATAATGTTCATCATCCGAACCTGACGAACGAATGACGTCATCGGCATCATCGAAACTGAGCGAGAATTTGAATTTTTCAATGGCCGTCATATCGAACCGCTGGTTTGGTTTGTGCGACAAGCAGGCCGGTGGCCTTACGCCACCCTGCCCATGATTGGACCGTCAGGCAAATCAGGTTTCCTGATAAAGCCAGTTGCGAATGATCGACAGGGCCTCTTCCGGATGCTTCTCGACAATCTCGCCGATCTTCTTGACCGAGGAGGCTTTCACGCGACCTTCGACCTGCGACAGGTTGATCAGTTCTTCGCCATCTTCCATGCCCGGTGCCATCGGGACCGGTGATGGCCCTGTCAGGGCAGGGGTGCCTTCTGCCGTCATGTCCTCGGCCAGCAACTGACGCTGTGCCATATCGGCAGCACTTGGCAGTGTTTCGAAGGCACGGGTCAGGAGCGGGCGAACCACCAGAAGGATGACCAGGATCGCAACGATGGCAAGGACCAGCATCTCGGCGATACGGAAGATTTCGGCTTTGTCGAGACCAAGGAACGTTTCGACATCTTCATCCGGGAACAGGTCTGCCGTGTCGGCAAATCTCATATTGATCACTTCGACCTGATCGCTACGCGCCGGGTCATAGCCGATTGCACTGCGAACAAGGGCCGCGATCTTTTCCAGGTCTTCTGGGGAACGTTCCTGATAAAGCCGTTCACCGTTTTCGTCTGTCGTATAGGTGCCATCAACCAGAACAGCAACGGTCACACGGGAAATTTCGCCAATTTCCTTGACCTTTGTCGTGGTGGTTTTGGAGATCTCGTAATTGACGGTTTCCTCGGAACGGGTTTCCTGGCTGCTGGTGCCTGCTCCCTGTCCGGCGTCAAAGTTGGCGTCCGGCAGATTGTTTTGCAGCGTTACCGGGTCGGCACCCTCGGTTTCGCTGTTGGTGGAATTTTCGTCGATCGTCTGGCTGGAACGCACAACCCGTTCGTCCGGGTTAAACCGTTCATCCGCGGTTGTGACCTTGTTGAAATCCATTTCAACCGAAACTTCGGCGCGGACTTCGCCATAGCCAAGGGAACGCGACAGAAGATCTTCAATGGTGTTGCGCAGACGCGTTTCGTTGCGGATGCGCATTTCATCGGCGGTCTGGGTCAGGAATGTAGATGATTGCTCTTCGCCCTGACCGCGCGCCAGAAGGCGTCCACGTTCATCAATGATCGAAACCTTGCTTGGGGTCAGTTGGGGCACCGCTGCCGCGACAAGATGCTGGATGGCAATGACCTGTTCGGGCTTCAATTCTCCGCCAGCCATTTTAACGGCGATGGATGCGCTTGCTTCCTGTGTTTCACGCGAGAACATTTGGCGTTTGGGTAACACAAGATGAACGCGCGCCTGCTGCACGGACTGTATGGCCGCGATGGTACGCGCCAACTCGCCCTCAAGGGCGCGGACATGGTTGATGTTCTGTTCAAAGCTGGTCGCGCCAAGGCCGCTGCCATTGTCGAAAACTTCATAGCCGACGGAACCACCTGTCGGCAAACCGCTTTCGGCCATCGACAGGCGCATGCGGTTGACCTGATCGGCCGGGACCAGAATTTCGGTGCCGTTATTCAAAAGCTGATAAGAAACCTGCTGTTCTTCGAGCCGGTTGACGATCTGGCTGGCGTCCGCGGGATTAAGATCGCGATAAAGCAATTCCATGTTCGGTGCCGAAACACGCAGAATAAGGAATGCAAAAAACACAAGCAGCAACACCCCGACGCCACTGATGGCCATCAGGCGCGTCGGTCCAAGACCTTTAAGCGTTTGCAATAAACCGCCCACGTTCGACTGCTCCGGATCGATTGTTACCACTGTCCCCAACACCGGCAGATGTCCGCACAATAGCTACCGGTATCATCAACGAATAGAAGCGCATATTGAAGAACAGGTTAACGACCGGCAATTATTGCCCAGTAATGTGTCCAAAATTCGCCAGTGATTTGAATCATTTGCATCTTTGGCGAGATCAATATGCTGCCCATTATGTAGGTATTGTGGGTGCCAAAAAGAAGCCCGGCTGAAAAAGCCGGGCGAGTCCCTGTAATATGCAGTCCATCGGGGCCGCAAAGCCGCCCCGATGGTATCAATCAGTTACCGTTTGATACGGATCAGCTCGTCAAGCATTTCATCAGTCGTGGTGATCGTCTTGGTGTTCGCCGAATAGGCGCGCTGGGTCACAATCATGTTTGTGAATTCCTCGGCAAGATCGACGTTCGACGATTCAAGAGCCGATGCTACGACGTTACCTGCACCGTTCAGCCCCGGCTCACGCAGCAGATAGTCACCCGATTCACGGGTCTGGCGATAAACGTTGCCAGTATAGTTTTCCATTTCGTCCGGCGCTTCAAAGGTGGCAATAGCCAACTTGTAAATCGGACGTTTCACGCCGTTGGCGAATTCAACCTGAAGGAAACCGTCCTCGGTAAAGGCATAGTTCACCATGGAACCTGCTTGCGCACCGTTCTGGTTGATGAAGCGGGTATCATACTCTACGAGGTTACCGTTAGAGTCCGAACCTGCACCAAACTGGGTGATACCGTTAGTCAGTCCAACCGTACCGAGATCAAGGGTGATTTCGTTGGGGTTGGAGCCATTGGTCCAGTTTGCGGTGATTTCCTGATCAAGCAGGTCGGTACCAGCGTTGTCAGTAAAGGTTCGCAGGCTGCCGTCACCGTTAAAGGTAATGACACCGGACTGGATCAATCCGTTAGGATGCTGGGTTGCATCAAGTTCGCCTGTTGCCGTGGTTCCGGTAAGCTCAAATCCCCAACGGTTCTGACCCAGCTTGATGACCTGCAACTGGACAACATGTGCAGTACCAAGGGAATCATAGATTGTTACCGGCATGGTGTTGTTTTCGGCAACAGCACCTGATGCCAGGTTACCACCCGTGTAGGTCGCAGCCAGAGTTGCCGGGAACGGACCGGAGAAGCCAAGGGCGGTCAGAGGTGTGTTATTGTTGTTGGTAATGACAACATCCTGATCGGCGAACGAACCGGTAATGGTCAGGGTATCGTTGGTGCCGGTTGCAGTGGCGGTTGCTGTCACGCCGGTAACAGCACTGATTTCTGCAGCGATATCAGCAAGTGTTTCACCAGCGTTGATCGTGATTGTCGTGGTGGTACCGTTATAGGTGATGTCAAAAGAATCACCGGCGGCGATACCTGCCTGACCCGCAAGGGCAGCAGTACCATCAATACCCAATGTTGTGGAAACATCCGAACCGCCTGTCAACGGTGTTTCGTTGGCATTAAGGTTTGCTCCGAACTCGATCGTTGTGGTTGACGCGGCTGCCGTCAGGATCGAGTTGATGTCAAGAACCTGCAAATCAGAGATTGCGGAGCTGTTCGACGTAGTTGGTGTTCCTGTCGGGTCCAGAAGGACGCCGTTACGATCAGTTGCCCAGCCCTGAACATAATATCCGGCAGTATTCCGCAAATAACCGTCATCGTCAGGTTTGAAATCACCCGCACGCGTGAAGAATATCTCGTTGTCCGAGCCGGGAGTGTTCGTGTCGCGGACAACAAAAAAGCCATCGCCGGAAATTGCGGCTGCTGTATTTGACGAGGTCGCCTGCAACAGGCCCTGTTTGCTGATCAGGGCTGTCGGGTGGAATCGTACACCACCGGGGGTGTAACGGGTGTTGGTCGCGGATTCCGTAACAAGCGTCGAAAAACGCCCAACGGTACCTTTATAACCAACCGTGTTGAGGTTCGAGATGTTATCCGAAATGACGCCCAGGTTTTGCGACTGGGCATTCAGGCCGGATACACCGGAAATCATAGCACCAAAAAGGCTCATTGTATTTCTCCTGCACCTACAGGGTGTTGATCAAAATCCGGATGAAAGCCTTCAGGCTGCTTCGTCCTGTTCGTCAGTTCCGGGATTATTATTGTCGCCGGTCTCGGTTCCGGTATCTGTACTGTTCGCGCCAAGTTTCACGTTGGTCAGGGTTCCGAACGGTACAGAAACGTCACCGATACGTAGATAAATATCGTCATCACCAATATCGACACTGTCGACATTGCCAATGATGCCAATCGCCATTGAGGCCGGTTTCCCTTTTTCGTCCTTGAAGGTATCACCGTTAGCCGCCATCGGTTTAAGCACCAGGGTGTAGGCTCCCTCGGCTTGTTCGACGCCACTATTGTTTTTGCCATCCCAGGTAAAGTTCTGGAGACCGGAAACATCGGTGAGATCTTCGGAATAAACCGTCTTCCCGCTCTGATCCTGAACCTGCAGCTGCAGGCGCGGAACTTCCGGCGAGATGTTGTATTTGTATTTGAGATCGCCACCATCTTCGAGCCAGTTGGTGTCGCCAACCGCTTCGATCTCGGCCCCGACATAGGACAGGGCGGAAAGCTGTCGCTGCTGGCTTTGCATCGCAAGCAGGTTTTCAAGGTTCTTGTTGCTCTGAATCCCTTGCTCGACTTGGGCGAACTGGCTCAACTGGTCGGTGAATTTGTCACTTTCCATCGGCGAGGTCGGATCCTGGTTCTTGAGCTGGGTGGTCAACAGCGTCAGGAACGTGTCGAAGTTCTGGGCCAACTGGCTGGCGGAGTTGCTGGAGGCAGCATTCGTATTGTTTCCTGCCACACCAATATTGGTAGTTGATGAAACGGTCATGATCCTGTTCCCCTACCTTTCCTAAATTCGGATATCAACGAGGCCGTTGGGATTAACCCCATAGCCAATCGCGACATGTTCAGCGAGCTCGGCACCACTCATGACATCGCCTTCGTCAGGCGCACTGCCAGAATTGTTTGCCAATCTGGATTGGCCGTTGCCTTCCTGGCTTTGGCCACCTTCGTTCCTGTGCTCGAAGGTAAAACTTTGGCTGTCTGCGTTCAGGCCCGCATCCTTGAGAGCTTGCTGCAGCGCACGTGAGTCCTGACGAAGCATGTCAAGTGTTTCACGCGTGTCGGCCTGAATAACGCCCTGAACACGACCATCGTGGCCAATTTCAAGTTTCACGTCGACCCGTCCAAGATGTTCAGGGCGCAGTTGAACCGAAATCTTGTCCACACCCTCGCTGGCGGCATTGCGGATATGCACCGCGACTTGCTGCTGCACCTGCTGGGCGGGGGCATGGCGTGCTGTATGTGCGGTTTGTCCAGCAGAATTGCTCTGGTTCAGGCTACTATTGCCGGTAAGTGTTCCATTGGCTGCCTGGGCCGTACTCTCGGCAGACCCGGTTGCGTTAACGGTAGTTGCAGCATTACCGGTCGTTGCTGTCTGTGCACCCGGTTGCATATTCGGCACACTCGCCGCAGCGGCCATTGCCTGCTGTGCTGCCTGATTGGTCCCGTTCGCTGCGATCGCATTACCCGACGAGGCAGGATTTTGCTGACCCGCATTGTTATTTGCATTCACAGCATTGGTACTGTTGCCCGAATTTTCGGTTTTGGTGCCGGATCTGGTATTGCCTTCGCCGCTCATGGCATCAACGACCTTGGCGATAAAGCTGTCATTGTCATCAGCAGCAGTGCTGCTTCCATCCAGGCCGTTAAGGGCAGATTTTGCCGTTGCGGCTGCTGCAGGTTGCGACAGGGCTGTGGAGTTCATCAATCCGTCGGTAGTGCCCTCGGTATTCTGGGCTGGGGTGCCTGTAGCCGACTGAGCAGCTGTTCCTGCCACTGCAGCTGCCGTCTGTGTCCCGGCGACAGTCTTAGCGGCCTGCGCGTTTACCGCGGGATTGACAGCGGGCACGGCCGCCATGTTCGGGTCAATCGTCGGCTCGTCTTTCGAGGCTGGATCTGCAGAAGCGGCAGTTTCGTCTTTTGCTTTGGCAGGCTGATCAGCATTGGCTACATCGTCATCCTGCTCGTCAGAAGCCTCTTTGGGATCGGATGCCGAAGTTGTTTCTTTTCCATTCAGGTCGTCGCGCTCCTGTTCGCCCTTGCTGTCGGCTACATCACGTGCCGGACGAGGATCATCATGCTTATCGGCTGTGTCGACGTCGTCATAATGATCACGGTCATCGCTGCTGGAGCGCGTATCGGTCCGCGGTGCATCAGGTGTGATATAATCGTCGCGCAACTTGCTGTCTGCACTGTCGCTGCGTCGGGCATCTGTATTCTCGCGAATTTGAGCCTGGGCATTTTTTGCCGTCTCGTGATGGACCTGAGCATTGCGTTCTGCCCAGTTGTCAGTGATCCGCTCCATCATGTCGCCAAAGGATACGTCGCTGCTGGCAGACGCAGTTTGGCCCGGAATGGATATGGTAGGTGATGCCGATCTGATAATCGCAGAGCTGTTCATGACATGGTCCTTCTCAAAACAGTGTCAGAACATTTGCAAGAGACGGGCCAGTTTTGGGCGTTTCGGATTCGTATAAAGAATCAGCTACTTAATCGTTGATTGTGGGCAAAGGCATTTTTTGCCGGGCTTTTCATGCCGATAGGGCATGAAAAAAGCTTCCGTCAGAAAAGACGGAAGCTTTAGCATTTGAAAATTGATGGTTCAGGCAGAAATCGAAAGACCTGATTTGGGACGTTGTTCTTTGTCTTCTGCGTCCTGTCGATCTGCTTGCGGATAGGACTGCGGGCGAGGTTGCTGAGTCTGTTGTGCCGCAAGGATTGCCTGGCGCATTTCGTTCTCGCTTCTTTCGGCAAGTGTTGCCCAAGAATCGCGAAGAGGTGTCAAAAGCTTGATAACATCATGTGCAGCCTGCGGATCGTTATGGCGATCAACATCCATTAACCGCAGCATGCAATGGGTATAAAGTCGTTCCAGATTGGTCGCGATCTCACCGCCCTGATCCATATCCAGTGTATTGGAGAGATGGGCAATCAGGTCAAGAGCACGACAATTGGCATTACAGCGGCTTTGGATATCCCGGGCATCAATTGCTCGCAGAGCTTCCTGCAAGCAGGATAGCGTCTTCTCGTACAGCATGAAGACCATCTTGGCCGGCGAGGCTGTATTGACTTGCTGGTTTCTGTATATGTGTGCTGCATGCTCTTTCACGCTACACTCCTTGGTCTGCTAGGCGTCCTGTCAGTGTGCATGTCTGAGTATTAAATGTTAATCACTATCTTTGCCAGCAGCCATCAATTCATCGAGAGAACTCTGGATATTTTTCATCCGGGCAAGTGCTGCTTCCATGGCAATGAAGCGATCCATAAGATTTTCGCGCTGCCTTACAAGGCGTTCGTCAATGCGATCAATCTTGTCTTCATAAGATGCATTCTGCGTTTCGATGGACTCGATTTCCTGCGAAAGAACACCTTCATCCTTGTCAAGGAAGCTATCGAGTTCAAAATAGAACTGGGTGCCGAGACCAACACTGGTATTTATCGTTGCGTTTTCAACGGCGGTTCCGTCGCCAGTGTAAATCAGGCGCAAACCATCCGCTGTTGTGATGCTGTTGCCCGAGATAGTAGCATTCTTTCCGGTTGTGGTAACACCATCAATCGTAACGTCATAAGTCACGCTGGTAATGGTTCCGCCAGCAGCATTGATCGTAAAGTCATACTGGCCGCCGCCTGTTTTACCGTTGAAACCGGTCATGGTCAGGTTGGCGTTGTCGGTTTTAGCTCGGAAATTAAAGAGCTCCATAACCTCGGTCGATTGATTAAGAAGCGCCTCATCAAGCTTGGTTTCATCAAGCTCCAGCGTTTTATTCAAAAGTGGATCTTCCGATGTTCCATAAGGAACAAAGTCGATACCAATTTCCGCCAGAACTGAATAATCAGTCTCGCCCGCGCGATCGGTAACGTTTTTGGCAAACGAACCTGCAAGCTGCTGCAGCGACGATTCGATATTCTTAACCGCCGAGTTGCCAAGCAGAATGGCATCTTCGGACTTTTCGCCTGTAATCGGGTCAACGAACGTCTTTTCGTTTATAAATGTCTGGACAGCGTTGTAGGCTTCGACAAATCCGACAATGGCGGACTTGGCCTGATTAAGGTCCTGTTCAACTTCGATTTTGATCGTTGTGCCCGGTTCGGCATCATACAGGCTGATGCTCAGCCCGTCGATCAGATCGGAAATTTCATTCGACGACCGAGAGACAGCAATGCCATCAAGAGTAAATTCGGCATTATTACCCGGATCAATTTCATTTGCGCCAAGATCGGCCAATACCGTCCCACTGACATCACTCAATGTCATGCGGTTGTCTTCACCTTCTGCGGTTGAAGTGAAAATCAGGGTAGACTGTCCGTCGGCAACCTTTACAACTGATGCCTGAACGCCGGTGCTCGATGTTACGGCATTAATTTTATCGCGGATATCAAGCAGCGAGTCGTCGGCAGCAACCGTGATATCGGCATTGCCGGTAGCCGTTGATATATTGAAAGTCCCTGCGCCAACAGGTGCATCGTCGGTCGGGTTCACGGCTTGGGTGTTGCTAGCGATCTTGTGCTTGGATGCGACCTGACTGATCTCGAAGCTATAAGTACCGGCCGCAGCCGCATTTTTGGCGGTTACGCCCATCAATTGCCCGACAGGGGATGCGGTACCTGCACCGTTCGAGGCGGATGCGAAAATCTGTTTGGCTTCGAAGATGTTTTTCGACTTATCGAAGCTTGTCGCGCCGTAAAGGTTGGCCATCGTGTCTTTGAGCGTACCGACAAGGGTCTGCAATTCTTTTAACGCGGCAAGCTTTTCATCGTTGGCTTCGACACGTTTTTCAAGGGAATCTGCGGGCAAACGGCGTGCAGCGATCATTTTGTCGACGACATCGACGAAATCGATATTCGAAGAGCCGCCCGAAAGCTGAATTCGACCGTTCTCTCCGACATAGATGTTATTAAGGTTTACGCCGCTCATTTGCCTTGCTCCCTGGGCTTTGTCGGTCGGCAACTTTTACACGTCTTGCCTGAACACGATCTTTTACGCAAGAAGCGTGCCTTTTCCGAAAGGCCCAAATGCTAAATCAGATTTCTTCGTCCACGACACTGCCAAGATATTCGCGAATTTGCGCGAAAAGATTTTGCAGTTCCTTGGACGGAATTTCCCTAAGAATTTCGCCGCTGAAACGGTCTGTAACCTTGGCGATAACCCGACCGGTATCCTGATTGAAGTTCAGTTCGATACGGGAATTCTGCTCGGACAGTTCGGGAATATCCAGCTTGGCCAGTGCCTGCTGAAGTCTAGCGCCGGCATCGGCCTTGTAATGGTTTGCGTCAGAAGATGTGACCGCACTTTTGATTGTTGCAGATTGGCCTGTCGTATTGAGTGACGCAGAAACTTCAGAACCCGAAGAAGAGCCTGAAGAACGCTGGGATTGATATGCGCCGATTACGATTTCCATCTGACCCTCCTATGCCGCCTTTGCGGCAAAGGATAATCCGGATGAAGGATGGGAGGTTAACTCCCATCCTTCCTCGGATATCCGGATTACTGCAGCAGACGCAGCAGGTTCTGCGGCATCTGGTTAGCCTGTGCCAGCATGGCGACACCGGACTGCACCAGGATCTGCTTCGAGGTGAAGGCGGTCATTTCAGACGCGACGTCAAGGTCGAGCAGAACGGACCGGGCAGATTCGGTGTTTTCCTGGGTGGTTGCCAGGTTCTGGCCAGCGAAGTCGAGACGGTTCTGGAACGTACCGATCGATGCACGGGCAGCCTGCAGGGTATCGATTGCAGAGTTGACGTTTTCGATCGCAGTCTGAGCGCCAGCCTGGGTGCTGATATCGTCGCCATCAATACCAAGGCTTTCGAGGTCAACACGGCTCAGCGTAATCGACAGGCGATCAGAGGCAGTATTGTTCGACCCAATCTGGAAATCGACGCCGGCGCTGAAGCGCTGACCATTGTCAGCGAGCATGTTAACTGTGCCGTTACCCGCGTTAGCGGCTTCACCGAATGCCGTTCCGCCAACAGCCGCATCAACAACAGCCGTAATGCCAGAGTTGAGCGAGATGGACAGGCCGACTTCATCGAAATTCAAGCTTGCCTGTTGGCCGACGCCAACTTCGTTGTCACCGGCAGTCTGGTAGCTGGTGATGTCCAAGCTCTGGGTGGTTGCGGCACCTTCGATGGTTGCAGTAACGGTCATGATAACCGAGTTACCGGGGCCCTGGGTGATATCAATTGCGAAGGTGTTATCGGTCAGGACGGCGTTGGTGTCGGTTGCCCAGAAATTGTTATCGGTAATCGCAAAGCCCGAGAAGCCGTTGGCATTGCTCAGGTCTGCGCCGGTGCCAGCACCAACGTTTGCGAAGTTGATATCAACGTCGCCACCATCGCCAAGCAACTGAATGCCGTTGAAGTTGGTTGATGACGCAACACGATCAATCTCTTCCTGCAAAAGTCCGAATTCATCGTTCAGGAAGCCGCGTTCGGTGTCCGACAGGTTGCCAGAGGCAGCCTGGGTTGCCAGCGTTTTCATGCGAACGAGAACATCGTCGATGGTTGCCATGGAACCATCGGCAATCTGCAGCATCGCGTTGGCCTGGCCAACGTTGACGGTTGCCGTTTTAAGCGCCTGGGTGGTTGCGTTCAGACGTGCACCGATTGCCATCGAGGCAGCATCGTCACGAGCGGAAACAACACGGGTACCCGACGACAGTTTCGACAGGGAACGTGTTGCTGCTTCGTCTGAAGCAGACAGGTTACGGTGTGCAACGTTGGCAGCATAGTTGGAAATGATATTGAGAGCCATTTTATATCTCCTACATGGATAGCTCAAACGGCATCATGCCGTTCTGAAACCTGGCAACATTGCCAGATATGCTTCTGATGTTCTTCCTGATCAGCAGAAGCAAAACTTTGTACCACGAAATATACATATGGATGATATGTATGTCCAGTAATTTGTTGATTGATGAAAATGTATTTTAAATCAATATGTTAATATAGATATACCGTTGATATTCCGAATATTTGAAGTTGTTTTCAGTGGGGGGATGATAGCGTTTTCGCCCTGAAAGTGTTGAAAAGCACGAATCGGTTCGAATCGAAAGTGCCTGAATGTCATTAAAGAAGAAAACAGCGGCTCTGGAGGTCACTCCCCGGATTGTTGACCAAGCGCGGAATGGAGCAAAGTCGTCATTCCGAGCAAAGCGGAGTGCTGAGTATAGGTCGATATCGAATTGAAATATAATGGATTCTTTCCTTCGCGGGAATGACAGGCTGCTTGGGAATGTTTTGCCTGCTGCCTCATGCCGTTTTTTAAATAAAGTTCTTGATTTGTTCTTTCATTTATGGCATAAGAGAAAAATCAACGGGAGAAATACACCCGGACCGAAACCCGCAAAGCCAGATGCGCTTTGCGGGTTTTTGCGTTCGGGGCCAGACCAGAGAGGTCATCAGGGTGCAGGGACAAAGACACAGACAGGGATGGGGATGCAGACGGAGCGGCGAGCCGATCCGCAGGATACTGACCAGCGGATGGCGGAGCCATTATGGGGGCATAATGCGCTGGTTCTAACACGGTTCAAAATGCTTGTTGGTCATGGCGGGAGAGGTGCGTCTTTTCGGGGAAGGGACCCCGTATTTGCCGGAAGCGGCAGCAATGGCAGCAGTGGATTGTGGTCCGCCGGTGGTGGAGAGTTGGTGGCCGTAAGCCCGAAGTTTGTCCGGGCTTCATCGGTTGTTGGGCGTGCCGTCATGGCCGGAAGGGGCCGAAGCGGGCAACGGGGCCGCGGACCCGGAGGTCGTCACCCTGTCGGGGGGGGCAATGCCAAAAGGCCTCGAATTATTGACAAAGCCTGGAATGGAGCAAAATCGTCATTCCGTGCGGAGCGGTGCGCCGACCAAGAATCTATATCCCATCAAAATATAATGGATACCCGTCTTCGCGGGGATGACGATCTGCTTTGGAAATGCCTTATCGGCAGCAAAAGGTGCGCCTCTAATGAGGTCGCACCTTTTGCGGACTGCCTTGCAGATAGTTTACTGTTGCAGCAGACGCAGCAGGTTCTGCGGCATCTGGTTAGCCTGTGCCAGCATGGCGACACCGGACTGCACCAGAATTTGCTTCGAGGTGAACGTGGTCATTTCAGATGCGACGTCAAGGTCAAGCAGGACAGACCGGGCTGATTCGGTATTTTCTGTTGTGGTTGACAGGTTCTGACCAGCGAAGTCGAGGCGGTTCTGGAACGTACCGATCGACGCGCGGGCAGCCTGCAGGGCATCAATTGCCGAGTTTACACTTTCGATACCCGCCTGTGCTCCTGCCTGATCGCCGATTATGGTTGTCGCAAGACCAAGAGTGTCAAGATCCACACGGGTCAGGGTGACTGAAAGACGGTCGGCGGCGGTATTGTTTGCACCGATCTGGAAGTTGACATCGGCGTTGAAGCGCTGGCCGTTGTCGGCCAACATGTTAATGGTGCCGTTGCCAGCGTTAGCGGCTTCACCAAATGCGGTGCCGCCAACAGCAGCATCAACAACAGCCGTAATGCCAGAGTTGAACGTGATGGACAGGCCGATCTCGTCGAAGTTCAAGCTGGCCTGTTGGCCGACGCCAACTTCGTTGTCACCGGCAGTCTGGTAGCTGGTGATGTCGATGCTCTGAGTGGTGGAAGTCGGTGTACCGGTGCCGCCATTATCAACATTCGCGGTAATGGTCATAATAACCGAGTTGCCCGGACCCTGGGTGATATCGACAGCAAAGTTGTTGTCGGCAACACCATCTTCTGTATCGTCACTTGCCCAGAAGTTGTTGTCGGTAATCGCAAAGCCGGAGAAGCCGTTGGCATTGCTCAGGTCCGCGCCGGTACCGGCACCAACGTTAGTAAAGTTGATATCAACATCGCCACCATCGCCAAGCAATTGAACGCCGTTGAAGTTGGTTGACGATGCGATGCGATCAATTTCGTCTTTCAGAAGCTGGAATTCATCGTCGAGGAAGCCGCGTTCGGTGTCTGACAGGTTGCCGGAAGCAGCCTGGGTTGCCAGCGTTTTCATGCGAACAAGAACATCGTCGATGGTTGCCATTGCACCATCGGCAATCTGCAGCATCGAGTTGGCCTGACCAACGTTGACGGTTGCCGTTTTAAGTGCCTGGGTGGTTGCGTTCAGACGGGCACCGATTGCCATCGAGGCAGCATCGTCACGAGCCGAAACAACACGGGTACCCGACGACAGTTTTGAAAGCGACCGGGTCGCCATGGTGTCGGATTCCTGCAAGTTGCGGTGTGCAACGTTTGCAGCATAGTTCGAGATAATATTAAGAGCCATACTTCCCTCCTACATGGATGGCCCCATCGGAGCCTGTGTAGTCTGAAAAAATGCTCTCGAAGCCCGTGTCCCATCACGGTTATCGTGTGTTTCGTTTGCTCGAGAGCCTGAATACCAGAGTATTAAGCAACGAGCGTGCCAGTTTTGGGCCGTGATTTGAGGGGAATAAAAGCATTGCCCGGCAATATCTGCCGGGCAAGTGGGCAACTTCCGGTTTTACAGATCGTGCTGAACGGAATATTTGTCGTTGGGAATAATGTGCTGCCAGGCAATCTGGCGTTCCGTGTCAATAAAGACCGGAGCCCGCAGATTGGTCGACATGGTAATGCCTTTGCCATCCGGTGCACTGCGCACCGTGACAACCATCAGGACTGCCAGGTTTTTTGCCTCGATTGCAAGGCTGGAAAGTGCAAGATCAATGTCCTTTTGATCGATCATCTGGCTATCCATATTGTAAGGGGCCACGATGAAGGACAGATTTGCATCGGTCAGGCTTTGATAAAGCTTGAACTGATCCAGGTTGGTATTGGGAATGTTTGCCAGACCAAAGACATGATGGTCAGGAAAACCCAAAAGGCCAATCGGCATATAGATGCCCTTGTCCCAGCTAAACTCTATATTGCCAAACCGGGTTTCAACTACCACGGACTCGGGTACGGTCTTGTCGGTGGCCTTTTCGGGGTCCATTGCCATTCTAACTCCGGCGCGCTGATGTTTGGTTGATTGTATGTGTGTGCCTTTGAAAGGCTGAATACAAGAAGGCTTTTCGCAAATTATCTCAGATAGTTTACCAGACTTAGCTCGGATGAACGGGAGATCGTCATGAAGCTCGCGTTTAATGCTGTCTCGTGCTGGGCCAGTTCGACAAGGGTCAGCGGAATATCAACGCCTTCGATATCCGCAATGGCTTGGCTCGCGAAAACCTTGAAATCAGCGTGGCTGCCTTCAAAGCGTTCAAGGTTGGCGATATCAAGACCGATTTTACCCTGAATGTTCGGAAGGTTTTCGATGGCATCATTGATATGATCAAGTGCCTGTCCAAGTGCTTCCTGATCAGTTGTACCTGCGGCAATCCCCAACCCCTGAATAAGGCTTTGGAATGCAGGGGCATCAGCAAGAATTCCGTATGAAATATCATAATTCTTGTCGACGCGGGTACTTAGAACCTGCTGGTCACCGGAATAGTAGGCCGTGTCGTTTCGCGGATTCGGAATTTTGGTAAGCCCAAGGGCTTCCAGTATGTTGCCGCCACCGATTTCGTTCAACGTAATGGATCCGTTACCCACATTCTCGATATTCAATCGGGGTGATCCGCCGGATGAAACCGGGCGAAGACTTGACGTCGCACCATTGGCGGTATTGCCGTTAATGGTGTTAATCAGGTCGCCAATGGTCGTTGTTGCCGCAACATAGGGGATGTTTGTCGTAACCGTATTGCCATCGCTATCAGAGCTGACAATCTCGATCGTGCCGTCGGTAACCCCCAGCGAGGCGAGCGTATCGGCTGCGCTGATGGAGGTTTCTCCGCTGGCATAGTTATCCGCAGGATAGATTTTGTCGATATCGACTGCGGGCTGATCGGATCGTCCGCCAGCAAAGAGGAAACGCCCATCCAGATTGGTGTTGAGCAAACCGGCAAGCTGTTGCATCGCCTGTGTGGCTTCATTGTCAAGATTGACATCGTCGGATTGATTGGCACTGAGTGCCTGAATCAGGAGGGTCTTCATCTTGACCGCAACGGAAGTCATTTCATCGACGGCCGTTTCCATCGATTGCAGACGCAGTTTGGCCTGGGTTGCGTTTCGAAGATATTGGTCGGTGCGGGTATATTCTGCTTCGAGATTCAGTAAGCGTTGCGTACTTTCTGCAATACCCGAATATTCGCGCGATTTATAACCGCTCGACGCTTGGGTATTCAGATCCGCAACCTTTGATGCGTTTTTCAACGCCAGGTTCGAAAGCAATGTGTGGCTTGTGTAAGTTGCAACGCGCGTTACCATCTTACTGTCTCCATTTTATGCGGTAGCTTAAACCGCATTCAGCAGCGTATCAAACAATTCATCCACGGTCGAAATAACCCGTGCGGATGCACTGTAAGCCCGCTGGAAAATGATCAAATCGGACATTTCTTCGTCAAGGTTGACCCCGGCCTCATTCTGGATGCGGGTATCGAGATCCGTTACCAGAGAGGACTGGAACTCATAGTTGCTCGCGGCAACGGACGCCTTGGTCGCAGAAGTTGCAATAATTCCAGCAGCAAAATCGGTTAGTGACGTCCTTTCGGCAGACAGGCCGCCTGCAGATTCGAAATCGATATCGGTACGTTCGAACGTGTTGCTAAGTGCAAGGGCGGCACTATTGTCACCTTCGTGAATACCGTAATTGATACCCAATCCCAGAACCGTTGTCAGGCTGTCTGCAGAAGGAAGGCCGCTATCCTGGAAAAAGAACGGATCACCATCGGCGTCGGTTACCTGCAATTTATAACCGCCGATGCTGCTGTCATAGATAACGTCGGCCGTGATATTGTTGTCGGACAGGATTGCGCTGTTATTGATAGCATTTGCGATATCTTCCAGTGACGAACCGCTGTCATAATCGATATTCACGTCGGAAAAAGGGCCGCTGACGGTCAGCGTATAGTTTAGCGGCGGCGGTACCAGTGGGCCGAGATTGGGGATAGCTGCCGAAGAATCCACAACCGCATTTGATGTTCCATAGACATCGGCATTCATTTGTCCGCGTACGATGCGGGCCGGATCGTTTTTGATCACACTGTCGATATCCATATTGCCAGCCAGTGTCGGCATGTCTTCGGTCATGCCGATTGTTTTGGCCATGTTACCATTGTCGGTTATCGTCATGTTTGCCGTATAGCTCAGCACCAGACGAGAACGATCACCGTCGTCGACAATATATGCCATTTCGGCAGCATCTTCTGCGGTCATGCCCGCACCTTCCAGAGCGGTGCGGATGGCATCGCGCACGTCGGTTAGGCTGTCGGTTGCCGCATAGTTGACGGTAATGCCCGGTGTTGTCAGAACACCGCTACCGGCACTGATGACCATTGAATTCGCCGTCACATTCAACGCTGCTGTTGCACTGTCGCGCGGGGACGACGTCATAGTGTCGGAGCGTTTCGTCGTGGAAATAAAGTCGTTCAGACCGAAATAGTGGGAAAATCCCTGTTCTCGACCGTCGCTCGTGGTGATGGCGCTGGTCATTTCATTAATTGAAATGCGGCTGCCGTCGATGCCTTCGATTACCATCTGGCCGTCAACCAGTGATGCGGTTAGATAGCCGCCGGCATCAGACGCGTTGATTGCATCAATAAGGCCTTGCACCGTTGCGGGAACCGTTGGCAATGTGATGTCGGCCCAACTGTCGTCGGCAGATAATTCTCCATTGGCAGTTAACGCTGCGATCCGAAATGTACCGGATGCCGTCAACGGGTCCGATCCCGCGACCATGCGGTTGCCCGACAGGTTGGTTGGTGGTGGGAAGGCAGTACCCTTGTTGTGCTCTTCGTTGATGGCATCACGCAATTCACCGGCCAGTTCGTTGATCTGGTCGTTCAGGCGCGGCAATTCCTGGTCACGCATTTCAAGCAGGCCCTTGATCGTCCCGGTCTGCATGACATCGGTAATATCCTCGCCATTCAGCATTATACCCGATCCACCTGTGCCAGGTTCAAAACCGGCAGTCGGGCTGAATGTCAGGGTCGCAGGACTTCTGTCCAGAAGGGTACGGCTACCATTGGCCGTAAACAGGACCATGGAGCCATCGCCGCGGTTATACGTGGTGACGTTCATGATCTTGGACAGCGCATTAATTTTTTGATCGCGTTGGTCTTCAAGCTCGGTGGTCGGCTGTCCAAGGTTTCTCTGACGCACGACATCCGTATTGAGCTCGGCGATCTCGTTCAGCAATACGTTGGCGCTATCGACTTCATCAGAGATGTTCTTGTCGATGTCGCCCCGCATGTGCTGGATCTGTTCGGACAGGTTCTCGAACGCATCCATCACCTGAATGGCGCTTTCGATCACTTCGACTTTTGGCGAGTTCTGTTCCGGTGTATTGCCAAGCTGCTCGAAGGCGTCGGCAAGATCACTGATGCGCTGGCTTATCGCACCGTCAGACTGAGGCGTCCCAAACAGGGTCTGGATGCGCTTGAAGAATTCAAACCGGACTTCTTCCCGTCCAGCTTTGCCAAGCTCGCCGCGCATTTCACGCACAAGACCCTCGTTAACATTGCGATAGATGTCGCCGATCTGCGAACCTGCACCAACCCCGTCGAGCACCAGAGTTTCCTGGCCAGCGATCTTCTTCGAATAGCCGGGGGTATTCACGTTCGAGATATTCGAAGAGGTGATCGAAATGCGGGCCTGTGCGGTATTGAGGCCGGAAATTGCGCTGTTAAGTGCCTGGGTCAGTGACATGATCTTCGCCTTTACCCCTAGAGCGTTTCGTTAACGCTGTAAGACGTGCCAGGTTTGCTGGTCGGGCGGCCGTAGCCACCAAGGGATGCCTTGCCGGTCTGGCCGGAACGGTTATAGGTCGTGCAGTCTTCCTTGGCCTTGTCGTTCACCGCACGAACGATGGCATTGACCATGCGTTCGTTGGTGGCCTTGGCGGCCTGGAGGGCGGTCATGTTGCGGCGGGCGGCCTGCTGGAATTCGGCTTGCAGGTCTCGAAGCTCCGCCTTGTCGTCCTCGGCCAACTGGCGGAGCTCTGAACCGCGCGCGCGCAATTTGACGACAAGCTGTTCGTACTGCATCGACAGGGCAGATTTTTCCGACACGAATTGCTCATACTCGGCAATTTCGAGCTTGCGCAGCCCCTGGGTTTCACGCTCCAGAAGGGAAATAAGGTCATATGTGACGCTTTTAAGCTCGATAACCATCTGTTCGGTGGTCATGGTCATTATCCTTCCTGCACCTTGAGAATTTCGCGTGTAACGGCATCTGCAATTCCGATGCCACCTGCGCGGGTCATTTCTTTGGCGTATTCGTCAACCAGCAGGGAGCGCATCATGGTCTCGCCGTGACCGCCACCAAACATTTCGTTGGTTTCGATGCCGGCAAACATGTGGCTCAGCATCTGGCCAAGAAACATGGACTCAAATTCTTCACCGGCTTTACGGGCCTGTGCGTCGGTTTTGATGTGGCCATCCGTCAACTGGCTGGCGCGGTTGGTTACGTTATTCTGTGCGCCGTACTGGGCGGATGCCTGGGCTTGCGCCATCAGGGCGCTGGTGCTGTCGATCATCATCACATCACCTCGATTTCGGCCTGGAGGGCGCCGGACGTTTTGATCGCCTGAAGAATGGTGATCATGTCGCGCGGGCCAACACCAAGACTGTTCAGGCCGTTGACCAGTTCCTGCAGGCTGACGCCACTTTCAAGCACGCCAAGCTGGTTATCCTCGCCTTCATCCACTTCGATATTGGTCCGGTCGACAGTCTCGGTCGTGCCGGTCTGGGAGAACGGAGAAGGTTGCGATACCTGTGGGGTCTCGGTGACACGGATGGTCAGATTGCCCTGTGCGATTGCAACGCGGTTGATGCGAACATTTTCGCCCATCACGATCGTACCGGTGTTTTCATCAATGACGACGCGTGCGATCTGGTCTGGTTCGACGCGAAGCTGCTCGATGTCGGTCAACAAAGCCACGACATCCTGATTGTAGCGTTCAGGAATGTTGATGCGAACGGTGCCCGGGTCGCTTGGGCGGGCTGCGACTTCACCAAGATAGGCATTAACGGCTTCGGCGATGCGGCTTGCCGTCGTGAAATCGGGGTTGCGAAGAACAACGGACATGTTCTGCATGGAATTCAGGTTGAAGTCGATTTCGCGTTCAACGATACCACCACTGGCAATACGTCCAGATGTCGGAACACCTTTGACCACTGTCTGGGCATTGCCGGCGGCGGAAAAACCGCCAACCGCAAGATTGCCTTGGGCAACGGCATAAACTTCGCCGTCGGCGCCGACCATCGGTGTCACCAGAAGGGTTCCACCCTGAAGGCTTTCGGCAGTGCCGATTGCGCTGATGGATACATCAAGGCGTGAACCCTGGCGAGAGAAGGGCGGCAGGGTGGCGGTGACCATTACGGCCGCGATATTATCAGAATCAATGTCGTCGATCTGGCTACGTACGTTGATACCAAGGCGTTCAAGCATGGCGACAAGGCTTTGGCGGGTGAAGTCAGCATCGCCAAGGTCGTCGCCTGTGCCGTTCAGGCCGACAACAAGGCCGTAACCGACCAGCATGTTGTCGCGAACGCCTTCGAAGTCCGCGATATCCTTGATACGCGACTGGGCATTCGCCGGAGCAACCTGCATCAGGGCAACAATGCCCAGAGCGCCAAGTGCTGCTGCCTTCACTACATATTTGCCGAGACCTGTGATCATATTCTTTGTTCCGCTTCCGAGGATGGGAGCCATCCGATACAATTCGGGAACCACTTCTGCGAAAACCGTGCCAGATGACAGAAAGCGGTAGCTTGGGGTCGTGAATTGCCGAAGTTATCGGAAAATCAGTGTTTTTTTGATGTGCCGAAAAGCTGCACGGCACTAGTGTCATGACGACCCGGCATTTTTTTCCCGTTGCGCCAATCGGCACTTTGGGGGAGACTCGACCCCGTCCGGATCACTGCCAAGGGGCGGTGCGGATTGGGTCGACGAGTTTGGCAGTGCTGATTGATATGGTCATGACTGCATGTTCGATCCCGGAAAGCTTACCACATAGCAGGCGGAAGTTAAAAATGAAGGTCAGCGGATCCAAGGCAACAGGTACAAGCAACACGTCGCGCAAGAAAACATCTGGCGGTGGTGGTGCTGGTGGTTTTGCCGATGCCATTCGCTCACTCGATTCCACTGGCGGAGCAAGCGGAACCGGTGGTGTGCATAGTGCGGGCACAGTCAGTGCGCTTGATGCCCTGCTGGCTTTGCAGCAAAGTGGTGATGCGCTTGACTCCCCGAAAAAACACGCGGTTCTCAGAGCCGAAAGCCTGCTTGAGCAGCTTGAGGGGGTGCGTGACGCGCTGCTGAGTGGGACTCTGCCTGCCAGCCGGTTACGCCAGCTTGTCGGGTTGCTGGATCAACAACGCGAAAATATTTCCGATCCTGCTCTTTCTTCTGTGCTGGACGAGATTGATCTGCGTGCGCAGGTGGAACTGGCAAAGCTTGAGGTTTCGGGATTAGCTTGAAATCGGTGGTTTCGAGAATAATTTTGGTTGCGAAACCCAAGGTTACAAAGGCTTTCTCACTAATTCAGATTTATTTGTTCAATCAGCTTGCACCCATTGCGCGCGCCCTCTATATTGCCGCGCGTTCGATGAGTCCTGTATAGAGGGCGTACATGACTATCACGCTACCACCAGACTATCGTCCCGCTGAGGACGAAGAGTTCATGAACCCGCGCCAGCGGGAATATTTCCGGCAGAAGCTTTTGGCCTGGCGGGCTGAACTGCTGCAAGAATCTTCGGAAACATTAGCGAGCCTGCAGGATGGCGGGGGACTTCAGGAACCGGATTTGACCGATCGTGCATCGGCCGAAACAGACCGGGCCTTGGAACTCCGCACTCGTGACAGGGCGCGTAAGCTGATTTCAAAAATTGATGCTGCTTTGCGTCGAATTGAAGACGGATCATATGGTTACTGTGAAGAAACCGACGAGCCGATCAGCCTTAAAAGACTTGAAGCTCGTCCGATTGCGACCCTGAGCATTGAAGCCCAGGAACGCCACGAACGGATGGAGCGCACTCGCCGCGACGACTGATCGCGTCGGGAAGAAATAAGGGTCGCGCCTGCGTTGATCCGGCCAAAAGGCAAAAGCCAAGGCTCTGTGGGGGAATACTGGTTAGGGATAACCAAAATCAAAGGTCCGGTTGCGATACGCAGCCGGACCTTTTTTCTTTCGGGCATGTCCAGATACAATAAAACCGGCCTTCGGGAAGGCCGGTTTTATTAATTGTGACTGCCTGCGGAAGCCCAGGAAAATGCAGGCGATCAGGTTCGGTCAGAAGGGCAGGATGACATCCATGATTTCGCTGCCGTAGCGCGGCTGCTGAACATCGGAAATCGTACCGCGGCCACCGTAAGAAATACGCGCCTCGGCGATTTTGTCATATTCGACTTCGTTGGCTGAAGTGATGTCTGCTGCGCGAATGACGCCCGCGATCTGAACCTCACGCACTTCGCTATTGACCCTGATTTCCTGACGGCCATGAATGACATAGTTGCCGTTCGGAAGAACCTGAATAACGATGGCTGCCACACGCAGATCAATTGCTTCGTTACGGTCAAGCGTGCCACTGCCTCTGTTGGATGTCGCGCTGTTCATATCGAACATCGATGACGGGTTGAGCGTTTCCGGCAATACTTTGGTGAATTCGGACTCGAGGCCGAAAAGGTTTGGTACTGCAAGATCCTCGCTGTTGGTGCGTGATCGTGCGGTTGTGTTGGCCAATGCGGCACTATCCTGCATGTCTACGACAACTGTCAGGATATCGCCGACCTGGTTGGCGCGCTGATCCTTGAAGAAGGAACGCGCACCGGAACGCCAAAGCGAGTTCGGATTGCTTTCCGCGACCTGGGGGGCCGGCATTGGCAGGCTCACCGGTCGGTAGGTCTCGGATTGGGTCGGGTTATCGATTGCCGACAGTTTTGGTGCTTCGCCAACTTCGGAAAGTCGCTTCATGGCATTGCAGCCAGAAAGCAGCGCTGTCGCACCAATCAAACTGGTTACGAGCGCCAGACGGCGCATCGAAATCTGGAAATGATTACCGGGCATTTATTCCTCCTGGGATTCCTGCCGGTATTTACGCAATCCTCATGCCAGATTGCCGAGGCTATAAGGGCAAAGCTTGCCGGGTGTGCAAGTCTTTGAATTTGATCGGGATTGGTTGGTAATTGTCTCGTTACTGCGACATTGCCGGCAGGGCGCGGACCTCGTTCTCGGCAACAACTTCCACCTGAATGGTTTTGTTGCTGGTCATGTTCATGACACGAATGACTGATCCTTTTGCGCCGTCTTCCAGTGCCTTGCCACGTGCCGTCAGGGACATATTTTCCGTCACCAGCCGGATTGTGACCAGTGCCCCGCGTCTGACCAGGATCGGGTTGGAAAAATCGCGAAACATCAGTGGTTCGTCGGGTTTGACAGGGCGTAATGCCTCTTTGCCCACGACATCATCGATGTCACTGATGGTGCCGGCCGGAAGACGTTCTGTCCGGATATTCTTGTATTCAACCTGATCAGGGCGAACGACAGCGCCCCGCCGGATTGGTTCCACAACAACCGGTATCTGGGCCAGCGGGAAATATCTGCCGCTCATTCGGTAGGTGCGGCGCTGGGCGGTTTGCGAACCGGTTGTGACATTCGCGATGAACCGGTTGGTTCGCTGGTTGACATCCAATCCGGTAATTTCGACTGCAGCCGGAACGTCAACAGGCAGGTGGATTTGAAATGTTTCGCCTGACAGATCAACATTAAAGGGGGGCTTTATACCGTGATCAGTGAGCGCATCTTTGATGGCATCGGCAATCTCGTCTATCGAGATGGTCTGACTGGCGCGTGTGATCACGATCTGATCGGCTGCGGTGCGCGGGCGCCATTGCACCTTGTGTCGTTGGGCGATTCCATAAAGCCAGCGATAATCAAGAACGGTTTGACGTCCGGGTTGCGGAGCATGAGCGACAGGAATGTCGCTTTGCTCAAGATCGATGCCGCTGAAAATATCCCCCAAGGTTACATATTGCCCCTCAACGATCGCATCCGGGCGCAGCAGGATATTTGCATCCATTTCCCGTGTGCCGGATGATGATTGCGCGTGCGGCTGCCCAGGATTGCTCAGCAAGGCCGGAAACAGCAATGCAAGTATGAGGAATATTTTCTGTATTTTCATGCGACAACCATAGCACGGAACTGTGTAAATCGCGTAAATGCAGTTTGCGCGGACAACCGGTTTTTCGGTGACCCGCGCAATTTCTGTCCGAACAGTCCTGTTATCCCAGAGACGAACCGAATTAACGCAGGTTACTGACCGCGCTCATCATTTCGTCTGTGGTCGAAATCGATTTCGAGTTCATCTCGTAAGCACGCTGTGCCTTGATCAGGTTGGTGATTTCCTGAACCACGTTGACGTTTGAGGATTCCAGATAACCCTGTTGGAGGGTACCAAAGCCAACCCCGCCGGGAACACCGGTTGCCGGGTCCCCGGAGGCCTCGGTTTCAAGGAACAGGTTGTCACCCAAAGCGTCAAGACCTGCCGGGTTGATGAAGGTAGCAAGCTGGATCTGACCAAGGTTCTGAAGTGCAACCTGACCATCGATTTCTGCAAATACTTCGCCAGATGTATTGATTGTGACTGACGTTGCATTGTCCGGCACAGTGATGCCAGGCTGCACGGCAAAGCCGTCTTTCGTGACAAGCTGGCCATTGGCGTCGAGTTTCAGTGTGCCATCACGGGTATAAGCCGTTTCACCGCTTGGCAAATCAATCTGCAAATAGCCGCGCCCCTGAATTGCGACATCAAGTTCGTTCTCGGTGAGCGTCAGCGTGCCCTGACCCATATAGCGGCCAATTGCGGCAGTTTTTACGCCGAGACCAACCTGGATGCCAACGGGGACAATTGTGCCGGTATCCGACGATGGAGACCCGGCGCGACGCAGGTCCTGATAGAGCAAATCCTGAAATTCGGCGCGCTGGCGTTTGTAGCCGGTTGTGGTCATGTTGGCGATGTTGTGCGAGGTCACATCCACGTTGGTGGACTGTGCCTGCATGCCAAGGGCTCCAATATCAAGTGACCGCATCTTCTGTCTCCTGGGTCTGCGCCGACGGCGCATTTGAATTCTTTACTTCGGGGCAGGGCGCCCGGTTAATCAGGCGCGAACATCGCCCAGTTTGCTGATCATGTTGCGTTGACGCTCGTTCTCGCTTTCGAGCGATCGCGTCACCGACTGATAGGTGCGCAATACATCAATCATCTGGGTCATCGAACTGATCGGATTGACGTTGGATTTTTCCAGAGCCCCCTGAACGACGCCGGGATTGTCAACCGGCTGGGCGCCATCGGGATCATTCGGGTTGTCTTTGACGACGCTGTAAAGCGAGCTGCCGGTTACATTCATTTCCTGAACGTTGTCGAAAGTAACGACCTGCAGCTTGCCAATCTGGCCGATATCGGTCGAGATACTGCCGTCACCCTTGATTTCGATCAGATTGTCGGCTTCGTTAAAGAAGATCGGTTGACCGGCATCACTCAGGACCGGATACCCTTCATTGGTAATCAACTGTCCACCCGGATCGAGGCTGAAATTGCCATTCCGGGTATATTGGGTCCCGCTGGGTGTCTGCACGGCAAAGAACATATCCGGCTGGCTCAATGCTACGTCCAGCGGTCGTTCGGTATTTTCAATGTTACCCACGCGTGTGTCGCGGAATTGTGCGATATCCTGAACAAGCGAGATTTCACGCTCGCCCCGGAACGGCGCATCCTTGTTCTTCGCGATCCAGTCCGTGAACATCATTTTCTCTTCCTTGTACCCGGTCGTGTTCATGTTCGCCAGGTTCTGGGAGATGTTGTTCATCATGCTGCGAAGCGTCTTTTGGCGCGACAAAGCGATGTAGGTAACGTTTTCCATATTCTCAGTTTCCCAAATCGGGTCAGTGATCTGGGCAAGCTATTTGCGAAAGGTGTGCCAGTCGTAGTAACATATTGAAATTATGGTGATAATTCTGGGTCGGCATTTGTTGCCCTGTTAAAAGGTTGGGCTCTTTGGAAGAACTTGCCGTGCTATCAGGTCGGGTTGGTTCCCGGAAGGGGGTGGCAACCCCGGGCCCGTATATTAGATTGATAACTATGCCCGCTATTCTGAAGGATGCGGGAAACGGAATTTTAACGTCGAGGCGTTATGCCTCATCATTCCGGCATAGTGTTTGCTGGACAGTGTAACGGGTGTGAACACGGGATAGTGCAGGCCGATGGGTGATGATGTCGACGAAATAGAAATGGATGGTGGCGGTGGGCGCAGTAAAAAACTGCTCGTTGTCGTTATCTTGCTGGTATTATTGCTTTTGGGTGGCGCTGCGGCTGCGTATTTTACCGGGCTTTTACAGCCGGTGATCGATATGCTTACCGGTGGTGGTGGCACGCAGACAGAGGAAGTCATTTCGGAAAGCGCAATTGAGGAAGCACCGGGAGTTCCGGAAAATGTCGGCTTTGTTGATCTTCCTGAAATTCTGGTGAACCTCAATGCCGGTGGCGGCAAGCAAAGCTATCTTAAAATACGTGTCAGTCTGGAAGTCGCCGATCAGGCCATGTTGCCGCAGATCGAACAGATGATGCCACGTATTGTTGACAACTTTCAGGTTTATCTTCGCGAGTTGCGCCCCGAAGACCTTGCTGGCTCCGAGGGGATGTTCCGCCTGCGCGAGGAATTGCTGATCCGGGTTAGTGCCGCCGCCAAGCCGGCAAAAATTAACGACGTTCTGTTCAAGGAAATGCTGGTACAATAGGGTGCCGGCGACAATGCCAGAGCTACCATCAAGAAGGTAACGGGCCAAAGAGCCAGGGACAAATCGCCGATGGCAGATGAAGATGATGATGACGCACTCGCCGCTGAATGGGAAGCCATGGCTGGCGGTGATGAGGATGGAGATGACGGCGGCGAGGATATGGCTGCCGAATGGGAATCCATGCTTGGTGACGAAGATGGCGGTGGCGAAGACGAAGATGTCGGCCCCGGATCCGCGCGTGTTCTGAACCAGGACGAAATTGACAGTCTTCTGGGCTTTGATGACGGATCGGGCGCAGGCGACCAGTCAGGTATTCAGGCGATCATCAACTCGTCGATGGTGGCTTATGAACGCCTGCCGATGCTTGAAGTTGTTTTCGACCGGCTGGTCCGCATGATGTCCACCTCGTTGCGTAACTTTACATCGGATAACGTCGAAGTTTCTCTCGATAACATTCTGTCGCTACGCTTCGGGGACTATCTCAACTCGATCCCGTTGCCCGCCATGCTGGGTGTTTTCAAGGCCGAGGAATGGGATAACTATGGGTTGCTGACGGTCGATTCAGCGCTGATTTATTCCATCGTGGACGTGTTGCTTGGCGGGCGTCGCGGGACTGCGGCAATGCGTATTGAAGGCCGTCCTTATACCACGATTGAACGCAACCTTGTTGAACGCATGATCCATGTGGTTCTTGGGGATCTGTCGGCTGCGTTTGATCCACTCAGCCCGGTGACGTTCCGGTTCGAACGGCTTGAAACCAACCCGCGTTTTGCGACCATTGCACGACATGCCAACGCCGCCATCGTGGCGAAGTTGCGCATTGATATGGAAGATCGCGGTGGTCGTCTGGAACTGCTGATCCCATATGCAACACTGGAGCCGGTTCGTGAACTGCTGCTTCAGATGTTCATGGGGGAAAAATTCGGTCGTGACTCGATTTGGGAAAACCACTTGGCGAACGAGTTGTGGCAAACCCACGTCAACCTTCTTGCCGTACTTGACGAACAGATCATGTCGCTGGGTGATGTGATTAATCTGGAAGTTGGCAACCGTTTGGTTCTTAATACCAGCCCGACGTCGCCTGTCGAGGTTCGGTGCGGGGATGTGCCCCTGTTCAAGGGGATGATGGGGCGCAAGGGGGACAGGATCGCGATCCAGGTACGTGACCGGGCGCGGCATAATGAGGAAGACAGTTGATGGAATATGCCATCTATCTTGATCTGGTAATGATTGTCCTGCTTTTGGCAACAATCATATATGCCATGATCCTCAGCCGTCGTTTGGCGGCCTTCCGCCGTAATCGTGAGGAAATGCAGAATTTTTTGACGGCTTTCAACGCTGCCAACGAACGTGCCGAAATATCGATCCGCGCATTAAAGGAAATGGCTGAGCAATCCGGTGAAAAACTGCGCGAGGATATTGAAAAGGCAAATGCGCTGAACGAAGATCTTTCTTTCATGGTCGACCGTGGAGAAAGCATTGCCAACCGGCTGGAGAAGGCGGCAAGTGATGCCAATGCAACCCGGCGTGGTAGCAGCGGGGCAAAGTTTGCCGGGGCAGTAAATACTGCCGGACATGAGCGCAGTGACATGGTTGATGACCGGCAGGGTGTTGAAACCCGGGCCGAAGAACTTGCCGCCCGTCTGATGCGCGATGTCGAACGCGGCACAGGGCCGACAGCGTCTTCGCCAGCCGAACCGTCAGGTGACAGATATGGTTCAGGTGCGCGTTCTGTTGGATCATCCGTACCGGAAGCTGAGACCGATCCTTACGGGCAGGATGAGGATGCTGGTCGGTCGGAAGCCGAACGCGAACTTCTTGCCGCGTTACGTTCTGTTCGGTAAGGGCCATCTGTGTCGAGAATTCAAATAAGATTGTGATGTTTGCTGAAAAACAGGCTTGGCGTCTTTTTTCGACAAATTTGGTACCTACCTGTTAGTATATGATTTGAAATTCAATGTGGATGCGAAAGCGTTCCGTCTACCGGGTGAATGAATGTCTGCTGTGCGTATCCTGCCGTTGGTGGTCGTAGTCGGTTTTATCGTTTTGACGGTCAAAATCGTCGGGCTGTTTTCGGATGAACCCAAAGGCAATGATGCCACTGATGCCTCCGGTGTCAGTGTGATGCAGGTTGCGCGTGCTCAGGCACAGGAGCAGCCGGCACCAGCAACCGATCCGGCGACCACGAACGGGACTCCCGGCCCTGGACTGGACGATCCCCTGGGAATGATGGAAGGCGATGGGGCTTCCGGTCTGCCGGAAGATGCGGGTGATACGCCGCCGATGCTGGGCGGGGACCCGACCCTGTTTACCCAGGAAGAGATCGATCTTTTGCAGAACCTGTCTGTCCGGCGTTCAGAGCTGGATCGCAAGGAGCAGCGTCTTGATGAGCGCGAGAGCCTGCTGGCGGCCGCCGAAGCCCGGATTGATGCGAAGATCGAGGAAATGAAATCGCTGAAAACGGCCATCGAAGGTCTGGTCGAGACGAAGGAAGAGCAGGAAAACGAACGGATCACCAAGTTGATCAGCGTTTATGAAAAAATGAAACCAAAGGATGCCGCTCGCATCTGGAATGATCTTGATATGGATATATTGTTGCAGGTCGCACTTGGCATGCGCGAGGCAAATACTGCTGCTGTTCTTGCTGAAATGTCCGCAGATCGCGCCCGTGCCCTGACAACAGAACTGGCCTACAAGCAGGATATCAACATGTTGCCGCTTCAATAATGCCCAAGATGCAGGTGCGGGTAAAATCCCGTCTGTATAAAAGGCTGTCAGCCGGGGGATTATTCAAGCATCATCAACATGATGGACGTTATTAGGGAATTGTGAAAAGCCTTGATTAACCATTGTTAAATAGGTACATCACGATTATAGGGGCCTTACCCTTATGCACAGGGAATACAGGGGTAAGGGTGAGAGATTTGATAGCATGATGGAGTGGTGAATGGCCGTCGATCCGAATATGCCGATCCTGATTGTGGATGACTACAAAACCATGTTGCGTATCATCCGCAATCTCCTGCGGCAGCTGAACTTTACCAATATCGAAGAAGCGACGGATGGCAGCATGGCGTTGCGCAAACTGCGCGAAAAGCCGTTCAGCCTTGTGATTTCCGACTGGAACATGGAGCCGATGACCGGTCTTCAGCTTCTGAAGGAAGTTCGCGCTGATACAAAGCTGAAGGATCTGCCCTTCATCATGATCACCGCCGAGGCGAAAACCGAAAACGTTGTCATGGCGAAAAAAGCCGGCGTTTCGAATTATATCGTCAAGCCGTTCAACGCAGAGACGTTGAAGGGCAAACTCACCACCGTTATCGGTGAGTTCTGATTAGGGGCGCGGGGCATTAGTCCCGCGATACCATGATGTCCAAAACGTCCAAAGACGAACTGCGGCAATTGTTGCTGGACCTGAAGGCGCGCCTTGATGGTGACGAGCTTAAGGTCGAACAATTGTCCGATCTGATGGATCAGCTTTCCCGCTTTGTGTCGGAAGGTGACAAGCCATCGGATGACCAGAAACGCCTGTTTGGTGAACTGGATGAACTTTCGGGCATCATTCGCAAGATGAAATCCGAAATCGCATCTTTGCGGCCGGACGATATCAAGGCGGAATATATCCCCAATGCCACGGACGAGCTCGACGCGATTGTCGATGCGACAGCCGGGGCAACGCATGAAATCCTTGATGCGATGGATACGCTTGAGGAGTTCGCTACAACTCTCCCCCCCGAGCAGGCAGAAATCGTTACCAGCGCAACGATGCGTGTTTATGAAGCCTGTAACTTCCAGGATATCACAGGTCAACGGACCACCAAGGTGATCAAGGCCCTGAAATCTATTGAGGAACGGGTCGAAGGACTGGTCAAGGCATTTGGTGACGAAATTGCCAAATATGCCGCATCCAATCCCCGCAAGAAGAAGGAACCCGAAGGTGAAGCGGCCCTGCTGAACGGGCCGCAGCTCGACGGTAAAGGTGTCTCGCAGGCTGACATCGACGCGATGTTTAGCTAAATGGGACGGTTATGGCGGAAATAGAGGACGACGGACCAAGACCACCAAGCCCGCCTACAAACGGGGCGGTTGCGCTGTTCCTCGCTCTCTATCTGCTGCTGCTGGCTTTCTTTATTCTGCTGAATACCATTTCGACCTTCGAGGAAGTCAAAACCCGGGAAGTTCAGGAAAGCCTTTCTTCTGCATTTGCCGCCATTCTGCCACCGACCACCAGCCTGCAAACCGTCACCTCGATCGAGGGACCGGTTGTTGCGGCCGAAGATACCCAGGACAAACTGGGTTCCCTGTTCCAGACCGCAATCAAGGTTGTTCGTGTTCAGGTCATCCAGCCGGGCACGCTGATGGAAGTCATCATGCATGTCGAACAGCTGTTTGATCCAAATTCCATTTTGATCCGTGAGCGCCAGAACGAATTCATGGACCAGCTTGCAGAAGTGCTGGCCGATGAAAGCGGTTATGCGTCTTATGAGATGGAAATGGTGATGGGCAGCGAAGTCGGGTCAAAGGGGACCGTCGAGATTGAAAACAATCTTCAGATCGGTCGCGCAGGGGCGTTTGCCCGCGACCTGATTGATCGCGGTGCACCTGAAAACAATCTTTATGTCGGTATTGATCCCGGGGCTGATCCGTTCATCGTCACCTTCCGCTTTTTCTGGGATTTCGGCCCGAAAGAGCCACCTGTTCCGATTACGACACCGGCGCAATCGGATAGCACGGATAACGGCGCGATACCTGCACCGGCATCAAGTGGTCCGGGGAATGGAAATAGTGGCAAAATGCTGATCCCGCTTCCGGGGGGCAATCGACCGGGAATTAACGCGCCCATTCCGTTGGCACCGCAAACGGGGGGGAATGGCTGATGGACGAGATGAAGCGTGACAATGGTCCGAAGGGGCCGCCGCCATGGATGCTAAGCTTGGCGGATTTGATTTCGCTGTTGCTGACGTTCTTTGTGATGTTGTTTGCCATGTCCAAGGTCAAAATTGACCGTTGGGACGAGGTCGTCGACTCTTTGTCGCAATCAATCAAACCATCCCCGGTCGAAGAGAGTGATGAGCCAACCGCGCAGCTGAACATTCCGCGTGTCTATCGCAAGCCTGCGATGAACCTTGATTACCTCAGCGCCGTGATTGATGACGCGATTGATGACAACGATGTTCTGGGCGATGCCACACTTAGTCGTGATGCGGACAAACTTGTCATTTCCTTACCGGGCGATATCCTGTTTATCAGTGGTAGTTCCGATATGACGGATAAGGCCCGTCAGGCTTTGTTTGTTCTTGGCGGTGTCCTGAGGAATATCGGAAACCGGATTGGCGTTCAGGGACATACTGACCCCCGACCGGTCAGCGGGCGGGGCCTTTATGCCTCTAACTGGGAACTTTCCCTGGCCCGTGCTGCTGCCGTTGCCAACGAACTTAAAAGATCCGGTTACACGGATTACATAAATATTTACGGATTTGCGGCATCAAGATACGACCAGCTTCCGATTATGGCAGACGAGCAAGCACGTTTTACAATGGCTCGTCGGGTCGACATTGTGATTGAACCCCATAGCGGAAGCGGGATCGGAGGTTCGTAAGAATGCTTTTGGTCGTAGCGCGTCTCCTGCTGGCTGCCTTTGTTGTGGTGGCCGGTCTGGCAGTATTGCCAGTCATGGGAACGCGCCCCGCACTCGCCCAGGCGGCAGATCCGGTGATCATCCGCTCGGGCGCACATAGTGGCTATGGACGTATCGTTCTGCAATGGAACAAGCCCGTCAATTACACCGCTGAAATCATCGGTGATCAGCTTGTCGTGCGTTTTGACCAGCCACTTGTTGCCTCAATGCGCGGTGTACTCGGACCTGTTTCCGATTATGTGAGTGACGGTTTTTTTGATCCTGACGGACGCACGGTTGCTTTTGTTCTGCGTGACGATTTTGAGGCCCGGGTTTTCAATGTCGGGAACAATGTGGTTCTCGATATTCTGGACAAACCAGCTCCAGCGCCCGTACAGCCTGCATCGCCGGAACCGACACCGCCCCGTCCGGCACCCAATCCTCCGGCTGAAGTTGCATCCGAACCGTTACCCACGCCGCAAGCCCGACCAAACACGTCATCGACGCCAGAGGCCGCCGTCACACCTGCTGCGGCCACACCTGCCCTTGAAGTCCGGGTTGGTCGGCATCCAACATTCTATCGACTGGTCTTTGATTGGCCCAATCGTACCGATTACGCGTTGAATGGTGATCAGGGCAACCAGACCCTGGCCTTTACCAGTCCCGCCCGTATTGATGCGACTGGCGTGACACGCCGTTTACCCGAAGGTGTCACGCTTCGCCAAAGTGCAACAGACCCGTTATCTGTTGGTATCGAGACCAATCCACCGCGCGCGCTGAGGCATTTCAGATCCGGGAACAAAGTCGTCGTTGATTTGATGGGCGTTCAGGGTGATCCCGCCGATACGGGTCGCCCCGCAACAACGACGGCAACCCGGTCCGCGTCCCCGACGCCGTCTGCCCCCACGGCACCTGCCGCACCAGCAGCACCACGTCAAACTGCATCCGATGCATCGTCTTCTGCTGGTGCACCGCGTTCTGGCGTGGCTTCTGAAAGCGTATCGGTCCCTTCGCCGACCGCGCCAACGGATGATCCGATTGCACGCGGACTTTCAGAGCAGGCTGACACGTCGGTTTCGGCCGAGGCTGTTGCACCAGCTCGCGAAAGCATCGGGACTTTGGAAGTCACGGTGACACAGGACCAGAGCAGACTTACACTTGGCTTCCCGTTCGGGCGGCCGGGCGGGGCTGCAATTTGGTCGCGTGCCGGTTTCCTGTGGATGGTATTTGATGTGCGCGCAAGTCTTGATCTTGATGCTGTTCGTCAGGATGCAGCCCAGATTATCGGAGTGATTGAGCAGATCGACAGCCCCTATGCAACGGTCTTGCGGATGACCATCCCCGAAGGGGTCGGGCTTTATAGCACACCTTCTGAGAATGGCGACTGGGACGTTACCCTTCAGCAGGGCACCATGCAGCCGATAGAACGGCTTGGCCCGTCAATCGAACTGGATAATCAGACACGTGCCCGGCTTGTCGTGCCATTGATCAATATCAGTCCGACAATTCCGATCGAAGACCCGGAGGTCGGCGATTCTTTGCGTGTCGTGCCAACACGCGAGATGGGTTACGGAATCGAGACGGCATTGCGTTATCCCGATTTCGAAGTTCTTCCGTCAGTCCAGGGGGTGGTTGTTGCCCCGGTCAACGAAACCGTCCAGGTTACCAATCGTGATGATGGTCAGGCTGTTGTGGTGACGGCGGCGGATGGTTTGAACATCTCGCCGGAAGGTGCGCGTCTTCTGGCTTCTGCAACCGGCGTGCGTGCCCGCGCGGGAGAAGGGCGCGAAGGTCTTATTTTCGAGCTTGATGACTGGCGTCGCGGTGGTCTTGATAATTACAACAAGGCGATCCATCAGTTGCGTCGGGAACTGGCGCAAAGCGGTGACGAACACCGCAACAAGGCCCGCCTTGAACTCGCGCAATACTACATGGCCAACGGGTTAGGGCCCGAAGCCGATGCTGTTGCTTCGACCATGGAAGATGACGATCCGCTGATCGCGCAGAAACTGCAATTCCGCGCCCTAAAGGCGGCGATCAAGTTCCTTGACCGAGAATATGATGAGGCAGCTCGTCTGCTGGAGGACGAGCGCCTTCGCGCCATTCCCGAAATGCAATTGTGGCGGGCGGTCACGTCGGCTGCACGCGGTCGGCCGAACGATGGTGCGCGGGATCTTCTGGAAAGCGTGCATATCCTTGATAATTATCCGCCAGAATTGCTGTCGCGACTGGGGCCACTGGCTGCGGAACAGGCTCTGATCGTCGGCAATCCCGAAGCAGGCATGGACCTGATCGAAAAAATGCTTGTGGCCAAGGGACTTGGCGAAAGCAAGATCAAGGATGTCGAATATCTGAAAGGCATCTTTGAAGAAGAAGCCGGCGAGTTCGAACAGGCCGTCGCCACCTGGGACGAGGTTGCCGAAGGCGACAATCGCAAGGCACGCGCGCATGCCATCTTTGATCGCACCGAACTTTTGATGCGTCTTGAACGTCTGACCCTTGATGATGCCATCGAGCAACTGGAAAAACTGCGTTTTGCATGGCGAGGGGATGGATTCGAAATGGCGCTGTTGCGCCGTTTGGGCGAACTGCAGATCAAAAACAAGCAATATCGCGAAGGTCTGAATACCTTGCGTCAGGCGGCGATTTTCTTCCCCAATAGTCCATCGGCGACAGAAGTCACCGACATGATGCATGACACGTTCGAATCGATCTATCTTGGTGACGAGATCAATAATATTTCAGCTATCAAGGCGGTTGCGCTGTATGACGAGTTCCGCGAACTGACACCGGCGGGCGAAAAGGGTGATGAGCTGATCCGCCGTCTGGCCGATCGTATGGTGGATGTCGAATTGTTTGACCGGGCTGAAACCCTTTTGGAACATCAGGTTGATTTCCGCCTGAACGGCACGGAGAAGGCGCGTGTCGGTGCCAGATTGGCGCTGGTGTATCTGCTTGACAGTAAGCCCGAAGAAACCATTCGCGTGCTTGATAACAGCGAAGTCGCCGGCATGTCTGACGAGCTGGAAACGCAACGCCGGCATCTGCGGGCGCGTGCGCTGCTTGATACAGATCGCGGTGCCGAAGCCATGGCATCCCTTGAAGGCGACCTTTCGAAGGATGCGGAACTTTTGCGTGTGGAATATTACCGGGATACTCGTGATTATCTGTCGGCGGCCGAAACTTTCCAGCGTCTCGTTGGCGAAGATCAGGGCAACATGATCGAGAATTTTGGCGATGAACGTGCCCGTTATGTCCTGAACTGGGCAGTTAATCTTGCGATGGGCGGGCAAGAACGCACGCTTAATATGCTTAAACGTCGTTACGGCATCGTGATGGCGCAAAGCCCTTATGCCGAAGCATTTAGCCTGATCACATCAAGCCCGTCTCAAGGTTTGATCGACTACCGGACCCTTGCAAGCAAGGTTGACGAGGTCGAAAGTTTCCAGGGATTTTTGGGCAACTATCGTGATCAGTTGGAAAAGTCGCAGCTTAGTGCTATAAACTAATAGTCATATTTATGTTTTGATTGGATTGGTACGCCTTCAAGGTGTAAAAATTCAGTCCTTTTCTATTGGTGGAAGCAGTGCTGTGATGGATCGTGCACTTAAAATGGTCTATTACGATGATGCGAAGGTCGAGCGTGATATCTTCGCGCAGCTTTCGCTTGCGCTCAGGCATTTCCGTGGCGTTGGTATGCCGCGGGATGAGGGCGCCACGCGCAAGATTCTTGACCAGATTCACCGTCAAAGCCGCGCCTTTGCTGCCATCTGTTATGGCTTCATGCGTTCCAAGGGGATCGGTGTTGCCGAGGATCAGGGCGAAGGTGATCAGTGGTACCGCGAGGCAGCCTATTGGTTCCGCGAAGAGGCACTTGGCGGCGAAGGCATTTCGGCCAATAATCTTGGCTATCTTTATGCCAAGGGGCTGGGGGTGCCGGAAAATCCCGAAACTGCGGCCGAATGGTTTGAACAGGCATCCGAAAACGGATCAATCGCCGCCCTTTATAACCTTGGGGTGTGTTACCTCAATGGATGGGGTGTCGATCAGAGCGACGAGATGGCAGTGGAATATCTGCACCGCGCGAGCGAGGCCAATGACCCCTCTGCTGCCAGTGTGCTTGCCTATCTTTACCTTGAAGGGCGCGGTGTAAAACGCGATCCGTCAAAATCGTTTGAATATAATCTGCGCGCAGCCCGTGCCGGCAGTGTCGAAGCGGCATCTGCTCTTGGCTATGCCCTTGGTGTTGGATTGGGGGCAGAACGGAATATTGCCGAAAGCATCAGCTGGTTTGAAATGGCCGCGAACGAGGGCGATACCTATGCCCAGGCCAATCTGGCGATGTATTTCTGCCATTCATCCGACCTGAAGCTGTTTAACCGCGGCTGGACAATGTTGATGAATGCGTGTGATCAGGGCGATATTTCTGCCAAATACCAGATGACGCAAATTCTGATCTTTGGTGTTGCGCATCGTGAACCCGATTATGCCGCGGCACTTGATCTTGCGATGGACCTGGCGGAACTCAGCCATCCGGGTGGCTATCACCTGATTGGTGTGATGTATGAACATGGCCTTGGGGTGCCGGTTGATATGGTCCGTTCAGCAAGCTGGTATGAACGGGCGGCACGCAAGGGATCAGCCAACGGGCAGGCTGCCCTGGGACGGCTTTACGCGATTGGCAGCGGTGTCGATCAGGACAATATCATGGCCTATTACTGGCTCAGGATGTCTGCACCATCCGCGGGAAGTCAGGCATACCGCGAAATGGAAGCTGTGCGGGCGCGTATGAACGACCGTGAACGCCAGCAGGCAGATCGTTATGTTGCGGATAACCCGGCACCACGTCGTGGCAGCTTCGGCCTGAAGCCGCTTGAAAAGAATGTTTTCAAAACGGGAAAACGATCGGTCTGACATGACAGCCGTGATAATCAGAAAAGGCCGCCTGCTTGTGCAAGGCGGCTTTTGTTTTTGGAGTTTTGCTAACGGTCGCTAACCGCCGAAACTCTCGACCAGCGAGCCCGATATCAGATACCATCCATCGACCATCACAAAGAAGATCAGCTTGAATGGCAACGAGATGATGACCGGTGGCAGCATCATCATACCCATTGACATCAGGATACTGGCAACCACCATGTCGATGATCAGGAACGGGATAAACAGCAGGAAGCCGATTTCAAACGCGCGGCGCAATTCGCTGATCATGAAGGCCGGGATCAAGGCGCGCAGCGGGATGGTTTCCGGGCCGGTTACTTCGACATTGGCAAGATTGACGAACAGTTCAAGATCGCGGTCACGCACCTGCGTCATCATGAAGTCATGAACCGGCCTGACGGACCTTTCCATGCCTTCGAATTCGTCGATATCGCCGTTGATCATCGGCTGCAGGCCTTCGTCCCAAACACGTTCCATCGTTGGCATCATGATGAACAATGTCAGAAACAGCGCCAGACTGACCATGACCTGGTTGGGCGGTGATTGCTGAATGCCAAGGGCGGTGCGCAGCAGGCTGAGTACCACAACAATCCGGGTAAAGGACGTCACCATCATCAGGATGGCAGGGGCAAGGCTCAGTACCGTGATCAGGCCGATAAGCTGGATCATCCGGCCCGATGAAGTCACGCCGGGTCCTTCACCAAGATCGAAATTGAATGTCTGGGCATGGACTGTGTCGCCGCCAAATCCGATAGCGATCAATGGTACCAGTGACCAGACTGCTGCCAATACCAGCCAGCGCGGCACGCTACCATTGCGGGGCGGATGTGCCTGTCTGGCTTGATCCTGTCGGGAATGCGAAATGGGCGCAATGCTCATGCAGGTTGTTTCCCGTTGATCTTGGTCGGGTTTGTGTCGGTGTCGGACGTCGGTGCGGCATCGGGCAGATTATCATCGCCATGAATGCGCATATCGTCGCTGAGAACTTCGGAAAAATGTGTGCCGATATTGCGTTCGATCACGCAATCCCCGGCAGGGCCGAGCAAAACCAGATGTTCTGTATCGTCACGTTTGAAAAGAACCAGTCGGCGTTTGGTATCAACCGGAACGACTTCGACGATTGAAACCCGGCGTTCCTTGTTGCGGCGATTGATGTTTCGTGCACCGGGAATAAAATGCCGTGCGACCAGCGCCAAAACCCCGATCATGCCCAGTACAAAGACAAGGGCCGCAACAAATCGGAAATAAGCGCTAAATTCCATCAGGTTACCTTCCCCGCGACGGACCTGTGATGTTGCCCGGTTTTATGATCCGGACCCCGTTCTGTTTACCGTGCACAGGTGATGCAGGCAAGTCACCATCGGATTTCGCGATCCGGCGTTGCGCCGCAAAACGGTGTGACGGAACTTGCTCAGCGGGTGGTCCGGGCTGCATGCGCATAGGCATTGGTTGCCTGTGCGTTATTGCTAAGACCGCGCAATTGGCGTTGCAGTTCGGAATATTCCTTGTGCATCGTGGTTTCCAGACGGGCCAAATCGTCGGTCAGCGCCGCCAGAAGTGGTGCGACCTCGCGGCGCTGTTCGCCATTCATTGCACGAGCCTGCACACACAGATCGGAAATTTTGGTTTCCAGCGTGTTAAGCTCGACCACTTTGCCGTCATCGACAAATCGCTGACTGGCCGTGATCAGGGATAAAACACGTTTGAGATCTTTTTTGAACTGATCGGGTTTGAATTGTTCAGGGCTCATTTGGATCTTCCCGGTTGCGATCTGCAAAACTGTTTGCCGATACTTGGTCGATATTCGACGTCGTCGGCCTTTTCTTCGCCGGATCACCGTAAATCCGGTTGATACGGTATATATAGTTCAGAATCTCGGCGACGGCGGCAAACGCTTCGAGCGGAATCTCGCTATCGACGTCCACAGCCATCAAAATTTCTGCAAGATCACTGTCTTTGCGGACTTTGATCCCGTTGGCAAAAGCGAGTTGCAAGATCTGTTCCGCAACGCTGCCTTCGCCCTTCGCGCTTAATATCGGCGCGTTATCCCTGCCATGGGCATAGCTTAGTGCCACGGCTTTCTGGTCGCTGGAACCGGGCGCGGCAAGATTTTCCGAGCGGATTTCGCGCGGATCGGTGATGTCGACCTTGGGTCGGTTACCGGTCATTCTTGCCCATCTCGTCAAGTTCCCGCGTTTTGCGCGGCTCTATCGCCATTCACAAGCCTCGACCATAGCCAGAAGATGGTCAACAAATCGTTGCCGTCACCCGCAACCGGTCAGAATGTTGATGATGCTGTAACGGAGCAGGAGAGGGCGGCGCAGGCGAATTCGACAGATGAGGGTCAATATCCCGGCTACCTGCCAGGAGGATGACGATAGTGTCTGTCGTATGTCGGTGGTCTTGCATCCCCGGCCCATGCCGGTGATTGCGCGACCGGAAAATCAGTCTTTACCGTCGTCTTTGTCGGCATCAGGACTGTTTTTCATATTGTCGGCAACCGCATTGGTGACCTGACCCAATTGACGCACAAGATCCGCACTGGCCGCAGCCGAACGGTTTTCTTCCTGAATGCGATCATAAAGTTCACGCCGCAGGACCTGTACATCTTCGGGAAAGGTGAAGCCCAGCTTCACGGTTTTGCCGCGAACCTCAACGACGGTAACTTCGATGTTGTCGTCAATAACAACGGAGTCGCCAACTTTTCGTGTGAGATAGAGCATGAAATGTCCCGGTTTCGATAGATGGCGAAAGAAATTCGCCAGACGCGACACAATATGCCCGCTTTGTCCGTCGCGGTCCAGTGTCACCGATAGCAACCCGGCCCGGCATTGTAATTTAACGCTTTTTTGGTTTTGGCACGCCTCATGCAACATAGTTTGCAGGATCGAGCCGGGGCGGCAAAAATAGCCTTTGACCAGATCCGGGGCCCGATCCGGGCACGGCGTTAACTTCGACTTTACCGGCCCGCCTAATACTGGGGTCGCGATAACAGGAGCAGGCAATGGATATCGGCAAACTTGGCATGTTCGCCAATCTGAAAGAAAAGATGGACTGGCTGACGCAGCGTCAGGAAGTCATCGCGCAGAATATTGCCAACTCCGATACGCCTAATTACCGCTCCAACGACCTTAAAGAATTCGACCCGAAAACCATTGGTCGCGACCGCCAGTTTATTCTGGCGATGCAGGCGACCGCACCGGGGCACAGCCAGGGCCTGCACAAACCGCAGAACTTCAAGGACGAGGAAGTGCGCAAGAACTATGAGGTCGCGCCCGGCAAAAACGCCGTCATCCTTGAAGAGCAGATGGTCAAGATGAACGAAAACCAGGTCGATTATCAGACCATGACCCGACTTTATGCCAAGCATAAGTCGATGATGATTTCGGCTTTGGGCCGCGCATAAGCAGCGTTAAAGGAATAAGCGATCATGGAACTTTACAAAGCTTTTAAAATTTCCGCTGCAGGCATGCGTGCACAGGGTACCCGTCTTCGTATCGCGGCTGAAAACGTTGCCAACGCTGACAGTCTTCCGACCGCGCAGGGGCAGGACCCCTATCGCCGCAAGCTGCTGACTTTCAAAAATGTGATGGATCGGGAAGTCGGTGTCGAGCTGGTCAAGGTCAATAAAGTCATGACGGACAAGTCCGATTTTGGTATGAAATACGAACCGAGCCATCCGGCCGCCAACGATCAGGGCTATGTGCAGACTCCGAACGTTGAAACGCTGGTCGAAATGATGGATTTGCGCGAAGCACAGAGAAGCTATGAAGCCAACCTCAATGTGATACAGTCTTCGCGCAGCATGCTGCTCAAGACCCTTGATATTCTGCAGTAAGTTACAAAATATCAGGTCTGCAAACGCCGCTTTAAGGATACGAACCGATGGTTGCCAGTTTTAACGATGCCATTTCTGCCTACCGGAACGCTGCAAGCGGCAAGACCGCAAGCGTGGCCGAGCGTGTTGGCGGTAACGGCCAGACGGTCAATCCGGGGGAAAGTTTTGCCGATATGGTGAAGGGGGCGGCAATTGATGCCCGTGCAACCATGGTGAACAGTGAACAGATGACCCAGAAGGCCATCGTTGGTGACGCGGAACTGCATGAAGTGGTGACCGCTGTTTCGGCTGCCGAAGTCACACTTCGTACTGTGGTCAGTGTTCGTGACAAGGCGGTTGAAGCCTACCAGAGTGTACTGAGCATGCCTATCTGACGGTTGATTGAATTGTCGGAAGGACGCCTTGAGCAAGCCGCACGAATTTCGTGCGGCTTTTTGTTTTCAGGGCGATCGAATTGAAATTGCAGGAAATCATGGCCCATCACCGGTCTTATCCTGTATGAATGATGTAACGTGACGGAAGACGAGGCAGGAAGACCCGATGGATCAAGCGGAAATCATGGACGTGGCCTATGATGCCGTATGGACTCTTCTGAAGGTCAGTACGCCCTTGATGCTGATTGCATTGGGTGTCGGTTTGGTCATCGCGCTGTTTCAGGCTTTGACCCAAATCCAGGAAATGACCCTGACTTTTGTACCCAAAATCCTCGTGATTTTTATCGCACTTCTGGTGCTTTTGCCTTTCATGATGACGGAAATGACCGAATTCATGGGACGAATGGTCGATCATTTTATTGGCCTGCCGAATTAGCAAAAAACCAACAACAGGACATCCTGAAAGAAGATGAATCTCGATGATCTTCTGACACTTAATGTCTATGTGGTCCTGATGAGCTTTGCCAGGGTCGGGGCGGCCTTTGCCTTTATGCCTGGAATCGGGGCAAGGGTTGTACCCGCACGGGTGCGGCTGGTTTTTGCTTTTTGGGTGGCAGTGGTGATTTCACCGCTGGCGGGTCCGTTGATACCCGAACAGCCTGCTGATGCTCCGACACTTTTTGTTCATCTGGCCTACGAGCTGACCATCGGTGCATTTTTTGGTCTGTTTGGGCAGGTTATGATGGCTGGTTTGCAAACAGCCGGCTCGATTATTGCCTATAGTTCTTCGATGGCAAACGCCTTCAGCGGTGATGCGCTGTCGGGAGCGCAAAGTGCGGTAACCGGCAATTTTATCACACAAATCGGCATGGTTTTGATTTTTGTGACCGGCCTTGATCATCTGATGATACAGGCTGTGTTTGAGAGCTATTCCCTGTTTCCGCCAGGGGGGGCCTTGCCGGTTGGTGATATGAGCGAATTTTTCGCGCGTGCGATCAATGAAAGTTTTGTCATCGCGATGAAAATCTCGGCTCCGTTCCTGATCGTTGCAATCGTGCTGCAGGTGGCGTTGGGCATTTTGAACAAGCTGATGCCCCAGTTGCCGGTGTTCTTTGTTGCCATGCCGGTTCAGATCGGATTGGCTTTTGTGCTTCTGGCACTGGCATTACCGACCATGATGATGGTATTTTTGGAATATTACGAAAACGGGTTGGAAAGTTTCGTCAACCCCTAGGGACCGCCAACCTTACGGCATAATGCCGGGCAACCCGGAATGGTATGGGAATGGCCGACGAAGACGACAGCCAAAAAACAGAAGACCCCACAAGTAAAAAGCTTGAGGACGCCCGAAAGAAAGGGCAGGTACCGGTTTCCAAGGAAGTCGGTAACTTCATGCTGCTATTTGGTGGTGGTCTGGTGATGACCATGATGGCACCCGGCATGGCGCAGTCAGTCCGGGATCTTGCGGTTGGATTTATCGAACATCCGCATATGTATGATGTCAGCCAGGCAGGCCTGCCGGTACTGATGAAAGATGTACTGCTAGGAATGCTTTATGTATTGGGCATTCCCTTTGTTCTTTTGATGTTTTTTGCGGCTGCCGGGCATTTGTTGCAAAACGGCCTGGTCATCGCTGTTGAACGCATTTCTCCTAAACCGGATAAACTTAACCCTCTGAATGGGGCGAAGAACCTGTTCTCGATGAAGAACATGGTCGAATTCGTCAAAAACGTTTTCAAGATTGTCCTGGTCGGTGCGGTCTTGGGGTTCGTGATTGTTCCCGAACTGATGGATGTTGAGCTTTATCCTCAGATGCCGATCGAAATGGCGCTGGAACGGCTTTACGATATGATCATTATTTTGATGATCGCAGCCATTTCGCTGACAGCCGTGATCGCGGGGCTCGATTTTGCCTATCAGCGATACGAATTCACCAAGCAGATGAAAATGTCCAAGCAGGAGATCAAGGACGAATACAAACAGACCGAGGGTAGCCCAGAAATCAAAGCCAAGGTCCGCCAGATCCGAATGCAGCGTGCCCAGCAGCGCATGATGCAGAACGTTCCGACCGCCGACGTCGTGATCACCAACCCGACGCATTATGCGGTAGCGCTGAAATATGATGTCGGTGCGATGGAAGCCCCGATGTGCGTCGCCAAGGGGCAGGACAATATTGCGCTTAAAATCCGTGAAGTGGCCGAAGAAAACAATGTCACCATCATGGAAAACCCGCCGGTCGCGCGTGCCCTGTTCGCGACCGTGGAAATCGATCAGGAAATCCCGCCGGAACATTACAAGGCGGTTGCCGAAATCATCTCGTTCGTTTTCCGCCAGCGAGGCAAGAAGCTGGGTTGAGTGCCGGCCCCGCTGCCAATCGCAAGTTCGACCTTTCGACATTATTGCGCCAAAATTCAGCCGTTAATCCCGGTAACAAGCAGCCTGCCTCGTTATCTGTTTGTTTTGTTTCCGGGAAATCTGCAAAACATGTCTGCCTTTAAAAAAGCCGTTCTGGCAACTGCTGCTATTCTATCACTGCTGTTGCCGTTTGGGATGCCGATGGCCGCATCGGCCAATGATCGTCTGATGGACGCCATTCATGCGGTTGAAACCCGACTTGGTGCAAGGGTTGGTGTCAGTATTCTGAATGTGGAAAATGGTCGGGAATGGCAATATCGTGAGGATGAACGTTTCCCGCTAACCAGTACGTTCAAGCTTCTTGCCTGTGCCGCGGTACTGCACAAGGTCGACTTTGGAACAGAAACGCTTGATCGCCGGATTACTTACGGCGCCGAAGATCTGGTGCCTTATTCCCCGATAACCGAAAAGCACGTTGATGGCGGAATGACGATCGGGGAACTGTGCGAAGCCACCCTGCATCTGAGCGACAATACAGCCGCCAACCTTATCCTTGATGCGTTGGGCGGGCCGGGTAAACTTACCGCCTATTTGCGTGACATTGGCGATGATGTGACCCGGCTTGACCGGATCGAACCCGATTTGAACACCGCAAAACCGGGTGATCCGCGTGATACCACAACACCCGATGCCATGCGTGCTTTGCTTGCCTATCTGTTGCTTGGCGATGCCCTGTCCCCGGAATCCCGCCAGCTTCTTGAAGATTGGCTGATGGGTAATCAGGTCGGTGGCCCGTTGCTGCGGGCTGGTTTGCCCGATGACTGGAAGATTGCGGACCGAACCGGGGCAGGCGGGTTTGGATCGCGTGCGATTGCGGCAGTGATCTGGCCGCCGGAACAAAAGCCGGTGATTGTTGCGATATATATAACCCAAACATCTGCATCAATGGATGAACGGAATGCTGCGATTGCCGATCTGGGGCAGGAAATTGCGGCTGCGATCATGCGCTAGGTCTCGGTCCCGGGCAGAGTACATTATGTCTTCCGGCTAATGTAAAACTTGCCGGTAGCCAGTCAGCCCAATAGCAGCTAAAAGTATAGAGCAATATTGTAAGTTATTGGCGTTAAAGGCGGTCGCGTGCTGTTTCGGGGAATTATCCTTGCTGTAAGTGTCGCATTTGTCGCTTTTGTTTATGTCCTCTTGCAGGTCATGGCAAAGGCTGGTCTTGATGCGCGTATCATGTGGATCATCGGGTCCATGGTAACAGGGGTCGCGATCGTTGCGGTGGCCGCCCTGTCACTGTCTGCGCGCTGGCGATCTGCCGGTGATAGTGACCTTGCGCCCTTACTGAACGGTTTGGCGCATTCCGATATTGGTGTTGCCCTGATCGATGCCTATGGCCGCACGCTTTATGCCAACCCCTCCTTTCCTCGCAAACTCGGTATCGAACCGGGCGAAGACATGCTTGCCGCACTTGAGGCACGCCTGAGCTATCTGGATGTCGGCAGTTCCGAACTCGCCGATTTGCGCACGCGTGCAATGCGGGGCGAGGCCGGCGAGATTTATGTTGATTTTTCGCAGGCCAAAAAGCCCGAGCAACTTGCACTTGCAGCCCCTGCCGAACCTGTGAACAGTGATGCAATCGGGAAGGATGATGCCGGTAGTGACGAAGCATCGTCAGAAGAGATTGCCGAAGAAACCTATGAAGCCGGTACGGCCTGCCTGCGGATTTCGGTGACGGCGGCAAATGCCCGTGCTGGGCAGATGCTTTGGACTGTTGACGGTATTGATCCATCCGCCATGCCTGAAGTGGGGCGTTCACTTGTTGTTGCAGAACAGTCTGCGGCCTTTGGCGCGTTTGTTACCGGTACCGATGATGAAATGACGGTCGGCGGGGTCGCCTCGCGGATGGCAGACGGCGCCGGAAGCGAGCAGGCCGATCAAATGATCGAACGCCTGCCTGTCGGTGTCTGTGGGCTGGATGAAGAAGGGCGCATTCTTTACCTGAACCGGCGTCTGGCAAGCTGGCTGGGCGGAGAACCTGAGGATTTCGCCAGCGGTACGCTGGAACTGGCAGATTTGATCGTCGGCGATGGCATGAATGGCGAGGTGAAGCTTAAGGTCAAAGGCGGCGAGCCGATCAAATGCTTTGTCACCCATTCGATCAATGCGCCGGGCACCGGTCCGATCCGAAGCCAGGCTGTTGTCTTCCCTGATCCGATGCCGGCCCATGAATGGGAACATGCGCTTGCGGAAACAGAACGCCGGGTGCGCTGGTTCTTCGATGACAGTCCGCTGTCGATTGTTCTGGCTGATATGTCGGGGACTGTTACCGACGCCAACCGCGCCTTTATCGAAACGGCGGGCCAGCGTCATGAACGGGTGATTGGGCGGTCAATCCTTGAACTGATCTTGCCGGAAGACCGCGACGAGGTCGCGCGCTATCTGTCCAAGGCCGTCATGGGCATGGGCAAAGGCGGCCAGATCGAGGCCCGCTTGCAAGGCTCGCGCGGCGTGGCCGCACAGATTTACCTGCAACGTGTCGCCGGGCGATCAGGTGAAGCCGGAGCGCTTCTGCTGAACTTCCTTGATACGACCGAACAAAAGAACCTTGAGGAGCAATTTGCCCAGTCGCAGAAAATGCAGGCCGTCGGGCAGCTTGCGGGCGGGGTTGCGCATGATTTCAATAACCTGCTGACCGCGATGATCGGTTTCTGCGATCTGTTGCTGTCGCGGCATGGGCCGGGTGACCCCAGCTTTGCCGATATCATGCAGATCAAACAGAATGCCAATCGTGCGGCCAATCTTGTTCGGCAGCTTCTGGCATTTTCGCGCCGTCAGACATTGCAGCCGAAAATCATCAATATCACCGATGCGCTGGCGGAAATGTCGAACCTGCTACGTCGCCTGATTGGTGAAAAGATTGATCTGAAGGTCAGTCATGGGCGCGATATCGGTCTGGTAAAGGTTGACCCGGGGCAGCTTGATCAGGTGATCATCAATCTGGTGGTCAATGCGCGCGATGCCATGGCGGCCAATGGCGGGACATTGACGGTCCAGACCGGCACCGAGATTGTCGACGAAGCCCGAAATACCGGTACCGAATTGATCCCGCCGGGGGATTACATTCGTATCGAGGTTTCCGATACCGGTATCGGTATTCCCAAGGACAACCTGACGCGCATTTTTGAACCTTTCTTCTCGACCAAACAACGCGGCGAAGGGACGGGGCTTGGCCTTTCGACCGTTTACGGGATCGTCAAACAGACCGGCGGTTTCGTGGCCGTCCAGTCAGAACCTGGTGTTGGCACGACCTTTACGATCTATCTGCCGCGTTATGAGGCGACCGAGGAAGAACTGGCTGAAACCCGCGCGGTGGCCGAAGAAGCCCCGTCCCGCGATCTGACCGGTACCGGTGCGATCCTTCTGGTCGAGGACGAGGATGCGGTGCGAACATTTGGTGCGCGCGCGCTTCGCGGCAAAGGGTATGATGTGCTTGAAGCCAACAATGGCGACAACGCGCTTGAGGTCTTGGCGAAAACCGACAAGACCATCGATCTGGTCATTTCGGATGTGGTGATGCCCGGTATCGATGGTCCGACATTGATCCGGATGCTGCGCGAAAAGCGTCCGGATTTGCGGGTCATCTTTATCTCGGGCTATGCCGAAGATACCTATCGTGACGAACTTGACGAAGAAAACGGCGTGCATTTCCTGCCCAAGCCCTTCTCGCTCAAAGACCTTGCGACCAAGGTCAAGGAAGTCCTGTAGTCGATATCCCGTTGGTTTGTTTCCCCGGCCTTTCGGCTTCAGAAGTGAACGGCTGAGTATTCCTCGGCGACCATATCGGTGAACAGGCGTACTTTTGACGACAGGTGCCGGGTCGGTGGATAGATGACCTGCAGGCAAAGTTCCGGCAGTTCGTAATCCTCAAGCAGCTTTACCAGCCTTTTGTATTTGAAAGCATCGCGAAGGGCATATTCCGGAAGCACCGATATGCCCAAGCCGTTTTCGACCCAAACCATCAATGCTTCCATATTGTTGGTCTTCATTGCAGAGTCTGCTTTGATTTCGACCCGGCCATTGGCTGTCTGATAGATCCAGTTCCGCATGCGATTGCGGTTTGCGTAGACAATCAGTTTGTGATTGCGCAGATCGGCCGGGGTTTCAGGCATTCCGTATTTCCGAACATACATTGGCGCCGCACAGGTAACGTATTTCAGCGTCGCAATGCGATGATCAACAAGATTGGTTTCTTCGTCTGGGCGGGCGATTCGCACGATCAGATCGTAGCCTTCCGACACCGGGTCGACCAGTCGGGTTTCCAGATCCATTGAAACCGTCATATCCGGATAGACTTTCACAAAATTCGCCACGGTTTGGGCGAAGTTGATGCCCTGAAAAGGTAGGGGTGCACTAATGCGCAAATGTCCTGACGGTGTCGAAGACGTTGTCGTAACGGCAAGGTCAATCTCGTCAAGATCATCAAGCACCTGCCGGGCGCGTTCATAGTAAACCTGCCCCGTGCTGGTGGTTGCAACGCTTCGCGTCGATCGCTGAAGAAGCTGCGTATTCAACCTTTCTTCAAGACCCATGACCAATCGGCTTACCGTAGACCGGGGCAGGCGTGATGCCCGTGCCGCTGCGGTAAAGCCGGAATTCTCAACCACTGCGACAAAAGCGCGCAGTTCAGCAAAACGATCCATCGTTAATTTGTCTCAAATTTGGGATAATTTGTCTCAAAATAACAGAATTGTTCCATTTTTAAAAGATGTCATTATCTCCTCATCACCCGAGCACAGATGAAAACGGGTGGGGATCAACAGGCAAGACTTACGTCATTAACAGGAGAATTATCATGTCAAAGCTCGAACTTCTTACTCCGAAAAATTCGCAGATCATCTTCATCGATCACCAGCCGCAAATGGCATTCGGCGTTCAGTCGATTGATCGTCAGGTTCTGAAAAACAACACCGTTGGTCTGGCGAAGGCTGCCAAGATTTTCAACATCCCGACCACGATCACGACCGTCGAAACAGAGAGCTTTTCGGGCCATACCTATCCGGAACTTCTGGCCGTCTTCCCCGAAGCGCCGCTTCTCGAACGGACCTCGATGAATTCCTGGGATGACCAGAAAGTGCGTGATGCACTCGCTGCAAACGGCCGCAAGAAAGTGATCGTTTCCGGCTTGTGGACCGAAGTCTGCAACAACTCCTTTGCGTTCTGTGCAATGCTTGAAGGCGGATATGAAATCTACATGGTCGCCGATGCTTCGGGGGGCACATCGGTTGATGCGCATAATTATGCGATGGATCGCATGGTTCAGGCTGGTGTGGTGCCGGTAACCTGGCAGCAGGTTCTGCTCGAATGGCAGCGCGACTGGGCACATCGTGAAACCTACAACGATGTAATGGCACTCGTGAAAGAACATTCCGGCGCATATGGCATGGGCGTCGATTATGCCTACACCATGGTTCACAAGGCACCGGAACGTGTCGAACACGGTCCGCGCCTCGCACCGCAGGCTGCTTCCTGATGTGATGGCACGACGGAAGGGGATCTCCGTCGTGCCTTTTCTTTTTGGCAGCGGGCCGGTCAATCGCTTGTCTCAGGCTGCCTTTTTTGCAGGGATCAAATCAATGAAACGCCGGACTTTCGTGAAAGGTGTTGCCGCCACGGCCGCCTTGTCGACTTTGCCGATTACAGGGATCAGGAGCCAGCAAATGAAACAGACCGCCGACACCATCATTTACAACGCCAAGGTCACAACACTCGACCCAAAGACTCCGGAAGCAGAAGCCATTGCGATTGCCGATGGCAAGGTTCTTGCGGTCGGTGACGAAGCCGGGATACGCAAACTGGCCGATCGCAAAACCAAAATGATCAACGGCGCGGGACGCCGGATTATTCCGGGGCTGAATGACAGCCATACCCACCTTATTCGCGGTGGTCTTAACTTCAACATGGAACTGCGCTGGGAAAACGTGCCGTCCGTTGCCGACGCGCTACGCATGCTTAAAGCGCAGGCGGCTGTCACGCCAGCCCCGCAATGGGTGCGCGTTGTCGGTGGCTGGTCGGAATTCCAGTTTGCCGAACGCCGGATGCCAACCCTTGATGAAATCAATGCTGCCGCACCAGATACGCCGGTTTTCATCCTGCACCTTTATGGGCGTGCTTTATTGAACCAGGCCGCAATCAAGGTTCTTGGTTTTGATAAAAACACACCAAACCCGCCCGGTGGTGTCATTGAAAAGGATGCCAAGGGCAATCCAACCGGCCTGTTAGTGGCGAAACCATCTGCCTTGATTCTGTATTCTACGCTGGCCAAGGGTCCCAAGCTTCCGATTGAGGATCAGATCAATTCCACCCGTCACTATATGCGCGAAATGAACCGGCTTGGCATCACCAGCGTCATTGATGCTGGCGGCGGCGGGCAGAATTATCCCGAAGATTATGATGTCATTCGCCGTCTGCATGATGACGGGCAGATGACTGTCCGCATCGCCTATAACCTGTTTGCGCAAAACGCCGGAAACGAGCTTAGCGATTATGAACGTTGGGTTGGAATGACCGAACCGGGGGCTGGCGATGATATGCTGCGGATGAACGGGGCTGGTGAGAACCTTGCCTGGTCGGCCGCAGATTTTGAAAACTTCCTTGAACCGCGCCCCGATCTGGCGCCGGTCATGGAAAGCGAACTCGAACCCATCGTTGAATTGCTGGCTGAACGGGAATGGCCGTTCCGCATCCATGCGACCTATGACGAAACCATCGACCGTTTCCTTGGTGTATTCGAAAGGGTGAATGGTAAACAGCCGTTCAAGACACGGTTCATCATCGACCATGCCGAAACCGTTTCCGAACGCAATATCGAACGGATCAAGGCACTGGGTGGCGGCATCGCGATCCAGCATCGCATGGCATTCCAGGGCGAATATTTTGTTGACCGTTATGGCAAGGATGCTGCCATGGCGACCCCGCCTGTCTCCAAAATGCTGGAATATGGTCTTCCGGTCGGGGCGGGAACAGATGCGACCCGCGTTGCATCCTACGACCCGTGGGTCGGTCTTTACTGGCTGACTACCGGCAAGACGGTTGGCGGTATGTCACTTTACGACAATGACAACGTTCTTGATCGTGAAACTGCGCTCATGCTGTGGACGAAAGGGTCGGCATGGTTCTCGGGCGAGGCGGATGTCAAAGGCACGCTGGCACCTGGACAATATGCCGATCTGGCAATCCTTTCCGCTGACTATCTAAGTGTCCCGCCCGAAGAAATTCGCCGGATCAATTCGGTCCTGACCATGGTGGGGGGGAATGTTGTCTATGGCGAAGACGGTTATCAGCCCCTGTCACCGGAGATTCCGCCGGCATCTCCTTCCTGGAGCCCGGTCTTGCATCACGAAAGCCCCGGACAGCGCCCGGAATCCCATGCCCATCACGCGGAGCGCGCATGCCATGACGCTTGCAATCATGGCTGCGGTGTCCACGGACATGACCACGGGATTGCCTGGAATAATCCTGTGCCAGTTGCGGATGCAAAATCGTTCTGGGGGGCGCTTGGCTGTTCCTGCTTTGCAGTCTAGTGCCGTTATGGATCGGGCGGGCCACCTTGCCCGCCCGGTTCCCCGAAAGACAAGCAGGCAGGGTCTTTAATGGGCCGGATGCCGCAACAGATTGAAAATCATGAAAATCGTATTTGGACTTTTGCTGGCGATCCTGATTGGCATCGGTTGCCGGGTGATCGATATCCCGGTTCCAGCCCCGCCTGCCATGACAGGCGCGCTTCTGGTACTTGCCATGACGATCGGCTATCTGGCGGTAGATCGCTGGTTTCCGCATCGTCGCTGTAACAATCGTAAAAATTGCGCTGGTCCGATCGGACATGTGCCCAAAACAGGAGAATAGGACCATGTGGCAACTTCTGACCGGTATTGGGCTGGGACTTGCGATTGGTGGCGGATGTCGCTGGCTTGATTTACCTTTGCCAGCTCCTCCGAAAATTGTCGGTGCACTTTTGGTGGTGGCGATGACGGCGGGGTTTGTGATTACCGATCACATTCTGACCGTGCAATAGGGGAAGGTTAAGATGAAGACTCAGAAATCAGAAAACACCACCGGAACCAAAGCGGGCCCGTGGTCGCCTTTCCGCCATCGTGCTTTTGCCTTCCTCTGGATCGCAACCGTTGTTTCAAATATTGGCACATGGATGCATGACGTTGGTGCGGGGTGGTTGATGACGGAACTTTCACCTTCGCCGCTTGTCGTCGCGCTGGTGCAGGCTGCAACCACTTTACCGGTGTTCCTGTTCGCGATCTTTGCCGGAGCTGTGGCCGATCTGATGGATCGTCGCAAATTACTGCTAGCAGTCAATCTTGTAATGGCGGGGTTGGCTGCGGCTTTATCAGCACTCGTTTATCTGCAACTGGTAACGCCGTCGATCCTGATTGCCTTTACCTTCATGATGGGAACCTGCGCGGCACTTATGGCACCGGCCTGGCAGGCAATTGTCCCGTCGCTGGTTGATAAATCCCGTCTGGCACCGGCTATCGCACTGAATTCGATGGGGATCAATGTCAGCCGTGCAATCGGACCGGCATTGGCCGGATTCCTGATTGTGTCTGTCGGGCTGGTCGCGCCTTTTGCGCTTAACGCGATCAGTTTTGTTGGCATTCTGGTTGTTCTCTTCTTCTGGAAACCGGCAAAGGCAGATCAGATCATGCCGCGCGAAAAGGTCTTTGGGGCCATGCGCACGGGCCTTCGTTATGTATTTAACAGCCCGCCGGTCATTGCGACACTGGTGCGCGCGGTGGCGTTCTTTGTTTTTGCCAGTGCCTATTGGGCGATGCTGCCTCTAATTGCGCGTGAAGTGTTAGCAGGTGGTCCGCAGCTTTATGGCATCCTGCTTGCCAGTGTCGGTGCTGGGGCGGTTATCGGGGCTGTTGTTTTGCCCCGGATCAAGGCGCGTCTGGGGGCGGATAAAACCGTCATGGCCGGAACGATTGGCACGGCGTCGGTTCTTGTTGCCTTTGCCTTGATCCAGCAACCGGCTGTTGCCGTGATTGCGTCCTTTATTGCCGGGGCATCGTGGATTGCGGTTCTGTCATCCTTCAATGTTTCCGCACAGACGGCATTGCCTGATTGGGTTCGGGCACGTGGTTTGTCTGTCTTTCTGACCCTGTTTTTCGGTGCGATGTCGGGTGGCAGTATCCTATGGGGTTGGGTTGCCGATCGGTTTTCGATTGAAACGGCGTTGTTGTGTGCGGCGGCCGGGGCGATTGTCCTGATGTTTGCCACCATGCGGTTTGCCCTTAATCAGGGGGCGGACCTTGATCTTGCGCCGTCGATGCATTGGCCCGAACCAATAATCGGCGAGGATGTCGAACATGATCGCGGCCCTGTCATGATCCGCATTTCCTACCGCATTGCTGATGCGGACCGTGAGACTTTTAGTGACCTGATGAAAGCCATGCGCAAGGCGCGCCAGCGTCATGGTGCCTATCATTGGAACCTGTATCAGGATAGCAAACAGGCTGATCTGTTTACCGAAGTCTGGTCGGAAGGTTCATGGATCGAACATCTGCGCCATCACAAACGGGTAACCGGCACGGATCGTGTCCTTCAGGAAAAGGTCAACAAACTGCATCAGGGGGAAGACACGCCGTTGGTCGAACATCTGATCGCCGCACGATGAAACCAATGCGATTTGTGCTTGTTTTCGAGATCTTGAATTCCCTCATGCTCTGAATTTGAAGTAAGTATCATGATAACAGGCCGGGTCCTTATTGTTGGGCGCCCGGTCTGTTTGATTTGGACGCCGTTGGCGTTCTGGATTGCTTTGGGAAAGTGGCGATGACGTTTTGCGAAAAGTTCAGGACAGGACCATCCGGCCTGATCGTTTTGGTTCTGGTTTCGATCCTAAGCCTTTCGACATTCGCCCTCGCTGCTGAAAAGTGCCTGATTATTGCCATGCCGGAAGTCCGGATGACCGGGGATGGGATCGAACCATATCGCGAAGCCATGCAGCAGGCTGGGCTATGTGTCGAACCGGTACGTATGCCTCTTGCAAGGGTTGCTCAGGCTTTGTCCCACGGCGAAATCGATGGTGTTTTTGCCGAGATTGAGGGATTCCAGCAACGGGTTGACCGCCAGATCACACGGGGAAATGCCCGCGTCGGACTGGTTGACGGAATGCTGGTGGTGCGGTCTGGAAAGGTATCCGGAATAGACGATCTGACAGATGAAATCGTTGGTGTCTGGCTAGGGGCAAACTGGTCTAACGTACTTTTGGCCGATTATCCAAATATCGTGCATGTTCCGCGTGGCCCCGAAATGATGCAGAAGATGCTCCGATACGGGCGATTGGATGCCATTCTGCTTGATAACTACTCGTTGTCGGTCACCGGTGGCGTTCCCGACGGATTTCACGCTGTGACTGTTACGAGCCTTTCGGTTTACAGCTGGCTGGTTGCGGACCATGCCGATTTGCTTCCGGTCTTTGATAAAGGCACGACACTGTTTTTACAAAAGATCATGGAGTGGCGCCAAAAGGCAAAGTGACTTGCTGGCGTTATCTTGTTGGCCTATCCCGAAAGATAAAATATCGACATGCCATAAAGACACAGGATCGAAACGCTTTCCCAGCCGATATTGGCAAGCCCCCTGCGTTCGCGGTTAAGCATGCCCAACAGAAGGATGCCGGTCATCAGGATGACAAGGGCAATGGTAAACAGATGTTGCTGGTTGAAGGCGGCGTAAATCGATCCATCGCGATAGGCGAAGTCAGACGCCGCCAGAAACAGAACATCAAACGCATTGCCGCCGATAATATCTCCAACTGCCAGATTAACCGCCCCCATACGGACAGCCGCAATTGCCGAAACAAGTTCGGGAAGTGATGTAGCTATCGCAGTCAGGAAAGTACCCACGGCGGTTTCGCTGATACCGGTTTTCTTGACGATAGCCAGTCCGCTTTCACCAATAGTGTACCCGGCGATTGCTGTTATCGCGGCAAAGACAAGAAATTCTGCCCATAGGCGAAATGTGCTTTCGGGATGGTAATCTGTATCATCTTCCTTGGCGTCTTCGTCGGTAAGGTCGGTCTTGCGCGGCCGCCACATTGGTTGATGACGGATTTCGGCAAGCAGTGACAGCCCGAAACCATACAGAATGAACAACAGGATCGATACCGGGTGGATATGCAATATCATCCAGTCTGGGCCTGCATGGGCCAAAAGCGGGAGAGCAAGCATACTGACCAACAGGGTCGCCTGCGCCAGCCCTGTGGCACTGGCGGCGGCATGTTCCAGATTACCTTTGCGATACAGGAAATCGGCGATTGCCAGAAAGGTCGTCTGGGCAGCAATGCCGCCCAGTGCATTGCCGATGGCAAGATCGGTATGGCCTTGCCATGCTGTTGTTACCGAAAGCACACTTCCGGGCAGACTGGTCGACATGCCGACAAAAACGGCCCCGGCAATGATTTGCCCCATACCGGTCCGCTCGGCCAGCTTGACGGCAACATTTGCCAGCCGCGTTCCGGCAAAACCGATAATCAGGGCGCAAATTGAAAACAGTCCGACTATGGACCAAAGCGGCAGGCTGGCAATTGCAGGCAGCATCGAAACATCTTTTGTCCGGATCTGGCCGCATTTGCATCGGGGCGGCTTTACCTGAACTTTAAGACGCGTCGGGTGCTGTCATGTTCCATGATTGTGTAAAGTTAAAACACTTCGCCTTCCGGGTGTGCCAGCGGCTTGTTTTCTGAGTGTTCTATCGCTTCTTCGCGGGCGCGATGCGTGATGTCGATCGGCTCTCCCTGACGGTTATCGGGGCGAACGCGCCCAAAGAAATCGGAAAGTTCCTTGGCAACGGTTTCCGGTGCCGTGACCTGACGCAGTGTAAAGCTGTGCCCCAGCCGGTCGGTAACATGCAGATCGCCATAATCAAAGATATTGCCGATTACGCTTTTGCTGATCTGAGTGCTTTTGATCGACTCAAATCCGCGATCATCCTGATCCTTGCGCAACACGCCGCTTCGCGTGACGATGCGGTTATTGGTGATGACACGTTCAAAGAAAAACAGATCGCGAATGGCCGTAAGCGGCAAGAGAATACTGTCGCGTGCAGCGCGCGTTGAAACGCCAAGGGCACGCTTCAAAAGTTTCCAGACAATCGAAATCAGCGCGATGATCACCCCAAACAGGGCAATCGAAAAAACGAATTCATATTCTTCCCAGACCCGGTCAAGTGCAGCAAAGGCTTCAGGACCGGTCAGAAGGGCGCGTGCCTGCGGCATCAGGAAATCGTAAATTGCTCGCCAGTGATAGGATGCGTAAATCAGAACAGCAATCCAGATGATCTTGATGATACCGGGGACAAGGATCGAAACCGGTGAAATCGGCAGATCCATGATGACCACCTCGCCATCATGCAGATGACGGCGAATGCCCTTGAACGGTTTGCTTTCCGCGGTGGTCTCATTTTTCCGGCTCATGCAGTCTTTCCTGTTTTATGCCAATCGGTCCAACATAGGCCGCGATCCGCAATTGGCAAGATACAGAAGGATTTACCCCCTCAAAAGGCACCATCTGTTGCAAAATATTCGGCCAAAAACGTATCGCGCGCACCAAAGCCGGGCGATTTTGCCGGGCGCGTGCTGTCATGGGTCAATCTGGCAAAGGCGATGGTCTGGCTGCCGCGTGTTGCCCAGCCAACGAACCAGCCCCAGGGTTGCCCGTTTATCGGGCTGCCATCGGCATTTTGCGACAGGCCTGCGCCGGTTTTGCCAAATACATGCCAGCCATTTGCCTGAACACCGATGTCAAACAGTCCCATTGCAATTTCCCGGGCCTGTTTGCTGACGGGCAGTTCGCCCCGGATCATTTTTGAAATGAATTCAACCTGTTCGGCAGGCGAGATTTGCAAGGAAGAGCTTAGCCATGATCGCGTCAGGCCGTTCTGTTTTCCGGCATCCCCGGATACATCGGCATTTCCGTAATCAAAGGATGTGACATAGTTGCGAAACCTTGCCTCTCCCAGTCTGATATTGATCTGTTGCGAATACCAGACGACGGATTGTTCGATCCAGTATTGCGGATCCGTATCCCCGCGCCATGCGGCGCGCCAGTCTGGATAGCCTTCCTTGAACGACCATACGGGATGATGGGCATCCTTAAGGATGCCACTATCAAATCCCATCAGACTGATGGCGATCTTGAAGGTCGAGGCCGCCGTCGCGCGGGTTGCGCATTGGCCTTCTTCGACGATGGTCCTGCCGGTTTTTGCATCCGATATCAGGGTGCAGACCGTTGTGGTTTCCGCCTTGGCAATCATCGGGGTGAATAGCACAGCAAGAAGCAAAATCAGGCCGGTATGTTTCAAAACGTGATCCTTGATCAACGGTGAAAACCCGAAGCGTAGGGGGGGAATGTTGAAAGTACATTTAATCCGGTAAGGGTCTTTGATCGGGCTTTGTTTGCCATTGGAAATTCAGATTGCCAAACCCCGATAAAGCGGGTTTATGTTCCCAAACCGGTTGCGCCACAATCCGGTTCCAAAGCTTATATGACAACGTCCAAGCAAGAGCCCCGCATGATCCCGTTTTTCGGTGAAGCAGCCGCCTTTACTGCCGCGATGGCCTGGGCGACGTCGAGCATGATTTTCTCCAATATTGGCGGAAAGGTCGGCGCACAGACGGTCAATCGCGGGCGTCTGGCGTGTTCAATTACCTGTCTGACGGTGCTGCATTGGATACTGGAAGGCCAGCCCTGGCCGAATGCGGTTACGTGGGAACAGCTTGGCTGGTTGTCACTGTCGTCGGTTCTTGGTCTTGTGATTGGCGATGCCATGCTGTTTCAGGCCTTTGTCATGCTTGGTGCGCGGTTATCAATGCTGATGATGTCGACGGTGCCGATCATGGGGGCGGTTCTGGGTTGGGTGTTGTTTGACGAAGTCCTAAGCCTTCAGGAAATGTCGGGCATTGCACTGGGCATTGGTGGAATCCTTTTGGTCATCATGATGAAAAAGGGGCGCCCCGTCGGGCTGGAGGGACGCAATTACCTGATCGGTGTTTTGTTCGGGTTGGGCGGCGCCATCGGACAGGTGGCAAACCTGATTACTGCGAAATACGCGTTGATCGGCGGTTATTCCGCGCTGTCGGCTACTTGGATCAGAACCTTTGTCGCGGTTGTGATCATGTGGGGGATTGCCATTGTGCTTGGCCGTGCAAGGCGCACGATTGTGGCGTGCAGTGCGCCAGATGTCGGGCGGTGGCTGTTTCTGGGGGCTTTCATCGGTCCGGCGCTTGGCGTTTGGCTCTCGATGGTGGCGGTTCAGAATGCCAATGTCGGGATCGCATCGACGCTGATGGCATTGCCGCCGGTTTTGCTGATTGTCTATGAAGGTGTGGTTCTTCGCCGCCCCGTTGGCCTGCAGGCCATTGTCGGGACCTGCATGGCCTTTGGGGGTGTTGCGCTTTTATTCCTGCATTAAGTGCGATTTTCTCTGCCTTTTGATCCTGGTGATCCAGCTCGGCAGAAAGGCAAGATTGGCAATCAGGCTGAAACCGAACAGGATTGCAGCCCAGACCGGCAGGTCAAGCAAGGCGCTGTTTCCCTGCAATCCGGGGGTTGGGGCCGAAGATTGTGTTCCCGGTGGCGGTGTTTTTTCCGGTGAATGGATCAGGACAACCTGATGACCCATGCCGTCTGATACCATGATTTTCCAATGCGCATCGGTATCATCTTCAGGGCGTAATGACGGAACCGCGACGGCAAGGCGTCCGTCACGATCGGTTCTTCCTTTTTGCCAGGTTTTCCCGTCCGGTGACGTCACCATGGCTTCGGCAAATATCATTGGTTTGCCATCTGTATAGCCGAACTGATAGATGGTGGCGGTCCGGTTCTGGTCAATCTGCCATCCCGCCCCGTGGGCAATCGCCGGGAACGATCCTGCATAAAGCAGGATCGCACAGGCAATTGCCGCGATCATCAAACGTCCAAAGGATTGCAGCATGTGGCGGCCTATTGGCTGACATTGAAAGTCAGGGTTGCCCGCAGGTTATGTACCCGCACAGATGCATCAGAGTCCGGGACATCGGCCGCAACCCGAACCATCCAAAGACCCGGTTTCGTAATCCGGATTTTGGCAATGCCGCTGCCACGCTCGTCGCTGAAAGTTTCGGTGTAATAGGCATAAGACGATGGCGTGTCGGTAAATCCGGCATAGGTTGCCAGGACACTGGTCGAATAAGGTTGCCCGTCCAGCAGGATTTGAACCGCAACGTCCTGGCCGATTGCCGTCATGCGCGGATCGGAAAGCGGCACGATTTCAAGTTTGTGCCCAAGAGGGGAAGAAATAAAATCCGCGTTTTGGGAGCCTCCAGTCAGGTTTTTGGAAAATTTTTCAAATCGGGATGACGCAACCGCATCGGGATGTGCGTCCGGCCCGCCTTCTTTCCAGCCATCGGGCGTTTGTGACCAGATCACCGGCAGTCGATGCCCGACAAGCCATGCGGGTTCTTCTTCGGAAAGGGTGAATATGCCAGTCAGATTGGGGGCATCCGCATTTTCAGTGACATCAAGTTCGGTGGTGGCCGAGGGGGTGATCAACTGCGCACTGACATGCTTTGGGGCTTCGACTTCTTCGGGGGTGCCGAAAACATGGGTCGAATCGAGGGTGAAGGCAGCAGTGTCCTTGCCATCTGCGTCGGTGGTTTTGCTGCTGGCAACGAATTCATGGGCCGTTGCGCCAAAGCCGATCAGGCAACCCAGTGCGGCAATTGCAAGCGCGGTTGTGAACTTTGATTGAAACATCTGCTATCCTTTGGGAGATTAGGGAAGTTGAAAGGCGGTATGAACTTTTCAAAAATGTTCATACGAGTCAAACTGATGATTCTGAAAGGGAATTCGTATGACCCGCGTGACCGTATCAATCGAAGACGATTTGATGGAGGCGTTTGATGCCTTCCTTGAACATCGCGGCTACACCAACCGGTCAGAAGGTTTTCGTGACCTGATCCGGGAAAAGCTTCAGAATACCAAGCTTGACGAAGACACCGGCGGCGTTGGCATAGCGGTTCTGAATTATGTCTATGATCATGAAGAACGCATGCTGGCGTCACGCTTGATGAGCGCGCAGCACGAACATCATGACCTGACGGTCTCGACCGTGCATTTCCACATCGATCATGATACCTGCCTTGAAAGCGTTACCCTGCGCGGCAAGCTTGCCGATATCCGCAGATTTGCCGATCAGGTTCTGGCACAGCCGGGGGTTCGCCATGGGCAGCTTTATTCCGTTCCGGGCGAACTGCATGTCGAAGCCCATCACCATGGCGATGACGATCATGGACATGCACATAGGCACGAACATCTGAAAATCACGACCTGAACCGGGCTTCTCCGAATTGTTTTAAAAATCCCGGCACAAGTCCGGCGGCAATTTTATTTATCCGGGTTCGAATTCTTACCCACCAGAATGAGAACAAACTTGCAACATCCATTTTTTTGTGCAAGTGTTCACATTATGTTCTCAATGCGTTTGCCGGAAAATGGTTGGCGTGATGTCAGTTATCCGGCGGGGCACCTAGCGGTGGCGTTCCGCATTTAGGACCGGGGAACCGCCTGCGTTGCATCCTACCCGGCCCTGTGGAATAAGAGAGTTCGAAAAATGATTCAGACCGCGCTGCATTTGGTGGATAAAGATACGATGGATAAGCAGAAGGCACTCGAAGCCGCCCTTGGGCAGATCGAACGCGCATTTGGCAAGGGCTCGATCATGAAGCTTGGCCAGCGCGATAGTGCGGTGGATATTTCAGCCATTTCGACCGGGTCGCTTGGGCTTGATATCGGGCTCGGGATTGGCGGTCTGCCGCGTGGCCGTATCGTCGAAATTTACGGCCCGGAAAGCTCGGGTAAAACCACACTGGCGCTGCATACCATTGCCGAGGCTCAGAAACTTGGCGGGACTTGCGCCTTTGTCGATGCGGAACATGCTCTTGATCCGGGCTATGCCCGCAAGCTCGGTGTGAATACCGACGAACTCCTGATTTCGCAGCCTGATGCGGGTGAACAGGCGCTTGAAATCGCTGATACGCTGGTGCGTTCCGGTGCGATTGATGTTCTGGTCGTCGATTCGGTTGCTGCTCTTGTACCGCGTGCCGAACTTGAAGGCGAAATGGGCGACACCCACGTTGGTTTGCAGGCCCGCTTGATGAGCCAGGCATTGCGCAAACTGACCAGCTCTGTCTCGCGTTCGAACTGCATGGTCATCTTCATCAACCAGATTCGTATGAAGATCGGTGTGATGTTTGGCAGCCCGGAAACCACCACGGGTGGCAACGCGCTTAAATTCTATGCGTCGGTTCGTCTTGATATCCGCCGTATCGGCCAGATCAAGGACCGTGATGAGGTCGTTGGTAACCAGACCCGTGTGAAGGTCGTCAAGAACAAGATGGCCCCGCCGTTCAAGCAGGTCGAATTCGACATCATGTATGGCGAAGGCATTTCCAAGATGGGTGAAATCCTTGATCTTGGTGTCAAGGCCGGGATCGTCGAGAAATCCGGTTCATGGTTCTCGTATAACTCTACCCGTATCGGTCAGGGGCGCGAGAATGCCAAAACATTCCTGCGTGAAAATCAGGAAATGACCGCCGAAATCGAGCGCAGCATCCGCGAAAGTGCCGGCCTGATTGCCGAGGCAATGACCAGCATGAGCGATGATGAACCGTCAAATGACGATGATGCGTGATTGCTGATTACCGGTTTTTCTGAACACATCAAACGGGCTCTTCGGGGCCCGTTTTCTGTTGTGCGGTGAGTAAATTTGCAATTGCCCCAAAATGATCAATATTGGCCAAAACCGGCAAAAATAAAGGCATCCGGGCTGCCTTAATTGCGCCAAATCAGGGGCTTGGCAATGTGCGAAGGAACTTTGTCTTTCCGGCTCCGTTATGGATGGTGTGAACAAAATCACGTCGAGCAAACAGGAGAAACCGAAATGTCTGACTTTTTGAAAAAGCTTTTCGCCGTTGCAATGATTTCCGGCATGGGCTTTGGCCTTGCCGCGTGTGAAACCGCCGAAGGGTTTGGCCAGGATATGGAAAATGCTGGTGAAGCCATTCAGGATGAAGCCAGCGAGTAAGGCATCATCGCGGATTTTCGTTCGCTGACGGGACTTTTGGAGCAACTCCATCACCCGCAAGCAGCCAAAGCCTGAAAAGGAGATAACATCATGTTGGGTTGGGCAGTCTTTTGTCTCATTCTGGCGCTTGTTGCCGCCGTCCTTGGTTTTGGCGGCTTGGCAGGTACATTTGTCGGGATCGCCAAGATCCTGTTCTTTGTCTTCCTCGTGCTGTTCGTGGTTTCGCTTCTGGTCAACGCGCTGCGTGGCCGTCGCCCACCGATCTGATTGCGATATAGACAATAATACGAGCAAACGAAAACGGGCGTGCTACGGCGCGTCCGTTTTTCTGTGCGGCTTTTAAACCGTCATGCAGGAAAGAGTTGCCAGCAGCACGCGACCCCGACAAGATAGCAACCGATTTCGGAAGCCAAATGCCTTGCGTCAGAAGCAGGCCGCGGCCGCCTTCAAAATCAACATGTCGTTAAAGGCAGGAGCATTCAAACAATGGCTATTCTTGTAAAACGTATTCTGGCATTGGCCCTGATTGCGGGCTTTGGCATGTCGCTTGCGGCGTGCGAAACCGCTGCCGGATTTGGTCGCGATGTTGAAAAACTGGGTGAACAGATTCAGGAAGGCGTTGAGAAGTAATCTTCCCCCTAAGTGCCAGAAAGCTCTCGCCGTGATCACCTGCTATCTGAAATACGTTATCGACATGCACAAAATCCCCGAGTTCGAGGATTATGCCCGTCGCTGGATTCCCATCGTTAATCGGATGGGCGGGACGCATCACGGCTATTTCCTGCCGCATGAAGGGGCCAGCAACATTGCCTATGCGCTGTTTAGCTTCCCAAGCCTTGCGGCATACGAAGATTACCGCAATCGCATGGCGGCAGACGAAGAATGTGTTGCGACACTTGAACTTGAAAAACGTAACCGAAGCATCATCAGTTACGAGCGCAGTTTCATGCGACCGGTTCTTGATTAGGTTGGCATATCTGAACGTATCGACGCGGTGCCGGACGCAGAAATCGTCACTTAAACACCGCAAAGCCTTTCCCCGACTGGACAGCACAGGGCCGAGCCGCTAAATAGGGCAGTCGCGCCGCACGTTTGCGGCAGCGATTGTTCCGCGTTTTCCGGGTTGGAGAGAGATGCAGACCGTTAACGATATCCGCACCACGTTTCTGGAATTCTTCCGCAAGAACGGCCACGAGGTCGTGTCTTCCAGCCCGCTGGTGCCGCGCAATGACCCGACCCTGATGTTCACCAACGCAGGGATGGTGCAGTTCAAGAACGTTTTTACCGGTCAGGAACACCGCGATTATTCGCGTGCGACCACCTCGCAGAAATGCGTGCGCGCCGGTGGCAAGCATAACGACCTTGAAAATGTCGGTCATACCGCCCGTCACCATACCTTCTTTGAAATGCTCGGCAACTTTTCGTTTGGCGACTATTTCAAGGAAAACGCAATTGAGTTTGCCTGGAACCTGATCACCAAGGAATACGGCCTCCCGGCAGAAAAGCTGCTGGTTACCGTCTATCACACCGATGACGAGGCCCATGGCCTTTGGAAAAAGATCGCCGGTCTTTCCGATGATCGCATCATTCGCATTCCGACGTCGGATAACTTCTGGTCGATGGGCGATACCGGTCCGTGCGGTCCGTGTTCGGAAATCTTCTTTGACCATGGCGATAAAATCTGGGGTGGCCCCCCGGGTAGCCCTGAAGAGGACGGGGACCGGTTCATCGAAATCTGGAACCTCGTTTTCATGCAGTACGAGCAGATGGCAAATGGCGAACGCGTCAATCTGCCAAAGCCGTCGATTGATACCGGCATGGGCCTTGAACGTATTGCAGCCGTCCTTCAGGGCAAGCACGATAACTATGACATCGACCTGATGCGCGCGCTGATCGAGGCATCGGCCGATGCCACCAGCACCGATCCCGATGGCCCGCATAATGTGTCGCATCGCGTAGTTGCCGACCATCTGCGTTCGACCAGCTTCCTGATTGCTGATGGCGTTCTGCCGTCCAATGCCGGCCGTGGTAACGTTCTGCGTCGTATCATGCGTCGCGCCATGCGCCATCTGCACATGATCGGCACGCAAGACCCGGTGATGTATAAACTGGTCCCGGCACTGGTGCGCAAAATGGGCGGTGCCTTCCCGGAACTGGTTCGGGCGCAGGCATTGATTGAAGAAACCCTGAAGCTTGAAGAGCAGGGCTTTAAAACCATGCTTGATCGCGGTCTCAAGATGCTTGATGACGCGACCGATGGCATGGCCGAGGGGGCAACCCTTTCAGGCGATGTTGCCTTCAAGCTTTATGATACTTATGGCTTCCCGCTTGATCTGACGGCGGATGCGCTTAAACCGCGCAAGATCGGCATTGATGAAAGCGGCTTTACTTCCGCAATGGAAGAACAGAAAGCCAAGGCCCGTGCCGCATGGTCGGGTTCCGGCGAAGCCGCGACCGAGGAAGTCTGGTTTGACATCAATGACCGTGATGGCGCGACCGAATTCCTGGGCTATGAAACCGAAAATGCCGAGGGCGTCGTTACGGCCCTGATCAAGGACGGTGCGGAAACCAAAACCGCAACCAAGGGCGATGAGGTTGCCATTGTTGCCAACCAGACCCCGTTCTTTGGGGAATCCGGTGGTCAGCAGGGCGATGCCGGCGTGATCAAAACCGAAAAGGGTGCCGTGATTGAAATCACCGATACCCAGAAGAAACTTGGCGCATTGCATGTGCATCTTGGCAAGGTTGTCGAAGGTGATGTTTCAGTTGGCGATGCGGCCGAATTCCGCGTCGATCATACCCGCCGTTCGTCCTTGCGCGCGAACCATTCGGCAACGCACCTTCTGCATGCGGTGATGCGCAAGCATCTGGGTGATCACGTCACCCAGAAAGGATCGCTGGTTGCCAAGGATCGTCTGCGTTTCGACGTATCGCACCCCAAACCCATCACCGCCGAAGAAGCCGCTATAATCGAATTCGACGTCAACCGTCTGATCCGCGAGAACAGTGAAGTCACCACCCGTCTGATGACCCCGGACGAGGCGATCGAACTGGGCGCGATGGCGCTGTTTGGCGAAAAATACGGTGATGAAGTCCGCGTTGTTTCGATGGGCCTGCCCGAAGCGAACGAACATGCCTATTCGCTTGAACTTTGCGGTGGTACGCATGTCAAACGGACCGGCGATATCGGTATGTTCAAGATCGTATCCGAAGGTGCGGTTTCAAGTGGTGTCCGCCGTATCGAAGCCCTGACCGGTTCGGATGCCGCAAGCTATATGGCGGCCCGCGATCAGCTTCTGCAAACCATTTCGGCCGATCTCAAAGCCGTTCCCGAAGATGTTCCGGCACGTGTCAAAGCCTTGCAGGATGAACGCCGCAAGCTTGAACGCGAAGTTTCCGACCTGCGTAAGAAACTGGCAACAGCCGGTTCGGGCGGGGCATCGGGTGCGGTCGCGTTCAAGGAAGTCAATGGTGTCAAACTGGCCCTGCGTGTTCTGGATGGTATCCCCGCCAAGGAACTCAAGGGCATGGTTGATGAATTGCGCGATCAGATGGGATCGGGTGTTGTAGCCCTGATTTCGACCGACGGCGGCAAGGCATCCATCGTTGTCGGCCTGACCGAAGACCTTGCTGGTAAATTCAGCGCGGTTGATCTGGTCCGTGTCGGTGTGGAAAAGCTTGGCGGCAAGGGGGGCGGTGGCCGCCCCGATATGGCACAGGGCGGTGGTCCCGATGCCAATCAGGCCGATGCAGCGCTTGCAGCGATTGAGGCGACGGTTGCTGCCTGATTTCCGGCCTGTTGAGATAGGCAATTAGAAAAAGGGGACCAAAGGTCCCCTTTTTGTTTTGTGTTTTTCCGAATTTAACCAGAGGCATGGCGGGCTGGTTTGGTTTTCATCAGTTGCCAGCCAAGATTCATGCCGGTCGCGGCAATCACAATCGCCACTGCCCCGATGATCTGGGCGGTATCGGGGCGATAACCGAACGCGATCAGGTCTACCAGGATCGCAACGACCGGATAGATGAAGGACAGCGACCCTTGCAAATGGGTGGGCAGTTTCTGAACCGCCCCATACATCAGCACATACATGATTCCGGTATGAACCACGCCAACCATGACAAGCGCGCCCCAGCTTGATGGCGTGTCGGGCAGGTTATCAAGATTTGCAAAGGGGGCGAGTAGCAAGATGCCGACACAAACCTGTATCAGGGCGATCAGATGCGGCGGGGTGCCTTTCAGTTTTTTGGTAATGATGACGGCAACCGCCCAGAAAAAGGCCGCGATCAAAGCCATCGCGATGCCGCCGGCATAATTGGTGCCGGTAAAGCCGCCATCGGGCTTGCCCGATATGATCAGCAGCAATCCACCAAATGCAATGGCAAGCCAAGCGAATTTATTTGCTGTCAGCTTTTCACCAAACAGCAATGCGCCGAACATCACCAGCATGAAGGGTTGCGTGTTGTAGACTGCTGTTGAAACCGAAATAGAGGCCATCGAATAGGACTGGAACAGCAGAAACCAGTTTGTCACGATAGCAACGCCGCCAAGCGCTGCCCAGCCCAATGTCCGCAGGTTCAAAAGTCCGCGTAAAAAACCCATGCCAGCGCAGACGACAAGCAGGGCACCCGCCCCGAATACGCACCGCCAGAAAACAACATCAAGGGCGGATTGCCCCGACATAACGACGAACCAGCCAATTGTGCCCAGAATCGTCATGGCCGCGGTCATTTCGACCGTGCCGCGCAGTTTTTCATCCATCGGAATGCTCCGTTAAACTGATTTTATGGATGAAATTTGCGCCTTTTTTCGGCTTCGTTCCATGGCTTGAGATTGAAAATATCGGTCATTTAATTAATTATATAAAGTTGAGATGGCAGATTTATGGAAAAAGTAAAGTGATTGACGAAATTGACCAGAAGATACTGAAAATCCTGATTGATGATTCGCGTATCTCACAAAAGGAACTGGCAGCTCGTGTCGGATTATCATCCCCCGGTGTGGCAGAGCGGGTCAGGCGTCTGGAAGATCGCGGGGTTATTCGGGGCTTTACCATTGATGTAAATCCCGAGGCGCTTGGTTATCCGCTGCAGGCGATTGTGCGCATCCGCCCGCTGCCGGGCAAATTGCATATCGTTCAGCAGATGATTGAAGAAATCCCTGAATTCGGGGAATGTGACAAGGTCACGGGTGATGATTGTTATATCGCGCGCCTCTATGTCCGCTCCATGGGGGAACTTGATACGTTGCTGGATCGCATTGTCGACAAAGCGGAAACCAACACATCAATCGTGAAATCGAAGTCGGTTGAACGGCGCATGCCGCCGCCGGTCATGCGTTGATGGTTTCCGGTTATCGGTCTGCCGGGTTTTGCGTGGCAAAGGCCACCAGTTCATCTATGAAAACACGTTGGCGTTTGGGCATGAAATCGGTTTCGGGCCAAACAGCAAAGATATCGCGCTGTTCGGTTTCCCAGTCGGGCAGAAGCGCTACAAGTCGTCCAGCCCGCAGGCTATTGCTGATAATGCTGTGTGGTACAAGGCCGATGCCGTGGCCTTCTTCTATCATAAGTGACGCCAGTTCGATCTCGTCGACGTCAAACCGGCCATCAACGCTGAATACCTCGTTGCGGCCTGTTTTGCGGTGGGTCAACCGCCAGGTTCGAAGCGGACTTGCGACAATCATCGCATGATAACGCAGTTCTTCGGGCGATGTCGGTGTGCCGAATTTCGCCAGATATTCCGGGGCGGCACAGGCAACCAGATAGGTGTCACATAGCTTGCGCAGGACGAGAGATTGCTGGGTTTGCTTGCCGACACGGATGGCGACATCAAAATTGAATTCGCCAAGCGGCAATACACGGTTGGACAGGGTCAGCCGCAGATCGATATGGGGATGATTACGAAGAAAAGTGCTGAAAAACGGGGCGAGCCAGCTTCGGGCGAGATTGACAGGCAAGGCGATCTTCAAAATTCCGGCAGGCTCGTTATGGCGTGTGTCGATACTTTCAAGCGTTCTGTTCATTTCGGTGACCAGCGGGCGTAACTGGTCGAAATAGGTATGCCCGGCATCAGTCAGGGCGAACCGTCCGTTGCCGCGTAGCAGCAGTTTGCAGCCCAGCTTTTCCTCCAGCTTTTGCAGGCGTCGGCTAAGTGTCGCCATCGGAACCTCCAGGGCAATCGATGCCTGCCGGAGGCTGCCAAGTTCGGCTATGCGAATGAAAAGGGCGAAATCGTCCAGTTGCGCATGTTCCATATATGGAAACTCAAATCCCGAAAATATCTACTATTCCCGAAAATGAGATTATCGCATTGTCCGTTCCATGCCCACCGTAAACGGGAACCAAATCAAAGGAGCCTCACATGCTTCCGGCACGTTTTTATCGTTTTGTATTTTCCGGTCTGATGTCGATTTGGCTGTCGACCCTGATGACCGGGCTGGTGACACTGATCAATACTGGTATCGACCCCGAATTTCTGCTGCGCTGGGGGCGGGCATTTGTCATTGCCTGGCCTATTGCCTTTTCGCTGGTTCTGATCAGTGGCGGCACGGTGACGCGCATCGCAAATAACCTGACCCGCCATTCACGTGTTCAGGCTGCTGAATAATCGTCTTTGGCCTGTTGCTGTCGCAGGACACGGTTGACGGCACGTTCAACCGCCCTGCGATCAGCCGCCTCGGCGATGTTTCGCGTGGCCGTCCGTCCGATAAGGCGCGCATGATCGCGCAGGGTGTCCTGCTGTTTGGCTGTTTTGGCCTGTCCGATCAGACTTTCAAGAACTTCTGCCATTGGCAACAACACATAGGGCTTGGTGCTTGCCGATTGTCGGATCTGGTTAAATGCCGCGTCCAGCATCTCGCCGAAATCCGAAAGATGGGCACATATCCGTTCCTGTCCTTGCTCGTCCCGCCAAAGGCCCAACGGGGAATGAAAATTCATCGCCTGCGGCATGGCCCGGCCCAGACGATAAATCACTGCAATTGCGGTAAACGGGTCATTGATGCCCGGTGACAATGCGCGCAGGGCGACCTCGACCAGCTGGCGCAGGGCGAACTCGATATCAAGCATCGCGGTGCGCTGATTGCCAATCAGTATCTGTTCGGTAATGAAATTCCGGTATTCGCCGATGTCGTCTGTTGCATTGGCGGCATTTATGCTGATTTCTCCGATAATGTCTTCGGCAATCACATGCTGTCCGGCATGGACTGTCAGGGCGATATGAATGTCTGCCTTGGTCGCAACCTCCAGCAAACCTTCATAGTCGATGCCCTGTACATAACCAGATTTTGCGGCTTTGATGGCTCTGTCAGGGTTGATTGTTCCCGCATCAGGCAGGGTGCATCCGGCTTCTGCTGCATGGTCGATTGGTTGTGAAAGCGTTTCCAGCGACGATGCAATCGTTTCTTCCAGATTTCCGCCGACTTTCTGGATGACCTGATCCGCCACAATGGATCGGCCCAGATGATGCACAAACAGAATCAGCACAAACAGGCTTACGACAAAAAGGATAATCCCGGTTATGGCGGCAATTTGCGGGACCTGATCCTCCTTGCCCTGGCCCCCCATGATGACAAGGGCCGTGATCAGAAACAGAATGGATCCGACAAAACTGCCCAGTGCATTTTGTGTTTTGGGATCGCCCATGAAATTGCGAATGGTGCGTGGGCCCAGTGATCCGGCGGCAAGTGTCAGAACCACCATGGTTACGGACAGGGCAAAGGTGGTCATGGTGACAAGGGTGGCAAGAAGGGTCGATGTCAGGTCCTGTACCGTTTGAACTGTTCCGAAACGCGGCCAGAAATCCGGTAGGCTGGCAATCATGTCCTCGCCCGGGAGGCGAATTGCCAGCAAGGCAACAGTGGCACCGCCAATCGCATAAAGCAGCGGAATAAACCACAAGCTGTGACCAAGAAATTCCCATATCCGGATAAATCGGTGAAACATTTACTGCGGTCCTGTTCTTGCCGTGTGCTTTGCGTGGCGACAAATGCCGCCCGTTGGCAAAGCCGAAACCGGGACAGCGATCCAGTGTTAAACGTATGAGGTTAAAGCCGGTTCCCTGTTTTCTGCGTTTGGGTGCATCCGTTGAGTGTTCGGATGAATGCCACCCATGCAAAATTCGCGATTGTTTGGTGTTAAAAAATGAACCAAATTCGATTTTGCGTCATTTATTGAAAAGGCAAGGGTATGTCAGCCCCGAACAACCCGGAAAAGCAACCGCTGAGACAGCGGCCAAACCGCATTGAAAAACGTCAGCAGCGCGAGGAACTGATCCTTGAACGCGCGGGCGAGCTGATTGCGGAATACGGGTTTTTCGAACTGAAGATGTCGGATCTGGCGCGCGCCTGCGATATTTCGGTTGGCACACTTTATGCCCATTTCGCCAGCAAGGAGGATTTGCTGCTTGGGCTTGCAATCCTGGCCGGGCAAAAACGCGCTGGATTTTTCGATTATGCCCGTGCCCATGACGGCAGTGCGATGGAAAAGTTCATTGTTGCGAGCCTGCTTGATATCCGCTTTTCTATCGATCACCCGCAATGGTTCGAGGCCGAATATCTCGCTCTGGCCCCTTCGATCTGGCAGCGCGCAACCCCGTCGCACCATCAAAGCCAGCTCGCCGGGATCGGACGTATCACCGAAATGTTCCAAAGCTTCCTGTCCGACGCCGCCGATGAACTGGGGGTGTCGGGCGATGTGATCGCGCAGACCCGTAACCTCAACCTTGGCAGTTGGGGGCTTTCCTTTGGCATGAATGCCCTGGCCCTTTCAGAAATAACCGACCGCCATTACGGCACTGAATTGCGCAGCAATGCGATTGACATCTTCTGCGACAGTCTGGCCGATCTTCTGGCCGGGGCGGGATGGCATGTCGATGACGCTCGCCAGATCGTGCGCGACCTTGCCGCACGCTATGCCGATCTGAAATAGCCACGGGCGACGCTTTCAATCAACTGCCACCACCAAAACGTCCCACGGAGTATTCGCCCCATGTCCCAGGAAACCAAAACCATGTCAGCGGTCTTTTTGACCGTGCTGTTCGGTTTTGCCGGATTCAGCCTGCCTTATCCGGTTTTCAGCCCGATGTTCCTGAAACCCGAACTGGGCTTTCTTGATCCATCTGTGCCCACCGAATACCGCACGATGCTTTTGGGGGTCGCCATGGCGCTTTATCCCATCGGGCAGTTTATCGGTGCGCCGTGGCTGGGGCGGGTGTCGGACAAGCTTGGTCGCCGTCCGGTTTTGATGGCGTCCCTGACAGGTGCGGCTCTTGGCTATCTGGTTACCGCCTATGGGGTGGCGACTGCCAATTTGCCGCTGGTTTTGATTGGACGTTTTGTGTCGGGTCTGTGCGAGGGCAATATGGCGATTGCCCAGTCGATTGCATCGGATATCAGTCGTCCGGAAACCAAGGTGCGTAATTTTGGTCTGATCACGGTCGCAATCAATGTTGGCTGGATCATCGGCCCGCTGATGGGCGGCTTTTTCTCGGATCCGACCATTCATCCGTCCTTTAACGTGTCCTGGCCGTTCTATTTTGCCGCGGGTATGTATGCCTTTAACCTGCTGGTGGTGTTCGTGATCCTGCGTATCCCCGAATATGCACGTCGTCGCGGCACGCCAAAGGGCATGGTTGCACCTGCTACACGCACCGTTTGGGCGACGATCACGGATCCGGATCTTTTGCCGGGTTATGTGATTTCGTTTTTCAGCTATATCGCGGTTTATATTTTCTTTGCCTTTTTCGGGGTCTATCTGGTGCAGAATTACGATGTCACCAGCAGCTTCCTTGGCATGTGTTCAGCCATAATTTCGATCCCGCTTATTCTGGCCGGGTTGACGGTTGATCGGGCACAAAAGATTTGCGGCCTGATCGGTGTCGGAACTCTTGGCCATCTGTTTTTGGGGATCGGCCTGATCACGTTCCTGATCCCGGATGGACTGGTGTGGATATTTGTACCCATGTGTCTGGCGGCATTCGGTATTGCGTGGTGCGAGGTGACGACCAGTTTGTTCATCTCCAATGCGGCAGGATCGCATGAACAGGGGCAGGCGCTTGGCGTTTACCGTTCTGCCCATGTCCTGGCCGAAGCTGCGGCCGTTCTGATCGGTGGGGTTTTGGCCGGTATCGCCAGCTACGCGCCCTTCTTCCTTGGTTTCATCGCGGCGATGCTATGTGTGATCGGCATTCTGGGATGGCTGCGCATTCGTCAAACGACGGCAGAGGCAGATGTGCCGGCGGTTTAAGTTACCCGACGTCTTGTCTTTCAGATATCAATCGGTGCATGGGCGGCGCGTGCAATGTGATGCAGGCATTTTTCGTGACCTTCACCAGGTTGCAGCACCGCTAGATATTCGCCAAGCGCGGAGCAAATTTTAGATTGCCTAGTTCAAAAAAGCGTCTTCGATCTTTGGACCATTAACGAGCGACCAGCGAATTACCGCTTTCACATTGTCGGTCTTTTCTTCCGGGAAGAAATACCGACCCAGTTCCACAGCCTCACCGCTTTCGTACCCAGGCAGCATTTCGATCGCGCTTTGCCGATAATCGAAACCGTACTCGACATACAGGAATTTGTGGCCGCGAGTGATGCGAAATGCGCTGCTGATCATATCGTAGGGGCGGTCCGTACGTTTCGTGACCAAATATTTGGTTCCCAGCTTTACATAATCCTTGAAGCCATCAAACGCAGCGAGCGTTTTCTTTTTGATCCCAAAACAGCTTTGATAGCCGAAGTCATGATTTCCGTTTGTTTGATGGAAAAGATAATTTTGCTGCTGATCGCAAAAGCTGTTGGAATAAAAGGCGTATCCCATTCCCGCTGACATAGGGCTGGCGATTGTGATGAAGCCTCGCAGGGTATTGTTGGCGTCGATCTTGCCGAGCACCAATGAGCCAAATGCCTCATAGGTATTATTGCGGCCAATATCTGTGGCAAGTACCGTCCACTCGCCTTGCGGCAATAGAATGTCTCCCTGCGGAAGCTCAATCTTGTCGGTAAATTGAGATCCAACAGGGAATTTTGTTTCTAGCTCTGTCTGAGCGGTCATCAGACAAGCTGACAGAAAAACTGAAAGCCCCATCGCAAGAATTGTTTTAAACATGTGCTTCCCTCAAACGTTCTTGCTTAAGACGTTAATGCCTTAGAATACATAAATAAACTGTACGAAGGGAGGGTAGCTCAAGTCTGTGTCAAATAGCTTGCTTGCGCACAGGATTTACCAGCCTAAGTCAACGCAAACGTGAACTTGTGTTGCAGGGTACGGAAAATTACGCTGCAACGGCGGACGTTCCAGCGGCTTAAGTCCTGACACGTCTTTCAGATATCAATCGGTGCATGGGCGGCGCGTGCAATCAGCTCGGCCGCCTTTTTGCTGTCTTTGCGGTTCTTGCCCGGCAGTTTTGCAAGATCGTCGGCAAGCACACGGGTTTCTTCGGTTCCGTCCAGATCGGCACTGATTTCCATGACCCGGTCCCAGATCGCCTTGTCATCCATACCGCCCATTACGGTCAGCGTGATAGCGCGGTTAAGGGCGGCTTCTGCATTTTCGGGATCATGGCTCAGGATCAGTTCGAACGCTTCAAAGGCTGCAATCAGATGCCCTTCGCGCAGGTTGATAACGCCCAGATCGTTCGATGCGACCACTGATGCCGGATCGATCCGCAAAAGCTGCTCGATCGCGCGGCGTTCACTTTCGATATCATCATTGGCGCGATGCGCACTGGCAATCAGGCGGTGGATGTTGGCATTGCCTGGTTGGTGGTGGGCGGCATTCTGAAAGGCACTTAGCGCATATTCGGGTTGTTCAAGTTCCAGCAGGGCCTGTCCACGTAAAATCAGCAAATCGGGATCGGTCGGATGATGACGCAACACGACATCGACATGGTTAAGGGCAGAACGGGCATCCCCGTTTTCAAGCAGTGCGCGTGCAATGTGATGCAGGCATTCCTCATGGTCTTCATCAGATTGCAGCACAGTACGATATTCGCCAAGTGCTTCGGTCAGCGAACCTTTTTCATGCAGGGCGCGGGCCAGTCCGAACCGTGCTTCAAGATTATCCTCATCCTCGCCGAGTGCCTGACGCAACATATTGATCGCAGCGTCATATTGGCGGCGTTTAAGCGCGGCAAGACCCATATCCGCAAAGGACATCGTGGTCATGCAAATTCTCCCAACCTTGGTGTCATTCCGTTGCCCGGAACATCAAATTTATCGAATTTCGATGGGATTATAGGCGGTGGGACGATCATTTCCACCCCCGATCTGCAGAAAGTCAAACCTGCTCGCGACGGCAGATGACGATCACAAATTATTGTCGCTTGCGCAGGGTTTCAGACGGTAGAACACCGAACTGCTTTGCATAGCTTTGAGAAAAGCGACCAGCATGGGAAAAGCCCCACTTCAATGCAATTTCAGCAACATTTGGCCCAACTTCATTGTCGAGAAGATCTTTATGGGCGTGGTTCAGGCGCGCCGATTTAAGATACGCCATCGGCGACATGCCATAGGCGGCATTAAACGCCGTTTGTAATGTCCGATAACCGCAACCCGAATGCTCTACCAGCGTTTCAAGAGTGATCGGTGTATGGGCATGGGCGTGGATGTATTCGCGCGCCCGTTTCACATAATGCGGAACCGCGTTGGATTTCGGTAGTCCATGCAGAAGTTCCGAACAGGAATTCGGAAGCATCATCAGGATGTTAGTCAAAAGCAAATCCTGAAGACCATTCAGGACAATGGCATTGTCGAGATTGTGCAGCGGGCCCTCAAGTGCCTGTGCGATGTAATTGAGGGTATTGCAAACATGCCGACCCGGGGCAGAGTCCAGATCAAGGCTGATTTCAAAGTCTGGATCCATGGTCGTGCTATCATTGCCCAAAAGCATCCGGCAATGTTTGGCGAGAATATCGTTGGGTAAAAGGACGCCGAAGCAGGCAAACCTGTCTTCGTCCGCGAAAAGGGGCATGCGCATGTCGCGGATCATTCCGCGTCTGGTCGAAATCGTGTAATCCTGACCCTGATGCTTCACGTTACCCCGACCTTCGGTCGGGATGATCAAGAACAGCGCATCGTTATCGCTTTCAGGTGTCCGAAGCTGAATGCGGCAATCGCCAAAGGACGAATGCAAAACCTGCAAATCGCCCAAGGTAGTTCCCCGAACCACAACATCGAAAAATGCAGGTCTTTCGATCAGATCCAGTGAATCAATGGAATTCAGATCAGCCAGAAGGGCACGTGTCTCGTTCAGATCACGTGATGATAAAACCTGATGATTCTCAAGATATGTCACACAAACGTCCCCGTGACGCATTGCAAAATTGCAATGGCGCAAGCTTTGTAACTCCCCCGAGGCACCAGGACTTTATAACAGTCTGGAATTTGTATGATTTTCAACGATCGTAAGCTATCGGCTTTAACTCTACAAGTTCGTTGGATATGACGGGTTGTGAACTCGTCCCTTGCTCCGCGACCCGCAACATCCTAGGTTAACGTAAACGTCAACTTATGTTGCAGGGCAAAATGAAGTTTCAGGGTACGGAAAATTATGTCGCGACCGAGGATCTGATGGTGGCGGTCAATGCCGCTATCACGTTGCAGCGACCACTTCTGGTCAAAGGCGAGCCGGGGACCGGTAAAACCGTCTTGGCCGAGGAAATTGCCAAGTCGCTGGGCAAGAAACTGATCACCTGGTCGATCAAATCCACCACACGCGCCCAGCAGGGATTGTATGAATATGACGCCGTTTCGCGCCTGCGCGATAGTCAGCTTGGCGATGAACGCGTGCATGACATTGCCAATTACATCGTCAAGGGAAAGCTTTGGGAGGCGTTTGAGGATGAAAGCGCGCCGGTTCTGCTGATTGATGAAATCGACAAGGCCGATATCGAGTTTCCCAATGATTTGCTTCAGGAGCTTGATCGCATGGAGTTCTTTGTCTACGAGACACAGGAAACCATCAAGGCGACCAACCGCCCAATCGTGATCATCACATCGAATAATGAAAAGGAATTGCCCGACGCGTTCCTGCGACGGTGCTTTTTCCATTATATCCGCTTCCCGGATGCCGAAACCATGGCCGAAATCGTTGCTGTCCATTTCCCCGATATCCAGAAACGTCTGGTTTCGGAGGCCCTGAACCTGTTTTACGACATGCGCGACGTTGGCGGGCTTAAGAAAAAGCCGTCAACATCGGAACTGCTTGATTGGCTGAAGCTTCTGATGGCCGAAGATTTGCCGCCAGAAGCATTGCGCGCCAAGGATGCCAAAACCGCCGTGCCGCCGCTGCATGGGGCATTGCTGAAAAACGAGCAGGATGTTCATCTGTTCGAACGGCTTGCCTTCATGGCAAGGCGCGAAGGGCGTTAAAGCATCATGTTTACCGGCTTTTTCTATAAGCTGAAAGAGGCCCGCATTCCGGTCAGTTTACGGGAATATCTGACGCTGCTGGAGGCCGTCGAAAAGGGCCTTGCGAACTATGCGGTCGAGGATTTCTATTATCTGGCACGCGCAGCACTGGTGAAGGATGAACGCCATCTTGACCGGTTCGATCAGGTCTTTGGTGCCCATTTCAAGGGCGTGATTGATCTGACGGACGGCATGGATGAAGTTGCCGAGGCTGACATTCCCGAAGAATGGCTGCGCAAGCTTGCCGAAAAATTCCTGACCGACGAGGAAAAGGCCGAGATCGAGGCGCTTGGCGGCTGGGAAAAACTGATGGAAACCCTCAAGCAGCGGCTTGAGGAACAGAAAGGCCGTCATCAGGGCGGCAATAAATGGATTGGCACTGCCGGGACATCGCCCTTTGGCGCTTATGGCTATAACCCCGAAGGAGTGCAGATTGGGCAGGATAAATCCCGCCATCGGCGTGCGGTAAAGGTCTGGGACAAACGCGAATTCAAAAACCTTGATGACAGTGTCGAAATCGGGACACGCAATATCAAAGTGGCCTTGAGGCGTTTGCGCAAATGGGCGCGGACTGGTGCTGCCGATGAGCTTGACCTTCCCGGCACCATTTCATCAACTGCACGTCAGGGATGGCTTGATGTGCAGATGCGACCCGAACGGCATAATGCGGTCAAGGTGCTGATGCTGTTTGATATTGGCGGGTCGATGGATGACCATATCAAGGTTTGCGAAGAACTGTTTTCGGCGGTCAAAACCGAATTCAAGCATCTGGAATATTATTATTTCCACAACTGTCCCTATGAAGGATTGTGGAAGGACAATGCGCGCCGCCGCACCGATCAGGTTTCAACATGGGATGTAATCCGGACCTATGGTGCGGATTACAAGCTGGTGATTGTCGGCGATGCCACCATGAGCCCCTATGAAATCACCTATCCCGGTGGTTCGGTTGAACACTGGAACCAGGAAGCCGGGGCGGTCTGGATGCAACGTTTGCTCGATCATTTCGAGCATGCCGCCTGGATCAATCCGCAGGCGGAAAACTGGTGGCAATATCATGGCTCGATCCAGATCATGCACAAACTGATGGAAGGGCGGATGTATCCGCTGACCCTTGAGGGGCTTGATCGGATGACTGGTGCCCTAAACCGCTAAATGCCCTTAGGTCTTTGCCCGTGTGACATTTCAGGCAGGCCCGAGAAACAGATAGCTTTCGGTTTTGGCGATTCCTTCCATGGCGCGCACGGTCGTGACAACCTGATGAAAATCTGAAAGGGCAGGCACCTGAATTTCCGCGATCAGGTCCCATTCGCCATTGGTGGTATGAAGGGCGGCAAAGCCAAGGTTTTTGCGAAGGCTTGCGACCAGTGTTTTCACGTTCTTACCCGATAGCTCGATCATCATCACGCCCCGAATGGTGCCGTCCGACGCATCATCGCGCAGGCGCACGGTAAATCCGGCAATCACCCCCTGATCGATCAGGCGGTCCATACGGGTTTTAACCGTTCCGGCCGCAACCCCCAAAAGCTGCGCCAGTTTCGGGACGGATGCACGCGCATTGATGCGCAGTTCGGCAAGAAGGCGACGATCCAGATCATCCATGGTTTCATTCCGGTTTGATGATTTCGTCAATTATCTTGGCGAAATCATCAATTTCCAATCGAAAATTGTATCAAACTGGGATTTTAACTGACTTCGGCAAAGCATATCCTGCTGTGACGTCATCAGGGAGCAAGAATATGACCATGCCGGGGAAACGATGGGCACCTTATGCCCGTACTGCTGAAATCGCCGACCGCCTGACCCGTTTTGGCAGTGTTACCGGCAGCGCCGGTGAAGCCGATATCGCAGGGCTGATCATCGATATTTTGCATGAAATTCCCTATTTTCAGGACAACCCCGACAATATCGCGGTGATCGACAGCCATCTGGTTGCGGGTGGCAGCCGAATGGCAAAAAGCGTTGTCGCACTGGTGCGCGGGCGTGGTCGCAAAACACTGGCAATGGCCGGGCATTTTGATGTTGTCTCGATTGAAAATTATCATGATCTGAAACATCTGGCCTTTACCCCCGATGCGCTTTGCGAAGCCCTGATTGCCGATCTTTCCAGTAGGGAAAATCTGAGCGATGCGGAAGAACTCGCTCTTCGCGATTTTCAGACCGGCGATTTTATCCCTGGGCGCGGGTTGCTTGATATGAAAAGCGGCGATGCAGCTGGCATTGCGTTTCTGGAACATTTCAGCCAGCAGCCGGACCGGCAGGGCAATGTCGTCCTGTTCCTGACACCCGACGAAGAACGCAATTCATGCGGCATGCGCAGCCTGCGTAACGCGTTGCCCGACCTGATTGCGCGATGGGGCCTCGACATTGTCGGTGGGGTCAATCTTGATGCCAGCAGTGACTCCGGTAATGGTGAGATCGGGCGCGCAATTTTCCATGGCTCGGTCGGAAAACTTTTACCCTTTGCCCTTGTCGCCGGTTTGCCAACCCATGTCGGTTATCCGTTTGACGGCATTTCCGCCCATGCCATTGCATCGGAAATCATGCAGGCGATTGAGGCCAATAGCGGACTGTGTGATCGCGGCATGCATGAAACCGCACCACCCCCGGTCTGTCTTGAGGCCCGCGATGTCCGCGATATTTACGAAGTCACCACGCCAGAACATGTGTGGATGGCATTTAACTGGCTGGTGATGGGCAAAAGCTGTGCCGAACTGATGGGCGATTTTACCGCCATCGTGAAGGATGCCGGAAACCGCGCACTTGAACGGTTCGCTGTCAATGCAACCGGGTATGCCAAGGCCAACGGGCAGGACGCCCCGGCACCTTTGCCGCCTTTGCCGCCTTTGCGCATGGTAACGGTTGCGCAACTGCGCGATATGGCGTTTGCATCCGGGGGCAGTGATGCGCTTGACCGGATTGATGCGGTGGCCATTGAAACCGCACAGGATAACAATCCGCTGAACCGCACCCGCATTCTGGTTCGTGCCATGCTGGCCGAGGCACATCTGCGTGGCCCCGCGGTGGTAACCGGTATGGCCGGTTTGCATTACCCCGCCGTGCATGTTGATCCGGCAAAGGACATGGATCGGCAGTTTTTGGATGCGATTGACCGCGCCCGCACGACGATAGAGGCCCGTCATGAGACGCAAATTTGTGAGCGCGGCTATTTCATGGGGATCTCGGATATGAGCTTTTTCGGCCATGCGACCGATGCCAGCGATACCGAAATCATCGCCGCGAGCACCCCGATAGCCGAACTGGTGGATCGCCCGGTTGACAATGCCTTGGTCTATCCGGTGGTCAATATCGGTCCGTGGGGCAGGGAGTATCATCAACGCCATGAACGTCTTTATGCGCCCTATGCCTATCATGTGTTGCCCGATTTCCTGGCAGAAATTGCGGGCGAGCTTTTGGGATGATCAGCATTTTGCAAAGCAATCCATAGAAGGCGAGCAAGCGTAACAGTTGCATGAAACTTTGCACTATCGCCTTCTGCCTTGTTCCTGCCGCATCGTTTCGTCACTATGCTGGGCAAAATGTATGGGTAAATAAGGAGTTACGGGATGCTGATGAAATCTGCGCGCGCTGCCATTCTGGGGACGGCACTTGCCATTCTGCCTTTGTCTATTGCACCGGTGATGGCACAGGACAGTACCCTTGAACGGGTTGTGATCGCCCATCGCGGCGCATCGGGCTATCTGCCCGAACATACCCTTCCGGCCAAGGCGCTGGCATACGGTATGGGGGCGGACTTCATTGAACAGGATGTGGTGATGTCCAAGGATGGTGTTCCGGTCATCCTGCATGACATCCATATCGACACCACGACCGATGTTGCCAAAAAATTCCCCGACCGCAAACGTGAAGATGGCCGGTACTACGCGATTGATTTCACGCTCGAAGAACTCAAAAGCCTGAACGTCACCGAACGGTTTAAGGCCGATACCGGCGAGCAGGTATATCCGGATCGCTTTCCTGGCGAATATGCGATTTTTAAAATTCCCACACTGGAAGAAGAAATCGCCATGATCCGGGGGCTGAACAAATCAACCGGGCGCGATGTCGGCATCTATCCGGAAATCAAGGACCCGGCATGGCATAAGGCCGAAGGGCAGGATGTGACCGCGGCGGTCATCAAGGTCATGGAACAGTGGGGTTATGGCACGCCAGAATCCAATTCCTATGTCCAATGCTTTGACTGGGAAGAAACCAAGCGCATCCGCAACGAACTGAAATATCAGGGCAAACTGGTTCAGCTGCTGGGTGAAAACAAGTGGGGGGCACCTGTTGGCACGGATTACGATTATCTGAAAACCGATGACGGTGTCGCGGAAATGGCAACCGTGGTGGATGGTATCGGTCCTTGGTTGCCCCAGGTCATCGAGGGGCTTAGTGCCGATGGCACGGCCATCATGACGCCAACCCTGATCGCGGCCCAGCGCGCGCAGTTGAAAGTCCATCCCTATACCCTGCGTGCCGATCAGTTGCCGAAATGGGCAGGCGACATGGACATCGCGCTTAAGGCGATTTTTGATGATGCCGCAATCGATGGCATCTTTACCGACTTTCCCGATCAGGTTGTCGAATATCTGGCGGTAAGGCCGCAACAGGATTGATCAAAGGGATCAAATACGTCTGTCCCGGAACAGTTTCGGGGCAGTGCGCGTTCTGATCCGGACAGGTGGGGCGAAATAGACTGTTTCCAATGTGGTCGTTTTCGCAAGGCGGCAATTGTCGCATGCTGGAGGCGACAGTTTTTTTTAATCAAGGAGGCAAAATTGGCCAAGGTTCTGGTTCTTTATTATTCAATGTACGGGCATATCGAAACCATGGCGAACGCGGTGGCCGAAGGTGCGCGCGGTGTGGCGGGTACACATGTCGATGTCAAACGTGTGCCCGAGATCATGCCCGAAGATGTAGCCAAGGCTGCGGGTGCGAAGCTTGATCAGGTTGCGCCGGTTGCCACAGTTTCGGATCTTCCGGAATATGATGCGATCATCTTTGGTGTGCCGACCCGTTTTGGCAATATGTCAGCACAGATGCGTAACTTCCTTGATCAGACTGGTGGCCTTTGGGCCAAGGGTGCATTGATCGGCAAGATCGGTTCGGTCTTTGCCTCGACCGGAACCCAGCATGGTGGTCAGGAAACCACCATCACCTCGACCCATACAACGCTTCTGCATCATGGTATGGTGATTGTTGGCGTACCATACAGTTGTGCCGGACTGACCAATATGGACGAAATCACCGGCGGTTCGCCCTATGGTGCGACAACACTGGCCGGTGCCGACGGTTCACGTCAGCCATCGCAGAATGAGCTTGATATTGCCAAGTTCCAGGGCAAGCACGTCGCCGAACTGGCCGCAAAACTGGCTGTCTGACGGATTGCTGCATTGATGAAAGGCCGCGCAGATATGTCTGCGCGGCCTTTTTACTGAGTAGATTGGGGGGGGGACGGAAACAATCAGATGCCTGATTGATCATTGTTTCGCGACAGTTTTCTGCCAGATTGAGGGATATGAGAGTTTCACAGATCGCAGCCAGATACATGCCCGGCTGCTGACAGGAGGACCCGATGTCTGAACAGGGTAGAACCCCGCGTGGCGTTGCCCGCGTACTTCGCGCGATGGACACATCCGATGGGGCTGGTGTGTCGCTCAAACGGTCCGTTGGATCGCCGAAGCTCGATATGCTTGATCCGTTTCTGATGCTCGATTCAATTTCGACCGATAATGCCGACGAATATATTGCCGGTTTCCCAGAACATCCCCATCGTGGATTTGAAACGGTGACCTACATGGTCGAAGGTGCCATGCGCCACAAGGACAGTATGGGCAATGAAGGTGTTCTGCGTTCGGGCGGCGCGCAATGGATGACCGCAGGTAGCGGGATTTTGCATTCCGAAAGCCCGGAACAGGAAAACGGTCTTTTGCAGGGGTTCCAGCTTTGGATCAATCTGCCGGCCAAGGATAAGATGGTTACCCCGCGTTACCAGAATATCGAAGGCAGCGATGTGGTCGAAATAAGCCCCGAAGACGGAATTGATCTGCGGCTTGTTGCGGGTGAATTCATGGGTAAAACCGGCCCGGTTAATGGCATTGCTACCAAGCCGGTCTTTATCGATGCCAAACTGTCGGCTGGTCGCGAGGTGACCCTGCCGCTGCCCAAAGGCCATGCCGCGATGGTTTACGTTTTTATCGGGGACGCGATTGTTGCCGATAAGGCTGTCACCACGCATCATCTGGCCGTTCTCGATGATGGCGATAGCATTACGCTTAAAGGTGGGCCCGAAGGCGGTCGGATGCTTCTGATCGCGGCCCGTCCGCTGCACGAACCGGTCGTTCGCTATGGCCCGTTCGTCATGAGCAGCAAACAGGAACTGATGCAGGCCTTTGATGATTATCAGCGTGGCCGGTTTGTCCGCGCGGCTGCTGTTTCCTGAAAAAGATATTCATAAAGTTCCAGAAACCCCGTCAAACTTTTGACGGGGTTTTTCTTTTGTGGGTATCGGGCGATATTGTTGTGTGGGCAGGTTCGAAGTCTTGCATGGCTTGAAAGAAGCACCCGCCCCCCTAACCTATAAGATGCAGGGGGCAGGAATGCCCTGCGGAGTGGGTCAAGAATGAAAAAACAATGGGTCATGATGCTGGTGTTGACTGCGTTGCTGATGATGGCGGCGCAGGCAAAGGCCGATCATGTCCGGATCGTGACGGGGGATTACTTTGCCCCCTTTACCGGACGTGATCTTCCTGATGGCGGTATCATGACCGAGATTGTCCGACGCGCGTTCGAGATTGCCGGATATGATCATGCCGAGATTATCTGGCGGTCCTGGCGTCAGGGCTATGACATGACGGTCAAAGGGGAGGTCGAAGGCACTTTCCCCTATGCCTATACCCCGTTTCGGGCGCGTACGGTCCTGTTCTCCGAACCGGTTGCCAGTCTGTCGGCTTTTGGCTGGTATGCCAAATCTCGCCAGAATTTTGAAACCATCGATGATTTGAATGGTACGGCACTTTGCCTGCCGCTGGGCTATGCCGAACTCGGCAGGACAAGTCAGATGCTGGCAACCGGGCGGGCAACCCGCCATGCACCGCCTGATATGCGTACCTGTTTCAAACTTCTGGAGGCAGGGCGGGTCGATATTGTAATTGCACCACGGTCAGAAGCCCACGATTCCATACGCGCCGCCGGACTGGAACTGGATCATTTCGGCAATATTGATGAGCCGCTTTCCACAATGCCATTGCATTTCGTGGTTGGCCTGAACCATCCCAGAGCTGGCAAAATCATGCAGGATTTCAATGCCGCTCTTCTGGAATTACGCGACAGTGGCGAACTGGCCCGGTTGCTGAACCGCGCACAATACTGATCACCTGACCGGATCGAAAAATCCGCCAGAATCATGATTTTCCGGCAACATCATCCTCTATAACCCAACCACTTTTGGTGCGGCATGCGGTTTTTATCTGGCTGCTGGTACGGTTGCGTGCACTCAGGGATTGGCGATAGGTGCGGCACCAAGCGCCCTTGTCGGTTTGCTCCGTTTTAAGCGGGGTAACTGCAATCCTAATGTTACCCTTGCTGGTCATGGTTTTACCTGAAAGCGTATCTTCCAGTGTTGCCTGAACCAATGCTGCAAGGCGTTTGCGATCTGCTGCCGGGATTTTGGTCGGCGCCGGGCCAAAAGTAATCAGTTCCTCGCTATGGTCCTGACCCGATTTCCAGTTGCGTTCGCGCTTGACGTAATAACCGATTTCGGGCGCGTACCACCATTTTGTGGTTTGCATCCACCATTGCTGCCAGTAACGTGCACATTCAACGATATAGGTATCAAAGGTCCCGGCTTCGACCGTCACGGTTTCCGTTGCGGGTACGCTGCAGCTTAGCCATTGCTGATACTGATCGGGCTTGCCGGTTTCAGGATCGATATTTTCCGACGTGGTATAAATCCGGACCTGCTTGTCAAATGACAGCGGCCAAATGCTTTCTGATCCGTCGCGAAGGGATGCCGTGCCGGATCGTTTTTGACCTTCCTTATCGGTATAGGACCATTCAAGATTAGGCAGGGTAAAATCGTCCGTCGTGACGAAACTGTAATCGCCGCCGCCATTCCAGAAGATTTTTCCCCCCGACGTTTGGGTCACGTACACCGCCCGGCCACTGTCAAAGACAAAAGCATCCCCGGTTCCGAATTTCGGCAAATTCGCCGATCCCATATCCGGACCATCATTGGTCCGTTCTGTGGCATAGGCGGACATGCCGTCATTGAGTTCATTCAGGGATTGGGAAAAACTGTCGAATGTATTGGTCACCTGACAGCCAGCGGTTGCGGCCATCGCCAGAAAAGGAAAAATCGCCATCGCATATCGCGAAGCGGTCAAGCAGCACATCGATCCTGATCCTCGTGTTCTTTTTATCAAGTGTTCTTTTAGTTTTGGGCCTGTTGACCATAAGGGTGTTGCGACCTGAAAAGCGGTCGCGACCCACATTGTTGATTAGAGCTTCTGTTCTGGCGCGTTGGACAGGTTTTCCATATCCATAGCGCCCGGTATCAGCCGATAAACCGTTTCCCAAACGCCGGAACCGGTTCGGCAGGCACGGCCGAAGAAGGCATTGGCTTCGGTGGCTGCTGACGGGAAGGTCACCTGATATTCACGGCAATACAAGCCGTTCTGCTGGAAGGTTCGCAACGGTTCGATCAGGGTTTCGCTTTCACCAATATCGGTTTTGCGAAGAGATACCTTGCGGATCGTACCGCTTAGCGTGTTTTCCAGCGTTTCACTGATCTGAGCATCCAGAACCGGGTTATTGACCGGTGAATATTCCGCAAGCTGCGCATTGGTGCCAGACATTACGCCATTCGGCGCAAGATTTTGCGAAAACCAGCTACCCCCAACAAAGGCCAGAAGGACTGCAGCCGCCGCACCGATGCCGGTGAAAATGGCCGTGCGCGTATTGGAGTTTGCCGCTTTCGGGATCGCAACAGACGGCGCGTCATTGGTTATGGATGGTGCCGTTGCGGATTGCCCGTCAAGGATACCGGCGATCCGCTTTGAGAGGTCGGGATATACCGTATCGCTCAAAAGGCGTTCGGACTGGCTGCGCAACATAACCGACTGTCCGGCAATGATTTCGAATTGCCGTCGCATCCTTGGGCAATTACCGATCCGGTCTTCCACCTTACGGCAATCCGTCGGACCCAGCTCACCATCGACATAGGCGGACAGCAAGGCATAATCCTGTTCTGACAAACTATTACTCATGATGATCCTCGCTGAATGTCTTCATCGTCATTTTCGGTGCCGTCCTCGTCATGAAGACGGGCCAGATAGGTGCGCGCACGGGCCACCCGGCTCATCACCGTTCCGTGCGGAATATCCAGAATGCCGCTAGCCTCGCGATAGGTGTAACCCTCAAACAAAACCAGTGTCAGGGCCGCGCGCTGTTCTTCGGGCAGGTTGCCAAGCGCCTTTTGAAGGAACATGCGGTCTGTGCCACCATGCCCATGCGAGGGCATGGTGATCTCACGCGCGTCCTCAAACGAAATCACGACACCACGGCGTTGCTCGCGCCGTTTTTCGTCAATCCAGCTGGTCTGGACAATCCGGAACATCCAGCTGTCCAGACGTGTGCCGCATTCATACTGATCAATCCGCTCGACCGCTTTAATATAGGAGGTCTGAACGAGATCCTCTGCTGCGGTGGCGTCACGGGTCAGCGATCTTGCAAATCGCAGGATGCGGGGCAGCAACTCTGTCATTTCTGCGCGTATTGCCGGTTCCAAACCGAACTCCCGACCGTGATCATCTTTCTAAATCTGGTGTCTTGTTATGCAGATAACGCGCGCGAGCGTCTGTTTCTTCCATCACAGTTCAAAAAATCTGAAAAAAAGTTCAATCAGCGGGATGAAAATGGAAAGCGTGCGCGTTATCCTTGCAAATCACCGGATGAAATCATCCACAAGGTTGGACCTCATAGGTGGGTACGAAAAAATGAAAAGCGGTAAAAAAACAATCATGCGTAACCGCATCTGCACGGCGGCCCTTTTAGGTGTTGGTACCTTTGCCTTGATCGGCGCGCCGGTATCGATTGATTTCGGCAAGCTGGACTTCTCGTCCAAAACCGCAATTGCCCAAGGAAATGGCAATGGCGGCGGCAACGGGAATGGTGGTGGAAACGGTGGCGGTAACGGAAACGGCGGGGGTAATGGGAACGCTGGCGGCAACGGCGGCGGGAATGCTGGTGGAAACGGCAATGGTGCTGGCGGCGATGGCGGGCCTGGCGGTCCCGATGGCCCGGGCAACAGCAGCAATGCCGGTGGTAACGGAAACGGCAATGGTAAAAATGCTGATGCTTCCGATGGCCCGGGCAATAGTGCCGCCGCAAAATCAAAAGCACAGGACCTCGGCCTGCAGTCGAAAGGTAAAGCCTTCGGACGCAGCGGGCTGGGCCCGGCGGGAGTAGAGGGTGAGGATGTAGAACGCGGCATGCCGCCGGGTATCGGGCGTGCTCCCGGGCTGGCTGGCGCGCTTCCGCCGGGAATTCAACGGGTCTTTGGGGCTCCGACCGGGCCGGATATCGACCCGGACATTGAACAGGACATTATCGTTCATGGCTGGAAAGAACTGACCCGCCCGGATGACGATGTCGATACTCCGGACGACGGTGAACCTGATCCGGGTGACACCGGGGATGCTGGCGACACTGGCGATACCGGTGATACCGGAGATTCGGGAGACGATACAGGTGACACCGGCGACACCGGTGACAGTGGCGGCGACACGGACGATACCACTGATACCGGTGATACAGGTGGTGGCGATACAACAACCGACGCAACCTGACCTCATCAAAAGCAGCTGATCCTGCTTTCTGCTGTACGTTCTTTGGTTGGGACACGCAGCAAACTTATCCCCGCTGGTCCCCTCCGGCGGGGCTTTTTTTGTCGTCCCAACCGTGCTGATCTCGGGCAAAACAAAACCCCGCCAGTTCGCACCGGCGGGGTTTCATCATTCAGGGAAGGTGCAGGGCAATCAGCCCATAGCAACTTTCAGGCCTTCGTCAAGTTTGTCGAGGAACTGCGTGGTGGTCAACCATTTCTGGTTCGGACCGATCAGCAATGCCAGATCCTTGGTCATGAAGCCGGCTTCGACGGTGTCGACACAGACTTTCTCAAGGGTTTCGGCAAATTTCACGACTTCCGGGGTGTTGTCGAACTCGCCACGGTATTTCAGGCCCTGCGTCCAGGCAAAGATTGACGCAATCGGGTTGGTCGAGGTTTCTTTGCCCTGCTGGTGCTGGCGATAGTGGCGGGTGACGGTGCCGTGTGCAGCTTCTGCTTCAACGGTCTGTCCATCCGGCGTCATCAGAACCGAGGTCATCAGACCGAGCGAGCCAAAGCCCTGTGCGACGGTGTCGGACTGAACGTCGCCGTCATAGTTTTTACAAGCCCAGACGAAACCACCATTCCACTTCATCGCGCATGCAACCATGTCGTCGATCAGGCGGTGTTCATAGGTGATGCCCGCAGCCTTGAATTTGTCGGCAAATTCGTTCTGGAAGACTTCCTCGAACAGATCCTTGAAGCGGCCGTCATAGGCTTTCATGATCGTGTTCTTGGTCGACAGGTAAACCGGCCAGCCAAGAGCAAGGCCATAGTTCATGCAGGCGCGTGCAAACCCGATGATGCTTTCATCAAGGTTGTACATCGACATGGCAACGCCCGAAGACGGGAAGTCGAAGACTTCGTGTTCGATGGGCTCGCCGCCGTCTGCTGGCTGGAACTTGATGGTCAGTTTGCCGGCACCCGGAACCTTGAAGTCGGTCGCACGGTACTGGTCACCAAAAGCATGACGGCCGATAACGATCGGCTGGGTCCAACCCGGAACCAGACGCGGAACGTTCGAGCAGATGATCGGCTGGCGGAAAACCGTACCGCCGATGATGTTGCGGATGGTGCCGTTCGGCGACTTCCACATTTTCTTCAGGCCGAATTCCTCAACGCGCTGCTCGTCCGGGGTGATGGTCGCGCATTTGACACCAACACGGTGTTCTTTGATGGCATTTGCGGCATCAATGGTGATCTGGTCGTTGGTCTCGTCACGTTTCTGAACCGACAGATCGTAATATTTAAGATCAATGTCGAGATACGGCAGGATCAGCTTGGTTTTAATGAAGTCCCAGATGATCCGGGTCATTTCGTCGCCGTCGAGCTCGACGACGGGATTCTTCACTTGAATCTTGCTCATGGAATACTCCCTTTCTGGCCGCGGCCAGGATACAGCGCGGCTGCCATTTTACATGTCATCCGGCGCGCGAGGGAGCGCCCTGGCCGCGTCGGGAGCCCGCAACATACAGGATGAAATCAGAAAATCAAAGAGGGCGGCGCAACATCGTTGTTAAGACTTTCGCGCAAGGCGGAAACTGGCGGGTTTTTGCACTTTGACCGGTTGCGAGATGACCCGGAAAAACGCTGGTTTGTCCGATATTTACACCATTGCCTGAATTAATATGCAAAACACGGGCAAGGGGTATGTCATGTAAGGCGGCATGATCCTGATCAAAGAAAACGGTTATGGAATGGGTCAAACTCGCATTTGTCGGGTTCAAGGGGGAAGACTCCGGCATCGCCAAACCGGAAGCGCATGGGGGATACCATGAACCTGCCTTATGAAACCAATATCATCATCGCGTTGTGTATTGTCGGCTTCTGCCTTTTGGGCGTTGGATACAGCTTCCGCGACCGGGGATGGGGGCTTGCCCTTGTCTGGATCGGGGTGATCACGATGATGGGGCCGATTGCCTATCGCCTACTGATCATGTTCTGAGCGGGAAACGCCCGGTGTGGCAGACTTACGCCTGCACCGAGGCTTTCTGGTCGACGGTTGCCGGATCAAGTCCATAGCCACGCAGGAACATATCGACCGCGGCAATCACATGGCTATGCAAATCCTTTGCATGCGGTTCCCAGCCGACATAGGTCATTTGCCGAAAATCGTAATCGGCCTTAAGCAGGCTTGTGAAAAAAACGGCCGCCTGTTTTGGATCGCTTTTCGGGAAAGTGCCTTCTTCCATCTGGCGTTCGAAATAAGATGTGATGATCCGGCGTCCGGTCATCAGGCCGCTTTCATAAAACACCTTGCCCAGATGCGGGAAACGCGGAACTTCGGACAGAAACAACCGCATATAGCGGATGGTTTCCGGTGTCGTCAGAAGTGTCATCAGTGTTTCGCCAAAGCGGATCAGGGCGGCGCGCAACGGCATCTGTGACAATTCCAGATCGGCCATGACCGCAACCACACGTCCCGTGCAATCGCGAATCACCGCTTCGAACACGCCGTCCTTATTGCCAAACAGTTCGTAAATTGTCCGGCGGGACCCACCTGCCTCGGCCGTGATCATTTCAAGTGTCGTGCCCGAAAGGCCGTGCTCACAAAAAAGTTCACGGGCCGCATCAATAAGCGCTTCGCGGCGTTTCAGGGTTCTTGGGTCGATATTTCGCGTCTCGGACAAGCAACTGTTCCAATTCTGCACTTGACGTTTGGTACTGATTGGTACCATAAAGGTTCAAATGGTACTGATCAATACCAAAAGGATCAAACGGACGATGAGTGTGAAAAAAATCATACTGCCCCTGATCGCCGCGGCGATTATCGGTGGCGGCGGTTATTACGGGTTCTATTGGATGACCGAAGGTCAGTTCCACGAGTCCACCGACAACGCCTATCTGCAGGCCGATGAAGTCGCGATCTCACCGAAGGTTTCGGGCTATGTCGGCGACCTCCGGGTTGCGGAAAACCAGCCCGTCCGCAAGGGCGAGCTGATGTTATCCATCAAGGACGAAGATTACCGGGCCGAACTGAAACAGGCCGAGGCCGCACTTGAGGCCCGCCGTGCCGCGGTTCAGACCATGGATGAACAGATCACCCTTCAGATGGCTGCCATCGATCAGGCAGCGGCCAATCTGCGCATCGCCAAAGTCGAACTTGATCGCACGTCCGAGGATTACGCGCGTTACGAGGATCTGGTGAAAAAGGGTGCGGCCAGCCGTCAGAAATTCGATTACGCCAAGGCCGACCGTCAGACCGCACAGGCACAGGTGGCCGCCGCCAATGCGACCCTCGCGGTCGAACAGGGCCGGATCGGTGTTCTGCGTGCGCAGAAAGTTGAAGCCGAACGTGCCGTGTCGCAGGCTGAAGCATCGCGCGATATCGCCCAGCAGGCTCTTGATGACACGCGTATCTATGCCCCATTTGACGGTGTGATCGGCAACCGGTCTGTTCAGACCGGTGCACTGGTACAACCTGGTGAACAGTTGCTGGTGCTTGTGCCGTTGCCCGGCGTTTATGTTGTGGCGAATTTCAAGGAAACCCAGATTGGCCATATGGCGCCGGGCCAGAAGGTCAATATCGAAGTTGATGCCTTCCCTGATGCCGATATCACTGGCCGGGTTGAAAGCTTTGCCCCTGCAACCGGCGCGCAGTTCAGTTTGCTGCCGCCTGAAAATGCCACCGGCAACTTCACCAAAATCACCCAGCGTGTTCCGGTGCGTATTGCCCTTGATGACAGCGAACTTGCCAAGGCACTGCGCCCCGGCCTGTCGGTTGTTGTCAATGTCGATGTCCGCGATGACGATGGTGGGGAACATGCGACGGGTACCGGCCTTGCCAGTGTCGTAACGCCTGCGCCGGAACTGTCGGAGCGCAACTGAAATGAGCAATGCCGCCAACAGCCCCGCGTCCACGGCCCTCCCCGATGATCCGGTGCAGCATGTCGATACCACCAAGTTCATTGGTTGGGTCGCGATGGTGGTTGGCATGTTTCTGGCGATTCTTGATATCCAGATCGTCGCAAGCTCGCTTGAAAACATTCAGGCCGGCCTTTCGGCAAGCCCTGATGAAATCGGCTGGGTTCAGACCAGTTATCTGATTGCCGAAGTCGTGATGATCCCGCTTTCCGGTTTCCTGTCGCGCCTGATTTCGACGCGCTGGCTATTTGTCGCATCCGCCATCGGCTTTACGATTTTCAGTATCGCCTCGGCCTTTGCCTGGTCGATCGAAAGCATGATCTGGTTCCGTGCCGCGCAGGGGTTCCTTGGCGGGGCAATGATCCCGACCGTCTTTGCCACGACCTATATCATTTTCCCGGCGGACAAACGTAATACCGCCTCGGTGATGATCGGTCTGATTGCGACCATGGCACCGACTGTGGGGCCGACCTTGGGCGGGTATCTGACGCAGTCGTTTTCGTGGCACTGGCTGTTTCTGATCAACGTTCTGCCGGGCATGCTGATTGCGCTTGTCGTGGCCGTCACGCTGGACGTCGATCGTGGCGACCGTTCGCTGCTGCGGGGCTTTGATCTGCGTGGGTTGCTTGCGATGGCGGCATTTCTTGGCAGTCTGGAATATGTGCTGGACGAGGGGCCGAAAGACGACTGGTTTGACGAGCGCGCCATTGTGTATGGGGCTATTATCTGCGTGATTTCGGGGCTTTATTTCTTCCGGCGGATGTTTACCTATGATCATCCGATTGTCGATCTGCGCTCATTCAAGGATCGCAACTTTGCCATGGGCTGCATCTTCAGCTTCACACTTGGCATCGGGCTTTATGGCAGTGTCTATATTCTGCCGCTGTTGCTTAGCCGTGTGCGCGGCTATGACAGTCTGGAAATCGGCACCATCATGGCTGTTACCGGTATTTGTCAGTTCATATCAGCACCGATTGCTGGTCGTCTGACGGCCAAGCTGCCTGCGCGTGTCGTGCTGGGCTTTGGTCTGGCGCTGTTTGCGGTGGGGGTTGCCCTGAACGGTTTTCAGAACAGTCAGGTATCGTTTCACGAACTGATCCTGCCGCAGGCGGTGCGTGGTTTTGCCCTGATGTTCTGCATGCTGCCAATCACCAATCTGGCACTTGGTACCTTGCCGCCGGAAAAGATAAAAAATGCCAGCGGACTTTACAACCTGATGCGTAACCTGGGCGGGGCTATTGGCTTGGCGGCGATCAATACCATGCTTGATAAACGCACGGACCTTCATTTCGCGCATCTGGCTGAACATATCAACACCGCCAGTACCGGTTTCCAGAACTATCTGGCAACGATGACCGCACGCTATACCGCGATGGGGCTGCCTGACCCGCAGGCAAGCGCGATGAAATCCATCGTCAATATCGTAACCCGCGAAGCCAGTATGATTTCGTTTAACGACGTGCAGCTTGCCATGGCGGGCATCTTCCTTCTGGCTTTGCTGCTTCTGCCGCTTGCCCGTCCGGCCCGCACGGGCAAGCCATCCACTGACGCGCATTAAAACAGGATACGGACCGCACAGGACAGAAAAGGCCGCACATGTTCCCCCGACCCCGCAAGCGAAAGCTTGAGTGCGGCCTGGCCGGTCCCCGTTCAACGGGGGCCGGTTTTTCGTTGGTCATGACATGTTTGTGACCATGGATCATTGGTATGATTAACCTGTTCTCATTCTAAATATGATGGTGTAAGATCAGATAAACAAAAGAAAAACTGACTTGGAATGGGCACGACAGAAGGTTCTTGGGGTGATGGATCACGGGTTTCTCTGATCAAATAATACACTCGGTGATTTCTCCGGATTACGATCCGGAAGGATATTCACACCTGACGTCGGAATAGCGAGACAAGCCTGGCACCGCTTACCAATCGAAAACGGATGTTTTCGTCATTGCGTGAGGATGGAAAGGTGTCTGTGTTTCTGTTTATCCTGCGGTTTGTATGCCTGTCTGGCATTGGCTTCCTTGGCCTGACATCGATGGCATATGCCCAGTCATCAGAAAATTCCGATCTGGCAAAACAGCTTGCCAATCCGGTCGCTAACCTGATCAGCGTCCCGATTCAGCTTAATTACGATAGCGGCTATGGCTCAGAAGACGGGGATAAAACCTTTATCAATGCCCAGCCCGTCATCCCGATCAGCCTGAATGAAGACTGGAACCTGATTTCGCGCACCATCCTGCCGCTGGTTCATCAAAACGATATCAATGGCAATAGCGGCACGGATACCGGGCTTGGCGATACGGTGCAAAGTCTCTTTATCTCCCCGGTGGAGCCGACCTCGGGCGGACTGATCTGGGGCGTTGGTCCGGCATTACTATTGCCGACCGCAACCAACGATGCACTGGGCAAAGACCAATGGGGTGCCGGGCCAACCGCTGTTGGTTTGTTCTCTCACGGCGGCTGGACCTATGGAGCGCTGGCCAACCATATCTGGAGCGGTGACGACGGTTCGGTTGCATCCGAAACCAATGCAACATTCTTCCAACCGTTTCTGAACTATACCACGCCAGATGCCTGGAGCTTCGTTCTGAACACCGAAACAACCTATGACTGGGAGGCCGAACAATGGTCCGTCCCGGTCAACGGGCTTGTTACCAAACTTATCAGTATCGGCGATCAGAAAATCAGTGTTGGTGGTGGTGTCCGCTACTGGGCCGAAAGCCCGGATGCCGGGCCGGACGGCTGGGGTATCCGGCTGCAATTAACTTTCCTGTTTCCGAAGTAGCGACAAAGGAACTTTGACTTCGACTTTTCCAGAACAATCAAAATGGAGTTTCGAGCAATGAGAAAGTACATAGGCAGGATCACATCGGGTCTTTTGACAGGCATCTTTCTGTCATTCGCCATGACTGGAACGGCTTCGGCAGCCGATCCAAAACCGGCAACCGAAACGACGAAAGCGGCCAATGCAGCCGTTCTTGATCAATTGCCGTTCGATAACATGGATGATTTCGAGGATGCTGCGCGTGGCTTTATTGCACCTTTGCCAAATAACGGTGTGATTACTGGCAAGGATGGCACCCCGATCTGGGATTTATCCGCCTATCAGTTTGCCAAGGACAAGGAAGCCCCCGCCACGGTCAACCCCAGCCTGTGGCGTCAGTTGCAACTGATGCTTCAGGGCGGCCTGTTTGAAGTGACCCCGAAGATCTATCAGGTGCGCAGTGCCGATCTGTCGGTCATCACCTTTATCGAGGGTGACGAGGGCATCACCATCGTCGATCCGCTGATTTCGGCTGAAACGGCAAAGCTGTCACTTGATCTTTATCGCCAGCATCGCGGCAACAAGCCGGTTGTCGGCGTGATCTATACCCATAGCCACGTCGATCATTTCGGTGGCATTCGCGGTGTTGTTGACGAAGCGGACGTAAAGGCGGGCAAGGTACATATCATTGCACCTGAAGGCTTCACCGAAGAAGCAATCAGCGAAAACGTGTTTGCCGGTAACGCCATGAGCCGCCGTGCGACATATATGTATGGCAACCTTCTGGAAAAGGGCCCGCAGGCCGGTTTGGGCACCGGGCTCGGGCTTGGTACCTCGTCGGGCGAAGTCACCCTGATCGAGCCGACCGACATCATCATGAAAACCGGTCAGACGTTTGAACTGGACGGTTTGACCTATCAGTTCCTGATGGCTCCGGGTTCCGAGGCCCCATCGGAAATGCATTTCTATATCAAGGAACTAAAAGCGCTTTGCACGGCTGAAAATGCCACCCATACTCTGCATAACCTCTATACGCTTCGCGGGGCCAAAGTCCGCAATGCTCGGGCATGGGCAGGTTACCTGCAACAGACACTTGAAATCTGGGGTGGCGAGGCAGAAGTCCTGTTTGCACCGCATCACTGGCCTGTCTGGGGCAAGGAAGATATCGTCGAACGCCTGAAAAAACAGCGTGACATCATGAAGTACCTCAATGACCAGACCCTGCGTCTGGCCAATATGGGTTACAACATGGAAGAAGCCGCCGAGATGATCAAAATCCCGGACGAGCTAGCAACCTATTGGGCAGCCCGTGGGTATTACGGCTCGGTCAAGCACGATATCAAGGCGGTCTGGAACTTCTATCTTGGCTATTTCGATGGTAACCCGTCACGTCTTGATGCCTTGCCGCCTGCTGATGCCGGTCCGAAATTCGTTGAATATATGGGCGGTGCCGATGCGGTGATCGAAAAGGCCAAGGCCGATTTCGATGAAGGCAATTATCGCTGGGTGGCGCAGGTCCTCGACAAGGTCGTGATGGCCGAACCGGACAATCAGGACGCCAAAAACCTTCTGGCCGATGCGCTTGAACAAATGGGATATCAGGCCGAAAGCGGGCCGTGGCGCAATTTCTACCTGTCCGGAGCAAAGGAACTGCGTGACGGAATTGTAGAGGCGGCAGCCCCCGACACCGCATCCCCGGATGTGATCAAATCCATGCCCTTGACCATGTTCCTTGATTTCCTCGCGGTGCATGTGAATGGGGACCGGGCAGCAGGCAAGCAGATATTCATGAACTTCGCCATGACCGACACCAAGGAATCCTACGGTGTCGCGCTCGAAAACGGGGTGCTGAACTATTACACATCGACGTTTGATAACGCCAATGTGTCGCTCAGCGTCGCGCGCAGCGATTTCAATGATGTGATGCTGGGCCAGACCACGCTCAAGGATCAGGTGGATAGCGGCAAGGCATCGCTTGAAGGCGATGCCGCAGCTTTCGACGAATTCCGAAGCACTTTGGATACCTTCGAATTCTGGTGGCCGATCGTGACGCCGAAAGAGGCGATGTAAATCGTCAGGTAGACGTTTTGAAAGCAAAGGCCCGGTGAAATTCCGGGCCTTTATTCTCTTAGCCAACCAGCTTGATCACCTGTTGCGTGACACTTTCCGATCCGGGCTCGGCCCAGTAAAGGGTGGCACTTATTTTAAGGTCACCATCCCGGCAAGCGGTATTGATGATGGCGAAATTGTTTTCACCGGCAAAGCGGAACATCTGTTCAAACCGGCCACCGTCAAATCCGTCTATGTCGGCTGATTTCTGCATGGCGGCGGTGGCGATGCCCGGTGCCGGTTTGCGGGAAATCGCGCTCGATGTCACATTGAACAGACGGGCTTTTGGATAGGACTTGCTGTGCGTGATCTGAAACGCGCTGGCGCAATGGACATCACCGCTCAGAATCACAATGGGGATGTTGCTTTCAGCAGATCGCATCAGCAACAATTCAAGCATTGCGTTTCGTTCCTTGTGGTTGGTTTCATGACCCCATTCATCCATGAAATCATCCTTCTGCCCGCCAAAGTCGAGGGTGTTGACCGCACTTTCCGTCCAGTGCACGACCGGCACCGGCGAACAGATAAAGATCGCCTTTTTCTTTTTTGTTGCTGCTGAATTGATCCAGCTTTTGAAACGCTGAAACTGTTCCGCGCCAAGCAATCGCTGTCCGTCCGGCAATTCACAATCATGGTGACCACGGACATCGAGCATGTAAAAGCCATAGCCTCCCTGATCAAAATTGTAATCCCAGTGGCTGGCATCGGGATCGCCATTGATGATCATGCTGTCGGGGTTATGGGCGTGCTGATATTCAAGATAGGCACGGGCCGCAGCCTTGAACATCAGCATGACGAGTGCGTAATTGGCATCCTCGTCGTCATCCTGAAAGAAATTGGCAAGCTTGGCTTTGCGTTCATCCGCGGTCAGAGATCCCCAGCCATCCATGATTTCATGATCGTCCCAGATCATATATTGCGGGAACCGGCGATAGACATATCGCAGATGTTCGAACTGCCAGTAAATCCGGTAATAGGTGCGGTAAAGCTTGGTGAAATAGTCGATGATGGCAGGTTCATCGAGGCTGCCATCGTCCCTGCGATGGGTGGCCAGAAGCGCGTTTTTATTATTTTTTAGCCACACCCAGACATCCTGGATTTGCGATTTATGGTTGGTGTCGCAATAAACCTGATCACCGCCACCAATAACAAAATCAGCCCGCCGTTCGTTCAGCACATCATAAAACTTGTCCCATGCACCTTCGCTGTTGGGTTTGACGCTAAACGGGTCATGGCAGGAATAAAATCCGAATTGCAGGGATTGCGGGTTTTTGGCAAGGGTTCGGAACCAGTATGCATGATCGCCCCCCATTTCGATGCAGCGATCAAGACCAAGCTTGTCAGATGCCAGATAATAGTAATAGCGCGTATCGGGTTTAAGGCCGCCGACCTCGAATGTCGCGGTCAGGTCGGTCTGATGGGTGAGTTTGCGTTCGGTCATGAAGACGATGTCGCTGTTTTCATCCTTCATCGCAGCAAGGCTTTTACCCGACAGGTCATAGGCATCCTCGGGCAGCTTTTGTGCACTTACAATCAATGTCCAGAGACCGTCCCTGTATGCCCGAACCCAGATTTTCGCGGTGCTGTCGGTGGTATGGCCGACAATAGCCGCCGTGCTGATCTTGGCTTTGAGTGTTTCGTAATTGTCTGGCTGTTGCAGGCTTGTCATGGATAATCCCCGCGCGGTTCGCGGCCCGTTTTCAGGCGCTTGTTGTCCCTCTTGCCCCTTTTTGGGGTGAAGGCAGTTTAGGCAAATTTGCGCGCGTATCAATTTCAAGTTTCATCGATGCGGGACTGGCAATTTTATCGCGAAGTTTGCGGGGCCTTAGAAACAAGAAACGCCCGGTCGGGGAAACCGGGCGTTTCGGTCCATCCGGCAAGGGAGACCACCGGATGGAAACAGGGTCGGACGGCCAATTTTTTGGGAGGCTGGCCGTTTGGGGATGCGGTCAGGAGAAAGGGGCTCCTGGCCCGCGGGGCGACCCTGCATTGGTGGCGCAAGGGGGCGCGTCTTGTTCTTTCCGTACTCAGGCTGGCGCGGTGGGGGCTGCCGCGGCCGGATTGTTTGAGTCAAGTGCCTTCTGGCGCTTGGAATGGCGACGTTTCGAATAGGTAATCTGAACAATGCCCAGCATCACCAGAAGGGCCGAAATCCAGAAAACGCTGTCATGGGTCGGGGCTGGTGTCAGACCAAATCGGGCGGCCAGCATTTCAAGGCCCAGCAGGATAAAGGGCAGGATACTGGTCGCCAGAATGTATTTCTCAATCCCGGCGGTCTTGATGGATCGCAGTGTTAGGACCATTGCCGGACCGCGCAATAGCGTGCCAAGGATCAGACCGGCCAGTATGGTCTCGATCCCGAAGAACCCGTCAAGCGAGGTATAGGGGATTGGAACCGGGCTGATAAAGCCGATCAGTGGTGGGAAAATTAGAAATACCGAGGCGGTAATCAGCAGCAAAACACCGGTAAAGCGCAAATGCGACCATGCATCGCTGATCTGGTTGTCGGGGTGTTTTTCCGCGAGAACCGATGATGAAATCGCGGTGACCTCGGAGGCCAGCATCAGCCACACCGCCGGATTGGCAAACCCGTCGGGCAGATGCCACGCCAGGAATCCCGCACCGGCAAGCAGGATGCAGTGGCCGAACCATTCCGCTTTGGCTGGCGCGCGACCAAGTATAAAGGCCGCGGCAAGGGCCGCCATCGGCATGCCGGTTTGCGATAAAATCCCGCTTTCGGGGGCGCTGATATAAACCAGTGCCGCGGTCCAGCTGACCCCGGTCAGAACGCGCAAAATTCCATAGGCCCAGTTGATCCGCAAAGTGAATTGCCGCCACGGAATGGCCCGTCCCGGCGCCATCATTACCAATGCCATCCCGCCAAAAACAAGCTGCCAGCACGTCATGGCATAGACATCGACATCAAACGCTGTCAACGCAATCCGGTTACACACCAGAAGCATCGCCCAGACGACAGTCGTACTGACAAGGAGGATCAGAACCGGCATATGAAAAAACTTCAAAAGTTATGAACCTAGCCAGTCTCTTGGATTCAGGTATGAATAGCCATGCCCGATGTTTGATGGCTGTTATTCAAATTTGTATCACGCGGCGACATCCCACCATCAGCCAGATATTCAGCCAATGGCGGGGCAGGAATATGGATGACAGTTGATTGGTCGCCAATCAGCTAAACGTCAGCTAAAAATCAACGATTGATGCACTCCAACCCCGGCCAGAACTCCGGCTGCGGATGCCAGCGTCGCATTATGCCGTGCGGTGGCGGCATCGCCTGCGGCAAAGACGCCGGGGATACTGGTTTCCTGTGATGCATCGACTTTGATGAACGGTCCGGCAAAGCCTGCCTCGAACGCGCAGCCCAGCATTTCCGCAAGTGGATTGGTCATGGAAACTGTTGGTCCGGCAAACAATGCCTGGATGGGCATACTGCGCCCGTCAGCCAGTTTAACGGCTTCAAGGTCGGGGGCTGCACCGATCAGTTCGACAATCGGGCTTTGTTCAATCGCGATGCCGCGCGCATCCATCTGGGTACGGATTTCGGGTTCCGGTTCGTATTTCCCCTGCGTGAAAAAGGTCGTGGGGCCCCAGTCGGGGATCATCATTGCCTGATGGGTGGACATCGGCCCGGTTGCCAGCACGCCAAGTTCCCGGTCTCGGACCTCATATCCGTGGCAATAGGGGCAATGCAGGACCGTTTTGCCCCAACGCGTTATCAGGCCGGGAATATCGGGCAGGGTATCGACGACCCCGGTGGCAAGGATCAGGCGACGCGCCTGAAAGCGGCGGCCGTCATCAAGCGACACTTTGAAACGGTTGTTGTCTTCGTTCCCGGTTCCGGCTGTATCCGGTTCCAGTCGGCTCGCCGCTTTTGCCATACCGTGCACAATGCTGACGGTGGGGTAGGCCCTGATCTGGCCAATCGCAAGTCGCGAAATTTCATCCGGGCTTTTGCCATCAAGACCGAAAAATCCGTGTGAGGCCGCGGCAAACCGGTTGCGCGATAGTCCTGCATCAATGATGCATATCTGCTTTCGGGCGCGCGCCAGTTGCATCGCGGCGGACAGGCCAGCAAAACCGGCACCGATGATGATCACGTCATAAAGTTTTTCGGAATCAGGCATCGAAACCGCTTGGGTTGCGGACGGGGTGGGGGTGGCGTCAGACATGATCGGAACTCCTGTGATACCTTAAAATTAATCATGTAACTTTATAAGTGTCGTAACTTTCTGGAGTCAAGCATCTTGAAACTTTTGGTGTTGCGAATATGCGCCAAAGCCCGATAGTCTGGGATATGATGAATGCCAGCCCCAAGGAAACCGTTGATGCGCCGTGACAGCCGCCTTTCCCGCATGTTGCATGTCCTGATCCACATGGACCGGTTTGGCGGTGCGATGACGTCCGACATGATTGCCCGGATGCTTGATACCAATCCGGTTGTCGTCAGGCGGACCATGGCGGGGCTGCGTGACGCGGGCTATGTGCGATCCGAAAAGGGCCATGGCGGCGGATGGGTGATCATTCGTCCGTTATCGGAAATCACGTTTCTTGATATCCATAATGCGCTTGGCAACCCGTCGATCTTTGCCATGGGGGTTGCGGTCGAACACCCCGAATGTCTGGTTGAACAGGCGGTGAATGCCGCCCTTGGCAGTTCGTTTGACGCGGCCGAAAAACTTTTGCTTGAACGGTTTGCGTCGGTCACGCTGGCCGATCTTGCCGCCGATGTCGATCAACGCTGGCCGACCGAACCTGATGGCAAATGGACAGGGCCGGGCAGCATTTTTGACCATCATCCCAAATCGAACGATCCCGAATAGTCATATCTTCCAAATGCTTGCGGTTCTGCATCGGTGTTCGTGCAACCATGACTTGCGGGGCAGGTGGTGATCCAATAATGAATAATGACGGGGTTGTTTGATAGTCCGTTATTCAATCCTGTATCGCGCCCCACCACCAACCGAGGCCCCCGATGACAACCAAAAAACCGGATTGGGATCATATTCGCGTGTTCCTGGCACTTGCGCGTACCGGCAGTCTAAGGGCTGCCTCGCAGGAGCTTGGCGTCAGCCAGCCGACATTGGGGCGGCATTTGTCTGCCCTTGAAGACGTTGTTGGGGTGGTGCTGTTTGATCGCCTGCCCGAAGGATTGCGGATGACAGAGGCCGGACGCGATTTGCGCCCGCGCGCCGAGGCCATGGAAGAAGCCGCCTTTGCGTTTCATCGGCAGGGTGATGCTATATCGGGCATTCGTGACCGGCAGGTCCGCCTGACGGCCAGTGCGTGGTCGGCGCTGTTTCTGGCAGGTCAGATCGATAGTAAACCCGACGGTCTTTACCTTGAAATCCGGCAATCCGATGATACCCAATTGCTGACCAAGCGCGAGGCGGATTTTGCCGTTCGGCATGGTTTGCCCCTGACCGGGGATTTTATTACCAAGCGACTTGGGACTATTTCCTGCGCGGTCTATGCGACCGAGAAATTGGCGTATGACATGCGTGACATGGGACCGGATCGTGTGTTTGCGGATGCGCCGTGGATCTGTTTTTCCGAGGAATTTGATCTGTATGAAAGCCAGCGCTGGTTGCTGGCCAACATTGACGGCAACAAACCACTATTTCGTGCGGGGAATACCGCGATGTTGCAAAATGCACTACGCACCGGCATCGGTGCAGGGATTTTGCCGTGCTTCCTGGGCGACTGTGACCCGGCACTGACACGGGTTTCGCGCCCGATAGAGACGCTGGATTCCGATATCTGGCTGATTGTTCATCGCGATCTGCGGGCGGCCGAAGGTATCAAGCAGGCCACCAACTGGGTCGCCGATATGTATAAGCGCCGGGTGATTCAGTTATCAGGTGCGCGGGCCTATGGTGGTGACGGCATGGAACTGAAATAGGCAAAAGAAATGCCGCCCGGGTTGTGTCGGGCGGCAGGTTCGCAAAGAGCGTGTCGGGGTTCGCACCTTTGCGGATACTTTCTGCTTTTCCACACCCCTGTGGGATCAGTTTGCGACCATTGCGGCCGGTTTGGGTGTGGTCTCGGTGCTGACCGGCAGGATCGGATATTCCACACGCGGTGCTTCCCCGGTCAGGGTCATAAGGAAGGCGGTAATCGCCTTGATCTGATTGCTATCAAGTTCGGCACCAAGCTGGCTGGAACTCATGATCGCAACGGCCTGTTCCAGATTCCAGACCTTGCCTGAATGGAAATAGGGAGCCGTCAGCGCGATATTGCGAAGCGGACCGGCGCGGAAGACATAGTCATCCGTCGCGGTCTGGGTGACGGCAAAGCGGCCCTTGTCATCGGGTGGCAGGATTTCGGCACCGGGTTGTTCAACAACGCCGAACGGGTAATAACCGGTCCCGCCGACATTCACGCCGTTATGGCAGGATGCACAACCGGTATCGATGAACAGTTCAAGCCCGGACATTTCGGTTTTGGTCAGGATGGCATCGTTGCCTTCCAGGAACTGGTCAAATCGCGATGCCGGGGTAATCAGGGTTGCTTCAAACGCCTCGATTGCTCTGGCCATATTATCAAACGTTACCGGATCTGCTTCACCCGGGAAGGCGTGGGCGAATTTCTGCACATAATCGCCCATGCTTTTCAGTACTTCGACGACACGTTCGGGGGTGCTGGCCATTTCAACCCCGGCCTGAACCGGGCCTTTGGCCTGTGCTTTGAGATCCTCGGCGCGGCCATCCCAGAACTGCGCTTCGTTGAATACGGCATTCAGCACGGTCGGGGCATTACGCGGTCCTTTCTGCCAGCCGTGGCCAATGGATGTTTCAAGGTTGTCATCCCCGCCCATTCCCAGATTGTGGCAGGTATTGCACGAAATCAGCGCACTGGATGACAGACGCGGATCAAAAAACAGCATCTTGCCCAGTTCGACTTTTTCCCGGGTAACAGCATTGCCCGAAACGGCCGGTACCATTGACGGAATGACTTCGAAATGTTCAAGGGCGGCGTCGCGCAGATCGGCAGGCGATGGTGTTTCTGCTGCAAGAACGCTCCCGGCGATCCCCAGCATGGCAGTAACCGAAACAAGGCAGCCCGCTAAACCACGATATGATTTCATTTGCTCTCTCCCAAATGATGGTGGTTCGGGAAGTAAAGCAGGCGTAAAATGCAGCCACGATGATATATGTCAAAGTTCTAAAATAAACGTAATATCAGTATATTAATTGGAATTTGACAAAGAAAAATCCGCAAGATATTGCGATCTTGCGGATTTGATGTATTGGCCGAAAACCGTGCTTAGAGAAGCTTTTCGCGCGGGTCGAATTTCGGGGCGGGTTCGGCTTCAAGCTGTTCGAAAACCTGATCAAGGGTTTCGGCAACCGTAAACAGGTTGCGGTTGCTCTCACGCGCAAAGCCGTCCTCGATGATGCCATCAATCATATCAAGGCATTTGTCCCAGTATCCCAGCGCATTTAGGAATACCAGCGGCTTGTCATGGATGCCAAGCTGGCGAAGGGTCAGTGCCTCGAACGCTTCGTCAAGGCTGCCAAGGCCGCCAGCAAGCGTGACAAAGGCGTCCGAACGTTTGAACATCTCAACCTTGCGCTCATACATCGATTTGCAGACGATCAGTTCGGTCAGGCCCTTATGGCCGACCTCGATATCGTCAAGATGAGCGGGGATGATGCCGATGACCTTGCCGCCGTTTTTCATCACCGCGTCGGCAACCGCCCCCATAAGGCCGATGCGCCCGCCGCCGTAAACCAGCGCAATACCGCGTTCGGCCATCATTTTGCCAAACGCAATCGCGTTTTCCATGTGCTGGGGGTTTTTGCCGTTCGAAGCGCCGCAAAAAACACAGATCGATTTTACTCTTGTCATGGCAACCTGCCTCTTTGTTGTTATCTCGCAGGTAACTTTCGCCCGGTCTTGGCGTACGCAACACGCCATGCCGACCGGCGATGTGGCCCGTCTACAGGCCAAGCATAGCCTATTGCGCCATCATCGGGTCAATAGTTTCCTTTGCGAAGATCCTGTGACAGCCAGTATTGATCGCATGTGAACCCTGCCGCATTTTTGCCTTGGCAATCGGCATGATCGGGCGCGATAAGCCGGGGCGAATTTTTCGCCGATGGTTAACAGGTTCTGAACCTGATTGTGGGATGGATATCAGCGCCTGCGCGCGCAATGCCGTTCCGCTCGCAGGTTTGAAAACGAAACAACAAGAAGGCAGGATCGCCCAACGTGTTTGTCGACAGTCCCTTTTGGCTCGCCATTCTGGTGTCCGGTGTTATCGCCACGGTTTTGATGCTCGCCCTTTGGCTGGGGCTTGAGCGGGCAATGGCCCGTCGCATGGTACTGGCTGCTGTCATCCCCGCGGTAGCGGTGGCTGTTCCGGCGGCCATCGGTTTGCCGGAAACCGCGCGTGGTGGTGTGGGGGCAGCACTTCTTATGCTGGTGCTAGGCGGGGTTTGTGGCGCGATCCTTGATTTTGCACATCTGCGGGCTCGGCCTTGTGCGATTGTTGCGGCCATTCTGATGTTGCTGGGCGGTTGGCTGGTTCTGGCGGCTCCGATTACCGGGCTTTTGTATCATCCGGGAGGGTTGGTGACGCTGGTATGGGGTGCCTATATCCTGATCGGGGCGTCCTTTCTGTGGGTCACACGCCCGAACTTTGACGAGGACGAAGACCCGGGCACGGCCAAGGGCAGGGGCAAAAAGAACGTCAAATCCGCAAAATCCGCCAAAACATCGACAAAATCCAATGTCACAAGCAACGAGGATGTCGCAAGACCGGCACCAGTTGCGACCTTTGTGGCGCTTGCGGTCGGGCAGGGGATTATCGCCGCCCAGTTCGGTCTGCGCGATCAGGTGGTTTTTCAGGCCGGTCTTTCGGTCGCCCTTTTGGTGGCGCTGATTTCCGAAAAGGCCGCCCCGCAATATCGGGCCGCGTTGTGGCTGGCGATCAGTACTGCACTGATGGCAAGTGCATCTGGCGTGATGCTGGCAGCACCAGCGTCGGCATTTGCGATGGCGGTTCTGGTTCTGGTGGTGTTTGCCGGATCAGGGGCTGCGCGAATTGTGGCGCTTTTGCCAGTCGATATCGGTGCGAATGCCGGGGCGGGCGGCGCGGTTCTGGCGATGCTGGTGCGGTTATCGGTTCTGGCACTACCGGTGCTTGTGGCGGCACTTGTGGCCTATATCGGGGCGACAATGCAGTCAATTCCTTAAGGAATGTGGGACAAGGCTTGACCAAAAGCGCTGATTCTATTCATCTTTGCCTAACTGTTGCACTGTAATCTCGGTTTGTTACGTTATGGAAACTGTGTGCCGAAAGTAGTACAAGTTTCGAACTAACGCGTCGGGTGGGGCGCTTGGGGGACTTAATGACTGCCAGTTACAAGATTTCGACGCCACCCGTAATAATCATAACCACCGTTCAAGGATATTACCGGTGAAAAGACCTTATATCCTCGTCATCATTGGCGTTTTGCTGATTGTTGCCGCGATCTCGTTGAATTACATGCTGACACAGTCGGTAGACGAAGCCGATACGCCGGCACGAACAACAGCACCGCCCGCAGTGACACCGGATGCCGGAAACACGCAGCAGGCCGCGCCGGAACAAACCGACGCCGCACCCGAAGTTCGCACGCCGAGCTTTGACGTTGTGCGCATCGGCCCGGATGGCAATGCCGTGATTGCTGGTCGCGCTGCCCCGAACAGCACCGTGCGCATCCGCGAGGGTGACGAAGTTATCGGGCAGGCAACCGCCGATGAACGCGGTGAATGGGTGGTTTTGCCCGAGAAACCTCTGGCAAGCGGTGATCGGGAACTGTCGCTTGAATCCGAAGACAGCACTGGTGAAATTTACAAAGGCGATGACAATGTTGTGGTCCTGATTCCTGAAAAACCGGCGTCGGGCGAAGCCGCAACGGCTGGCCAATCGCCGGATGATGCCGCAAAAGACGGCGATAGCGCCGAACAGCCGATCATTGCGATGCGGGTTCCCAAGGAAGGGGGGGCTGCCACCGTTCTGCAGGGACCGGCCCCCGAAGATATGAGCAAGGAAACCGCCCGCGAACTGGCCCAGGCCATGCCGCAGGGATCGGAAATGCCTGCTGCAACCGGGGAACAACCTGCCGCCGCCATGCCACGCCTGTCGATTGATGTTGTCGATTATGACGAAGAAGGTCGTGTTGCCATGTCTGGCAAGGCCGATGATGACACCAGCGTCCGTGTTTACCTTGATAACAAATTTGTCGGCAGTGCAACGACCGGGGAAGATGGCAACTGGGCTCTGACAATCGGTGAGCCGATCGAACCGGGCCAGTATCAGCTACGCGCCGATCAGCTTGATCCGTCTGACAAGGTAACCGCACGCGTCGAATTGCCGTTTGAACGTGCCCGTCCAGATCAGATTCTGGAACCGGGTTCGCGTTATGTTGTGCAGCCGGGCAACAGCCTGTGGCGGATTGCACGCCGAACCTATGGCGACGGCCTGCAATACTGGGTGATTTACAACCAGAATCGCAAACAGATCCGTGATCCGGACCTGATTTATCCGGGGCAGATTTTTGCGCTTCCGGAAAATGGGACGGCACAGCAGTAACTGCATTTCTTTTCCGGGGGCAAAACACGTGATAATGGTGTTTTGCCCCTTTTTATTTGCAGGTTGCGTTGCCCTTTGTCATCACTAGATGGTAGTAACGCGGCCGACCGGTAATCATTGCCGGAATTGTTATGCCCTTACCCATGGCAACCAGGGAATAAAGACTTTGAAATCCGTTCTTGTGCCGATCAATCCCGAAGGCTGGAAATTCGTGGCGATTTTCGCGGCGATCACCGTGGTTCTGTTTCTGATTGCCGAACCGCTGGGCTGGATCGGTGTGATCCTGACACTCTGGTGTGCCTATTTCTTCCGTGATCCGGACCGTATTACTCCGGTTGACGAGAATCTCGTCATTTCGCCGGCGGATGGCCGTGTTTGCATGATTTCCAAGGCACCACTGCCTAAGGAACTCGAACTGGACGATAAAACGCCGCGCACGCGTGTTTCGATCTTCATGAACGTGTTCAACGTTCATGTGAACCGTTGTCCGGTCAATGGCGAAATTATTGGCGAGGCCTATGTGCCCGGAAAATTCGTCAATGCGGAACTCGACAAGGCATCGGAAAACAACGAACGTCAGATTCTTCTGGTGCGTGACAAAGAAGGCCGCGAGTTTGGTGTTGTCCAGATTGCCGGTCTGGTTGCGCGTCGTATTCTTTGCGATGTCGGTCGTGGTTCGCAGTTGAAAGCTGGTGAACGTTTCGGTCTGATCCGCTTCGGATCGCGCGTTGACGTTTATCTGCCCGAAGGTGTCGAACCCAAAGTCATCGTTGGTCAGACCACGATTGCCGGTGAAACCGTCCTTGCCGATATTGCGGCCAAGGGGGCAGAAGCCGCAATCGGGGAGATCCGCTAATGGCAGGCGGCATCCGACAGAGCCGCCCCCGGCGGTTCAAGGCATTGTCACTAAGCCGTCTGGCGCCGAATGTGGCGACCCTGATGGGGATGTGTGCGGGTTTGACCTCGATCCGCTTTGCGATGCAGGATCGATGGGAAGCCGCGGTTGCCGCCATCCTGATCGCCGGGATCATTGATGGCCTTGATGGCCGTCTGGCGAGGATGCTGAACGCATCCAGCCGCTTTGGCGCGGAGCTTGACAGTCTCTCGGACTTTGTCTGCTTTGGTGTCGCGCCGGCGATGATGCTGTATTTCTGGTCGCTGCATGAATTCGGTCCGATTGGCTGGGCCTTGTCGCTGCTGTTTGCGGTGTGCATGGCCCTGCGTCTGGCGCGGTTCAATACCCAGATGCTGGGCGAGCCGGAATTGCCGACCTGGGCCTATCGTTTCTTTACCGGGGTTCCTGCCCCGGCAGCAGCCGCACTTGCGATGTGGCCGATTGTGCTGACTTTCCAGTTCGGGCGTGGCGTGTTTGACAGCCCCTATATCGTTGCACCTTATGGTGTGTTGATTGCTGGTCTGATGGTGTCGCGGATGCCGACCTATTCATTCAAGAAGGTCAAGGTCCCGCGCGCATGGGTTTTGCCGCTGATGCTGGCATTCGGGGCGTCTGTCGCGTTTCTGGTGTCCTCGCCGTGGCTGACGCTTTCGGTGATTGCTGCGGTCTATTTTGCGACCTTCCCGCTGTCATATCGTTCGTACCGCCGCATGGGGGTCGAACACCAGCAGGACGAAGTTCGCGCCGAGGAAGAAGATGATGACGGCGAACCCGATGACGATCCGGAAGAAGGGCTGAACCGGGTTCATCAGAACTGATCGTATCCGGCCGAAATTCTCAGACAGGCACCGTGTTTGGCGGTGCCTGTTTCATTTGGGGGCGATGTTATTGTCCGACCGGAAGGTCTCGTGACTGTTTGAATTCTCTCAGGGCATCAAGGAAACGGGCGCGGTCCTCGTGGCCAAGATAATCGATATAATATTCAAGCCACGGCATAACGGGATGGCTGGCAAGGATGGCGTTGATCTTGTTTACCGCCCCGATACCGTTTTCTGACCGACTGCAGGCCACGCTGATATTCATAAGGCGTGGTAGCCCCTGAATGGGCAACGACAATGTGTCGGATGCATCCTTGGCCTGACGGCGATGGAACTCGATTTCAACCGGATAGGCCAGCATCCAGTCAATGCGACCTATTTCCAGCATCATCGGAAAGCTCGACTGGTTATCAGTGCGCAAAACATTTGGCGCATTGATCGCAGCTGCCAGAATGCTGTCAACTTCGGGTCCATAAGACCGGGACTTTGCCAGCGCTGTATAACGTGATGTATCACCAAGCAGCGCGACCAGATCGATCATCCCGTTTTCCAGCATATATGGCCGGAAGGAGTGGCGGGCGCTGCCTAAAACGACAACCGAAAGCGGAAGCAACGGCGCGACGGTGCCACTTATGGCGAAATCCTGTGCGCGTTCCGGGGTATATTGGGTTCCGGGGATACAGATGGTTTTACCGTTTTCCGCAGCCGCGCGCATGGCATCATAGGCACTACGGCGCGGCAGGATTTGCACCAGATGGTTATATTCGGGCATGCGCGTGATAAACCAGTCCAGCATTTGCGCACCGTAGCCGTTCAACCGACCCTCGACCTTTATGAAGCCCGGTGTGATGGCGTCTACTGCCCAGACAATATCCGTTCTGGTTTCCGGTGTTGATGAAGTTACGGGACCAACACGCAGTGGCACGGGTTCCTGCGCCATTGCCGCAGGTATTTGCGAAGCCAGTATTGCCGAAATTCCGGCAATTATGAGGGACCTGAAATAGCGACGGCACATACCAATATACCCGTCGCCAAGATGCGCGGGTCCGTGTTTCTATCCATGCTTATCCAAAAGTGGTGGGTTGCTGGCATAGATCAATAGCCATGCAATAGAAAATCGTGTTGCAACCCGATTTAACTGCCGCGAAGGGGCTTACATTCTGGATATCAGAAAGCGGGTAGGCGTGGAAAACGGTCCCCGATATCCGGGCAAGGATAGTCACTTTAGGATAGGGGGTTGTCTGGTGAGACACGGAGACGCGATTTATTTTCTTGGCGTCAGAAGTGCTTCGAACTGCTTGGGATCAATATAATGGGCTCGCGCCGCGACAAACCATTCGCGATCCTGGGGGGAAAGCCATGCAGCATAAAAGTTGGTCCATGGCATGTCGGGATTGGTGGCGACAATCTGGTTGATCCGGGCAATCGCCTGTTGACCAGCCGGTGTTTTCGCACAGCCGATGGTCGCTTCAAGCAGGTTTGTGTTGCCACGGATCGGCAATGACTTGATCATCTGGTTTGGCGCGGTTTCCCGCCGGTAAAATTCCGCTTCGGACGGGAAATAGAATGTCCAGTCGATCCGGCCCAGTTCAAGAAGTTTCAAAAGCTTGCTGTCGTCGGCCACCGGCATGATCTGCGGGGCATTGCGATATCTTTCGACATAATTGTCAATCAGTGCCCCGTAAGATCGTCCGATCCGCAGGGCGGTGGTCATATCCCCGTTCGCCATCAATTTGCCAAGCTGGATATGACCTTCTTCGTCAAGGAAGGGTTTGAAATTTGCCTCGTCCTCTGCGCGGATGACGACCGAAATCGGCAGGTGCAGCAGAATGGTCTTGGCAAAGCTGATATATTCGCGTCGCTCGTCGGTCGGGATCAGGGTTGTACTGCACCGTATATGGCCGGGATGGTCATCGGCAGCCCCGTTGCGCATTTCCGCCAGAAGCCGCGCCAGAGGAACTTCCATGATTTCGTGCTGATAATCGTCCAGCCGCGCGGCAAACCAGTTCTGAGTATCTGAGGCATAGCCGGTAAGTTTACCATCTTCGGAAATGAAGGCCGGTGCGAAAGGTGGGACCGCCCAGGTCAGGGTGCCCGGGGCATCAGCGTTGGCGACCACTGCCATGAAGGGCAGGGCAACAAGTCCGATCAGACCGGATACGGCGCGATATTTGCGCCAACGCATCATCCGCAATCCCATGTTCTGTTCCCGAATTTACAAGGATCGTTATTGTTTTGTGATCAGGATAGCGCCGAATTCATTAGTAAATTATGTAGGCCCCGCTATCCAAAAGAAGGTTTTCCCCTATCACTAGGTTTGGTCTTGAAACCGCAATTGCACTGCCTCATGTGCGATAAAGCCATTAGACTTTCGTCAAGAATCGCGACGGAATTACCATTTTGTGATCGGAATTTTCTTCGCGATGAGCCGGCAATGACATTGGACAGACGCCCGTTATGGCTTCGGACCATTCTATCCGTTTTGGCCGTTCGCCAGACGGAGCGATGGCAGGACAAATTGTTCCGTCTAATTCTTTCCCCAAGAAGAAGACCGGCCCCCGATGCGTAGCAGGGGGCCGGTCAAACCGCGCGGCGGGGTCGGGGGGAATGTCGCGCGGTTTTTCTGTTATGTCAGATGTCGCCGGGTTTTATACACCGTGATCGGCCGATTGGGGTGTACCACCCCGGCCAAATTTTTCTGTCATACGTGTTTTCAGTTTCCGCCAGCCGATGCCCGCTTTGTGACGCATCATCAGCGCGCAGGGGGTAAAGACCAGGGTCAGTACGGTGGCAAATGCCAGACCAAACGCGATGGATGTCGAAAGCTGCACCCACCACTGGGTAGAAGGTGCTCCGATCGACATCGAACGTTCGGCAAAATCGATATTGATCTGCAGCACCATCGGTACCAGACCAAGGATCGTGGTAACAGTGGTCAACATCACAGGACGCAAACGCTGTGCCCCGGTTTGCAGGATCGCGGTTTCGATACTGTCGGCACTGTGTTTGAGCCGGTCAAACGTATCAATCAGAACGATGTTGTTGTTCACCACAATCCCGGCTAGTGCCACGACCCCGATCCCGTTCATGACGATTGAAAACGCCTGCCCGGTGATCATCAGACCAAGGAACACACCGGCCGTTGACATGACGATCGCGATCATGATCAGAAGCGAACTGGATATGCTATTGAACTGGGTCACCAGAATGACGAACATGATGAACAGGGCGACCGAAAAAGCGTTTTTCAGGAAGTCTGCGGATTTTTGCTGTTCCTCGTCCTGACCCTTGAATTCGACTGAAACCCGTGGATCGATATCAAGGGTTTTCATCCATTCCTTGACCTCCTGGACCTTGGTGTCGACCAGAATGCCTTCGGCAACGTCGGCCTTCACCGTCAGGGCACGGCGGCTGTCAACACGTGACAATGTGCCGGTTTTGGGTTTTGCCGTGCGTTTGACGAAATTCGCCAGTGGTACCAGACCCTTGTCGGTCACGATCTGAAGACTTTGCAGTTCTTCAAGCGATCTGTGTTCAGCCGGATAACGCCCGACAATGTCAATTTCCTCGGTCGAATCATCCGGACGATACGTCGAAAAATTGATCCCGTTGGTTACCAGTTTGATCACATTGCCGATCTGGGTGATATCCGCCCCAAATTTCAAGGCCTGCGCACGGTCGACAGTATATTCCCAGTCAATGCCCGGGGGCGATTTGCCGTCTTCGAAATTGTAAAGACCGCCCATTTCCTGCAATCCGGTCATCAGCATGGTTGCAGTTTCATCCAGCGCGTCGGGATAAAGCGAACGCAACTGAATCTGGACATCCTTGCCTTGTGGTGGGCCTGCTTCGGCGGCGCGAATTTCGATCTGTAATCCGGCCAGATCGGCCGTTTCTTCAAGGATGCGATGTTCGATCTCGGTCGCTTTCGGACGCGATTGCCAATCGGCATATTCAAGCTGGATTACACCGATCACGTCTTCGGGAGTGTCGTTGCCACCACTGCTTGCACTACGGCCCGAGCGGGCATAAACCGTATCAAACCAGTGTTCGCCTTCATGCCTTGCATCAAGACCCAGAATGCGGTCCTCGACTTCTTTGAGCAACGCATCCTGTTCATAGTAGGACATATTGCCGCGCGCACGTACCTGAACGGCGGCGACTTCGGGCTCGACTGCGGGGAAAAACTCTACCCCGCGACCAAATACGCCAAATGCCGCCCATACGCCGATCAGGATGACAAACGCCATCGGCACAACCAGCCAATGGAACCGCAATGAACCTTTAAGCAGCCGTACATAAAAACCCGTGCCGCCCTTAAGATCGTGCAAACGATCCATCCGGCCTGCCGCAACCGCGTCCAGTGCCTCGCTTGATGCCGAACCGGGCTTGCCAAACCATGCACCCACCGTTGGCACAAAGATCAGGGCCATGACCAGTGATGCTGACAGGGTAAACAGAACCGTGATCGGCAGGAATTTCATGAATTCGCCGACAATATCGGGCCAGAATGCCAGCGGCAGGAAGGCCGCCAGGGTCGTTGCCGTCGATGCAATGATAGGCATCGCCATGCGTTTGGCCGCCAACGGATAGGCCTGCTTGCGCGGTAATCCGTCCAGCATTTTGCGATCAGCATATTCGGTTACAACAATTGCACCATCCACTAGCATCCCGACCGCAAGGATCAGACTGAACAGAACGACGATATTGACCGTCATGCCCAGCGCCCAAAGGATCAGGATTGCCGTCAGGAACGACCCTGGAATGGCAAGCCCAACCAGAAGCCCCGATCGCCAGCCCAGCGACCAGATCACAACCACCATCACCAGCAGGATCGCAAGGATCACACTGTTCTGAAGGTCGGTCAGCATGGTGCGGATATCTGATGATTTATCCTGCGAATAGCTGACGGTGACATTGGGCGGGAAGGATTGGGCGGCCTCGGCTGTGACCGACTTGATGTTGTCGATCACATCAATGATGTTTTCGCCAACACGTTTGGAAACCTCGATCGCGATGGCCGATTGTCCGTTCAGTCGCGCAAAGCTCTCGGCATCCTTGAAGGTCCTGCGGACTTCGCCGATATCTCGGAACCGGATGACGGAATCCCCGTCGACGACCAGCGGCATATCAAGGATATCATTGACCGTTTCAAACAGGCCCGGAACCTTGATGTTGAAACGGCCCGATCCGGTATCGATGGCACCGGCCGCCACAAGCGCGTTTGAATTGCGGACCAGCGATACGATATCGACACCGTTCAGGCGATAGGCCTCGACCTTCATCGGGTCGATCACAAATTCGACCAGTTCCTCGCGGTCGCCGGCAAGATTGGCTTCAAGGACCGCAGGGATGCCTTCGATGTCATCTTTCAGATCGCGCGCCAGACGCAACAGGGTACGTTCGGGTACTTCACCGGCAAGGGTCACGACCAGAACCGGGAACAGCGACAGGTTAACCTCGTGAACTTCGGGGTCGTCGGTTTCGTCGGGCAGTTCGGATTTGGCAATGTCGACGCGTTCACGCACATCGGCAAGCGCGTCGTCGATATCGACATCTGAGTAGAATTCAAGCGTGACCGATGCGCCATCCTGATAGGATTGCGACGTCATTTCCTTCACACCCTCGATGGTGCGAAGTTCCTGTTCCATCGGACGCAGCAAAAGCCGTTCGGCATCTTCGGGCGAAATACCGTCATGATGCATCGACACATAAAGGACCGGAATCTGGACATCCGGGTCGGCTTCTTTGGGGATCGCGTTGTACCCCACCCAACCGGTCACCAAAAGCAGGATCAGGGTCAGGATAACGGTGCGCGAACGGTCAAGCGCAATATCAATGAGGGACATTCTTCTGTCTCCGGTTCCTCAATGCCACGCTTATCGCGCGACCGTTTCCTTGGGGGCTGCAGCCATGTCCTGCGCCCCTTCGGACGCATTGTCTGCCTCAAGGCGACTGACATCGACAGTCGCACCTTCCTTGACCCAGTCATGGCCGACCACGATCAGGTCGATCTTGTCGGGCAATCCGCCGATCCAGATACCGTCACGGTTGCCGCCCTGAAGCTGCACCGGATAAAACGCAACCTTGTCCTCATCGACGATTCCGCGCACCCCGACTTGTCCTTCGTCATTGAGCGTCAAAACCGACGAGGCAACACGGTGTGCCATCTTGGTGCCAATCGGGATTTGCAATTCCGATGTCATGCCGTCAGGGATGCTCAGATCGGTGTTATCGATTTCGACCTCGACCCGATAGGTCCGGGTCGAATTGTCTGAAACGCGCGATACATACCGCACAACGCCATCCGCCTCACGCCCATCAAACAGCGTGATATGTGCCAGCTGTCCGTGCTGGATATCGCCAATCGAATGTTCGGGAACATGGGCAACTACCAGCATCGGATCGGCCTGGATCAGGGTCGCGACCGGATCGCCAATCGACAGAAGGTCACCGATTTCCGCCGGGCGGTCTTCAACGACACCGTCAAACGGGGCATGGATTTCGGTATGGGTCAGTTCGATCTGCGCCAGTTTCAGATCCGCGCGCGCTTCTTCCAGAAGCGCCTTTGTTTCAGCAACACCGGTTTTCGAACGGTAATTCTTTTCTGCAAGGCTTTTGGCAGCACTGTTTTCAAGTTCGCGCTGGGCCACAAGGGCACGCGCCTTTTCAACACGAGCCAAACGATCTTCAACCGCCAGCTTGACCAAAAGATCACCCTTTTTTACGCGCTGACCCTTGATCGCGCCGATTTCTTCGACCATGGCATCGATCTGGGCACGAATTTCAACGGAGACCACGGCTTCGGTGCGTCCCGAAATACGCAGCATATCGACATGTTCGACAGCTTCGCTGGTTCTGACGCGAACAGCGGCACGTGGGGCGTGCCCGACTGATGGTGATTCCGTCGGAACCGGGGCAGCATTTTCGTCCATGCCGGATGCGGATGTTTCCGCCGTCTCGGCCGGTTCATCCCCGGCCAGTAATCCCGATCCAACCCAAAGTACGGCCCCAAGGGCAAGTACGATGGCGACAAGGCGTGAAGCATTCATGGTTCAATTCCCTCAGATATGCCCAAACGGAATGCGTGTGGCACTTGATACGGTGGCGCGTTCAGGGTGACCTTGCGGTTCTTGTTGTTCTTTCTGGTATTGTTTTTATTCTTATCGGCAGGTCAGGCTTTCTTGTCTTTGCGAGTTCGCAATTCCTCGATCAGTCCTGCCTTGTTCTGGCGGATGAAGTTAAGGGTCGCTTCGCACATCGCCTGTCCAAGTCCGGCGACAAAGAGGCACCCGGGGGTCGGTTGGCCGTCTTCATCGCGACCATGGGCAAGCGGACATTCATCCTTTTGCGGATTGTCCGGATCAATATCGATTTTCATCATTTCGTGGCGGGCAGCAAATTCATCTATCAATGCCTCGGTCAGCTCGATCGGCAATTCCTCGGCAAAGGTCAGCATGAAAAGGATGTCGGACCGGTAGCGATCCTCGCCCGGACGGGTCTGCAAAAGTGTCCGCAGGAATGTCCTACGGCCTTCACTGGTCAGCTGGTAAACCTTTTTGTCGGGACGATTTTCCTGTTCGCGTTCGACAAAGGTTACCATCCCGTCCTGCGTCAGCTTGGTCAGTGCCGGATAAATCGAACCAAGAGACGCGATCTGGAAATGGCTGAAGGTGCCATCTTCAAACATTTTGCGAATCTCGTATCCGGTTGCTTCACCACCCATCAGGGCGCCAAGGCACAAAGTGCGTACATCCATATTCTGTTCGGTATCCATCCTGTTATGCGTCTCGATCCGATCATCATTCCCAAGGGAAAGGTGTCGGAATGACTATATCAGTTCGATATATGTCGATTCTTAGTATATCGAACTGATATAGTCAATTTAATGTGCCTTATAGTTTCATGACGATTGACGCAGGTGGTTTGTTACAAAACTGACGAATGTTTATCATCCGTTTCAGGGCAGCCATGCAGGTCGAAGATGCAAGTTGTCTGATTTCGCCTGTTTGGGCGTCCGGCTGTGCATTGTCGGACGCCGATTGTGTTTGTTTGTGCATATTGAAACGATATAGGACGATAATTCTTCATCCCGGCAAGGGGGCAATGCCGGGCTCCGATCAAACGGGATAAGACAGGTTCATGAACGATATATATGACTATGTTGATCTGATTGTGGCCGTCGCTGGCATCGCGCAGGCGGCATTCCTTTGTCTGCTGCTTCGGTCGGAAGGCGCGCGTGCATTGCGCGCCAATCGCTGGATGATGCTTTTTCTGGCTGCCGTGGCGTTCAATCTGTTCGAAGATGTCGCCGAGGTCTTCTTTTCCCCGCAGAGCTATCAGGTTGTCGAAATGATATTCATTCCGGCCAATTTCCTGATTGCCCCGGCTATTTATCTTTACTTCCGCGAAGTTTCGGGTGTGCCGTCGCGTCAGCCTTGGGTGCATTTTGTGCTGGCTGGTGTGATCCTGAATCTCATGGCATGGTCGATCACCAATGGCATGCCCATTTCTGATGATTTTCAACATAGTTTTACTGTTCCTGCCGCCATCAGCAGTTTTTGCTGGTTTGCGATTTTCGCGCAGGCGGGAATTTATGTTTTGCTGATCTGGAAGGTGGCACATCGATATTTCCGTCAGGCACAGGAACAGCTCGGCGCGGATCGCAACGCGATGTGCCGCTGGATGGGCGTCATTCTTGGTGGCGTCAGCCTGATCTTCCTGACAGCCCTGATCGGTAAGATTGCGGCATTTTTCTTTGTTGAAGACCTAGCGATGTCGGGAACCGGGGTGGCATTTTTGGTGCTGCTGTTCGCGCTTAGTTATGAAATCGCGACCCAGCCGGTTTTGTTTGTCATGCCTGATTGGCCGGGCGAGGGCGAGGTAGATGAAGAAGACCTGACCCAGCCAGTACAAGGTTCCGAAAACAGCACTGTTTCGGCGGTGGTTTCTGCTGCGCCTTCTCTAACGGGTTCCGACGTGGAGCCGATCACGCGGCCGTTGCTTGACGAAGATGGTGTGGCATTGGCGCGCAGGCGGCTTGATGATATTCGCAAGCGCGGTGATCTGCTGCTGGACCCGCTGGTTTCCCTGCCAAAGCTTGCCCGTGCTGTCGGGGTTTCGCCCAATCAGTTATCCTATGTTCTGAATCACCATGTCGGGCAGAATTTCTTCGACTATGTCAATGGGGCGAGGATCGAAGAGGCCCGGGCGGTGCTGCTGGCCGAGCCGGACCGGACGATCCTTGATGTGGCGCTAAGTGTCGGGTTCAATTCGAAATCGACCTTTAATCTGGCGTTCAAAAAGCTGACCGGGGATACGCCAAGTGCGGTGCGGGCAAACGCACGGCTGGCCGCAGAAACCCAAGCGTCCGGAGTGACACCGGACGGGCCGGATGGGCAGGGCCGGACGCCGGACGTGGCGCAATAGGGCAGGGTTGGCAGGATTTCAAAACAGGAACCTGCCTACATGATCCGCCCAAAAAACCATTTCAAGCCCAGCCAAAATACCAATAGCAAACCAAGCGAAAATAATGACCGAAACACGGTTGTCCGAACCGGCACCGTCATAAACGCCACCGGCGGCTATGACGATGGCCTTCGGAATGTGCAGCGTATCCGCAAGCGGACCTTTCGGATCGGCGGTCTGATGATGCTGATTTTGGTGATGCTCGCGCAGGCAAGCTGGCAACGCACGACAAACATCCATGATGTGATCGAGGCGACCGGGATTATCGCCATCATGATCTGCATCATCGGGCGGGGCTGGTGTGCGCTTTATATCGGCGGGCGCAAAAAGACCGAACTTGTGATGACGGGCCCTTATTCACTGTGCCGCAATCCGCTTTATCTGTTTTCGATCATAGGTGCATTCGGCGCGGGGGCGCAAAGCGGCAGCCTTGTGATTGCCGGACTGTTTGCCATTGTCTGCTGGATTGTCCTGCGCGAGGTGACCCTGCGCGAGGAGGCGGTGTTAAAGCAGAGCTTCGGCCCCCGCTATTACCGTTACCTGATTACGGTGCCGCGGTTTCGCCCGGCAACGTTTCGCTGGTGCGATGAAAATCCGTTGCTTTGCCAGCCGCCGTTATTTCTGCGCACCATTCGCGATGGCTGCTGGTTCCTGATCGCCGGGCCGGTGTTGGAGGGGGTGAAAATCCTGCAGGAACAGGGCTTGATCACGCCGCTGGTGTATTTGCCCTAAGCTTATGCGTGGCCAAGCGTGATCCAGAATACAAACACGGTCGCAACCAGAAGCGACAGGGCATTGGCGGTGATCTTGAAAAATTCGGTCATATCTATGGTCATGCGGGTTCCTTGGCGATGTGAAAAATATCAATTTCATGAATGGGATGAGGCGCGATCAAAGGGGCTATCGCGGGTTGGTCGGGGTGAAGCGGGCCTGATAAAGCTCGTTCCCGAGATCATCAAAAATCGCAAAGGCATCAGGTTTTTGCGGCATGCCAGCCCCTTTCAAAAGGTCTTCGGCTTGTGCAATCGCCGCTTCGATATCGGGTGTGACGCAATCAATCCGGTTTAAGCGCGCACGGGCGTCAGAGCCGTCATGCACACGAAAAAACTCGATCCTGATCTGCATGATTTCAAGGCGTCCTTTGATCGGGCTGGGAAAGGCGGAAGGCCCGGCCAGGCTCGGTCGTGTGGCTTGGGCTGTCGTCGTCCCCTGCATTCCCTGGACCCTCTCCATCATCCTGCCCCGCATCGTTGCCGGTTTCGCCAATCATCCGGGCGCGTTCTTCCTCGCGCAGGGGATCGGAATCGAGAACCAGGGCACTATCAAGAATGACGGGATCAAGAACCAGCACGCGTTCCGAGGTCGTTTTGTCATCGCGTGACCAGATATGCAGGTTGCTCTTGACCTTTTTATAACTGCGCGTGGCAGCCATCAGATCAAGTTCCTCAAGGGTCTCGACCTCGTAAGTACCAGGCTGAAACAGCTCGTCATATCCTTCCAGCCGGAATGGATGGAAAAACGTGACGGTCCGATGCGTGGTGCGGGTGATGGTCATGATCCAAGCTCCTTGCGCCTGTGACACAGGAACCAAAACCGGCGGAGGGGGCAATCCCCCCGCCTGTTTGTGAAACCGGCTATTGCGGTGGCACGGATGTCGCGGCTGAATTCTCTGCCTGTTTGACGGTTGGCGGACCTTCAAGCGGCGAATGTTCCGGCTGGGCCTCCGGGATATCGACCGGGCGGCCTTCCAGCGGTTCTGCGGGTTTTTGCTTCCCGGACTTCACATGATTCAGTGAAAAGCTGCGAAAAGACATTTTGTCCTGCTTTCTGTTCGGGAGGGCAAAATAGACCTCCCCTCTAGAAATGGTCAGAACGCTGCGCAAAAGCAAACCGGGGGCGGCAGCGAAACCCGGCGAAGTCGGGTAATCAACTGATATTGCTTGCCATTTGCCACGGGATTTATTTCAATTTATGGTTTATTTTCCAGAAATTACTGCTCGTATAACGAATGTTGTGCGGCGGGTTCGGTGTTGGTGGGGAGAGCTTGGCACCATGGACTCCCGCCTTTGCGGGAGGGACGGTATGAGGACGGAAGTAATCGGAAAGGGTGTGCGGTGGCTGCTGCGGGGGCGGAGCCTTCGCCACATCGCATAACGCGACCGCCGAAAATCACACCCCGCGCAGGTTGCCCCAGACATGGACGTGCCATTGCGGCAAAACCCGCATATCGAACCAGCCGCGTTTGGCGACCTGATCCACCAGCCAGCGATAGCGTTCGGTCAGGCCATCAATATCAACGCCATTTGCGCCGTCCGGGTGCGGTTCGGCGGGGGTGGTGTTGACCGGTTGCAGGCAGACCGGGATATCGGGGTGCTGTTTGCGGACATGGTCGGCAAACATCAGATCGGCATCATCGCGGACCGGGAATTTAAGCGTGATCGCCGGGCCGTCAAGCACGCCATTGGCGCGTGCCGCCTCAATGCAGGCCGCAAGGGCGTCGGGGTTAAAATCGGTGCTGCTGCTTGGCGGTTTGGGGCTTAGCGTCAGGTAATCAAGATCGGCAAACCAGTCACGTGCGATGCTGCCCTGGGTTTCGATGGCAAAGGTAAAACCATCGCGTTTGCCAAGCGCAATCAGGCCGCCTAGGGGCTGGATCGCCGGGTTGCCCCCCGAAAGGGTCACAAGGATCGGCTTGCCGCCCGAAAGGGCACGGACGCGGGCCATGACCTCGGCCGCCGTATGCGGTTTCCAGTCGGCGCGAAAGGCCGGATCGACGGCATAAAGCGTATCGCACCATGAACAGCGAAAATCACAGCCGCCGGTGCGGACAAACACCGTCGGCATGCCGATCAGTGCCCCTTCGCCCTGCACTGTCGGGCCGAAAATTTCCGATATGCGGATTTTATCCGTCACAAGCTCTGGTTCAAGCACTGGCGCAAGTTCCGTCCCGCTCATGGCCGGTATTCCGCCCATGTTTTCGGGGTTTCGGAAACCCGCACCGCGCTGACTTCGGGCCAGCGGTCATGCGCCCATTCGTAAAAGAACAGGGCAAGCCGTTCGGCGGTGGCGTGATCGTGGCCAAGGACCTCGTTCAGATGGCGGTGATCAAATTCGTCGTCGATCATTTTCTTGAGCGGGCCCAGTTCGCTGTAATCGCGGACAAAGCCACGTGCATCAAGGCTGTCACCGCGAAGCTCGACCTCGACAATGTAATTATGCCCGTGCAGGCGTGCGCACGGGTGGTCGGCATCAAGCCCGGCCAACTGGTGGCTGGCGGAAAAGGCGAATTGTTTGGTGATAGTAAACATCATGATGGCTTTCGATACGGCGCGCCCGTGCCCGCGATATGGCGGAGGGCTTGCGACCGGTTTGGTCTTATCTGGTTAAGGCGGTTACGTGTGGCGATACGGGCGATGGGGATGTTCCCCGTGCCCGGTTCTGCGGCTTAGTCCCCGGAAGTCGTATGGGCTCCCGCCTGTGCGGGAGGGATGGGGGAAGCCCCAAGGCTGCGCGCCATATGCTCCGCCCTTGCCTGTTTCCAGTAGTCGCGATCCACATAAACCGTTGGATCGGGCACACGGGCAAGTTCAAGCGCCTCGCGCCGCTCGACACAGGTGCCGCATCGCCCGCAATGGGTTTCACCACCCTTGTAACAGGACCATGTGCGATCAATCGGAACGCCAAGACGCCCGGCCTCTGCGGCGATATCCGCCTTCGACCCGTGAAGAAACGGCGTATAAAGCGACACATCGCGCACACCTTCAAGGGCGTGGTTCTGCATGGTCTGGAACGATTTGATGAAATCGGGACGGCAATCGGGATAGATGAAATGATCCCCGCCATGAACGGCGGCCGCCACCGCATCCGCCCTGGCCGATGCCGCAGCCCCGAACGCAACCGCAAGCATGATGGCATTGCGGTTGGGGACCACGGTGATGCGCATGGTTTCCTCGGCATAATGGCCGTCGGGCACATCGATATCATCAGATGTCAATGACGACCCGGTCAGGAGTGCACCAACCGGCGTCAGATCTACAATGTGATGTTTGACGCCAAGATCGCGTGCGGCACGCGCGGCGTAATCAAGTTCCTTTTTATGGCGCTGGCCATAATCGAACGAAATCAGGGAATGCAGTTTATGCTCGGCCGCGACCTTATAGGCCAGCGTGACGGAATCCAGCCCGCCAGAGCAGACGACAATCGTCTTCATATGTCATGTCTTTCGTGTTTTTAACCTGGTGCTACGACAGGGGAAGGAAACATCCCTTCCAAGGCGCGCGGTTTGACACGAAGGATCACGGAAATCAAGGGAAAAACGCTGCTTTTGCGCAGGGGTTTATCCCTTTGCCCCGGCAAGTACATGAAAACAAATCGGAACCTGAAAATGCCCGTCCGTCAAATAAGGACGGAGCGCTTCGAACATCGCGGCATCAATCGCCCCGCGTTCCGCATCCGTGGCGGCGCGCAATTGCGGCCCAAACAGCATTTCCATCTGCGGCTTCCAGAATGCCGCGCGTTCCGGGATGCGCCCGGCGGGATTATGGGTGGTGATTGTAACATCGCCAAACCCAGCGCGAACCACGCGCGAAGTCGCCAACGTGGGATCAGCAAAACCAAACAGGTCAAGCCCGGCATCGGCAAAGCCGGTGCCAAGGATATTGCCCAGAATCCCATCCATGGCGGCAAATAACGGATTATCGACTATCGGTGCCCATAACATAAAAGCTGCCCGGCCACCGGTACTCAACACCCGGTTGGCATCGCGAAGCGCGGCATCGGGATCATTGCAGAACATCACGCCAAACCGGCACGAAATCCCATCCATCGTGCCCGCGCCAAAGGGCAACTTTTCCATATCGGCGGCAACCACCGACAGATTGCCAATCCCCTCCGCCACGGCGCGTTCCACCAATCCGGCACACATGCCCGGCACGATGTCGGAGGCGATCACATAGCCGCGCAGGGCGGGATCATCTTCGCTAGCCAGGATCCTCGCAATCCCGAAGGCCGGTTCCCCAACCCCGGACGCCAGATCAAGCACAACCAAGTCTTTCCCGCCGGCGGCCTGCGCCAAAGCTGGCAGATCGAGTGCTTCGACCAGATGTCGATTGATCTTTTGTGCCGCGGGGGCGAGTTGATCTGCCCAATTCAGCCAGTCTGGGGAGAGGTGGTGCCACACGTTAAAAATGCTCTTCAAAATTAAGGAGATGAAACTATTGGATATAAACCTAGATCGTTGCAAGGTTTCTTGGATTTGCTGGGAGATAGTTTCTTTTGAAAAGCGGAGCAGCGCTTGAGTGGCGTACGATTTTTCTTCTATTTAATCACCGCACAAGCAATCCGGTCCCCGGCATCGCCTGAGGGTTGGGATTTATAGTCGTCCGCCCCGGCATGGATGATGACGGCCTTGCCGTGGATGTCGGTTTCGCCGCTGCCGTCAAAGCGTACGGCGTTATTGAGAATCTGGGCGTAAAGTTCGCCCTTGTCATTGACATACTGGTTCATCATGTCGCCCGCATGCGGGCCGTCGGCAAATTCATGGCCGTGGGATTTGTTCATCGGGTTGAAATGGCCGCCGGCGGATTTAAAGCCGCCCTGTGCATCGCATTCGCCATTTTCATGGATATGAAACGCCACCCACTGACCGGGCGGAAGGTCGCGAAGCGCGATCTTCAGGATCGCGGCATCCGGCACGCCATTGACCGTCAGCGTTCCGATTTCCGCACCGCTTGTATTGATAAAGTTTGATTGGGCTTCCTCGCCCGCCCTGGCATGGCCGGGCATAAGCGCCATCGCCGCACCAAGGGCAAGCAGGGCCGCCGTGGCGGCCAGCGCCATGCGGCGAGTGTCGTAGGCATTATTGGTGGGGATGGCGGCAATACGTGATTTGGGGCGGCAGATGTTTTCGCGATGGAACATGGGAAATCCTCTGCTGTTGCGGGCGGATCGGTTGGCGGAATGGTGCCGGTTGGGGCCGTTTTTTGAAAACCTGTCTTTGTAAAAGCGGCGGGGCTGGCTTTTGTTCCGTAAATCTTTGACCTGTTGGTTGAATTGCGGTCGGAGTATTGGCGGGGTTTGAGGCTATTTTGTGGGGAGCGATGGGTTCTGGACTTTGCGGGCGTGCCGGGGCGGGATTAATGGGGGCGACGGGAAGCGCATGAGGGAGAGGCCGCTTTCACAAGGACGGGTCTGGGGGCGTCAGGTTTGACGCGGCGCGTGGCGCCGTGATCACGGCATAACCGGACGGAGTGCAAGGCGCAGACCATGGCAGAGGAGAATGACCGGCAATCTTCGGGGGCTGCGGCACGGCCGGGGTCATCTGGCGCTTCTGGTGCATCCGGTGGCAGATCGGGCGCAAAAGGATTGGGCGATTTGATCTGGCGCGTGCTGTTTGGCCGGGTTTTATATGTTCGCGGGGCGGCGATTTTGGGCTCTGTCATGCTGACCGGGTTGGTGGTGGTTTTGTATGTCGGGTTTGTCGTGACCCTGTTTGCCGGATTTACCGCCGATATCCAGCGCGAGCTTTTAAGCCGTGAACTCGAGCTCAGTTCTCCCGGCGATCTGGAGCGACTGGTGTTTCAGGGCTATCACGAGGCACAGCTTAAGGGGGACATCCATGCCATGCGCACCGAAATCAGGATGCTTGATGCCGCTTCGCTGAACGCGGCCCGGCACGGATTGGCCTTGCGGCAGGATGCGATTGCGGCGTGGCGGGCGGCGTTTGATCTTTATGCCGGGCTGGGGGCGGTGATGGCAGCGCAGCCAGGCCGGTTTGACCCGGAATTTCGTACCGATTACCTTGCCGCCCTTAATCAGGCCTTTGCCTTTCTGGCGCAAAGCGATTTCAGTGCCGAGGCAGGGCGACCCTCGCCCGACACGGCGCGTACCGACGAGGGCAAGGAAGTGATCACCAATCTTGACACGGCCCTGTCGCATATGAAGCTTGCGCCCGGCGTGAGCGAAGCCTTTGCAACCGAGATCCAAAGCCGGATTGATGCGATCCGCAATGCGGTAATGAGCTTTGGAGAGAAGGCGGCGCGCGCCCAGGTGGCCTGGGCCAATATCACCGCCGAACAGGCGCAGGCCGACCGGCT
>NZ_JPWA01000001.1 GCF_003326475.1 Thalassospira xianhensis MCCC 1A02616 | reverse complement strand
GTTTCCGCCGGTGCTGGTTCTTCAGCTTTTGCTACATCGGTGTCCGCCAGTGCCGGTTCTTCCGGCTTGGGATCAGTGGCTGTGGACTTTGATTTGCGGGCACGACGAACTTTGGGAGCATGAGAAGCTTCGGTTTCGGCGACCTCAGGGGCACCTTCAGATAGGTCGACCAGGCCGTTTTCCACCAAAATATTTAAGCGATCTTCGAACATAGCTGCCAGCTTTCGCTTGGTTAAACCTGTTACCGCAACAGCGTTCTCCAGGGCTTCGTCAAGCGCCTGCTTGGCAGTAGCGTCCTGTTCCTTGGCGACGGCCAAGGAAGCCGCTAACAGTTCTACCCGGTGGGATGAACGTTTGTGCGCAAGAGCCGCGGCTTCGACGGCAACAGTGAATTCCAGTGTAGTCATGTTGTAGTCTCCGAGTTTAAAATATCGCTCGCCGGTACGGCGATTGAGGTTGTTCTAGAGAGGATGGGATTACGGAGCCGAAGGCTCTTCCTCGTTTGCAATAATCGCCACATCTACAATTCGCTGATCGTCAGGGATTTCGAAGAGCTTCACGCCACGCGCGGTTCTGCTCATCACCCGGATCTCAGTGATTTGTCCGTTTTCCTTTTGAGTGCTGACCGGGGTACGGATTACTTGGCCGCCATCTGTCACAAGAACCAGGCTGTCCGTTGGGAGAACGCAGGCGCAAGCAACCAGGTCACCGGTGACCTTGCTAAACGTCCCGGCTTTTACACCCTGTGTGCCGCGCGATGTGGTTCGGAAGTCGTAACTAGAAAAACGCTTCCCGTAACCCCTCTCAGTGACGGTGAGAAGGTATTGCTCTGCTTCGGCCATTTCAGCCAAACGCTCCGCTGACAAGGTTACTTTCTCGTCTTCCTTATCGGGATGCTTGATGACACAGGAACCACCGGACAAATACGCTTCACGCTCTGCCGCAGTTGCATCAAAATGACGAAGAATCGTGGCTCCAACCACCCTGTCAGACGCAGTTAGAGCAACACCCTTGTTGCCGGTGGAATTACGGCCCGAGAAAACACGAACATCTGTGATGGGGAACCGAACGCTACGGCCACTTGATGTGGAAAGAGCGATATCGTCGCCTTTCTCTGCGAGCAGAACATTGATAAGAGCAGCCGTCGGCTGACCATTCGCGTCTTCCAACTTCATTGCAATCTTGCCAGACTTATTGACCTGGCTGAAATCTGTCGCCCGGTTCCGGCGAACTTCACCTCGATCCGTCACAAACATCATAAACTTGCCATCAAAGTCGGCCTTGTCTTCAGGCAACGGCAAAACAGCGGCAATCGTTTCGCCCGGGCGCAAATTGATGAAATTGACAATCGGCTTACCACGTGAGTTTGGAGCCGTTTCCGGCAGCTTGTAAGCTCGGACTGTGTGCGCAATGCCGCGAGACGTGAAGAACAGAAGTGGCGTTCGGGTATTGCAAACCATGGATTTTTGGACAAAGTCATCTTCCTTTGTCTCCATCCCTGCGCGCCCTTTACCACCCCGGGACTGCTCACGATACGCATCGAGCGGAGTGATTTTCACATAACCTTGACCGGTCAGTGTCAGGAATACTGCTTTCTGTTCAACCAGCTCGTCCTCGGAAACATCACCAGGAGCGAAAGATTCAATACGGGTGCGGCGGGGGGTAGAGAATTTCGCGCGGACCTCCGCCAGCTCGTTTCGAATGATGTCCTTGAGAGTCTCTTCGTTATTCAGAACTTCTTCGTATCCGCGAATGGATGCGATGATGGTCTGAATACGCTCACTGATTTTATCCAGTTCCAGCGCGGTCAGCGACGAAAGTCGGAGTGCCAACACCGCTTTTGCCTGTGCCATTGACAGAGTGAAGAATTCAGGCACTGCAACATCCGGGTCGCAGGCAGCAATCAGCGCGCCCAGTTCACCATTAGTCGCAAAAGACATCGCCATGAGACCGATGCGTGCGGCTTCAGGGTCTTTTGAAGAACGGATGATTTTTACGACCTCTTCCACGCAAGAACGTGCGGCGTAAAGACCAATCTGCTTTGCTAGCTCATCTCTGGCTTCGTCCAGAAGGTAGATTGTTCGGCGTCTCACGACCTGTTTTCGGAATTGAATGAACTCCGAAACCATGCGCATTGCGCCCATAACTTCTGGCTGATTGTACGCGTTGAGGCAGGTAGCATTCACACTGAATGTGGTACAGAACCGGGTATATTTCCGAAGCTTTGAAAGCACCAGATTAGGGTCGGTGTCTCTTTTGAGGTCAATGACGACACGAATTCCGGTGCCATCGCTTTCGTCGCGCAAATCCGAGACGCCCAGAATTCGCTGGTGGTCAGGGATTACACTGATGGTGCGGGACTTTTTCTTATCGGAGGCAACCCCAGTAACAAGGGCACCGATACGAGACACCAGCTCTTCCTTGTTCACTGCATAAGGCAGCTCTGTCAGAACCACGCGCTGCCGCCCGCCGTTTTCTTCAATATGGGCGACGCCGGAAACGTACAGAGAGCCACGTCCGGTTTCCATTGCCGTACGAATGGACTGCGCGCCCATGACGACACCGCCTGTCGGGAAATCCGGACCAGGGACAAACGCCATGAATTCATCAAGCGTCAGAGAGGGATTGTCAATCATGGCGAGCGTTGCATCAATCACTTCGCCCAAATTATGTGTTGGGATATTGGTCGCCATCCCGACAGCAATCCCAGCCCCGCCATTTACCAGAACGTTAGGAAAACGTGTCGGCAGTACGGTGGGCTGAAGGAGTGTGCCATCATAGTTCGCAATAAAGTCAACAGTGTCTCTGCCAGACTTCCTGGCGGCATATCCTGACTGTCCGGCTTCCATCCCGCCGCTGACAATCATATCCGCCACCATGCTCTCAGCAAGAGGGGACATCCTTGCTTCAGTGTAGCGCATTGCGGCCGGACTATCGCCGTCGATGGAGCCAAAGTTTCCTTGGCCGTCGATCAAAATACTGCTCATCTGAAATGGCTGAGCCATCCTGACCATGGAATCATAAATCGCGCTGTCGCCATGAGGATGGTATTTACCCATGACCTCACCCACAACGCGCGCAGATTTCTTGTGGGGCTTGGAAGACACCACACCGCTTTCATCCATCGTGTATAGAATGCGGCGGTGCACCGGCTTCAATCCGTCTCGGACGTCGGGCAACGCGCGAGAAACGATGACGCTCATCGCATAGTTCAAATACGACGTGCGCATTTCATCTTCGAGGTTAATAGTCGTCCGTGCTTCCACGGTGTTGCTCGGGTCAAGAAGGCCCATAGGTGTTCCTCGGGATTTTGTTTAAGGAAAATGTCTAAAATAGAAGTTACGCTTAAGGATTTTGCTTGTCAACATACCAAAAAAATGGCCCACCACACTGTGGCGGGCCGAGTTTTGCGCAGGAGGCTGCGCATCAGGGAGGCTATGACGGTTAGCTTAAAGGAGAACTTGCTGGAAAGTGCTGTTCAATCCTTTTTCGCCGGAAGCGTCACGGGCAGTTTTCTTCTACCTTAAGGAAAACAAGCGGTCAACAAATTATTTTCCTTTTATGTTGTCCAGTGCGTTTTCCTGATATAGAACGTGATTCCTTGTAGGAGATCACGATGAAGAAACTAATTTTCACACGCGGTTTGCCGGGCTCCGGTAAATCAACGATGCTGCGCCATCTCGAACTGGACACGGCTACGATTTCGGCCGACGCTGTGCGCTATCTCATGGGCAGTCCCACGATGAATGCTCAAGGTGCAATTGCGACCAATCACGGCAATGAGTCAAAGGTCTGGGGCTTTATTCGAGCAACTTTGGAAGCCAGGCTCCGAAAGGGCGACACGACGGTACTTGATGCCTGCAACACCACCTCCGATGACATTAATTCCATTGTCAGGTTGGCGGCTGGGCATGGGTATGAAGTCGCATGCCTGGATTTTTCAGGTATTCCGATTGATGTCTGCATGCAGCGTAATATGGCGCGCAAAGAAATGTTCCGTGTTGGTCTTCATGTGATGAACCGCATGCATACTCAATTGCAGTCATCGGCCCTGCCTGAGAGCGTGCACAGAATTCCGATTGGCAGCATCACAGCTCCAGAGATGGAAAATCTGAAGCTGGAAGTCGACAATTGGCTGTATCCAGTATGCGTTGACGGGAATGAATATGCGCAAGTTTTGTTTGTCGGGGATTTGCAGGGCTGTTACAGCCCGTTGATGGAGGTCATTCAGGGTGGGTTCCGTGACGACACCCTCTATGTATTCACGGGAGACTATCTGGACCGTGGCCCGGAGAATGGACAGGTAGCGCGTTTCATCATTGATGAAGCACTCTCGCGCGAGAATGTGCATCTGCTACGAGGCAACCACGAAGACCACATCGACATCGAAATCGCTGGGAAGAAGCCGGTTTCGGAAGAGGTTGGGCGATACACCTTACCACAGCTCAAGTCATCCAACGTAACAACCGATGAATTGAAGCGATGGTCTGCTGCACTTCAGGATGTCATTGTTGTGAAGTTCAATGGCGTCAACGTGCTTGCGTGTCACGGTGGATTGTCGACCGTACCGGAGAAGTTCTGGATGCTTTCCTCCGAACAGTACATTCGGGGCACCGGACGCTATCAAGACAACGTAGATCTTTCCTTTGCAGGGAAGGCACCTCCTTTTTGGAGGCAGGTGCACGGGCACCGGAATACCCACCATCATGAGAACAGCCCTATCAATCACTCCTTCAATTTGGAGGAAGCCGTTGAGGATGGCGGAAACCTCCGCGCTGTTCGCTTGTCGGCAAGCGGTTTCAGCCCTATTGAGGTGCGGAACAAAGTCTTCAGGCCCTTCCGTGAACGCGTTTGGGGACATTATGATTTTGTGCCGACCTGGGTCAGGGAAGGGTCCGTAGACGACCTGAAGCTGCCTGATGCCCTCGTTCGCGATCTGAATAATCACAAAATGGTGGCCCAAAGACACTCGAACAAATTCCCACATGTCGTCAGCCACGCTTTCACGAAAAATGCGTTCTATGGTCAGGCATGGGATAGCATTACCTGCAAGGCGAGAGGGTTGTTTGAAGACATCGAAACGCACGAAGTTGTCGCGAGGTCCTACGACAAGTTTTTCAACTATGGTGAAAACCTCACTGTGGCTCCAGAACGCCTGAAGGAAGAGCTTAAGTTCCCGCTGACTGCGTGGGTAAAAGAAAACGGGTTCCTTGGCATTGCTGGATATGACGCAAGGACAGATGCGCTGTTCTTAACATCCAAGTCTCAGCCAGACAGCCCGTTCGCAACTTATCTTGAGGAGCTTATTCATAGACAGCTCCCGCGTATCAGTCAGCGAGATGAGTTGCGGCGGTTCCTCCGCAACTCTGAAGCGTCGATGATTTTCGAGGTTAATGACCCGGTAAATGATCCTCATATGATTGCCTATGAGGAGCCGCATTTAGTCCTGCTTGATGTCGTAAGGCGTTCGCACAAATTTGAGAAGCTGCCTTATGAAGAGCTGCAAAAAGTTGGTGCGATGTTTGGATTGAAGGTTAAACAAAAGGCTCTTGTGCTCAACAGTTGGGAAGGATTTGTTGGGTGGCAGAAAGCCGTGCAGAAGAACATGAACCTGAAAATTGAAGGGTATGTGCTAGAAGATTCTTCTGGTTTCATGTTTAAACAGAAGGCACCATACTATTCCTTCTGGAAGATTATGCGTTCGCTTAAGGAAGCAGAGTATCGGCAAAGGACAAACCAGAGAGGTAATGTCGGAGTTCAGTTGGCCAAGCTGTCTAGTGACGTTTTTGATCTGCCGCCAGAATGCGTTACCACTGGCCACGAGTTTTATGAGTGGGTTCGCGAGCTCGATACTCAGGATCTGTTGACTGACATCATTACTCTGCGAGAGAGGTTCTTCGAGAGGGATTGGGTGGTTGAACCAGCGCGATTGACGCCTTAAATGAGTGGGGAGAAAACTCCCCACTTTTTCCTTGCGCTAGAGTAGTTGTTCTTGGGTAAATTCGATTTCCTGTAAAAAACAGTTGCGCCGAAAAATTTTCGATGTTATCTAAACATCAGATTTCAGAGTTTGAGCAATGGAGACGGCAATGTTTGCCAAGAATGACAAGAACAGCGCGAAAGGAATGAACGGTAATACCGTATCCGCGCGCATTTCTGTGTCTGCTCCATATTTGCACCTGCCATTACCACATCTCCCATATCTGGGACATGCGCGGGTAGGTTCTGCTCGAGTGAAAGATACGATCTAGCGTTTAGGTCTTTCATTCAAAACCCCCGCCAGTTCTGAGTAATTGGCGGGGGTTTTTGTATTGTTTTTCGTTCTTTGACAAGTGAATAGGGAAGTATCGCCGAGTGCTTGGACGGGCTGTAGCTCAGCCTGGTAGAGCACTGTTCTGGGGGAGCAGGGGTCGCAGGTTCAAATCCTGTCAGCCCGACCAAGCACTCGGCATCCTATGGCGGTTATAGCTCAGTTGGTTAGAGCGCCGGTTTGTGGCACCGGAGGTCACGAGTTCAATTCTCGTTAATCGCCCCATAGAAAAGCATGTCGAATATTTTTTATGTTGACAAGGATAGTTGGCTCTGGCATTGAGACCAGACGGCATGTTCTTCTATGGGTAACGGAAAGTAGCGCAGCCTGGTAGCGTACCTGCTTTGGGAGCAGGGGGTCGCGAGTTCGAATCTCGCCTTTCCGACCATTTTCTGACGGGCATCTGATGCCTGAGTGTGCGAGGGTGGCGAAATAGCAGACGCGCTGCCAAGAAAAAGGGTGGTGAGCCGACTTCCGGCCGATGGTTGGCTCGTGGAGGTTCAAGTCCTCCCTCTCGCACCAACCCCCAGAGGTGGCAATTGAAAGTTCTCGTTTCGAACCTGAGCGGCGTAGCACTGAACTATGCGGTGGCTACGGTATTATGGGGAGAGCCCTATAATGACGGATATCTGGGGTATGTTTTTAATCGCCCCAAAGAGGCTGCCTATGTGTTGACAGACAGAAGATCATCAACGCCGGGAATGTTTGACCCATTGAACAACGGGAACGACACCTTGGATGTGATTCTGTCTGCGAAAGTGGAAGTCAGCTTTCGAAACGGTGACGCTGAAGCCTGTGTTGTGAAGGACGGCGTATCCGGCCCGATTTTCGGTGGCGCCAATCTACAAGCGAGTATTCTTCGAGCAGCAGTTCACAGCTGCGAAGGGGATGAAATTGAAATTCCAAGCGAGTTGCTTGGCTGATACGAACGATAGCAGGTTGTTTCTGAAGCCGGGACAACCAAAAGATATGCGGACATGGTGGAATTGGTAGACACGCGAGGTTTAGGTCTTCGTGGATGAAAATCTGTGGGAGTTCAAGTCTCCCTGTCCGTACCAATAAAGACCCCGTGCGGGGGTGGCGGAATGGTAGACGCGGCGGTCTCAAACATCGTTGCCAGAGATGGCGTGGGGGTTCGAATCCCCCTCCCCGCACCAAAAAATAGCTTCCGGTTGACGTTGAGCATCGCGCTCCGAAAACATCGGAAGACCCGTGACTGGGGGGATGGCAGAGAGGTCGATTGCGCCGGACTGTAAATCCGGTGGCTTAGCCCGCGTTGGTTCGAATCCAGCTCCCCCCACCATTCAAACAGGAAGTAGCTTAGCCTGGTTAAAGTGCCGGTCTCGGATACCGGAGATCACGAGTTCAAATCTCGTCTTCCTGACCAATCACAAACCAATCAAATCAATGGAGGCCACATGTTACGTGGAACACGATTAATCTGCGGTGAAGAAGCTGTTCGTTATAACGCCACCATCGGCCAGTTGCGGAGGCGTGTTCATTGACGCAGGCTTTCAGGAGGTAATCTTCCCTTCCTTATGGGAGGCAGATACCTTTCTGGACAAAATCGGCGTCGAAAAAGAACGTCAAATGTGGACCTTCAAAGATCGCGGTGACCGTAATGTATGCCTGATCCCTGAGGTCACAGGAATAGTGCAGGAGATGTGGAGGAACGAATGGTCCAGGGGCAAAGGCAATCCGGACCGCATTTTCTATGTGTCACGCTGCTATCGTTATGAGAGACCTCAAAGAGGTCGGTATCGTGAATTCACCCAGTTTGGTATCGAAATGTTGGGAGACGCCAACAAAACACGACAGGATGAAGCCCGTGACCTGTTGCAGTTATGCCTGACAGATTGCGGTGTCGACTTCACTCTCAATGACAACGTAAAGCGTGGCATCGGCTACTATGTGCAAGGCGGGTTTGAAGCAGAAGCGCTGAATCTCGGCAGTCAAAAGCAGATTGCAGGAGGCGGAACCTACCCGGAAGGGTGCGGTTGGGCCATCGGCATTGACCGACTGCTACTTGCCAAATACGGGTAGCCCCATAAACGATTTGGTTCCAATGTTTGCGGGCGTGGTGAAATAGGTAGACGCGGCGGACTTAAAATTCGTTGACCCTTAAAGGTCGTGCCGGTTCAAGTCCGGCCGCCCGCACCAAATCTTTGCATTTGGCATGCAACGGAACTCGAAGAATGCGCCTGTGGTGGAACTGGTAGACACGCTGGCTTGAGGGGTCAGTGACCACGAGGTCATGGAGGTTCAAATCCTCTCGGGCGCACCAATTTTTATGCTTCCCTGTACATGAATAAAATTGGTTTGGTTCCTTTCTCCCTGGTGGTGGAAAATATCAACCTGAACCACCCCTTTACAACCTTACCAGAAGGAAGTCGCATGGCGATTTATACGATCGATCCGGCCCAGACATCAGGTGATGATTTGATTGACCGGTATGTTTTTGTCCCGGGAGTTTTTCAGTATTCCGCTTTCGAGAAGCCCAGGCTCGTTATCAAGGCAAATCCAAAGTCAGTCATGACGGTATCCGCAAACCTCGTTATTGCGAATGGAGTGGCAAGTCCCGGTGAGAAGGAACCAGACGTCAATGCACAGAAGACATCGCTTGTGCAACTTCGCAACGTCGCCATTGCTTGCGATACGGTCAAAGAGGCATGCGATATTCTCAACAGATCGGTTACCACGCAGCGAGAACTGATGCGACGACACCGCCAGATTGCGCAGGAAATCGAAAGAGATTTCAAGGCATCAATCGAAGATGTAAAAAAGGACGCTGTTCCTTTGGGAGGCCCCAGCGGTCCAAAACCGTGAAAGCCTTAGATGGGAAAAGGCCACCGCCAAAAAATCGGTGGCCTTTTCTATTTGTAACTAAGGCTGGAAACCGGGAGTGGCATCTTGCTTGAATTCTTCTGGAAGGACACACTCCCGGTAGCGTTCGCAGGCATCAATGACCTGTGGTTCGTGGGACTCATAGGTTCGGATTTTTGGCGCCGAACTCATTTCAGCAATACTCCAAGGAATTTCCTTCGTACCGGTCTCGAATTGAACAAGCAGCTTACCAAGGCTCATATTCATACCGAATGCCGTCCAGGCCGGGTCAGCTTCGGTGTTAATGCCGCGAGTGTCGTCTATCAGAACGAGTTTGTAGAACACGCCCTCATCCCCCATTCCGATCAGCCCGCCATGCACTACATTTTTTTGGTCATCTCGGTAAACGATGGCCACCGCCTTTGAGAAAGCCTCCCCCTTCGGTGCTTTGAAGACGGGTAGAGTAAGCCTGGGCGTCAGGAAGCTTCTTCCGACACCTTTCGCCTCCTCCTCTGTGAGGTCACGCTCCATGGCGGTATCAGCGAAGGCTATCAGTTCCAAAGTCTTCATGTTCAATCACCTCATCAAAGCGTGTCTGGACTTCCGTATCCAGCGTTTTTCGGGTCCGATTTCCTTCATGATGCGCATCACTGGTGAGGCTAGGACCTTATTGACTTCTACATCACCTAATTGCAATGAAGAGACAAAAGCCAAAGCCCACCTGGATAGCCGGGCGGGCTTTGACTTTCTCGTGTTGGAGGCTCGAGGTCAGATATCGATGTTTGTTACCTGCTTGGCGTGGCTGATAATGAATTCCTTTCGAGGTTCGACATCATTACCCATCAGGATCGAGACCACTTCATCTGTCGTTGCCGCATCTCTCGTCTGCAACTGAAGAAGGCTGCGCCGGGCCGGGTCCAACGTGGTTTCCCACAGCTGGTCCGGGTTCATTTCACCCAGGCCTTTATAGCGAGACACCTGCAAACCAGCCTCGCCCTTCTTTCGGAGGAGATGGTAAAGCTCAGCAGGAGAGCCAACCAATGTCACTTCGTCATCAATGACCACATTGACCCCGGTCACAAAATACTGCTGCAACAGCTCCAAGCTGTAGAGCAGCGACATAACGGCGGCTTCGTCAGTAATCTCCTTACCAACGGTAATTGTGCTCTCAATGCCTTTGCGACGCCACGTTAGCTCAAGCTTCCCATCGCGCGCGGCTCCCCGCCAGCGGGTGTTTGGCATTCGATGTGGCATTTGACTGACGACGAATTCAGCAGCCATCTGCAAGCTCTGCGGATCATCAAACACATCAGGGTGCCATGCCCCCGTAACCGCCAGACAGGAAGTCAAGGCTGGCAACCCGATGAAACGGTCAGCCGTATCAATCATTTTTGACAGCATCGAACATTTCATTCCAAGTTCGAACAGCGCTTCACCTTCGATAACAGCACCATCCGCCGTTTCCACCCTTGCGCTGGGAATGGAGCGTTTAATCAAATGCCGCTCAAGGGCCTCTTCATCGAGCATGTAGTCAATCTTCTGGGAGCTGCCCTGCCGCACGCCGAAAAGGGGAGGCTGAGCAACATACAGATATCCCTTCTCAATGATTTCCGGCGCTCGGCGCTGGAAGAAGGTAATCAGCAATGTTCGGATGTGGGAACCATCGACGTCGGCGTCGGTCATGATGACAATCTTGTGATACCGAAGCTTTCCTTCTTCATATTCACCACTTGGCAAGCCAATGGCCGTCAGCAGTGTGCCGAGCTGGTCGTTCTTTAGGATTTCAGTGATGTTGGCCCTCTCGACATTGAGGACCTTACCACGCAAGGGCAAAATAGCTTGAAAGGCCCGGTCGCGTCCTTGCTTTGCAGAACCACCGGCGGAATCCCCTTCAACGATAAAGAGCTCGGACAATTCGGGGCGCTTTTCCTGGCAGTCAGCGAGTTTGCCAGGTAGGGACGTTGCTTCGATGCCCGTCTTTTTCTTGCTCGCTTCACGAGCACGTCGGGCGGCTTCGCGCGCAGCGGCGGCGTCCGCTGCTTTAAAGATGATTTTCTTCGCTTCTGCGGGATTTTCATCCAGCCAGGTCTTCAATGTGTCGGACACCACCGATGACACGGCCGCATCCACTTCCGCCGAAGTCAGCTTGTCTTTGGTTTGGGACGAAAACTTCGGATTGGGTAGCTTGACCGAGATAACGGCCGTGAGTCCTTCGAGCAGGTCTCGACCTTCCAGCGCAATCTTCTTTTTCTTGGAGGACAACACATCGTCGGCATACGCCTTCATGCTGCGTGTAAGAGCCGTCTTGAAACCGGTCAGATGCGTTCCGCCGTCACGCTGAGGAATGTTATTGGTGAAGCAGAGCAGTCGCTCATGGTCACCCGTGTTCCACTGAAGGGCAACCTCGACGCCAATCGGGAAGGTTACACCGTCAATGCTGGCGTCTTTCTCACCGCGAGCGAAAATTGGCCGCTCGATAATGACCTCCCGGGAGCGGTCATGGTGCCGCACCATTTCGGCGATGCCGCCATCAAAGCAAAGATCCACCGGTTTGGCATCCGGCTCTCGCTTGTCGAGGAACACGATACGCACACCAGAGTTCAGAAACGCCAGTTGACGCAGCCGCTGCTCGATTACGTCAGCTTGAAACTCGGTCATCGCAAAAATTTTGGGAGAGGGCTTGAAGGTAACAGACGTGCCAGACCGGCGCTTTGCTTCACCAATGGTCGCGAGCGGTTCGGTGATTTCACCTTCCTTGAACCCGATACGATATTCTTTATTGTCGCGGTAAACCGTACAGATCAGAAAGCTGGATAGGGCGTTCACAACAGACGCACCGACGCCATGAAGGCCGCCCGAAACCTTGTAGTTGTTCTGGTTGAACTTGCCACCGCCGTGAAGTTCCATGAACACAATCTCGATGCCGGGACGACCTTCAGCTTCGTTCATACTGACCGGAATGCCACGCCCGTTATCTGAAACCGTACAGGAGCCGTCCTTGTTGAGGGTAACTTCGACACTGTCGGCATGACCGGCCAGGGCTTCATCGATGGAGTTATCGACAACCTCGTAGACCATGTGATGCAAGCCTGCGCCACTGTCAGTGTCGCCAATGTACATGCCCGGCCGCATTTTGACCGCATCAAGGCCATGAAGAACCGACAAATCGTTCGCATCATAAGAAGAGACCGCGCTGGTTGCGAGGCCTTGTTCGGAAGTTGTCATGGAAAACACCTGTTATTAACTGCTGTTTTCCTTATTGCATGTGCTTAATTCCTTGTCAACACAGAGGGTCGTAAGGGCGGTGCGCGCAAAAAAGTGGAGACACAACAAAAACGAGTGTCTCCCCAGTTGCTTTTTCTGGGTGGCTGCCCGGTTACATCTTCGGTAGGGGCTGGACTTATCATGTCAACATAGCACTTGACGAAGCATACTAAATTTGTCAACTATAGAGCATTACGTGAAATCAAAGAGACGGGACACTGAATGCTTGAGTTCGAGATACGAGGCCGAATAGGCAGCCTGGGCACGATCCAGGATGCGTACAACAGCGTCTCGCCCCGTCGCGGATATGTGATCGGAGAGCAATCGTGAGTACCGGAAAGACAAAGCCACCGCCCTCGCGGCTTAACAAGAAGCAGATAATTGCTTTCTTGGAGCCTGAGCAGATTGAAGTAATCACAAAAAAAATCTCTCAGGAAGGAAAGACAGGGCAGGAAGTTCTCGGCGAGGCTATCAATGCCGTTTTTGCGCTACACGGGATGCCGCCCGTCATCAAGTACGGACATCTTCGGCTTGTGCGCAGGCAGAAGAGCCGTGCGCAATCTCGTGCCCAAAGCACGGCGCCGAGCTGTCGGAAAGGACGGGTGGCTTTTGGCGGATGGTTCCACAAAGACACCCATGCCAAGATCGCAGCCTTTGCGGCCGAGCTGGATCTTACTTTCCAGACCATCGTCGAAAAAGGCATATCGATGATTACCGATCCAAAACCGGCTGAGGAACAAGAGGAAGCCGAAGTTCGGGACGTGGCCTGACGGTTACATCCCACCTAAACGCAAAAAGGCCGTCGAACACATCGACGGCCTTTTTGCGTTTACCAATCCAGGCATTGAGACTGTGTCATGCGTATCGAACCGGGACGGTCAATGTTTGCATGACCTATTTCCCGCTTAGCCGTTAAGTCTGCATCAAGGGCATCAAGCAGCAAATCGATCTGAGCAATCGTTTGGGCTCGGCCTTCATCGCGGCTCCGGGTATAGGTTGGCACCCAGTTCCAGAGTAGCTGGTTTAGCCGTGCCTTGAGCAGTACAGCGTGCGCCATCGACGTCTGCTTGTTCACATCAACGTGCCGGTATTCATGGTTTCGAATACCGTTGAATTGACACGAACCAGGCTTGTAACGCTTGTCGATATAGACTGTCAGGTCTTTAAAGCCGATGATGACATCCAGCTTGACCGGCTGAGAGCAGTATCCACCAGCTTCTTGTGCGCTCCTGATTTTCACATTGTAGGTGCGCTTGTACATGCCAGAGGTAAGCCCCATCACGGCACGGTTGAACACGTGAGTGCTCCCAGAAATAGCCGCAATCTCGTCCCGCGACTTCGAGTAGTCCTCAACTACGTTGGGGTCCAGAACATGAACATCTACATCAATCGGAACCCTAACTTGTTCACATACGGATGCAAGCGCGGGAAAGCCTATAACACAGATGGCCGCCAAAATAAGGGCGATGGGGCATATGCACAATAAGAGAAAACCAATCATAGACCGACATCCTGAAGGGCTCGGAGGCGCTTTCGTTGAGATTTGTCGATCGAAACCGGGCGCTCCAGATCCAAGCTGACGACCAAATCGCCGCGCGCCCCGGTTTTCCGGTCGGGCATGCCAGCCGCTTTCAAAACAATCTGGTCTCCAGGAGCGGAAAGGGCTGGGACGTTGTAAGGTATCGATGCTCCGTCAATGCCGGTGAGGACCCCGGAATATCCCAGCATGAGGTCCGAGTACCGCAAAGCTAAAGCGCATTGCAGCGTGGTTCCTGATCGGTCGAAAACAGGGTGTTCAAGAAGCTCTACCTCAAGAACCAGATTTCCCGGCTTTCCTCCATTGGTTCCCTCATTCCCGGCATAAGGAATAAAAATCTCTGTTCCGGCATCTGCCCCTTTGGGGATCGAGACCGTTATCGAGCCGACTGGTGTTCCAAGCTTCTTTGGTACCCATCCCCGCCCAGCGCATGCCCCGCACTTCATGGTCAGGCGCATAATGCCTCTCGTCCTTTTCAGAACCCCGGCACCTCTGCAAGCATCACAAGGCTCTACATCGTCTGAATCAGGAATGACGCCATCCGGATAGACCGGATATAGCGATTGATGATTGAGCAGAATGTCAGAACCAGAGAACGCCTGTTCCAGAGTGACTTGAATGGCAGCATGTGCGTCAGTGCCTGGCGTGGGTTTGGGAGGTACAGGTTTTGGCCCTTCTTCCTTGGCGTTGCCCATCTCAACAGCATAGGACTTTGCAAAGGAATAGGCTTTTTGGACCTGATGAAACTTGACGGCCGCGCCTTTTGAGGAACCATCGTCTATGCTGCTGTCGGGATGGTATATCTTGGCCTTTTGACGATAAGCCGCAGAGAGAATGCTTTTGGTAAGCTTTCCGTTGTTGGCCAGGTCAGGCGATAAGCCAAGAACCTGCAATGCTTCGGTGAGGGTCATGAGCGCTCCATTTTAGAAAGGGATGCGCCCCTACGCGCTGCGCTTGAATGAATGGGCTTCAAGTGAGCGAAGGAACTCATCGCGCCCGACAAATGAAGCGGTGGTGTTGTTGAGCAGAATGCTGCTCTTCCAGATTTCAACAGGGATGGATGAAAATGGAACGAGACGACCCATGGTGATGTTTTGCTGTTTGTGTGCCGATTGGCAGACTTCACGGAGGGTAGTGAAACGCGGACGGCCGCGGTCGACCTTCTCGTTTAGCCATTCTCGAAGCTTATGAAGGTCGATGACGGCAATCATATTGATGTCATCGAAGGCGTACCACAGGCGGTCGGCCTTCAGCATCGCACCCCAGCCCAACCGGACCTTCTCAGGGTTTAGAGTGGCATTCGAGAAGGTTTCAAAGAAAAGATTGAAGCTTGTTCGGCGCTCAACTTTTAAGTCGACGTTGTGGACGATGGAGCCGGTTGCTTCATTGGTTACGATGAAGTCGCCAACTTCCTGCTGCAACGACTTATCAAGCCCGTGCTTAACAGCTTCACCTGCGCGCCCCATAACGGTCAGCCCGAGATTGTGCTCGGCCAATAGTGGCTTGATTGCCGGTATGAGGCGCGCGGTAAAATCGCTCTCAAACCGTGAGTTTGCATGAAATGCGCTCACGGAGAACTCCAAGGAATGGCGTGATATTTCCTTAAATATTGATCCCATTTAAGGAAAGGTCAACAAGTATTCCTTGGATATAAAGGAAAAGTTGACAAAATATGCCAAATTTTCCTTATTTAAGAAATTGTGATCTATTTAGCCAAGGGAAGGAATCCTTGGCTAAAGAATCTGCCCTTTGACCTTGTCGGCATTAACCGTTCCTCCAGCGGAGACATTCCCTCTTACGTCATCACAATTCACAGAGCCACCAGCTGATACGTTGCCTCCAACGTCATCACAGTTCACCGAGCCACCAGCCGACACATTTCCGGATACATCGTTGCAACTGACTGACAGATCGGTTCTGAGTTCCTGAATCGTGCCTTCCTCAACACGAATGGACAGAATGCCTTCCATGTCTAGTTCGCTCACTGCTCTGCCATCTATTGTAACCTGCCCGTTTCGAATAGACAGGTTGTTACCCTCAATAGTGACGCCATTAATAGATATTCTCGCCATTTAATTTCCTCATTTCAGGAACCAGACATGAAGCGGGTGTCGGATTGACGACTGATTGACTCAACACAACCAGCCTTCCAAGCTCTTCTTGGTAATCACTAGAATGCGACTAGAGACCAGTTGTGTTTCAACTTCATCCTAAGTCTCCCGTAAGCATGGCGTAGCGACAAACTTGTTCCGCCAAAAGAAAACGCCAATACCAAGGAAAGAGCAATAACAATTTAGGAAAATTAAACTTCCAACTTAATTTTTGCTTGATATGAGTTAGGGGGAAGGTTCATCAATGGTGAACCAGATCTATCCAGAATTTGGATCTCAAGAGACAATCCGCCATCGCCTCGAATTTGTTCCAGCAAGTGGAACGCTTTTGTCAAATGTTCCTTGGCGTCCGCAATTAGGTCGGCTTTGCCTCGTGGGGCTTCGAGCACTCTCTGACCAGAAAAGTCAGGTCCGCTGGTTTTTGAGTGTCCGAATTCAAGCGTTATACGCCCGAGGTCAGGTCTTGAATGAAAATCTCTACCTGATTTGATGAACTTAATGCCATCACCGCCCGCCTTTTGGAATACCGCCCTGAGGCGATCTTGCATATCTGCGGGGACCACACCACGCCCATACCAACTAGGTGCCTTCCAGCGCATCACAAAACTCATCCCAGCAAGACAGTGGGCAATCGCATCGTCGCTTGGCACCAACAGCATTCCAGCATCAGATGCCGAGAAAACCACACGACGCTCTAACGTGTCAGGCCTGCCGCTCCAAAGCTTGTCCATGTCTTCTCTCGGGAGCGTAAGACTGACGTCGCCGTTCTGGTTCTTTGTTATTCTGATCGCCGGATTGTGCGTCCTCTTCCCTTTTACCCCGTCTTCAGATTTGCTCGACACCTCAACAATCGGCTTCAATGCCTCCTTCTTCGATGCCGCTGTTGGAAATGGCAGGGACATTCTTGGGGATTTTTCTAAAGAACGCATCTTTCGCGAAGGGGCGGCCGTTGCCGAGATATCAGCGGAAGGAAACAGAATCGCATCGCCGTCGCCTACGACCGCCCGGCGGGCAAGGATGTTCGGTATTACGAAGCCGCCAGGGTTTCTTTCAACCGGTATATCAGACCAGGTGAGAGGCAGAAGCATCTGAGTTCGGTAACCCGCGAGCATTTTAGACAAGCGCCCATCGGCGAGTGAGAACAACACTGGCCCAACAAACCAATCGTCGTGGTCACTAATCACCGGATGTACCATAGCGCGACCTTGATTTATGCGTCCGACCTGTAAGCCGATTTCAAACCCATCGGGCGTGGGCGTAATGGATATTTCGAGCAATGGAGAAATTCTGGCAAGCTCAGCACGTGTGCTAAGCTTCAACACCTCGGCCAGGTCACGAAACTTCAGCCGACCGGTAAATGTAAACCCATCACCTTCTGCGCTGTCTATCTGGACACAAAAAGAAGACTTCCTGCTTTGAGCACGAAATCCGATGTCAGTGAACAGATCTTGTTCGGTAAAAGGGGTGACCATTTCGCTTCCTGTATCGCCAAAATATCCTTTGCCTGTGTCAACTGCAATCTAAGCCGCGGCCATAATACATGAGTGGTGAGTCCGCGCCAACAGGAAATTGGTTCATTGCGCTTAAAGGAGTCTGGTGACATTATAAGAAAAGATTAAAAGAATACACCGGCCAAGAGGCCCTTTCACCTGAAGCATCGAGGAAAACACATGCGCTACATGCAACGGTTCTCGCGCGCCTTTCTGGCGGCCGCAGTAATGTTCTCGCTATCCACACCGGTTTTTGCCCAGACTGTCGACGACGGTTTGACTGGTACAGAAAGAGATGAGGTTCTCGAACTTGTCGAAGGTTTCATCCGGGCAAATCCGGGATTGTTGAAAGAGGTCCTGGAAAGGGCAGGTGAGAATGCTCGATACTCAAGCATTGGAAATGTTGACGCAATTGCAGCCGCGGTACCCGAACAGGTGAGGGCCGCGTTTCTCACTCCAGACGCTTCGATGACCTACCTGAATGGCAGTGGCGTGCCGGATATCGTCGTTGTCGTAGACTATTCCTGCCCCTATTGCAGAACCCTTGCGCCACTTCTCGAGGAACTGGCTGTCCGATATCCCGACGTCGTCATCGGATTACGAGAAACTCCATTTTTGGCCCCGTTGTCATTACCGGCTGCTCACACCGGCCTAGCCATCTTTGAGCAGTCACCGAAACTATATCAAAGATACCACATGAACTTAATGACCCGGCGCGGGCCACTTTCTCTCGATGCCATCATGGATGCAGCCTACGAGGCCGGGGCTGATTTATCAGCAATTGGAGACTCATTAACAGATGAACTGATTGCAAAGCCCGAACACAATTTGGCACTTTTGCGCCAGGCACATCTCTTTACCACGCCACTAATCATTTCCAGAAAAAAAGTCACTGCCGGTGGTGTGTCTATGGTTGAGCTGGAATATCTCCTAAAGGAAAACGAATAACATAATTCTTGATAGTTCCTGCGTTCTCGGGCGACCATAGGATAGAACGTAAGGAAAAAAGTATGCCCATCTCTTACCTAAGTAACGCCGTTATCAATATGATTCGGGCTGGTGAGGTCGTCGAACGACCAGCTTCCGTCGTTAAAGAGTTGATTGAAAACAGCATTGATGCCAATGCAACTGTCGTCAGGATTTCTCTGCGCGATGGTGGCAAGTCGTTGCTTGTTGTTGAAGATGATGGCGACGGCATGGACTGCGAGGACGTAGATAAGTGCGTCGACCGACATGCGACATCAAAGTTTAGTGGTGGTGAGGCTTCATCTTTATGCACATATGGCTTCCGTGGAGAGGCGCTGGCTGCTATTGGAGCCGTCGCTGACCTGACCGTACAGACGAACCAGGCAAAAAGCGCACATGGCTGGGAAACAGTGGTCTGGTTTGGCCAAAAATTTGCTCCAAGACCCTGCTCCAAAGTATCAGATAGCGGTGGCACGCGCGTCGCCGTGAGAAGCATTTTTCGGAAGTATCCCGCACGCCACAGAATGCTTAGATCAAATGGACATGAACTTTCGGCTGTTATCCATGTCGTAAAGGCTGCCGCCCTGGCAGCTCCAGAAGTGACCTTCATTGTTGATACTGGAAGTGCAACCAAATCCTTTGTGCTTAGGGCGGGAAAATCGGGCGACCGGGTACAGGATGTGCTTGGACTGGACTACGTGAAAAATTCTGCATCTTTATCACTTGCCCGTAACGGCATGGAAATATCAGGCAGAGTAAGTTTACCAGGCTGGTCTGGTAGCAAAACCAGTCAATCGACCGTCATTGTTAACAATCGGCCTGTCTCTGTGGGTAAGTCTATCGACAACGCATTGAAGCAAGCTTTTAACGGCATATCAAAACATCACCGCCCGCAAGTCGTTCTGAACATTACGGTACCCGCAAAAGAGGTGGACGTGAATGCGCACGCTGCCAAACGCGAGGTTCGTTTCCTTTTCCCGGACGCAATCCAAAGTCTTGTGACGGATGCCATTAACCAGGCAGTCGGCGTGGTACCGGATACAGGAGTCATCTCCGAAATTGCCAATGCAGCCGCCATGTTTGAGACCATACACTCTCAAACGGACCATATGCGCCAACCTCTTGGGGCCGCCGTTGGTCAAGTCCTCGGGAAGTATATTGTTTCACAGACAGCAACCGAGCTCATTCTGGTGGATTTCCATGCAGCACACGAACGCGTCGTTTTGGAGAAAATGCGCGCAGCCGCGCGCCAGGACGGGTTGAAGGGCCAAAGTTTACTGAACCCCATCACCATGCAGTTTGATGAAGACGGTATTGCTTTGTTGGCGACCGCGAAACCGGAGTTTGACCGACTTGGCCTTTCAATCAATATTGATGGTGACCGGGCCTATGTTAATTCTATCCCGCCCTTTTCGCAGCAACAGGACGCCAGGACCTTAGTGAGTTATCTTGTCGAAGCTTTGCGAGTAAACCCCTCTGCAAGCCCGCTCGAAGACATCATGACTGGTGTTTTCTCAAAGTTTGCATGCCATGCCGCGTACCGGGCAGGGGACACACTCTCTCTAAACGACATGAATGATATCCTTCGTGCTATGGAGCAGACACCCAATGGGACGGTTTGCAATCACGGGCGCCCTACAGTGGCAGCGATGCCAGAAGGAAAACTATCAAAAGTTTTCCTTAGAGATTAGGAAAAAGTTCTGGTCACTCTCGACTTATTCTGCAAATAATCCATTCCTAAAGGAAAACGTCAAAGGATGACGGCTGAATTCTGCCGGAAAGGGTGATTGCTATGGGACTGTTTGCGAGCGTAGAAAGCAAGGCGATGCATGAGCAGGATGCTGAAGCGTCTGCTGCACATCCTGATCTCTTTACGAATCCCGCAGACACCGATGTTGTCGGGCATGAAATGGGTGACCCGGATGAAGGGGCCCCGGCCAAGGCGGCTGCAACATCCCAACCGGTTCAGACCGACCTGTTTTCCGGCTTCGCACAGACCGTGGCGGCGGCGGCTGCCAGTGGCGCACGTGGTGATTCGACAAAAAGTACTCCCAAGCCAGTCAATGCACCGATTAGCAGTTTCGGAAGAAGCCTTTTGCGACCGGAACATATTGAACAGGCGAGAAATGCCGAGCCAGAGCAAGTCGCCCCTACCGAAGAAGATGCTGAGCTCAAAGGCAAAGTGAAGAAGGTTATTTTCCGGTCTGCGGAAGGCACCTTCATCATCATGGCTGTCACATACAAGAATGAAGAGGGCGTGCGCACTGAAACCACGGTTAAAGCCAATACCATTATCAATTTTGGCCCGGGCGACGACTTCTCTGCCAAGGGGAAATGGGGCGAGTTCAAAGGTGCCAAGCAGTTCACGGCTGACCTGATCAGGCATTTAATCCCTTCTGGTGCCAAAGGCATCGTTGCCTGGATTAAAACGGGAGCGGTACCAGGTGTCGGTGAGGCTGCGGCCCAGCGCATGGCGTCGTTTTTTGGTGAAAATCTTCGGAACGTTATGAAGGACGCCGCCAAGCTTGCTGAATGTGGCATCCCCATTGCCAAAGCTGAGGCGATTGTCACGGCCTGGCGGTTTAACGAAGAGCAGCCTGAGCTCATGACCTTGTTGATGGATGCAGGCCTTAAGCCCAAACAAACAGCAAAGGTTATGGAGCATTTCGGTGCCGCAGCCATGGAAATGATCCAGACCAATCCATGGGAAATGGTTTCGGTTATCGAAGGTATCGGGTTTCCGACGGCGGACCGCATCGCCGAGCGAAATGATATCGCCATGACGAGCCATCATCGCATTCGGGAGGGTTACCTCTATGCATTGTCCGAGGCTGTTCATGGCTCGGGTCATTGCGGCCTGCCTAAAGCGGATCTCGTTTCCAAAGCTACAGACCTGCTGCACCTGCACCGCGAGCATGTCGAGGCTCATCTACCGGTATTCCTCGATGATCTGCGCGTCGTTGACGATGAAGTGGCTGGCCTGATTTATCCCCGACGGGCGTGGGAAAGCGAAGAAGAAGTCGCATCGAAGCTCTATGCGATGCTTAAGAACTATCGACCTTCATTGTCTGAACAGCAAGCCCTTGAGAAAGTCGAGTTGGCAGAGAAGATGCTTGGCAAGCGTCTTGATAGGGATGGGGGGCAGTTGGAGGCCGCAATGTTGGCGCTTCGCTATCCAGTTGTCATCATTACCGGTGGCCCTGGAACCGGTAAGTCCACAACCCAGGACGTAATTTGCAAAGCTCTGGAACTGGCCGGGCAGAAGGAAATTCTGCTTGCTGCCCCAACAGGAAGGGCCGCTAAGCGTCTGTCTGAAACAACCGGGCGAGATGCCTCAACCATTCACAGGCTTCTCATGTACGACGGGAAGTCGGGGCAGTTCAGACACAACGAAGATAACCCGCTTAATGCAGATGTGTCTGTCGCGGATGAATACTCAATGGTGGACATCTTTCTGTGCGCCAGCAAATTTGAGGCCATCGAGGCGGGAAATACTTCGGTCATCATGACAGGTGATGTCGAGCAGCTTCCTTCGGTTGGCCCGGGGCAAGTTTTGCGTGACCTTATCGATGCCGGACATATCCCAACCGCACGGCTGACAAAAGTGCACAGACAAGCGGCAGGTAGCGGCATCGCAATTGCGGCAAAGCGCATCAATAGCGGTCAATCAGTCATGGAACCCAATCATCCCATGACCGGTATGCGCATTCGCAACTCCCACGCTTACGACACCCTGGCCGATCTTGTTAAAATTATCCGAACAGAACTTCCTGAAATGGGATACGACCCCATGCAGGACGTTCAGGTACTGGCGGCTCAGCGACGTGGCAGTCTTGGTGTTGAGACACTCAATCAGGTTCTGAAGAAAGCCTTGAACCCGGCTTACGAGGACGACAATACCGTGGTCATTGAAGGTCAACCCTATACTGTGGGTGACCGTGTCATGCAAATCCGCAATGATTATACCAATGGCGTGTTTAACGGAGAGGTTGGCTCGATCATTGCGGTAGAGGATACGGGCCCTGTCGGCGGGAAAGACAACTCGAAACGGATACTGTATGTCGATTTTTCCGGACACACAGTTACCTACCGCGGCGGAGATGTTGCTAATCTCGACCTCGCATATGCCTGTACCGTACACAAAAGTCAGGGCTGCGAATTCCCCGCGGTCATCTTTGTTGCGCCGCAGGAGCATCGTCGGAGTCTGAACCGAAACTTGCTTTACACCGGTATTACCCGTGCTCGTCAGGAATGTATCTTGCTTGGCAGTCCTTCAGCGATTGAAGGCGCGGTGCACGTTCTAGATGTCTCAAGACGTCATACCGGCCTGAAGCGCCGTCTTGATCTTCTGTTTAACCTCCAGAACATCAATGAACACAGCCTCCAGGATGAGCCAGAGCCCGAAATGGAATTCCCAGGAATGTCTCTCTAGTTGCCAACGCCTCTGTCTCCAATTCGGTTGGCGATGACCTTTTGGACTCTTTGCATCATCTCTGACGCTTCTGAAAAAGCCTCCTCCATTTGGATGTAGGCTCTTTCAAGGTATTCCTGCCTTGTTGCAGAATGTGGTTCGCCTTCGGGCCGAAGATGAGCTTTAAATGCTATCAGAACGAACTTTATCACGTTATTGTTTATAAGAAAAATCGCTTCAGGGATCTCGTCAAGAGCCCGAACGGGTTGCTTGGAGGCCCGGCCGGATTTATGATAGGCGAGAGCGATACCTCCAGACTGATCTGCCATAAACGCCAGTTTCTGGATGTTTTGCTTGATAGCTTCCGATTGTTCAGTCGAGGGACCTTCATGATACATAGACAACAGTTCCTGCATAATCGAATGCGTTGTCTGAAGGTTTGCATGCAGCTTCCCCAGCTGGGAGATTTCTTCCTGGGCGTAAGCATCACCGGTGACGGCTGCGGGGGCTGGTGGAGATAACCCATCGAGTAAGGGAACAACGCATAAAATCCATATGGCCAACACCGCCCAAACGAACACTCGCAGCTTTTGCCTCCCAGTGGAGACTTTGGCCGGGCCGTCTACTTCCTGAATGAACCTGCCGGTGTCGCCAGGCGGAGGAACAAGCTGGGTGAGATTGTCGATCTGCGTGTCAGACATGATTGCTCACTTTCGGCAAAGGAAGACTGATACCAGGAAGGTCGACGGTGATGAACCCGTCTGCTTCAATTTCATCATCATTATTCTCGCCGGATACATCTTCGGGCGTACCAGAAGGCTGAACAGAAGGAGATTTCAGCACAGCATCCGGAGTGTCAAGGCTTTTGGCTGACATGTCCATCGACCATTTGTAAGGAAAACAAAAACGGATTTCCTTACATCATAAAGGAAATCCGTTTTTAAGTCAGTCGATTTTCGGTCGTTTATCTGCGAGCCATTCCAAAGCCCAGTGTCGGTGGGCGAAACGCACGAGGCAACCCCTGTTGAGGCGTCGTGCTCGGAGCGCTGTGCTCGGTAGAGACGGGAGCGGATTGTTGTGACGGCTCCTCATGAAGGGCTTCCATTACGATGTCGGTTTCTTCGATAACTGGTTGAACCTCGGTGGCAGGGTCGGGGTCTGCCGAAACAATTTCTTCCACCGAGGGGCCATCTAGCGCCCCCGATGAATTCATGCCAAACGCTTCGGCCGCGAGTTCTTCCGGGTCGTCGTTGAGTCCCAAGCCATCGTCAAGTGCCTTTGAGGGCGTTTCGACTTGTTCAGAGGTAACTTCAGAAGCATTCTCTTTTGTTGCCTCAATTTCAACGGTCGGCCCAGCCTCATACAGGCTGTCCTCAACAAAGACACGGGAAAAAGGCCCAGAAAACTGCCGCAACACATGGAAAGCTTCCTCGAACCGGGCTTCCGCTGCGAGCTTTTCTGCATCACGGGTTGCTGTCGCCGCCATGTCACGTGCGCGATGCAAGTCCAACGCCGGACCGGTAAGAAAATGATAGCTGGTCGCCTCAAAGGTTTGGAAGGGAAGTCCGTCCTCTGTGGGAACACCGTTCCTGATTTTCAGCACACCTTCAAGTTCAACGACGAACTTGGCCTCTGGAAATTCAACACCCTGTGGGATGAGATTGGCAAACTCCGCGTCGATCTCTTTTGCTTCCTGACCATGCAAGATAGCTACGATCTGGCGTCCGCCCGCAGTTCTGCATTGAAGCCGGGCATAGTCGGAATGCTCTTCATTTGTTTCCAGGTGACCACAGAAAAAGCCATAGACGTATGCTACGATTTTCATATCAACTCCCCCACACGTGCTTTCAGCTATAAGATTGAACGGTCACTTGCAAGAGACCAACGGTTCTTTGCAAAGAAGGCACTTTTTGTGTTGGGAGCCGTCAGCTAGTGGTTCGAAGACACAAGCATTTCAATTGGCACGGCAATGGGCAAGTGCCAACTAATAGACGATGTCGTATCTCTGTCCATCCCATGCCCACCAACTGTTTCCGTCGGTTTGCAACAGAGCCATGCCGGACGTCCTATCCTTGCCCCCCATAAGCAAACGAGAAGTCCGTGTTTGAAGAATTGGCTTCCACGTCGTCCCGATCAGCATGAAAACCTTGGTGTCGCAGCCATATCGGTCGCAGAGAGAACTCTCGGTACGCACGGCGAATTCCGGCTGACCGTTATCATCGAGGTCTATCTGCGCAACTTTAATGGTTACAGGAATCCCCTGTTGTTCATACCGTTCGAGCAAGTACTTACTGTTTTGCTCCAGCAGGGCCAGCCCATACTGGTTGGTGTCTGGCCAAAAGGTGACCTCAGTGGTCGGGGTTGCAAACCCTTGAGCCGGAGGGATCGCCACTGCAAGAAAAACAGTAGCGGCACAGGCAATATTTTTTAAGAGAGCAAGCATGGGTTTTCCCGGGAGAGGATTTGAGAAGGAATTCAATCATCACCTTTACATATATTCTTGTCAACTTTGCGCTTGACCTGTGCTTTCTGTTGCGGCAGATTGAAGGGGCCAAAGGAATACGTTGGCTAAGATGTTACAAGGGATAACAGAATAAACGTTCAGGACCTGGGGGCGGTACCCAGCGCCTCCACCATAAGACCAGCATATGACATGGTGATTTTATGATGGGGGCGAAATAGGATCGACTGGCGCAGTAAAAGTTCATTCTACATCCGGCATGATACCACCGTTATCGGGTCACGTTGTTTAAACGCAAACGACAACTATGCGGCTCCTGCCGCAATCGCCGCCTAATCACGGGTGACGGCCAAGCCTGGCAAGCGGTAACGCTGGTGGCAACAGAAGCCAGGCATTCTTCTCTCTTACAATACAACGCCATGCTGTCAGACAGGTCACAACTTCATTCCGAAGCCTTCCGGGCGATGGCTATGAGGTCTCGCGACGAAACCGGTATGGCACCCTGAGAGATTGCCCGCTCCCTCTGTGCATCTGTGATGTCATAGTGCGGGTACTTCGCTCTTGCATGAAACCACGATCGCTTGAACCCCAAACGGGCGGCAAACTCGTGAAGTTCTGACAATGAGGTGCCAAGCAAATGATTGAAGTGTCGGCCAGACTTGCTGACCCTCATGTGGTCCACATAGATTGCCATAGATACCTATAGATAGTGATAGGGAGCCCCAATTCGTCACCTATTCGTTAGGCATTCCCAAGATTTCAGAAAGTTCGTGCGGTGATGCGAAACCCGGGGCTGTAAACCCGTCGACGACAATCGTCGGGGTGACCTGAATACCATATTGTTTCCGATAAGTCAGGGTATTGGATACAACACTGTCTCGCATGGCATCCTTTTCCATGCATACAGCGATGGCAGCCTGATGCTCTGCCGGTGCGAGCTTTGGCCAATTGGTAACAGCGGATATCAAATGCGGTCGCTGCATCAAGCCAGTAAATGCCTCATGCCGGACCTCGTCTGGCATGCACCCCAAAAATGTGGCCGCCTCCAAGGAAACAGCATTCAATGGGTGCTGGCGAATGGTTACACGCAGCTCGTTAGACGTCTTTGCCCGAGTAACGAGTTTACCAAGAGTTTCTCGTGCAAGCCGCTGACAATGCGGACAGGTCATCGAGACGAAAATATCGACCTTATGCATCGCATCTGGCGCGCCGAAAACAATATCACTGCGCTGCGGTGGTGGCAGGTCGCCGACGACCCGAGGCGTTCCCTGGCTGTGTGAAATCCCAATAATGAGCAGTGTCATTACAATGACCGCCATCACCACAAGGATGGTTGTTAGCCGATCAAGTATCATGAATTCAAGTCCAGGCTATTTGGCGCAATATCCGACAAAGCGAAGTCCCGAACAGTGCCGGGGCGTTCCAAATCTTCCCCACGCAGAAACCACTGGTCACCCTTGTGCCACTCGGAGGTGCCAAACCATAGAGCCTTAACAAGCACCCGGCGACGAGCAGTTTTACCGCGCCAGTTCCTGTATGTGAACTCCACTTCCTGGCCTGCGTCAAACCGCAGGCCAGGAGCATCGAAAGAAGGCCCTGTCGATGAACCGGTGCTCATGCTGCCTCGGTTCCGTCGATATCGCCGTCCAACATCACCTTCTCGAGTAGCCCCGCGCTTTCGCGGATCTGATTTTCGATCTCTTTTGCCATATCCGGATTTTCACGCAGGAATGTTTTGGCATTCTCCCGGCCTTGACCGATACGGGTCGAGTTATAGGAGAACCAGGAACCGGATTTTTCAACGATACCCGCCTGAACACCCAAATCGAGGATTTCACCCATTTTGGAAATGCCTTCGCCGTACACGATGTCGAACTCGACTTGGCGGAATGGTGGAGCCATTTTATTCTTAACCACTTTGATCCGGGTCTGGTTCCCGACAACCTCGTCACGGTCTTTGATTTGACCGATGCGGCGAATATCCAGACGCACTGAAGCATAGAACTTCAAAGCGTTCCCACCGGTGGTGGTTTCCGGGTTACCGAACATTACACCGATTTTCATGCGCAGTTGGTTGATAAAGATAACCATGCAGTTGGTACGGCTGATTGAACTGGTCAGCTTCCGGAGAGCTTGGCTCATCAGTCGTGCCTGAAGGCCTACATGGGCGTCACCCATATCACCTTCAATTTCAGCGCGCGGCACCAATGCAGCAACAGAGTCAACGACCAGGACATTGATGGCGCCTGACCGGACCAGCGTGTCCGCGATTTCAAGAGCTTGTTCCCCATTGTCGGGCTGAGAAATAAGCAAGTCATCAATGGAGACGCCCAGCTTGCGAGCATAAGCCGGGTCGAGTGCGTGCTCAGCATCGATAAACGCCGCTGTGCCGCCCGACTTTTGTGCTTCCGCGATGACGTGAAGAGCCAAAGTCGTCTTGCCTGAACTCTCGGGGCCATAAACTTCGACAATGCGGCCGCAGGGTAGGCCGCCAATGCCAAGTCCAATGTCCAACCCAAGTGACCCCGTTGAAATAGACTGGATGTCGGCTTTAGCACCTTCACCCAGTTTCATGATGGAGCCCTTGCCATGAGCCCGTTCAATTTGGCTAATCGCGTTCTCAAGACTTTTTGCGCGATCAGCGTTGGAAATGCTGTCCGGTTTCGACATTACCCATAAACCCTCATTTTTGAAAACGGGGAGAAAGTTGACATGTAAAACGAAAAATCTCAAGGGAAAACGTAAGGAAAACCCCTGAGATTTTGTTTTGGCTGTTTTGCTTACATAGCGTGAGCCAGTGAGGAGCTCTGTTCCGCTGTGTTTGCGGGTACATCCTCGGATGACCTATACCCAGACATCGAGCTCTGTTGGCGAGCGTGATGGAAGTCCCTTTGGCTACTGAATTGTTCACCGTCGAGCGACCAGCGTGTCGGAGCTGTGTTTCCGGGGGCGGGTTCAAATGATGGCCCATCAAAGTTGTGTTCGACCCCATCATTGTTCAGGTGCCGGACATTGCCGTCCTTGTCTACTGATATCCGCCCCTCAGGAATGCCCCAAGCGTTCTCTTTGGGATACTCACCGGCCGGTAGGCTGTGGGCCGAATGGTTGTTAACCTCTAAGAGTGCATGGCCGGGGCCGCGGAGCGTTGGCTGCCCTCCAGAATACTGGACAACAATTTTATCCAGCGCCACTCCGCCGTAAGAAGGCCCCTCAATTGCTGGATTGCTCGCTTCCGCAACTTCGCGCTTTTTGGCAAACTTCGCCTTGAAGGCTTCGACAGTCATCAACGTACTGTTAGGTGAGATCGCTGGCATTTCGCCAAGCCTTGCCCTCATATGGTCTGCTTGGTTTACGCCGAATTGGCGTGACATCTGGGCAGCACCAAGCGAGACATGAACCATTTCCGCTCGAACCAATTTGCTGTCTGCAAGAAGGATAGGGGAACCAGGCGGGAGTGTTCGGTCAAACACGAATTTCACAGGACGGCCAAGTTCTGCCGACAACTCTCGTTGCTTTTGAATGAGAAGCTCCTTGGTTTCCGCTGCCGTGCTAAGACAATGAGCGACCTGTGTACCAATATAACCGCGCCCGTTCGTTTCGGTATAAGCGCTACCAGGAACAATTTGAGGCATCATAAAGCCAACATCATCCCAGCTGGAGAACGGAGGCTTCCCGCTTTCAATTGAGCTTCGCAAAAGAGGGGAGAGCCGCTCTCGCACTGCAATGGCTGCGGACGCTTCAACCGAGGCAGCCTTGTCAATCTGCCGAGCTTTCGTCGACATACGATGAATGGCTGCATTGCTCAGCTTGATAGGATCGATATCCGTTGATTTCAGGGAGTGGCGTGAGATTTTATCAACGACATGAAACTGTGATTGACCGTTTGCATAGAAGCGCTTTTCGAGCCCAAGCAAGTTCCCCTTCAGATAGTCGGTAAACTCCTTGCTGTCAGATGGTTCGAAACTTCCATGAAGAAAATCCTTCATGCGACGTCGTGCTTCATCCACTGTGAAAAGTGCAGCTTTAGCCACTCTTCCAACAACACCTGTGTGGTCAGCGTCGGCCGAAACCGCCTTGCGCTCATTTGCGAAGGAAAGGGCACCAAAACTGGCAAATGGGGATTGAGCCGGACTCAATGCCGTACGGCCTCGCAACCGGTCGATAAAACGGTTCAAGAAAAAACTCTGCGTGGTTGCCATATCCCTTCCTCCTTCTGCGTACAGAGAGGATACCGCGGCGGGATGCAAGAAACCTAGATCGCGCGAGGGTCCTTGGTCTTAAATTGCAAGACAGTAAGCACTGCACACCTGACCGCCTCCGCAACACTGGCGGACACGAATTCATCCACAACTTTGGAAACAGGGGCTGGTTGATTATCCTCAATGAGGTCAACCGACACGAAATTATGACGTACTTGCCAGCCTGCTACCTCTCGCCCCGGAAGTTTCGCCATCCACCAGAGCTCAACACCCGTGCCGCGGATAACAATCGAAAAGTCTTTTGCGACAATATCGGACACGTCCACGCCCATTTCATGAGCGCATTTGTTCGTCAGGTCTACCGCCCTGTAGAAATGCAAGCCTTGCACGGATATTCTCCTTGGGTTTAGCTACGAATAAGGTATCCTCTAAAGTAGAACTCGTCATTATTTTCCTTATGGTGTCACGTGAATTTCTATAAATCCTTGGTAAGGGATGTCCTGGATATGGGGCAGTCCAAGAAAGACCGAACCGGCGTCGGAACCATTTCGCTGTTCGGCTATCAGTACCAGCATGATCTTCGTACCGGGTTCCCCCTTCTAACAACCAAGAAGGTGCACTTTCGCTCTGTTGTGGAAGAGTTACTGTGGTTTTTGACTGGCAGTACAAACATTCGGCCACTGCTGCTCAACAGGACAACCATTTGGTCCGAGTGGCCGCACAAAAAGTACGTGGAGAAAACCGGCTGCGACATCAGCTTGAAGGACTTCGAGCGCCAAATCGTCGAAGACATGGGATTTGCAAATGCTCACGGTGACTTGGGGCCCGTGTATGGCAAGCAATGGAGAAGATGGTCTGGAAATACCGGTCAGGAAATAGACCAACTATCAGATGTCATACATCAATTGCGACATTCTCCTACCAGTCGGCGCATCATTATGACAGGTTGGAACCCATCAGACCTACCCAATCAACTCCTGCCTCCTTGCCACACACTCTACCAGTGGGGAAGTGACGGCAAGTTTTTGGATGTTCATCTTTATCAGCGGTCTGCGGACGTGGGGCTAGGATTACCTTTCAACCTCGCCTCTGTGGCACTTCTGACTTCGATGATTGCCTTGGTCACCAATCTGGAACCACGCCGCGTCATTCATAGCTTTGGTGACCTGCATATCTACGAGAACCACCGATCTGCACTGGAAGAGCAAATTCTGCGTGAGCCACAGCCGCTACCGAGGCTCCACCTGTCGTCTCACGTCACCGAAATAGACGGCTTCACGCGAGAGGATATCGAACTTGAAGGTTATAACCCAGCCCCATCCATCAAGATGAATGTGGCCGTCTAACGACAGGCAATCAAATGAGCAATTCAAACATCACGGAAATTCGTCTTGTAGCCCCAACCATTGAGGTCAAAGTCCTTGATGAGAGGCTCCTGACAGAATTTGGTGGCCTCCCGGTGCCAGCCACACCAGGAGCAGCGGCAGGAGATGTTCGCGCTTGCAGCTTCATCCCGAGTACGGAAGCAGGGAAGCCGGATCTTGAAAATGCGCGGGCTTTGCATAGCCCGGTAACACTGAGACCCGGGCAACAGGCGTTCTTCGGGCTTGGGATTGCAATGCATCTGCGAAACCCGAACTACGTAGCCCTTCTGGCGCCACGTTCATCTAAGGGGAATGAAGGCTTGGTCTTGTCAAATACTATTGGCGTCATTGACAGCGACTACCAAGGACAGCTTCTGGCGGCGGTGGTAAACCGGTTGCATCACAAAGAAATTAGCGTTGTGCCGGGCGAAAGAATTGCGCAGCTGATGATTGTCCCTGTTATTAAGCCTCATTGGACGGTGACCACCGAGTTCTCCACGGAAAGCTCGCGGGGAGAAGGTGGATTTGGCTCGACCGGGAAATGAGGTCCATTAGAGGCGCGGGGCTTTTAGAAAGTCGGGAACCCGGCTTCCGGCCTTCAGGATATCGACGTCACTCAGAGGGCCTCCGTTTCGGCGTGGAACGGCTTCGGTTCCAGTCACTTGCTCAAAGTATCGAAGCCACTGAATGGACTTCCTCAGTTCTCCCCGAAATGAGTGCAAAAGCCGCCAAACCTTGAGACACTCATCTCGTCTCCGGCCAGGGAAACGCCATTCAGTGGCGATCGTTTCGGCGACAACAGCAAAAGCAATCTTGTTACAGACTACGAAACCGCGCACGGGGACATTTGAAGTTTCTGCCAGGTAAGAAGCAAGGGAACGGTGTGCGGATGAAAGCTCAATAAAAGCAGCAGGCTTACTAGCTTCCTGCGGGAAGCATTCATTGCTGTGCCGGTAGATTAGGCAGGATAAAAGGAAAGTGGTGGCACCGTCGACAGGTCGGCAGGCAGACAGTCCCTTATATAGGCCTTCCAGCGAGAGCACAGGCTCCAACCGAACCTCCTGCTGCGCATGTTTCCTGCGAGCGAACATTTCCACCCCCCATTTTGTTAAGGCCAAGCCCTATTTTCCTTCAATAGACTTGGCCTTACAAGAGAAATGGTAGGTGAGGAGGGACTCGAACCCCCGACCCTCTCGGTGTAAACGAGATGCTCTAACCAACTGAGCTACTCACCCATGTCTGGAGCGGACGGCGGGATTTGAACCCGCGACACCTGGTGTGGAAAACCAGTGCTCTACCCCTGAGCTACACCCGCACTGAGAACTCAGCCAGGTCTGAAAGAGCCTCTAAGCCCCTAAGGCCTCGCGAATTACCAGCCAACTTGGAGCGGAAAACGGGAATCGAACCCGTGACCTTTTGCTTGGCAAGCAAATGCTCTACCCCTGAGCTACATCCGCATTTCTTTTTCGGCTTGGCTCGAGCGACAGGGCTCGAACCTGTGACCAGCGCATTAACAGTGCGCCGCTCTACCAACTGAGCTACACCCGAGCCAAGCCGAAACTGGTGCTGAAATCCGGAATTGAACCGGAGACCTCCTCCTTACCATGGAGATGCTCTACCAACTGAGCTATTTCAGCAGCCGCGGAGGAGCTTAGAGCTCAGACTACAACGCGAACTAATACTAACTTTGGTGGAGCCAGAGGGAATCGAACCCTCGACCTCCTGCTTGCAAGGCAGGCGCTCTCCCGACTGAGCTATAACCCCATAACCTCAATGGTGGGTGTGACTGGGTTTGAACCAGTGACCTCCCGCATGTCACGCGGGTACTCTAACCTACTGAGCTACACACCCATCCCAATAGTAATATTTGGTAGCAGGAGGGAGACTCGAACTCCCGGCATCCGCCGCATGAAGGCAGCGCTCTACCAACTGAGCTATCCTGCTAAACCTTATGGTGGACCCGACAAGATTTGAACTTGTGACCTAACGGTTATCAACCGTTTGCTCTACCGCTGAGCTACGCGTCCTTTTCGCAAGTTCTGAGAAGGAGATTTTGGTTGCGGGAGAAAGACTTGAACTTTCGACCTCAGGGTTATGAACCCTGCGCGCTACCAACTGCGCCATCCCGCCACATTTCCTTCCCAGAACTTAGTAAGAAAGCAACGTGCGGCCTGCTTTCTTACTAAGTTCTCGCTGCCTGTGATTTGAATACTGACAGATAAAAAATCATTAGTCAACAATAAAAATGATAAAAAGTGAAATAAAAACCATTTACGCAAAGACGAATACTTAAAAAAGACAAACGAATACCGTCCTCGCCAAAGTATTAGGCAAGTATTTATTGTTGAAATTGATTGACGCCTCAATTGGCGCGTTAGATAGCTTCATCTCCTGTTCCTGTGTGACTGCCACTCTTTTGAACGGAAACAAAAAAGGCTGAGGCCCCAATTCGTTTCCGAAGAGGGGCCTCAGCCTTTTAGTCGATATCGGTTTGAACTCTATCCGACAGACCCCTCAGTCATTACGCACGCGCCAATATTACCAACCATCCCATTGATGGCGGCAATGTTGACATTTACGTTCATGACTGCGGTGTTGCGAGACATTTGCGGTTCTGAATTCCGAAAAATTGACTATCGAATTCATATTGCGCGGTAATCCTGCACAGATCAAGCCATTTTATCTAAAATTTTCCTGATTTTGAGGAATATATAGGATTAGGTGATTTTCTGTGTTGACTTTTCTTACCTTATGAAGGATAGATATGAAACGTTGCCGCTATGGCTACACACAAGAATTGGAATAACACGATGTCTGCACCTCTCTCGAAACGAAAGCTTGATAAACGCTACAAAAAGTAGCGATGGCAGACCTTTGCGTGCGGACGAAACCGTAGCATTGGCTGCGGTTTTTTTGTTTCCTGAGGATGTGTGGCCGAGCGGTTGATGGCGGCAGACTTTTAATCTGACGGACGTAAGTCCCGCGCGGGTTCGAATCCCGCCACATCCTCCAAATCTCTGGGCGCGTGACCTGAGTGGCCGATAGGACCGGACTCTTAATCCGGCGGCGAAAGCCCACCGCAGGTTCGAATCCTGCCGCGCCCTCCATTCTCCTCATAAAACTTCTCGTTTATTGCAAACCTACCAAGAATAGTTAGTCATATTCCTGTAGCTTTGTGAGGTCCTTATGCCAGCGTGGAGCCTTCTATTCGACGATTTCATCGGCCAGTATGTTGTTGGTCCCCACTATGGCATCGAAGAAGTCGACGACTACTTGATCGAGAAGATTGCCCACAAGGACAGCCTTCCTCTCCTATGGACGAGCGAGGACGGTTTATATGAGCTGCGCGACCTTGAGTGGGATAAAACACCATCGATTGGACTGTTTTTCAGCGACAGTGGCCGCTCAGCTCAGGTTGGCTTTTACATTCAGGGTATGGCTTGGGTAGAAGAATCTCACCGCGGCAAAGCTCTTGGAGTTCAGATGATTAAGGTGGCTGCCGAATTGATGAACGGTAGCCCGGTCGGGAGCAGCGACCTTATGGGTTTCTCTGAAGCCGGAGAGGCTGCACATCGTCGAGCACATCGGGAAATAGTCTTGGATGCTTACGAGAAAGGTCTGCCCATTCCTCAGGATGTTGCGGATGAGTATAACCTGAAGCTCGACCCGCACCAGATAGCCAAATCCGAGATGTTTACCCTAGCCACAACACTACGTAACTTCTTTGAGCCACATTGGGAAGACTGGCGCCTCGAAAAGGCAGCATGGATGGGGAAATCATATCGAGAAAAGCTTAATCTCTCGGAAATCCCAATTTCACACAACATGTGCCGTCTGACTTGCGCTTCGGCGGCAACAATTCTTGCTTCCAAAGACATCATCGCAATCGTTAAAGGTGGGGAACCAGTGCTTGATTACCAGCTGGATGGCAGTGCTATCTGCACTTCACCTGGCGGCATGGAAACGACGACGGGCGAATGGCGGGGCCACTATTGGCTGGAAATTCCATTGCTATCTCTCATCTTGGATATCACAGGAGACCAGTTTGGCTGGGAGCCCGTTATCGTCACGGATACTTCAGATCCACGTTATGCCGCTAATTTCACGAACCCGGAGATTTCCGAGGCCCTGATGTATGTCGAAATGACATCTGAAAAGTGGGCGGGGCAGTGGCAGGAGGAAGTAGATATTGATGTCAGAGACGCCCACAAAACGACTCCCTTTTCTTAAAGTCGCGCCGTCCTTAAGAAATAGTGCTCACCAATTCCCGCCAAAAGCTCACCACTTCTTACAACAAGACATCTTTTAAGAAGTCGTGATCTCATTCGTTAGTCTGGGTCTCTTTCCATCAGGTGTGAAAACATTGCCTATGTAGTTAATCAAACACCGGCATTGCAGATGACTAAAACAGAAATTCAGCGAAACGCTATCGCCGATCTCCTTAAGGATGGCCAGAACGCAACCTGGACGGAACTTCAGGCAATCGGGGTCGAGCGCAGAGCCGTCCTTGGTATGATAGCGTCCGGTGAGTTGTTACGTGTCGACCACAACGTATATCGTCTCGCGGCAGCTAACCCGGGAAAGTTCCCCGAGTGGGAAGACATCGCAAAGAAGTATAGCGATTTTGTTGTTTGCCTTCTCTCCGCTGCGCAGTTCCATGGCCTAACTGTTCATCTACCCGACCAGTTATGGGTCGGCCTCCCGCTCGGTTCCAAGCCGACCAATCTGACGGTCCGATGTGTTCAATATCCTCGCAACCCGGATGATCGACGGTGGACGGTTGGCGTGGACACCATTACCGACGGCACTCATTCCTTCAATGTGACCTCCCGGGAACGAACAATAGTCGACTTGTTTATCTGGAGAAAGCGACTGCCTGACGGTGAACGTTTCTTTGCCGAGGCGATTAATGAGTTTGATGCGCAGAACGGAAGCCGGGCACTTCTGGCAAAGATTGGGGCTGAATTCGGTGTCGACAGGGCGATTTCTGAGCGATTGGTCTGGAAGGGGCACGTTGAAAATGCCCGCAGCATTTATTGAGGTGCCACAATGGTAAAAAACATCGCCGCCAGCGTGAATGCGAGACTCCGTAACCTGGCAAAAACATCAGGTGCGGACACTATGACCCTCCAGCGGCGTTACGCTCAGGAGCGCCTTTTATATCGCCTGACACAGACCCGATGGGGGGAGAGCCTCGTTCTTAAAGGAGCGATGATCTTTGTTATGTATTATGGCGACACTCACCGCCCAACCGCCGACATCGACTTGAGTGGACACGACGCCAATGGAAATGTCGACACGCTTGAGCAAATGATTCGAGATGCAATTGCGGTGGAATGCGACGACGGAGTGACATTTGATGATGAGACTCTGGACATTCGATATGAACGAGATGGCGCTGTAGCTGGAGGTAAAATTACGCTGACGGCCAGAATTGATACTTCTAGAATTGTTGTTCGGGTTGATGCCGGGTTTGGCAACCCAATCACACCCATCCCTCTAACAGGTGTTTATCCCGCAATGCTCGAGGATATGCCCAAGCCCACCGTTCAAGTGTACCCATTGGAAACGATGATTGCTGAGAAGCTCCATGCCATGTCCCGGCTGGGAGCCGAAAGCTCGCGCATTCGAGATTACTACGATCTGTGGGCACTTCAGGAAACCAGACACTTTAACGGTCAACTTATTGCGGAGGCCATTCAGAAAACATTTGCAATTTTTGGACAGGTCCCGCCGAAACCGGAACTTGATGGTTTATCTGATAGGTTCGTCAATATGTGGACGAAAGAGTGGGACAAATTTTGCAAGCAGAAAGGCTTGGCCTTCAGTCCGCCACATCTAGGGGAGACGGTTCAAAAAATTGGTAACTTCTTGACACCGATTCTTGAATACCTCGATAGCGGGGCCGCGCCGGGAGTCTGGAACCCGGATACAAAAAGCTGGAGCGACCTTGCCCCTACGATTGAGAGTTCTTTGAGCATGTGAGGCGGGAAGGTTACCGACGGCGCCAGTATTTTTGCAGCCGAGGTCGCCGAGATGGTGGCAGAAGGAAGAGCAAGGCTACGGCTACCGCACCCAGGTAAGACCTCCAATCGGATGGAATGACAGATATTTCCCCGATTTTGTTTTCTGGGATGAATAGAATTGCGGCCACCGCCAGCAAAGCTATCTTGTTTGAGAAACTGGCGAACCATTCGTTGGTTTTACCATGGTGGCGCAGGGCAAAACCTTTTGCCGCCGCCCTGACATCCTTGATTGCCTGACGTTTGCTCAAGCGAAAGAACTCTCGTTCCGATCTCACGCGACAGTTTCGTCGTGTGAGCTGATGGTGCAAAAGCTTCTCCACCTCCTGACAACCGTTGACCAGGACATAATGGACAACTTTGAAGGGGGTCGGAACAGCTGTGTTATTGGTGAGCTCTTTTGCACGCAAATAGGGGTCGCGGTGCGTCATGCCTATCTTAAGAATTCCGGGCATACTTTCATTCTCAAGAATGTAAACATACCCGGTTGAGTTCTGACCAGTTCTGCGTTTGGGCTTTATCATATTGTGCGTCGTTAGCTACCTTCGCACGCCGGGTAATGCTGATATGCCGTGTCCGAGCAGGGAGGGCATTCTTCAGTCGTGGTCACCCCAGATATTTGATTGATGGAGTAACATTGCTCGAGCCCCGCAATTGCGCGAACAATAGTTCCATTCTCGATTTTGTATTCGAAACCTTCAACACTTGTCGGGATGGCAGTCAGGTACGACTCTTCGACCAGCTCATTCAGGATTTCGTCAGAAGTCCCGGCAGGGTAGTTACCGATGTCGCTCTTGTACATGTTTAGAGCGGCTTCAATTTGAAAAGCGCCATTCCGGATACCGGTAAAGTCGGACTTTGCGCCACCCTCTGAAAAGACAGAGCCGCCGTAGTACATAGCGGCTAAGGCTATCAAAATCGACAAAGCTATCGAAAGAACAATCGCTACGAGGCTGTACATAATTGTATCCCTGCAAAAGAGTGAACGTTGGCGGCGACGAAAACTCTGTCGCCGCCAACACATCGCAAGTTACATTTTGAATGCGAAGTACAGGCCTTCGCCGGTAACCCCGAGGCAGTCAAACGGAACACCGGTCGCAAGAGTGATGGACGCAAGGTCCGCCACGGTTGCTTCATCGTTGGTCGTCGGACCATTGTCAGCTTCAGCGCGCACGCAGATTGCATTGTCTGAGACGGCCGCAGGAGTTGCCGGTACCGCAGTCGAGAGCTGAATGTAAGCAAACGAGTCATTCACACCGCCAATTTCCCAGGCACCGGTTGCATCATTCGGAGCGGTCGGAACGGCCTGCAAATAGTTTTCGGTGATGAGTTCGGCGATATTCGCGGCATTGTTGCCCGAGTTTTCGGTACGGAAGAGAGCTGTCGCGCCCGAGATCTGCTGTGCGCTGTTGATCAGCGTTGCTTCTGCTGTTTTGGCCGACGAACCAGTGAAGGCGGAGCCGCCATAGTAGATGGTTGAAAGTGCAATACCCACACCAAGGGCAATCGAAATGACTGCGACGATAAGAGAGTACATTTACCCGTCTCACTTTTCAAAAAAGATGAAATCCTGTGCCGCCAGCCAGTTTTAAAGAAAGCAGCACGCTCTCTTAAAGCCTAGTCTGAAGTTTTGCTTACATTCAAGGAGTTTTAATCTTAGAAAGAAGAATTTACAATAAGTTGACAAGAAAAATGCTGAATACGTGGCTAAATGCAAAGATTGTTTACTTTATCCATTTACCAGTAATTTTGTTTACAGTGAGGTCTGGCAGAAAAGCTTTCAAGAAGCGGACGTACGTTAGTGTTCCGCTTTGAATAAGTTCTACCAGACCCAACCAAGCTTACATCGACATACCTTGCGCCAACTGGAGCATCGGCAGGATTGTCATGCCAAACATAATGACAGCAGAGAGAGAAAGGAAAAGTGCAGCGAGAGTTTGGACAACGGGGCCGAACGCGCCGAGGCGTTGAATGTATAAATCCCGGTACTGGTTCGAAAGGATGTCGAGCGTTCGGGATGTGTCTTCCCTGTTGTTGGCTGACACGAGAGCCGCCCGGTCTGTACCGTGCAAGGTACTCATCGCCATAGCCCACGGCCGCCCGTCCTTCACGGCGTCGGTTGCTTTGAGTAGATCGCTCCTAAGTGCGCCACGCGGTGCACCTTCCGCTGTTATTCGAAGAGCCTCTTCAATCCTCACGCCTGCATTAATCAGCAAGCCCAGCTTATAGAAGGTGGCGTAGTTATTTCGGGAAAGTACAAGGTCTTTGTAGTAAGGGACTTTCAAAATCAGGCGGTCGGCAAGAACGGGCATGATTTGCTTGCCAGCTGTTGCAAGCCAAAGGAGTGTAAACATAAAGCCCATCAACACAACCATGATTGCTGTTGTGATATTCCCGGCGATTAACACCCACCCAACATCTACGGCAGGATTGTTCTTGAACATATCCTCTCCCAGCACCTGAGGTCCGAAATATTCGGTGGAGGCAATTGTAATCGCTCCAGCCATCAGGAAGGTGAAGACAGCCTGGAGCAGGTCTTTGTTTGCACCTTTCTGGACTTTTTGCATTTGATACTCAAAGTCCGCCGCGTCTCTCAACGCCCTCCAGGTTTCACCGGACTGAATACCGGCCTTTATTAGAGCCACGATTGCAGAAGGAAAATTCTTTGGGTCTTGCCCCATGGCCACCGGCAACTCAACGCCTACCTGAACTTTTTCCAAAAGCAGAGACGCCGCGCGCCGTACCGGTCCTTTGAAGGTTTGAACAATTACACGTAGTGATTCGGCCGAGCCAAGCTTGGCCCCGAGCATCGACGACATTCGAACAAGAAAAGTGTAGCGCTCAGACGAAGACATCCCGACTTGCATCATGCTGGAGCGCAATTTCTTAATGCTGACAACCTGGCCTTTTCGTGCCGCTGAACGCCGGGCGGCCTCAGGGTTATCAGCTTCGATCGTAGACTGGACAACTTTGCCCAAACTGTTAATTACATTGACTGTAAACGTCGCCATTATGAAGGCCTCAAATCGCAAAATTCACGAACACGGTTGTGGGAAAAGTCACCGGCGTTTCTGGACTGGTTTTTGGACTTCCGTCTGGGTTGAAATCAGCACATGAAGATGTCGACATACCGACGCGCCCAGTGCTGTCTCCCTCAAGAAACGCCACAATCCCCTTCCATTGGTTTTCAGTGACTGACCCGAAGGAACAAACCCATGTTCTTGGCTGTGTCCCGTATGACCATGCCATTCCATCGAGATTGCGCGGTGCTGTGACATAGCCGGAAATGAGGTCGTTCGGCAGAGTGCCATCCGGCTTGGCGATAGGAACGTCCCGAATAGCAACTTTATAGGCTGCGATACCTTGCGACAGTGCTGAAAACCCGGTGGCAAGAATCACGCGCATCTCTGAGCGCGCGAAAGCGGTAGGTGAAACATAATTCATTCCGGCCGCCAAGATCCCAGCGACAAAGGCTATCGCAAGGACAGCAGGAAGAAGACAATGCATTAGAAATCCTCCTCCCCTCTGTCTTTCAATAACTTGCGAAACTGAGTGCCCAAAACACGAATGGCTTCTTCTTTGGTTGTTATCCCCTGCTTGACCTTGTCGTAAGCATCTTCTGCCATTGTTGGCCAGCTTCGAGTTCCCGCAATCAAGGCGTCAACTTCATTTTCGTCAGCGAACGACGCACATTCGGATACCACCGTCCTTCCACTGTAGCCGGTACCACGACATGTCGGGCAAGCTCCCTCACCAATGGCGTGTTTGTGACCACCGCAGGTTTTGCAAACAGTCCTCAGCAGTTGCTGTACGAGAACAGCACGCAGAACATACCGAAGGTCGCCACTTGGCACATTTAGATCCCTGAGCCGAGATAGCGCTCCTTGGATAGAGCCAGTGTGTAGCGTTCCGAATACGATATGTCCTGTCTCAGCCCCTTTTATCGTGTTTCGTGCCGTATCTGGGTCTCGGATCTCCCCGACCATGATCCCGTCAGGATCGGCACGCATGAATGCGCGCACTGTTCTGGAAAAATCTTGCCCAGTTGCTGTATTGACTGAGACCTGACCAATGTAGGGAATACGGTACTCCACCGGGTCTTCAACGCTATAGATGGCCTTGCCAAAGCGGTCCTGGCTTCGAATAGTAGAGTTCAAAGTCGTTGTCTTTCCGGACCCGGTAGGACCGCAAATAAGACAAAGACCATGCATGTTGGCAGCGCCCCGGCGCCATTCTTCCAATCTGGAGATACCCAAATCTTCCAGCCTCGGGCGCACTTCGTCCGGGTCGAGAATTCGGATAACCATACGTTCCCCCTCAACTTCAGGAAGGGTTGCAACACGCAGGTCAACCAATCGGTTATTGTGTTCAATCTGAAAACTTCCATCTTGGTCCAGTCGGCGTTCCGCCAAATCAAGACGGGCGCGGTCTTTGGCCTGGGAAATCAGTGTGAGATATTCTTCTGGCGAACCCTTTCGAATAAGCTCACGAACACCGAGAATGCGGTAGAATACACTGTAGCAATTGGCTTGTGGCTGAATATGGATGTCAGATGCACGCAGCGAGATTGCCTTTCGCACGAGCATTTCCAGCATTTCTTCATGCGGGGTATTGTCCAGAACATCCGACAGCTTTGCGTTGTTATTGGCGACCCTGCTAATGAAATGCTCGATACGGTCCGGGAAAAAGGGCACTGGCCTTACGGCTTTCTCCGGGTAGTAGCGAGACACCACCTCATACGCGAGTTCTTCATCGCGAGATGTTGACACATAGATGTCAGTTTCTGTTTCAGCAGAAATCAGAATTGAGTGTTCGTCGAGAGTCTCCGAAGGGATACGAGACTCAGATACCTGTTCGGAAATAATCCTTTCATTATCAAGTTCAAGAATAATTTCAATGAGTGTTCCATAGCGAAGGAAACCGGATTGCACCAGAATGTTTCCGACATTCTCTCCAGTAACCTTGGTTTCAAGCCTGGCCGCATGAGCCATTTCTGGCTTGATCAAAGCCCTCTTGACCAAAGTGTCAAGAAGTCTGTCATGCCAATCATCCTGAGACTCAACACCGTGAGCCGCGGCAACGGCTGATACTGTCTGGTTCATTTGCAGCTCCACGATGCCTGATTTAGAACGGCCAACGCATCAATGACATTGTCGTTGGCGGCAGTGTTAGAGACGCCTCCGAAAAGGTCACCGGTAAAGCAATCGCCTGTGGTGTAAAAGTCGACGTTACTGTCACCATTTAGAGAAGCGCCACCACCCGCGATTACGCCGTTGACCGCTTTCGCCGACAGCGAACCGAATGACACTGCGGAACCACTGGCAAAGGATCTGACATCCAGAGAGCCTGAATAGAGCCCGATGAAAGCCAATACGTTCATCCCTCCGGAGCCAGGTAGAACGTTTGAGCCAAATAAGCCTAGATACTGGCCCCGAGACGACAATGCTTCGGTAAAGCTCCCGTTGAGCCTAATGTTCGTACCATAGAAGTTTGCAGAGGCACCTGCGTCCAACAAAACGCCATACTGACTGGAGATAGGTGCATTCAAGACCAGCGTACTGCCGTTACCGAATGTGGCAACAGCACCTCCATCGACCCTCAACATCGAGCCGCCGGAACCAACCCCGGAAGGGTATGAGATGCTGAATGTCGTCCCCTGCGCGATGTCCAAACGTCCCCCGGAAATGCGCACAGCTGGACTATTTGTTGCCAAACCTGCACCAGCGACACTCACATCTCCAATAACAGTCACGTCTGCACTTTTGCCCGACAGGGTGTCCAGTGAGCTGTCAATGAGTACAACACGACTTGATGCCTGACCATTGAGCGCAACGCCGTCGCCTAGCGTAAGACCGTCGAGCGTCAAATCTCCTGGAACGGATAGAGCAATTGAGCCACCGGATGAATTGATGCTGGCGACACCGTTGCCGACCAATGTCAGATCCCGGCCGACCATCGAACTATCTGCCGAGATGTCTGAAGCTCCGACCGAGTAGGTTCCCGCTGCCAAATTGATTGTCAGGGATTTGGGACGCATTTGCCTCCAGTAGTCAAAAGCTTGGGCGAGGGACATCGCCGAGACCGGCCGCATGCCATCAGCCACACCAAGAGCCGATGGCGCTACAAAGAGCAGGTTCTCTCGCTCAATGCCCGTTGACAGGGATGCTTGCGAGACCGTAACAACGGAACCACTAATTGCAGAGTTGGGGTCAATCCGGGGAATACCATTACTGACAATGACGTCAGAACACCTTGGGGGCATCGTGCCGTTTGGTGATGGCGACAGAATTAGCATGACGGGAGCCAGGTCGGCGAGGGCCGCTGGCGGCGCATCACTCCCAACAACGTACTCGCGACCACCTACACTTTCAACATCGACCGCATACCCGACAGTTCCATCGCCATACCGAACATCTCTGTCATTCCGGGTGGCGAGAACATCCGGTGCATAGGGACAATATGCATATGGCACTCCCCATGGTGTCCGGGTTGCGACCCCAAGCCAACTCGGTAGCGACAAAATGGTTTTGCCGCCAAACTCCACGTTGGTTCCAAATGGAGGACGCAAAACGCTTTCAATTGGTTGCATGGAGCTTCGTAGCAAATCAGCGGCCACCTCCAATTGATCAGCATTGCGCGTAACCAAGAGCATATTCTGCATGCTATGGATGAGTGACAGAACAGCGTACCCGACGACGGAGACTATACCTATCCCTATGAAACCGAGGATGATGATGGAAAACATTTTGCCCCGCCGCTTATCGCGTCCGTGTTACTTTGTATTTTAGAATCTTTCTCTGTAGCCAGAGCATCGGTCGAAGGTAGCTGACAATCGCTCCCAGCACAGCAAAGCAAAAAAGAAGTTCACTTTCCTGATAAATCGCGACCACAAAGGATAATACGACCATCGACCAGTCGAACGCCTGAATTTGCCAGCATCCCCAGTCAATCTTCGCCAGTTTTCTCAGTAAAATCGGCATTTAATTCCCCGCTTGCAACGCACTCAACGGATTGACCCGGAGCGACATAGTGATTTTCCGTTCTGCACCCAACTCGTTGCTACAACCTCTGCCCAAGCAAAACGTTTCGATAGTGGATGCAGGACAAGCTGCTAAAGCATAAGTCGCATCTGCGAGTGCTGCCTGCGGATCAGCGACATCGTCCACGGTCACTGAGAGGATGCTTCCTGATATCGTCAGTCTACCCATCTGACCCATTTCCCGCTTGCAAGAACTTAAGACAGTTTGCGCAACCCTGTCGCTGCTCACTTTTGAAAGATGAGCTGAGTAAAGATTATATCCTGAAAGAGGAAGGAGTAGGGTACCTAAAGTAAGGAAAACGACACCCGACCACTGCAAATGGTTCAGCTTCATTCCATGCCCCCAACGATACCTGGAGTGTTAGCCTCGACTTGTTCCGGTACGGAGAGGGTGGCCGGTCCGCTTGCGCGCGCCTCAACCCCATCGTGCTCAGTCGCCCCGTTGTTCGAAGTATCGCCTAGAGAGATTGGTTCATTCTCGTCGACGGGTTCTGGAAATTTCTTGGTGATGATGCTCCATTTACCCGCTTGATATTCAAGCTTGTCGACATAAAGCCCCTGTTCGGCAAGGCCCGAAAGATTTTTCCATTGGAAATGAGGAGCAGACTGCAACTTGAGTGGCCTGTCCACAATGGAAGGAATACGAGCGTTCCAAACGCCAGCGCCTGTCGCAGCACAGAGCGCAGCGCTTGCAAGGAACACAGTAAGCCCGACAGAAAATAGTACCAGACCACGGTTTTCATACCGCGACATCTTCCCTTTTTCTTCTGCCTGGATGCCGTTTTTGACGGCGTACTCGCCCTGAGCCGCGGGCAGCAGGAGACAGAGGGGCTTGTTCCCTCTTAAAAGGATTTCGAAAACCCTCTCACCACAGGGAACCCATACCTTGGAACCAGGATTTTCAGCGAGGAGACGGACGACACTCGGCAGATAAGACACACCGGCACCACCCTCGTGAATTTCCCAAAGATATCCTGTGTCGAACCTGGCCACCGCATAGTAACAGATAGAGAGGGCGTCAATTCTTTTGAAGATGTAGCCCTTTGCCACAGCAATGGCCGCTTTTTTGTCATCGGTTTCTACGAAACCATATGCAACGGACAAAGGCGCGCGCTTTCGCGTCTCCTTCTCCATTGTCTCCTTCTTGCGGCTCCAAGGAAGCGTCATGGGGTCACCTCGGGCTCTGCGGACACCATTTTGGCTTGTTCAGCATCCTTGGCGATTTCGGACGATGGAGCGTCACCATAAATTGTCACTGTCGGCCGAATAATAATAAATAGGGCTGTTCGGCTCACCTCACGCGAATTCTTGCCGAAAGTGGATTCCAGACTACCTGACTTACGAAGGAACGACGGCTCATTGGCGTCGCCAGATACGCTGTCGTACTGCAAGCCACCGATGACAACCGTTTGCCCGGCCACCATCCTGACGATGTCTGTTAGTGACTGGTCCTGGGTCAACGGCTGTGTAAAGCTTCCAACATCGTTTCCGGCGTTGACCTCAATAAAATCAAGGACCGCTTTAAGTTCCAGATCGACATCCACTGTTACCGTTGAAGTCTGCCAGTCGAAATGCGGCACGACACCGAGAGTAATCCCGGTTTGAACCGTACTGGTTTCAACGTTGCTACTGGTGTTTTCGCCAGTGGATGTCGAGCCAATGCCTGAAACGTATGGGACTTCCTGTCCACTCCGAAGCTTCACCTCGCTACCTGAAAGAGTGCGAAGCTCTACGTTCTGCGTCACCTTGGTTTGACCAAATTCAGAAAGGAACGCGATAGCACCAGCAACATCAATTGCTCCGTAGGCGCCAAACACTGAGCCCAGGCTTGTCCGACCAAACGAAAGTCCTTTCGCCGTCACATCAATAATGGTCCCCAACTCCGACTCAGTCGAGCTATCGCTGTCGGTATCTGAATCACTATCGCTGTCACCATCAGACGACGACGAACCAGTAGATCTGGACACGCCACTTTTGAGCTTCGATATGGCAGAAGCGCGCGTATCAAGTTTTCCGCTTAGAGCCGCCCAGTCAAATCCAGCCGCCGAGTTATCCGTGATGGAAATACTCACTACGGCCACCTGCATGGTAATCATGGACAGGTTTTTCACCATGCGCTCGAGGTATGGAGCAATCTGCTCGCGCTGATTTTGCGGAGAGGTGCTATAGAGGATCGTTCCGCCGCGCAACGAAGAAACGATATCATGCGCTCCGAGCAATTCGAGTTCGGACTGAACAGCAGACAGAACGTCTTCATTCTGGGGCAACGCCACCGCAAAACGGTCCATATCCGAAATATAGATCCGGCCATACTCACCCCAGAAAGCAATGCCAAGCCCGGCACTAAGGGTGTTCATGAGTTCTTCGACAGTTCCCGAAAATCGCGTGAAAGGAATACGGCGTTCAAGGAGTTCCTCGGCATCCGGGTTTTCCCAACGAAACACGATTGGGATTTTCTCAAGATCTAGTGCGTAAACAAGATCCTCCAGCGTCCCCGGACCCGCCGGGAAACGGATTTCCATCTTGCGCTTTGCATATTCTTCAGGGATACCAAGCCGGTTAAAGCCGATATCAACCCCATCATTACTGGTCTTCACGTAGTGGATTGGCGGAAGCCCGGCTGACTCAATGTATGCAATAGCCTCATCTCGGGATTCATTGTATGGCATCTTCGCGGGATCAGGGAGTGAGTTGCAACCTGATAGCACACTACTCAGCGCAAGGATTGCGTACAGGTGCGAGCGGTATCGCATAGAAAATCACTCCAAATTTGGGGTCGGCTTTTACGGGCGACGTACTTACTGATGTTTTTGACGAAGTCGTAGAGTTGCTGGCTGGTCCGGCTTCCGGTTCTCTCCACATCCCAACGAAACCCTTGCAACCCAACAAGGTGGCTCCGACAGTGCGGTCACGCTCTACTTCGTTGGCTGGCGGCTCCGATCCAGCGACATCCGCCTCCGAGCCGCCCTGCGCAGTTAACGAGGTGTCACCTGCGACACCTGACATGACACTGGGCTCTTCTACCGGCGCCCCGTCCTGGCTCCGCTGTTCTAGCAAAACATCCAAAACGACACCCCGGATGACCCCCTTTAACTCATCAACGTCAAATGATTTCTCAGGGCTTGGCGGCGTAAACGGATCAGAGGCGTAGGCTTGTTGCGGGCTTTGCGCGACTACCACCGCAAAGCCAAGTGCAACGAACGTGCTAATCGCCCGCATAAAGTCCCCCAACGAAAGTTTTCCTTAATATTATATTATTTTCCTTCCAGAATTGAATCCATGTCAAGGAAACGTTTGGGGATTTAAGCAAAAATCTGGACAAATAAAAAGAGACACCGTAGAAGGCGCCTCTTTTCTTAATCGTTTGCTGCCCTAGAAAGAGATGTCGCAGGCGGCAGCTTGTTTGCCAGGATTGAAAGAGCCGTGCTCTTCAACTGCCATCGCATTGACAGCAATACCCTCAGACTGAACATTCTCCGACACAATAAACGGCTCAGACCGGTCGGGAACAATTTCTCCTGTTGGATTTGCTACAGAGCGGTGAATGAATGCCAGGTCATTGTTGTATTCTACAGCGAACCACTCGCTGTCACGAACGCGGCCGAGCACCGTGATTTTGTCCCCGCTGTCCAGCTTTCCCACTATATCGGTTCTCGTCGTCGGCTGGGCCCGAATGTTACCCCGACCGGAAGCGACCCAGATTTCCGGTCGAATTTCGTCAAGAACAAACACATCCGCCTTTGGATTGGGGGCTGGCCCAACCTTTGGTGAAGCTTCGACCTTTTGAACCGAAGGCTTGGCTTTTTCCGTAGGCTTCGGCGCGGGAGCCACCGCATTTTGTAGGGGAGCCAGTTTCTGTGGCTCTGGAGGGGGTAGCGGCTCAGAGCGAATTACGATCGCACCGCCGTTAGCCATTGCCACGGATGCCAAACCGACAAGAACGTTGGCAAAAACGAATGCGGATAACGTTACGCCCTGAATGACATGCTTCATTGACTACCTCTCTGGAAAGTTCAACGCTAGATAATCAGTCGCATAAGGATAAGTCAACAGTTTTTCTTTTAAATAAAGGAAAACGTGTTGCTTTGCTTACTGAAATGAGAATACGTCGCTGTCACTATCGCTATCCCCGCTACTATTGGGGCGGCCGCATATTTCCCACAAAACCGATGCTTTCGTTTTCTTGAGGAGCAAGCCGCAGCTCACCGGTTTTTCCGTTTGTTGAACGAGTGAAGAGCGCGAGAATGCCTTTTGCCAATCACTTTGAACCTTCGCCATGGCAGTTGACGACAGTTGCGGACCAAAACCCAGCACGTCCCAGGAGTTCAAGACCAGCACACTGCATTTCTCAATCCAGACAGCCTCGACCGGCTTGCAAACAGACACCGCGCCTGCAAGAGTTGCCGAGTTATCAACAAAAGTATTGAGCCTCAATCTTTCCGTACTACCCCATTCATCCCCCGCATGGGCCCCGAGGCCATAACTGAAGCATACACAGGATAGGAAAGTCGCAACGAATAGATTTCTCATGGTGTTTCCGGTGTCACATGGGTGAGTATTGGGGTTGTTCGACAGAGCAATTTAGAAACCTGTTGATGTCAGCACCCCTCTTCACCTGAGCCATCTCGCAACCAACTACACATGCCTTAAGACTCTCTGTTGGTAGCGCCTGATAATCAATGTGGAGGTGCCCGTGAACCAAGAAGCTCGCCTCCATACTTCGAGCCAGCTCATCAATTGCTTGAAAACCACTGCGGGGCTGTGTCGATAGAGGAGCTTCATGGGTAATCAGGATATCACATGTTTGCTCAGATAGTGTTTGAAATTCTGACGGAAAAATGGATGTGCGTTGCTTAAGCGGCAACCCCTTACGCCATCTCGCATGTGGCGGGATTCTCTGAACGTATTCTTCCGGGGATTTGTAAGTCCATGGTTCATCTAAGGCCAATTTAGGAAACCAAACCTTTTTCCTGAACACTCCGCCCAACCCCGCAATTCTCATGGAATCAACGGTAACGATGCGACCGTGTAAGTTGTTGGAAGCCAGGCGAGAGCCGAAAACCCGGTGATAAAATATTTCGTTGTCCGAGTCATGATTGCCAGGAATCATGAAGACATTCTCGAAGCCAACCTTGCGGTAAACTGGTGCCAAAATCTCGTCCATGTTGGCGTCCGGCTCCATGTCTCCCAAAAGGAAAACAGCGCGCGCGCCGCTACTGCGTACCTCTTTAATCAGAGGGTCAAAATTTCCGTGTGGATCACCATAGAAAATCAGGTCGTTGAATGTTTGAATGGAAGGTGTGGTCATAATCTAAACCCGGTGTGTGTGATAAGCCAAGTCATCTCAACACGATCCGTCGCAAGAGAGGTGCAACAACATTGAGCCGCACCTCTCAACCTGAATTTTTATTTAGCGTCAGCGAATGCCATAAGCTCTTCCGCGCCCTTAAAGCCAGACATGATACCCTTCGTTCTTGAGATGAACGAGGGCGTCCCATTAATGCCAAGAGTTCTCGCCAGCGAAAGGTCTCGCTCTACCTTTGCCTTAATGTCATCACTAGCCATTCTCTTGCTTAGTAGTTCCATGTCCGCTCCGGCCGCCTTTGCCGCTGAAATAACGTCTTCTTCCGTCATTTTTTGCCCTTTGGAGAGGAGGGCATCATGCATTTCCTTGTATAGCCCCTGTTCGCCCGCAGCGAGAGCAGCGTATGCGGCAAATACCGATACGTCATCAATTACTGGAAGTTCTCGGATAATAACCTTGAGGTCCGGATTTTCATCGACAGCAGACTGCAAGACAGGAGCAGCGGCACGACAGAAGCCGCACTGATAGTCCTGAAACTCCACGATGACAATTTTTCCATCCGGATTACCGATGAAGTTGGCATCTGCCAGAAAGATTTCATCGACATGGTCTTCAACAAGTTTCTTGGACGCGACCTTTTGCTTTGCCACATTCTTTTCGGCCAATGCCGAGATAACTTCCTCCAGAATTTCGGGCTTTTCAAGAAGTGCAGCCCTGACAGCCTGAGGGGTGACTGTTTGTTCAACCTTTGAGCCCAGATCTTCTGACCCCACAGTCCATATGAGAGAAAAGTTAACGACCGCTAGACAAATATTGGCGCAAACGGCAATGATTGTGACAATGAGTAACCACCGATCCCCTTTGGGCAGTCTTGGTCGGCGGTTGTTGTTAGCCGGTGCGCTGCCGGAGGTGTCCTTGGATGCAAGCATGTCTGCAAGCCTTTCATTCACGAGGTTGTACGGGATATGTGGATATGCAGACCACGAGCCTTGAACGTCGGGGTTCACAGCGCGTGCGGGCCGCTTCAGGGCTTTGATGTCGGAGACTGCATCCAGTATTCAATCGCAGTTTCAATATCAGGAGTATCGGGCATGGTTCCCCCGGTAACCCAATCGATATAATCGGAGAAATCTTCAATTCCGACTGGAGGAGGAGCGTGCGCAATCTTCTGGGCCTCCACGGCACCAGATAGAGCGGGCTGGGAAGTTTGAGAAGAAGATACGCCTAGTCCTTTATCAAGGGCAGCCATGCCACCCGAAACTTTAGCCCCAGAGAACAAACCTGGCGCACTCTTCGGCTTAGGCGCTGAGACGACCTTTGGATCAACTTTTGCGGAAACCGGCTTGGGAGCCAGTTTTCCAAAAAGGCCGGAGGGCCGGAAAGCCGTAACTGGGGGCATGGAGGTCCGCCTGTTTATCCTTGAGATTTTCGACAAAGGATATATGTTATCCTTTCATTTACAAGGAAAAAGGTGGTCTCATGAGAAAAATGCTGGTCTTTTCCATAATTTTCCTTGGTGTCGCTTTCGGGCTTCACGCCGAAGAAGTGGACGACGTTGTTGATGACGACCTTCCGATGGACAATGAATTACCGGCAGACGCGGTTACGGTGTTCGACCGATATGAGCAAAGGCTGGACTGCGGTCTGTACAAGGTGTCATTTCACTCGCTTGTTGCTCTCAAGCCGAAGGTGCCCAGCGACCAGGCACGAGACGTTTCCGGCTTCATAATTCGAGATCCATCCACCAGATATCGCGTGACGGCTGGAGTGCAGGGACAGAATTACGTTTTCAAGGACTTGTTTAACAAGCCATGGCACGAAGAACAGTGGCGTGCGTGGTGCTATGACGGTGAATGCCAAGCAAATTTGAATTACTACCTTAATGAGTTCGGCGCGGACGATGGCACCCGTGATATTACGGTAGAAGTGCTGAAGCGGGACGGGACCCCGTTTTTACCAGAGCCTCAGACAATCACCATTAATGCCGTCTCCGGCAAACAGGCAGCTCATCACAGATTTGGGCGTCTTGATGGTTACATTTGGGACAACAAACTCATTTCCACTTTCACGCCCGCCACAAGTCTCGAAAACCCTCCGAAAGCGGTTGTGCAAACTGTCGATGGTGCAGGCTATCATGAAGAGCAATCTTTTGAGCTGAGTAGCACCGGCATATCAAGTCTGACGGCTCCGGTGCCGCAGGACGCCACGTATGTCGCCGTCTATGTCTATACCAACGATCAATCCATTTCAGATGAAGTGAAGCTTGAACTGATAAACCGAAGTGTCGGTCCTGGATGCTAGTGTGCTGGCGCTGAGGTGGTGCTCATGCGTTGACGCCGCCTAAACCTGCGCTTGTGCCAGAATAGGAGGGCGGTGCCGCCTCCAACCCACCAAATGTGTGCGCATAACATCAGGATGGCGAAGTACGGCTTGTATTCTGCCGGAATCATCCCGTAGTCCTGCGTGTCGACGATAAATCGTACTGTCCCATCGGGAAGGCGACGAAACACATATTGTTCGCCATACATTTCTTCCTCCAGCCCACCAACATACAGAGCCTGCGAGAAGAAAACCTGATTGTTCCCGGTGTCGCGCTGAACACTTCGCGCCATTTCAAGGAGCATCTCGCTATACCGCTTTCCTGCCGGGAGAGGTTCGCCTGGATTCAGGACAAAGCAACTGACATCGATCTTGTTGCAGCTGTCCTGAAAGAGCCGTGAGAAGGCATCCCCAGTCGGGAGATTGCTGATGAGCTGCATTGATTGCATGCGGTTGTAGCGTGTGTCCTCAATGGCTGTTTTAAGGGCATTTTCCACGATGATTTTATGGAAAATGAAGGTTGTGCCAATCATCGTAAAGAAAATCAGCGTGACAAATACCGTGTCGATGGTCCGGAATTTTTTAAGGGAAATCCGAATACAAAGCAAAGGTGCAAGCGCGGCATAGAAGATCAGAATTGCATACTGCACGTTTACCGACTGGTTTCCGTGATAGAACGCATCAGGGTAAAAGTGATTGACCTCAAAAAAACCGTGCAGCCTTTCGGGAAAAACGCCTAACTCGTTAAAGACGTACGCTAAAATTACACACATGAGAAACTGGTTAAGCGTCAGCCGACCGGAAACGAGAACCACCACACCAAGGAATAGAGGAACGTGAAATGCGAACTGCTCAGCCATAATCCAGCCGTTTGCGATGTCCATCTGCGCATCTTTGGATATGGCTGTTCCAACTGCCAACACATGAGAGATTACAGCCATGCACACGGCTAAGCCAAGACCGACGGTCCCCGCATATTTCAAGAAGCGCGCGCTTCGCTCAGTCACGGTCATGATGCGTCTCCAGAAGTTTCCTTAAAATTAGCACGGACTTTCCTTAAGTCCAACACATTCAAGTATGTTGACAAGAAAAAAGGCAGGATATATCTTCGCCTGAAACGTCTAGTCAAGGAAAACAGAAATGACACCTTTCGCCCCAACCGGCCGCCCGATTACTGCTTCCCAATCAAAGGAAACGTCAGAGGTCACGCTGCTTGAACAGGCAAATGCCGACTATGCGAAACTTCGGGACCTGAGCGTTCGCACGCAGGCCGACGTTGAAAGGCTCACCGAGACCATTACCAATCTTCTGGCTGAAATCAGTGAGAAGTACGGCGTGAAAGACGAGGCGGGTCTTGCCGAGTTCATCAAGAAAGAAGAAGAGCGCCAGCAAACCCAACTTGCAGAATACCGCGCCTTGCTCGACCGTTTGCAGCATCAAATCTCTGACATCATGAATGGGAAGGTACCACCTGCTTCTGATGTTAAAGCTGAACGAGGCGGGAATGTCTGAACTTGCAGAACTCTACGCCATCCATGAGCACCAAAGGCAGAATTATGCGAAGATGCTCGGACGGCGAGACGAGCTGAATGCAAGGCTGGAGAGCCTGCGAAAGGTCGTTGGACTTGCCAAGGGAAGGCTGTCTTTACGTGATGAGACAGAAGCGTTCCTCGAAAAGGTTCAGACCGAGCTCAATCAGAAGACAATTTCCAGTTACACCCGGCTGCTGACCGCTCTGGTCAGCGACGTGCTCCCGATGAATGTCGAAATTGGCATCGATCTTTACACAGAGCGCGGGCTACCAGCCCTCGACATTTTTGTGAAGCAGGGCGAGCACAAACATAATATCATGGATGACTGCGGCGGCGCACTCACGAACGTTGTCTGTCTTGGCCTTCGGGCGATTGCAACGGCCAAAAGCGGGCTTCGCTACTTCATGGCGCTCGATGAACCTGATTGCTGGGTAGCCCCTCAGCGCGTCCCGTCATTCTATAGGGTTCTGAAGCAGCTTTCGGAAAGAATGCAATTTCAGACAATCGTCATCAGTCACCATGACATTCGGCTGTTTGAAAACGGAACAAACATCATTTCCCTCACCGGAACACCGGTTGAAGGCCTGCGGGTGGATAACAGCGATGTCTCGACCAATTGGGGCAGCCCTGAAACACCAGGTATCAGGGCCTTAACCATCCGCAACTTTGCGAGTTTCAAGGATGTCTACATCCCGCTATCCCCGGGGTTGAACGCCATTATCGGCGACAATAACATTGGCAAATCACGGATTATGAAGTTGCTCCGCGCAGTTTCATATGGTGGCTCAGACACATCGGACGCAGATATTCGCAATGGTGAACAGCGTGCTGAAGTAGAACTCCATCTGGAGCGCGGACAGATTTTGCAGTGGTCGCGCGAGCGGCGTCGCAATCCTGTAAACCTCTGGCGCCTGATCGACGAAAACGGCGACGTTGTTGAGAAAGAAGGCACTCGCTGCGAAGGTGGCGGGCGGGTGCCACCATCCTGGGTGACAACGGTTCTTGGCATTGCGAAGGCTGATGACCTGGACATCCAGTTGAATCATCAAAAGCAACCAGTGTTCTTGCTCAACAGCCCTCCGTCCCAGCGTGCTGCCGTTCTGTCAATCGGGCAAGAAAGCGACTACCTACGCCAGATGATCGCGGCCTATAAAACGGACTGTGCAAACGACCGGCTTGTGGAAAAAGATGGCGAGCGCGATGTCGCAGATATCCTGAGTCGTCTTAAGGATCTGGAGGGGTTGAAAGATGTCAGCAACCATCTGAAACGGGCTGAAGAATTGAAATCCAGCCTATTTGATGTCGGCCCGGCTATTTCTCAGGCCAGAGAGGCTCTACGCAAACTAAACGAAGGGCAACATCTACTGAGCAAGGCAAAATCCGTTCGCTCGGCTCTGTCTGACCTTACATCGCCGCCGGACATCAAAGAAGGGGCTGTTAGGCTGTCGAGCGCGCGGCAACTTGCGACGCAAATCACCCATGTGAAATCTGAGCTCGGTACTGCTAAGCTGATTGGAGAGGCCCTTGAAAACCTGCCAGAGAACCCTCTGAACTATCCAAGCCTCCAACCGGCAATTGATGCAGCCTCCCGTTTGGCAAACGCGACCATCGAGTTAAACAAAAGCGAACGCGTTACCCGGGTGCTGAAGGAGTTGCCGTCAAAGCCACTTCAGTTGGTCAGCATGGACGAAATGAAATCGACCGCTCGAACTTTGACTGCGACCAATCAGGCATTTGCGGACGCTTGTGCTTCGCGTGGCAAGTATGAGAATGAACGCTCTGCGCTGGCTGTTAAAATCGCCGACATTGTCTCTAACATGGGTAACCGTTGCCCACTGTGCCACTCTCATCTGGAGCACGACCACTTCACTTCGTCGGGCTACCTTCTTGAGGAAAATCATCAATGAACACCGAGAACTCAAGTGGGCATAAGCCACCCCTCCGTGAAGCCAACGGCTTTCTTTTCATCGGTGACGCGCACCTGACCACCCGTCGACCCGGCAGGAGAAAGGATGTTTCGTTCCAAGAAACAGTTTTCAAGAAACTCGACCAGGCTGTCGAGATCTGCAATCAACGTCAATTGATTCCCGTTCTGTCCGGAGACGTGTTTCATCGGGCAGTTGAGGAATCTGAGGCACTCAAAACGACGTTTAAACGTCGTTTTGTTCGCCCTCTGTGGACGCCGCCTATCGCAGAAGTCGGGAATCACGACATGAAGGGCATTCGACTGGCAGATAGCGACACCCTGTGTATGATTGCGGAAGGGCTCTTTACCGTTTGCGACACTAGCGGGCCAGTCGAAGAGTTCATGATTAACGGTGTCCGTGTCGGTCTTGGAGCCACTCCTTATGGCCAGAAGATCCCGATGGAAGTCGGCTCGCTATTCCCACTAGCTGACGGTATTATCTGGCTGACCCACCATGATATCGCGTTTGATGGAGCCTACCCTGGTGCCATCACTCCGTTTGAAATCGAAGGGTGCAGTCTCCTTATCAATGGTCACATGCACCTGTTCAAGGAACCGGTTCAAGTCGGCAGCACGCTGTGGTGCAATATCGGCAGCATTACGCGCACAGCAATTGATGCTATCAATTACGAGCCTGCCGTTTGGGAGTTCAGCCCGGTTAATGGCATGACGCGACATGTGCTGAAACATGAGAAAGATGTCTTCGACCTGACGGGCTCCCTGATTGACGAGATTAGCCCGGGTGAGCATTGTGACGACGATGAGGAAATCAGTTCGTTCGTTGATCTGCTGGCGGCATCTCTTGAAACCAATACAGCCGCGACCCCTGAAGGAGAGCTTTTGATGGAGGTCTTTACATCAAAATTCGAACAACTGGAAACGTCCCCAGCAGTTCAGGCGATCGTCACTAACCTGCTTCACAAAGTCACTGACGAGCAAAAGTCAGCCGCCTAAACACCGGTCAGACGTGTTCCTTGCAATTCATGATGCCATCATAAAAACATCTAGAACGAAAGATGGCATCATGAAAACCTGGGAAATCTCCGACATTGACGGCAATCTGCTTCATGCTGGCCGAGCAAAAACCCGCAAAAAGCTGATAGAAAACCTGGTCCGAGACGGCAAAAGCTTTGAGCGCGCAGATCTGGCGCATGCCGATTTATCGGGACTAGAGCTTTCGAAAGGCAATTTCACAAGCGCACTTCTAACCAAGGCGGACTTGCGAGGAACCCAGCTCCAGTCCGCAATCTTGAGAAATGCCATTCTTGATGACGCTCAGTGTCACGGTGCCAGGTTCGACCGAGCTGATTTAAACGGAGCCACCATTACCGGGACACAGTTTGCCGGTGCCCGGGCAACCTATGCAAGTTTTAGAGGCGCAAGAATCACGGGGGCGGACTTTACGAAGGTCTCGGCCAGTTCCTCTGTTTTCTCACATGCTCACATTTCTGACACCAGCTTTACCGGTTCGCGAATGCTAAATGCGGACTTTGGAAACAGCACGGTTCTGGCATGTGACTTTTCGGGCACCAGACTAGAAACGAGCCTCTTTACAAACGCCGTGGATGACAGCCAGACGAACTGGACAAGGCATCTACCTAACCGCACTCGAAACAGCATCATTGTCGGCTGCACATTTGACAGGGAGACTGTGCTGTCACCCACTGTACCGGCCTTCAAACTGGATGCCATCATCAACAAGATGGCCGAATTTGGTTTATTTGCCTCTACAGCGCTTGCCATGTTAGGCGTCGGATCGCAGCTTCCAGAATTCTTGGCCAATGAGGAAGTCCTGGCGTCCAACATCAGCAGCGGTGTGGGCTTTCTAGGTGTGTTTGTTGGGGCTTACCTTATCAAGGAAGGCGTTGGTCAATATGTAGAAGAAAAGGTGAAGAAGGGACTGGACTATGTATTGCAACGCGTTCGCGGTGTTTATAACGAACTTGATAGATGGGGAGTGCACCGGTCAAACATTGTAATGACGATGGCGCGAGGCCGGTCATGCAAGCTGATGAAGGACATGCTCGCCTCCAAGGCACCGGAAGCGATGTCCAAAGGGTTCTGGCCTTCCTTCAAGTCTTTCTGGTCTGGGCTGGGAGAGGTCATTATATGCGACCGGCGCCACTTGGCGCTGGCACTGGGTGCCGTTTCGGCCAACCGGAAGCGGTCCTACAGTCTTCCTCGCGATATCGTCCTTGCCAGACCTTCGACGCAGAAGCACTCCTCGGAGCCGACATTGAAGGTTCTCAGCTTCCTGAAAGATGGGAAAAGCTCGGCCGTTTGGGAGTGCCCAGGAGAACGGACCATCACTACCTTGTACTCTGCTGACAACTCATTCATCGGCTGTTGGGCAGAAGATGGCGTGCCAAATGAAGTGCTGGCTTCGTATCTCCCGGATTGCCACACGTCTGGTGAGCGCGTGTTTGAGACGTTCGTAAGAGATTTGCTGGCTTCACATGATTGGGAACAGTTCACGTTCCCGTCCGATACGCATTACTGTCAGGCCGGAGCTGACGGCACTTTGTTGGTATTTCGTGCAGCTGATCGCCGGTTGGACAATCCGGACGGACCAGCGGTAATCTTCCCGGACGATGAAAGCCGAAACGTTCGGAATGGCACGATACAGGTTCATCAGCCTTTCGGCCGTTAACCTCGTCCTCAGCGAGCAAGAAATGTTTTGCGCGCAAAGTTATCTGGCATCAGGCTCCAGGCACGTGCTGTTTTGATTTCTTTTTCGATATCAATGACAACAGCTTCCACGCCATTTAGCTGACGCGTTTCCGCTGTATGTTTTTCGGTCTGCCCAACCTGCTGCCCAACTCCCGGCGTGGATTCAACCATTTCCTACTCCCATCTGCACACCGACGGATATCCCCACCGCTCTTCGAGCGATCATTTATTAACCGCTTATTAGCGAATAAAGCATGGATAGGACAGTTGCATGGTTGCGTCAACGATTATCTTAAAGTTTTAAGGAAAAATGAAGAGAATTCCCATTAATTCCTCGTTAATTTCTCTCTCTGTGAGAAAAGCAACAAATCGGTTATGCTTTGTTCCAAATGGCGTTCTTCATGCCGCGGATGAAGGAATTATGGGCTTCCAGTTCGCATGCCGACGGAACACCAAGCACGCGAGATGGGCGAACAGGCCGAGTATTCTCGTGCTGCTGAGGAACTTCTACTTTAGTCGTAGTCGTGCCGAGGTCCAGTTTGCGTTCTAGCCCTCCATGCAAATGAAGATAGACCTTGGCCAGCAGATGGCTATCAATCAGTGCCCCGTGCAAGCTACGAGAAGCCAAGCTCACATTGAATTTTTTGCACAAGGCATCAAGGGTGACCCTGGTACCGGCTGGAAACTTTTTTCGCGCAATTTCAAAGGTATCAACAATTCGATTCTGAAGTGGCCCGCGACCAACACGTCTTAGCTCAGCATTGAGGAATCGCTCATCGAATTTGGCATTGTGTGCAACCAGCGGATGGCTGCCAACGAACTCAAGAATCTCTTCATAGCAGTCGCCGAATAAAGGTTTGTCCCTGAGGAACTGGTCATTGAGACCATGAACATCCTCAGCCTCTTTGGGCATATTCCTTTGAGGGTTAAAGTATTGGTGATACTCGCGACCGGTTGGAAGAAGGTCGAGAATTTCAACGATCCCGATTTCCACAACCCGGTGCCCTTGGCTGGGGTGCAAACCAGTCGTCTCTGTGTCAAAGACATACTGAAGGCCATCGGCAGGGGGCATTGCAGAGCCCTGATTAAACATACCCATTATTTGCTTTCCTATTGCGTGAGAGACAAATCTATCAAGGTGGCCGCCAGCACTCAAGGAAAAGAATGATTTAATGTTTGTTGTTTGGTCAAATATTCCTTAGGCTGTGGTCTCAGCGCATCAAGCCTTCAAGGAAAACTGTATGATCAGAATTAGCGCCAAAGACGCCCGGAAAATGGGTTTGAAAATTCCGAAGGGGCCGAAAGCTTCTGGTTCGGAGGGCGACACCAAAAAAACAGGCGGCAGACACCTTCGCTCACAGGCGCATGCTGAAGAGCGCCAAGTCAGCTTTCGCGTGGACATTCCACCAAAAACAAAATCACGAGCGCGTTCATTTGCGGACAAAGGCACCTTGCTTAATGCCTTCAAGGCCGCAAAAGGCGACCCACGCAAATTCATGGCACTCTTGGAAGCCGGGTTCATGAAAACGGTAACTCCATCAGCCACGCGTGACTTCGAGAATGTTGTGCGAATGGTTGCCACGCGAGAGATGGCCAGAAACAAACAGGCCCTGTTCGAAGGCCCTATAAAGGCGTCCCTGACTTTTATTCTGGCAGGTGACGAGGGCATGTGGCCAACTGCACAACGGGACGGCGACTTGGACAACCTGTCAAAGGCGATTTTCGACGGCATGAACGGTGTGGTTTATAAAGACGACCGTCTTATTGTGAAGATGAACCTGTCGAAACTCTGCGGGGAGAACCCGGGAGTGGAAATCACCGTCAGCGCCGAATGACGGAAGTCCCGCTCACCACAAAGCAGGTTTTCTGGCTTTCGCCTTCTTCGCGCCCGCCGGTTGTTTCATCACAAGCGTTTGGTGAGTCGTCGGCGCAATCAGGCCAGCCTCGCGGATGAACCGGGAGGGTTTGCTCTCGCTTCTTGTTTTTCCCTTACCACGTGCCATGGCGAAAGAAATTGTTGCAGTATGCCGCGCGCGAGTGAGGGCCACGTGTGCAAGGCGCCTTTCTTCCTGAAGTCCACCACCGCCGTGATATGCAAGCGGGTTGGAGGGATCGCCACCAAGAGCGGCTTCTTTTAACGCTCGCTTGCTTGGAAGTATTCCCTCTTCAAACGCCACTAAGAACACATGGTCCCACTCCAAACCTTTGGCACCATGGATAGTTCCCAGGTGAACACCAATTTCAGATTTGCCTCCAATGTCGCCAACAAGAGCGCTTTCGGTCATAAAATCAATGAAAGCAGGCGTGTCTTCAGCGATTTCACGAAACGCCTGGAACGACAGTTGTAAGGTTGGCGCGGCATTCTTCCGCCCAGTCGCCCACTTGCGATACCCGATTTCGTCAAGCACGTAAGCAAGAAGCTCTTTGCTATCCTCAAGGTTAGACGCCGCATCGGACAAAACCTGAAGGTGGCGAGCGAGTGAGAGAACCCCCTTCTTGGCATTGGCGGTCAAAACACCGGTAGCCGCGAGCGCCTCGAGAGCATGCGGGAATCCGACATTGTTGGCCGCCGCCATTTTGATAATTGTCTCGATAGCAACAGCACCAAGTCCGCGAGCTGGTCGCGACGCAATTCTTTGGAAGGCATGGGCGTCGGAATGGTTCAGGGCCAGTTTCAGGTATGCCATCACGTCAAGCACTTCTTCCCGCTCGCGGAAGGGCAACATCGATTGCCGCGTGTGAGGAATCTTGGCCCTCAGCAACGCCCTATTGACTGGTTCAAGAGCATAACCAGTGCGAGCGAGAATCGCGATTTCTTCCGGCTTTACCCCGGACGCAATAAGCTCAGATACCCGCGCCGCGACGGTCTCAGCCTCATGCGTCTCAGAGGCGCTGCCGAGCACGGCAACCGGCGCGCCCGAGCGGCCAGACCGCAGTTCCTTGGGGATTTTGCGTTGATTGTAACCGACAATTTTGTTGGCCGCATCTAGCACCTGATCAGTGCAACGCCTATTTGTGACAAGGCTCACGTCATAAATGGAGATATCGCCTGTACCAGAAACCTCTTCAAGGTACGAATTGAGATTATCCATCAGAAATGGCAATGCCCCCCTGAAGGAATATAGGGACTGGTCGTCGTCGCCCACTACCAACAGGTTCTGATGTGTCGAGGTCACCAAAGAAAGTAGCTTTAGCTGCACCCGGTTAGTATCCTGGAATTCGTCGACGAGCATCCACTGAACTTGATTTGAAACCAACCACCTGACTTCATGATTGGTTTCAAGTAGGCCGACCGCTCGCATGGTCAGGTCGCCAAAATCCATCAGGGAACGTTTCAGCATCTCAGTCTGATACGCTTGGTATATTTCCGCGACCGCTTTCTTTTCCGCGGACAGGTCAGGGTTCGAGTTGACTTCCCAAGCAGTAATGCCGTTTTCTTTCCAGCGGGATATCTTTTTCATGATATCGGAAAGGTCATTTTGAAACTGTTCGTTGGCCTCCTCGGATGCCTCCGCGCCCGGTTTCACCCGACCTCTCACTTCACCTACGACATGAGAAAGAACTTCCCTGGCCTCTGAATCCTCAGCAATATTCAACCGGCGCTCTGGTAACCCGGCCTGTTCCCAAAACTCGAGAAGGATGCGGGCCGCCATACTATGCAAAGTGCAAATATTGACCTTTCCGACGACCCCAGGGATCAAGTCTTTCACACGCCCCTTCATTTCAAGAGCAGCATCTTTGGTGAATGTTGTGGCGAAGATTGTCGAGGGGTCGACGCCTGAATCAATGAGATAGGCAATCCGCGTCGTCAGAACACGGGTTTTCCCGGTACCAGCACCCGCGCGGACCCGAACCAACCCGCCAGCACTGCCTACGGCCCGGCGTTGCGCGGTGTCCAATGGTTCAAGATGCTGGAAAATCATTATCTCACCTGTCTTATTGCTTGAGCGCTTTGTGCGATTTGTGGTTTTCCTTATAGAAAGGAATTTCGAGGATCGTCAACATACTTTTGCTTGAACGGGGGAGAAAAGGCGAATAGTATTCCTTTCAAATTAAGCAAAACGGCGGATTTCCATGGTTGGTATCGTACATCTCCGGGTTCACTCGGATTATTCTCTCTCCGAAGGTGCATCCAAGATTCGAGACCTGTTGGCGGCGGCCGGGAAGGCCGGTGTCCCAGCGCTGGCATTGACCGACAAAGATAATCTGTTTGGTGCGCTCGAATTCTCGAAGCAGGCCTATGGAGAGGGTGTTCAGCCGATCATCGGCTGTGACCTTTCTATGGAATATGATTCGGGAAAGTTCGGTAACTTCGTCCTGCTCGCGCAAAACGAAACCGGCTACAAAAACGTCTGCGCGATTGTCAAAGGTGCTCATGAGCGTCGAGACAATGGCAAGGGACAGTTTATTACGCCAGGCATCCCAAACGTTACTGCGGAAACACTGGAAAAGCATGCCGAAGGTGTGATTTTTCTGACCGGTGAGAGCCAGAATGGCCTAATCCCATCGCTTATCAAAAGAAATGAAACAATTGCAGACGAAACACTGCAATGGCTTCTGTCAATCTTTGGGGACCGTCTGTATATCGAAATTTGCCGTACCGGATTTGAGAATGCAGAAGATCTTGCGCTCGAAGAGAAGCTTATCGGGCTCGCCTATCGCAAAGACCGACCAGTCGTTTGCAGTGACGGACAGGTTCGCTCTGATGTGCCGTTGGTAGCCACCACAGACATTTGGTATGCAACACCTGACCGACATGAGCCGTGGTTACTGCTAAAAGCGATCAACAGCAAACAGGTTGTTACGATTAACGATGACGGAGTGGTCAATGCCGACCCGCGCCGCTATCACATTCGTAGCGATAGCGAATTCACTGAACTCTTCAAGGACATTCCTGAGGCAATTGAGAATACGCGGAATATCGCACGCCGGTCAGCTTTCAAAGTCTATGGTCGCGACCCGGTACTCCCTGCCTTTCCTTGTGAGGACGGGCGAACCGAAGACGAAGAATTGGGTATCCAGGCGCTTGAAGGCTTGAAAATCCGGCTTAAGGAACTCGGCCTTGCCGAGGATGAGAAGGAATACCACGACCGGCTCGCCTACGAACTGGAAGTTATCAAGTCGATGGGTTTCCCCGGGTACTTCCTCATCGTTTCCGACTTCATCAAATGGTCAAAGAGCCAAGGCATCGCTGTAGGGCCGGGCCGCGGCTCTGGTGCGGGGTCAATTGTTGCATGGGCACTAACCATCACCGACCTCAATCCTCTTGAGTACGGCCTGCTTTTCGAGCGGTTCCTGAACCCTGAACGCGTCTCGATGCCTGACTTCGATATCGATTTCTGCATGGACCGCCGGATGGAAGTCGTCCATTACGTGCAGGACAAGTACGGCTCCGAAATGGTTTCGATGATTGCCACATTTGGCGAAATCAAGTCGAAGTCGGCCTTGAAGGATGCCGGAAGGGTTATGGTCCATGAAAGGGAAGGGGTCTTTGATTATGGTTCAATCAATACCCTCACCAAGTTGATCCCTGATCCGCCCGGTGATTTCAAAAATCTCCAGGAAGTGTTTGAGAATGTGTCGGAGTTCCGACAGCTCATTTCGTCTTCTCCCAAGCTTCAGGTTCTGTACGAGCGGGCTAAAAGCATCGAAGGTCTGTATCAGGTCGCTTCTGCTCATGCCGCAGGCGTTATCATTGGTGACCGACCTCTCGTAGAAATGTTGCCTGTGCTGTGGTCTGACAGCAATAACATGCCCGTCTGCTCCTTCAACATGAAGGGTGCTGAGACTGTCGGCATGGTGAAATTTGACTTCCTCGGATTGACCACACTTTCTGTTATTCAGGAAGCGCTCAAGCATATCAAAACGCATCAGGGGATTGATGTCGACCTGTCCAAAATTGACCGGTACGACACAGAGGTCTTCAAGAAATTCTCTATGGGACAGACCACCGGTGTCTTCCAGTTCGAAGGAGCAGGGATGCGCAAAGTTCTGCGTTCCGTGCTTCCGACGCGCTTTGAAGATCTCATCGCGGTTAACGCTCTGTTCCGCCCGGGCCCCATGGACTACATCGAGCTTTATGCACAGCGCAAGAACGGTGAAGTTGAAACGGAATATCCGCAACCAGCGGCAAAAACCGAGCCATTCCTGTCAGAGACGTATGGCATCATGGTTTACCAGGAACAGGTTATGCAGGTGGCACAAGCTTGTGCGGGATATTCGCTGGGCGGCGCAGATTTGTTGCGTCGAGCGATGGGTAAGAAGATCCCGGCCGAGATGGAAAAGCAGCGTAACATCTTCATCAACGGCGACGAGGAGGGCGGAACACCAGGTGCGGTGGCTCTTGGGATGGACCCGAAAACGGCCTCAGAGCTTTTTGACGATATTGCAAAATTCGCAGGATATGGCTTCAACAAGTCGCACGCGGCAGCTTATGCCTGGATTGCCTATCAGACGATGTGGCTGAAGGTTCACTATCCTGTCGAGTTCTTCTCTGCCCTGATGACGTACAGTGCGCACAAACCGCTCAAGCTGGCGCTAATCAAGGATGAACTTGACCAAATGAAGGTCGGGCTCTTGCCTCCCGATATCAACGCATCCTTCTCCAGGTTCACGCCCGAGAAGACAAAAGAGGGTGTGTATGCCGTGCGGTTCGGCCTCGGTGCCCTCAAGCAAATCTCCGGCCCGCTGAATGAACTTGTCGAGGCACGTAAACAGGGGCCCTTCAGTTCACTGGAAGACTTCCACCTTCGCCTGTCTTCCTTTGGTAGCGATCAGTTACGGGTTCTGGCCGAAGCCGGGGCATTCGACACCATCTGCGACACTCGCAGGCAGGCCGCTGATGTGCTTGCTTGGTTGTCAAAGCGCAAAAGCAAGGTGGCCGCACAGCAGACCGACCTGTTTGGCGAAAACGTTGTTCTGACGGTGCCTCAGGACATCAAGGACGTGGCAGAGTGGGGCGATGTGTCCGACCGAGAGTTCAACTCGGCTGGGTTCTACTTTGCAGCTCACCCTATCGACCCCTATATCAACAAGCTGATTTCTGCCGGGGTGCGCCGTAAGATGTCAATCCAGGCCTATATGGTGGATAACAACGTTGCCGACCTGAACAACCGTAAACTCTGCGTAATGGTGGATTTCGTTAATCAGCGCGCGACAGCTCGCGGCACACCTTACGTTGAAGCGATTGTTTCTGAACGCGGAGACACATATCGCATTGCTTGTTATGACAACCAACGGCGCACAGGTTTTAGTCTTGATGATTTCAGGACAATCCTTGAGGGTGCCAAGACGTGTCGCCAACCGGTAATCTTCGGGGCATCGTTTGCCCTCGATAAGAGTGGCGAAGGGGTCTGGATTAACGGTCAAAGCGTGTGGAGCATTGAAGAATATCTTCAGGACATCCACGGTGACCTCTACATCACGTTAAATCCCGCTGAAATTCGCCCGACGGCTGCTGATATTGCTGAACTTGGCAAACTTGAGCAAACACAGCCAGACCATCAAAAGATGTTTAACCGGTTACTATCTGGTGTTGACCTGTCACTAGCTTGCAGCCCTGAAACCATCGCCTTGATGAAAGGGGTGATGGAAAACATGATTGCCCGCAAACGCTCGGCAATCATTGACCTTATCAGTGCCCTTGGAAAGGGTAATGACGGGGGAGCTCCAACAAAGGCATTCCTGCGCATTAATGGCTCGCAGGAGCAAATTTCCGATAATATCCGGCTCAACCCGGCTCTGACCGGAACGCTCAAACAAATGGACGGAGTCACATCTATTGCGGAAAGCATCACCCCGATGACCAAAAGGCCCAAGTTGTCCGCGTAGCTAATGTCGTCAGTAATTGAGAGAGGCTCCCCGATATTGGAGAGCCTCTCTTTACATCTGCTGGTTTTTGCGAGCTTCGAGCATTTGCCGGAGCATCTGTTCACGCTGCCCTTTGTCATAGAGCGGCAACTTGTCAAAGTTCCACAGAAAATCCCTGTCTTTTGTCATCGTAAACTGAAGCAGCATTTTGGTCATATTGTTCTGATCTCCCCCCCAAGGTATTGGCCGGTTTGGAGCAAACATTCCATCGGGGACGTCGTTGAATTTTGGCATGAGACCAATGGTCATGGCATCTCGTACCAAATCCGGAATCTGGTCGTCCGTGACCAGGCAGGAGACCCATCCAAGTCCATACGACACCGTCGCATAGCCCATTTCGGTTAACTTCATTGCGTCAAGAAACATGGCCGTTTTGTCTGCGGCCTTCAACCATGCGCCACGCCAGCTGGTATGGGCGCGGTCTTCCGGAGCAACTTGAGGCATTCTGCCCTTTGGCTCACCGAGAGCTGCGGCCCGCCACAAGGTCTCGGCAATCACACCCGCGCACCAGGATAATTCTGTGTACCGATCTGACAGAAAAGCCTTTACCGGATCAGGAAGCGCCAGATTCATCTGTGCATATTCTTTGCCGACCCATGCGGACTTGACCTCAATTTCAGAGAAGGCGGCCATTGTCAGAAATTCCGGATGCGCTACCCAGGAACGCGGAATACGCTTGTCTTTGTCCATTGAGTTGCCAAAGCCATAGACAGGAGCAACCTCGGCCTCCATTTGTTGGACCGCCACTTCGACCATGCAAGGCCGTGTTTCTGTGCGTATCCATTCTACCCGATCAGACGTGATGGAACGCAATTCACTTCTGGGAAGGAAGTCAAAGGGGCCAACAGGGACAGGCGTCGTCAACATTTGGAAGGCATAGGAAACGCGGGGTTTACGCAACACGAAAATGCGTGCGCCTTTGATGCCGCGCACAGTCGTCCGTGTAAACTCTGCGAACGCCTGGCCCTGCCGCATAATCGTGGCGGCTTCCCCCCTGGGGAACTCGGCTTCCGGCAATAAACGGCGTAGATCCTCGCGCAAAGTATTCCCGGTGAAGATGTTCGTCGGGCTTAGCTTAGGGAGCGCCTCGCGCACCAGCTTGGCCGCCATGGTCATCATGCGAGCAAATACCATCGAGCAGAATTTGACGATGAAATCCGCAGGTGAGGTTGCAGGGTCGTAGCCCCACTCTTGAAGAACGTCTTTGGGCTTGGTGACGAGATATGCGTCATGACGAAGCCACGGATTCCGCCATGCTTCCGTCGTACGGAAAAAGCTCTCGTACGTCATGTTTGACCACCACAGGGTGTCGGTCGCCAGTTCGTTCATACCTTCGATACGCTTGGCCGGTGATCCGTTCACCGAACACCAACCAGCTTTTGGATCGTTCTCGTCATCGAACAGCACCAACCCAAATTTCAAGCTGCCGGTGTCATCCCGAGTAGGCTTCGAGCCAGTTTTCGCCTGTGTCTTTTGCACGTCTGCCGTAGACATCAAAATTTACCTTGTTGTTCTTCTATTTTGTAGCGACACCGGTCAGGTCAGCTACCTGTCAAGCAACGTACTGGCTCAAAATCGATGCCCATGAGCGAGGGTTGAGGCTTGCAAACGGACCGCCTGCCATTGACCATGAGGCAACGATCTCAGGCATTTTGTCGCCACCGTCTTGCTTGCGAACTCCCAAAGGTAATAGGCGCAAGCCTCGTAAATAGCTGTCCCGGTCATTATAGGCTGTTTCGGATTCACTGTTGATTGCCAGAAGGATGTTGGCCAACTCGCTCGGATCGGAGATTCCGAACATCTCTTTTGCCACCGCCTCCCGCTCACGCAATTTCGCTTCGATACTCACCGCGGCTTCTCCCAAAACCATCGCATTTCTCTGCATCTCTGCATTGGAGCGACGGTTGGCCGCCGTATCCATTGACCACTTTTTCGCAACAAGAATTGCCCTGACGATGTGGTGGAGACGGTCCTGGGGTATTTCCGGGATGTAAGCCAGAACGGCTTCGTTATTATGTCCTGCCAGCCCGATATGCTGACACATGTGACAAAACATGCAGGCTGTGACCAGGTTCTGCGGGCGGTTGTCGGCATGGTCGTCATTAAGGTGGTGAACTTCCTGCCATTTTGGCGCGCGGAAGCCACAGAAACGACACGTACGGTCGTCTCTCTCGAGGACTTTCATGCGAATGTTTTTGAACTCAGCATCCGCTTCTGCGCTGTGGTCATCATAGACGCGCCAGTTCAAGGCTTTGACAGAAAGACGCAATGGCAAATACTTGGCCATATCACACCTCGGGTTGCCCGGCAGAAAACAAGTCTCTGCCGGGTAGGTTGGTCACGACTTGATAAGACCTGCGCTCGTTTGCAGCATCCAGGTGCCGTCCTCACTCCGCAGGATTTGCTCGGCAACGCCGACACCTACAAGTTTACGACCCAGATACACGCGCACCAGGCCCCCGGGCGTCTGAACAAGAGCAGCAGTTCCTGAGACACCTCGCAGAGAGTACCCGGAAATTACCTTTGGAGCCGCCGGGGTCGCCTTCGTCACTACTTCCGGCTTCACGGATGGAACCGGGATACCTTCAGGTTTGACTTCCGGCACGGTTTTCGCTTCTGGCGCTTTCACCTCAGCAACTGGAACGACCGGGGCCACTGCGGCGACTTTGACCGCTTCGAGCGCTGCCAGTCTGTCATTGATGCCACCAAGCGGAACCTCAAACTTCGCCATCCGCTGCTCGACTGCGTTCAATCGGCTGATCGCGGCATTCAGCTGCGCAGCCATCTGCACATTTGCCGCCTTCATTTCCCCATCGAGAGTCGAAAGCTTGCTGGTCAAAGTCTGCAACTGACCCACCAAGGAGGTGATGGAAGATACCAGAGCAGCATTTTGTGCGGTGAGCGCGTTGTCATAGGTGGCCGGAGCTGGTACAGCGGGCTGGAACGACGACAATCCCGGAGCAACATTCTCAGCCTGCTCAAACGCCGGTGCATTCGCCGATACATTCGGGTTCGCGACCGGTTGGGCAGAGGGCAGAGAAGGCAAGGACGGCGCAGGAAGAGCCGGAGCCGTTGCAGGCGGAAGTGATGGGGCGGCTGTCGGTGCATTCAATGTCGGAGCGCCCGGCAGTACAGGAGCGGGGCTCCCGGTGTTGGGAGCAGCAAACTGAACGGGAGCTGACTGCTGAGATCCGCCACTACTGCCAAACAAAACCGGCGACAAGAAGTTAAGCGCCACACCGCCGACAATCACTGCCACAGCGGTGCAGGCAGCAGGGAATGCATACTTTTTGATAAGAGTGGAATTGCCCGACTCAGTGGGGGCAACTTCAGCCTCTTCTTGATTTGCAGCTTGGCTGTCCAGTTCCTGCACATGATATTCGTCATGTTCGGGATTGTAGGCCTCTTCGCCTTCATCTGGTTCAGCGTCCTCGCCAAAGTCGATACCACCGAAATCACCGGTCTCATAAGTGCCAGCGGCTCCGTGTCCAACATCCGGCTCTATATCGCCAAAGTCTTCGTCCCGCCCACCTTCTGGACTTCCCCCGCCGAAATTGCCCATGTCGGCGGGCGGCTCATCCGGAAAGTCATCCTGGTGCAGCAAGTCGTCCAGAACAGCATCTTCTCCATTGTCCGGCAGGAAAGCGCTCGGATCAAAGTCCGTGAGTTCCTCGGGATTATTCTTGTTCATCAGATTAGTCCTTTCCTTTTACGAACCGAGGAAGAGCAAGCCGAACGGCATTTCTGCATCCACAGTGACTGTGGTTTTCCGGTTGATAAATTCACGATCCAGAATGCTACCGGTACGCTTTGCAGCTTCACCTGCCGCGACCAACAGCTTGTCGTCTGTCGAGAGCAACGGGTTCGTGGTCGTACTGGAACCGTTGGCACTGTTGACAGTCGTGCTGCCTGCCTTGCCGACAGCGGACCCCAGTCCCTCAACAAACGAGGACGCGAACCCAAGAGCAATCTTCTGGAAAAGATGCCGGTCAACGTCGGAGGCAACAGACGTTCCGAGGTGTGTTGTATCAACAGCAACTGCCTCAATGGGAACGACAACACTCTTCTTTTTGCCGTTTTCGGTGTAGGAGACAGTCATTGTCGAGAATGTAATCACCATCCCGAAGTCATTCGCCGTGAATGACCCGATCAGTCGCGCATTCGTGTAGGGCCCTTGCAGAATTTCAGCAATGACCGGCCCGGGCACATCAGAGCTAACCATGCCAATGGTTCTGGCGTACAGAATAGAGCCAGCTACAGGAGGCGTGAAGGTCGGCACAAATTCCTGGGTGGCAGAATATCCGCCCTGAGGAGCAGAATACCCGGCAGTTTGAACACCGCCACTCCAACCGCCAGCAATGTTATCGGTTGCAACGTCTTTTTTCTTCGACGGATTATAGTAGATAGTTGTTTCCGACGGTGTACTGGTGCCGTACCCCTTGGTCATTTCGGTGAGGTATTTTGCCATATTCTGAACAGCCTTCTGCTGTTCTTCATCCAGAACGACTTTCTCTTTGGGCGAAACCGTCGTGGCAGTGGACTTTACAGCATTGGCGACAGGCTTCGGGCTCTCGGCCGCCGGGCGCTGGGGAACCACCACATCTGGCTTCGGCTGCGGCTCAGGGGTCAAATCGAAAGATATCGGAACGTCAGAACCAACTGGTGATGCCACAAGTGTGGGCATCGCGCTTCCGCCAACCTTTTCAGCCTGCTTTGCGCGCTGGTCGTCCGCGATTTCAAGGTTGCGTTTATATTCGAGAGATACAGCCTCGCCACCTTGCGTATTACCGGAAACCATTGGCGGTCGCCGAATGCTGGAAACATCAGCTTCCACATTCGGTTTGGACAAAAATGCATATGCGGCGGCACCCAGGATTACGAGGCCAACCGTGATAATCATCACACGGCTGCCCTTGTCCTTGAAGATGCGCTTGTAACCGTTTTCTCTGCGCTCGGCAGTGTTACCCTGGTCGCTCATTTGGCGGCTCCTGGACTTAAGGTTCGATGGTGACGGAGGTCATGATGCCGTCGCGAGAAAAGAGGACAACCGGGGCGTACATCAACTCGTACACACGCGTTCCAGAAACGTTCCCGGCCCGGTCAAGATACAAAGGAGACAGCACCTCCATGTTCGATCGGAGATACAGCATGCTATCGAATTGCCACGCTTCGACATCGCGGTCAGACGTTTCGACCTTTCTTGCTCCCTGTGGAGGCACACCATCAAGAAAAGCGAGCATTACGCTATCATTGGTTGGCGGCAGTGAGCTCGACTGAATGACATCGAACTCGGCATTCGGCCCGCGGGACTGAAGGCTGATATCGAGACGATAGTCGACTTCAGTCGTGGCGGTTTCAACGGAGAGGGTAATCGGAACCGGATGACCGACCAGCGTCACAACGATGTTGTTGGCGTAAGAATGGGTCTTTCTCGGACTAACAATGACCATATTGGAGTTAAGTCCGCCGTCTTCGACGGACTCACCTTTGCCTTTACCAACAACACTTGCGTCGTAGGCATCGGGATTACCAACTGTCACCGACAAAACAGGCCAAGGTTGCCCCGTGATATCGGAGAAAGTAAGCGTCGTTGCGTTGCCATTGTAAAGGCGCACAACCGGAGGCTTTTCGCCAGGCTTGAGGCTAAGCTGCAATGATCTCGAAACAGGTTTGGGAGGATCTCCGACAGGACGGGCTAATGCCCGGTCGTTCTCGTCCATCATTTCCTTCCAGCGGCGCACCATGCTCGGAGAAGTTCCTCCCAGCGCTTGCCGAACGGCTTCCCGGAAAATCAGTTCCTCTGGACTGAACGCCATCGGAGAGCCGGGAGGTGTAACCTCTGGAGCGCTCTCAGACGGATGGATACCGTACAGAGATGGGTTTTTGACCGCCTCACCAACAGGAACCATATAATCGGGCAACTGGTCGGTGACATTAATCGGCGACGTCATTGGCGCATCTTCATTCCCGACGGGTTCCTGGCTTTGTGCCTTGGCCGTCGAGGCAGCAGCGACCATAAGAATAGCGGCCGACGCGATATGGAGAAATCTCTTCATACCTTTCCTCATTTTGCGATCAGTGATTTGATGCCCAGAGCTTTGGGATGGATGGTCTGTGGTTGGCTCACCACGGTCGCAGTAATCATCAGGTTCTGCGCGGTACGCTGGTTAGCACTTTGGTAGGTAACAAGAATGGGAACCTCGAAGCGATAGGCGTAAACACCGTCAACGATCCCCTGATTTTTGAGGACAGGTGCGCCGGTCACGACCGCGGTTGCCACATATTTGTTGTCAATAACAGCCTGAAGCGTTCCTGAGTCCTTGAGAGCCTTCTCAAAGCCTTCCCAGCCGGATGGTGTGAAATTCTTCTTGGCTGCGGAAAGCTCGGTCCGATAGTTCGCAAAGCTGTACGTGTAGGCTTGAGTGATGGCATCCGTCACAAAATTGGTCACGAAGGTTATGGACTCAACCGGTCTGTTCAGCGCTTTAAGCTCAATTACGCGCCCACTTTCGTCAGAAATGAAATTCTGCACTATGGGCGCACGCATGCCCTGATAGACGTTGCCAGCGACAGAAATCATCAACGCAATCGTCATCACTATAAGGCCACGCATTAAGAAGTAATGACGTTCACGCGTGTAGATATCGCGCGCGAGCACTGTTGCGACGGCATCGTCAAGAGCACTTACGACCGGCTCCGTGACAGGAGCTTTCGCTACACCGGAACCTGATGGCGCACCCTTCCTGAGGGCAACACCTTCTCGGTGTTTTCCTTTATGTATTCCTTTAGTCGCAGGTGTTTTGGTCGTCATTTACGCGGCAGTCCTTGGAAAACGCGATAATTGTCCTTTAGAAAAAGGCTACACTGAGTTTTATGGAGAAGGAAATCTTTTCTTTATGGAAATTCCGTGCTTTCCTTAAAGGAAACACCAGAGATTATGGTTTGGATTTACTATGGCTCAAGGAAAACGTCGTCAGTGGTTGAATGCCGACGACACGACACTCATCGCGCTTTGGGAACAAATCGGGAGCGTGTCGCTGATATCGAGAATGATGCAACGAACGACTTCCTCGGTTCAAACCCGAGCGAGCCGACTTGGCTTGCCACCACGCGATGAAAAGCGTGGCAGGCACCGTCGTCGCTGGGACCCGCAGGACGATGTCGTGCTTGACGAACTTCTCGTTTCAGAGCGCAACAGCCTGGGGCGCATAAATATTCATGCGATTGCTGCAAAAACCAGCCGTAGTATCGATGCAGTGGTTGCACGCATAGTCACGCGACATGGAGAAGACACGTCAATCCTTGACGCGTTTGAGCTTCCTGCACTCCCTGACCCATCCGAAGAACCTCGAAAAACAGACACCGCGCCAGCGCCGCACGTTTGCGGAACGGGTTGTGCCTGCGGTGGTCAGCCAGCCTCTCCCCACCGCAGCAAGCCAAAGAACACTGCCGGGAGAAAGACCTGCCTGCGTTGCGGTAGCTCATTCTACAGCAAAGGAAACCACAACTGGATTTGCAATTCCTGCAAAAGAAGCGAGGATTGGAATTCGGACTGGTAGCCAGAAGGCGAGGCTAAAACGAAGAGGGACGGCGTAAATCACCGTCCCTCTTCGTTTTGGATATCACGCGAGAGTATCAGATAAGTTGCCGGTCAATTTGAGCGTAAAGCTGTTCAAACGTACCGTTATTATCAAGCGTCACATCGAAATCTTCTGAGGGAAGCCCTTTCTCCGAGGCATGGGTGTCGGACTTGGCTGCTTCGTCGGCGGTATCACGATACACGCGACACGTAACGCCGCCGACTTCTTTGACGAGGTCGAACTCATCGGGAAACCGCACGTCATCAACGACCACGTTCTTGCCTTCGGCGAGATGTTTCTCGATACGGGAACGCGCGATATCGATCCAGAGGCGTTCTGAAATCATTCGCCGCCATTCGGTGCCCAGCTTTTGCATGGCAAGCCGAGACGTGGAACCGCGAAGGATTTCCTGAGGGACTTCTTTCAAGTCGCCTTCAATCAGTCTTTCAATGGTTTCCTCATCGAGGGAGAAGTACCGAAACAGCACCCGAATCATGTCTTTCAGGGGATCGGCAAACTTAATGAGGACATAGCCGTGCTGTGAAACGAGATAGTCACTCGTTGAGCCTTTCCCAGCCCGCTTTTTGCCGTGAACGCCAATCAGCCGATTACCAAGTTTTGTCTGCGTCATGCTGGCTGCTCCTTCAGTTCATCAGGCGGTCAAGGAAACCAGCAAGGTCGTCGGGACCTTCTGCGGAATAGAGCTTTCCGTCACTTCCGACATAGGCGAAGAACGGAGTTCCGGACAAACCGACCTTTGTCGCGAAGTCGTTGTTGAGTTTCAGGTAGTAGTCGGCGCGCTTATAGTCTTCAGTACCAGCAGCCGGTTCAGCCGGAACTTCAACGCCATCCTTGCTGCCCTGGCCAAGCCACCATGCGCGACCCGGCTCCTTGCCAGCCAAGATGGATCGTGTTTTGGGAGCGCTTCCTTTAAGACCGGCAATCAGGATTACCTGCACGGCAAGCTTATTGTCGCTGATCAGCGGCTGCAATTTAGCCCAGGCGCGATGACAGAAGGGGCAATTCGGGTCGGCCACCATGTAAAGCAGCGGCTGTTTTTCTGCGTCGCCAACGGTGAAGAATGCTGTTTTCGCCACGTCAGTCAGGAAGGTTTCCTTGGCCAGGCGACTGACATACGCATCGGATTTGGACCAATCCTTGTCCTCGGCACTGCCAACGGCTGCTACAGGGCTTGGTTCGACCACGACCGGAACGGCCGATACCTTCTGGTCATATGGGGTCGCGTTTGCAACGCGAGGCGAAGGAGGGGTATCAGTCTGAGGTGTCGAAATGTCCGCGTTCTTCGCTTCGACTTCATTGCGGAACTGGGCAAAACGGTCCTGCATATCCGCAATCTGAAGACCGGTGATATTCAGGCCATCTGCGCGCAGCAAGGTTCCGACGATGACATAGTCGTTATCCGGCATCAGGTAGAAAACCTGCATCTTGCCGTCGCGGCTTTCACCGAGATATCCGCGAACGCCACCACGCTCGTCGAGGAACGTCAGCCGGACGCCCTTATCAGTCAGATTGGCCAGAGCGGTGGGCAGCACTTCAGACCGTGCTGAAAGGGGGTTTTCCTGGGCAATTGCCGCAGTGCTTGCGCAAGCGAGTGACAGTGCAATCACGCCGGACCGCACAAGTGCAGTTATCTTTTGCATTTGGTTCTCCTGTAAGGGCGTTTTCCTTTATTGCGCGACATGTTTTCCTTTGTCAACAGGATTGTCAGCCTAGAGACAAAGGAAAGCGAGATGAAACTTCTTAAGTTTCGCAACTTGGGGCAAAAGCTATTCCTTTGCGGTGTCCGCCATGTGAACGGAATCACTTTTTGTCCGGCCACTCGCTGTTCTGGCATTCGGGATAGTTATCGCAGGACAGTAACTGGTGCTTGTTACCCGTCTTTTTGGACGTGATTTCCTTCGACATCATCTTGCCTTTGCCGCACGCGGGACAGGATTTGCCATGCCCAGGGAGGGGTTTGATGTTTTGGGCGGCTTTGTCATTGGGAAACACCGAATGCGAGCAATCAGGATAGTTGCTGCACCCAAGCAGAATGTAGGTCTGACCTTTAGCCTTGGAGAAAATCTGCTTGGTCAGCATTGTACCGGTATCGCATTTCGGACATTTCTCCCCATGCCCGGCCACTGGAGCCACTTTCGGAGCTGGCCACTGGCTATGCCCACACTCTCTCTGGTCACAGGACAAGAATTTCTTACCCTTGTTTGGACCTGCCTTATGCACCATCCGGGTGACAAGCTTCCCGGCGGAACATTTTGGGCACTGTTCGCCGTGGCCTTCAATTGGGTCGACCTTCTGCACCGGCCAAGCGACATGCTTGCAATTGGGGTATTGGTCGCAACTGAGATATTTCTTACCTTTGTGGTCGCCCTTCTGAATGACGCGTGTCACCATTTTCCCGGCGGCGCATTCAGGACACGCTTCTCCATGACCCTCGACCGGCTCAACCTGTTCCACACCCTTCAGTTCGACAGTACGGCCAGCATTTGCCCGAACGTGTGCAGTCAAAGCCTCTTCTTGCATGCCCAAGAAATCTTCCGGAGAAAGCTCCCCTGTTTCAACGCGTTTCAGTAGAGCTTCCCACCGGGCCGTCACCCCAGGATCTGTGAGGTCGTGCGGAAGAACGGCAATGGCTGATTGGCCAAAGGCCGTGCTTTCAAGGCCGTTCTTGCCTTTCCGTTTCAGGTACTTTCGCTTTAGGTGGATCTCAATCGTGTTGGCGCGCGTTGCCTCAGTACCAATACCTTCAACTTCCTTCAGCCCCTGGCGCTCTTGCTTGTCATCCACATGCAAATGAATATTCGCCATGGCTTCAATCAGGGTGCCATCGGTATAGGCAGGAGGCGGCGTCGTACGACGGCTGGCCAGATCACCTGACACGGACTTTACCGGGTCACCCTGACGCATTGATGGAAGGTTCCCCCCATCCGCTTCATCTTCATCTCCGCTTTCACCTTGTGCATCCGCTGTGCCGCCGTACACGACTTTCCAGCCTTGCTCCAAAACCTGCCTACCGGAGGCCTTAAAGACTTCGCCCTCGCAAGTGATATTGGCGGAAATGCTGTTATACTCGAAGTCTGGATAGAACTGAGCAATGAAGGCCTTCGCCACCGTCATAAAGACGTTGCGTTCGGCAGCAGACAGTTTCGAGAAAATGGCGGGCGAGAACTCGGTGGTAGGAATAATCGCATAGTGGTCGGAGATTTTTGCATCATTCCAGGCGGCCGATTTGCGGTTCTGGTCTGCATTCACCACGAGATGAGCGAATTGGTCGCTGGCAGACATCGAGGCCAGAATTGCAGGCGCTTCCTCCTTTAAAATCGAAACCGGCAGGTATCGACTGTCGGAGCGAGGATAGGTCGTGATGCGATGGCGCTCATACAGCGCCTGAGCCGTATCAAGGACTTCCTTCGCCGTCATCCCGAACTTGGCACTGCATTCGGTCTGAAGGGCTGACAGGGAATAGGGAAGGCCTGCCGCTATAGACTTTTTCTTCACATTATAGGATTGAACAGACCCGCCTTTACCCTTAATCCGGTCTACAAGAGCGGTGGCCACCGCTTTGTCAACGAGCCGACCCTCACTATCAAGCCCGTCATGCTCCGCCGGTATAACCCAAGTTGCGGTAAACTTGCCGTTCTCATGCTCAAACACAATCTTGGGCAGGAAGTGGTCCACAGGTTTGAAGGCTTTTCTGGCAAGGTCACGGGTCACGACCAACCAAAGGGTAGGGGTCTGGACGCGACCAACAGAGATGAGAGCATTGACGCCGCTCGCTCGCGCAAGAGACGTGTAAAGTCGTGTCAGGTTGTTGCCGTGCAGGAAGTCGGCTCTTTGACGACATACTGCCGCCAAATAGAGAGTCTTTTTCTGCGAATTTGGAATAAGGCCTTCGACCGCGAGACGCATGCTCTCCTCGGTCAGAGATTGTGTCCACAGTCGTTTTACATTGTCGGCGAAGGGGTCGATCCCATTTTCGATCAATGCTTCATCGATCAATAATTGACCTTCACGTCCAGCGTCGCCGCAGTTTACGATAACGCGCCCTTTTTTGACCAAACCGATTGCCGTTTTGAGCTGGTCTATCGACTTCACATTCGGCACTAACTTCCAATCATCAAAAGGTATCAAGATTGGAAGTGTCGCAATGGTCCATGCCTGATAGGCAGGGTCATATTCCTGAAATTCTGCGGCACCATACATATGGCCAAAGAAATAGGTTACAACATCGTCACCGACCTGAAGGTAGCCTTTTTGCTCTTGAACCGGTTTGCCGCTGATCTGCGCAATAGCCCTTGCGACAGTGCGCGCGAGAGTGGGTTTCTCCGCGATATAGACAACGTTGTAGGAATGCGGCAAGGATATGCTCCGCGGAAGGAGTTGAGCGGGAATGCTGTTTTCCTTGATGCTAAATCGTTTTGCTTAGTTCTTCAACGAATAGTAAGGAAAAAACAAAGATTGTGGTGCCATTTTACTGCGGCAGAGGGAGTCCCCCGTGTCGCTGTTTTGGGGGTGGCGCATAACAATCAGGAACGATGTTGCCACGCAGTCATTATCGATGAAGTGACAATGACATCTTCGTTTCCTGTGGTTCGGGCCCTACAATGCTATTGTTGTCGATCCATGACCATGTCTTCTCCACCGCCATCTTCCTGAATTTGGCATCAAAGGTAAGATAGACACCTTTCTGGTAGAATAGCTCGATGAGTTGGTTTGCCTGCGACATCGTCAACCGGGTAAAGCGACCACTCCAGTCCCCATTTGTGATTTTGCCCGTAATATCAACAATCTCGGCTGTCTCAAACGGTTTCGCCGCACGCTTGGCATAAGGGATCGTGTAGAGCACCTGGTCATTTGCGACCTTTTTCAGTTCAATACCGCTCCCCGTAATCTTCTGATTTGAACGCAACACGCCGCCTGCACGAAGGACTTCTGCGGCAACCTCGCCGATAACCGTCCTGCAAGACTGCGCTACCAGAGTGCGCTCAGCAGACTTGGGTATCAGAATGGCTGGTGTAACCTTGCCTTCAGGTGAGACATATGCCGTCTTTGTCCCAAAGCCCATGCGGGATGATGCCATGATAGCAGACAGCATATTACCTTCGAGGACAACTCTTTCCACAACGCGATGGCCGCTTTCGGCGGTGGCACAGGCAGCAATCTGCTTTTCACCAAAGACACGGTCCATGAACTTGAAACGCTCATCACGGAAAACGCCATCCAGAGATATCTGACGCGGTTTTTCCTCGCCGGGAATCAGGTATTCAATTGCATAATCACGAGCGATTGTTGCACGGGAAACCTCAGGCAACTTAAGTCCCAGAACGATTGCAGCAACCGGATCTGCATCCTCATTAGGCAATACAGCCCCGATGCCAGGGGAGAAGTTCCTCAAAGCCGCAGATAGCTTGGTCAGTCGGAGATCCGCTATTTTTACAGCATTCTCCTTCTGGGACCGAAGGGCCGCAGCAACATTTGGGAAGGTCTTCTTATGGAGGGCGCGCTCAAGAACCCCCGGGCGATGCTCCGAAATCTTTCTCAGGTGCTCAATGACATACGCTTCCTCGGCCTGGTATGCGCGACGAGACAGCAACTGGAGAAGTTTTTCACCATGCAAAGGAATAACATGCTCCGTAGTCCTGATGGTAGTCGCCCAAATATCTGGTCCGAGATATGGGTTGTCTGAACCATCACCCGCCTCAAACACCTTGCGACTAACAGGTTGCCAAATCCCCGGCAAATGTCGCCCTGAATTCTTACTGGTCGCAGTTTTAAGTCTATCGCGGTATGCGCTGATAAACGCGCCAAACACCTTGCGCTGCATTTCGGAACCCAGTAAAGGCAATCGACGGAGCAACTTACCAACGAAATACATTTCGCGGTCGGCTTCTTCTCTGTTGACTGACATCGCAATCCCAAGATGGTCTGCTATTTTTGGGTTCTCGTTGAGAAAATCGTAAGCGACATCATTGCCGATCGGATTAATGGGGTCGGGGACGTCCATCTTGGTCAATGTGTTCGCTGAACCGGTCACACTGGCACTTAGCTCTTCGACTTTTTGGTTCTGAATGGCCATTTTGTATATCTGGAATGGCAGGCCTGTCGCAAGCACGGTAAACCTCGGCTCCGTTAGCTGGCCCCGCCGCCAGACGCGACCCCACGTCTGCACGCGCTTGATAACATTGCTGGGAGGTGCCAGCTCCACCATGTGCCTTCTGGCATGTTCCTGGAACCGGTCGCTGTCATGTGCGGATAGGCCGGTCGAGCCAGCCTCTGTCAGAATCAAGCCACTTGTGGCACCGTTTACAAATCGGGCGACACGTACGTTTCGGTCTTCCGATGGCATTCGGACATATTTCCCATCAACCACCCGAGTATTTCGAGCCGATATTTCATCCATCAAGGGCGGTTTCGGAAGCTTGCCCGCATCAAAGAGTTTCTGGCCCTCACGCTCAACACGGTCTCGAATATCATCAATAGGGGACAACGAGAGTTCCGGGAAACCGGCAATGAGACCACGAATCTCTGATTGCATCGCCACCAGCTCCGGCTCATCGAGCCAAACCTCCTGTTTGATGTACTCTACGCCACGGCGCACAGAGACCTTGAGCAACCGATCAGCCATCATTTCAAGGGACTTGCGGAAGGTAGGGACGTTACCAGAAGCGCTCGCCTCCTCATGCTCCTCATCTCCATCAACAATGTCGGAAAGCATTTTCATAAGGCTCTCCATTGTTGATTCAATGACGACAACAGGCTTCTCTCCGCGCTCAAGCGTTTCAAGGCATTCCTCAACACAATGGTCGACGGAAAGCGCGATCAGGAACTGCCCCGTAATGGCATTGAGCTTGGTGCCAAAATTCGCGGATGCCCATACTTCCCGGTCTTCCTTGCGTTTTGTATCCGACTTAAGGGAATTAAGGTGAGCTTTGTTTGTCTCATTACGCTCGTCAATGAGTCTGTCAACCAAGGAGGAGAGCTTACTCGATAGAGCTAGAATAGGAGCCAGAATGTCGGCATATTCCTCATTTCGCGTTTGACGCTTTTCGTCAATTTTGACGGTGAGGACCATGTTGGTAAGGTCATGCTCTCGCCGAATAATCTGCCCTGCAAGTGTCGCAATCGAGGTGCTTTCTTCGGCCAACGCTCTGCGCTGAGCCGGAGACAGGTCTTCGATGTTCTCCATGGATTTCAACCACGGGAATACCGATCTGTAAGCAGAGAGGTTGTTGACGTGACGGCCGAAGGTTGCCGACGAAAACATGCTGGACTTGGACGCCGCCAGTGCATCACCAACCACCTTGGACGTGGCACTGTCCGTTACCGCATTATGGGCCTCATCTTCGGCGATATGCGCGGAGGGTGCCAGTGCCTGCAACAAGAGGCTCTTTTTGGTTCCAATCCGGTTGAACTGGCTATAGGTCGCCATCATCAAAGCACTGCCTTCCGGTAATGTACCGGTTTCAATGATGTGCTCGATTGCCTCACGCTTTTCTTTTGGTTTCCAGTGCGGAACCAGCACCTCCGCTTCGACAGATCCAGTGTTGATGATACGAGAGCCATCATTCAGAAGAAAAGGGCGCCCAAACACATCTTCTGAGCCAATATCGCGTATGTCGCGCCAGAAATCAGAAAACAGGTTTTCCTTTTCACTGAAGAAAATGACAGGCTTTCCATCAAGCGCCATCGCACGACAAGTTGCGGCAATGATGCGGCCCTTCCCAAAACCGGTTTGGTCCGCAACGATCAGACCGGCATCTCTATCCGCAGCATCAATACTCAGGGCAACAGCATCTATCTGCTCGGCGGACAGAACACTCTCCAGATGGTTGAGTGACCACTGAAGACGTCGTGCTACCCATTCATCGATACCTCCAACCTTTTCATCCAGAGCGAGGAGCGCTTTCCGGGTCGGCTCAGCCATTGACTCCGGTATGACAGCTCCGGTGTTTGTGAGCTTGCTAACTGGCTCATATCGCACCTGCGCACCATTAATGCGCTCGAATTCGTAGGGTGACTGCACATCAGGAACGATATCAATTTCAGGAAGAACCGCAGTAGCGCTCGTGTTGGATGCCAGCCGTCCAATTCCAATACCAAGTCGCGCTGGTGATGGCGCCTGCACAGGTGCTGACACACTTGGCGCTGCCTGAGTGCTCTCGGCGGCTGGTTTATCTGGTTGGGCGGAAACTGGCGTGACGGATACCGGGCGGGGCAACGGGGTAAATAGCGAATGCGAAAAAGCACGGGTCGGCTGCGGACCACCATTCGAGGAAGGTTCTGATTTAGCAGCCCTCTGAACAGGAGCCAGTACAGGCTGCTTGGTTGTTGAGGCGGGAGATGATGGGCTCTTCACCTCGCTTGCAGCCGTTGTCACTTTAATCGAGGAAAACAGCCCCTTGTTGAACGCCATCCGAACCCACCGCATTAACTGATTGCACTACACAAAGTGTGTTTCAAAGACTTGCAAGAGAGAGAACGACAAAGGAGCGAGGCATAACCCCGCTCCTTTGTCTGTTGCCCAACTCATGGCCAGAAGAGCAATTACATTGCCGGACCGTTGGCCGAAGCTTCCTGTTCGGGAGCTGGCTCCGACTTGTTCTGGCTTTCGAAGTAAGCTTTTTTAGCTTCTGCGTTGGCCACAAGAAGCTCACGAGCGGCTTCGGCGTGATAGGACGGCATATTCGGCGTGATGAGGTCACGAAGTTTGAACACTTCCGGGCTCTTTTTCTGAACCGGGCTCGTGTAGGTGGTGTACCAGACTTCCGACTTCGAGTTCATGCGGCCGACCGCTACGTTGTCCATCACCCAACCATAGTCGGTTGGCCATTTCGGAACATGGCCATCCTCGGTTGTGTAGAGTGCATGGACGCGTGACTCGCAGAACGGCTCCTTGCCCTGCTTAATCGCCTCCTTACCCTTTTCCGACTTGGACGGGACACGAGACGAAGCCTGGCTGACCACCATCATCGGAACGAATTCGAACTGCACACCAGCGGCGCCAAAGAACTTTACGAATTCTTCGCTCGAAGACATTTCGTAGAATTTCTCGAGAGCTTCGGCTGCCGTCAGCTTCTCGTACCGACGTTCCGCACCTTCGCCAATTGCCTTGTCGAAAGCGACAAAGCTGGTGGCCATACGGTTGGAAATGGCACGTCCAACTTCAAGCGCTTCTTCTTCGCTGGCACCTTCGGGAGCCAAGGCGCGAGCGTGGAGCTGGAAACCAGCACGTCCAATACCTGGATTGTTTTCGATGACATGTGTCACCAGAGCCTCGAACTCTTCTTTATTCGAGAAAGTCGACGCAGCAGTCATGTCGGCAATATAGATACTCTGGTGTCCGCGATAAGTGCGGCTCCCCGTTTCGGAGTCGACGTCAACCGGCTCCGGAACCACGCAGGTCATGATGTTCGGCCAGACAAGCGCCTTGCCGAACGACTGATCCGTGTAAGGGGTCTGGTCTTTGGGAGTGGCAATACCTGACGAGAAGTGAGCGTGAATAACGCCCGCTTCTGCACCTTTCGGGCAGAAGGCATTTTCAAATGCGACAATGCTGCCAGGCTCGTTCATTGGCTCGCCGCCACCACGCACCTTGGTCAGGCCGAGAACGTCACGACGACGGGTCGCTTCTTTTTTGGGCATTGGCATGAAAACCTTGACCTCAGTCAGGGGCATACCACTTTCGTCAAAATGGGCTTCCAGGCCCTGTTCCGGCATCGAATTCAGCAAAAGTCCCACAACGTAGTCTTTGCCGTGGTTCGAAATTTCCTTGTCAGGGTCTTCGATGTGGATACTCTTTACCTGTACAAAGATATTGTAGGCCGAGGGCAAGTCATACTGGCGACCACCGCCGCCTCTGACCATTGAGCCCGAACCACCCTTAAACATCGACATGTGATCTCTCCATTTTCCGTCCTGTTTGATCCATGACGTTCACAAGCCGCAGGACCAGCTCGAAAACCAATTCTCTTGACGTTTGGCGGCACGGTTTTTTCGCCTGCCGGAACGCCCGTAAAAAAACAATACAGTTTTCCTATGCAAGAGACGCTATCCCAAGCAAAAAACTTACTTTACAAGGATTATTCTTACGAGAATCCTTTGTCAATGCAGTTTTGCATCGTTATTAAGCAAAATGAATCTCGAGAAAGGATTTTTTCAGTTTGTGGCAAGATTTCTTCAGTAAAGGCGAACACCGCCAGACCCAGTAAAATGACGGATTTCCGCCTCATTTTCGAGAACCCACTCCACATAGTTCCGCCCACCAAAACAATCGTCCCCCGGCCGGTTTTTCTTCCAGAACTCCATCACGCAATAGCCAGAATGCGAGCAGTCCACACAGTCCGGATTGCCATTCCGTAGAATTTGCTTGCGGATGTAGCGTCGACGTTCCGGAGAGCGCAAAACCTCTTCGAAATCCTGCTCCAGAATATTCCCAAAGCGCTGCATGTATTCCAGCCAGCTATCTGAACCATAATCAGGAAGGACGAAATCCCCGTTTGGCATCAAGAAAAGTGTCTGCCCAGCAATGTTTGCGAAATCACCAAGCTCCCGCTGACGCAGGATGAAACGTAACTGGCCGATTTCTGGCGCATGAAGGCCTGCCCTCTTTCGTTCCAGCCATCTTGAAGAAAGAGCTATCATGAATTCTGACCAAACATCCATCCGGGGGGCGAACTCATCATATTTCTTTGTTGCCTCGTTTTGCTCGTTAAGCATAAAGGGCAACCATGAAGTCTCAGCCACGCTTAGGTCTGAAAGATAATCCAGAACTGCAACCGGCCCATCAGACAACAAGGCTTCATTCACAACCGAGATGGTGGAAACCTCTAATCCCCGGGCGTTGGCTTCACGCACACGATTGTCCCAAACCCGCATATAGCCTTTGCCGCGCATCAGGCCGTCAAAGGAAGTTTGGAACGCACCCTTGCCATACTGTTCAAAAATCGGCCCCCAAACATCAAGATCAACACCAACAAGCGATGTCAGAACTGTGTGATGGATGTCGTAACCCTTTTCAGCAGTAAAGTGCGAGCCAATGGCGTCAGCACAGCTGCGGAAGTAGTCTTCGCCCATGCTGGTGGGCTCACCACCATACCAATAGTTCACAATTGTTTTTCGCTCGAGACGCTTTTTCTGGTAGTAGGCGTCAATTTTCGCGCACGCTTCGGAAACCTTGTCCACTGACAGGATGGTGGCGTCTTTCCTCTGCTCAAGACTCAGGTAACAGTGCGGACATCTGAGCTTACAATACAAACTCGGCATCAGAGTAAAAACGAAATACCCTGTTTCGATGCTTACCTGCTCATCAGGGGAAAGCTTGACCATGTTTAAATCCGGAACAGCTTGCATCTGCATTAGTTGGCGACCTCACATGCGACATCAAGCATTTCTCGGACGCCTATCGGGCAATCTGAAGTCGCGATGTCCTTACCACGCATGACCTGCTTGTAAATCGAGAAGCCAGCCGCTGCACACGCATTGCGATGTGGGCAATTGCTGCATTGCTGTTCTGTCTGAAAGGATATAAAGGTCCGCCGCGCGACCCGTCTCACGGCATTCGCCCAGCCTTCGGCGGTGGCCAGATCGGCATCAAAGACACTTCCAACCGGCTGGAAACCATGCCTAGCGGAAAGAGGTGTAACATCCGCAATGCCCAAAGGCAGAGCAGGATAGATTTTCCCAAAACTGTCGATATAGGCAGCTTCTGACATCTTCTTTGTCAAATACTCAAGCATACCTTGGCCATCCAGTTCGTCGGTTTCGCGACGAAGCGTTGCCACAGCGTAGCCAAGCCGGACGGTAAAGCTGCCAGTTCTGGCCCCTTCCTCTATCAGGCCAGTGAGCCAGCGGATAGTATCTGGCCATTGCGCCGCGTACTCGGCCGCTTTTTCAATCGTCGGGAAAAGAGCCGCTTCCACCTGGTCGAATTTGTGACGAGACAGGAAGCTTGCCACCTCGTGCTGAGAGGTCGTTTCAGCAATATTGGGCGGGATATTGAGGATGGGCTCGTCAACAAGGAAGCGCCCGAGAACCGCGTCTAGGTTCTGGTCGTAGAGTGCCTGAAGCTTGCGATCCATGATACGGGCAGGGTCAAACACCAGGAGCATCGACATGGCCTGGTTTAACTTGTCGGCCTCATCCTGAATAGCAGCAAGCTTCTCGACAATGTGCCGCGGCTTGCCAATCAGGGATGTACTGATAAGCCCTCGCGCCGTCCCCCGGCCGGTTTCGGATGTGATCCGCACATAATCACGCAGCTTGTCCTCATCCATCATCAAATGGTCACCCTGACCAAAATGGAAGGCTGCCTTGTCATCACTGAGCACGCGGTGGGTGCCACCGGTTTCCGTTTCAAATCTATCAACAAGAGACGCGACAAACCGCTTGATGCCATCAACAACGAACACATCAAGCCCACCAGCGCCTTCTCGGCGTTCCTCCAGAGTGAGGACGCAGCCTCCGCAACTACCGGCACAGCGCACCTGGCTTTCGATGCCAACTTTCAGATTGGAGTTTTGAAGCATAGCAGACCTCAGGAGATACCGGTGACACTTGGAACTCCATTTTTCATCGGAGACGTGTCACTCTGAGCAAAACAGGGTTAAGACGTTCATGGCACCGGTCGGGCAGCCGGAGGAGTTAAGTGTTGGCAGGGCCGACCATCCAGAATGCAGACAGGGTGTACTCACCTGGCAACAACTGCATGCCGCATCTAACACCAGTTTCTTGGTGCCATCGGTCACCATTCGACGGCGCAACAGATGACTTTGTTTAAGCAGCTCGTCCCCATGGGTATTCAGAGCATAGGCTGAATTGCATGAAAAAAGGCCCGGGCCACCCTGGTTCAGAAGGCCCACAAATTCTGGACTGATGGACAGGCCAAAGTCTTCTGCGGAAAGATGGGAGAGGGCAGCACCAAAGCCCTCGTGATAGTGCAGGTGCCGGTCAGTAAGAATTTTTGCAACAAGCTCAACATCGGTCCCGATCGTTGACCGGTAGAAACGCTCCAGCCACTGGAAGCACTCGTCTCGGTTTAATGCCAGCGCCGAAATCTCGACATCCACTTCCTGAATGCCGACCCTCTCACAAATGTCCAGCACTGCTTCCGGAGGGAGCATGGTCAGACAATTGTCCTCAACGGTGATCTGAAGGTCGATAAAGCCGTAGGTTTCCTTTAGCGCTGTCAGGTCATGACCGGAAAGGCCCCGACCTGTAAAGGAACGGAACCACAGGCACAAGTCGGCGTGCAGATTGTCAAAAGCTTCCGACGCATCAACGGCCGGAGCACCATCAAATACAAATCCTATGCCGCAACCGGGGTCATTGAAAGCGGTTTGACCACACCATTCAATCAGGTGGCGGATGTCGGATAGTGATGCCGTGGAAATATCATCATCAATTCTCAGCCGCTCTGGAAAGAGACCGGCTCCCAGTGAGGGAAGCTCAGGCACCAGCGCCTTCACATCAGCCAAAAGGGTGGAAGCGACATCAGCCAGGAAGCGCCCGTCATGCATGATGCCATCAACCTTAAGAGCTGACACGCGCGACTGAGACATCAGAAGGCTACCTTTCCACGGTATTCGGTATAGCGAGGCCTTAAACCACCCTGATGCCGTGACCGCATGTCCTTGATGAAAGCTTTGAACCCCGGGCAATCCTCATCTTTTTCAGGGTCCCAGAATTTGAAATTCACGCCACACCCTGATTTGCAGACGATGTATTCGTCGCACGTCATGCAGTGTTCGTTAGGTCGCATGGCCTTCCTGACCTCTTTGCGAAACTCCGGACTACTGGCGACATCGGATATGGAAGTCTTCAGAACATTCCCGAGCCACTGCGCGTCTGTTTCGCCCCCGGCCTCAAGGCACGTAGCCGTTTTTCCGTCCCAGTCAATGTCCATGCTGCCCGCGATGATGGGGCAGACGATATCATCAAGCGGTTCTCCACTTTCGATAGCCGCCAACATACTCTCGGGCGGGTTGACCCAAAGGTCAGGGTCGGCATCCCGGCGCGCGAAATACCAGTCGGCCACCTGCATCATGAAGCGTGAGGTTTCAATGAACGGCGGGAAGATATCGTTGATATTCGTCAAGCCGTCACCCGATGGGATGAAAAAGCCGAAATGAATCTGCTTGATACCCTTGGAATAGTGATGCTCAAGGATGGCATCAGCACCCATTTCGATAACCTGTTTGGTTACGGCCGTTGTAATGCCAACATCAATCCCTGCATCCTGAAGGGTCGTGACGTTATTTTGCCAAAACTCCTCCAGCTTTTTCTTTGGAAAGCGGGTAATCGGCTCCCACGACGTATTGATGCGATCAAAATGACGGGAAATATCCACGATGTCCTTGTTCAACAGGTTGGAAACCATGATGAGTTCGAAGGAGAAATGATGGCCCTCAAGCCGCCGCCGGGCTTCAGGGAGGTTTTCTTCAAAGAAGGGAAGGCCCAACATCGTCGGTTCGCCGCCGATGACATGGATTTCGGCATGCTCATAGCCGATCTTCTGCATATGCTCGGCAATGCCATCCACGATTTTCAGAAAACTGTTCCCCTCCATTTTGCCGGACGCCTTTTTGACGTCAGACGAAATGTAGCAGTGTGTGCATCGCAGATTGCAATCGCGCGTGACATTTATCTGGTAGAGGAAAGTCTTACGCATTGGTTGGTTCCGTCCGGTTACATGAAACGGTCAAGAAGCTGTTTGAAGCCCGCGCATTGACCCGGTTCCGTAAAGCGTCCGACATAGTGCCGGTATCCGCCCTGGCAATATTCGACATGCCGACAATCAAGACAGCCAAGACTCATCATCTGACGGAAATCGCCGTTGATACCGCGCTGGGTGTCTTTGATAAGCCGTGAGATGACGTCTTCCGGTGTGCCACTTGCGATATTGAAAACGTCTTCCTTGAAGAACTGCTTGTCCGCAGCCGACACGGATTCCAGAGCCACCGTTCCGTCATAGTCAACTGTCACTTGGGAAAGCGGACGGGAATGCATCTGCTCAAGGGTTGCCCCAGGTGTCATGTGAGGCACGACGAAGTCGCTTTTTCCCGCCTTTTCTCCAGCGGATTTCCCGACTTGGACAAACTTTGTCAACCACTCGATGGTGGCATCATAGTCTGGAACGAGCTCGTCATTGATCTTGCCTTCGCCATGTTCGCCGAAATAGTCAAAGGCGACTTCGGCTGCGCCAATCTTGTTGATGGCCATGTCGAACAGATCTTCCACCGGTGTCGCAATGGTGCCGCGCGTCCCTGTCACGCAAAGGCCGATGCGCGCGCCGCGGTCAGACATGCGTTTGAAGTTGGCTGCCCACTGGTCAAAGACTTTGTCTTTGTAAAAGCGGTTGGTATCCGGCTCCCAGCTGCTATGCAGGAAGAAGCGGGCTGTAATTTGGCTCGAAATCGCTTTGTCGACCTTGGCCCATTGCGCTTCAAAGTAGTCGTGCGCCTCAAGGAACATGTCGAGCTTTTCAGGGCTGACATTGATGTAATTGGACATGAAGTTGATGGCGACGTCTTCGAGCGGACGGTCAGTATAGCCGCCAGTTTCAACTGCTTCGATTGCGTGCTGAATGGTCCGATCACACGCATACTTCGCCATTTCAGCAAAATAGTCATCCGGGAGGGTATGGATTTCCCCGCCCATCACATCAAATTCAAGAGCGCTCAAAGGCAAGTGCTTCGAGAACTCAAGGGTGATATCGAGTGATTTCTTGAACAGCGGCAAAGACATGATGTCTTTGATCTTCTTGTGCTGGTTCGTGATAAAGCAGTGCTTGCAGCGAAGATTGCATGAACGGATTGGCATAATTTGCAGAAGCATGCTGCTCCGCGCCGATACCGGGCTCGGGACCACAATCTTCTTGTGCTCAAAATCATTTGCAGCGACATGGTTCATGGCGTGTTCTCCTTGCCGTCATCCGTTCTCCTTACGGAGAATAGGGTTTTATCGCATCCAAAACAAGGAAAGAAGTGTGGATAAAAGGAAACATGCGGCAGTTTTCCTTTTCAAGCGCGAGAGCTCGCCCTTAATACAGCCATAAAAGCTTCCTTCAATCTTTCCAGCGGGTCGGCATCCATCATCACGGCACTTCCAACGCCTTCAACCAGTGGGTTTCCATATGCATTACCATCTTTGACTGTCGGGTCGCTGTCCGCAAACCCACTCAGCCGAGAAGTAACCGTGACGTGTTTCGCAAACAGATAATTGTAATGATCTGGCCGGATGGGATAGGAAAGGGGAACCAAAGTGTTCAACAAGACATGGCGGGCAACATTGTGCCCTGGCAAGGCAGCGGAAACCTGGTCGTCGGATGCAGGAGAGGCTTCCGGATTGAGAAATACCAACACCTCTCCCTCAGGAGAATAGGACGAGACGGACGGAACCATGCGGTTCAAAACCATCGCTGTTACATCGGGTTGCCGAGAGACCTCGCTGGCAATAACCTCAAAGAACCGGTCAGACCAAGCCTGAAAAATGTCGTCTTCAGTGACACCCCCGACATCTATTCGGGGGATGTTCAGCGCTCTTTCCACCCATCGCCGGAAAACAGCGGGCTTCATAAACTGATAGTCCCATTCGTCGTTCGTGTTTGTTGGTATCACCACCACAGTCTTCCCACCGCGCGCGGCCACGAGAAGTGAAATGGCAGTCAGGTATGGATTGTTGCCAACAATAAGTTCGTCGCAGCTATAGTATGACTGCGTTCTACCAGAGTATGCAGGGACAAAATCACATTGGCGCATATCCAGGATATCACGCATGCGCTCTATCCCTCGTTCAGGCAATGTCCTGCCGACCACAGCGGCCTGCCGATTGGCTGTCGCAAACAGCATATTATGAGCCTTAATCACGGGAAGCTCCGTCCAGGTCGTAGAGCCACCCCCGGAGTTTGTCGCAGCCGTGGGTGTCAATGACCTCATCTATTCGGGAGAACAAGGATTTCCAGACCGGGCATAGGTCTGTCCTCCCGTAAGGATCGCCTGTGCGGTGGATTGCCTCACTCATGCAGCCACCTTCACACTCTCTGCGATATGGGCATGACTGGCACTCGGAGGTCAAATGTTCACTCCGGCGACACAAGGACTCCCAAATACCTTCTTTAAACTCGCCCCGCACTGCATTTCCAAGGCAGAACTGGTCAGAGTCCGCCATGTCCTGGCAGATATACAGGTCGCCATTCGGCTCAAGATTTAGCGAAAGAGCACCGCATTTCGACTGAAATGGACACCCGCCTTCGGAGAATAGTTGCGCGCTATCCCCGCTTCTGGTCGCTAGGCGGCTCGCCAATAGCTGAAAGAATGGCTGTATGATGATGCTTTTCTTGAGCACCCATTGATCAAACACATTCACATAGGTTTCGACCAGCTCGCCAATACTTGCGGCATTAACCGACCGGCCCCCACGAAAGACCGGTCGAAACCCGAGGCCATAATTGCTCTCTTGGGCAATGTCTGCTTCGGCGGCCGCATTTTTCACACCCTGGGCGTCCAGCACGAAAACGGCGGAAGGATTGGTCTTTCGGCGTCGCATCAAGGCAGCCCGGCTTTTGGAAAGCATGTGGCGATAGACTTCCGGGTCACCCGCGATTTTTCTTTGGTCTCCGAATGTATCCACCGATGTCCCGATCCGATGCCCGAACAGGGTTTGAAGGCCGACCACGCGATCCTCTGAGCCTATCAGATTGGATTGAACACCGTCTCTCACCGTGTCAAAAACCGTGGCGAGACGGTCACGGGCGTAGTTTACGCAGTTGTGGAGCTGCATACGCGGGACAGTGAGAATTTCACCACCAATATATTGAACCGAACAATGGCTATTGTTTCCTCTGCCATATCCATACAATGGCAAGAGCCGCCCGGCGATGAAGTCGACTGACTTTTTGAAGTCGTCTTCTTTCATTGCGTTGTCGGGCAGCTCTTGCCAAGAACTACAGAACGTGCAGTTTGCGTTACAGTGCTTCGTCATTCTGACATGGAGCGTAAATCGCTGCATGGCGGTTACACCTGTGTCCCGTCAGCCTCTTGCTCTGTTTTCGGTTCCGAGGACGGCGCCGGAGCAACTTCTGAAGTGTCCTGCTCGCTATCGTTTGCAGCCTGGTTCTCCAAGGCGTATTTTGCAGCGGCCTTCCTGGCTTTTTCCTCGGTCATGTCCTGAATCTTGCGAGCGACCTGAAGTGTGAAATTCCTGAAGCCATCAGAACCACCAAATGCTTCATAAACGACCTTCTTGATCTTGCGCTTGAAGCGGTTCGAGTACTCTTCGGTCGTGGTTTTTACAAACCGCTCAACGATATAAGGATCTGAGGGTTTGAACCCGCGCGTGCTACGCAGCTTCGAGGCGAACATATACTCGAGATACGAGGAAATCGGGAACAAGGACTTCTTGAAGTCCTTCTTTCCCAAGTAGCACTCACAGAATTCTTTCAGCCTTTTCTGATAGGCCTTTTCTTCCTTACGAGAGGCACCCAACCCGGGCGGAAGCAGGGAGACCGAAACTCCAAGGTTGGCGGCCATAGCCATGATTGTGGATGGCACGATATCGGTCGCATTCGCCGGAATTTCCAGAATGACCTCCACTTTCGCAGAAGCATGGGAAACCATGACGTCCATCAGGTCTTCGTCCAGCCCGGTCTCGTTAGCCTTATACAGGAAACCAACCTCGTAAACCCCCTCCCGAGGATCGAACAGGCCTTCGTCAACATCCACGCCATACACACAAGCAGGAACCTGGTCGATTTCCCAAAGTTCTGACAGTGTGATGTCAAAAACAGGCGGCGTTGATTGCCCCGCATCCCCCGTCTTTCCAAGGTTGACGCCCTTTGGAGATGTTGGTTGCTCGACAGAAGAAATGCCTCCTGTCTTTTCAAGCTTGACGCTCATTAAAATCTCCGTGATTTTCCGCGAGAGAAGCAGGTGGATGACGCCTTAGCGCCATCCACGAGAACCGTGGCAAGCTCCGTGACAGGCACCATGGCAATTGTTGTAGCAGTTGCCGTAGCAGTTCGTGTAGCACCCATCATCGGTATTCATGGTTGAGTCGGCAGCGACGCCTGCCTGGGCAACCTTCATAAGGTTAACGCCCGGGAAGTAATGTTCACTGAGTGTCTGACCATCTTCGCCGACATATGACTGCATCAACGACAGGAAAGCATCACTGACAGCCTCGGAGACCCTTGCGCTTCCGAGAGCCGCGTTGACGGCATCGTCTAGCTCAGGACTCAGGGACTCACTATCCGGAATGGTAATCCGTTGATCCTGACCGACTGACGCCATAGCGTTTGTGGCTGCCAAGATCATCGATGTCGAAATAGCAAGGTTTGCGGCCAAGGATTTAATCATGATGTCCCCCAATGTCGTTGGTGCGCGCGGCAGTCGCTGCGTTTATCGAGAAGCCAGCGCCTCGCAGGCACACTCCCCAGACCCATCATCTCCAGTAGCGGCAATGAAGTCTTTTAAGGATATACATTGAACCGACAAGGAAAAGCAAACTTTTATCCTTAGTTTCCGCTCAATATTCCTTGGTTTTTGTCGTGCTGGTGAAGGATTACTCCCGGTTTCTGGCGCGGCAAGCGCCTAAGTCGAAAGCGCCATTCCGGGATGGTTTGGGCAATGCCGGATCTAATGAAACTGATTTTCTCAGAACCTTAATTTCCATTATATGGTTGCTTGAAACTCTAAGTACGCTTCCAGTCACAATTCTCGTTGGAAACGATAGCAGTAGCTGCTTTAAACAGGCTATAGCCACCAGCGCATTCCCCCGAACCGTCATCCATACTGATAGCCATACACCCGCTTGAGCAAATCCTTCTGAACTCGCACGCGTGACAGTCGACAATGCGGCGCAGTTTGCGTTCTTCCACCAGATTATCCTTATCCAGTGCAAGCGTGGCTGTCGCCCGGCTGTTGCCGTCTTCGGAAGTCAAGGCTGTGCAGCCTCGCTTATAGCCGTCAGCATCAATGGTATGAAAGCGTGTGTCACAATTTCCGGACCAGCAACCATATCCCTTCGCCTCACCGCGACGTAATTCGTCGGCCGACTTCAACAGGCCGTCGAAAGGAGAAAGCGAGAGGTGAGGGCGCCCTTGCTCTGCGGCCTGTATATTCCATAGGACATAGGCACGGGCATATCTGGACATGTAGCGGCTGTACTCTGCGTTCGACAAACCGACAACATCCCAAGCCTTGCGCGCTTCACCGGTTTCCGTCACCCTTTCGAGATGCCCTCGGGTAATTCCCCGACTTTCGAGCATGCTGAAGAAATCGACCGGGTTCTTGAACGTCTGGAACAGCACCTTGGTAGCAGTAACCACCAGGTACGGATGCAAACCGTCAGCCAGAAGTTGCTCCATTTTAGGCCAGAACCGGCTTTCAAAATCGGCAAAGGATGTTGGGTCGTCTCTTCTGGTCAGGCGGATTTTGGCATCCCAGCTGACACCGACCTCGCCATTAAACTTGTCGTGATAGAGTTGCGCCCATTCATCGTTGTAGCCAAGCAAGTTTGTCTGAATGCCGTGTATCCATTCAAACTCCGGCCCAGTGGCTTCCAGAGTTTCAATCGCCTTGCGTAGCCATGCAGCCCCCATAAGCGTTGGCTCTCCTCCGTGCCACTGCACCAAAATGCGGTCGCCCGGCTTAGCGAAAGCACGAACCCTATCAGCGGTTTGCTCCACATCATCGTCACGCAGGCGGCGAGGGTTCGCCGGGATAAAGCAATGCTGACATCTTAGATCGCACCCTTCGAACACGCGCATATAGACCAAGTGGTCGAACTTTGGGGTAAAAGGTACTGTACCGCTCATACAACGCACGCTTTCTGCTTAGGAGCACTGTAGACGCTTGCGACCTCGGCAGCCCGGTTGCCAATTCTGAGATTGAGGTACCGGTCTGCCAGCTCGCGACCGCGGCTGGTCGCAAGAAACTGCCGCACATGCGTAATGTGCTTTTTATAGCCACTGCACTCATCTTCGCCATTTGGAGCCCCGTTCGGGGTGATGGGGCATCCTGAACCGCACCATGCCTGGTTCTCACAAGAAGCGCAGTAATCCTCTTTGTGCCCCAGCATCTGGTGTTTGACCCAGCGGCGGCGGGACCGCGATGACGAGAATGCCTCCCATCCTTCACGGGCAAAGGAGAACGGTTTTTCGACAGTCTGTTTGTCAGGACAGTTGTTGAGCGCCCCATCCGGCCCGACGACGATAAAGTCATTCATGCAGGAGCCACCCCACCTGTCTCCCCCGATACCAAACATGACGCCAGTGAGCACACCCTGGACAGTGCCAATAACAGGTGCCCAACCATCTTTTTCCACTCGGTTCATCACGGCATCAAACAAGCCTGACAGGAACCGTGAATGTTCCGCATTCGAAGGGCGGTCATCAAACGATGTTGCGAAGCTGTTGTAACGGTCGATATTGAAAGCCTCAAACTCACGGTCCATCATCCAGTCGACGATGTATTGTTCGCGGCCAAGTTCGCGACGGGTCGGGACGACACCGGGAATAACCAGAATTCCTGCTTCCCGGGCCATGTCGACTTTTTGCATCCAAAGGCTGTGGTAATTCTCGACAGAGCCCTTGATCTGCCGCTGACTGAAGTCGATAGACGAACCCACATGATGATTGAAGCGCTCCTGCAACATGGGCAGGTGGTCGCGCCGCAACGGAATAAGCGACGTCTGCATGCTGGTCATCGCACCGGGAAGCATCTCGTCCATCATCTCAAAACACCGGTTGTACCAATCAATTGGTACGGTCAGCGGTTCCCCGCCATGGAAAAGAACAAGAACGCCCTGATGACGAGCTTTCACCTGCATATCTGAGAGCAATGAAAACGATGACCTCAGGGTATCTTCGCTCATGGTGAACCGGTTGGCGCGGACATCTTCCGGGAGATAGCAGTGGGTGCAGCCCACATTGCAATAGTCGGTTGGCTTCAAATAACAGGTAATCATGGCCGCCCCCTAAGCTGCTGCTGTCTTCGCCGGATGAAGGTTCTGATTTCGGCGAACGGTATCCGGGTCCATTTTGAACTTTCGGATCGCTCCGTCGGCTTCGCCGTTACGAACGCTTTCCTTGATGCGGTCGAATGTCATTTTCCAGGACCAGCAGTAATAGAACTTGCCACCGAGGCCGCGGTCATAGAGAACAGCATCTCGCATGCAGCCTCCCTCGCACTCAGAGAAGTGGCGGCATGTCGTGCAGTCCATAGGAAGTTCCACCCGGCGGCGACGAATTCGTCTGGCGGGCAGCGAACGCATCATCTCGGGTATCGTGTGTTCATCGATATTGCCGAAACGATATTCCGTGTCGCCGAGGTCGGCGAATTCTGAGCAGTTATAGACATCACCATTAGGCTCGATGCCAAGGAACCGACCACCGCACTCGCGCGTCCATGGACAACGGTTGACTTCAAGATGGATGACCTTCTTGAGCATTTCATCAAGAGGCGTAATGGTGAACTCAGGCAGCTCTTTAATCCAGCGGTCATAAAGCCGAATTATCATCCTTCCGTAATTGTCCGGGGAGATAAGTTCGCCCTTTCCACTGTCGCGTCCGGCCGGGTAGCGATAATTGAAGCGCAGGTTGGGAGCCATTGCGCCATATTCCTTGACCCTCTCATACATGACGTCGGCAAGGTCCGCTGTTTCGTCCGTATAGGTTCCGATAATTTTCGGCACAAAGCCGTCGCCAATGAGCGCATCCATGCGCTTCCAGAAGATTTTCGAATAGAGCTTCGTCGAGCCTTTGAAATACCGGTTACGCTCATCCGGGTCAAAACTCGTGGAAACGGAACCTTCAAACACCTGCTCGAAGACATCTTTCCACCGCTTGCTGTCATAACTCAGCAAATTTGACTGGATTGAAAAGCGCACTTCCGGGTTGATCGACCGGGCATACTCAAAAGCCTTCCAGTAAAAGTCCGGGGGCATCAACATCGGCTCACCGCCGTGCCAGATCAGCACCGCACGCCCGGTAAGATAAGGGGCAAGCTTGTCAAAATACTGCTTGAACTGGTCTACGCTCCATTTGGGAGCACCATTAACCTCGGGCGGGGCGGAACAATAGTCGCATTGAGCAGTGCAATGCTTGGTCGGCTTAACGATGACCGTCGATATCGACATTTTCTCTCTCCGGTAATCCTTGCAGCGGTGGCGCGTAAAAGGATTTGTTACTTGTTATAAGGAGAATGACGTGCGCGCATCAAGGAAAATAATTCATATTGCTTTCGGAAAGCTTCATCTGAAATGCGGAAAGGCTCATCCACTCCGCACTTTCGGACCGGTTAAGAATCTGTTAATGATAGCCGTCGAAGAACGAGGAACCGGATATGCAGACCAATTACGTGCCGAACTACCAACTACAACTGCCCCCGTGTTCTGAGGGGACATTCGTCATTTCTGCTAGCAATACTATGTACAAGGTAGATCGTACGATTGGCCAAGGAGCGTTCGGACGGGTCTATTCAGGTCGGGATTGTAATTTCGATTCAGCAAGGGCGTTTAAGGTTATGTCGCCCCATAATGCCCATCTGGCATACAATGAAGTACAGAGGCTGATTGCCCTTCGCAGTCCAAGGATTTTGCATCTGCATGAAGCTTTCATCGACAATGGCGGTAACCTCGTTCTTGTTCAGGAACTGGCAGACAGCGACTTAGCGCGATTCATATGGTCGTGGGCCGGGCCTTCGTTAAGATACTGCCCGGAGCAGAGCGAACTCTTGACGCTAAAGGCTGCCAAGGAGCTCCTCGAAGCGCTGGCACTCATACATCGGAGCGATATCGGTCACCTGGATTTGCATCCGGGCAATATTTTCGTTACGTGCCAAAATTCCCTGGGAAGTGAACTGCGATTCCCTCACTACCAGAACGCTTTACCCGCTGTAGCGTTCAAGATTGGCGACTTTGGCATTGCTCGCGATCTAAGGAGAATACCAGGCGGGCAATTCAATTGGTCCATCTCTCCTCCCGAAACCCTCATGGGTGACGAATATAGGATGGACCATCGAATTGACATCTACAATATTGCAATGTGTCTCTTGCAGTTGTATTGCGGGCGAACCCTGTCGTTTACCAGGCAAGAACGACTGGATGGTAAGCCGTCCAGGCTTGCACGCTCCCTGAGAACGCGAATGGGCGAAGTAATTTCGTTAGGACTTCGGCGTCACCCTTTGTACCGCCCATGTTCGGCGGAAGCCTACATTCAGGAATTTCTCTCCATTGAGCGTTCAGGATATTCTGAATGGAAAAGGATGCACGAAGTCGACGAACACTGTTATGGCCCATACACCCCTTGGCAGATGAGGCGTTCGGCCAATCCGCAACGCCAGAATTTTTCGCTCGCGCATGTTGTGGCTTCGATAGATCAGACGCCACGTTTTCATCAGCGTTGAGAGAGTTAGGGGGCAGACAAATCTGCCCCCTCATTGCAGCCGCTCCCCGCGATGATTACGGATAGTAGCAATAGGTTTGCGCCAGAACGAGCGGGTTGATCTGGTTGTTGATGGTTGTAATCGCAATTCGCCACGAACTGCCAGAGTCGACAGCTCTGATCGAGATACCGCCACCAAGATTTCCGCAGATGTTCATGGCGCCACCGCTCGTGTTCAATGTACAGGCACCCCATGCTGCCCTGTGAAGGGATAGAAGAATTTTGGCTTCACCACCGGTGGCGCAATCTGGCTTTGGAACCGTCTCGTTGTGTTGCCGCATGTAGCCTTCCTGTGGCACATACTTCGGCAATAGCGCACTGACAGGCACACTTGCGCTCCTGTTCCGGACATACATTTCCGTTGCATCAACGGTCTCCACCCGGGATGTGCCATTGGGGTCGACGAGGAAGGTGTTGTCATCAAGGTCCGTAAACTGCGGAGACAGCATTTCTGTTTCAGCCAGCATTGTTCCCGTGGTTCGGATTGACCCATATGACCGAAGCCAGTTGGCATCCTGCATGAACAAGCCACCGCCCCAGTCTTCCCAGTACAGACTGTTGTTTCCATGAATTCGGGCGAAGTCGTTCCGGATGTGAATACCCTGATTGGCCGACAGTCCGTCATTCACCTCAACGTCATCACCGGTATTGTTGATGATGGTTTCTGCATCCAATTGCGACACGGCATCAATGTTTGATCCATCCATGTCCAGATCAGTATGCATCCGGTTTGCTTCAGGCACTCCAATGTCATACCGATAGAGGAAGTCACTGAGGACAGTTCCGTTGTCAAAGCCCAGCGTAGCCATCAGATGGCCAGCTTCAGGCGTAGCCGTACCGTTCGTCCAAAGAGAGGCCGCGGAGCGCCAACCGCCAAAAGCACCCTGGATGATGCCAGACGTGCCATCTGGCGGACTATCCATTATGAAGCCGCCCTCGGCACCCACCTTGCTTGCGATCGAACCCAGGTCGCCATCCTTGATATCCTGTCCGCCATAGGTCGTAATCATGACTTCGAGAACGTTCGTCGAAGGTTCACGGATAAGGACCGCGTGACGCTGGTTGTACGAATTGACATCGACATAACTCGACGGAAGGAAGCCACCTCCCTGCAAGCTTGGGAGGCCGCTCGGCCCGGATGGAACGGGGTCAGAAGCCGAAGCTCGTCCTACGGGGATAACGATCGGGGTGCCCGCGGTGGCAGTGGCTACCAAATCAGTGTAGTTGGCGCGCACGTAATTCCGGGTTGCCTCTTTCACAATAGCGAGCCTGTCCGCTGTCGCGCGCGCCCTCATCTGGAGATTGCTCTCGGACATCAAAGCAAGGACCCCGAGCAGGGCAAATGCAGAAACGCCAAGAGCCACTGCGACCTCAAGAAGCGTGATGCCCTTTTGATGTGCTTTCCTGAACCTTACCATCTTCCGTTCTCCAATCAATTAACTCTGGTCGCAAGAATCGGTTGCTGATCCGCGAGCGTCAGACCGCCAAAGCCCTGCGGTATTGCAATATTTCCCGTAATTGGCGTACCGGAACCGGCCCAGCTGTTGTTTGAAATAGTTCCGGCGCTGATTTGCTGACTTGCCGCCTGCCATTGCCCGGCATTCATGGAACCTCGTGTGTGGGCTCTCAGCGAGGCGGCCGTCGGGCCAAACTTGAACCTTGCTTCGGTGCCATTCTGCTTTTCAAACGGATCGAACACGGTCACAACGATACCTGTGCCATTTGACACCGATTTGATTTCATCTCCGTAGGCCCAGGATGTTCCGGACATGCCTGTTACTGTCGGCACGGGGCCTGATCCACACGCATTGTTCGCACAGTAGCGCACGGCCGAGGAATGATAGGCCATCATCTGCAAGACAATGGCATCTGCCACTTCTTGCTGGGCGGTAAAATCATCCTGTTTGCGATAGTCTATCTGCGAGAGAACAATCAAAAACAGTGCGATATAGAGCAGCGCCTGCATCGCGTCATCCTATCGGTGACTTGTGAGCAAGAACGTTCGCCTTCTGCCGCTCAATGTCGGTTCCAAGCTGTTCAATCTTGCCGTTGCGAATTTTCGAGCGAATGCCTGCGTCATCTCCGGGGAACAGGTATGACAGGCGAGGGGCGAACCCTTTCTGCCCTTTGCGGGTAATCAGCTCTTGATGAATGACGCCCGCCAATCCCTCTGCAAGGATACTGCGCGCGAGGTCTACGCTTTCAGATGCCGCCACATATTTCAGTAGAGAACTCAAAGCCTCTGTCGGCGAGCCCGCGTGAATTGTCGTCAGGACAAGGTGTCCATTCACGGCAGCTTTGATGGCCTCAGATGCCTCGGCCTTACCTCGCACCTCGCCCAGCAAAATATAGCGCGGCACATGGCGCATGGCGTACTTCATGGCAGACGCAAAATCACCATTGGCTACAGGTGTTTGGAAGCAACGGCCAAATGGTCCGTGTTCACCACTAAGCGGAAGCTCTGGCGGATCTTCAATGGCAACAGCGATATCGCCGTAATGGCGCAGATATTCAAGCAGAAGAGAACAGGCCGACGTTGTCTTACCCTGACCGGTTTTACCGGCAAAAATGAGTAGGCCTGACGAACGCGGCCCACCCAGAAGACCCAGATGCTGAATAAGTGTCTTCGGGTACTGCAAGTCGTACAGCCGCGGCAAGGGCCACATGGCCCGGCGACACGTGTACCAAATCCCGTTTACGTCTTTGATTTTTGAGACGCGGAAATACATGCCGTCGTATTGATACGAGAACTCATCCTCATTTCGCCCACGCTGACAGATTGCACGGTGAAACTGATCGAAATCCTCTATGGCGCCTTCGGGTATGCTAGAAAGAGGACCAGATGCCGTCGAGTTCCCATCGATGTTTCCTGCACCGCGCAAGGTGCAGTGACCGGTTTCACTGAAGAAGATATCAGTGAATTCAATGTCCGATAGGCGGAGACCGCCTTCGTCATCAGAGTTGTCATGAAAGTCGACATCCGTCGGCCCGGCTGTACTGAGTACTGACATGGGTACCTCAAGGAGAACGAAGCGGGCCACATGTTCAAAAACATCGGTCCAAAGGAAAAGTCCGGCCCCGACTGAGACGTCGGAGGCTAATGCCGGGGCCGGGCCACAGGCTTAGTAAAACGTCCAGGTAATCGTCGAGTTGTTCGACGTGCCGCAAGCAGATGTCGCCTCAACTGGCGTCAAGGAACGACCGGAGACAGAAGTGGACGAACCGCCGGTCACATCAACGGAAACGACGCCGGTGCCGAGATCCAGGGTTGCAATCTTGATACAGGCTTCGCTCGGAAGACTTTCGAACTCGACGGTAAAGTTCTGGTCCGAATTGTCTGTACCAATGGCAATGGCACCGTTGAACGAATGCTGTAGGCTGGCACTGGAACCGGTTCCCTTGACCATCCGGTTGGGAAGCTGATTGCTTTGCGCCAACAACGCTGCTGACAGGTTTTGGTAATCCGGCTGACCGGCATACAAGGAACGAACCGCCTGCTGAACGGACGCGAGCTCGCCCATGGCGGCAGTCGTCTTCTGACTGTTACTGGCGGTCTGGAACATCAGCATAACGCCCGCAAGAATAAGCGCGCCGACGCCGATGGCAGTTGCAACCTCCAGAAGCGTGATACCGCGCTGACGACGCGACCTGAAGGATTTGAGTTTTGCGGATAGCATCTCAGTCTCCGATGATGTGGTTTACCTATATAGGGTAGAAGTCAATCAAAGGAAAACGCAACCGCTATAAGCAAAAATAAGCAAAAAACAAAGCAAAACAAAATATGTGGACAAAGAGAACTTGCATTTCGATATTTTGTTTACAGTGATGGAGCAAAACGAAAGGCGCCCAGGTAGAGCGCCTTTCGTAATGTAAATGTTCGGATTACTGCAAACAGAGGTTGATTAGGTGACCTGCTGCTGGAGCGCAAAGATACCGCCCGAAATCAACCCAAAGACAGCGCCAAGGAAAACAATCGACAGGTTGCGCAGAACGTTCATCTGCTTTGTGATTTTTTCGACGCTTTCATTCAGCCATTCGCGGCCGAGCTTTTCGAGCATGTCATCGAAATTTTCCAGCTCCGAGAAGGACCGCAAGTCCCTGACGGTTTCCATGTCTGGATAGCCATAACCTGTTGCATACAGGGCTTCGCCGAGGTTTTTGCCTGCCGAGACATATCTGAGAGTGGACGACATGCGTTCGAAAAACCACGGATTTGCTCCCTTCTGCAAAATTCGAAGAATTTCGGGTATCTGCACCCCGGCTTTAACCAGGGCAGAGACTGAAAGCATAAATCCGGTTCCTGACAAGAGCCGGTAAATTGACCAAGGCGGATATTTGTCGAACTTGACCCGTAGTTTGCCCGTCCATCTCGGCAGCGTGAATAGAATGGTCATCATAAATCCGATGAAGGCACCCAGTAACGGGAACATCCAACCGTTCACGAAATCGGCCATCAACGCCATGTAAGAGGCAAGACCTGTCCATTGTTCTTTTGGGACCACCTCATCAAAGGCCGGGATAATCTGAAGGCCGAACATTGCCATAAAGCCGATGGCAATCGTTGACAGAAGGATTGGGTAGGCTATCCCGCCATAAATGGTCGATTTGATGCGCTTGCCGCCTTCCGCAATGAACACAGCGTTTTCCAGCGCCTGCGGAAGGTTCCCGGCCTCACCGGCACTAATCACAACCCGGTCGGTGTCAGGAATCCAACTGCCAAAGGCGGTGCTCAAAGGCTTGCCGTTTTCAATAGCTGTCAACCATTCCAATACCGCGATGGCTGTCGGGTGATCTGGCCTCCGCCCATCGTCACTCGCATGCTGCCACATAATCTTGAGCGCTTTGATCAGGTCAACACCGTTCGTCAGATAGCTCACCAACTTGCGATACACCCGAATTCGTTGTTTTCCGCCGAATTGTAGTTTGCTGAATGAGCGGTTCAAGTTGTCTAGGTTCATAGCATTTCTCCGACGGCCAGGCATCTTGTCGCCCGCTGGTTATCCGCCAATGTAGTTTAGGAAACTTCCTTAACGTCAATTACAGGAAGCGGGTCCATGAGTTTGCCGAATACGACTTGGCGGCGTTTCGCGTCGAACTCGCTCAATGAGCCGACCTGCGCCTCAAGTTCTTCAGGTGAGACCACCCCTTGGACGACCTTTTGCAAGCCATGCTCCAGGCAGGTCAGGCCGTCGAGTTCATTGAGCCAGTAGTCATAGGCACCGTTCTTGTTGCCATCGCGAATAAACTCCATGAACTTCTTATCTGGCATCGCAATCTCGGCTATCACGGTGCGAGAGCTATAACCATCGTCACATTCCGGGCACCCGGCTTCATTGGTGACGCAGATATGCTTGGCATTTTCTTCGCCAACAGATGCAATAAGGTCTTCATAGAGCGCTTCCTCAATCAGATCGTTCTCAACCGCCTGCGCAAGAGGAATTTTGCAATGCGGGCAAAGCTGTCTGACCAGTGACTGATAGATAAGGCCGCGCATCAGTTTATGATCGCAAAGCTTGTAGTCCTCCACGCCGTTATCGCGCAGGCGGTCAATAATCGACAGAGCATCGTTGGCATGAAGTGAACCCCACACCTGGTGCCCGGTCATCGCGGCAAAAAAGCTCAAAGAAGCCGATGCAGGGTCGCGAATTTCCCCAATCATGATAATGTCAGGGTCTGAACGCACCACCGCGCTCATTGCTTCTAGAAAAGCTTCTTCACGTTTGTTCTGGCTGTTCGCCTGAATAATCGGAAACTGAGCTGCCCCATCAATGACGTATTCGGGCGGGTCTTCGATCGTGATGATGTTTAGGGTGCCCTTGGAATCCTTGTAGACAGCATTCAGATTTCGCTGAAGAGAGGTGGACTTTCCAGAGCCGGTGGCCCCGGAGAATATGTTCATTCCCGTCTTGAGCTTGCGAAGTTTGTGCAGCTGCCGAATGTGATGCCTGCTGTATCCCAGCCTTTCAACATCACCTTGGTCAACGCCGACACCGCTTGAGTAAAGAATACGGGCAACCATGTATCGGCCCGACTCAGTTACGTTAAACTGTAACCGAACGGACTGCACACCTTCAGGCAATGGTGTCTCTGGCAGGTTTATCAGTCGGCCAAACTGATAGCTCCCGCGCTGATAGGATGAGTCTGAGGCTTGCGACATATTGAATGCCGCCGCACACAAGTCTTCGGCCATTGCGGCCGGGAGCTGCCGCAGGGGCTTCATCACCCCGTCCAGTCGAACACGAACACGGGCTTCGTATCGACCAATCATGACGTGGATATCTGACCCGCCCAGCTTCACGGTTTCCCCAATTAACTGGAGCACCGCCCTTTGCATTTCTGATTCTGTTAGGCGGTTCTTCCGCTTTCCGCCAAAACGTGTAGCAGCCCCCTCATAGATCTTGCGAATAACCTCAAGTTCGACATGAACTTCTCGCTCAACCTTGCGATAATTCCGCCGAAGCATGTCCCGCAACTGCATGGCTTCCGGGCTAATAGGGTCGTGACGCGAAATCACGAGTGTGCCGTTCGACAGAAAAGCACCGATCTTCCGAATGCTTTCCGAAACGACCAAATCCCCACTTTCCGCGGTGGGAACGTCACCAGTAAAGGTCAAAAGTGCCTTTATTTCCTCAGTCGTCGCCACATGAGTCTGCGACGTCCGACGAGGTTTGAGTTCTTGGCTAATCGGTTGTTTTGACAGCTTTACGGACTTGGTCGTCGCAGGAGCTTTGTTGGACTGAGCCGCCGAATGAGGAGCCATCCCGAAACCCGGTGGGGGAGTGGGATTGTCATTTCTGGCGGATAGACCTTTCTTGGGCGGCAGGTTCGCTGACGCAGATCTGCGTGGGGCTGGTTTCGCTTTGCGAACAGGGGTGGGCAACGGAGGAGGCGTTGCCTTTCCCATATTCAGTAAAGCCAGTATTTTTTGTAACATCAGGTCACCTGTCCCGGCTGCACGTCCTTAGAACATCAGTCCGCCACCAGGCATCAAAACGCCGCTGGATTGACTGCTGTCGCTTGTCTGCTTGGAGGCCGGTTGACTTGGGACACTATCTCCGAACGAAAGGGGATAACGGTTACCGGCGGCGTCGCGAACCAGCACACCAGTCGATGTCACCTTGTCAACTCTCATGCCGTTGGGCAGGCGCATGCCTTCCGTGACTTCGAATTCTCCAGCGTAAGGCACCAGCAGGGTCGCCTTGATGTTGTTGCCAGTACCAAGGATGGAAACGATGACAGGCATCGGACCAACATGTTCCGAAATCGACAGGTCACGCTCGCGACGGGGTTCCGGCGCCTTCGAAGGTGCCGGAGAAGCCACGGGTGCCACTTCCTCCGCAGCATCTGCACCGGTGGACTGTTCCGGGGGCGCGGACGGCTGCGCGACAGGAGCGGCTTCTTCAAGGCTGTCCGGGTCATTGTCGTCGCGCATCCCGGCGGCTTCATCTTCTTCCGGGTTATACAGAATGTTCCACAGCTCGACGCTTTTTTCGGCCAGCTCCTTTTTCTTGTCGAGAACAAGGATTTGACGCTGGGTCTCCTGCATGTCCCGCAATGTGCTGGTGTATGGGGATGTGTCGGCGGACGCCATGTCTTCGGGTGGTGTGACCTTCAGCCCATGCAGGCGACGCTCGACCTCTGAAACGTTTTTGGCGACGAATTTTTCAACGCGCTGACTGTCCATCTTCATGTCAACATGTGATGGCGGCACGTAAAGAGGGTCCTGAGCGACGGGCTGCTGCCCAGGTGCAACTGAGGCCGTTTGAGCCTGGAGCGCCCCTCCGGAGACACCGACCAGGAGAATTGCTCCCAATGCGCCCCGTAGTACGCCCTTATTAGCCATTGATTTTCTGAGGCAGTGGAAGCTGTTCATAGATTTTCCCCTCGATTTTCCAACTCATGTCCATGATGTCGAGCTCAACCTTGGAAAGCTCAAACACAGGAATTTCCGCGAGCACCCCAGCAAATTCGGTCGGGTAGTAAGACGTGCTGAAAGCAAAATTCAGCGTGTCGTAATATTCCGTCCGTGTTCCATTGGAGAACGCGATGTCGTGGAACAGTTCTTCAAAATGCGAATACAGATAGCGCCTGATCTTCCTGAGGCTGTCTGTCTCCTGTTTTTTCGGATACTCAGGAGCCTTTTCAAGCTTCCATGAGACGACGGCACTGTCTCCGTTCGGATTAATGCTCGGCCGGAAACCGTCTCTATTAAGAGTGTCGGCAATCCAGTTAACCGTGCCACCGTCTCGAACCAGAGAGAGCGAAACTTCTTCGTTGCGACAGGAAACGGTTTCCGTTTTCCATCCGGGTATTACTATTTCCGCATCCAGTATGCCATCAACGCAAGCAAAAAGAGCAGGTATTCCTTGAGCAACACCTTCCCACGGCATTGGAGGTGGCGGCGGAGGTGGCTTGCGACCGGTCAAACTTTGGGCCGCAAGGATAGCCGCTTGAACGGCAGCCTGCTCAGCGAGATAGTCCTGGTACTGCTGGTAGCCCAAGCCAAGTCCGAGAACAACTAGACCCGTTATACCGTACTTCGTTATTTTCCCGGTCGACGAGACTGAGCGAAGTTTAGTGGCTGGCTTTCGCGCTCGCAGAATTTCCTCGAGCTTTGCTTCCTGGGCGTCTTCATGCCATTCTTCGGGGGCGAAGATATGGTTCCACTCGTACACGAAGGCGAGGTCGGAGAAAGCCGCCAGGGCAGCCTCCTCGTCGTTGAAGAACCGATCACACCCCGGGAGAACGGCACCGTCTTTCGCCGCCACATAGTACAGGCCGCCTTCATTGACCTTGAATACACCAATCCAGTTTCCGTCAATCGTATCTGCGAGGAATGCAGCGAGAGACGCCATCCCGGGACGATGGTCCATCCCTTTGCTACCAAGACCGAACTGCACACCATGACGAAGACAGAACAGGTCAGCCCTTGCCCCAGTCGCAGCCCTTCGCGCCTGTTCGACAGGTTTTCCTTTTGTCGGGTCCTCAAAACCACGCCATTGCAGGCCGATAGCAAATGCCTTGCCACCGATACCAATGGTTCCGAGACCGTCATCGACGAACCCGTCAAAGCCCGCTCCACCCGAAAGGTGAATATCTTTTGTATCGTCGCCGATAGACATCTACGCTTCCTCAGTAATAGGTCGAGATCGCAGGACGGCTCTCAAGAAGAACAGGTGTCACGATGACCACGATTACCTCACGGGACTGGGTGGCTTGACGTGAGCCGCCAAGCAGCATGAAGTCGGGGTTACCTGCGCCGGACTTGTTAGCCTGATTGCGGACCTGCTCGAAACCGGACAGAACAAGGGTTCGGCCGTTCGGAATCATGGTCTGCTGAACAAAGTTCCGGCTGTTCTTGTTGGGAAGCTGGATTGTCATTCCGTTGACCGAAAACTCATCAAAGCCATCGTTCTCACCAACAAGCTCACTGATATTGATGCCGAACTGCAAAAGAATGGTCTGATTGTCGTCAAGGACGCGCGGCAAGAGAGACAGGTTAAAGCCTGTTGTAACGGTGCCAGGCGTCAGAGATGTTGTGGTATCGGTTTCCCCGGTGGTGACTTCGACACGTTCAAGGAAGTTTCGCGTCTTGGCAACCTGCACCGGTGCCGGAATGCCGTTGAGTGTCGTGATGGCCGCAGTGCTGACAACGGAGACACGACCGCGTTCGGAGAGCGCCTTGATCAGTGAAGATGAACCGCTCCAGTTGCTGTCCGGGTTGACGATGCCAAAGTTCAGGCCCGGGATACCGGTCTGAAGGGCGGTGGCGACCGCCGAATTTCCAAAGCTAAAGCCATATTTGCTCGAACCACTGAATAGCCCCTGAATATCAAGGGAGTAATCTTCATTTTCTGACAGGGTAACGTTCAGGACCTGGAGTGAAACCGCAACCTGTTTGGACATGCGCGCATTCTGGCCATCGATGTAGGCCTGAACACGACGAATGACATCTACCGGGGCCGTTACCGTAATGGTACTGGTTGAGACTGAGGCCGTTACACGACCGGCATTGCTGACAATGCTCTCGACCGAGGCAGTCATGTCATCCCAGATTTTGACAGCAATATTCGAACGGGCAGACTGATTGGAGCCACTTTCATCACCACCGGAACTTGAGGTTTCGCTGCCCGCATCAAGTGTCGACCGAACTTCGATGTCCGACGGAAGTGCTTCAACGGAATAAGTCCGGGTGACAAAGCGGAATATGCGAATTTCACCACCTTCATATGTCCAGGTCACACCGAAATGCGCCGACACACGGTCCAGGAACGATGACAGCTTGCCAACGTGGTCCATCTTCATTTTCTGACGCGAACCGACCACCGCCTTGATCAACCCGTTAGAGCTATTGGAGCTGTTCCCGCTTGCCGGGCCATTAATGAGTTCTTCAAAACTGTTAACGGCGATGCCAGGACCAATAGCCGTGCTGTCGGCACCGCTCGACTTCGAGCTGGAGCTTTCATCCTTCACGGTGAAAGTTTCGTCCGCAAAGATATCGGCCCCAAACTGAACGGGAATACCGGTGTTCTTGGTGACTTCCGTGCCAATCTGAAACAGTTCGAGCGGCGACGCATGGACAAGAGTCACGCCATTGGCCCCTTCGAACTGCGGAGGCAAAGGAGCGCCGTGTTCGGAACGGTATGAGACAGACGTGGTCCAGACGCCCTGGTTATCACGAACGCGCCGGGTATCCATTGGCGGCAAAGGGGACTTCGCCTCGGCAAGGCGGTCCGTCGAATTTTCCGCGACTTCCGTTACAGCATCATCAGCCTTCGGCATCACACTGTTGGCGCAGGCGGAGAAGAGTAGCAGCGAAGCAAGGGTCGCGGCCGTTTTGACAAACTGCATAGCTTGGCCTCAATTAATCTGTGATGGGTTATTGCTGATGACGAGGGATTTGTTGCCCCAGTAGAAATCAACGAGCGGGACCACATCGGCTCGAACGGACTGAACCAACGCTTCGGTCGCCTGGCGGAAATCACTGTTGAAGATTGCCGGAGCCTGCATCGGGTAAATGAAGTTGCTGTTGTAGACGACCGTCCAACCGGCGGTGTCTGCCCAGCGATAAAGGACTTCATAAAGGGTCTCACCGACCGAGGCGCGCCAGACGCCAACAGGATTGTTCGGATCAATCGGCGGTGCCACTTCTTCGGGGATTTCAGGGGACGTGGTAACGGCTGCCGCATCAGATGGAACACCGCCTGCGTCGACGACCTCTTCGCCAGCGCTAGAGGCAGCTTCATCCGGAACGCTCAAGTCGGCCATCAAAGTGGCCTGTGGCTGGGTTTCTTTCTCAGCCAATTCGAGCTCAGGGTCATAGGGAACCATGACGAACCCGGGGTCGGCCTGCTCCAGGGCGGCGGATGGAATGTCGGTGATACGAACGACATTGCCCTGGAAGGTAACGATAAGGTTGCTCTGCTTGGCGGTTTCCACAAGAATAGAGCGCCAGTCCTTGCCGCCGTCCCAAGACACCAACTGCTCCTGGTCCACGCCGACACCGTAGCTGATATATTGGTCGGCCGGGACAATCTGCATCACGGCAAATGACAGCGGAATATCATGCCCGAAACCTTCCAGAATCGAGTTTTCCTTGGCAACATTTGAAGCAGCAACCGTATTCTGCGGCGCATTCGCTGCCGAAGCTGACATTGCCGATACAGCCAGTCCCGCTGTGCATGCGATGCTGAGCAATGCTCGTTTCATATCAATACCCCACCCTATGATTTTCGTCGTTTTCAAGATGAACCGCCCGGTTGAGCGACTATTCTGCCGCCTGACTGACACCTTCAGTCGCGGTCGCTTCAGCAACAGGGGCGGGCCCACTGACTTCTTCCTCGCCACCGCGAATACGAACCTCGTATCCACGGCAAGCCATCGGCAGCCAGCGCGGGGTTTTATTGCGGTGATACCAGTTATGGACAGCTTGGCGGGTGATCCCGAAAGTGGAACTTGTCAGCTCAAGCGTATTCAACCGGTGCTGCGCGCGCCAAACATCAAACCATGCGAGCGAAGCAGCCGGGAAAGACGGCATGATTTCCGGGGAGTGGCGACGCGCGGCCTCGAAACCAAGGCAACTTAGCTCAAGCCAGATTGGCGGGACAGCTTTGGTGTCACCTGCGAGATACTGGGAATTCTTGGCCTTCCAGTTTCGCACTGACTGCGGAGTGATGTGGAATGCAACGGAGATAAGCCGGTCGCTCTTCAGGCCCTGCTTCTCACACCATGCAAAGAAGTCCCCATAGGTCTTTATTTCAGTCATCAACTACTTACGCCTGGCGGCGTCCCCGGTTATCTCGAAGGATTACATCATCTTCGACAAAGGAAAACTTTCAGGGCTTAAGCAAAACCCCTCTATATTTCCTAAGGTGAAACCGGGAAATTGGTCAACTCTTTTCGCAAAATCAAAAAATAACCGGGCAACATAGAAGAATTGTCCGCTATTTCAAGCAAAACTTAATGACATAAAGGAAAACTTGGGTTAGAATTCGCGCTTCCTTACAGATTGGCGATATCAGTTGGTAAACCGCTGCCAATCATCAAAGCGCCGGAGCATTTCGTTCCACCGGTGCCGGGCATCAAGACCTTTCTGAGTATCCTCTTTGAATTCACTGCGCGATTGCACGCCACAATAAAGCCGAACGACCTGCGATGCGTATTCAGCCGGGCTGTCATCATAGTGAGGCAATTCAAGAGCGAGAACAGCATCAAGGTGCGGCGCGACAAACTTCAAGCACCATTCCTGAAACTGCCTGTCGTTTCGGCATTTGATCTGGCTCTGCTGAACGGCCGTCAAGGTGTGAAATGGCTTTCGCTGGGCACGCCGGGCTTCTTCCGGGTTCTCGGGCTCTTCACCATTATCCAGCGCCCAGCAGGCGAGGTAAATTACCTCACCGCTTTTGCCAACTTCCAGTCCGGTAAGGGGATGTTTTTCCGGGCCGTCAATAATACCGCCGTCATCAAGGCGCAGGGTAACGCGCATGCCATTTCGGCAATCGTCGGCCCACCATGTCAGCGATGCCTCTCCGACGAATAGTGCGCGTTCCTTACCATCACCGTCTGACATGGACATAACAACACGCAGACGATGTCCCGCGTGCCGCGCGGTGCGCAAGCCGCGGAAAGGATGCACCAATGAAGCCTCTCCACTAAGAAGTACAAGATTGGCGGTCATACCGGCCAACGGCTTGGTCGCGAAGTCCTGGACCCGCACATAGTCCGCATAGATCGGCGCAATGTTCCGGTAATCTTCAGGGGAGCTAATATCTTCAACAAGGCCGCTACCAACCGTCGCAGCAGTTCGCGCCTCACTTGGCGGGGTCGTCACTTCCTGTAAGATTTCAGGTTCAGGCGCGGCAACGGGGGCCACAACTGGCGCTGCCTTGTCATTGCTGGCAGGAACCGACAGGCGTAAACCGGGAAACATATTGCGCCCCGGTGAAAAAGGAGAGGGACCTCGGAAAGGGGTGCTTGAGCTCATGATTTCGTGACTGCCTTTTTCGCGGTGGTCAGAGTTCGTTCTTGGTCAAACAGGCTCATTGAACCGTCGGTTTGCTGCGATGTTTCACAATGCGCCAGTATCCGCCCGCGCGATGTTCGCTCAATAATGCCCGCATGCAGCAGCCATGGTTCGATTTCATCTTCAATCGTTCCGGGATCTTCACCCAATGCGGCAGACAGGGTTTTCAATCCGGTCGGCTTGTTGCGATATCGGCCCGCAAGGCAGTCAATATATGCCCTCTCTCGCTCCCCAAGCCCTCTATCGTCAATCCCCAGCGCTTCCAGTGCATGAGAAGCAATGTCTGGTCCAATAGTCGTCGTGCTACCGGCCGTTGCGAAATCCCGAACGCGACGCAATAGCCGGTTGGCGATACGTGGTGTACCGCGAGACCGGCACGCTATCATTTCAGACGCTTCCTGCGTCATCTGGAGCCCCATGAGGCGACCAGACCTGAGTATCACGGATGCCAGGTCGTCGTTACTGTAGAGCTCCAGCTTGATGTCAATGCTGAACCTGTCCTTGAGCGGACGTGACAACATACCGGACCTTGTCGTTGCTCCGACAAGTGTGAACCGCTCGATAGGCAGCCGGATATGCTTTGCCTCAGGGCCATCGCCCGACAGAATATCAATGGCAAAGTCTTCCATCGCCGAATATAGCACTTCTTCGATATGCACGGGCAGGCGGTGAATTTCGTCAAGAAATAGAACATCGCCTTCAGACAGGGAAAGCAATGTTGTGGCGAGTTCTCCAGCATGCTTGATGGCTGGCGCCGCAATTGATTTAAAGCTCTTTCCGAGTTCGTTTGCGACGATCTGAGCAAGTGTCGTCTTGCCGAGGCCCGGGGGTCCAAAAAACAGCGTATGGTCGAGCGGCTCATTCCTGCTTTTAGCGCTTTCAAGATAAACGCCAAGCAGGCGACTTGCCTTGGGCTGTCCCACGAATTCGGATAGCAGCACCGGTCGCAAGGCCGGGTCGTCCTGAATGTTATGGCCTTGCAGAATATCTGTCATGACGCACTCTGGTCCTCGGTTAGAAAGCTGCTGGTCTTTTGCGCTCGGGATTCGGCCCTAAAGGAAAACACCTAAACGGATTTTTGCATAATTGCAAGGATAACCAACGGGTTCAAAAGAAAATGTCAACAAATTTAACGACCCGCGAGTGTTGTGTAAAGCAAAAACTAAGGAAAACGTGAAGAAATCCTTTGACGTAATCCATAAGACGGGCAAACATTATTTACGAACTCGGCCTCTGTACAACTCAGGGGCGCTCGCAATGGCGGCTGACCTGTCGCCCCGTAGTTCGAGGTTGCGAGCTCACTCTTTTGCAGGTTTTAACATCGTTCGGAGCGACAAAATGCCCAAGATGCTTTCCGTCATTACCGCCTTTCCGACCCGTTTGATGGTTGGTGTTGCGGTTGCTATCTCTTCAATTGGGGCCTCGACCGCAAATGCTGCTGGTATTGGCGACGTGGCAACTGATGTCAAAGGCCAGCTCCAGGGCATTGGTGACCTAGTGGTTGCCGGTGCATTTCTTGGGGGACTCGTTCTGATGGGTGCCGGTCTCGTTCGCTTGAAAGCCGCGGCTGATGCTGGTGGCGTTCAGGTTAAATACTCCGAAGGCCTGTGGCGCCTCGGCGTAGGCGGCGGTCTCGTTGCTCTTCCCGCAATTACCGGTGTCGGCGCAGATACCATCTTTGGCGAAGGCGGCGGTGAAGCGGCCAGCATTGGCGACATCGACATCGACTAAGGCGCTGTGGTTCGCCTTTCGTCCCGCGCGAAAAGACCCCCTGGACTTTCAGGGGGTCTTTTGTTGTCCAGCGTCAGCGAGGGCTATTCCTGAACCAGCCCATCTTCCGGCCAGACATCACCCCAGGTTCCTTGGGTCGCGTTGCGAGTATATTCGGTCGCCCGTTGTTCGAAGAAGCCAGCATGCTCGACACTGTTAAGCATGGAATCCATCCACGGCAGCGGGTTTTCGTCGATGTTGTACAGCTTGTCCATCCCAAGACGGACCAGGCGGTCATCAGCGACATACCGGATATATTGCTTCACTTCTTCCGGCGTCAGCCCCTGAACCGGACCTTCCTGGAACGCAAGGTCAATGAAACGGTCTTCGTGTTCGACGATTTCCTTTGCAATGGTCGTGATGCGTTCAAAGAGCTTATCACGGTCGATTTCCGGATGTTCCGCAACCCACTCATGAAACAGGCGGATCATCGACAGACAATGCAGGGTTTCATCACGAACGGAGTAGGTGACAATCTGTCCCATACCCTTGAGCTTGTTGAAGCGGGGGAAGTTCATCAAGATGGCGAAGCTTGCAAACAGCTGTACGCCTTCCGTGAAAGCCCCGAAAGCAGCCATGGTTTCAGCAACTTCCTGCGGGTTCTTCGGGTCGAATGACCGCATATAGTCGAACTTGTCCTTCATCTCGGTATAGTCGAGGAAGGCCTCGTATTCGGTCTCTGGCATGCCGATGGTGTCAAGAAGGTGCGAATACGCGTCAATGTGGATCGTTTCCATGTCCGAGAACGCGACCAACATCATAGCCACTTCCGGCGGCTTAATGAAACGCGTGTAATGGCGCATGTAGCAGTTGTTCACCTCAACATCCGACTGGGTAAAGAAACGGAAAATCTGGGTAACAAGGTTGCGTTCTTCGGGTGTCAGGCTGTGGTGCCAGTCCTTAACATCGTCGGCCAAAGGAACTTCTTCCGGCAGCCAATGCATGTTGTGCTGGTCTTTCCATGATTGATAAGCCCACGGATACTGGAAAGGTTTAAAGGCGATCCGTTCTTCAACTAGAGACATCTTCTTTTCCTGTGTCAGAAACTTGTTGGTCAAGTCACGGCTGAGTCGCGCGTGAAATCACGGTTTGGGGGAGGCGGGTGTTTTTGCGAGAGCGTCTTCGACTGCTTTCACAAGAAGTGGTTCGAAAATTGGATGGAGGCGACAGGAACGTTTCGCGGCCACGATGATATCGTCTTGGCCAGATCTGTCTTTCATCAGATCCACCAATCTCTTCAACTCAGTCAGCATCTCGGTAGTTAGTTCGCCTTCAGGCGTTAGCTTTCCGACGGAATGCTGATAGAATTCGTAGTATTTGGTGAAGACTGGGTAGTCCCCATCGGGGTATGATTCCTGGCGGAACCGGTAAAGGCGCTCAAAAAGGGTACGGTCGCACGGCTGGCTGATAAACGTTTCCGACGTGCTGAACCGCAGCCATCCCCGCTGAACTTCAGTCTTCTTGAGTTGCGCCAAAGCATCTTGGGCCGCCATGCAATCAAGCGTCAATTCTTCTGCCTTGATAACATTCAAAAGCCGCTGAGCATCAATTGGCTGATGCACCATGACGCGCATCTGTTCTTCCGTCGGCGTTTGACCCTTGGGCACAATAATCGGAATCAGATCAAGCGCGAAATCGAGTTGCATGTAGATTACAAGGTCGTTGTACATTCCCCGTGAGAAATGTCGCGGGAGAGATTCCGGTGTCAACTCAACGTCGCCGACTTTAATGGACGTGACGACCGGCCGATATTCGTCATTTTGGGGGTCTTCCTCCAGCGCGCGGAATCTCAGTCGCGTAGTCGCAACCACCTCAATATCACTGGCAGGCTTCCCAAATCGTTTGATGAAGTTTTTCCATTTTGCTGAAGTCAGCATTAGGTTTTCCTTTTGCGCATGAAACTATGGAGCCGGGGTGACGATGGACAAAAGGCGGGTGTTTGCTCGAAGAAAGCTACACCCGTCCCTCGTCGTCCATGCCTTACAATGTGTCACTGGCAGGCAAGGCACTCGTCATATGCGCCATTCAATGCTTCGGCGCTCTGAGGCTTAGCCTCGACGGACTTCGCGGCGGCACCACCAGAGATTCTCTGATTGGCGAAGGTCGCAACAACTTCTGTCGATGCCTCGGAAATCTTCTGCGCGCGCTTCACAGCAAGCGAACGGCAGTAGTAAAGGCTTTTCACACCCTTTTTCCATGCCGCCCAGTGAATCTGGTGTAGCTTCTGCTTGTGGATATCCCCCCGAAGGAAAAGGTTCACCGACTGGGATTGGTCAACCAGCGGTGCGCGATCACTCGCGTGCTCAACAACCCACATCTGGTCGATTTCGTTTGCGGTCTTGAAGACGTCGCGCTCAAGGTCAGAAAGGAATTCAAGATGCTGAACAGAGCCTTCATTGCGTGTGATGGAACGCCAGGTCGCTTCATCATCGCGGCCATATGATGCCAGGACCTTTTTGAGGTGCTTGTTGCGAACCTCAAATGTGCCGACCAGACGCTTCTCTGAATATACGTTGGCGGTGACAGGGTCGATACCAGGGGAGCATTGACCGGCAATAACGGAGATGGAAGCCGTCGGCGCGATTGCTGTTTTGTTCGAGAAGCGAGCCATGACGCCATGCTCTTCGGCATCGGGGCACGCTCCGCGCTCTTCAGCCAGCACTTCGGATGCTGCATCAACGGCGTCTTTGATGTGACCAAACATCCGTTTGTTCCAGACCTTCGCCATCACCCCATCGAACGGAATACCTTTTGCCTGGAGGAAGCTGTGGAAGCCCATCGCTCCAAGCCCGACAGAACGCTCGCGGGATGCAGCATAAATGGCGTCGTCCATGAGGCCGCGATATTGATTGCCGACCGCTTTATCGACAGCCTCACAGGCCTTTGCATAATCGGCCTCATCGAGGATAAGCTCACGCAGCTGTGCTTTGATAGGGTCACCGACTTCGCGAATGGCAGCACGTGTCATCGACGGTGCGTTTGCAATGAAGAAGCTCAGGACGTTGTCGAGGAAACGCATGACATCTTCAATGAAAGTCGGGTGCGTATTCCATTCGTCGAACTTTTCGAGATTGAGCGATGAGAGGCAGCATACGGCCGTACGCATCCGGCCCAAGTGGTCGAGACCGGTCGGAAGCGTAATTTCCACGCAAAGATTACTGGTTTTGACAATCAGGCCAGACTTTTTGTGATGTTCCGGGATTGCACGGTTAACGGTGTCGATGAACAGCAGGTAGGGTTCACCGGTTTCCATACGGGCAGTAAGCAGCCTGATCCAAAGCGAACGCGCACTGATTGAGCGAATTGTTTCACCGGTATGCGGTGACTTCAGGGCCCACTGGTCGTTTTTCTCCACCGCATGCATGAACGCATCCGAGATGGCGACGCCATGATGCATGTTCAACGTCTTCCGGTTCGGGTCTCCACCGGTCGCGCGGCGCATTTCGATGAATTCTTCGATTTCCGGGTGCCAGACAGGGAGATAGGATGCTGCCGAACCGCGGCGCAGACTGCCTTGGGAAATGGCCAGAGAGAGAGAGTCCTGGACCTTCATGAAGGGAACGACACCGCTGGTTTTCCCCACCTTACCAACGCGCTCACCGAGAGAACGCAGGTTGCCCCAATAGCTTCCGATGCCGCCACCGCGGGATGCGAGTTCAATATTCTCTGCCCACAAGCCTTTAATGCTCGGCAGCGAGTCCTGGCATTCATTCAGGAAGCAGCTGATCGGCATGCCGCGGTTGGTTCCAGCACTCGACAAAACCGGTGTTGCTGGCATCATCCAGTGATTGGAGATGTAGTCATACATCCGCTGGGCATGATCGGCATCATCTGCGAACTCGGCGGCCACATTGGCAAACCGATCCTGTACGCCTTCGCCCGGAAGCAGGTAGAGTTCTTTGAGCATTGCCATCGCAAATGGGGTAACCAACGCGTCACGTGAATGGTCTACGTGAACGCCACGTACATTGGTTGCGGCATCGACCGTGCTGCTGTTGATTGTGCTGTCAGATGTTGATTTAGCAACATCCGGAGAGATGCTATTCATGGCGAATTCCTGTGTGTTTTAGTTCAGATAAACTGACGGTCAGACCGGACGCGTTTTTGTCGCGAGGCTGCAATAAGACCTTCAAGTTCTCTTGCAAGAAAGAAAGAAACCAGACCTATATTTCTTCCCGTGGATATTGACTTTCCGAAAGGACATTAGTCTCAATGAGTTATGGGTAGTTATGTAAAAATCTTTCCTTTTTCCTTTGTGGCGTAGGAAAACAGGAAAGACTAATCAGCGGAATGACCGTTACGCCGTCAACCGCGAACTTCTTTGGGATAGCTGAGGAAGGTTCGTGGTGCACCACTGAACAATCTCGTTCCAGTCCTTAACCCGATGGAGGACATCTTCATCGGTATTGTAAGGCTGAGAATAGAGCACACCGACCTGACCATTTTCGGCAGCAGCGCGCACATGTCCAATACTGTCATCAAAAAGAATGCACTGCCCGCCTGGCTCCTGAAGCTCAAGGAGCGTTGCAACCTTCGACCCGTTCAAAGGCAACGTGATGATTTCATCCAGCTCAAAAGGCGCCAGATTTTTCAAACGCATCTCGCGCGTCAATGGATGGTTTCCGCCAGAAGTAACACACACAACAGGAGTGTCAGGGAGTTCCTCGCGGATGCGCGCAATACCGTCTTTTGCACCTTTCATAAGCGGAATGTCGCTATAGTAGTCTTCTGCGACACTCAGTTCGCGGATGATTTCCTGCATCTCCGCGGGCTTAAGGCTTGGGAAAGTGTATGCCAGATCATAAGACGGGTCGAACTTGTACGACATCAATGCGCGATGCCCACGTACTTCCTCAACATACCTGACTAATTGCGCCATATAGTCAATCAGCACCATGTCGGCGTCAAACACGATTTTGTATGGCATCATAATTCCTTCTGACGCGAGAGTAATTTATTGTTCGTATTCCTTTGTTCTGGCGACATCCTACACATTTTGCAGTGAATCTAAAGGAAAAAATGAAGTTGTCCTTTGTCTCTGTCGGGCATAGTCTCGTTTTACCAGCAGCGCATGGGGAAACTAGCGGCACTGCCCACTTCCAAAATTCGCTTTTTCCTGAAGATACCGGCTTTCAATCGAACGTGGGCACAACGGAGCACAGACTTATGGATTTTTCAGTCTATTTCCCGCGGGAAGAATACGAACATATGGAGACGAACTGGGGTGCCGCGGACTATCGGCAGCGCCAGGATTTGCTCGAACCTTTAAAGCTGGCAGTGGGGCGCTTCCTGTTCGATATGGCCCGAGAAGGCATGCTTCAACCGGTTTCGGGATTGCGCCACAGGCGCATTCGAATACTGGGAGAGTGGAACAAGCTCGTCAGTGACGCTGCCAGTGGCGCGACGTTTGAGGAAATCTGCGCCAACAATCCACTATCGCAATTGTATATCAGGGAAACGGACGAAACGATTTCGTGGCAGGATAATCCCTACAAACTGCTTTGCCACTACGTAACCTTTGACATGAATTCCCCCAACCTGGGCGATACCAGCGGTGAAGCGCGGTATGACGGGCTGGTGAGGAACATGAATTCAGGAACAAGTCCCCAATTTGGACATAGTCGCCTGAACCCACAGTATTGCAGCAACACCGGTGACGACATTTCGGTAACTTTTGATGCGTGGCGCGTAAACGCAGTCATAGAGCGGTTTCTGGAGCCAGATGCCTCTAAGCCAGTCGGGGCTCCCTTCACTCTCAGTGAGGAGCCCTTAACGGATGCTCCAGCACCGGTTGTTGAAGTCATCGAAGCAAACTTCCCCTCCGGGGAGGTCATCGTCACGAGCTATGTTAACCGGGACGATTTCAACGATCATGTCGAGCTGAAGATAGACGACAGGGAACTTCCCCGCCTAGATTCTGAGTTGGGTGCAGTCGCAAAAGCCAAGGCTATCGCGAGCGAACTTGGCTTCTTTACAATTTATGGCCCAGAGGTGTTTTCAGTCCTGGCCAAAAACGGAGCCATCATTATCAGCCGTCGACCGTTTGGGGACGAAGAAGAAAAAATCGACGATCCTGATGTCACTGTGCTTGCAGAATGCCTGTCTGGAGCGGTTCATACCGTCACCATTATCGACCGGGCCGTCCTGACGGAATTGTTCGCGAAGGCCTATGAGTGTTCTCTGGAGCATGCGGTGGAGCTGGTAGCTGAGTATCTGCGAGACCCATCCTCAGAGCATGTAGCTTTGACGGTAACGCCAGGAACCTATTACCTGCATGGGAGCTACATCCCAAATGAATTCCAACGGATGTTTCAATCCGATGAGTTGGACATCTCACAAATCCCTGAGGTGTCTTACATTGTGGCAAACCGGTGCCTTTGTGTATCGAACGATATCAGCGCTCCAACACCCAACGCATTCTAGCCTAGGAATCATGTGACCGTCGACGTGTCGATAGAAGCCAAAAATTTCGACACGTCGCCTCGAGTATGTCGACAGTAACGACATATGCCGACAGTCCAGCCCTCAGTCTTTCCTGACACACGTAAAGCTGTGTGTCGTATCCTTGTAGAAGGTGACCCAACTGCTGAAATTTCTGAAGTAGGCAGTGTCGGGATTGGCCGTACCGCTACCTGTCGAAGTCCAGAAATCAACACCATCCGGTAGAAGAAGATTGTTGGGAACTTCGTCTCTTGCCGGGACATACCAGTCATCATGTCCGTGTGCGACCAGATTGTAACATGTCACAAAAATGTTCGGACTAACTCCATCGTCCGGATTGGCGGTTCCGTCTCCAGCCGTGATGTGATTGTACAGGATCAGGGAGTTTGCCTCGCCTGTTATTGGGGACGTTGCTAAGGTCGCGAATGCTGAAGTACCCCAGTATCCCATTCCCATATCCGTGAAGACCGCATACATCGGAACGTTACCGTCGGGAGAAGTTCCAATGTAAACAGAGCCATCGGCGCAGATAGTGCCTGGCGAGGCAGCTTCGGGAGCTCCGTTGCAAGGCTCGGGCGCAACGGGCGGTTCTTCGGAAACATCTGTCGTCGACACAAGCTCCATTGTCCGTAGGTTATGGCGAAAAATGAAACCTGAGCCATCTGGCGACGCAAGGGCTGATGTGTGCAGATAGAAAGCCTGCGCTGCCAGGAAAATGAAGGCCGCTGTTAGGATGTTTTTCATGTTTTCCTATCCCCTAAAGGAAAACATGAAAATATCACCGATTTGAAGATCTGTCCAATTCTTGCACCTATCTTGGGTAGAAAAATCGTTCACATACGGATTGAAGGGGATGAATATTCAAAGGCAGGCTGCTCCACCGGACGCCAACCATCACGTGCCAGTTTGTCCTGTTCCCAGAAACTCAGCTTGTTGATATCGGGATACGTTTCCGGAGTATGTTCGGAAATCACCGGTTCCCGTTCCGCGGCATCCCAGAAAACCATACGCCCGTCAGGATGCAAACCAAGGCACTCCCCGTGATCCACCGTCCCGATGTGGCCATGAATGATTTCCGAACGCAGTCCAGCATGCTGTTCCATTGCAGTCATCCCATTTTCTTTGGAGCTGCCTGAATGTTTCCCTCATCTCTGGAAAGACACAAGACCTGGCCGAACGCCAGCTATCATTACTGTGATTAGAATGGTCGAGGTGGGGTGGGGAATAGAAGAGGGCGGGCCGGAGCCCGCCCCCCAAGTGGGCGCTATAACAGCTTGTCATTAGCCACCCAGCAATTCGCCTTTTGCTACAAAGACAAGCTCAATATGAGCAAAGTTTTCCTTTGCGTCAATAAATTTCTTTCATTTTCCTTAAAAATAAAGCAAAACATATTCCAAACTCCTTTCGATCCCAATCTTCGAGCTCCGTTCATGAGGGTCTTATGCAGCTGTCGATGTCAAAACTTGCTCCCGCCACGCAGGCTTTTATCACGATGAACAAGCCGTCCTATCGAGCCACAAAACCCTATCGGCTTGCATTGGACTTGGGGCAATCCTCGATCGGGTGGGCGGTCTACCTGCTTGATAAAAACCTGAAGGTCTCATCCCTTATTGACCTTGGCACCGCAATCCACCCCCATGGTCTGAATAGCAAAATGAGTGCCTCGAAAGGTGCCGAGCGTCGTAAGAGCCGGTTGGCAAGGCGGACCAATGCCCACAAGCGCCAGCGCATGAATGCATTACTGAAAGCCCTGACCAACCACAAACTGTTCCCGGCTTGCCAGTCTCAGCAGAACGCCCTCAAGCAGCTTCACCCGTATGCCCTCAGAGCCAAAGGAGTTACAGAAAGACTTGAGCCATTTGAGTTCGGCCGCGTACTTCTCCACCTTGCAAAGTTTCGAGGGCCGAAATTCAACCGGTTGTCGGACGACAAAACGGAGACTGGCATTCTCAAAGAAGGGGCTTCCAAGCTTGAAGCGGCCTTGGCAGAGCGTGGATACAGAACCATCGCGCAGCTCCAGCACGAACATCACTTGGGTAACCAGGATTCAACTCGTGTTCCGCAACAAGTCAAAATGAAAAAGCTCCGCATCCCGGCATCAAGCAAAGATGCTTTCGCCTTTTACAGCTCCAGAACCGCTGTTCTGTCCGAGTTCGATATCCTATGGGAGCGCCAGAAACAGGAACATCCGGACTTGCTGACAGACGATGCACGGTATGCCGTATTCCATGCTATCTTCGACCAAAGGCCGGTATCCATGCCAGAGCCTGGACGTTGCCCTTACCATCCCGAGGGGCCAAGGATTTCCAAAGCGCACCCGCTCTTCCAGGAATACCGGTTACGCCAAACGATTTCTGACATCCGTTTGACCGACAGCATGTTGCGAAAAAGGGCCCTGAATGACACGGAATATGAAAAACTGTATGATGCCCTCTCTACTCGCAAGGAAATGAGATTTCCGGCAATCCGCAAGTTATTAAAGCTGGACGACAGCATCCGTATCTCCCACGAATACGAAGGTGCCAAGGCGCTCAAAGGGAATGAAACCGCTGCATTACTCGGACACAAGGACCGATTTGGGACAACCTGGGCGAAGTTGCCCCTTCACGACCAGACGGCTGTTGTTGTCTGGTTACTTACGCAAGATGATGAAGATGCGCTGATTGCGTGGCTGCAAGACAGCTTTGCTCTGGCCGAAGACCGAGCACGAAATATCGCAAACACCAGCTTACCCATAGGCCAAGGCGGAGTAGGGGTTACGGCGACGATGCACCTGCTTCAGTTTATGCGCCTGCACCATTCTGCTCATGAGGCAGGGCTTCTGTCTGGTTATAATGACGCGAGGCTGATGACCGGTGAGATTTATGACGAACTTCCTTATTATGGGGAAGCTTTGCCCCATCGTGTCGGCTTCGGGGACGGGGTCAGCGAAGCTCTGGATCGCAAGTTCGGACGTATTGCCAACCCAAGCGTCCACATCGGTCTTAATCAACTGCGAAAGCTTGTAAACGCGTTGATAGCAAAGCACGGGCACCCAACACAGGTAATCATCGAGGTCGCAGACGAAATCAAGTTATCTGCGAAAGCCTTGGAAGCTCGAAAGAAGGCGAATGCAGATAACCGTTTCCGCAAAGAAAGACACCACAAGGAACTGGACAAGCTGGGCATACCTGAAGGAGGCCGTCGTGATGCATTGTTGAAGATGGCGTTATGGGAAGAGCTTGGACCTGACCCTGAAGCACGGTTCGACGTCTATAGTGGTGAACGCATCACCTTGAAATCGCTTTTCAATGGCGACTTCGAGGTTGAACACATCCTCCCGATGACGCGATCTGAAGACAACAGCCCCGCGAACAAGACGCTTTGCTCCACGCACCTGAACCGGTTGAAGGGTAACAGAACCCCTTGGGAAGCGTTTAGCCGTGACCGGATGGTCAGCGAGGACGAATGGCAGAAAATGCTTGAACGCGCCCGGGCTGCTCTACCACGTAAAAAGGCCGACCGCTTCACAGAGGCTGCATCGGAAAAGCTGATAGACCCGGAAGGATTCCTCGACCGTCATCTGCACGACACCCGCTATCTGTGCCAGGTCGCCAAGGAATATCTGTCTCTGGTCTGCGATCCGTTGCAAGTATGGGTGACAAGCGGCAGATTTACCGCTGCCCTTCGCACCCACCTTCAACTAAACACGCTTCTTAACAAAGAAGGCAATGTGAAGAACCGTGACGACCATCGTCACCATGCCCTTGATGCGGCCGTCATCGGCTTGATGGACCGGGTATATGTGACCGAGTTTCGCAGGTTTGAAGCGGCATTGGTTGAACATAGAGCCAAACCTTTCGAGTTCCGCATACCTTATGCGCGGTTCCGTGACGAACTCGAATGCAAACTGGAATACATGACAGTCTTCCACCGACCGAACAACGGGTTCCAACCGGGCAAGACCGATATGTCTTTGTGCTCCCCGGGAGAGATTCTCGTCGATACCATCTATCGTCTGGAGGGCGACAAACCCGCAGGCAATGAACTTACCCGCGTTTCCCAGCGTGTTGAAGTCCTCAAGTACTTCGACAGTATGAAGAAACTGCTTGAGGCCGACATGGCGGAACAAACCCGTGCATCGATGCTGTCTGTCATTGAGCCAGAGTTGGCTGCAAACCCGCCAAAAGACGACAAACAAAAGTCGTCTCGTGACTTTGCATTCAAATCGGCCTTGCTGAAGTGGGCGGACAAAACCGGGACTAATCGCGTCCGCATCTATACAAACAAGCGCGTTGTCATGGTTCATGGCAAACACGCCCGAAAATGCGATAATAACTCGTTCGTTGATGTGTTCCAGCAACCAGATGGTCAATGGATGTTCGATGTCGTATCGGCGTATGACGCAATCACCATGGGTACTGAGCCGCGGTGGAAAAAGACCTATCCAGCAGCTCGCAAAGTTATGCGGCTGTATAAAAATGATATGGTCTGCATTACAGAAGAGCGTCGAGCGTACATTTACCGGGTGGTGAGTTTCACACCGGGCAGATTACGATTACAACCGCACAACATGGCGAAAGGTCAAGAAGTCTCCAGCGCAGCTTCAACATGGCAAAAAGCGTCTCTCAAAAAAATCAATGTTGACATTCTCGGGCATGTCAAAGGCCTTCCTTACTTCGACCGATGAGAACAAAACCGGATTCATGTGATAAAACCGGCCAAAACCATCCCGAAAGCACACAGGAAACCCGGCATTTTCTCACGATGAATGCCGGGTTTCTTGTTGTAAATCATCGACTTACGGAAGGTCTATTGTAGCAAAAGGTAAATTGTTGGGCAACCAAGACCGCCAGCCTGTCCATCAGCACACCGGAGTCATTGTAGCAAAAGGTAAATTGTTGGGCAACCAAGACTTATTATCGCGGCTGGTCGCCAGAGCGGAACTGTAGCAAAAGGCGAATTGCGGAGTAACCAAGACACCATCATGATCGGGGAAAAGGCTGTCGATAATTGTAGCAAAAGGTAAATTGCGGAGTAACCAAGACAGCGACGAGCGAACTGCGCTTTTCTATTATTATTCAATGGTAAGGCTAACTTTCAAACCGCAGCAAGCAGTTTTCCTTTTTTGTGGGGTTTACGAAGGAAAACTATACTTTGTTGACTTGATTATGTGCCTTTTCCTGCCCATAATAGGGAAAAGCTCGCCTTGTGGAGACCGCTCTCTAATGTCGTTGTTGACGAAACTCAAAAGTTGCACCAATTCTGTATTTCGACGGGCGCATGCGCCGAAAAGCACAAAAGTGCTTGTTCTGATTGACGGAGACCAGTTCTCGAACGAGGTTACAAAACACATTTCCAGTCTACTGGAGGTGATGGGACTGTCTGCCGATGGCGCCATGCATGTGTATGCAAATGAGGCGAACATGGGATGGAATGCCAATGTGAAAGACGGCTCGGTCTCTATCACGAAGGTTCCTACTCACAAAGACGCTGCCGATTTGAGGCTTATCATGGACTTGGGAAAGTTCAAGATTGAGCCAGGCATGACGATTGCGATCGCAAGCGCAGACAAGATTTTTCTTAATGTTTTACGCATTCTCAAAGAGCGTGGATGCAGAACCATTTCCCTTTATCCTGCCAATGGATGGTCGCAGCCGGATTTCAGTCAGGCTGCCGACATTTGTATCAACATCCCTCAGTCAACGATTAAAAAGGCAATAGCGTCAAAAGCGCCTGTCAAAAGAAAGTCTCAACTGCAAATCAAACAGACCGTTCACATCCCAACCATGCAGGCAGCACTAGAAACTTATATGCAGATGGGAGGGGATAGGAATGCACGATTTCCTATCTCAGAATTCGGCAACTGGCTCAAGAACCATACAAACCTTGAAATCGACGGCAAACTGTCTGATGCCATTCGAGCGTTGCCGAATTGGCAGCTTTCCGACTTGGATGAGGCTCCTGTGATGGTAGAGCGAAAAAGCAAACCCAGTGCTTGAAGGCTTCATCGCATAGAAAATGCCCGGCCATCATTACGAAAAGCCGGGCAGGGGACAAGGCTTGGCCAGGTCAGGCCGGAACAGAAGCAGCAACGTCGGCCTTTGCATTTCGTTCTGCATGAAACTCTTCTGGAGAATATGACTTCTCCACGCCGGTTACCTGATTCCGAACCAGAATCTCGGAACATTTGATGCCGGGTTCGCCACGCATATAGCCAACATTGCGGTCGACATGGAGCTTGATGGTTTCCTGCAACTTGCCGTCTTGATAGTTGGCAATCTGATCCTTCTTCAAAACCGAGAATTTGTCGGAATCCCGCATGCCCTTGACGATCTGGCGGTAGATTTCCGGGTTGTCGATAACCACCGGGTCCTGTCCTTCCTGTTTGACGACAAACACGTCTTCCGAACCGGCCCCGTCGCCGGATTTCACCCGGGCAGCGTATTCAATCTTCGAGATTTCCGCATGCCAGGCTTTGCCGGACTTTGTCATGAAAGCATCTTCCGGCAGGTCGAAAAACTCCCGAACATTTTTCATGGTGGTTTTGACCGCCCAGTTGGTCGCACTTGCGGCGCTCACGACTGCTGTACCTCCAAGAGCCATGCCCACCAGGAAGTTAACTGTGGATGCGTCTGTGAAATCCCGAATGGTGAAGGCAGTTATGCCACCCACCGCGACCGCAGCAAGGGCCTTGAACTCAACCCCGCTGTTTTCAAATCGATCAAAGGCGAGGGAGGTTAGTTTGCTTGTCATGTTCTATTTCTCCTCAGAGATAGTTGACCGCCGGACCAAGGCAACGGCCGACACTTGACGACCATTCTTTCGAAGAAAGGTATCCCTCTACTATGCAAGTGACAAAAGCGGTGCTTTAGCTGACGTCTTTGTTACGACAAGACCTTGATTATGTTCGAAGGCAGAAGAATTCGCCTGGTTGCGATATATCCGAGTTTTCGTACCCCATAAATCCCGATGGAGACGAGATGTAAAGAGTAAGCATGTAGTGAACACCACCATTTTCAACATCTATCCCTTCGCCGGTTACCCAGTAAGGATTGGATGGTGAGGAGCTGTAATCCGGAAAGAAATCGAATTTTGCGTTTCGATTGTTCACTATAATGCTTTCTGCCACCAAATAGTCTGGCAAGGCTCCCCCCTGCGATGCGCAGTAGTCTTGCGCATCCTGCCAGGGCAGGGTCGGGTAGTCTAGTGCCATCAAATAGTAACGCACAGAAGACTGAGTGGTAACGTATTCAGAACCATCTTGGCAAGCAGTCCCAACAGGACCTGTGGTACACCCATCATAGACGAACACAGAGGCGCCCGCTGAAGCCGTGTTATTGGCAACGTCACTGACTGATATCTGGAAGTCGTAACTACCTCCAGAATAAGAGGTGCCCGTTATTTGGCCCGTCTGTGCGTCTAACGACAGTCCTGGAGGAACGCTTCCCGACCAATCCCAGAACAACGCATCGCCCTCTGGGTCAGATGCACTCAGCGCGGAACTATAAGCAGTCCCCATAGCCAAACTGGATACGATGCTACCTGACAGGACTGGAGGAAGATTTTCAGTTTCCACGGCTGATTGAAGCACATCTGTCGCCATTTTGTGCCTGAAGCGATATTCTTGTGCATCTGCTTCGGGAGCCACAACAAACGCACTTACTAACAAGGCAAAAAGCCAACTCAATTGGAAGCGCATGGCGGATACACCTCATCTCTAATGCCATATCTGTGCATCGTCTTCAAGGCCATGCCTTTGATAGCACGCTTTCCCTGAAGGATTAATCAATTAATAGTATTCATGAACTATAAGAAAACAAGCAGAGTTTTCTTATTTTAAGGAAAATTCGCTGTTACGGCTTCACCTATCAAGAAAGTCGGTCCAAATTGAGTACGAGCTCTGCTATGAGAATGGTTTCAACTGGTATCATTTTTGACGGACAGAAAGGCTTCGACTATATTCATTACCGGATAAGATGCGGACTATGTGAACATCGGAGGAAGAGCCAATGTCGGAATACGGTACCTGGGGCGTCGAGGACAACCCAATAGTCGCGCAAATCAAAAGATGCATGGATGCGTTTGACCGAATTGAGAGCAAAGTAGTTCACCGGCCGGATGATGAAGCGCAAACCACAGTCTGGCACAACATCACCGGGCGGTGGTATCCGTTCATTATTTCCGGCCTTCTCTGCGCAATTGCCATTGAGGCTGTTGCTGTCGCTGTGATGGTACGATAGCCGCCGCCCGGCTTGATTAACTACTGCCGTTAGCCCCCATATTTATGGCGAAACCTTCTGTTGTCGTCTAAAACCTTTGCATTTAAACTCAAGGTTGATGAACTGTGTGTAAAGCGCAGATAAACAACATGAGCAACCGCCAGACTTCGGGGTCTAAATATTGGAGAGGCTGAATGTTAAATAGAAATATCAAGACAGGGGCGGCGTTGGCGCTTGCCACATCCATAATGGTTTCCATGCCACTCAGTGCTGCGAGCGCTGCGGACACGGCATTTAAAGAAACAACACAAAGGTCCACTGCATTCATCAAAACAACCAGTGCTGAAGACTGCCCCTATATTCCAGCCGCGGTATCCAATTCTGGTTCGGATACTCAAGGCCTTGTGGCGGGAGCATTTCTGGGCGCAGCAAGCACTGTGGTCGCAAAGGCAGCTTACACCGGTGTAAAAGACTACCTTAACGATTTGAAGGACGCAAAAACCGCGACTTACATCGCTTCCGGTCCGGTTGATCTGACGGCAAACAACTGCATTGTCATTACCCGGGGCGTGGTTACGGCTGCCAGTATCTCTGATAAGACGGTGGAGGCGGGTATCTCTCAGGAGCGCTATAATCAGACGCTCCAACTGGCGAAGACGCCGGACTTTATGCTCCAGCTAAACATTCTTCAGGACGATGCCCAAAACATCCAGGTAGAGACAACGGCAGAGGACGGGACAGCCGCCACAGAAACGCTATCGCAGTTCGTGATTAAACCGAGATATTTTGTCTTTGGAAAGTCAGCGTCGGAGCGCAGTGAGACAAACAGCAAGGAGATTGGCCTCGTTCTGGTCCTGAGGGAAGAGCCGACATCAAAAACGTCCAAGGATGACGTAGAAAAGGACGCGACATTCGTAATCCCCATCAATCTGGGAAAAGTTGCACCTCGAACCTTCATGGCGACCTACGAGATGTTTCCAGGGGAAGCTGCCACACTCAAGGTCAAGAAGGGGACAAAGCTCAATGGTTATGCTTTGATTTCAGAGACAGAAGAGGCCGGGAAAATACTGAAACTGATATCCAGTGCGTATGAGGATAGCGGGGATGACATCAAAACCGCGCTTACCGATGCCCTGAAGGACGCCCTTCCCAAGTCTGAAGATTGATTTTACGGGGAGGGGCGGTTGACCAGCACCAACAGAAATAACCCTCGAGAGGAAAATGGGTAGGACTAGATGAAATAAGGATATTGTTGACATCAAAGAACAAAACCGGATTCATGCAAAAACCCGGTCGAAATCTCACTCGAAACAACAAGAAACTCGGCACTTTTCTGATGAAGAATGCGGAGTTTCTTGTTGTGTGTCAGATACTTATCTGAAGCCTATTGTAGCAAAAGGTAAATTGTTGGGCAACCAAGACTAGTCATCCGGCAGAAATGCGAGCGGATCGATTGTAGCAAAAGGTAAATTGTTGGGCAACCAAGACCATTAACCGGTCGTGCTGTTCGCGAGGTGAATTGTAGCAAAAGGTAAATTGCAAAGCAAAACGAATTACGACGAGGAGATAGCTTCCAAGACCTCGTCATCATCATCGAACCAGCCGTTTCCGGCTAAGTCAAACCGTTCGTCGAGCATTACGCACAGCTCAATGGCGGCCTTGGAAGGGTCGGCTGGGTGTTTACGAATGGTTTCTTCCACCTGAGTTCGAATGCTGTTGGCCATGTGGGTTCCTTTAAGTTTTTGGTCATTGTGGTTGGAGCGTGCGAGGGGCAGACGGGTCATCTCGTCAATGTTCTATAATATATCTTATGACAAATTTGTTGACGACGCCCGCAACTAGGCTCCATCTAAGAGTGGCGTGAAATCAAGGATTTTGGAAGCATTTCTTACTAAATCTCGCAGCAAGCATAAATAGCTAAGATAGCTAACCGCGCCGCTAAGCCGAGATGACTTTGCATATTTTCGAGAATTCGCCCTACCGGCCTTGAAAGGCAGACGTTCGAGAAAGACATTACGGCGAGAAAAGACTATGAGGACATCAAAAATGACGAAAACCAAAATACCCTCCGAACCCAAACATCACTTTGTGCCACAGTTCTGGATTAAACAGTTCCGGCCCATCAACAACCCTTCCATCCCTGAAAATCAAAAGTATCATGTATATGTGCTGCGTGATACAGCATCGGGCATTGAGCTGAAATTCGAGCATACATCTGGCTTGATGCAGGTTCCGCACCTATACACTATTCAGCCTGAAGGCGTTGCCAACACGGATGGCGAAACCGTCTATTTGAACCAAGTGGACAATGACGGCAGTAAAGCTTTTCAAGCTATTCTGGACGAAGACTACAGCGCCGCTGTCCGAGACGCGTTGGCAGAATTTTTCGCAGTTCAATTCATGCGTGCGCCCCAGACGTTGTCTCGCCATGCACCGCTTTCGCAAGATTTAGCCAGTGGAATTCGACTGGGCCTGGACGCAGGCAGTTACAACGAATTTTGTCAAATACTCCAAGGCATTCTCCCCACCGTTCCTGCCTTCACTGAGGAAGAGTATCAGCGCATTGTGGAGGTCTCGAAAAACATGAGCGAAAACGAAAGGAACAAATGGGAGGACGAGCTTTGTAAATTGTTGTCCGTACCTGGGGGAAACGCAGATATACCCTTTACCGATCTGCTTCACGACCGTAGTGGACTGGCCCCAATCAAGTCAGTATTACTCGACATGCAGTGGACACTGAAAAAAGCGGAAAGTGGTGACTTCATTCTTGGAGACGCATCCCTGCTCACGGACAAAGGAGATATTTCGTCTGGAATTAGGATACCATTCTCCATGTCGCAGGCTTTGTATCTCACACCTGCCGCAGCCCCGACCAGTTTGATTGAGACTGATATTGCTTCAGCGAATGAAGTCTTTAGTTTGAACCTGGAATCAGCAGCTCGCACAAGACAATGGCTTATTGGCTCCAAACAGGCTTTGGAACACAGGGATATTCAACATCAGTTCCGGAGTGCCCGCCCGCTTACACAGCCCTGATGACAGAAACCCAAAGGTGTTATCGTCATCAGGGCGTTTATCCTTGGGCACCTCTAGAATTAAAAAGAAAACTTCGATTGTTCGGCGATTTTCTTTCTTCTATAAGCGTTTTTCAGGTCAAAGAATAATTGAGAATACGAAAACATTATCTTTGCCGCCGAGGGCGATTGTGATGCGTTCATTGCCACACTCTTTTGCGAATAGGTGTGGTAATGAATGCAATAAACCAGATCGAGGGCGAACCAATGTTTCCATCTCAAAAAATAGCTAACTATTTCCTGCGCTCCGCCGCCTCTCGTGGGCAGTTTTTAAATGCTGGACAGGTTCTGAAGCTGACCTATTTAGCGCATGCGCATTATCTCGGTCAAAACAATGAGCCGCTGGTAAAGGAACCTGCCATTGCATTGAATTACGGCCCCACATTCTCGGATCTATACGCTGACCTATCGTCGTTCCGTATGGATACCATCTGTCAAACACTGCCAGAACCACTCTCGCCTGCGGCACCGGAGATGTCCGAAGACATCATGAAGTTCCTGGACAATTGCTTTGAAGCATTTGGGCATCTCGCATTCAAACAGTTGGCAGTCCTCGCGCGCCCTGAGGGTAGCCCTTGGCACAGCGCCCGCCAGCAACAAGACCGAGAAATAAGCAATACGGATATTGCAGCGTTCTATGCCCGTGAATATGCTTTCGACCCCAATTCCAGTGACGCAGGGCCATCACCTTCGATGTGAGATGCAATACCATAGTCAGCGTCTCATACCTGACGCTGCCAGCTTCGCCGCCTCGGTCGGGGACCGATACGCTTCCAGCGCTTCCTCATCGTTCTCGAGCACAAACTCGACGTAATCCCTATCGACACCCGGCATAGTGGGGAAGTTGGCGACCGTCTCTGAAGGGATGGCATCAATGTACGCCAGCAGAGACGTAACGACCTCTCTGAGATCGTGTTGGTTCTGAAGAACTAACCGCAGTTCACTAGCTTTCAGTTCGACTTCAAGTTCACTTCCCGGATTGAGAACCTGGATGCTGTCGCCGTGTCCATGCATTGAAGACCACTGTTCGACAAAAGCTTTAATTCTTGTTTCGCTCTCACACATGTTGGTACCCATTTCTATCAACAAAACCACCGCTCAAACATATTCCGGAACAAGCGGCAAGGTACAATTTATTTGTTGGTTGCGTTTATCGCTCATAGCATTTCCCCAGTATCAAAAAGGGAACATCACATGAGCAAAAACATGTTCGCCAGCATCTCAGCAGTTGTCGAGCGTACACAGATCGGCGGCATTGGGATTTTGGCCTCCGAAGACCAGAACACGTGGGAGCCTGACGAAATCTGCCGTTTCTTTCAGGATATCATCGATGGCGTACCGCTCAACGTGGTCGTTATGTGGGAAGTCTCCGACCAAGAAAACCAATCTAATGTGAAATGTGTCGAACCCTATGGCTTTCCACGTCATGCAACAAAGTCCTACGTGGTTATTCATGGCCGCGAGGAAATCGGAGCCCTTAGTTGGGCAGCATCTGTCGTCGATGGAGATTTTAAAACCGACCTTCAGAGGATCTCGTCAATTTGGAACAACGACAGATGCTTTGTTGTCGACCTTTCAACGCCTCGCCATGAGGTGCACTATGTGACAAAAGCAGAAACGGAAAGTCGGGCCACATTGATCCCGTTCGGGAACTTGCTCACTTTATCCAGCTTCACGAAATTGCTTCACATGCAGGATGAACTAGGGACCGTCAAAAATCTGGAGCCGGATGAGCAAAGGAGGCTTGGGCTATTGGCAGACCGAGTGCGCAACACTCAGATTCCGTTGGTGACACGAAGCCATCTGAAATACACCGAAGCATTGAAACTCTCTCGGCGAATGAGCGCGAAAACCTATACTGAATTTTCGAGGAATCAGAGTTCGGTGACGGAGGGTGAAACGCCCTCTTCCCTTCGGCCTTAGTCAAACATCGTGCCGGGCACAGTTGCCCTTGGAGACTTCTATGAATAACGTAACCATAAAGCACGCAGTTTGGGCCACAGGCGTTCCACCCGTCACAACCGCGTACTGGGCCCAGGAAGATTGGATGGCTTTCGAGGATGGTTTCAGGCCAGGTGATTATTATGGTGAACGCTATGACAAGCAAGCTTGGACTGAATATCTCAAGGCCAAGAACGAACGCATCGTAGCCGAAATGCGGGAAAATAGGGGCTGGTCTCCTGACCCTCGTTCTGGTGAACCACTCTTCGGTCGGACGGTGCACTCAGATGCAAAACTTGCCATCCGTCAGGCGGTGTTCGAGGCACCGAAGGTAGTAGCGTGGGTTCCGGAGGGTTTCTCCGAGCAGACCGGCTGGGTCGTCTATGACCCGAAAGAGCCAATTAAGGGGCTTGAGCCGGAGTTGCTTTGTTTGAAGCCCGTAGCACTCCCTATTCCGCTGAGCGAAACTGGGAGGAACATTTTAAATGCGGTGCTCGATGACGTTGTGCATTCCATGAGGAAACTTCACACAGACAGCAATGCAGATGTTGCGGTACCAAGGCCGTGACCAACTAATTGAAAGGGAAAAGCAATGCGCCACGCATCGTTATATGAAATTTTCGAGGATGCTATCGCGACACAAGGGTGGAGCGACAATAGCCAACGTGTCGTCCTACAGCGATACATCGAAAACCAGCAATCAGAAGCGGCCTTCGACGACCATTTGCTACAACATGCCCGCGAGGTGAATCAGGAGCATATTGTCTCGTCAGATGGCTTGGAAGGCTACATGGGCTGGAGAGACAGAGACATGGTCCGCATCATGCTTGAATACATCGAAAACCAGAAGAGTGATGATTCCTTTGCTGTTTTTCTGAGACAATGTGAATGGATAAACGGTAAGACCTTTAAGGCGGATAATGGTCGTGAACTCACACAGTCGGAACACGGGTTCGTATCGGGCAACATCCTGATCGATGTGGACGATCTCGTAAGCCGCGACCTCGAAGGTGTTATGGAGCTCTTCGCGGAGAAGTTGGTAGGAAATGAGCTGCTATCCGACATCAGCTATGATGTCGTTGGAGTGGAAGACGGTCAAATCGTCATGCGCATCACTGGCGATATTCAACATATTCTCGCTTCACGTGCCGAGAATGATGTGGACGGAAGTTTCTCTCCGTGAGTTCAGTTGAACGGTGGCGGCCAATTTGCTGATTTTTAGGCATATCTGTTGCGGACCAGGGATAGATAGTGCGGGAGTATCCATTGCCCGAGCTCGCATCGGATAACATAAAGGCTGCCCTTCTACCGCGACTGAGTTACTCGGGATGAAATCACCTTAAATACCTGCACAGAAGAGGAAGTGAGCTAATGAGTTTGGATGAATTTGAGGTGCCTCGGTGCAAGCTCCAGGGAATACTGAACGATTTTCAATCAGGACTCCTCGAGTATGACGAAAGCGATGTGTCATTATCCGACATTCTGAAGTATGGCGTTCAACATTGGAAAGATACCTTCGAAAGGCATGCTTCGGCGGGTGACCGCGAAGGTGCACACGATGCTCTGGAAAAATGTGCGGCCAGCCTGAAAAGCGACGTGGATAGCGGGTGTTTGACGTGCAATAGCGCTGACTTCGACATTCATGACTACTTCGATACGGTCATCAACCCTCTATTTTCGGCACTAGACCGCCCCACCGCCGTGTCAGGCGGTCCTGCACCGTAATCTTGCTAGGGCTTCATATCCGGCTCTGGAGAGGCATCATTCACCACGTTGTGTTTCACACCAGGTTGAACCAGTGAAACATAGGTATCAAGTGACCTTTGAACGGCTCCGCCGATCATTCTTGTGATTTTGTCATAGGAACCAGTTGAACACGCTTCATCAAGTGCGTTGTAGTAATCCAGCCGGTCCTCCTTGCGCAGAATAGCTGGCGGATATCCGAATTTCATCAGCTCAAAGTTCATAAGCAGACGTCCGGTCCGGCCGTTACCATCCACAAACGGATGCACTTTCACAAATATCGTGTGCAGCTTGGCCGCGCGCTCCACAGGGTGAAGCTGCTTGGCCTTCTCATACCAGGTCATCATCTCCCGCATTTTGTCCTCGACGAGGAGATAGTCTGGCGGCGTTATGCTGGCACCGGAGATAACCACGTTCTCACGACGATATTTCCCGGCCCCTTCCCCATCGATCCCTTTCAACACCAGAGCGTGAATGTTCTTGATCTGCCATTCGCTTAAGTCTTCCTGGTCAGCGACAATACCCTCAACGTAATTGATGGCTTCACGATGGTTTATGGCTTCAAGGTGCTCTACCAGAGATCTTCCGCCAACGGTAATCCCTTCAAGGACAACCTTGGTTTCCCGCAAGGTGAGAGTGTTTCCCTCAATGGCATTTGAGTGATACGTCCACTCCAGGTGCAGTTTATCACGCAAGGAAGCGACGGTGTGCTTCGGCAGCGGTCGGACGGCATCAATCTGAGCCTTGGACGCATCAAGAGCTTCCAGCAACATTTTCATTTCTCGTGTCATAACTCTGCACCTATAGGTCCGACCGACTGAATTTCTGACGCTAACATCTTGCTTTGTATACTAACATTTCAAATGTTAACGACCCAATTCGGTTGTTATTGTTTTCACATAGCCCCGACTAATTTAGCGGCCGAACGACACTTGGTTGGGCTTTGGCCCTTCTTCCATTTGCTTTGAGTTGAACCAAGAATCCCAACATGCTTCATCCAGATCGCTGAATACAAATCCATCATCAGCCAAGTCAGCTTTCAGGTACAGACTTCCGTCGAGAGTATCGTTGTACTCAACAACTCTCATCGGATGCCAGTCAATCACAACGCACACCCGGCTGTCAGTTTTCCGCATCTGCTCTCTCATGGATATGCACAATGCGTCATAACTTTCACCAACGACTCCCAGAGCTTTGTCGTGACCATTCCTTGAACCGGCAATGGAACGCAGCGAAAGGCAACCATCAGAAATAAGCCCCTGATATCGCTGCCGCTCTTCCGCCACAACTTCTTCTGCATCGCTATACATCAATCCGAAGTACTCGGGCAGCTTTCGGGTCAAACTGCAATAGCCTTGCATGGAGCTCACCCTTTTGGACTGATAGTCAACAACCACCACACCATAGTGAACCGGCGCAAAAGTCTCCGCAGGCTGACTTTTGGTATCAAGGAACTTACGAATGCCTGCTTCATCGCCGGTGATGAAAGTCTGCCCAATCATGAGGTTCAAGACCCTCTTTTGAATAAGCCGCTGGCTGACTTCGCCATTACCAAACCTGACGACCAAAGTCAGCGTATCACTCTCAAAATCACAGTCTTTCATCGAAAACCTCAAAAGCTACAATAACCTATAGGTAGCTGCACTCTTAACTGTTCTCTGGCAAGCGACCAGCTCGTTAGTTTGGATAACGGTCAAGATCCCGTTCGATCACCATTGAGAACTTGAAGCACCCATGGTTGGTAGGTTTGCAGGCAGAGCTTCATCAGCGCGACAGGACAGACTTCAAGAAGCTTGGCGACTTCCTGGACACGTTCCAAAGGCAGTTTGGCCTGGCCGCGTCTAAGCATCGAAACCATGTTCCCGCTTTGCAAACCTAACTTCATACCGACAAACGCATTTGTGTAATCGAGATGGTGAATTCGCTCATTAATGAGTTTAGAGACGTCATCAGGCATTGCTGCTCCATTAACTGAGGTGGCACTGAATTGATATAGCGCCGACGACACCGATATTTGCAAAAACAGCCGATTTTTTGATGATAGGTCTCTCGAGGTGGGAAAACTCCGTCGGAACATGGCAAACCGAGAAAGAAGTGTCACCCGAAGCAGATTGCCCGGAAAGCCCCAATTCTCGCCAAGATTAACTGACTAGTTCTGACCAGGTAAAAGACGGCACTGAATCGAGTGCTACGAGACAGAAACGGGTATCGGAAATCTCACTGTCGCAGATTACAATGAAACGGCCTGGCCTTACCGGAGATTTGAGGACATGCACGCCATGGATATTTAGGAGTCCCGCGGTTACTTCAGCTCTGTCATCAGCCTTTGTGTGACAAACATAGCGTTTGTAGACTGCCATTTCGGGGTCCCTCCTGCTTCAAATCCCGTCAGGCATTAACGCCTAGATGTCATGCCAATAACACTGCTGAAACTCTCCTCGCTTGTTGAAATGTTATGCTGAGCTTGATTTCAGAAGCCTTAATCAAGCTCAAAACAGAACAATATGTGGCACAAATCGGCTGGTATCTTTTGTAATCTGACCACTGTCCTCTCGCATGCCGATCCCTGCAAAATCAGTGCCGACGATCCAGGCACCGACGACCGGATAGTTGCCATCCAATTCGGGCAATGGCGAGTACTCTTGGAGCACGAAGCATTCTTCCAGTACGGCTCCTTCGGTGTTTTCCAGAACTGACCCGTTTTCAACAATTTGAACTGCTGTCCCTTCGCGCGAAAACATTGGTTTGCGAACAAATGAAGAGCCCAAATCGGTCTTATCGGCGTCCGATTCAAAATATGCTGGTAGCAGGGTCGGATGGCCGGGGAAAAGATGCCAAAGAAGTGGCAGAAGCCCCTTGTTCGAAAGAACAGCCTTCCAGACAGGCTCAATAAAGGTGACCTCCGAACCCGGGAGGAAACTGCTGAATTCCTCCCGGAACATGAATTCCCACGGATACATCTTAAACAAGCTGTCGATGACAACAGAATTCTGGTCTGCGAAGCGCCCTTCCCGGTCTACACCGATAGCGTCAATCGGGACATAGTGATGAATCAGCCCTGCGCGAAAGGCGCATGCTTCCAAATATCGTAGCGTGCCTCGATCCTCAACGTTTCCATCCACACCGGTGAAATGCACATGGCACCCGGGCGAGAACATTTCCTTGAATCTGGCGACAATCGCCTCTTCCAACCAGTTCGCCTGTCGGGATGCTTCAGGGAGTTGTCCGAGAAAGAATAGATCGTGGAGCCACATAGACTGCATCCGGCCGGATTCAAGAATGGAGCCTGGTGTATCCGCGTTGTATTCAAGCAGTTTTGCTGGCTTGACGCCATCATAAGCAAAGTCAAATCGGCCAATAAGTTCGCGTTCGCCTCCTGTCCATGAATGAACAATCATATCCCAAAACTGTTCAGGGATACGCAGCTTATTCAACCATTCTTCGGAACGCAGGGCAAAGTCAACGGCTTCACGACACATCTCGTGCAGCTCCTTCGCCGGTCGCCGGATATCTCGCTCCACCTGTTCAATGGTGAACTCGTAGCGATGCGCTTCGTGCCAGTAATCCTGTCCATACATGGTATGAAAGTTGAAGCCGATATCTTCGGCTGTTTTTCGCCAATCTGGCCGCTCAAACGATACTGCGCGCTTCATTGTTTCACCCTTGAAAAGATGGAACGGGGGAGATAACCCCTCCCCCGTTCTGTTGGTTTTGCCTTGCGGCCTTTACTTCGCGGCCTCAGCCCGAAGGCGGGCAAGCACATCACTGCCTGACGATGAAGTCGAACCGATCCCTGCGGCTGCCAGTTTCGCATCAAGCGACGAACCACTTTCCTGCGCATCAAGATCTTCGGCCGCCTCAAACATGGCTTTGCGCTGCCTCTGCTTTTCCTGAATGCGGCTGAGACTTGCTGCGGCAGAACCCAGGGCACTGTTGACGCCTGCCCGCTGTGAAGCCACCGACGACTGCGCCCGCTGCACCGCTTCAGTAGCCTTGACGTTGTCAACCTGCTGTTTGGTCTGTTCGAGCTTGGCCGTGATGTTTTTCAGCGTTGTCGCAATAGCTGCTTCGTTGCTCACCAGCTGTTCAAGAACGACGGTTTCGGTCGAAAGGCGGGCTTCGAGCGCCGCGACATGGTCCGCGGTTTCGTTCAACAGGTCTTCCTGACCACCCTTGTCAAGCAGCCCTTTCGTGATGCCGAGATACTTGTCCAGGTCCTTCTGAAGGTCAGAAACTTCCTGCTGCTTGAGCTTGCGCTTTGCCGTAATGGCTGTCTGCGCCACCCGAGCGGAGCGGATGGCTTCATTCGCATCACGGATTTCCTGATCAAGAATACGGATTGCCTGTGTATCGGCAATCGCTTCACCGACTTCGGTGGCACCGCCACGGGCGGCAGTAAACAGACGTTTGAGAAGGGACATTGTATGTAAACTCCAGATTTCTTCAATGAGTGGCGGACGTTAGGCGGCTTGCTGAACCATCAGGTCGGCCAAGAGTTCGGTAACGACTTCAACTGCATTGTTTGCGATTGTGCGAACTTCAGTTACGAAGGCCGAAATCGGTGAACGAGCCGACATGGCACCAAAAATCTCGTACCATTCTTCGCCCGCGACCGTGGTGATGCCGAAAGCAGAAAGAGGCAGAATGGTTTTGTGATTACGGAGCATCATCCCTTCGAGTTCAGCTTGCTCGGCGATGTCGGAACGCTTGCACAGGAGTACGGAGGTCAAAATCTGCTCTTCAACGACACTGACATACAGTTCGATATCGCCAAATTCATTCGCCGTGACTTTCAGAACCGGCGATGCACCGTCGACAATTTCGACCTTGAACTCTTCGCTGTCAATCAACGAGCTTTCTTCGAACGCTGTTTTAAGCGAGGCGGTGGTCCATGGGGATTCAATATTCTGCATTTTATCCTTGCCTGTGTTTGTTTGAAGGAGTTCTTTTCCATCGGCGGGTGACAGTAAAACTACCGCCCCCCGGCGAATTGCGTCTGCGACATGATGGATTAACGTCACTTTGCTTGCGGGTACCCGCACTTGCGTTCTTTCAAGACCATTTTCCTGCTGCTTCTTCAGCCAGCGGTCGTGTCTGGCCCTTTTTCCTTTTGACTGGGGCATGTGTTTTCCATATCGGTAAGCGTCGCCGGTGACCATTCTATATACCGTCGCCGTCGATGTTGACAAGGAGAATTTTACCTGATAAACGAAATAATCCTTGGAAGGAGAATATCCGTGAAGAATAAGTCTGAATTTGTTCAGAAAGCTTTGTTTAAGCTTTATCTCCGCATCTGTGACATGTCGTGGAACGTCCTGTTTATGGTATGGATTGGGCACATGGCTGCGAGCAAAGTGCTTTACATGCTCATAGGAGACCCCTTCGTCGACGACCCAATTGATTTTCTTTATTTCTACCAAACCACTGCAACAACGGTTGGATATGGGGACCTTTCTCCGTCAACCGCTGGCGGCAAATTAGTAACCATTGCTTTCGTCCAGCCTGGCGCCATTGCGCTTTTCACCACTGTGGTGGCCAAGGGCATTTCGACGTTGGCAGGAGTATGGAGAGCGCGCATGGAAGGCAGAGGCGACTTTCGCACTGTGGACGGAGCGACCGTAATTGTCGGGTATCATTACGCTCGTACGAAAAAAATGATCCGGGAACTCCTTGATGGCGGTCAGCAGGCTTCAAAAATCATCGTGCTTGCCACGGAAGAAGTAATGCTCGACCAAGAGTTTGTCCGCTATATCCGAGCCGAGACTTATGACAATGTCGAAGGATTGCGTCGATCAGGATGCCAAAATGCGGCGCAGGTAATTGTCGACACCGGAAACGATGCTGTAAACAGTGCCGTGGCTATGGCGGTTCGTTCAATCAATACAAGCGCGCATATGGTCGCCTATATTGAGGACGAAGCACACGCATCCATCCTCGAGCACACGATTACAGTCGACTGTCTCTCGTCGCATCAGGCTGAAATGCTGGTGCGTGCGGTGCAAGACCCGGGCCTTTCAGTGGTCATGACGGCCCTGCTCAGTGCATCCAATAGCAGCACAATTTTTTCTGTTGTTGTTCCTGACGCAGTTGAAGTCACAGCCGACTGGCTCAGGCAGCGTTTGCACCAACTCTGCAAGGGGACACTGCTTGCTGTTGAAAGAAATTCGACTGTTGATTTCCATGTGACCGGCGATGCGTTGCCCGCGGGCACCCGTGTCTATTTCGTCTCCCCTCACCGCCTGTCAGACAAAGACATTGGCTGGCAAGCAAAGAAGGCGGCATAACCATGTTTGGATGGCTGAAATCAAAGAAAAAGGAAGAGCCCGCTGCTAAGGTTCTGCCGGAAATCAGTGGTCTGGCTCTCGGATACACTGTTCAAATCGATCCACTTTTGGGCAAAATCCAACCCGAAGGTTCCCTGTTCGAACTGGAAGACGCCACAATGGTGCTGGAAGGGCACGGGATCGCCGATATGGGTGATGGGACTTTCATCCATCGCTTCTACGGTGAAACTGTCAACTTCATCCAGTTCATGGTGCAGAACGGTGCAGCGGAAGGCGATGACGCCATTTTGTTCTTCACCAAGCATGTGTTCCACCCTGGGTCTGAAAATGACTGGAATGAGCATCTAGATCGCATGAAACAGGTTTCTTACAAACTGCGGTCAGGGGAAACGTTTGACCGGTTCTGGTTTGACGATTCCGAAAAGGCTGAAGACCCCGTCCAGTTCCTCGAAACTGTCTGGACATCTGGGGAAAGACATGTCGGCCGTGACTGTCAGCAAATTTGCATGATGTTCCGGCGTGAACTTGAAGACGGCTCACCTGAACTTTTGCTTGTGAATGCCGAAATTGATGACCGCGGCGATCGGAGTGTTTCCCTCCTCGTTGGCGTTCCGCTCTCAACCGCACAGTATTCCGTGTAAGAAAAGGACTTCCGAACCATGAATCTCTATTTCGCAGCACTGCTTGACTCTCTGTCGGCTCTCCTGCCATTCACTCTCCAGTTTTTCCCGGCACTTATCTTGGTGTTGCTGCTCATGAAGCTCTACACCATGTTCACTCCGCACAACGAAGGCCAGCTTATTGGTGACAATAATCTGGCAGCAGCCACAAGCTATGGCGGTACGCTCATTGGCTTTGGTCTGCCTGTGGCATCAGCCCTCATTGACTCGGTCAGCTTCATCGACGCAATGGTTTGGGTTGTCGTTGCCGGACTGGTTCAGCTTGGAACCTTCATCATCTTCCGTATGTTCCATAGTTCGATCTCGGATGACATCAACAATGGAAAAATCGCCCCGGCGCTGAAGCTGGCCGCCGTCTCCGTCCTGGTCGGTATGCTGAATGCCGCCAGCATGACGTACTGATTCTGTCACCCGAAAGGATAACGTTATGAAACGTGCATCTCACATCAAAGCTGCACTCTTTGCGACGACAGCTCTGGTTCTTGTCGCTTGCGGCCCTGACGAGCAGGCCTCGAACGACACTGTCCGTGCCATGGCCATGGAAGTGAAGGAGCCATACTCCAGCGTCGCAGACTGCGTCGAAAAGTCCCAGTACCTTACCGAGGCTGGCTGTGAACGCGTTATGGCTAACCTACCGGTTCCATCCATCACTGAGCCGGAGCCAAAGTTCAACAGCCGCCAGGAATGCGAGCAGGTTTATGGCGTTGGCGAATGCGGTGGGCCGGGAGCCCGGAATTCTGATAGTGGCGGCGACTTCTGGACTCCTTTTCTTGTCGGCATGATTGTTTCCGATGCTCTTGACGACATTGGTGACCGTAACCGCTATCGCGACGACCGGTACCGCAGCAACTACGGCACCCAGCCGTATGTAAGCCCGAAAACTGCGTCGAAAGCTACATCCACGGTTAACAGTTCGACCTCGAGCAGCAAACCGTCGACATCGGTGACCAGTCTGACCAAAAAGACTTCGTCATACACACCTCCCAAACCGCCGAAGCCGGTCGCCAAAACGACACGAACGAATGTTGTGAAATGGAAAGGCTTCGGTGGCAGCAGCAGCCGCTCATTTGGCCGTTCAAGCATGGGTTAAACCCCAAAAGCTGTCGAGCTAACGAGAATAGAGGGCCATCGGATATCTGATGGCCCTCTATCTGTTTTCTTAAGAGGATTTCTTAGAAAGATGGTTCTACAGTCTGAAAAGAAACGATAATTCTTTCATCTAGGATTTCGAACTTCGAGGAATGAGTGTGCGATCTTATGCTCGATATAGGTGTGGAAGGACAAATTTACGTGCGAAATAGGTTTAATTCCGAAATTTCATCTGCTAAAGATTCCAGAAGGTCAGAGTGCCTTTGGGGGCGTACTGACTGCATCTGCGAGTTGTAGCCACGGTGTTCCATATGATTTCCGACTTCCGCGGACAGTTTGTAATACCGCCTCACCGGCAATGCGCGCCCTCGATAATACTGCATCGAGGGTTTTTCTATTCCTGCGGGGAACGCCTTGAACAAGGACTCTGTGAGCATCCATGAATGTTGAAATGCCGTCATCTTCCGACGATTTCGAAGAAGTCACCCTTCCCGAGTTGATTGATTTTTCAAATCTCGAAGTCCCAGCCAGACCAAGTGAGCCGGATACGGTATCCTCTGTACTCAAATCGTGGATTGCTCTTGAGGTTTTGTCACCGACGCTCCCGTTCGAAAAACCGAAGGAGCTAACAGACAGGAAACCTCACGATGTGTTTCCGCTGAACAACGGGCCACTCCCCTGGGAAGGCAAGGTTGATAAATGCTCCCAGCGCCAGCATTGCAGACAGGGTGAATGTGCACAAGCGGCAGACGATGAGTTTTCCAATGGGTGCGTAGACAACGTCGTTTTCTTTGAGATCGTTCTTGGCAGTATACCTTTAGCACCCGCAACCCGACAGATAATTGATGTTTACGGCCCCAGTGCATCTGATGCGAAGCTGAATATCGGCAGCAAAAAGTCCGTTATCGCCACCGCAGTTGTAAATGAACACGGTCACATCGTTGACGTTGGAGTCAGCTCATTTGCATGGGGCTTGCCCATGGCACTGGACCATAAACTTGGTGTTTTGTCTGAATGGACATCGGCCGAAGAAAACATCAAGCTAAAGCTCAAGGAAATCTTTCGGGGATCTAACGAAGAAGGCGATGAGAAGCCGGTAACGCGTAAAGTAATCAAGGCGGCGTTCGAGTGGATGCTAGACCAGTGCTCATTACGTGACCGTGGACTTAACATTCTAGAGCCTTCATTTTGCCTGCGTCGAAATTTCAAAAAAGGCGAATCAGTATCCAGCAACAGTTCGATATTGAACTCGTTCTTCATAACCGACCTCGAACTTCTCCTGAGAAAAGTGGACAAGGGGGAGGAACTGCCCAAGGGGGTCAACGACTTTCTAGGTCTTTCCCCTGCCCCTGAGAACCCCAAAGACCTGTTACGTGACCACGAAGCGATCAGACAGGCTGTACATCCCGACTATATGCCCCATTGCAAGTGGCCAGGCTTTCCGCTTGTGCTGCTCCAACAGGCAGCCGTAAACATCGCCCAGCATGAATTGAAGGGCAAGGATGGCCTGATGGCTGTCAACGGTCCTCCTGGAACTGGAAAGTCTACTCTTCTTCGCGATATTGTTGCCGAGCGGATTTATGAGCGTGCATGCGCCATGGTGAAGTTCAGTGACCCATCCCAAGCTTTTGGCGCGACCGGCGTCAAAATAACCTTCGGCTCGTCAGATAATTCGTCCGATGGTACTCAAAAGTCTGGGGCGTTTGAGGTTTTCGGTCTTGATAAAAGCCTCACGGGACATGAAGTCGTCGTAGCCTCGAGCAACAACAAAGCAGTCGAAAACATCTCGATGGAGCTTCCTGAGATGTCGGCCGTAAATGGAAGTGATGTCCGCTACTTCAAGTCCGTCAGCGACTGGCTGTATAATGAACCACCCATCCCAGTGAAAAAGCGGAACTCGAACAACATGCGCAAATGGATGACGTCCATTGTCGCGAACGGGTATCGAGATCTGGAGCGGAACACCTGGGGATTGATTGCTGCCCCACTCGGAAAATCGGCCAATAGACGCAAGTTCCTGGATAAAATCTATTTTGACCGGGAATGCGGATTGAGAGCTTACCTCAAAGCGTTGATTGAGCTCGATGGTGGCTACTTAACCGAAGATACGACGCCAACGGTCGCGCATATTGAGGGACTTCAGCCTTACCCAATACGTAAAGCGGCCTGGAAAGATGCCTGCACTAAATTCACGTCGCTTCAGGATGACATTATCGGCGAAATCAATCTTATCAAAAAGGCTGCAAATGCCCACTCAGAATTAAACGAAACACGTGAGCGCATTTCTGAGATTGATGCAGAGATTATCGAACAGACCCAGCGCCTAAAAGCTGACCCGGCTGGGGATATTGCCTATTCGAACCGGCTCAAGGAACTTAACGATCACTTATCTGATCTGGTTGATGAAGTTGCAGCCTGCGAGCGCGCGCGCCCGGGTATGATAGCGATGTTCTTTATGACAAAGCCTGCCAAGACCTGGAAGGCAGAGTTCCACCGCATTCTCAATACCAAAGCGGCCACGGAGAAGAAAATCCGTGATATCCAGCGAGAAATCCGCGAGCGTGAAGAACAGCAACTTGAGGCTCATTCAAAAAGCGAACGATTGAAGGCCGAACGAGACGAATTGATACTGGCCTCCCGTAGGCTGCTAAACAATATCAGTGTCTACAAGGAAAAATACGGCACCTCCTTTGTCGATGAGGAGTTCTTTGAACAGGGACATGACAGATACAATCGAATTTCACCTTGGGCGTATGAGGAACTCAACGAACGGCGTCACAAACTATTCAAGGCTGCCCTTGATGTGCACCGATGTTTCATTCTGATGGCGCCACGGCAGATGCGAGCCTGCATGTCTGCTTTCCAGGCAATCTCCAGCGGGTATCCGGTAGATGCGGAACTCAAACCGTTCGTCAAGGACATATGGTCGTCGATTTTTCTTATTGTACCGGTAATTTCAACGACCTTTGCTGCGGCCCCGCGCATGTTCAAGGACGTCGATCCCAATACTTTAGGCTGGCTCCTCATCGATGAAGCAGGTCAGGCATGCCCGCAACACGCTGTTGGCTCGATTATGCGCTTCAAGCGGACAATGGTGGTTGGCGATCCGCTACAAATCGAACCGGTCGTCATTTTGCCTGAGAAAGTGTCTCTGGCGCTTTGCAACAATTTCAGGGTCACCTTTGAACGTTGGTTTGCGCCAAAAGTGTCGGCGCAGGTGCTGGCCGACCGTTGCTCTCGCTATCAGGCAAAGTTCGAGACGGAAATAGGGTCGCGAATGGTAGGTATTCCGTTACTGGTGCATCGTCGCTGTCGCGAACCCATGTTCTCGATTTCCAACGCCATTGCCTATGACGACAAAATGGTCCATGCGGAGCCTGCGGAGAAACAGACTCTATTCAGGCAAACATGGGGACCATCAACGTGGTTTGACGTAAAGGGAAGCTCTGAGGATAAGTGGAGCAAAGCGGAGGGTCTCGCGCTTGTCGATCTTCTTATACGCCTGGCGGAAGCACCTACTCCTCAAAGCGAACCGGACCTTTATATCATCGCCAGCTTCCGGAAAGTGGCCGATGAGCTGCGTGATTTGCTTGATGCCGCTGAGAAAAAGCACTCGCTGATGACCAATATTGGCATAAAAAACACCACTCAGTTCCTTAGTAAAAGGGTTGGAACCATTCACACGGTCCAAGGTGGGGAAGCTGATAGCGTTGTCATGGTTCTTGGTGCTCCCGACGATAGTGAGGGCGGAGCACGGGAATGGGCATTCGGGAAAACTCCCAACATGCTTAATGTCGCTGTCTCGCGCGCAAAGCAGGACTTTTACGTCATCGGATCTTACAACGCATGGAGCTCGGTAGCATATGCTCCGCAGCTTGGAAGTCGACTGTTACGGGAAGCCTTCGTTTCGCGGCACCAAGAGATGAGACTCTCTATGTTTGAAAAGATTTCAATGTTCGACAAATAAAAAGCGCTCCAATGAACTCTGAGCTGTACACCTACACTATTCGGCTCAGAGTTTGTTTGCAGTTCTCCCGGTATTCAGCTTATCCTTTGAAGGTGGACCTTTCGGAAGGATAACATGAAAATCGGTAGCAAAACGGCCATCTCCATTGTGCTTCTTGGCGTGGCTTTTCTGGCGTGTCAGGCGAGCGCGCAGGTTATGCCCGGCCAAAGCCCGGCTGACGACCTGGATTTTACTTTGCCGCCAGCGTCTTCAGCTTTTGAACGGCTTGGTAGCCTCACCGGTGGGGTAGACAATTCTCCGGCCTTTCAGACGGCAGCTCCGACATCCATTCCCTCCGAGAAGGAGACCACCCCACCGATGCCACGGGAGCTATTACAACCGACAGAGAACGTGTCCTTATCCACGGCGACATCTGTTGAGGATACGGGAGAACCTCAGAAGAAAACACAACCTCTTATACCGGTTGGTTCTTGGGTGCAGGGGGTACCCTATATTGCCGACGCTGCTACTCTGATTTTCAAAGAAGGTCCGGTTCGTTTGCAAGGGGATTTGGTGTTTCCAGAGGCAGATAGGGTTTGTCAGATGAAACTGACTTCCTGGGACTGTGGACAGGAAGGCAAGCAGGTACTGGAATCCCTTGTTACCGCGCGAACCGGTGTAAGTTGCATCGTCATTTCGGCATTTGACACCGGTTTACCGATCGGACAATGCTTTAGCGGTGAAACCGACCTGTCGTCTTCCATGGTCCGGTCCGGGATGGTGAAAGCAAGAGCATTGATGTACCGCGCCGATATGCATTCGGCGATGGAGGCCAAAAGAGGTCTCTGGACAGACGGTTTATAAGAACCCGGGAAGGTACGGAAAGCCGAAGGAGAGAAAACTTAAATGAGCTATACGGTAGAAAGCTTGGAAGAAGCATTGTCCGACATCCGGGTTAACCATATGCCGGTTCCTGAAGCCTTCAAGTGGGGGCCGTCATACATTCGAGACGGTCTTTCCTTTGATCAATTTCGATTGGGTTGGCCTGAGCTTCCACTGGAACGCCGGATTGGACTTACGGCTCTGTTGATTGGCCCGTCCATCGCTGAAGCTAAGAGCCGGATAATCACATCGGCTTACAGAGACTTGTGCGTCAAGGGAGCCTTGGACCTCCACGAAGCCGGTGATAGTCCTTCGGACACCCCTGCCCTTAAACCGTAAAGAGGCCGGTTATTGGAAGGGAAAAGGTCGGGTGCCGGGTGATTGAACCACAATTGGGCTCTGCCCTTGGGATTCCTAACCATGGATTAAACGGAATCCTCCTATACCCATTTTGACTCCCCAATTTTTTTAAACGAGAGCTGACCCTTGCTAAAAGGAATCTCTCCAGGAGGGAATCCCTATAGGTTTTGAAGAAGGTTTCTCTTAGGAAGAAGACTCCTTTGGGGAATGAAGAATCTACAGATTTCGGTAAAACAGTGAATTTTACCCATACTGATTCTTTCATATTTTCGGGGTGTTTTTCCGTAATAAAAACAATAACTTACGGACTTACTTCACTACAGATCGCGCCGAACTTCACTACAGATCGCGCCGACAGGATATCGCTTTTAGATATTATCCTTCGACGTGTTTCGGTTTTCTTTCCGAGTCTCTAGCGGATTTTCGTTGGCTGAATGACGCTAACTTATTGAAGAATATCATGTTTGTAGGTTTGCCCTACAAAATGCGCCTAAGTTCACTACAAAAGAAGTCACCCTTCTGAGTAAACTTCCGAGTTGACTTTTCCTTAAATTGTAGGGATATTTTCCTTTAAATCAAAGGAGATCTTAAGGAAAATGGCAGATACAAAGCCGGTTGCCGTGTCGGCAGCACCACAACTCAATGATGCTTCGTTCAAAATGGCGGGCAAAGGCTTCGTTCATAAAGCCGAGCAGATTGTGTTTGCTCGCGAAAACGGTGAACTCGACCTGGTTGACCTGAAAATCTTCGATTATCTTTTGAACCGGGTGTACGGTGAATTGAAATCCGCTGCTGAAGGAGACATTCATCGTGTTCCGGTTTCGGATGTTCTGAACTACTTGCGTCATTCATCATCGGATCGGTTGCTCAAAAGTCTGCACCGGCTTGGTACGGTAGAGATCCTTATCAATTATGTCGATGAGGCCAATGTAGAGAACGAAGCGGTTGTCCACTACCTGTCATACAACCTATCCAAAGCGCATGATGGTTTCATTCACTTTGCCTTTGACCCCATTCTTCTGAAGTTTCTGCACAATCCAAAAGTGTTTGCGACCGTCTCCCTGCTGCACAATCGGAAATACCAGTCCAAACGTGGTAAGCGGCTGTATGACATTATGGCCATGTTCATCAATCGGAAATACCCGTGCTGGCAGCCGACCATTGAAGAGTTCCGTACAACGATGGCAGTCACCAATGAATATGAAAGGTTTGATAACCTGAAGCGCCGGGTGATTGAGGCGTCTGTCGACGAACTCAATCAGATTGCCCCGTTCTTTGTGACCGTCGAATATGTTCGGTCAGGCCGCGGTGGCAAGATTTCGTCATTGCTGTTCACTGCCAAGCCCAAAGGCCCATCCAATTTGCTTGAGATGCGGATGGTGGCAGATCCAATCGGTAAAGGCCGCAAGCACGTCAGGGACCCCCACACTGTCGATTTCGTAGATGGGCACACTGACTCTGAGAGAGACTATCTTCAGGTGTCTCAGGACGCTATGAAGCGTGCGGTGGACATGCTGCCTGACGGAGAGACCGTTGAGTTCTTCCTGGAACAGTGGTCTGAGAACATGCGTGGGCGTCAAGTTGGCGATGCCGACCGGAGTTTCCTGAACTGGCTGGAACTTGAACTGGCTAAACGAGCTGACAGCTCTATGGAAATTGTCCATAGCGATACGATCTTCAGTCTGCTTGAGCAATGGGAAGGCAGCAATCAGTGAAGCCAGTTATCGAGATTATCAAAAAGGCTTTGTCGCAGTTAACGGTTCGTCCGGAAACGAAACTCGAAGCGAATACACTTGCGACCGCTGCGGGTTGGCCAGGCGCCAGTAATGGGGAAAAGCTCTACAGCGAGTGGGTAAATGACCTGATTGTCTTTGCTGGTAAACCCTATTTCAAGAAGATGGCTTCAGACCCCGATACAAACTTCCTAGAATGGGCCAAAAGTCGGGTGGCGGACCCCTATCATGTCTCGTTTCGTGTTCATGACGCGGTTCGAAGCAAACATGGCGGTGACCTCGCTCTGAGCTTTTCTATGGTTCGCTGGAAGCAGGAAATCGCCTGGGCATACCGCATGCGTGCAAGCGACAATGACCGTATTTCGTTTCTGGCGGAAATGTTTCTCAAGGCGGCACAGCGTGACCCGGCCAAGCTCTTTACAGGGATTGTGGACATTTATCTCAGCGAGGCAGGGTTCGATCCAACCTATGCCAACACGCCATTTCATGAGCTCTCGGTGGACGACATCCGAGACGGACTGGTCGAAGACCGGTATTGGCAGCCCCTGTGGTTGCGGTTTGCAGAGCGAGAGTTTGGCCGGATGCTCAACGATATGCCGCGCGCGCGCCTTTCTGGCCTTGCCGCCGCTGTACGGGAAGCAGAGCTCCAGGACCGACAGGCCCGCCAGTTGGCAGCGCATGTGAGAAAGCTCAAACGCTGGAGGCCATCGCTGATGATGGGGGTTCTCTCCGTTGCGGCAAGCAAGCGGCTTAGCAGCGATGACATTGTGGTTGCCGAACAGAATTTCATCATGGAGGTGGAAGCCGGTCAAATCGACCTGACACGGGCAAATAAAGCTCCATGGCAGATTTTCCTGGCCCAGATCGGAAAGTGGGCTGGGGTTGCAAGTGCCCCTACTCCGGTTGAACGTCAGCGGCGTCTGGAGCTCGTGGTCAATCTTGACCCCTACTGGGCTGAACAACTGCCGGAGGACTTTATCCGGATGGGAGCTCGACATCAGAGCAAACTGTATGCCTGGTTCGATGAAATCGTGAAAACAGGAACTCGAGTTCCTCCCATCGATCCATCGGTTGATTATGGTATGTTCCTCGCCGAGCGTGTCGGCCATAGCTAACCCGGGCTGTATTGCAAGGTGGAGGGTTAAAGTCAGATATCCCTCCCCTTGCAAGTGCCGAGGCTCCATGAGACATGATTTTGACTCAACCGAATTGTTGCTCCGCCAACTCCCCCAATCAGCCAGGAATGAACACCTTATCTGGATGTTTGACACGGTCACCCGAAGTTATGAGGACTTCCCGGTTGATAAAGCCGCTCGATGGATCGGTTTCATTCATGGAAGCCTCAGGGAGCCTGTACTGCCAGAAGTTTGGTCGTCTCCTTCAAAAACGCGATCGCGTTGTTCACCAGTCTCCACCGCGACCGGCCACCTTGTTGCAAGATACCGTGAGATGGTAGCCGGTTATCAGGGTGATGCCCGGCCGCTAGTGACAGCGATATCCACGATGGAACGGGCCATTGATTATGCATCCGATGGCGAAATTGGTTTCTGGACTGGCTATCTTCAGGCGTTGCTCGTCGATGAAGGCTTGACCACTGTCGCGGCCGAACGTGAATACACGAGACCCGTATTTCATCAGGCATACCATTTTCAAGGAATATCCATCCCATTGTCCTTTTCGCCGCATAAATTATAAGGAAAATACTTCATATTCTCTTGACCGGTAAGACGAATTTATTTACAGACTGTAGCTCTGTGGTTTAAGGCAATGAGGTTCGTCTTGCTAGAAAATACCCAACAGATTACCACTCGGCTACATACCGACATGCTACTTGACGGTGTCATGGATCGAGCGCGTGGCAAGGGAGACAACCCTGTTAGCAAGGCGCATGACCGAATTAAGAACGCGGCGATCACTTTTGCGCTAACGGCGGCCCCAGGAGGTCACTGCCAAGTTCCGGTAGAAGGCTACGACGTGGTGTCCTCATTTTACAAAGAGGAAGTAAGCATCCGCATTTCGCATGGAGACCGGTTCATCTGCATTTCCGGCCCCAAAACCGAACCGTTGCTCTGGAAAGTAGACGAGATTGATGCCGAAGAGGCATTCGTTGTCGACATGCTAAAAAAAGTCGGACTTGGGTGGCGTCGCGGTCATTAAGTTGCCCGTTTAACAAAGACCGCCTTCAATACACGGAGGAATTCAGGGAATGTCAGACAACCAAGCTGGTGTGGCAAGAGGATTACAGGCTCGGCAAATTGCTGAACGAAACAGGCTTCAATGCCTTGCTGATGCCATGAAGTCCGATAAACCCGTAGGTGAGCTTTGTACTCTCCTGCGCGATTACGCGGCATTCCACGGTGAAAATCCGGCCTGGGCGATCAAAGAAGCGCTCAATTATTATCTGACAAGCCAGGCGGCTGCTGAGTGATCGTCAGAGGCTGGTTCTTTACGGGGCACCCCTCACCGGGAGCCAGCCATGACTTTCCCCGGTGAGGGGTGCTGCATCATCTTCTCCGGTTCAAACAGAGAATGATTGACCACACCCGCAACCGGATTTGGCGTTGGGATTTTTAACAGCCAGGCGGCTGCCGGTCATGTTGGTCTCCCAGTCGAGTGTAGCGCCTTCAAGCAGCTCCATAGATGCGGTGTCGACAAGCACCGATAAACCTTCAATCGGTTCGAGCAGGATGTCATCATCGTTCTTTGAGCTGTCGACAGCCATCTCGTACTGAAATCCAGAGCAGCCACCGCCACTAACACCCAGTCTGAAAAACTGTCCAGCAGGCACCTTTTGTTTGATTGTGCGGGCAGCAGTGTCCGTAATGTTCAAGCTCATGGGATGTCCTTTCGCTGTTCGGAAGAGAGTTGATAGAAAACTACGATATATTTCCTTGCTTGGATAGGGTTTTCCATTAGAATGGTCCGAAGTTTTCCTTAAGAAAGATAGGTGACCTTGATGTCTGAAGACGACGAAAACGTTGTGTCCATCACCCTGGAAGCTGAGAATGAAATCAAAAAGCTGATGGCAGCGCATCCCGGTTGTGTTGGCATTCGTCTCGGGGTGTCTTCGAAGGGATGCTCCGGCAAATCATACACCTTCGAACCGATTTCTGAATTGGGCCCATTCGATGAAGTCGTCGATGCAAATGGTGCGGTGGTGGCCGTGGAGCCATTGAATCAGATTGCCCTCTGGGGAACGCAAATCGGATGGGGTGAAGACATGTTCTCGTCCGGATTTACGTTCACCAATCCCAACGAAACCGGCAGGTGCGGATGCGGTGAGAGCTTCACCACCGGATAGCGAACATACCGGTGATCCCGGTTGTAAAACAAAATGTTGCAGCATTGTTTTAATCTCCTCTCTAGCTGCATGCAACACAAGAGGAACGCGTTATGACAGTGAAATTGGGTGTTATTGGCTCGGCTGGCCGACGTGATGATGCTCGTCGCATGAGTGCTGAACTCTACGAAGCCATGCTCGTTGAACTGGAAGCTATTATTGCGTCGCAAGGCGTGTCTCATCTTGTCAGCGGCGGAGCGGCCTTTGGCGACCATCTGGCAGTGACCATGTTCAAGCGAGGAGCGGTTTCAGAACTGACGCTGTTCCTGCCTGCCCCTTTTGACCGGACCAAGCAGGAGTTTCTATCGTCTCCGCGCGATTTTGGTGGGGCTGGCAACACAACGAACCGGTACCATCGGGCTTTTTCCAAGGCGTGCGACATTGATTCCCTTGCGGACATCGGAAGTGTATTGACCAAGGCGCATATCAATGTCGGGCACGGGTTCAAAGACCGGAATCAAATGGTTGCTGGGGATGTTGACGGCTTGGCGGCTTTTACTTTCGGTCCGCTGCGCGAGAACGAACCGGCCGTCCGAACGTTTACTCCAGATGATGACGGATTCAACAGCCACAAGGATGCCGGTCTGAAAGATGGTGGGACGGCTCATACTTGGGGCGAAGCTTGGAAAGTGAAGTCGAAGCACCACATCAATCTTTCAATCTTAGAATTTCAATTGGCAAATCGTCCTCGACTGACACCGTAACCTGCTCCCTTCAAAGCTTTTTGACTTGTCTTTAAGATCGCACGTGGCTGGTTCACCTTTCAATATGCCCCCCTTCGCATGGTGGGGATGGAATATCTGTAACCTCGTGACTTGCGGTGAAAACATATAGTTTTATCGTATTTTTTGAAGGCCGCCGAGCCTACCACCCCCGTCCGCAAGGATTTGGTGAACCGGCATTTATCCATGTCAACACACTACCAGTGAGACATTGGCGAACAAAGCAATGGGGGTCCTTTAACTGCTGAATGTCTGTCTGGAGAATGTGATGACATTACTCGGAAACGAGAATGCTTGTGCGCCCGTCGTAAGGTTGAAGAAGCGAGCTTACAGCATCCAATCAAGAATGAAAGAACTGGGACACCAAGTTTCACTGGCTCATGCGTATGAAATCCTTGCGACCTCATCGGGTTTTAGAAACTGGCCTACCATGAAGGCTAAGGCTAACACATGTGGAAGAAAATTCGAGATTGGCCACGAAATAAAGGTCAAATTCGACGGTGGAAAGCGAACAGTCGCGGCCAATTTGAAGAAACCTATTGAAATCCCTCTACCTGACTGTGTCGATCACTTCGAGGTTGTCGGTCCTCCCGGCCGGACAAGATCGGATGTGCTGGCTGGAATTGCAACAAATGCCATCAATCAGGGCGACTGCTTGGTATACCTTGACGGCGGTGGCAACGCGGTTTCCTGTCAGCGTCTTCGGGAGTTTGCCAGTAAACATGGCCGGGCCAGTGACGTGAATGTCATTAGTTTGCCTTCAGGCCTTACGGGGTCAGTGAGATATAACCCGTTTGCCACCGGGTCGGCTGAGGAGTTAGCCGAACTATTGGCACAGACTTCGGAAAGCGTGTCTGATGAGGAAGATACGGGAAACATTTGGCGAATTCGCGCCAATGCAATGCTCGCCAGTGTACTGCGACCTTTGGTGTGGCTCCGGGACAAGGGGGAGGTCAGGCTCGATGCAGCGACAATCCGCGCCTACCTTTCATTCGAAAAAGTACACGAGCTTCGCCAGCAGGAAGGCGGAATTCCAACTGAAATTCTCAGCCAACTGAGATTGTACCTCAGTTCTCTTCCTCTTTACGATGAGTCGGCCGGGACAGAACAACATCATGTAACCCTGACTCATCACGGCTATCACGTGTTGTTCTTTGACAAGGTGTTGGAGCCATTGGTGACAACTTATGGAGACATCTTCCATCATCATAGCGATGCTACGTCTCTTGATAAAATCATCGCTGAGAAGCGGATCTTGGTGGTTCAATTCCCGAACCTCATGAAAGGTTCCGAAGATATTGGCCACGTGGCCAGGCTCTTCTATCTCGACATCATCAGGGCGATGAAGGCGCGCGCTACTTCAGATGTGTCTGGTGTTGTCACTGCTGTCTTGGATAACTGCGAGGCAGCCCTTCCTCAGCATCTCGATAAGACAATGTCAGAGGCAGGAGCCTCGGGTGCATGCCTTGTTTTCGGATGGCAACATTCGCCTCTGTCGCCTGCTCTGAAACGGAGCGTAAGCATACATCTTTCGGAAGTGGAGCCTGGTAGAGCGACGGTCGTGACAAAGAACGGCCGTTACAATGCAGCAATGAAGCTTGCGGAAGTTTAACCGTTGCACCGGTGGCACCTGGATCTTCGAATTTAGGGCCGCCGGTGTTAAACCCACCACTCAGACGCTGCGGTCTGGCTTGCATACCACTGTGATATGAAGGTTCCAGTCACTATTTTAGCACGGGCGAGGCTTTAGGTTGGATACGCACTTTTCTCCGGCGGGTGACTTCGACAGTTTCTAGCAAACCGCACCCTGTCCCGGTCGCTGAAAGTCCCTACAGGGATTGCACAAAACGATAGCCTTGGAGGTAATAATGTCCAACTTCGGAAAACCAGGCGAATGGATACACGCAACAGTCAATGATTTGACATTCGACGAGGCTATCAAGACAATCTATCACGCTATCATTGAAAGAACCGTCGGTGAGGCAGCTAACCAAGCATTGTTTCCATACGAATGGGTTCTTGCCCCTGACGGAGTTGGACGACCTGAAAAAATTCAGTTGATAGGTCACTGGCTTCGCGTGGAGGCTCGAATAAATCGGCATTCGCTAGCAGAGCCTGAGATGTTGAAACTTCTCACATCAGCCAGCCTTGATGACCTTTGGAAGCATGCACAGGCCCGATTAGAAGCTACCGGCTTCTCTGATACACTGCCGATTGCGCCTGGCGATGAAAGTGAAGTTATTGAGTTCGTTGATGGTTTTAAGCTGGTTTGGTTGAATTGTCCGGAGGCCGTGCAAAACGAATATGCCAATTCGAATATGCCTGGCGTTGTCGGCGAAGGCTTTGGCACTTTGGTGCTCAGAGACCCGGACAATGCGTCGGTTGCCATGCTGGTGCTGAAAGGAACTGAAATCGTTGATATGTGGGGATCAAAGCAAATGCGGGTTCCCTTCCATACTACGGAAACCTACCTCCTTGATGTAATCAAGGAAGAAGGATTTACCCTCGCGCGTCCTTCGGTATTGCATGGCGCTGTCCAGACTGATGATGGCACGATATATGATGTTCGCGATGTGCCAGACGGAAGCACGATTGATGGAGCTTGGGACTTGTCTTTTGAGGGGGAGCTTATTTCCCGGCTTCCATCTGATTTGACCATCAACGGCGGCATGTGGGTCAGGAACTGTGTTTACCTTACCGAGACCCCGAGAAACCTTAAAGTCAAAGATGGAATGATTTTCAGTTCCTGTCCTGGGTTGAGGAAAATCGGAGCAGGTATGCAGGTTGGAGGCTGGGCAAATTTTGAATCTTGTCATCAGCTAAGATGCATTGAAGAGAATGTGGACTTTGGTGAAGCGCTTATTCTCTCTTCGGAAATCGCGAAAATCGAGGCAAGCCCATTCAATGCCGGTGAGTTGGTAATTCGGGGGTCAGGTGTTGCTGTTGGTGTCACTGGAAACAAGGTGCCGCGAGATTCTGAAGGGCGCATGACCATAGACGGTGCGTTCATTCAACGAGCAATAAAGCGGCAAAGACGCGAGGAGCTCGCCCAAATTCCAGTGTTGGCTGCTCGAGTTGCTTACGACCAGGCGAAGAAGAGTATGTCGAACGCAATAGGACCGCTGAGGAAGGCTGTTTCAACGCGAATGGCCAAACCAGAAAAAGACAATGAGGCACCCCCTTCGCCGAAAATGTGACGACGGCGTCGTAGATAGTTCATTAGCTGTTTGCGAAGCGAGTGGAAAGCGCCTCCCCATAACGGCTATATGACGGATGAGGTTTGAGATAGTGAGCGCTGTTCGTTTAATCAGCCGCAGAGTTGAAAGCCTTGACGAAGATTTGGTCAAGCTCGCAGAGATTTGCGAACTTGTTATCAAGGCATTCGCCGCATCTGCTGAAATGTCCCTGCCCGAAAGGGTCGATAAGAGCGTGGATGTATACGTTCATCTTGCGACCGGTACCGAATGCACCAATTGGGATGTGCCTGAGGATGCTCTTGGCTTCCATGCCATCTCTTCTTCTCGACGCTATGACAGCGAAGAAGACGAGTACTATGTCAACACATCTGAACGCCATGAGGTCTTCATTAATCTTGAGGCAGGCCGCCATCTACTAAATCGGTCAGGGCCCTGGCTGGAATGCGATCTGGAGGCCTGGCTTGTCACCATCCCACACGAAGTCTTTCATGCGCTGGAATGGATACAGGAAACCGGCGGGCTGACGCCGGATGAAGTTTACGCCGCTCGGGTCACAGATGGGGACGAGTGGCCCGAGGTCGTGTCGAAAGTGCTGCGGGCCATCGACAAACGATTGGAGAATGGGCAGCAAAGTGGACCGTCTTCAGAATTCGGGGCAACGGAAGACATCATTGAGCAGCGCGCGCGAGACTGGTTTCTTGGCCAACAGGATTTGGTCGCAGAGTTATGTGCCACATTGTATGGCAACAAGGAAAACATGTCTCTGCGTGTTTGATGGCAACCGGTTTGTTGTCGCTTGCCAAGCGATCAGGAATTCTGTGGGAATATTGAAACTGAACTCAAAGTGGACGCACATTATCATGAGACCGCTGCAAAATGTTTCCTCTGAATTTGGAGCCCCCATGGGGCGCCCAGACAATATCTGTAACACAGATTATCCTGTGCAGTTCGAACTTGAACGGTTGAAATGGGTTGATGGTGATTATGACGTGGGTGGAGCCTATTGGGGCCGTCCAGACAATGACTACATTTATCGCGCTGAAGGAGAATCTCTCGACGCTCTGGAGTGCGTTTTCGTCCGTGGCAGGTCGCTAGATGAAGTGAAGGCCGAAATCATCAAGATTTATCCTCAAGCTACGTTTTCCAAGACGGCCGAGCTTGAAGAGTTCCTGTCGGCTTACCGGGAGACTGCACTTGCTATTTCTCCAAATGATTTCTACGAAGAAAACATGGAAGAGGAAAACGAATATCTGGCGGACAGCGGCCGGGAAGTATCGCCGGAATGCGATGCCGCTTTGAGACGCCATTGCGAAGCGTTCCTTGAGGCACATGGTGCTTTGGTGGCAGAAGCAACCGAGAGGCCTGACTACACGTTAGCTCAGGCTGGAAGTGACTTCTGGTTGACGCGGAATGGTCATGGTGTTGGCTATCTAGATCGCAATCTCGACGAGGTTGGGGTTCAGTTGGATGATGCTGCGTGCGCTTTCAAGGAAGTGAACCTGTATATCGGTGATGACAACCAAATTCACTGTGATGACGAGAATTTTGAGCCTCGACCGGCTCCAGGACCGTAATGGCAAAATGAAGCCAGAATAACGATTACTCACGATTTCCTTTTGCCACTACTAACAGCAGGCACCAGAATGACCAGTCTTCTTGAAACCGAAAAGTACTTCGCTGAAAACGTCGATGGCATGATTTTTATCCATCGCTACTCTGATGGAAAATACGTCGCGTGTTATGCGGCTGGGGTGGTAAGGCAATTGCTCCTTAACATCGAAGAGCACGGACCGGATGAAGCTGTCGAAATTTTTCTTAAAGAGAACGACATTAAGGTCTGGAAGAAATCCATCTTTAAAAATGGAAAGGTGCCAAGACATAACATGGCTGCTGAGCAGGGAAAAGAACCTCACCTGATGGAGCTCCGCAAGATTGCCGCAGATAAAGTATTTGCCAACTTCGCGGGGACTGAAGTGCTGGAGGTTAGCCCTTGGCAATATGAGCGCGAGCGCCTATCAAATGAACATCGACGCTTTGTCTGGTTGGCTGCCGACGGTGACAGGAAGGACCCGATGTCTCCGCGTGTGTGTGGTGTCTTTACCGTTGAGTTCGATGGTTTTACTTCTGATGTTGTTGCTGACACCTACATCGAAATTAACGGGTCCAGATACGAGTTGGGAGCATCCGGAATTGACGACCGAAGACAGCTTCGCGAGAAGCGGGATGCCGCCCTCCTTGAAGAATTCGAAGGATACGATTTTGGCAACCTGTCCATAAAGGATACAGATGGATGGAGTTCTGAATCTCCGGGAACACATTACTCGCGGGTGGTCTATTTTGATAACCCAGATGACCCCGACGGAGATTCTATGGTGCTGCACTTCGTTGTGGTGTTTACGGATGTAAACAGCGCCGAAGTCGAAGAGGCGTACGCATTGACATCAGGTGGTTACATGATTGGCAGCCGCCGCGAACTTGAACCTGAAGCCGTCGCTCCAGCAGGCCCGAGATAAGGAACAGAAGAATGACTGTCAGAGTTGGATTAAAAGGCCTTATTGGAGAAAAGTTCCTCTATTCCCAACAGGGCAAATTTGCCGGGAATGCGAAGCCGTGCACAATTGTCGAGTATGTGGAAACGACCCGCGGTCGCATCAGGAACTATGGATTAAAACCCGGCAATTACATCAACAATGCATGGTTCGTCGTTGAGTTCGAAGACGGCTCCCGTAAAGAGGTCGGGGACCACCAATTACAACGAGTTGATGGTAAGCCAGACAGACTGTTGAACAGGGAAGAACTGTATCTGAGCGCCCTCCCGAAGACTGATTTTTGGGAACTGGACCTTGTTTATTCCGCCAATCACGGCGAGGGTATGGTTTCCCGTATTGACTGGGAGAGCATAAAAGACAGAACCAGTTCTGATGTGTATCATGTCTTCTTCACCAACGCAGATACGGCCCTCAGAGTCGGAGGAGACGAACTCCAGCTGCTGGAACGCGGCAAGGTCTGGCGGCGCGCGCATGGTTTGCCACTCGGGTTTGCATCGGTCGAAGAGCATGCTGCGTTCGCTCTTCTGGTTGGTGAGTACCAATTTGTTCCAGGTAAGCCTGACCCGGTTGTGGCCATCAACACCGACGAAGCTGATGGACTTGTCTGTAGTAAGCTTGGAAGTGATGGGACTCTGGCTGCTGATGCTGAAGACTGGGCGGCGGGAGGCTCTCTGGTTCTGTTTACTGATAGAGAACTTGGACGTCAGGTCTCCGACCATCAAAAAGCACTCATCACGAGTTTGAAACTGGAACCAGTCATTCCAAAAACAGAAGATGACTGGGAAGATCTATTCAAACCTATCCAGAACCCGACAGAGGATGCATCCTTCAATGGATGGTTGTTTGATAAAACGCAAGCAGCGTGGGAAATCTTACAGGCAACAGACCCTTATAAGTGTTGGTCATGGTTGGAAGTCGACGGAAAAGGCTACATTGCTACCGGCTTACACGTAGTCGATACATTGGGCTACTTCATTACGGAGAATTCTTGGAAAGGCTATCCTGAATTCGATTTCAAGATTGAAGATCTTGACAGTGATCTTGAAGATGACCTTGACGACGAAGATGATTTTGAGGGGCCCGCCCCTCTCCCGTAAGCCTGTCCTATGACTGTCAAAAGAATACCCGAGAACATTTTTGCTATTCTTTCCATGGCGTTTTTTGCATTCGTCTGCCAGATAGTATGAAGGAATTCTCGTTCTAAAGACGGTCGTGCCGATTTGTCTTTTGAAGATGGCCCCGATTTGAAGGAAAACACTGATGCTCAGACCAGATAGAACGCAGCTTCCGGCGTTTGCGGGCAATGCCGATAACGAAGTCGTTGCGCAGGACCCGTTTGATGAGGAGGCCCTCAAGCAACGGTTCGAACAAATTTCTGTCGCCTATGACGATGGGCGCATTCCGCAGGCAGATGGAGACCAGGACGAGGCCCTGTTCCGGGACTTTGATGCCGACGCTGCTGCTCCAGTTGTTGCTGAAGGCGCGGCCCCGGCCGGGCAGATTGGTTATGATGGCCCAGAACACAAGCGTATCCCTTTGACGCCACAAGGACGGGACGCCGTCGCTCAACTGGGAACCAGGCGCCAAAATGAAGTTGTTGCCCAGGAAGAAGGTGGCGAACTTGCGATGGTCGAGCCACGCTGGTACTCCCTGTCGGAATTGCCGGGCTATATGGGCGGTGGCCGTCGACCGGGCGGGCGGGACAATCTCGGCGAAGGCATTCGCATGATTGGACGCACGATTTTCCGAGCGATCCCCTGCTATGCCAGAATGGAGCAGATTTGCCGGAACGATCGGAGAGACCCACTGGGTGAGGTCCGTGTGCTGGCAAACATTGCCGGAAGAGGCCCTACCCCGGAACCCGAGCTTCGTGCCATGGTCGAATGGGTTCATGCCAACGGCAGCGTGGTGAACAACAGCACGATTAATTTTGACAACCTGATGCCAGGCTACCGCCCGAGGGTAATTCTGGCCGTTGGCAAAGAAGACAGCTATCTGCTGGTGCAGGACAGCAGAGCTAATGGGGCACCCGTCGAGGGAACCTATATTTACACGTGGCGCGGTGGCCATGCTTTCTATCAAGGCAGGGAACTTTCTGCACAAGCGCAGGAGCGCCCGGCAATCGCTGGACCGGCGGCCCGTGACCTTGCTGTCACCGACAATCAGGTTGCAGAGATGGGCCAGATTGCAAGGGCGGTCGCAGCTCAGCCAGAACCTGCTGCAAACGCGAGGCCTCGCACTCGTAGAGGCCGTAAACCGGCTGTAAGTGTGTTTGTCAGTGAAGATGCGATCGAGGAAATCGTCTTAAACTCGGAAGCTGACAAAGCTGAGAAAAAACAAAAAGCCGAACGCAGCGTTCCACCGCTGAAACTGCTACGCGAAAGTGGATATAATGTCGTTCCGTCCGACAGTGGCCCTGAACTCAGGAAAGTTCTGGCGAACGGTACTGTGGTTGTTGTTACTCCGGATGACGGCAAATCACTGTCGCTATCAAGATCGTTCGAATGTCGCATTCTTGATGGCGACATGGTCATTGCCGACACGGTTGCCCTCAATGCTGGCGATGTCGAAGACTGGGTCCAGTCAGAAACAAGTCCGGGAATGAAGCCCTGATATCCTTTAATATGTTGACGTTTTCCTTTGGTCACGGGTAATATTCCTTAAACCATAAGGAGAACGTCACATGTCGGATTTTGATGGTGCTGTAGAGCAGACGGCCGACCGCGACACCAAACCTGCTCGTACAGCCTCCAAGCTTCCATTTGTCTCGATTAAATCGCGTGCGCGCTTCTACAACCTGCTTGCCGAGAGCATTGGTGGTGGTGCCAGCCTGATTGATGCACTGGATACTTTGCATGCGGCAATCGAGAAATATGAGGCAGTGCATGCCCAAAGCCGTGATTTGCTGGTTACTATTGATACCATGCGCCAATACGCCAGGTCGGCCGTAACCTCGGGTCGAGCCGCGGAACCTACGCTTCATGACATCATTTTTACCGGCTTCGGGCATGCGTTCCTGCCTGAAGAAGCCGTTCTTTTTGGCCAGAAGCGCCAGGACCACACTGTCTCCCTCCTAAAAAGGGTTGCCGAAGTGTTGCGACATCTTTTGTAGTTTTTTAGGATCGACACCGAAATGATAGCATATCTAAGCGGCCGCTTTCAGTCGAGGAACGGCAACTCTCTCGTCATTACGGTCAATGGAGTTGGTTATCTGGTTCACGTTTCCACCGCCACACTCGGTAGTCTTGCCGAGTTGGGTCAAGAGATTGAACTTGTCATCCAGACAATTGTGAAAGAGGACGCCATCACTCTATATGGCTTCCGTACGGATGATGAGCGTGAGGTATTCCAGCTTCTGACGTCTGTTCAAGGGATAGGTCCCTCGGCGGCGCTGTCGATTTTGTCTTTGGGAAGCTGTGCCGACATTGTTGGCGCCCTGGCATCTGAAGACGAAAACTATTTTGCCAAAGCAAACCGTGTTGGGAAAAAGACAGCCGGGCGACTGGTTGTTGAGCTCAAGGCCAAAGCCGCCGTGCTTGCGCGCGGTATTGGCTATGCTGCGGGATCGAGTGGCAGCACGCTTGAACGCGATGCCCAGAACGCCATGCGCAAACTCGGGTTTGGCAATGGGGAAATAGCACAACGTTTTGTCGTGGTCAGAGAGCAAGGCCCACTGCCTGAGAGCGTTTCAGAAGTGGTTGCGATGCTGCTTCGCGTGCCTGCGCCCAGGGTCGGCTAATGCGTCTGTCCATGTTGCCTCTGGCTATCGGGATTTCCCTGTTGGGCTTCATGTCACCAGCTCATGCCGCTGATGATGGCGTATCCGATAGGAGCATTATCAAATCGTTGATTGCGACCAGCCGACTGTACGGGAAAGGCCGGGACAATCACGGCGCCTACATTCTCTTCCAGCGCGATTTCGACCAGAATCCTTTGATAGCGTGCGAAATCAAGAAAGACGAACCTGAGGTTCTGATACTCGTCGATCAGGAAGGCGGCCCTGTGGTCCGTCTAAGGTCTCCTGTAGAGGCTATCCCTCCTGCCCCGACAGATGCACCGCTTATGGGCCAGGACGAATACAGCGTCAGGTCTCGGGCATCTGGGCGCGCGTTGAGACAAGCCTGTATCGACATCAACTTGGCGCCGGTGGTAGAGCCGTCCAATCCGTTTGTTCCGCAAAGGTCCGCGGGCGTCGACATGGAAGTCGTGGAACGATATGCCCGAATATTCGCTGATGCCATGGTGCAGGAGGGAGTGGCGCCGGTGCTGAAGCACTTCCCGGGAAGAACAACCTGGTCGAAATCAGCCAAAGACCACTGGGCTGTCGCAGATCGCGCGCAGAGCGAACCTGTGTACTTTTTTGAGACTGTGCCTGGCGAGTTTCGAAGCAATGCCCGAGCGTTCCAGGCCGAGCCTCCCTACTCCGTCATGATGTCGAATGCGATTTATGCAGGCTGGACAGACGACCCGGCTATCCTGGACGACGGGATATACGAGTTACTCCGCAAAGACCTTGAGTTTGACGGCGTTGTGTTTTCGGATGCCTTGGATGAGCTGGCGCTGACGAAGGAAACGACCCTGTCCATTGTTCAGCACGCAGACATGTTCATTATCGCGGACTACACAAATGCCCGGTTGTTTGAAGAATACGTGGTCAAAGGACTTGCCGACGGAACAATAGAGCGCTCCAGCCTTCTTGAAAAGCGTGACCGAATTCTGAAGCTGAAAAAATGGCTGTCTGACTATGGCAAGAAGGAGGTCGTACAGTGAAGTTGTTTCCGGAAGTCATAGTCGAAAACTTCTTGCCTGATGTCGTCATCTTTGATTTTGAGGCAAGCGGTCTGCACGAGGGCAGTTATCCCATCGAGTACGGCATCGCGACATGCGATCTCGACATTCAGAGCGCACTTATCAAACGGCATGATACGTGGAAAGAGCGCGAATGGGATGAAACTGCGGAACGCGAAATTCATCACATATCGCGAAAAATGCTGGAGACTTCGGGAATTTGGCCGGAACAGGCTGTCGCCAATATTCGGAGGGCTGTTGTTGGACGAACAGCTTATACGGACTCTCCGATCTGGGACCAGAGATGGGTAGATGAGCTATTCATTGCGGTGACAGGGTCATGTGCGCCCTTTGTGTTCAGACATGTGCTCTACGATCTCCTGGCTGGCATCGCGGGCAAACGAGGTATTGATGCGGAGATGTTGATCAAGCTCGTAGACGAAGTCTCGTCTCAGTCCCCTTCTACGCATCGTGCAGGGCCGGATGTTGCACGGTGGGTTCGCACGGCTTATGCCTTGCAGCACACTCCTCTAAGCGCTGAGGTGTTTTACGCGGACCATGAGACTGCGTAGTCCAATCCAGCATCCGCAAACAGCCGTTGAGAGCAGCGCAAACCAAATGAGCTTGGGAAACATCGTCAAGTGGGCAGCTTCGTTTGAGAAAGCTATTGGTGCTGTTTCAGAAGCCAGCAAAGCGACCAGCGCGAGCCCATAGCTGATGACTGTCTCCGACAGATAACACCACCAGTCACTACGCCTCATGACGATAAAAGTCATCAGCAAGAAAATATAAGCGATGTAAATGCTCATGCGATATCCTTGGGTGAAAGCAATTTATTCTTGAATCGTCGCATCAGTCTTTAAAACGGTCAAACTTTTTGCTTTATATAAGGAAATTCATATCGTTTTGCTTCCTTTTTTGAAGGAACTAAATGTTTGATTTGTTTCCAGAATTTCTCTATACCTTGCGAAGTCATAAAATTGACAAGCACGAATGGAGACCATTTCATGGGTGACAGTATTCTTGAGCAAGCTCTCTCTTGTTGGCTGACTTTGCCGGGCGAGAAAGAACGAGTTGATGGCGTATGCTTGTCTCTCGTTGAACTGACAATCAATAAGCAGCCTCATTTTTCCGAAGCGATTATCAAAGCTGGAAAAGGTAGCCATAAAGCAGCGTATTCAGCAGCATTGGCGTTGCTGGAGGATAATAATACAGTGGACCTTGGACGTTGCTGGTTGTGGGTTTCTGCTTCGTTGGGAAGTATTGCTGCCGCGCGTGAACTCGCCGAAGAGTTAACCCTTGAAGGTTCTGAAGAGAAGCTGCAAAGGTCACAATCCGAGATTATTTCGCTTGTCCGAACCTGGTTGCAAAGAGCCAATGCAATGGAGCGTGAGCAGATTTTGCAATCGACTTCGGTTAAGCCCAACGAAACTCGTGGCCTCTTTCAGAATTCAAATCACCCAATGGCCGACAGCCGTCCTGGTTACACTGTACCAAGCCTTGAGGAACCTGGCGTGGTTGTCGTGGAAACCATCGGTGATCCTTATTCGAAAGAAGGCCTCGAAATTTCCAAAAGGTACAGCCACCTGATTGGTAAGTCTCTGCCATTCAGAGGCGTCCTTCCAGACCCTGAAGAGTTCGCTGAAGAAATGCTGACGGTATTCCCATGGGTTCCCACGTTGGCCCGATATCTTCAAGGGCAACTCTCAATTTTGCAGTCAAGCAACCTTGAATTTCCCAAGTTGCCACCGCTTCTGCTTGTTGGTCCATCTGGTGCTGGCAAGACAACTATTCTGGAGTGGATAGCAAACAAGTGCCAAATGCCCAATATGACGATACCGGTGGGTGGTACGCATGACAGCGCTGGCTTGACGGCTATTTCAAGGGGGTGGGTATCTACTAAACCATCTGGCCCCGTTGAAATCATGGCTGACAGTGAATGCTGTAACCCGGCTATTATTCTCGACGAGGTCGATAAAGGTGTTTCTGACGCCTCAGGCAGAAACGGGTCAGTAATGGGGGCCCTATTAACCATGCTGCAACCTCCGGCAGGCGGCTACAGAGACGCCTGCTTGCTGGCCAATGTGGATTTGACCAATATTACGTTCATGGGTACTGCAAACTCACTGAGTGCGCTGACAGACACTTTCCGCAAGCGTTTCCTTGTGCAAGAGATTCCAGCGCCGGGTCCGGAACATTTCGAACAGATCCTGCCGCGGGTTATGGCCAAAGAGGCTTCCAGGTTGGGAATGCCGACATACTGTCTTCCAGACCTCGGTCCAGGAGATAAAGCATGGCTGAAATCCGTATATGAAGGTTCGCAATGTTCGATTCGGCAACTGGAACAAGCATTCCGCGTTATCAACGGCGAAAATGCGGCCGCAGAAGCTGAGCTGAGAAAACAGGGAAGCCTGATGATGCACTGAGCTGCTTTCCATTTAGCTCCAAATTTTCCTGAGTCTTATCAGGCCTATCGGCGGTGGTTGCATCTTCCAAGCAACCACCGCATTGTTGCTATGCGATATCCGAACGTTTACACCTCCTCTCCCTTAGGGTAGCTCTCTGCGCCAGCAGTAAGTTTAAGTGTGGTGTTAAATGAAGTGGTTTCTTGTCTCGGCATTCATATTTTTAAGCATCAGCGACGTTGGCGCTGAAGAGCGTGCCAGCGCGTTGGCTCTCGAGAACAGCGCGATTACGCTGGTCAGCAATATCGATGGCGTACTTCATCAAGCAGAGGGTGTGCTGCGACGCTCTGCTGATCTTCTGCGGGACCGCAGAGGGATGAGTGAAATTGTCGTCCAGGCGACCTTGGCGAAATATGCGGATGATGCGTCCGGCGTGCGGGCGATATTGTTCATTGACGACAAGGGCATATTGCAGATCGATTCAACCCGCTACCCGGCCGACAAGCTGAACTTGTCTGATCGGGATTATTTCATTGATGCCTTGGGACATCATACGGACCAGGTGAGGGTTGGTGCTCCGGTGACCGGTCAGCAGTCTGGGGTTCCCTTCCTGCCAGTCACGACGAAGGTTGCCAGCTCAAATGGCAACGTGATGGGGGTTCTTATTGCGGTCATGACACCTGATGTTCTGGTGTCGTTGAGCAAAACGTGTGAGTTCTGCTTTATTTCTGTTTTCACCCAAGATGGTTCGCCATTGATTACGGTGCCGTCTCAGATTGTTTTGCCGTCCGACTTTTTCGAGCATCTGGGAGTAACCGATGAGTTGACCGGCACGGCCGAAACGCGATTAAAGACCTACCCGGCGCAGACAGTGTGGCGGAAGTCTACCGAATTCCCGATAATCGTAACTTCATCATTTGTTACCAGATATTAGTCGTTTTCTTCGGTGCGCCTTCGATCTGTTTGGCAAGGAACTCAACGGCGGCGACTTGGTCATCCATGTTAAAAGCGCTGACGGGTTTCCCTATGCGCTTTTCCATTTCGTCCCATAGGGCGGCTGGTGATTGACCGGTTTCTTCTCCGACCGTCACAATAAGCCGTCCTATGCGTTCATCAGGAATTCGTGGGCTATTTACGAACGAAGCGTAAATCATGATGCCGACAAGCGCACCGGTTACTGCCACCGCTAGAGAATAAATGGCTCTTAGGTAGAAGGGATATGCTTCTGCGCGCTGATGCGTTCTTCGAGGCATCGCGGAGGCTAGATTTCTTTGAAGGTTGGCATCAAGCATTGAACGGGTCCGAATATTTTTCAGTGCGGTCGCAATATCTATCTGCATTTTTCCTTTGACGGAAGGCGCACTTTTACCATAAATCAAGAATTCTTGCGCAACGGAACGACGGTCATTTATTCGCGTAAGAAGAATCCTTTTCTTTCAATGCTTTGTGTTGGTTTGTTCGCATAATGAGTTTCATTGGATGGTCTGCAATGTGATTTTTTTTCTCTGGCAATGTTGTCTGAGAAACGGAAAAGGCGGGAGAACCCGCCTTTTTTCTATTCCAAGAAGCTTCTTAGTCGCTTGGATCTGTTCGGATGTTTCAGCTTTTTCAAGGCTTTCGCCTCGATCTGTCGGATTCGCTCTCGCGTCACACTGAAAATATGGCCAACTTCCTCCAGTGTGTGGTCTGAGTCTTTTCCAATACCAAACCTCAGCCGAAGCACCTGCTCTTCCCTCTCGGTCAGTGTCGCCAGTGCTTCCTTCGTTGACTCCTCAAGATTACTCTGGATGGCAGCATCTAGAGGCTGCACGGCACCACGGTCTTCAATGAAGTCACCAAGCGTGCTGTCGCCGTATTCATCGCCCACCGGGGTGTCCAGGCTGATTGGTTGCGATACCAGTTTCATGACCTTGCGCACTTTCTCAATCGGAATCTCCATGAGTGCGGCGACTTCATCCTGTGTCGGCTCTTTACCATGTTCGGTAAGGTACTGACGGGAAACACGCGAGAATTTAGTCACGGTTTCAATCATATGAACCGGCACGCGAATTATTCTGCTTTGGTCCGCAATGGCGCGCGTAATTGCCTGGCGTATCCACCACGTAGCGTATGTGGAAAACTTGAACCCGCGGCGGTATTCGAATTTTGTCACCGCTTTCATGAGGCCGATATTGCCTTCCTGTACCAGATCAAGGAAGGCCAGTCCGCGGTTCGTGTACTTTTTAGCGATCGACAGCACAAGGCGCAGGTTGGCAGATGACATCTCGTGCATCGCTTTTTCACTGTCGCGCTGGGCTCGCTGAAGGTTCGCTGAAATAGCGCGAAGCCGCCTTGCCGACATTTCTGCTTCATCCTCCACTCTAGATAGATCGGATAGCAGGCGAGAAGCTTTAGTCTGGTATTCGTGCTTCAGCTTTCCCCATCCTGGATGCTTGCCGGAGGTTGAGGCTTGAGCCGTCAACCATTGCTCGCAGACATCGGCAACGAGATAGTCTTCGAGAAACTCTTCCCGAGGTATTCCTGCTTTCATTGCCAAAGCGAGAAGCTTGCCATCAATAGGGAGCAGTCTGGCGTGCAGATCTTTGATGATGTTGACGATATCTGAAATGCGATTTGTGTTAAAGCGCACGTTATTCACGACTTCGACGATGTTTGCGCGCACTTTGGCACGCTCTTCATCGTTGGCCGCAGACTGCTTTAATTGCTCTTCGAGACCCGGGAGCTGGTCAAGAAGCTCAATCACCTGAGGAAATACCTGCTCTTCCTTCAGATGGGCGGAGATGTCGTCAGTATCGGCGTCGCTATCCGATTTCTGAAGAGCTGAACCAACATCTTCGTCGGCATCGCTCGCATCATTGTTGCCTGCATCTTCGGAGTACGTCGTCTCTAGATCGATCAGGTCACGTAGAAGCATCCTTCCGCCGACCAGATCGTCTCGCCATTTCACAAGCTGGGCTATGCCTGGCGGGGTGTCGCAAATGCCAAGAAGCATGGCCTCGCGGGCGGCTTCGATGCGCTGGGCGATTTCGATTTCACCATCGCGGTCCAACAGCGTCTGATTGGCCATTTCCCGCATGTATTGACGTACCGGGTCATCAATACGGCTGGTATCCGCATTGCTGATGTTACCGGTTGACTCTTCGTCGTCGTCCTCTTCATCCGGATCGTCGTCATCTGCACTGTCGGGAATATCGTCGCCATCAATGACGGAGATCCCCATAGTGGTCATCGAGGCAAGGAACTTCGTCGTGACACTGTCATCTGTACCATCTGGTAACGCGGCCTGAATTGTGCCGGTCATAATGAAGCCGTCACGTTTTGCGCGGTTCATGAGGTTCTTGATGATATAACCAAGCTGTTCAACGCCATCGTCGGAGCTGTTCGATATGCCGATGTCCGCCATTCTTCCCCCTCAAGGTGTTGCCTCTTTGATTTGGACAGAGTCTGAGTCTCTTCGCTTTGACATCAAAAAGGCGCGGGATGCTTTTTAGGAACAACAAAGCAAAATTTGTTGCAGTTATCCCCAATCTACGTCTTTTTCCTTTATCGTCAAGGATTGTTTAAAGGAAAATGCGCTTAATTTCCTTTACGGCGTAAGGACTGCTTATTTGTGAGTTGCAAGTATAGCGTTTACAGTCCGTTCAAGTTATTGGATTTGGCCCTGATAAACGGATGTGACGCATGTGGAACTGGGAAAGCGAGACCGCTGAAGAATTGAAGAAAAGCGCGGGGTTCTGGGCCAATCAGTTTTCGCCAGGAGACGACGGCTATGCCGAGCTGGACCATCTAGAATTCTCGTTTAATCGCCTTTATGACCTATCAAAGTTTGGGTCAGTCGAAGACTGGTCCGAATGGTTTCGCGAAGAGCGAGAAATGTGGGCTGAGGAGGGTCGTCCGGACTACTACGATGACATCGTTGAAAATGAAATCGTCGAACCAGTTGTCATTGTCGAAATCGGAGAGAAATCGTACATATGGGATGGCAATCACCGAATTGGCGGCAGCCTGAGCATCAATAGGGCAACAATCCCGGCTATAGTTGGCACTGTTAAGCCGGAGTACCGGAACTTGTACGAGGTGGGGGCTTCGATTGTGGCAGCCGAGCTCACACTCCGCTAATCTGCTATGGAAAGGACGTGAACTATGGACGTGGAATCATTCCGAGGTAAAAGATGCTGGCGCCATGACCGTCCAAAGCCAGCACACCTCCGATATTTGGGTGTTACGGGCGCGGAAATAGAAGACGCAGTGGGGCCCTATCGTTTTGACTTTAACACGTTGACTGTCGCGGCTCGTAACGGGCTTCAAAATATGCTTGTGCCGTTCGGGGGGTTGTCTAGCGTCTGCTCCGGGAGACCAGCGGTCAAGTTTCGGACACGTGAGGCGGAAATCCTTCTAACGCCTGATGAAGTTTGTCGGCATGCGATTGGCAATTTAACTCCGGAAGAATTCGGAGCTATTTGTGATGCCGTAGGTGCGACATGGCATTTGACCAGCTACTTCTATGATCCTGAGACCGGTGTTTCGTTTTACAACTTGGATGACGAAGAAGATATGGGAGATGAACAGGACTTGTCCTCGCCAACTCCTCGTTAATCAGGTTGCACTTTGTAACACTTGTCTTTGCGCCGAATTGTCAGCGGAAATCTCTCATTAGTGTCGACCAAAGAAACGTTCTCGCACTATCCAATCACTGTGAGATTAGGGGTTAAAGGGGGAAGAAAGACACTGCATTACGGGTTTCACCGCGCGAAATGAAAGCATGTGTGGCACGGACACTTTCCGAGACCCTTCTGATGAACGTTTCCTGATCTGTTCGATGGACTTTACAGCCTTCAGCATATTCGAAAACCTCGGGAACCTGGTCCAGGCACGTCAGAACAAGGTGCAAATGGCCATTGATATCTCTTGGGACATCCCGGAAATCAGTAAGGATTGATTTGCCAAGTAATTCCGTGTCGAGACGTGCAAACCGCAATCCTCCCTGATAGGGATGAGGTTTGTTTGTTTTGTCCACGATGCCATACGGAGCCTCGGGCAGTTCATTGTCGAGCGGACCGGCTCCGTGCCGCGTTTTGTAACAGCGGCTCGCATAATAGATGTTGAGGTCCGTCAGTCCCACAGACGCTGCGATCTCGCAAGCATTGATGACACCCGTGCGAGAGCGCGTTACGTGCGGGAAATGCCCCCTTTCACTGTCCAGGAGCAGGCCTTGAGCCCCCTCGAAAATGATATGCTTTCGTTTCCCGGACAGACAGGTTTCCGTAAAAATCTCGACCTGCTGCAAAAAGCGTTGCGCATCAATAAGCCAGCGTTCGAGCAGTTCATTGCTTTTGATAAAACCCGCCCGCGCATCGTCGACTTCTGAAACTCCAAGGTCGGCCAGCCTTTTGGGAACCCAGTGGTCTCGGATGCGTCCCAGTTGGTTGCGGGTGGCATCAATGTCGGAGAGCTCGGCGACAGTCAGGCGGAACTCGGCATGAGTGTTTCGCTCGATCGTTTCACCGTAGCCCACGCCAACAGACCCGTGCCTGTTTGAACCACGCGCGTCTTCGGCAATTTCGTTGATAAGCATGTCGAAATAGGTCGTTACCTCGCAGCGGGGGTCAACCACAATTTGAGGGAAAGGCCCATCAAACTCTTCAAGTTCCCGGAAGAACAGGGCCGGATTGACAGCAAAGAACCGGCTAAGAAAAGTTTTTGCACCGGTATAGGTTCCAGAGGAAAAGTGACTGAAAACATGCCGTTTGCCATCTGGTGTGCAGACCGTATGACCCGCTTGGGCACCCCCATTGTGTCGGACCACCCATGTATCGCGATAGTGAGCGTGATAGGCAAGGAAATCGGTCGTCAGTCCCTTCCCTTCATCACCAAAGCCCGCACCGATGACAATGTCTGCCTTCCTGGTCATTTTTTCCTCCGGGGAAACCGGGCGCACCAACGGAGGCGCGCCCGTGTTGCGACGTTACAGGGCGATGGGTCCACCGGTAGATCCTGCGTCCGTGTACGGGGTCAAAGACTTGATGGCATCCGCCACGACCAGGCTTGTATCGCCCGACCAGCTATTGACGACGTCATCCTTGTCACGACCGGCACGCAATTCCAGAATACTGATCATGACTTCGGTCAGCTTGGTGTCATCGGAGATCGGAACAGCGCGTTCACCCATGACCTTCAGCCATTCATCCATCGTGTCGCGACGGCCTCTTGCCTGCCCGACATTGGTCAGCACAAAATGGTAGACATCGAACGTCCGTTCCGCCATCTGGAGAACCTGTTCCGTTTCCAGGTCTTCCTGAAGCGTGTCGCCGAACACTTTGCTTACCTGTGCTTTCGTCAGCTTGGGCGGTGGCAGCTCGTCACCATAGGTGAAGAGAACGCCTTTTTTGCCCCGCTTTTCGAAGCTGTCCATCGAGGTGCGGGTTGCTGCAAAATACCACGGGAGGTGATAGCTCTCGTAGGAGTTTCCCCCGCCGCCCTGCTCGAGATAAATCTTCTGGAGCTGTTCCGCAATACGGATATCAGCTTCCCACTGCGTTACCTGGAGAGGTGCGCTGTCATAGTCCGCGTCACCGATGGCCATGAACATGATATGTGGGTCGGTAACCGGTTTACGGTCATAGACATCTGTAGCCATCGTATGAAGGCGGCCACGCATGAATTCGTGCGCAAGAGACCCCATTGAACCGGTCACATCACCGCCGATGATGATTGGGGTGGCATTCGGGTTGTCATCGCTGTCACGTGATTCGCGCAGCTTGATATTTTTCGGGTCGAAGTCGTCGGACATCGACCGGCTTGAGAAAACTTCGCTCTTGGATCTTCCGGCGACGTGAGACCTTGTGTAACTGGCCCACGCATCTGAATCCCATCTTCCTGAACCCATGGTTCTTCTCCTTATAGTGCTGGATAAATGTCGCTTGGACTTACTTCGAGCTTGGTGAAGCGACGGTCGCCAAAGCTCGCATCTCTAACCCGTTCCCAGTGTCCGTATTCCTTGAAGGCATCTGCGCTGCCAGGAATTTTCAGCCACGAGGCGAGAGGTTCCGGGATATCGGGTCGTTTACCAATCAGCTCCCGGCCGATTGCTTTGATGCTTTCGATGTCGAGGGATGGACTGGCAATCTTGTCATTGCGCAATGACCGTGGAGCGACACGGTAGGTGAATGGTGGCAGATGCGACAGACGCTCCCCCACCGCTTTCGTGTACCACCAGCCACCCAGCAATACGCACGAGTGATATTTGGGCGACACAAAGACCGTGTCCGGTGAAATTGCGTTATGTGCCAGCTTCGACCACTTCAGCCAGCACGCGATGTTGAGCAGTGAACTCATAATCCATGCGACATGTTTTGGGTCGAGGTTTCCACCCAGGTGAGTCACAAGATCGGACAATCTGATGAGGTCTTTTGTTTTCTTGACGATAACCAGGTGTCCGTCCTCTGTATCCGCAGACTTCACGATTTCCGGCAGATAGCGAGAGCATTCTTCTCGCATGCGGTCGCTCGCGTAGGTAAATCCGGCCATCGTTTCCAGTGCGGCACGGAAAAGCGCGCTATTTCCGCCATCGACCAGAAAGGCAACAGAGTTCTGACAGAAATATGACCTGCCCAATTCGAATGCCTGCGCCTGGACATAGTGCAGCAGGATGTCCTTACCGTGCTTAACGGGGACTGAGAGGCTGCCCCTTCCCGCCCAGGTGCCATTCTGCAATTGTTTGTCCACGGTATGCAGCAGGCTGTTCAAGTGCTGGAAAACATCCGTTGCAAGTGGTTCCGACCGGTTATGATCGGGGTGCCATTTGACGGCGAGCTGTTTAAAGAGCTTGCGTGCTAGTTCTCTGTCCCCCGGGAATAGCCGATGTGGCTGATCCACGGGGACGGCGAGAATGTCGTGTGCCGACATGGCAAGAATGGTTGGTGACATTGAACTGTGTCCTGCGGTAGGTCGCCTTAACTGGAGATGTCCGACGACTGAATGAAGGTGACCCCGCAAGCTTTCAATTTCTCGTAGGCGTCATCCATGGTCGTTTTTCCTTCAGAAGTCGGCATTCCGATGCCTCGGCAACCGTCTTCGACAAGGAAAACCTGATATCCGAGTTTCGTGGCATCTTCGGCCGTGTACGCAACGCAGAAGTCCGTGGCCAGACCGACGAGGAACAAGCGTTTGATACCGCGAGCTTTCAGATAGGCATCAAGCCCGGTCGTCGTGGTCTGATCGTTTTCAAAGAAGCCGGAATAGCTGTCGACCTGCTTGCGGAAGCCTTTGCGAATGATGGCTTCGATGTATGACTGGTCGACGTCTTCATGCGTTTTGGCTTCCGTCGTGCCGCGCGGAGCATGGTCCGGCCACAAGACCTGTTTGCCATACGGCAGGTCGACAACATCGAAGGGTGCTTTACCAGGATGGTTCGAAGCAAAGCTGCTGTGATCTTTCGGATGCCAATCTTCAACTGCAACAGCGCGCTGGAACACCGGGAGGAGGGTGTTAATCACGGGCAGGATCTCGTCACCGTTCGGCACAGGAAGCGAACCGCCAGGCATGAAAGTCGGCGTCGCATCGATAATGCACAGCATGTCAGTTTGCATCAGTTCAATCGTAGACATGGTAAGTCTCCTGATTGCAGGTTTCAGAAATTCTGAGGAACGTTGGCAACGCCTTCGGTGCCAAACACCGTGCGGTAGTCTTCAATCTTCTTTGGCGAGCCAGTTGCTTTGTCGAAATTGTCAGAAAGCTTTACAGCACCGGTCCAGCACATCTTGTCTTCATGCTCGAAGCCGACTGTCGTGACCTTGCAGACCAGGTTAATCGGGTCCAGAGCGTGGGAGCCTTGCGGGTGACAATCCCGGAAGTCATTGCTGCACAAAGTGCCCCATCCGAATGACACGCGCGCGCGGCCGGAAAATTCGTTGTGGAGGTCTTCAATGTTATTGACATCCAGTCCGTCAGAGAACAGCAACAGCTTATCAATCGCTGTTTCCCCTTTCCCGGCGAGCCAACTGATGTATTCGGCACCGGCAACAAACGGGTCTTTACTGTCAATGCGCACGCCGGTGAAGTCGGTCACGAATTCCGGAGCGTTGCGGTAGAATTGAGACGAGCCGTAGGTGTCTGGCAGCATCACACGCATCGCTTGGCCATACAAAACAGACCACTGAGCCAGGACAGCATACTGTGCTTTCAGGAAGCTTTGCTTGGCGACAATGTCGCAGAACTGCACCGCAAATCCGTCCAGAAGGATACCCGCCTTTTCCTTGTCTTTTTCTTTACCGACAACCTGTTTGATCAGATCGGATAGCGCGGTCAGAACCATCGGCAGTTCGTGGGCATTGGTACCGACAGCTTCAAGGTTATGTTTGAAGGCGATGTAGGCGTTGCTGGTGCCGACAAAGCCGGTGCCGAGGTTGGCGGTCAGGGCATTGACACAATATTCCTGCCACAGGAATGAGTGGCGGCGGCGTGTCGAGAAGTCCGCAATCTTCAGTCCGTCCAGTTTATTGAGACGTGAGATTTTGTCCCACAGCTTGCTTTTGCCCTTCGCGTACAGCATGTCCAGCTCGAATTCGGACATTGAGGCCAATCCCGCCCGGTTCCGCAACTCGTTGACAATGCTGACGGCGTAGATTTCCCACATCGTGGTCTCGGCCCATGTACCGCAGAAGGTAAGGTCATACTGGCCGTCGTCGTCTTTTGACAGGGTGAAGCCCGGCAGTTGGAAGTCGCCAAGCCACTGAATAAATTCAGGCTCGAAGATGGAGCGTTGACCGTAGAAGGTTTCGCCAGCCAGCCAGACCAGTTCGGTGCGTTTGAACTTCAGGTTCCGGACTGCCTCAAGCTGGTCGCGAAGCTCGCGCTCGTCGATGATTTCGGCCAGCTTGACCGATTTCGTTCGGTTGATAAGGCTGAACTCAGCATGAACGTCCGGGTAGTACTTCCAGATAAACTGGAGCATCAACAGCTTGTAAAAGTCCGTGTCCAGCAACGACCGAACAATCGGGTCGAAACGGAAATTGGCGTTATGTGCACGATTTGGAAAATTGATAAGCATTGTTTTTCCTTTCCGTCTTAAAGGGCAGCGCCATTGGTGATAGGGCGGCGCCAACCCTTGTCAAACGCCTGTTTGCTGATAACCGGTCCTGGGCAACTTTGCCGACGCTTGTATTCTGCTTTGACCAGACGGTTCGCCGCACCACGGGTGACCCAGGTCGCCGTCTCAAGGTCGACATGAAGTTTTTCGCTCACAATCTTGGCGGTGCTTTCGACCGAGCGCAGGTTGTCGATGAGTTCGGCCAGTGCGGCATCAAGAATTTCATACGACCCCAGCGTCTCTTCATCAGTCTGGTTCGGTGACAGTTCTGCGGTAGGAGCCTTTGACAGAACACGCGTTGGAACCACAATGCCTCCCGGGCCATATCCAAACTTGGGGCGCTTCCGATTCCGCCAATTGGCCATTTCGCGAACGCGCGTCTTAAGAACGTCCTTCAAGGCATTGTAACCGCCGCACATATCACCATACAGGGTTGAGTATCCGACAGAGATTTCGGTTTTGTTTCCGGTCGACAGAACCAGATGGCCGAACTTGTTGCTGAACGCCATCAGTACCATCGCGCGCATGCGGGCCTGCATGTTCTCTTCCGTAACGTCACGTTCCTTGCCAGCAAACAAGTCCGACATCATGTCTTCGATGCTCTGGACACCGGCTGCAATCGGCACCGTTTCAAGGCGGATATCAAGAAGTTCCGCTTGGACCCGAGCGTCGGTCATGCTGTCATCTGATGTGAAAATGGATGGCATGCGAATGCCGCACACCTTGTCGGCGCCAAGGGCATCAACTGCGATGGTCGCCGTCAGTGCGCTGTCCAGACCACCAGACATGCCGATGACGACACCGGGGAAACCATTCTTGCCAACGTAATCACGAACACCGAGAACCAGGGCGCTGTAATCTGCTTCGATTGGATCAGGATACGAGTGCGAGCGAGGTGTGTTATCGTTGAAGATGTTCTGGATGTCGCCGAATAGTTCGGCATGACCGCGTTCGTCGCGGTTAAGTTCGACAGCGAAGTGGCCAGTTGTGAACGGTAGTTGGAAAAGCATCTCGCCATTCGCGTCAAATGCCATGGAGCCGCCGTCAAAAATGGTTTCGTCCTGCCCGCCATACTGGTTTACATACAGCACCGGCAAACCCACCGCCTTGATGGTGCGCTGACAAAGAGCTGTCCGCTCGTTTTGTTTGCCTGTCCGGTAGTGTGAGCCGTTCGGAACGATCAGGATATCCGCACCTTCGTCGGCCAAATAACGGGACACCTCCGTGTGCCAGAAATCTTCGCAAATCATGATGCCGAGTTTGAAGCCGCGGAAATCAATTGGTTGCATCCGGCCTGCCGGTTCGAAGGTGCGAACTTCGTCATAGACTTCGTTGTTGGCCAGCTTTTGTTTGCTTACCGCCTTCATCGAACCATCCGTCTCAATCAAGAACATGGTGTTGAAGGGGCGCGCGGCGCCAGGCTGAAGACCGCCAATCAAAACGGCCGGACCATCATCTTTGTGCACTTCATCGGCGAACGCATGCAATTGGGATTGAAATTCCCGCAGAAAAACCGGGCTTAAGGCCAAATCCTGAAGGGGATATCCTGTGGCAAAGCCTTCGGAGAAGACGATGAGGTCAGTCTTTCCTGTCAGTTCTTTGCGATAGTGGCGCACGATGTCGAGATTATCGGCAATGCTGCCCACTTTGGGGTTTTCTTGAACGCACGTAATCGAAATGTAATTCTTACTCATGGCAAAACTCCTTTGCCGAACAAGTAGAGGCTGGTCTATCCTGCCCCGATATTCTCACTTTTATGCCAAGTATTCCTTCATGTAAAGGAAAAAGTTGACAAACTTCCTGATTCAGGTGTGCAGTTTTCCTAGCATGGTCTGGATAATGTGGAAATGGTCTTCGAACATCTGTTCCGGGTCAATTTCAGATAGCGGAACCCAGGCTGCGCGCTTGGCATCATCCCCGCCCCTAACTTTGGGCAGTCCTGCATTGCTGGCTTGAAGGTTGATGAGATACGCCCGCGTGACAACACGTCCGCGTTCCGACCGGTGCGGATCGTCGAACATTTCTTCCGCAACAATGGACCCTTCAAGGACCTTCGCCGGAACCTTGATACGCGTTTCTTCGGTGAGTTCGCGAAGCATCCCGTCCTTAAAGCGTTCGTTGACGTTCACAAAGCCGCCGGGCAAAGCCCACAGACCTTTCCCTGGTGCAGAGCGACGCTCAATGAGCAGGATGTGGCCAGACTGGACAATGACGCTGTCAACCGTGTTGAATTGCGGCGGATATGGCGCAGCGCTCCATGCTTCCCGATACTTGGCAATGTAGCGGCTTTCTTCAACCATGTAGGTGAAGGCCGGGGAACCGGCAAACTCTTCGAGGAGCGCAAGAGTGCTTGCGGGTACCGTATCAGGTAAAATCTTACCTTGCTCGCTAAAGTAAGTTGAACGGATAGGAGTTGCCGACAGATCGCCAATGTTTGGGACGTTAACAGACTGCCACTGTGGGAACATACCCAAATAGTAGCTACTGTTGTCTTTTCCATGGCCAACCAAGGCGATTTTTGGTGTTGAACCGGTTGGTGAGACATGGTGTTGGGTGACGGTGCCTGCCACCGCAGCTTGTACGTTCTGGGTCCAAAGAACGTCGTTGTAAGTGTCCAGCAGGGGAACGATTGTCACCCGGTCCTTTTGGTCTCGGGTGAGCGCGCCCAGAAGCATTCGAGAAATCTCGTTCCACTTGAACGGGTTTCGAGTGCTGCGTGCACGTTTTGCTGAGCCAATAAGCACGACAACGTGCTTGCACTTCTCAAGTGCAGTCAGCAAGCAATGGAGATGTCCGTTGTGGAAGGGTTGGAACCGCCCAATGTAAACGCCAAAATCAAATTCAGGCTGGGTCGATTTTGTGGGAGTCACAGCCGCAGATACGGCTTTGCCCAAGGTCAGTGTCTTCGTCATAACAGCAAGCTCCTTGCCATTTTATATGCTCGTTGCGGTCTATCCGCTACAGATGAAGCTTACGCCCGACATGCGAAGCTGTAAAGGAGATTTTACTTAGCGGGCAATAGCTTGTTCTGGATCTTGGTCGTGGTCTTTCTGCGGCTTGCACCGACCGGCGAGCGGGAGCCAATGTTTGAGAACAGTTCGCCCCCAAGCTGTCGTCCGTTCCAATTGCTGTACGGCGCCGCAGTTATTGCAACGGCGAATTGGTTCGGCGAGCAGGCTTTCTGCTTGGGTCATAGTTTCGGGGATATGCCTTTCCCAGTCATGTCTCATGACAGGTCACTCCAAAGATGGATATTGAGGCTGGTATTCAGCTCTTTCTGTACTTATGTCTCCCCACTTATTGCTTGTCAACATTTTATAATGCCCCATATTGTTTTGGTTCATTTCTTTTTGTTGTGGAGCATAAACCGTGAAGTCAATCGCGGAGCCTCTTGTGTATGTAGAAGCATTCGTGACTTTCCTATGCTCTGCCAAGCGTTTTGTTGAGGGGCGCTTAAATAGCGAAGAAGCTTGCCCCTGCCCTGCTCCGTTGGGAGAGCTTACGCAGAGGCGCGCTCCTGGTCGAGTATGGCCTCTATCAAACCTGAAACTTCCAGTCGTTTAGCGCCAAGCCGTTTTTCGGACAGGGCGGTAAATTCATCAGAGCCATCGCACAGGATAGCTCTGAAGCCTCGGTCGCGGCAGACGGCACCGGTGGTGCCAGAGCCTGACATTGGGTCCCACACGATACCGGCATCGGCGACACTCATGCGCAGAAGCTGATCATAGACTTTCTGTGGCTTTTGTGACGGATGTCCGGTTTGCTCTTTTTTGCCGATGAAACCAACAAGAAGGGATTCCTCTATGACGTCGTCAGGCGTCGTTGCAATAACACTGGTCGGCCCGGGCATGTATCTGAGCTTCCCCTTGCCCTTCAACTCAAGCTGTTTGTCGTTGAGGAAGCGTTCCGGATACAGCTTTGCTCCGGCAATGGACATGTGCAGGCAGGCGTTTTGGCTCGAGCGCCATCCACGAATGACCGAGGGATTGTTCTTGTAGTACCAGGTAAGCCAGCTCGTCAGCTCAAGAGGTTCCGGAATGCGCTCAACAAACGGCGCGATGATTTCGGGGAAACCCCAAAAGAAAACATGCTGGCTGAACGTTCCCGCGCGCCGAATAATCGACAGAAAGTAATCGTGGTAGTCGGCCTGGATGCCGCCAAAGCCCTTATTATACCAAGGGTCCAGCATTGAGGTGTCGATCGGCATCTCTAATGCTTCCATCAGCGAGGTGGTTCTGGCGACCTCCATGGGAGGGAGAATGGCTATGCCGCTTTTTTCCAGCTCGACCTGAATCACCTGACGAAGCTCACGGGTGGCGGCTATTGCTTTCGGGCAACTCATTTCAAATCCAATGCACTCGGGTGGGGATAATTGGAGATCATCAGGTGGGTGGCGGCGTTATTAACCCTCCCCTTGATGTTTCCGCGATATACTTTTGATATTCGGCTTATTTTAGTGCCTGAAATATTTCCGTACAATTCGTTGACCGCCTTGGTTTCCGAAATAACCATCAACCATTTCGCCGGTGTACCGCGCATCCACTGCGCGAGCCGCCGGTGGTCATCCTGGGTGAACTGGTTTCCGTCGTAGGTCGAGAACGGGCTGTCGTACGGCGGGTCAAGAAACACGAAATCGTCGGATGTTGGTTTCGCCTCTTCGAGAAATGCCTCAAAGTCGAGATTGTAGAATGCGGTGGCCTTTAATCGCTCAAGTACAATCGGCGATCTTTGGTAATCCAGCTTGTCTTTAATCGAGCGTCCGGAATATGACGCTCCCCCGTAAGGCACATTGAACTCCCCTTTTCCGTTTGTGCGAAACATGCCGCCATAGCAAAAGTCTCGCATAAACCAGAAAAGAGCTGATCGGACCGGCCCTGGGGTCGATTGGTTAAAGTTGTGACGCATCCATGTGTAAATTCCGCTCCATATGCCGGTGAGCAGCAGCTGGTCGATGTCGGCGGCCTCCTCATCGTTTGCAGCTTTCATCCGATCGGCGAAAGCTCTTTTTCTGGCTAATCCCTGTTTGAGAAATCTGAAGGCGTCTCTCTCATCCCCGAGCGGGCCAGCTTTGCCGTGAAGCTGGCGGCAGACCTCAGTCAGAATGGCTCTATCTGATTGGGACATGTCTGTCGTTCGGGGAATGTTCCATAGGCTATCAATGTGCATAATCGCATCAATGAATGGGGCATTCTCCTCCGTCATATAGCGATAGAGCGCAATGAGGTCTTGTGAGAGATCATTCACCACCGCCGGTTTGTCGGCCGGGGTACCAAGCAGCACGGCCCCACCGCCCACGAAGGGCTCTATCAGCCGATGGAACGAATGCGGTTTGCAGGCTTCTATGAGGGGAAGTTCGTCCGTCTTTCCGCCGGTCCATTTGAACAATGGGCGGGCCAGTGGGGCGAACGCCTTCTTTTGGGTTTTCGTGCGGGCCATCTTAAGCTCTCGTCTCACGCTGCAAAGAAAGGAAAAAGTGAAAGTTGTGGGGACCGGCGAAGTCCTTTTTTGAACAGGACGAGTATTTCCGATGCCGTGCCACGCTTATGGCCGGTGGCGCTGATGCTGCGCGTCACTTCCAGTTCCGTGATGCGGCTTCCATCATACAGTCTGCGCGTAAACAATGTGTCGTGGTTTGATAGCAAGACCGGGACGCCGCGCGCGGCGCTTTCAAAGCAAAGATGCGCCAGGTCCTCTTGATCTTTAGGACTGAAGCCGCCCGCTGCGTAATTGTCAAAGGACGCGGTGGCCGACAAAGGAGCATACGGAGGGTCTACATAGATGACATCGCCCGGCACCGCGGACTTCATCACGTTTCGAAAGTCGTCGTGGCGAAACTCTGCCATCTTGGCCTTGCTTGCAAATCCGATGAGTTCGCGCTTCGGAAAGTAGGGAGCTCGCATTTTGCCGTAAGGAACGTTGAACTTCCCTTTTTTGTTGTATCGGCACAGACCGTTAAAGCAGTGCCGGTTCAAGTAAATGAACAGGATGCTGCGCCTGAGGCTGCCCATTTTCCCGTTATTGAACTCACTTCTGAGTTCAATATACCTCTCTAACGTATTGTTTTCTGGTAAAAATAGTGCGCCACATTGCTGAATGAATGCTTCCGCGTCAGTTTGGAGCCATTGATAAATCGAAATAAGGTCCTGATTGGTATCAGAAATCAGGTTCTTGGGGTAATTCAAGCCGAGAAAAACCGCACACGACCCGGCAAATGGCTCAACCAAACGGTCGGCTTTAGGCAGCATGTGGCTTATCTTGGGAACGAGACGGCTTTTGCCCCCTGCCCATTTCAGGAATGGTTTCATCCAGACACCAGATTTTGAACTTGAAGGAATACTTTTAATGATTTCCTTCCGCTCGTCCAGATGTTTTCTTTCAAAATAAAGCAAAAAGTTCCATATATTCCTTGGAGTCGAGAAATATCAAAGGATAATGGTAGCGGCCCGTGCAAGGTGCTTCCTTGCATTGCGGCGTGGTAACCTGAACTCCATCGCCAAGCATATCGTTCTGGTGGCATACAGATGTTCGAACAGGTGTTCAGTGCAGGTCGTTATCCCATACCGTTACATCATTCGCGCTAAGTGCCGTGGGGTTGAAGAGCCGGTGTATCTTTCGCGAACGGCAGAAATCATGCTCGGCATTCATGAGGTGTCATCTGAAGCCGCACCGGTTATTGGCGTCTGCACATTTTCGGATGCTCGGCCGACGGTCTCGCATACCCTGTTTGGGGAAAAGGTGACGCCGGAACCTGCCGTCTTTCATACCGAGTACCGAATTCACGGCGACCGACTATTGCGGAAACTAACCTTCGACTATTCCAGTCTGGTTTCACCGCGGCAACGAGCTTGCAGCTTTGCCCGGAAGCCCGGTGGTTCACTTGACCTGCACAAGGTTGGTAATTTTGTAAGTGCAGATGATTTTCAGAACGTCATGAGGCTTTATGCGGGAGCCGGGCTGAAGGAAGGCGCTCCACTACTGTCTCCTGTGTCGGTTGGAAGGCCGCGAGTTTTCCCTAAGCCAAAATTCGCACATTATATCATTGAGCAGGTGGATGCTGACACGTTGGAGCATGCCGAGTTTGAGGTTAGACAGCGACTTGAACAGCAAATGTGCATAATTGATGGAGACATCTTTGTCCCGTCGCGTGGACCTGTATTCGAGTATGACTTTCGATCTGGTCTGCTTATTGCCAAGCCGGAAATGGGGCACTTGCCTGACCGAGCGAATGTATTCTCTGAACATGAGATTAAAGACATAGAGTTACGTTCGTCAATATGCCCTGGTTGTGCGGTCGTTGGCACTATCGAAGGAATGCCGACAAGCCAGACCGATTGCGTGAGGTTACACCGTGTTCTGAGCGCAGCACGCCGACTTTTGCGGTCATCAGTTGTGGCGCGCTTTGTGGTGGGGCAAAGGCCCGGTGTCTTTGAAGCGTTCAGCGCACTTGCAGCTTACGCTGAGCCTACCTTTGACTGGCGCCTGCGGCCAGGTGAAAACCTCTTGTTTGAGGATGCTGTGACTGCATTGCAAACACTGGTTGAGGTGGTATCGTCAGAGAAATTTCCGGGTTCGTTAAGCAATGAACTTCAAGCCCTGATTGATGTGGAGAGGCTGCACACTCCCGTAGTCAATGAGCTTTTCATGCGATAATTTTGGAGCGACAAGCAATGATACTTGAATTCCCATATTTTTATAACGTTGAGGGCCGTCTAGCGGGTAAACGCAACGTTACCGACCGTTCTACGTACGGATTTGTCCCAATGAATGTTCCAGTCCTGTCGTCCAGCGAAGCGCCGGTTGTTTGTACGGCAAGTGTCGGTTCGGCGGAGAGTAGGCAAATAGTCAAATACCGTCTGAACGATGGGGTTTTGCTCGCCCCCTTGACGCTCCCACTGAGCCTTGAAGAAATCGAGCATAATTCAAAGGGTGTGGCCCATTGGAAAGAGCTATGGGACGCCGACCTGAAGGCAATGCCGCAAGGCTATGTGGAAGGTCAAGTCGTGACCGCAGACTTTGCTCAAGCAGCACTGTCTCTTATGTCTGCGCCGGTGTGCGGGAACTATGGGGCACTGGAAAGGGACATGTGGCCCACACATTTGAATACCAGGCGTAACGTGTTCCATCAGAAACCGGGCGAAACGGATATAGTCCGTCTTCATGGAACAACGGAAGCGGACTCCCGCCTCACATTCGTCGCTGCTCTCGAGAAGATGGCCATCATTGACGATGTTCTGTATCTGCCTTCCATTGGCCCTGCAAATGAAGTTTTCTTAAACCCTCGTGAGAAGGAAGTTCAAGTCAGGACAGTTGCCAGTTTGGCGTCAGAGAGCCGACAACGGTTTGCTTCACAGTTCTTTTCAGTAACTGATTTGATCGGTGCTCACGAGGCCAGAGATCTGTTTCTTCCCGACGAAGGGTTGCAAGAATTTGATGTTCGCGACCTCCGAGACGTTTCAGTGCTTGATGCGGATACACCTGCTATCCATCTGAATGTTGCGTCGTTCTACCTTATGAAGCTGCTGCATGGCATCCACCACACGGTCATCTTTGACTACCTCACCTCTGAGAGAGACCCTTACGTCTTGAAAGCGATTGCCGACACTATGCTGCATCCTCGGCATTTTGATGAACGCGGAAGAATTATTGGTTCTCGTGTTGTGACGCTGATTGAGATGCTCGAAGACATTACTGACAGGTTGCCAGAAACCGCACAAACATACACAGGTACTTTTAGGTACTTGGCAAACCTAAAAGACGCGTATCTGAATCCGACACGTGCTGATCGCCAGGTCAGCCAGCGCGCGCCATGATGTCCATTATGTCAACAATGCGTCGCTTCATGCCTTTGGAGCGAGGGTTTATGTTCTAATTGCAGGCTTGGTGTGTGGAGTACAGCGGGCCTGGTTGCGTTCTTTTCTTAGAGAATGCATTGGTGTTGGAGGAAAATCAAAGAATATGATTTTTCTTGTTGACATCTTCCCGAGGCGAGGGTAATTTCTGCTTCTCAGGGCAAGCAGAAATGCTTGCCGTTTTTGAGTGACAGAAGTTTTCCTTTTGGATACTTCCAGATGTTTCTTTAGTTGTTTTCGGCCCTTGGCGGCGCTTGAGCTGCTTAACGGCCCATTACGATGAAGGAATTTGGCGGCATAGCGTCGTTAGCGCAGACTGGGTAACCAGTTTAAAGGGTATCCCCTCCCACGGGGTCTCGCCGGGAAATCCGGTGCATCTATGCAGAGTTCGGGCCGAGCAAAGCGTTAATCCAGGTTGACGCGGAGCTGCATCACTTCTGGTGGTGCTATACGGGACGGCAGGGATATGGTCCGAAAGGATGTATGAGGTCTAAGCGAGACTTTGTCACTTGTGGCGGGGTTTAAAGCACGGCTTCATTAAAACGGGTGCAACCGATACCATGTCCTGCAAACTGCCCAGCGTTATGGCTAACGAACAGCTGCGTGACCTCTTCTTCGGGAGATCCTTAGGGAAATCCTTCGGGAGAGTGAGTAATGTCCGATGCTTTGCGGCAAAGGGCGCGTAGCAATCTGAAGGTTGTGAGGACCCGAGAGGGGACGGTGACCGGAAGGATGTCTAAGTAGCCTTAGCAGGGTGAAAGGAATGTGGCGTGTTGTATTTTGGGGCTCAAAAGGCCTTGAAGCAACTGGGGCAGCACGTCGCGGTGGGTTTGCATAGCTCAGTCTGGTAGAGCAATCGATTCGTAATCGATCAGTCGTAGGTTCAAATCCTATTGCGGATAAAATGCAAAGACTGCCCCGGTTGAGTGTTAAAGGTGCCTAATTCCTGGCCCTTCGGGAACCAGGACATCCAATGGCCGCAAGCCTGAGGATGTTGATCGGAAAATGTGCGCAGGCGGGGTAGCAGCCGTCGAATTGGGTCGCAAACCCAGTGTATGTGGAAAGGTCGAGTAGCGCTCAACGTCGAGAGTAAAGCCACTCTTAAAAAGGCGGCACTGATGAGATACTTGTTCACCCGCGATGATATCAAAGGGTTCGAGTGGACAACGGAAAACCCCGGCCGCAAGCCGGTGGATAGCACCCGTAAGGCTCGTCATCCAACCCCATAGTCTCAGGGTAGGAAACGATTTAGCGGCACGCGAGTTTCTCGCAAGCCGCTATTTCTGTTTTTGGAGCAATCCAAACTGCGGCCGTCCGAACTGGATGGCCGTTTTGTTTTTTGGTTCCTTGCAAACCCTCCAGTTATCTTTGCATTCAACAATCGAAATTCTTTCAAATCGTTGAAGCCTGCTGGAGCGCGCCCAAGTGATAGACCTTATTCTGAATGACCATGGTGGCCTTACCATTGCCCATGATGAGAGTGACTTGACCGACATCACCGATGTTGAAGTCAGCACATCCTCCGGAATACTCAGCTTGGTCGGAAATTCGGTTCGACGCCCTCTCTCAGCATTGAAGCCCGCGATGATGGAAATGCTGGAGGATGGGATGAAGGGTCAAATTGTTCGCCTCTCCGGCTGGACGATTTCTTCTCGCAATTCTGTTTCTGTGCATTTGGTTGGTTGAGGTAAGTATGATGCAGTCGGCTACAAAACTTGTTCAAACTCCCAAAAGCTATTTTATTACCCGGCGTGTTGATGGCCATTCGGATTGGATCACGGCATTTTGGCGTGAACTGTTTCAGAACAGTGTTGATGCCGGTTCCAAAAAGATCAGCATCAAGATTAACGATGTCACTCCCAAGGGCTCCTTTGGCCGTCCAGCAACGATGACGAATGCAATTCGCGTTCAATTCGAAGATGACGGTTGTGGCATGGATATGGACACGCTGGAGAATGTTTTCTTCAGTCTGGGCCAGTCGACAAAGGCTAAGGATGGAACTTCAATCGGTGGCTTTGGCACTGCCCGCCTGATGCTCTGCTTCAGCCAAGGACGATACAGCATTCGAACCCGAGACTTAATCGTTGAAGGGAACGGTTCTGAGTACACCTGCCGAACTTTGGCCGACGAGATTTCCGAAGTGAAGTCGGCATTGCGCGTGGCAGGCGACCAAGGAGATCCCAGTTCTGCCCTGCTCGCGGAGCGATTAAAAGAGCTGGAAGCTTTCCCCGCCTACGTCGATGGGTGCATTTTTGAGATTGATATTGACCCGAATGAACCGGTGCGCGATTGGGAAAAGGCCTCCCAGTCGCGACTTCGCACTGCGCTGGCGCGGTACATGTCAAAAAGCGATATCAGTTGCAAAGTGGAACTAGATGACGGGACATCCCCGGCTCCAACGAAAAAACGCAAGGTCGTTGGTACTCTGGAAGTGAGTGACGAACTTGGTCAGAGCCAGATGTTTGGAACGATCCACACTTCGAAGGGTAAGGGCGCTTTGCACAAAGGTGAAGTCCTTGTACGTGCGAATGGGACCCTGATGTATTCCCATGACATTCAAGACTCTGGTGTTCAGGTTATCATCGAAATCGAACCTGACAAGGTGCGGGAAGTTCTCACGGAGAACAGGGATTCCATGAAGGAACCCTATCGCGGCGTGGTCAACGAATTCCTAAATAAGCTCGCCGTCGACAACCACTCCACCCTTAAGGAGAAAGAGGACTCGAAATATCAGTTCGTTCGCGGTGGTCGAGGCTCAATTTCTGCCCGTAAGGGACTGCGGGAGCTCAGTTTTAGCCCTGATGGAGCATATGCTGATAATGGTGAAGGCAATAGTACTGACGCTGTTCTTGGTGAGAGCCATGAGGCCAGCGAGGCACGAGGCGCGACCTTTGCTTTCAAGGAAGAAGGATACGAGAAGTATGGCTTTGGCCGCGTCCCAAAGGCAGTAATGGATGCCTTCCTTCAGCGAGTTCTTGATGGAGAAGAGACTTTTCTTGCCAAGTATCCTGCGCGTGAGGAAGTCATAGCATTCGAGAAGTCCGTGCACGAAATCGGTTATGTTGCTTTGGCACGAACAATGCCAGCCCTGCGCAACTTCATCGAAGGAACCATTCACACCCGCATGGAAGCCCTTAACTTCAATGCGCAAAGCGTTGAAGATGAACGCATGGCGGACATGCACGACGTCCACATTTACTCCAGGGGTATCTCGTCTGCCGATAAACAGATGAAAAACGCCATCCGACGGCATTCGCCGGGCTACTGGCGTCGCAAGGGGCAGCATCTTGAGGGGCGCGGCATGCAGGCTCATATGCTGCTCGCTGCCTGGACTGCTTGCTGCAACCAGGCTATCAAGGCCTTGTTGCATATCCGGCCCAATATCAAAGGTGGAGATGATTTCCGCTTCAGTACCGGTTGGCATTTCGAAAAAGCCCAAACGGTGTGGGACAAGACGGTTGGCGACTATGCAGACAAGCGGACCGGCGCATCTCATGTCGAACGGGATGGGCGACATGTCCTGCTACTTAATCCGGTTAAGGACGATGGTTCTGTTGCCTTCGAACTGACCAAGGACCGGCGGCGCAGTGATGACCCGGATGAATTGATGGGGATTCAGGACCTCGAGGCGTTGGCTATGCACGAAGTCGCCCACATCGTCGGCAATCTGCACGATGAATCGTTTGCCAATCTGCTGACAGGCATAGTGATGGTCTTCGACCGGGCCGCCGCCCGCGAAGAAATGAAAATGGCCGTCGATGCGGTTCGTGGCGCCTATGGGCGTGGGCGGACGCGGATACAGTCATTTGATGATCAGGAAACGACATCTGTTCTTGATGCTGATGATGAACCAGGCAAAAAAGCTTCCAGAGCCCTGCCACGGCCCGCAGAAAGGTTGCTTGCGCACGCAGCACCAGTCACGACAATGGTGAGTGGCTTGGCGGCCTCCCCTGAGAATGCAGGGGTCCCTCAAGATGAACTACAGCAGTCTATCGCCAGTGTCCTGTCGATGCCTGAGCCTGGTGTTCTTGAGGTTGACTGTGACAAGCTGGCCAAACTTGAAAATGAGGTCACCAAGGTTGTAACATCGGCCGCCAAAGCAAAGAAGTCGACAGTCCGGAAGTCCAAGGAGACAGTCCCTCAGATTGAGCAAGAGGAAGCTGTTGAAGGCCGCAAGGATGTTCCCGTGACACAACAGGAGGTTCCGGAAGAAGGGACGGATCTTTTCGATGCCATCGATGCCGATCCAGGTCTTGATGAGTTTACGGACATTTTCGCAAGCTTGAAGTCGGCCAGGATGGACGATGAAGAGCCGGAACCATTGGACGTGCTGGACGATAGTGCGGACATTTTCGCAAATCTGGCAACAGATGGCATTTTGTCCAAGTCACCATCAATGGGGGCCGACGAGATTGACGATTTTTCGCTGGATGACTTCGCGGAAGCGCCCACGCCGAACGGAATGTAAGGAAAGTTTCATGGTTGATTTCAACAGACGGGTCGATGAGAGAAGGTCGAGCCAGCACGATGCGGTGGAAGCTCAGGTATTTGTGGACGCGAGATTTTCTTCTCAGGGTCGTGTCTGGACGGAACGCCTCGGGATGGTCATGAAGGATACAAACTCGATTTTATCCTTCCTCGGCGGCCCGACGGGTTTTGAGGAATATATCGTTGATGCGGGATTCGTCGAGCGGTTGCTTAACCGGATAAGGTATAAGGGTGAAGATTCTGAACTGGTCATCAATTTTGAGTCCTTCAGATACCCGCAATGTTGCGTTGGCGATGCAGCAATTCGGGACTTCCTTATGGAGGCGAAGCCTGAACTTTTTGGTGCGCCTGCTCCATCGATGAAGCCCTAGCGACATCACAGGAGGTCGGATTAGAGAAAGGCAAATGGTCTGCCATTTTAACGTCGTTCCACCCATGGCGGCACCCGAAGGATTTCGATAACTGCGTCATACACCCTCTTTACCACCGGTGACCTTAATGCTTCAGGTGTTGCACTGATCCACAGGTCTCGTGCCAAGTACGGACAATCGCTAAGAACGGCCGGAACCAGGTTTGTTACGATTGGCGAAAACAGCGTTGGAATGAGACCGATCCCGCCTCCTCCCGACACGACAGGGATAACCGACGTTAGGCAAGCCAGCTTCATACGGGGGCCAACGGCGCTACGGGCCAACTCGACATTCCATGCCTCGAGATATTCGTCGGTCGCATAGAGCTCATGGTCGATGATGTCGTGCTCATGTAAGTCGGAGAACCTTTTAGGTCTGGCTCTTGACCTGAAATACGCCTCCGAACCATATGGCAGCATCGGCGTTGCACCGATACGCTCCGTGATGGAATGGTTACCGGTGGCTGGAGCGTGCCCCCTTTTGGACCATGATATTTCAATGTCAGCGACAGGAACTCCTTGCGATACAAAAGAAAAATAGGGCATTTCTTTCCAGTCTATCTTTTGCTCGTTAGCTGCCAAAGGATGTGTGTCCGATATAATCCTCGTAAAGGCGGGTGCCAATATGTAGGCACAAAGCGCAGGCGGACAGTTAATCTTAACGTTGCCAGCACGAACAACCGATATTCGCTCTAATGACCGGTCAAAGGCATCCATGGATTTAACTGCTCTGTCGGCAAGTCCGAGGAGTGTTTGACCGTCTTCTGTCAATCGCACGCCCTTCCGGTCTTTGATAAACAATTGTACACCAACGCTATCTTCGAGTGTCGCCATGCGACGACTGACGGTAGCCTGGTCCATTTTCAATCGGGTAGCCGCTTGGCGATATGACCCTTCTGTGTGAATTGCGGTCAAAATCCTGACGTCCATTACGTCCGTTGCCATGTGCTCCTCCGATCGTTTCGCATCCGTGATGCGCTTTCGCATCATAGCGATGGATAATTGCAGATTGCAACCTTCCACAACTTAAGGCATTTTCTGACCGCTCGATTCTTCAGCGGAAAACCGCGAGGAATCCTGTTGGGGTGGGACACAATAATCTAACAATGTGATGCCTAAATTCACATAAATGAGGCCAGAAATGTTTGTAAAAGAGGAAGATGGTGCTGCGTTAGCTCGGTGTGTTGACTTTGGAATAACGATTAGTGTTTGGGATTGGACGGACGAGCAGTTTGAAGTTGCGAAAAACTTGATGAAAGCCATGTCCGATTATCTTTCCGGAGCGTTTTCGTATGGATTGTCAATTGGTGAGATGGAAGAAGATATCATCACGAACTTTGGTGGTAGCTTCATTGACGTGGATATTGAGTTTGTGAAACCAGACGAAGTTCGAGTGCTTTTGGTGCCGGTCGGCCTTTATTGATGCTCGAATAGCAGTCAAAATCTTTCTGCTTTTGCCTTGTTGGTTGGTGAGTGCGCATATTGAAATTCCGCTTAGAGCGATGAAATGTCGGCACTTCTTTTCCACTAACTGGTAATAGCCTTGAATGCGCCTCCGCTGTTCACAGCGAGGCGCATTTTTCTTTTAATCCGGCTGCGGCTTAAGGTAATTTTCTTTCTGTTTTGGCGGCGTTTGAGCGGGAGAATAGTCAAACCCCTTATTTCCTCCAGAGTTTTCTTTTCGCTACTCCGGTTGCGATGGAAAATGAGGGCTGCCCTTCCAGTACCGTGCCTTTGTGCTATACACCCTTGTTCTCTAAAGGAATATGTGGCCGGGCACCGTAAATGTTCCCTTATTTCCTTACGAGATGTTATGCTCAAGTTGTGGCCAGACTTCCCCGGGGGATATCATGCAAGAAACACAACAAGACTCTGCTTTGACGGATGCAGACGCGCGATACGCCGCTCATCGAAGTATTGCTCACCTAAAATCAATCGCCGATGACATTTCTGAGCGAAACCTGTTCCGCGTAACCGGAAAACTTGATGAGGCCGCTTATGTCAAAGAAGTCATTCTGCCGTTTATTAATCTTGCAGAGGCAGCGACCCTTCGCGGCGATCTGATTTTGGCAGCGGATAGCGTAGGAAGGTGTCTGGCACGGGTCAGGGTGGATTTGATTGACCGGGAAGTGCTTGTGCCAACGTCGAATTCGTTGGACGTAGAGACACGGCTGTCAGAGATACAGGATGCTCTAAAGAGCATCGGATTTGATGAAAGCAAAACAGTAGCTGTTGTTTCCGCCTCCGGTACAACGCAAGTCATCTGGTGGAACAATTATGCTCTGGCGGCCGAAATTGCCGCTGTTGGTCCGAATGCGAGCGATTTGATGCACCCTAAGCTACCGGAAGAGCCTGGTGTCTACGTGTGGTCGGGCAGATTGGTAAAGGATACTGGTGGCAATCTAGAAGACTACAATCTCTTTTGGAATGGCTGGCTCCGGACAGCAACAATTGATGACTTGGCAGAATTGGGCGTCACAAGTACTGGACCCGTGGCTGACAGCGCACTTCCATGCGGCAAACTGACGGACGAGATTGCACTCATTTCAGTTGGCCCCGATCTGACCGCCATTTTGTGTGAAGCAATCGGGGCGGTGGCGGGCAGGTTTGTTCGTGAGGGCAATACAGATGCTTTAGAGGCCGGATTTGTTGATTTGCCGACGGAGCCGGGTCTTTATGTCTGGCGTGGCGAACCCCGGATGACTTCACATCTACCGGGCTTCGAAGAGGTTGACTGGCTCGGCAGTACCCGGCGGGCGACACTTTCTGATTTTACCGAGTTTGGCTTATCTTATTCCGATGCCGAGCAGTACATCCGGACCACCGGTGCGACACATAGGGCGGTGGCTTAGTGTGCTGGCCATTCCTGGACACGCAGGTCTGGTGGAAAGTCGTCCATGTCCTGACCTTTGAAGCTGGGTGATTTGCCACCCACCGGATTGCTGCCGAGCTGTTTCAAGTGAAAGCGGGCGTTGTGGCTCTGCGCATAAGTCAGAATGTCCCGCGCCCAGTCCGGATCAAACTGTGCCGCCGCATCTGATGGCTCGGTTCGCTCAACCGACTCACCTCCTACAATATACCACTCAAGTGGCGGCAAATCAGCGAGGTCTACACGCTCCAGAAGCGGCTCCATGGACGCAAAACGCACCTTCGCCGGAAACTCTGACAGGATTGGGATGCGTTCATCCGCATACTGCTGATTTTCGGCCGACACGCCCCACCAAATGTGGTCGGGAAGCTGGGAGCGCTCCTGCCTCTTCAGCCACTCCTGGACTGCACTGAGCAGGATTACCGGACGCTTTGTCAGGACCTGGAACGTATGCCAGTTAGCCTGCGCCATGACGTCGATAATACGCATTTGAGTTTCAACAGGGATGCCTTCGTGACCGAGATCTGACATGGAGTTGGTAAAAATCCGCCGAGGACGTTTTGCCTTCAGTGGCCAAGAGATTGTTTTATCATCGGACGTGCGAACTTCCCCTGTCCAAACTTCGCGACCATTTACCTGTTTTGTCAGGCCAGTGTACTTGGGAGATCCCATTCTTTCGAGGCGTGCTGCCATTTTCATCGCATAGCATTTACGGCACCCGGGAGAGATGATGGTGCATCCTGCCACAGGGTTCCACGTCGCGTCAGTCCAAGAAATTCCGGTTTTGTCCGACATGTCGCTCTAACCTCACTTCAAACTTGATATAGCAGTTCCACTGCGGCTTCTGGCGGCGATGTGGCGCATTGTGCTCAGCATCTCATCGTCCAGTTTAAGCACTTTTTGAACTATCTGGCCTTGCTCACTCTGCGAAGCCAGTGCTCGCAAATTCATTAGTCCTTGGCGCTCTCGCTCTCCGAGAGTGTTCCAGTGTGGAAGGCGAATTCTTCTTAGGTGTGAGGCCATGTATCGCCAATAGCCTCCCCGAATTTTCGTCGAGTATGCTTCGATGAATATCAGAGCCAATCCTTCCTGAAGGATGGACTTCAAAGCTTCAAGTGGCCATTCATTCGACACGAGATAGTACTGGTTGTGCGTTGGGTAGAGCTGCCCATCATCTATATGGATACGCGGCTCTTTCCCGACGTCTGCAATCAGCAGCTTTGGTGTGTGGAACAGGCTCAGAGATACCTTATCGATCGTCCGATACCATTCGCCCGGCTTTCGGCGCGCAATATAGCGCTTTTTCAATGCAGCCTCATATTTCACGAAATGCGCTTGCAACTTTGGAAATCGCCCGAGGTCGAGGAGCTTCCCTTGTTCATCGAATGGGTTTACCAGACCTGAAGGTGAAGGGGATGGTTTCAGACCCATGTCCAGCACCGGCAGGATGCATTCTGTTTCGATAGAGGCGTGTGGGAATGGCACTATATAGCACTCGTCGTACCCTGTTGCGACGCCTGCCCCGATTTTGCACCCGGTGTTCTCGATGCACTCGAAACTCCTCTCAAGGTGCCGGAGAAGTGTCAAATGGGCGGGTGAGACGGTCGTCCAAGGTGCTTCGTCATTGGTTGCCGCGGGCACCCCTCCTCCACGCTCTATCGGTGTCTTTCTTCGAATGGGAATAATGGCGGTATAGGCACCGACCGAAGAACTGAAAGCATCTTCTTCGCTCATGTCGAAGCAGGCTGAGACATGGAACTCATTCGAGATCAGAGCGCGTAACTTCCGACCGTAATCGGCCTTCATCCAGCGGTCTGAGCAGATAAAGCAGCAAACGCCATTGACAGACAATTGCCGTAAGGAATGCTCTATGAATGGGATATAGATATCAGATCGCCCAAACATTGTTGGGAACCTCGCCCGATACGTCTTATCAAGTTCGGATGGGATTGCCTCGCTGCGAATATAAGGCGGGTTTCCAACAACAAAGTCAAATTCGAGCGCGCTACCCGACAGAAGATAATCGTCATGGATTAACCAGGCGCCGGTCAGCTTTCGAGCGTGTTGCTCACTCAGTCCATGAGCTGCCATCAGATAGGATATTAGCTCAGCCTCAAATCGGGCACACCTGTCATCGTCCAGCTCATAGGCACGAATGCAGTGACTGATGTCCAGATCTTCGTGGTTATGGCCGTGTACTTTGACAGCATCAAAAAGCCGGTCAACGACCTGCTTCACAAACATGCCAGTTCCAAAAGAGGGTTCCAGAACCGACCGCTTGGTAAGGTCTTTGTCGGATGTATAGCCCGCAACATCAAGCACTTTGGCTACAACGGCTTCATTGGTAAAGACAGCGCTTCGGGCAAGTGCCCGCGTCCCTTTCAAAGCGTGAACATTCATATCTTCACCATGATGGTTTGGCGACCCTGGAGGGACTCGAACCCCCGGCCTACGGTTTAGGAAACCGTCGCTCTATCCGGCTGAGCTACAGGGCCAAACACTGTGGAACAAGGGCGAGCGGTTATCGCTACAAGCCTCACGCATTCCGTTTAAATGGCGTCCGCGGAGGGACTCGAACCCCCGACCTACGGGTTCGGAACCCGTCGCTCTATCCAGCTGAGCTACGCAGACAGTAATGGCGCACTCGGAGGGACTCGAACCCCCAACCTCCCGATTCGTAGTCGGGTGCTCTATCCAATTGAGCTACGAATGCAACCTGGTGGACGGAGCTGGGTTTGAACCAGCGACACCAGGATTTTCAGTCCAGTGCTCTACCAACTGAGCTACCCGTCCAAACCCCGAAGGGCGTTCTTTCACCGGCGCTAAAAAGCAGCCTGGTTCGTGCGTGGTGCCAAAGGCAGTTTTCGAAACTGCGACCTCTTGCTCTTCAGGCAAGCGCTCTACCAACTGAGCTACTCTGGCGTTATTCTCAATCTCTGATTCTGTTATCTGGTAATTTTACTTCATAGTCAACAGGAAAATGAAGGATAATGGCATTTATTTTCGCCATTTTACTTGACCATTGGGCGAGTTTTACTATTCACGCACTCTGGCATGTCAAATGTTTTATTGATGCTGCGGTCACCAGCCGCCTGATAAACAAGTATCGTCGTCGCATGTGATATTTTTCCTTTGGGCAAAGAAAAACCCGCCGATTACATCGACGGGCTTCAGGTTTGAGTTGCTCACGGCAAATCACACACGTCACCCATCTGGTTCGTGGGAAAATCGTCTGTGTTGCTGCCGTAATGCGCGGTGCATTTCTTAGTTGTTCCTTTCCTAGTCCGTTTCCAGTTCCACGTTCCAGTAGTCAGCGCTGGACATGTCAGATGGGAAACGTCCGTCGGATTCATTGGTGTAAACGGTCACGGGCCCGAGATACGGCATCCATGTTTCATGCAGCGCGTTGGCCGCAATCGGAATGGACATCGCAATCTGGCTCAACTGCCGAACGGTTGGCGCGATGGCTTTCCTCGCTAGGGTCATTCCTGCCTCACGCAAGGACTTGTCGGCCTTGATTGTGTTGCAGGGCGAGCAAGAAACAACGACGTTTTCAAAGCAGTCCTTGCCGCCCTTCGAGCGGGGAACCACGTGGTCGAAGGTAAACTCACTCATGGTCAACTCCTTCTGGCAGTATGCGCACCGCTTTTTATCGCGGATGAACACTGAATAGCGTGTGAAGGGAGCTGGCCGATCAACCGAAACGTAATGCTTCAGCGCCACAACGCTCGGCAGCTTCATGTTGATTGCGTTTCCGAGCCTTGAGCCCTGTGTTCTGATGGGAATGTCATAGGTCTCGACCACAGCCAACCGCTCGGACAACGTATCCTTGATAGCGTCCTGGCCGCTGATGAGCGACATCGGAACCATGCTTACTGGCCGAAAGTCGGCGTTAAGAAGCAAAGCGGGTTTGAAATTTACTGCGGTCATCCTAATTCAAGCTCCAGATCCTAAGACAAGTACGTGCCCCTTGTTTGAAAACCAGTCGGGCGACAAACTAGAATCTAGTCTTGAAATACCCTTCTGGACGCTGTGCCAGGAGGGGTGACCTTCCTAGCGCATGGTGTCTGCGTCTGTAAAACCTGAAAACAGGTACACACACGCCAACAGACCGTTGCGGAGTTCCCGCACGGTGGCCATTGGTTCGATGTGTGAGCCGCGTTTAAGCATTTCTGTTTCCTGTTTCAGGCATAAGCCGTTCAAATTCTGTATGTGATCTACGCTGCATGGATGAATGTGTCAACACTAAACAGTGTACTATCGCATCACAAACACAGTTTCGTCTTTGGGCTCTGGCTTTTTCCTTGGTGAATACGCCCACAGCTCTGTCGTCTCATGGTGTTCTCCCGCGCGCGCAAGGAGTTCTTCATACCGTTTCACCAAACCTGATATGGTTATGTCGATTTTCCTATATGCCTCCGCTACAGTCGGTTCAGGAATGTCGTCGTCCGCGAAAAGTTGCTTGTTGTTCCTGTATGCCTTGGGGATAATCTTCTCCGCAGCAAGATCAGGCGTACTTTCCAAAGCTTTCAGGAAGTTTGCGCCGTCGGAAATCCCAAGCAGGTGTGTGAGGTAGAGGTCTGTGTCGGTCGGCTCCCTCTCCAGCAATGTGCGCAGCCTCTCTCGATCCGTTTCAATAAACTCTCCTGTCATGACCGCAGAGATTTCCGGGTCGTAACGCATCGCAAGGAGTTGTTTGCGGATTGTTGGGGTCACAACCATTTTTTGGTCATGTGTAACCGAGATTTTGTCGGCAAAATACTCGAGGCCATGCCGGTTACCAAATTCATTCACGGCACGCATCCAGGTGACCTTGGTGAACTGAAACAGGCCGCGCGCACTGCTGATGCGTGACTTCGCAGCCGGGTCAAACCGACTTTCCAGCCAGCCAAAGGCCATCAAAAGACTGGACGGAGCGCCCGTCTTCTCTTCGGCAGTCAGAACGGCTGTCAGAATATCAGATTGGGTCTCGTTCTGGGCATAGATAGTGCCGCGAGTGTTATCGGTGTTAACTTCCGGTTGCGAAACGATATCAACAGGTTCGTCGTCAATCTTGCTTTGATAAACGCGTGCGAGCATGGATTGAACGTCGACGTCATAGACTCTGATAACAGCCATATCGTCAAAGGCTGTATATGAGGTGAACGACATTGAGCTATGCGTTGCACTCATTATTTCTCGGATGACACCCTGTTCAACTCGTGACTGCTTGATGACCGGGAGCAGCGCCGTCGAGGGAGCGGGCGGACATATGGCTTGCTCTACCGCAGGCGGGTAATATTTGGCGTCTGCTTCATCGATGCGCTTTTGAAAGCCATTGTACATGCCAATGGCAAAGCTGATAGCGGTGAGGATGGCGATAGAGGCAACCGGGCCAGGAACAAAAGTCGTGAATCCCTGGCGCAAGAACGGCCACGTGTGTTCTCCAGCTTGTTCTGTTGTGCTCGAACTATCATTTTTCAACGGTCTCGTCCTCTTGAATAGGAACCCAGGCTTCGCGTTTGATGACCGACTGGGCGGCAACCTCAACAACCAGCAGTTTTTTCTTTTCCTTCAGTGACGCGATCGCAGGATATGGCAGTAGCAAGCCAGTCTTGGCCTTATTGCTGCGAATAACTGACGCCTTGTCATGCGCGACGACTGAAATCCCCACTGGTGCGAACTGTTCAAACGGCAGGAATACGGCGACATCTCCGCTGCCATTTATCGCACACTCAAATCTGCGATAGTCCACTTGCGTCTCCTGATTACAGAACCACAGCGCGGTTCCCAAGGAAAACTTTCACCCGGAAAGATGCAACCGTCAAAGGAAAACTAGATAATTGTTGACAAAGCAATGTTCAGATGCTTTTGGTTTAAATGTAAAACTGCTGTGAAATACTGCGCGGGAACACTGCTAAGGTTGTGTTGCTTTTGTGTGGATTAAAATTTTCCTCAAGTCTAAGAACTGTAGGCTGGTGAGTAATGTCCAAATCGTTAGATGTAGTGCAGCCTGAACGCCCAAACAGTAAACGTACTTACATTGGAAGTGTCGAGTACGTGCAAGCCGAAGGGGCAACCTTTGATGAAATGCGCATTAATGCTCGGAATACTCCGCTGTTTAAGCGTGGCGACATGCGTCTTGTTTGGGTGAACGAGGGCGACCTTCTAATGGCGCAGATGTTGATCGAAGATAATGGCGAAAATTCAATCACTTAGGCAAAGAAAGATCTTGTTACAAGATTTCTGGACATATCGGTCTTCCCGCCATTCAGATTGCCAACACTTTGCCTAATACCCGCCTCAATATCGGGCATAGGGGCAAAATGTTTGCTCAAGACCGAGGCCGGGACTGTTCTCTTGTAAGCTAATCGTGGATAGTATGACCGGTCAGATTGTTCCACGCAGTAAGCAAGGTAAAGCAATGTCAGGTGTCATCCACGAGGACTTCCCTGCCCGGTTAAGAGTGGCAATAAAAGGAAAGTTCACGCAACAGAGCTTGGCGAGTGAAATCGGCTATTCGGTCTCAGGGGTCAAGAAATGGTTTTCTGGCCACACTGACCCATCTTGGTCGGCCGTAGTGTTAATCGCACGCACATGTGGTGTTTCTTTGGACTGGCTTGCCGGTAGAGAATTAAATGAGGCTTCCAAGCCAGAAATTGATGTAGAGACTCTAAGTGCTGTAATTCGCGAAGTGGCATTAAATGCAAGTGAGCGTCAAGAAGTCCTTAGTCCCCAAGAAACCGCTAAATGGGTCAGTCAGCTCTACCGCGTCAGTATGCGAATGAAATAATGAACAACCTGATGCCGCATAACTTCGCGGTCGCAGTTTTCAAAAGGAACCCCGGAATGCGTGATGAAGCTAAACTCATTTCTTTTGTGGACACGGCGTTAAACGACCTCGTTTCTCGTCTGTGGAACGGACACTTTGTCGTGGAGGCAGCCCGACTTTCCAAAGAGGACGCATCCAAGCGCTACTTGGAGGAGTATGTTCTACCGGCCATTCAAAACATTCGTTCCAGTCTGGCAGCCTACAGGGTCGGAGAAGCCGCCAAAACTTTTAATGACCTGGTCTCTTGCATCCGATCACAGATGGTCTTTGGGAAGCTAACCTGTCCGGAGGCTCCTGAAGAGGTTGATGCAATTTTGGCCCGTCTTGCGAATATGAGCGCGTCTGTCACTGGAACGCCCCATGAGCGCGTGGAACGGTACCTGTCTGCATTCATGGAGATAAATCCTCTTGGATACATCAACTCAAATGAAGGTGGCCATCTGGAAGTGGGAGACCTTATCGAAATTAATCGTGATTTCGAAAGGATGTTCAAGCACCTCATGCAGTTGAATGGCGGAGATCTGTCTATCACCGAGCTCGAAGACCCTGTTGGGCAGCTAATAGAGGCGACGGAAATTCCTCAGACAGGTCTAATGGGGCAGGAGTTTCATGAAGAGGTCGGTGCCATTGCCGATAAGGCAATCGCCAACATTGAGGAATTCGTAGGCGGCGAAATGACGGAACAACACAAAGACATGCTTCATCGGTTCATTGAGGGGATCGCTGGTGCGACGGGGCCCCAGCTTGAAGTAAGTCGCGACCTTGAAGAGGCTGGGAGTTGGACCAGGTAAGAGCGATAGGCAACTCAGCGCGTTTATGGCGTCTCTTGGGTCGTTGCAGCGTAACTTCTTGAGGGATATCTACCGAGTTCTTTCATAGCTTTTCGATCGGCATCAAGTAAGTGGCAAGAGCCAGCGTCCCGAACAAGGAACCGCACTTCGGCGCTGGTTCCCTCCGGCCAATCGACAATGCGCCCGGAGCCAACGTCAATCAGCATTGACCACGTGCTGTCTTCATAAAAAGGAACGAGTTCGCCACTTTCAACCGGAGTGCATTTTATTGAACATTCCAACTGCGCATGTGCATTCTATTGAACAGTCCAACTGCGCACGTGCATTTCGGCTTTCAGGAATGCGATATGTTTCATTCGGCTCTCCAGCAAAGCTTTGGCGGAAGGTGAGGGATTCGAACCCTCGCTACCCTCTCAGGTAGACGGATTAGCAATCCGATGCATTAACCGCTCTGCCAACCTTCCACTTTGATTTTGGTTGGGGCGGCAGGACTCGAACCTGCGCTCGACGGTACCAAAAACCGTTGCCTTACCACTTGGCCACGCCCCAACAAACTCTTCACTTGGTCTCCCGGAGCCTGCGGCTGCAACAGGAGTTCTTCAAACATTTGGCGGACAGGGAGGGATTTGAACCCTCGGAGGTTCGCTAAAAACCTCTTCACGTTTCCAACGTGACGCCTTCGGCCACTCAGCCACCTGCCCTTGTCTTTGGCTGCGAGAGAAGGGGTCGAACCCTCATTGACGGATTCAGAGTCCGCAGTCTTGCCATTAGACGATCTCGCAACATAGCTTCTTCATCTCCCGGCCGGGCACTAGCGCAAAAATGCTGCCGCGTCGCCCGGCCGGGGCGTATTTTGGCGGAGGGAGAGGGATTTGAACCCCCGGTTCCTTTCGGAACTCCCGGTTTCAAACCGGGCGCGATAAGCCTCTCTGCCATCCCTCCGTAAGCCTGTTTCTGTCCTGAGCGGAAAGGGCGGGATTCGAACCCGCGGAGGGTCTCCCCTCGTCCGCATTCGAAACGGATACTTTCAGCCTCTCAGTCACCTTTCCGCTTAAGACAAAAACAAAAAACCCGCCGACTGTGTGTCCGGCGGGTTGGGTATGTTGGAAGTCGTGGATTTCTAAATCACGCTTCCCGCATCACCAAGACAGCCGGGTTTATCGTCACTCTGTTGTGAGGACGATTGACTGTTTTGGGACGAACCAAGCACAAAAGCACGCGCAACCATGCCAGCGGCGGCGGTCTTTGCAGCGATTTTTGCTTCAGTGTGGAACATTTGTTTTCTCCGTTAATCAATGTCAGAACAATATCTTCGAACATTTCGTCCTGTCAATAGGAAAATTCTCGCAAGGATGCATTTTCTTTTCTCGTTTTCCTTATTAAGGTGAAAAACTCAGGAATACAACGCACTTCACGGGGGTAATGATATGGTCACTTTCTTTCAAAAGAGAATTGAAAGCATGACATCTACGCAGCTTGAGGAACAGTATCGGGAATTGGTGGCGAACGGCGCTGCTGGATCGGCTGAAGCATTGGCATGTCAAACAGAGTTTGAGGTAAGGAAAATCGCCCGTCGAGGGGCTGCATTTGAGCGGTTCGCGTTGTCAGAACAGGAACTGGACGCGGTGGTTGAAATGAAGTTGGCTCTCCGCGACAAGATGCAGCGCGTGTTGGACGGAGAACTTGAAGGCATCTGCTTGTGTGCGGACGGGATGGTTCCGCAGAAAGGTGTTTATGGTAGCGGTGCAGCCTTTTACCGAAGTGAAACTCCTTTTGGGGTCAAGTTCGTCTATAAGGCCTCACCCGAGGCAAGCGGCATCTATGTGGACGGCGAGTACTCTGGAACCGGCAAACTCATCGGCGAAGGTCAGGTTCCTTATGCGGATATTGCACTCAAGGACTTCGAGAAGAAAATCGATGTGGTTTTTCGGGCCCGAGTGATTTCCAAGACCCAGAATGACAACCATCGGCCTTGCCTTATGTCGTTCGAGGAAATTCTCGAGGAGCGTGCGACTGCGGTCCCAAAAATGTAACGAGGTTCGAAACCGGGAGTGTAAGGAATCTCCCGGTTTCTTCGTCACAGACTGGTCATTTTAACTGCGCGCTCCCGATGCAAGATGTCGTCAATAGAGACAGTCAGAGGCTCTTGGGCGCCTTTGATATCGGTGAAGGTGAATGTGGCTCGGTCTGCCTGTCCGCCAAGCTCATCAACCAATTTCACAAGCTTGGCGACCAGTATCCCCTTCTCATACTCAAACGCTGCCCCCTTTGTGATTGCGAAACTGCTATCCTGGTCGCGGATCAATCGCTTCATAGCCTCATATTCATCCTGCGAAACGACTGTCGCCTCTGAGCCTTCGCGCTTAACGATGAACAGGTTTGCCTGCAAATCCGCCACAAGAGCCTCGATTTGGCCCAGTTGGTTTGCGGCGGACTGAGCAGATGCGTCTCCTTCTTTAAGTGCGGAGATTGCGGCCTCGATTTGATTTACAGGAAGCTTCATCGCGGCTCGCATGCGAGACAGTCCGATGGCAGCCGCAGCGCTCCCCGCTGTGCTTAAAGCGACAACCCCGGCAGCCAGGCATTTTCCCATGAACTCGTAAGGGACCTCCCCTCCGCCAAAGCCAGTCACCCATAGACTGGATGAGGTGGCTCCAGCAACGATGAATAGAGCACCTGCCCCGATGAGAAAACCTTTCCCGGATGGTTTTTCTGTAGACGAGTTGTTTGCCGAGTTCATTTCAGAGAGACTCCGACTGAGTGAGACTGCTGTAAGTCTTTCCTCGTAGGTGGCAAGAGACGAGGGATTTTCCGTTGTGGACTCGTCGTCGGTTTATGATATTTTCGCCAACTCAATTTTGACTGTAAGTATTTGTGCCTGCCATGCGAAGGAAGGTGGATTTTTTGAGCAAGCGCCCGGTTTTACTGCCTCTGAATGAGAGAAATCCCAAGGTTTTCGCGCTAGCCAAGAAGTTGATTGAAGACCCTTCCGTGCCCCTCTATGAGATCTCGCAAAAAACTGGCATTTCTCCAGGCGGGCTTTGCAATATGTTTCCTGATCGTCCGTCACGCAGGTCGGTTCCGCTCAAGGTGAAAAAGCCAAGTGCCTACGTCTTGGCTGAGGAATTGATGAAGGACGGTTCAATTCCCATTTCAGAGGTCTGCAAAAAAACGGGCTTAAGCAAGTCCGTGCTATATAGACACTTTTCTGTCCGAGCAGACAGGCGGATTTCATCGCATATGCGTGAGCGTCAGCGATTTGAAGAGGTCAAACGGTTGGCCCAAGACCCATCATTATCTATGAAAGAGGTCAGCTTTAGAACCGATATACCGCTATCAACTCTTTACAAGTTGTTTCCTGGGCGGTCAGAAATGAGGGAAGGGGTGGATCAGAAGCTATACGAATTGGCGAAGGCATTGATTCAGGATACGTCAGTGTCGTTAGTTGACATTTCTGAGAAAACTGGATTTTCACCTGCGATTTTGTGCATCATGTTTCCGGAACGGCCTACCCGTCGGCTCCCGGCGCTGAAAGTGCGGAATCCCGAACTTTACGCAAAAGCTGAAAACATGATGATGGATAGTCGAATTCCTCTGAAAGAGGTAAGTGAAAGTACCGGAATTAAGATACCGACATTGTGCAAAATGTTTCCTGACCGGCCAGAGAGGAAGAAAGGGCGCCCAAGGAGTAGAGTGTGAACTCTTGGTATTGTATTTGGGAGTACTGATTTTGTTGATCGGTACCACAGTGTCTGGTAGATTGTTGAAGGAATTTGAAGGAAAATGTCGATGTCGAAACACAATGTCTGCATGATTGTAGTGTGGTGGTCCGCGTAATCAACGCGGCATCGACGAATTGTGTCTGAAACCAATGCCGCTCGTCAAGAGTGGCATTTTTTTATGAGCCAGGCGCGCGGTGAATCAAAAGGAACTCCATTATGGCTCAGGTCATCAACACAGATAACTCAAACGTCCGAACTATCTTGACTGGCGATCGCCCGACCGGGCGCTTACATCTTGGACATTTCGTCGGCTCTCTTAAGTCGCGAGTTCAGCTTCAAGAGAAACATAGGCAATTCATTCTGGTCGCAGACATGCAGGCCCTGACGGATAACAATGGAAATCCGGCGAAAGTGCGAGAAAATGTGCTTGAAGTCGTAACCGATTATCTGGCGGTGGGGATTGACCCTCAACGAACGACAATCTGTCTGCAATCGGCGTTGCCCGCCATCTCCGAACTGGCAATGCTATACCTGAATTTCACAACAGTTGCCCGCCTGGAGCGTAATCCGACCATCCGAAGTGAGATTGTTCATCGAGGTTTCGAAAGAAGTGTTCCTGCGGGCTTCCTATGTTACCCGGTGTCGCAGGCGGCAGACATCACTGCGTTTGACGCTGATTTGGTACCGGTGGGCGAAGACCAGGCACCTTTAATCGAACTTGCAAACGAGATTGTCACACGGGTGAACAATCAATCCGGAAAGAGCACGCTCAAAAATATGGAGGGACTGTACTCGGAAACTCCAAGACTCCCCGGCGTCGACGGCAAATCCAAAATGAGCAAGTCCTCATCGAACTCTATCACTCTGGGCTCGTCTCCAGAAGAAATCCGGGCAGCTGTCCGTCAGATGTATACGGACCCTAAGCATATTCGAGTATCCGACCCAGGCACCGTTGAAGGAAACGTTGTTTTCAGCTTCCTTGATGCCTTTGATCAGGACAAGAATGAAGTTGACGCCCTGAAGGAGCACTATCGCGCAGGTGGGCTTGGCGATATGGTTCTCAAAAGACGACTGGAGGACCTATTGCAATCGCTTCTGGAGCCAATTCGTGAGCAGCGCAAGCGTTTCGCCGCGGACCCTGAGTATGTGCTGTCTGTGCTGCGCACTGGTACTGAGAAGAGCCGAGATGTCACGAGTGAAACCCTGTGTCGTGTTCGGAAGGACCTGGGTCATTTTATCCTGTAAGCGACCTTATCGTCGAGATGAGGCCGTTGGTCGGTTCCCCTCATCTCGACGGTGCAGACTGGTAAGCATTGGCTCTACACAGTGTTGCACGAGGTGCTGGACCACAGGAACAACCACGCCGTCTCCTGTGATGTGCAGAGCCGCAGTGTCATTGGAAGGAAGCCGGTAGCTCTCGGAGAGGCCCATCAGACGAGCACATTCTCTTGGTGTCATAAACCTGGATTTGACATCCCCATTTTCGATCACAAGTACGAGCTGCTTTGATGAACCGCCTGATGGGGTTCTCAGGCATCCGGCAACACCGTCAAACCGCACTTCAGCCCTTACTTCCCTGCCCCTATCCTTCGTCATTCTGGTGCGCCGGAAAACAGTGCCAATTTTTCGACCGCCTGAAAGGATTGCAGCTTTGACGTGGGCAGCGTGAGTGGCGCTCATACTATCCAGCAGTTTGGTTGTGAATAGAGTGCTTTTCCAGGTGACTGCGTCATCTGGCTCCAGGATATCCGATAGAGTGGTGGTTCGTGCCACAGGAGAGGGAAGTCCTATCCAGACACGATGCTCCCTTGTGTGATCTGAAAGGAACTTGTCTGCCTTAAGAATAGCCTTCGACGCAAACAGTTCTGTGGGGCCATCCAAAAGCATGTCCTGTGGGAACTCTAGTTCCGCAGCGAAGCAAACAATAAAAAGCCGCGGCCTGCTTTGAGGGACAAACAGGCTGGCATTGACTTCGAAGGGTGCCACTCTGTATCCAAGATTTACAATAGCTTCCAGTAAGGCGGCGTAATCTTTCCCATTGTTTGAAGTTAGTGTTCCAACGACGTTCTCGAGGATTATGAAGGGCGCACGCCTACCCTGCTCCGCCATATCCTTCATGATTTTGAGGAACGGCCAGATCAGGCCGCTTCGTTTACCTGAAATCCCGGCCTTCGGACCGGCAACCGAGAGGTCCTGACACGGGAATGAGGCCCAAACCAGTTCAGGGTGGCCGGGCAACTCGTCAAGTGTGATGCCTCGCATATCACCTTCAACGAAGCAGTGACTTTCGAAGTTTGCCGAATATGCCGCCGCCTTGACAGGGTTAACGTCATTCGCAAACAAGCATGACCATTGTGGTGTGAGCGCGGCCGACACTAGTCCCCCGCCAGCGAAAAATTCATAGAAAGTGGCCATATTTTCCTGCAAGCAATGTTTTCCTTATGGTCGCATCAGACTTTTACTATTTCAAGCAAAGGAATTAATCTCTTGTGGAAGTGTATGCTTGGTATATATTGGAATAAATGTTGACAAGACAGCGGTGAAACAAAATGACCCCGACGGCCAAGAAAATTTCTTCAGCTTTCTGTAAACTGGCACAGGAGAAGTATGGTTTTCCTGTTGAGCTTTCGCTTTGGCATAAGGAGTTGCCCGTCTTCTCAAGTGAATGGGACTCTGTCAGGCAGTATTTGTCGGCCAACAGAGCGTTCAAACTCGGCGTAGGAGCGATTGAGGATTTGACGCCAGAAGAATGGCTGACAAAGCTCGACGAATATGCAGCCAGCGTGACTGATGTGTGGTCGGAACCGCCTGGCACAGCCACCCGACATGCATGCTATTGGGGGCTGCCGAGTGGCCGAGTGCTGGGGTGTGCATGGATGATGCATCACGCGACAATGCACGAATACACTGATGTCATGATGCCGGGCTTTTATGAGCGGGCTAAAGGCGACAAATGGAGGCTGGACCTCCAAGGGCTGGCGGAGCTTTTGATGCAGGATCACGGATGGACCTGGGTCAGGCTGCCCCTGGCTGGGTCCGGCTTGGTGACCGAGGTATCTGTCAGATGCGGGAGCCCCGACCCAGCAGCTTTGGAAGCAACCATCAAGCTATTGCGGAAGCGTAGCCGAGAACTGCGCGGAATTTTCACCTTTACGCTGAGTTCGGTTTCAGATTGCTCAATGGAAACGTACCCCAAACTGGGAATGCTCATTTCAGCGCTTGAGGCAAAACGTCCAGTCCTGGCTGCGACGCCGCCAGCTATCCCATGACCCGAAAAATAGAACCCTGCCTGAACGCAGTTACAGGCAGGGTTCTTGGCTTAGATTGTCTGTTGACCCTCCCTAGATGGCATTGTTGGAGTCGCTCGTCAATAGGCAGATTCATGAAACGTTCCATTTGAGGTCAAGCGGCCCGGCAGGCAACTTCGCCCCCCGCCAGTTTCGCTGTTAGCCAACTGCTGACAGTAGATGCAAGTGCGACCGGCACCGCATTACCGATCTGTCTCATATTTTCCGACCACGCGCCCGATAAATACCAGCTGTCGGGAAACCCCTGCAAGGTTGCTGCCTCGCGCACGGTAAAATATCGCACAGTGCCATCATCTTTGACCATCATGTTCTCGCCGCCCGGGACACCATGTGTTCCGGCCTTCAGAGCTTTAGCCGGGAGGTCCAGCGGACTTCCGGTGTGACCGGGATAGATGCGAGCACCGCTTTGAAAAACGTGCTGATTTATACCGTCGGGTTCCCCCAGTCCGCCAAGCGCGTCTCGGACGGTTACCCAAGCTGCGCCAGTGGGCTCCGAGTTTGATTGCTGAAGGCGGGAGAGAATCCCAGCTTCCCGTTTGGTTGGAGTGCACGTTGGTGTTGAAATGCCGTGCCGGGCCCAGTAGCTACCAGTGACCCATTTATCCCATACCAACTTTGCTTCGCCGTGAGTGGGGGTTGGTTTGTCGATATCCAATGGGGTGGTGTTCATCCCTGCCCTAACTCCCACTAGGAACACGCGGTGGCGCTGTTGTGGTACGCCGAAGTCTGCGGCGTTCATGGTTAAAATGGTGACTTCGTATTCAGGAACTGCCGTCGTTGTCATCTGAAGGATGTTACTAATTTTATCGTGACTCTTGGTTTCCACGCTTGGGTGCTCAAGTGATGCCGTTACCCATTTGACGTAGTCCTTAAATGCAGGCCGCAACAGTCCTTTTACATTCTCAAAGATAAAGCCTTCCGGACGCAATTCACGAACGGCGCGAATTGCTTCGGGCCACATATCGCGTGCATCGAGATAGCCGGAATGTTTTCCGCCCATCGAAAACGGTTGGCAAGGTGGCCCGCCAGTCAACACCAGGGGGACTTCGCCTCTATATTTTTCCCAATCAACCTGACGAACGTCAGTTCGAATAACGTCGGCATGATGATGTTTTGCGTTTATGCGCAGGGTGTCACAAGCTGGGCGGTTGAATTCAAACGCGTGGCTGTGACGCAAGCCGCTGTATGAGCTGCCAAGCAGCAGGCCTCCGCAGCCAGCAAAAAGCTCTATGCAGGTTCTCATGAATCCCTTAAGGAAAAGTTTTAGCGTTTTCCTTAAGTGTCACCTGAAACCTTGCTGCCAGTAAAGAAGTTCTTCCCGATCAGTTGTTGCTCATCGCAAGAGGGAGTGATATGCCTTCCCATGTTCGTTTCACGTCGGTGGAGAGTTTGATGTCCGATATCACAAGCAAAGAAGCACTTTTTGCTAAACGGGAAGAACACATTAAAAACTATGGATATACCATTCAGGGGGTGTTCGCCTCTCAAGATGGTGCAGAGCCACCATTTTCATACACAATTGGTCTCCTTGAGACGGCAAACCATCCAGAAATCATGATGGTCGGGTTCGATGTCAACCTGATGGCTTCCATCATTCGCAATCTGGCAAAGGAAATCCTGGCAGGGAAAGTTTATGAAAACGATGCCAGGGTTAACAAGGTTATTGAGAGCTATCCTGTTGCACTGAGAGATGTGCCTGCCGCTGTTGTACAAGAACACTGTTTAGGTGCTCTCCGGCGGGGCATTCCTCATAAGTCGGTCAAGGTGCTTCAGATGTTTTTGCCGGACGTAAACGGAAAATTCCCATGGGATGACGGTGTCGATCCCAAGTATGCCGGGTGGCAGATGGCATTCCAGGAAATGAGGAAAAAACCAACCTTGCGCCCGTTGAATTAGCTCTGTTGACACATGTTGTTCTATTGGGCTGACTAGGCCGCCCTCGAGGAGGGCGATTAATGAGTGACCGCGTTGAGATGGATGATCTATTGGAGGCTATAGATTGGCTTCGGCTCAATGATAATGACTTCAAGGACGACAGGGGCGTGACAAAGGCGCAATCATGCAAGCGCGTCGCCGACGCGCTTGAACGGGAATGCGTCCGACGCATTACCCGGCGCCACTCCAGGCGTAAAAATAAATGAACACGCAGTTCTGCGCATCGTCGCAGGCATTTGGTAACGATGCCTTGGCTTAGGCATGAGAATGATGAAGTACGAATAACCGATCCGTTTCGTTCCATCGTAGCTTTGTCAGCAGATTATCGGCCAGCTCCTCAATTGTGATTCCGCAAGCCCGTGCGATTTCCTGTGCATTTGGACCAAACGGTTCAGACAGCTTTTCCCAGTCGTGCCCCTCGATCCGGCTGGGCGTTGTCTGAACACGCCCCATCGTCGCGAGCCAAACATTGGCGACCCCTGTTCTGTTCTTTACGCCCATCGCCGTAATAAGGTCTCGAACGATAATACAAACCGTCGGGCAGCTTTTCCCAATCAATGCAGCAATCTCGGCATCCGTGAATCCAAGCGACACTAATTCAGCAACTCGTTTGTGGGAAGCCGGGATGTCGCTTAACGACACCGGAGTGGTGCCAAACTCTGCACCCACAATGAATGTCAGCTGCGTACGGCGCTCGATACCGAGCTTTTGATACGCAGACTTCACGTGAGCCTTCACTGTGTTTTGTTTTAGCCCAAGAGTGTCCCCGATTTCTTTGTTACTGCGTCCCCAGGCTGCGAGTTTCAATACTTCTAGCTGAACACCGGAGAAGCTAGACAGGTTTGGAGTCTTCTTGTGTTGCCTTATTAACTTCATCTTATCCTCGGCAAAGATCTGGGCTGCTTCATGTCTTTATTCGATTTATGGGAAAGTTCGCTTTGAAAGCAAGGAAATTATCGGCTTTCCCTCAAATTTTGAAGGAAAAATATCAATTAGAGTAAAAGTATGTTGACAAGAATGTGCGTGAATGACATTTCTTTGGGTATCAAACAAAACGGCGGCGCATTTTGCTGCCATCCTAAGGAGAACTCGGATGCCAAAAAGTAAAATGTTGAGCCGTGCCGAAATTGCGAAGATGTCCCCTGAGAAGGTTCAGGAGCTTATGGAAGCTCGGATCAGTGACATTGGGCGCGAAACAGAAAAACATGCGAAGTTGGCATCCGACATCGGTGACATCGGCCTTGATGTGGACATCGCCGGAATGCGCCTGAGCGATATTCAGGCTCATCAGGAAGCGATGCAGGCTAGTATTTGCGAGTTGGTTGTCGGCCTTGATGTATCGGTGAACGCCATTGATGGCCACATTACTTCACTTCAGCAGGCGACTGTCGGCGAGAAACTCGTGGGCTACTTTTCAAAAGCAACCGCCAATGACATGCGCGAGAAACGCATTCGTGGTGCAAACCTGCGGACAAATCTGAACAACCTTCTTGCCAAATCCGATCGTATTGCTGCGATTCTCAAGGAACAGCTTAATACCATTTCAGGCCAGCAAGACGTTATTTCGCAATCACTCCAGTCGGTAAGCGAAGAGCGCGAGCAGGTTATTGAAGAAATGACCGGTCTAACTAGCGAGCTCGACAGGTTGACCGCTGATATCAGTCAGCTCCAGGAAAAGATCACCGCCGAGACTGACCTCAAAGTGCGTTCCAAACTGGAGACGGAGTATCGCGAGCTTGTAGGCCAGTTCGAACAGAAGAAAACGCGCGAACAGGAACTGCTTGCGGCGAGTAACACTCTGGAGAAGCACGCCAAAAACTACGAGATTTATCGTTCTTCGCTCAACGACCAGGCAGGTGCTCAGCGGACCCTTATCACTGTACTTGAGAAAGATACTGTGGCGCGCATCAATCAGTGGGACGCTCTTGTTGAAAGCATGAAGACAGCGGCCATTCAAGAGAGTGCGCATGCTATCCGCGAGGTTGGTGCCGCAGTCGACCGCAAGGCAATCCAGATTGTTGCCAGCGTGGCGGCCGCCTCTCAGGACCGCCTCGGCGATATGCTCAATAGTCATCACTCGACTTTGGCATTCCAGGCAAAAGTTGAAGAGGAGCGGGAAACCGCTCGGGATGAGTTCGAAAACTTGCTGTCCGATCTGTTGGAAAAGCATCAGGCCGGTCGATCCTGATAGTCGCCTCCACGGACTAATGGGCGGACTGCTCCTTTTCTGGAAGCCAGTTCGTCCAGCTTTCCCTTCTCGCTTTTTCCAAGCTGGTGCCGTGCATGAATAACAATCGCAAACATTACCGAGAACTTCAAAGTAGCGATGAAATTCACGGCTATTTTGCGAAGTGTGCGTCCGTTGTTTCGGCTCTCAAGAGCTTGTGCAAGCTCAGCGATGCTGAACAGGTGTGGGGTTGCACAAGCTCCGCAGAGCTAGACGTTGTGTCACACTATGTAGACCTTCTTGGAAACATGATGCGGCTGCTTCTTCTGAAATATGCCTATACGCCATACCTTTCGACGGACATGCCGCAAAAGCTCGCGATTGACGTTTCAAATGGCGGTATGCCCTACGGTGTTGAAGTTCGCCGACTTGAGAATGACTTCGAGGAGCTTTGCAACAAGGAGATCCCTTGGCACGACTATCGCAGCAAAATCGTGGATTACATCTTGGTCAACAAGAGCATTCCCCGGCATCTCCAGAATGAAATGGCACAGCAAACCTATCGCCACGCTGTGAAGCAGGGCCAGTTTATGAAGACGTTCGAGGCACCAAAGGTGTCAGCAATCGGAACGCCAGACTCAAATGGGGTCAAGTACGTTTTCATTCATTGGGCTCTTTATGATACATCGCGCTGTATGCCGGTCATCTACATTATGGTTGCGGAAGACTCATCTCGTAGCGGCTTGGTAAAGGATGACGGGCTTAAGGAGGTCTTGTCAGAGACCTGTGAAAGCTATTCGCAGTCGGCCCTCAAGTTGCTGACGGTAGCGACCGGGATTGACGAAAAGCTCGCGTTTCTTCATCCCAAACAGTTGACGCGTATTTCGCTCGGCTCCTTTTCAAGTAGCGATTTTCCTGAGAAGGAAAACAGTGTTTCTACGCTGCTTCAGGGGTTCTCAGAAAGTCCGTCTGAGGACTGGGTATTTGAGTGGAAAGTTGAAATCCTTCGCTCAATGGGCAGTGAGACCAATAAGGACGGCGTGTTCAGCGGTGCAAAGCGCACAGAAGTGTTTGACGTGAACAGGGCTGAGCATGGCGCCAATCTGTCTGGAGCGTCAGAAGTCCTGCGGAGAGTGGTCGTTCCACACTCCGTTTATCAATCCTTTCAGCAGGGAGACCATCCCTTTGCTGAGACACCAATTTATGTTGTCGGCAAGTCCGGCCACGTTGCATTGCATATGTAAGAAGGTCCAGATTTTATGGCTGAAAACACAAGTCTGATGGAAATCAAGCGGTCGGAAATTGAATCCTTTGTTTCGTCTGTAACCGATGCGCTCAAGAAGTCACGCTACGCCCCGGCAGTGGCTACATCTGCATCCTCCCACGATGTCGTCGGGCGTCGACGTTCATTTTCAATGAACCCGGTCCAAAACGGTGTAGGTGTCGCGAGCGAATTCAGCCTTGTCGATGCCATCCACGCCGTCAGCGCCGATGATGGGTTGCCGACAGCGGCTGAGATTCACATCCTTCGGGAAATTCGCGAGGGTGTCTCCATTGCCCGCGCGGTGGTCGAATTGTTTCAAAAGACAACGGAGCTTGGCAGGTTAAAGGCTCTGAACTCTGCAACACGTCTTACGCAGGAACAGCGTGACGCCTTCTGTGAGTACCAGTATGCGGCTGGTGTCATTATGAGTTTCGTGGCAGCTTCATATGTCGCATGGTCGCTTGCGGACTATCTTGCTGACCCGGCTGTCGTCGATGAAGCTCCTGAATCGTGTGAATTTGGTTTCACCAATCCCATTGCAGCCCAAGACGCTTTCCTATGGGAGTTGTCCACAATCGTCAAAGCGGCCAGAAGCGACGCTTCCCTCGCAAAGATCGTGCGCGACTTCTGTGCAAAGCGGTCCAAAGCTGTTTCCCTCACATCGGCCGGTACGCGGCTTGTTGAGGCGTTTGTGTCTGCCAACTATAGGGTGGAGGGCTCCGAATTCAGCATCAATGGCTTTGCACCGTCTGAACGCAAGGTTTCATCGGCCTCCCTCTCCATGACTTTCAAGAAGCCCGAAGAAGTTGTTGGAAACCATCTGGCAAAGTCGCAGTGCAATCGTCTTGCCAAAATGCTGATGGCATATGACTTCAAATTGCAGACAAGTCCGTTTGTTGAACTGGGTGGTCACATTTTCACCTTTATGGGGGATGGCTTCCCGGGAACCGGCAAAACCACCCTCATTCAGATGATGGCCGGTTTGTTGAACGACTACTGTCAGGTCGCAGGATATCCGTTCGTCTATCGGAATTTTGGTGTTCACGAGATTTCCGAGTATCAGGGTCGGTCTGGCCAAAATTGTCAGGCTTTCATCACGGCGGTAACGGACCCGCGTGTTATCGGCTTCGGTACGGTTGACGATATCGACCTGATCGCGGCCAGCCGCGACGATGCCCATGCATCAAACGGTCAAAAAGAAGTTACGTCCGTTCTGATGGATGCCTGGGCCGGGCCAGGCACGGTAGTTCGTGGCAATTGTACCTTTGGTGCTTTTTCCAACTACCCAGAAAAGGTTGATGACGCTCTTCGCCAACGTGCCGGTGCGCGCTTCCTGATTGATGGTCCGCAGACGACCGAAGATTACATCGACCTTCTCGCTTTACTGGCGGGACAGTCCGGGCAGAAAGCTCTCGGGTTGGGTGATGCCGAAGGAAAACTTTTTGCAACACAGAACATTCAGGCTGCCGCCGAGAAATCGTATGCAAAGCACTCGCGCCCGCAGGAAGCGAAAATTGCCAACCTTCTGGACCAGGTAACCGGTGAAATCGGGGAGTTGGACAACCTCCACAAGATTGGCGTCTATATGAAGCGCATTCAGGAACTTGAGCCGCGATTCACAGGGCGTGCCATCAAAAACATTATGGACAGCGTCAATACGCGTTGCATGGACTTCGAGATTCCCAACGAGTGGATGGAGAAGCCGGAAACTTTCATGCACCGTTCGATGCCGGACAAGATTTCAATGGTTCGGGAGCTTATGAAGCCTATGACCGCTGAAATGGTGTTGCAGGAAGTTAATCGGTACGCCGACAGCGAGGTACGTTATTCGGACAAATCGTTCGACAAAGCCGTCGAGAACGCGGTCCAGGATGCCAAGGTGCGTGCGGCCGCGGTTGAAAAACTTGGAAGGGGGCATGCGTAATGGGAAGATTTCTTGTTTGGGTGCTGCTTTTGCCCATTATCCTTTACGTCGCCTGGCTTTTCGGCTGCAAACTCAGTGAGTTCTTCGCGCGCCGTAAGCTGCGGCGCACGTTTCGCCAGGAAGCTCCCGATTTGAACGGTGACGACCGCAATTTGAACGAAGATGACTATGTCGAGAAGCATCTGGTTTCGATCAGCCGTTGGAAGGCAATTCAGCTCGGCTTTTTCACCTTCGTTATTCCGGTCGCTCTTCTAATCACGCTGATCTGGCATTCCACCAATCATTAAGGAAAATCCCAGTTGGATTCACGCTGTAATCCTTGGCTGCTTTCCTTAAATGTTCATAAACCTGCCCTCGAGAAAGGGAAAACATGACTGATATGAAAACAGATGGTTTCGCTTCACTGCGCTCAGCGTTTCGCGTGACCAAGATGATTGTGCTGGTATCGCTTGTACTGGTTGGTGGTGCTTTCCTGCACTACATCACGCCACGCGGTGAAGTTGTCGTTCTCACGGGCGCAGATGTTGTCCGGTTTGATGACGACCACGATAGCGCGTCGACCACGACTTCTTCTCGTGAAGATAACCAGAAGAAAAAGAGCCGAGACGTGCGCATTAACAGTGCTCAAACGCTCGACGGAAAATCTGTTCGTTCTTACCGAAACGAAGACAATAACTTCTATCTGAAATGGGACAGTGGTTCTGTTCAGTCGGAGGTTAACGCTATCTTGCTCAACCAGAGCCGAAGCCCCGAACTCCTCCACACTCTTGTTTACCGGATGGGGTGGCGTATTGAGCCAGTACTTGGCTGGTATCCCAACATGCTGTCGGTCGAAGTTGTGCCAGCAGATTATGTCTACTATCCGGTGCGCGAAGCCATCTTCGTGAGTGTTGTGTTTGCTATCCTGGCAGCAGTTGCATTGGTTATCTGGCGTACCATTCGCTTCGTGCGCAAAGAGGCCACGGATACAGTCACCAAAGTTCGCAACAGCGTGTCACAGACCGTTGATGACATCACCGAAACGGTAATGGGTGATGACCTGGCACGTGGCAACGCATCAACTGCGGCTCGCAACTCATCACGCGGAGTTAACACCTCTTCACCCCGTGGCCGACATCGTCGTGAAGGAGATGACGATGATGATTTCGACATTGGGGTATGGGCCGGTGCCGATTTGAGCTCCCGGTCTTATCGCGGTGGGAATTCCGATGATGCGTATCGTGGAGGGGATTCCGACGATAGCAAAAGTTCAACGGGCGGTGGTTACACCGGTGGCTATAGCGGTGGCAGTGATAGTGGTTACAGCAGCGATAGCGGCGGAAGTTCTGATTAACACGTCACGCCCCACCACTGCTGCCTCCATTTCCAAAATCGCTCAAGGGAGCTGACGATCATGTTCAAACCAAAAGAAACCAGCCTTGTTAAAGGCAAGAATGCAATGGTTCAAAGCCTTTGCGCGCATTTGGAAAAAGAAGACCAGGACCTGTCGTCCTTCGTTCAAACCACACTTGACATGGACAGCGTTCTGCACCGCTTGGGCCTGTACGAGCGACATGAAACATTGACGTCCCGGATCTCGTGGTGGCCGGTTGTTTCCGTTGTCGGGCTGTATAGTGCAGGCAAGTCAACAGCTATTAATGATTTGCTTGGTGTGACGGTTCAAAAGACCGGCAAGCAGGCTGTTGATGATAAGTTCACCGTCATTTGTTACGGGCAAAAACAGATGGATTTGCCGGGCACGGCTCTGATGAATGACGGGCGGCTTCCGTTTTATCGGATGTCTGACGAAATTGAAAAGGTCGCGCCAGGTGAGGGTCTACTGACCGACAAGTTCCTTGCTCTTAAGGCGGTTAACTCCGACGTGCTGAAGGGGTTAGTGCTTGTCGACAGCCCGGGTTTTGACGCCGATGAAGAGCGGGCCAGCAAATTGCGACTGGTTGACCACATTCTCGATTTGTCTGATCTCGTTCTTGTGTTGTGCGACGCCAACAAGGTTGAGTCTGGCGTGATGAAAAACACGCTTGAACATCTGGTTCGTAAATCGCATCGGCGTAGTGACTCACACAAATTCTGCTACATTCTGAACCAGATTGACGTCACTGCGAAGGACAACAATCTGGAGGAGGTTGTGGCAGCTTGGCAGCGTTCAATGTCGTCGACGGAACAAACATCGAGCCGGTTCTATCTGACCTATAGTGAGTCCGCGCGCATTGACATTCAGGACCCTGACGTGGCCGCACGTCTGAAGAGTATCCGGGACCGGGATATGGGCGACCTGCGCAAAGCAATTAACAAGCTTCGCGATGTCCGTGGGTATCACATTGCCCGGACAATTGAGGCGGTGGAGAAAGTCCTGTCAAATGACGTCGGGCAGACCCTGGAACGCCGTATCAATGCATGGCGGAAACTGACAAACATTTGTACGATTGCGGCTGGGACTGCGGGGCTGATTACATTGACTGCCGTTGCCAGCATCGTCCCGGAACTTCTGGCCTTGTTCATTGAGCAAGCTGCGGTCGCCTTTGGAGTTTGCGCTGTCGTTGCTTTCGCTTCTCATTGGTATATTGGCGGCTTGGTCGCCGCTCGGTTGGCCAAGAACCTTCCTGAAAAATACAGTGAGTTCGACCTGAACGTTCGAGCCGCATTCCTTCGCCGAGCGCGCGGTCTGGCCTTCCTGCGTAAGGGGCCGCAAGTTATGACGGGAAAAGTCGTGGATAAGGTTGGAGCCATCCAGAACAAGGTTTCAGCACTGGTTCAGGAATTGAATGACCGATTTGCGTCACCGACGGGAAAAGCCAGTCGCAAGCCAGTCAAAGACGTCAAGCATGCAGTAAGGGCTTAATTGACCCCGGCTCTTCCCAAATGAGGCATTGAATATGAGTGAACTGTCGTCGGCCGTTATGGGTTCCATCGAAAACCTGATGCTTGTTCAGCGTGAGCACCTGATTTCACGCTATAGTAACGCTATGGAAGCCCTTGGCTTGCCTAGAACTCGTCTTTCCTCATTCCATATTGATGCAACCGGATTTTCGCCGGAGATCGCTGAAGAGCTCGGAAATCGGCAGTACCTGAACGCGTTTGGGGTGAACCGAAAGTACATCTTGTTGGCTATCGAGCAACAGAACCTGGCTGTCTTGGATGCTCACTTCACCACGACCCCGTGGATGATGCGAGAGTTCATTTCCTTGAATGAAAAGGCCCTTTTTAACCTGACGGCGAAGGACGCCGTTTTCGGGGAGTTGGACAACAAGACATACCGAATTGACTCACTTGATGACCTGCTTTCGATGAAAACGGTCACCTTCAGCGTTCACACACCGTCCGGTCTTGTCGATGGCGCGGCGAGGTTAAAGACACTGGCGACGGATGTGCGTGAGTCCAGTGAAAGCTGGAATGATGAAGCTAAGCTCCTTGAGATGGTGAAGCTGGCCAAGAAACTGGGGGATGTCGAAAGTAATGACTGTCTGCCCGAGCATGTTGTGTTTGACAAAGGGAACTTCTACTCTCGGCATCTTGGTGGGCTGTATCTGTTCGATGTTAAAGACGGTATTGCGTTGATCCACGAAGACCCAAATTTCAATTGTCCGGCGACATGGAAAGGAAAGACGCTTTATCCGATCGATATGCGTGATAAGGATGCCCTGATGCAGTTCCTCGTGAATTACGATTTTATTGAAATTCCAAATATGGATTTCCTGCAAAAGAACAAAGCGGCGCTTCAGACCCGGCTTGAAGGGTTGCTTTTTGCTCATCTTGCAGAAGCAAAGCCGAATATGGATCTATCGGGCTTCACCTTTGCTGCGAACAAGCATCACATTTATGAGCAGTTTTCGTTTTTGCCAAAGGCGTTTCATACACTGAACTCGATGCTTAAACACATCGACAATGGAGTTTCCTGGGAAGATGACACTATGGGCGCGACGTGTTTGGCTTACACGACAAATGCGATGCCCGGTCGCGATAATGCTCTTGTTAATCACCTGCTTTCAAGGCTGACTCCGGCCGACTATGTTCGTTGTTATCACTACAACCCGGATTTATTCCAAGAGCGATTTGGCGAACTGCCTCCATCGGGCAAAGAATACGTGCTTTCTGTGGTTGTTAAGAAATACGAAACTGTGGATCATGATACCGGGGAAATCGTGGTTAAAGGGGTGTCGGAGGAAAGTGATACCCGGACCAGCTCTGTGACAAAAGGCCTAATTGGGCTGCTCCGTCCGTGGTAATTGGTGGCTTGTATGTACTTGGCTTTCATTCTGAACGATACCCAGCGTCAGGCGGTGGAACTTGAGTTCCCGGCCCCAATTCCGTTGGTTCACTGCCACACTCATGTGACAGTGCGTATGAGTGTGGGGGATGGAACTCCCCCATCTCGAGTCCCTGCCCGCCTTGATGTTGTCGGCCGACTGACAACCGATAGTCATGATGTTCTCATCGTGGCCGTCGACGGCGAAATCGAGCGCCCGGACGGCCTTATCTACCACATCACAAACGCGATGAAGGCGGACCCGGGTGCTCGCAAGTTCCATTCAAACGAGGTGATAGCAGATGCTATTGAGTCCGATGGGCTACAGTCTCTTTGGAACCTTAAAACTGCGGTCACAATTGGTGACCAAGTAATGTCCTTGGTGAAAGGGCTGAAGCAACATCGAAAAAGAAAAGGGCCTAAAAAGGACAACCCGAACGAAATCGTGGGCAAGTTCGACATTAACGACGCACTTGTGGCGGAGACAAATTTCAATGGACGCTACTTGAGAGTTGAAGTGTTCGATAGGCAGGGTGAGCGGCTTGCCCTGAAGGTGTACGACCGCGTGCCTGGATGCGGTGTCGTGGAAAAGAGTTTCGTAGCTCCTGGCACCAGTATGGAGGCTCTGATCGAGCGCTATGGCGGTTCCGATGCGGATCAGACTTGCGGAGACAGGAAAACGAGTAATGGCGTCCCGAAGCCGATGTAGGGACGCCATTTCGGCTTGACCGGCGACGTTGCCACCGAAATCAAGGCATCAAGGCCGCATCGTTGTCCGGCAAGGAGAGAGAGGAACAATCGGTTACCCACTGCGCCACCAATTCATCTATTACCTCATCCACATTGGGTGGGGTAATAATTCGGGAGGTGGCGCTATCGGAAGCAATCCGTGTGCAGTCAGCACCTTCGCGCACCATCTCATGGCAAACCATCGATAGGAAAACATAGCCCAGTCTCTGGTAAACTTGCTCATTGGAGGCGCCATCTCCCACATCGTGGGGTAGCGACTGAGAAACCCCAAACTCTATGCTATCATTCTCCAGAGGCGTTACAGTGATTTTCAGTGTCCCGTAAAGGTGACCCAGTTTGCTCGACAGATTGATGCCGCTAAACCCGAAATCGTTCTCCATCTCGTCATCGGTTTCGGGGCGCTCCCACATGCTAACGGAAATATCGTGTGTCGCGTTCTGCAACGACACCAGCACTTTCTCCAGCGCGGCGTTCAATTTCACGAGAACATTCTGTACGTTGCGGATCATATGGATCGCGACCGCTTTCTTATCATCGGTGTCAGGCATGCCTGCCGCCGCATCGGAATAAAACACCTGCATAAGGTCCAGCGGTTTAACGTCATTCGTATAATCAGCCACTTATCGGTATACCTTGTTCCCATCAACTTGCTGTGACAATAGCCTCCTGCCATGAGTGGAACAAGTTTTCTTTTCCATTGCTGACGCCAAAGATTTCAGAAAGGAAAATGTTGACGGGCAAAGCAAACATGATAGGCTGGTGCTCATTATATAGAATATGTCCTTTTGTTAAGGAGGTCTAAATGGCACACGCGTGGATTATCAGCAATTCTCCCTATATTGTTGGATTTAACCTTACTCAGGCCGAAGAAATCCTTTTAATTCATGCCTTGAACGTTGTTACATCTGATAGTCACGGAAAAAGTGATCCTCAATTGGTACAGTTCGAACGCTGGTTTTTTGAGGAAGGGAAAGGTGTCAGTGAGCAGGCTATTGCTCGGATTAATTCATTACTGAAAGCGGTTGGGAAAGATAAGCTGGAGTTCCATCCCTTCCCGTCTGGTAGTGAACCCTACATGAAACGGCGCGGCGAGGATAAATGTGAAGAAAGGCGGGTGTTGCGGTCACGCCTTAAGGGAATTGAAGTCGACCTTCTCCTGGCTGAGGCGCGTGATAAACATCAATGCCTCAATCATGATAATCCAATTTCGGAGCATGACTGGGAAGTCCAAAAGGATTTCTTCCGCTCGTATTATGACCGTCATGGCTTGAAAGATTTCTCTCATGACAATTCATTAACAGATGGAGAGCGGAAGCGGCGAATGGCGGCGCTTGCCAATGCCACCAAACAGTCCGCAAGTACCACCAATAAACAAACCCATAATAAAACAGATGTGCCCCCAGGCATGGGGGAGCAACCAATTGTCGCTAACGATGACGCTCTGAAATATATGCATAGCGACGCTCTTGCCAATGCTCAGCCATTTGGGCCACCCACCGGGGAAGCACTGGCAGAAATCGAAGCCGCCCGGCAGAAAAGAAGCTCCAACGCTCCAAGCGAAAGCGCCCACGGCACAAAGGCCTCAAAGCCAGGGCCTGCCGTTGATGTCCTGCTCCGGATTGAACAGATTCTCATGACTATCAACGCGAGCCTTGGTGGTATTCATAACGAAATTGCGACTTTGAATCAGCGTATGTCCAGCGTTGAACAAAGCCAGGCGGAAATCCGGCACATCGCTGGCTATCAGAAGTGAAGCCATCTTAAGTTTGATTGTGCATGCCAGTAAGTGTCTTGTCGGGCCCTAGTTTTGTGGGCCCGACCACACCAATCCTCTCTCAAAGCGCCCTTTCTCAGCTGCCTTCTTGTCCCTGGCGCTGAATACTTCTTCTTCCGTAATTCCACCTTGCTTAGCTATGTGCAAGACGACCTCGAGCACATCTGCAAACTCGTTCACATCGCTGTAATCCGTATCGGCAAGCTCGCCGAACTCTTCATGAAGTTTACGGATTGCCATCTGCCGCAGGCTTTCCGGGTTTTCCTCGATACGCAACTCGGCGGCTGGAATTCGGTCACTCAGTAAGTCTCGGACTAGTTTCTCTGCCATTTGGTTGGGTCTCCTATCTTTTACGGGTTCCTGAGGATAAAGACGGCGTCAGCGTCGGGCTTGAGGGCATAGAGCTCCGGGTACTTGTCAATGTGTATTGCTCTTGCCTCCCGGTTCTTCGCGACTGCGGGGGTCTTCGCTTCCCACTGTTCAAGTGTTCGGGTCAAACGTCCGTCGCGCTGAAGCAGTCGATCTGCAATGTCTACAACAAGTCCGTTTGGCATGGCTTCAGGCCTGACCTTCAGGATGTAATCAAGGGCTTCCTGTTCTCTTCCGGGTCCCAGCCGATCAGAGGCAATGGCGTACGCGAGCGCAGTTGACCGCCGAATTCCTGCTACACAATGAATGAGCATTTTCGATTCAGCATGCTCCCGTCCGAATGAGAGTGCTTCAGATACGACTTCTTCGGTTGCTTGCCACAGATGGGGGCAATCCTCGTCTACGTCTTCAAATCGCAGGATAAGGTGATCTTGGCGGTGCGGCCCATGGAACCGAACTCTGGAGCTGACTTTCATCAATGGGTCTTCGCAAGTCAATACGGCATCAAACAGTCTCTTATGCCGCCTAGCTTGTTGAATACTGCCAATGGCCAACCCGGGCTCTGTGAGTCGTGGCAAAGGGGTGGATGCCCATCTGTTTTTCATGCGATTCCCATTTTTCTTCCAAATACAGGAATACTGATGTTAGCCTAAAGGAAAGAGTTGCGCTATTGGCTAAATTCAATCAGAACTTTCGGTTCTGAATGCGCAGCGCTCTTATAAAGGGGAAATCGATTGAGCACTCATGGAACGGTTCTGCGTAGGCATTGGACTTCTGGTCGGCGCCAAGTTGGATTTGGCCTGCTTGAACTGTCTGTTGCGATTGGTATCTTTGCTCTTTTAATTGTGGGTGCCTACGCTGCGTACCTGTCGATTACTCATGCACAGCGGGCTCGGGATTTCGAAAAAGTCATCACGCAAATTACATCAAGTATCGGTGATTTGTACAAGGGCCAGGCTGGCTTTGATGAAATTTCGCCACAGGTGCTCGCTTCGGCCGGAGGCGTGGCGTCAAAGTTCGTTCGTAATCGTGGAACGCTTTCAGAGATCGTCGTCGCGGACAGTGCACTGATTGACATATTCCCCGACGCGCTTGGCCAACGGTATGTTCTCGTCGCAAGCCAGTTAAATGAGGATTTATGCGTAGCCGCTGCAAGGATGAATATGAAGGACAGGTTGGACCAAGTGTTTGTTGGCAGCAATGACCGCTCGGTATTTATTGAAGGTCGGCCGCTAACCCTTGAAGAAGCCATAGCCGTTTGCTCAGAGTCGACCAATAGTACAGTGGGTTTTTCGGGCAGGCTTTATGAAGGTAGCATCGTTGCATGGATTCTCCGGTAGATGCCACCACCCTTCCTTATGCGAAAAGCGCCCCTAGCATGGGGGCGCTTTTTTGGGCCTACGCGGTTCCCTAGGCTGCCAGATATTCCTGGAGTTGTTCCTCTTGGGATAGCGCGGCGCGATGTTCCTGTATCGTTGGTGTGTTGAAGCGCGCGCGAGGATTGGAACAGAGGCAGCACTGACAATCTTTCAGAGTGTCGCGGTGAGTTTTGGCCCAAGCGCGACGTGCCTCCTCGACAGAAGCCCATGAAGTCAGTCCCTGTTGACGCTGCCCTTTTGTGTCTTTCGTTTTCACACGATCCCTGTTGAGGTCTGGCTCGCCGAACAGATGATTGCTGTTTGCATAATTCAAGGCTTTCGCCTCCATGCGCTTCCTGTGATGAATGCGTTTTGCCCTCTTGGGCTCAACAAAGGATTGATGATAAACGTCGACATCGAACATCGCATTTCTCCTTTTTTTCATAGCCACTTCATTATAGCGCTCAGCATTTAAAAGAAAACATTAATCGTCACTAATAATGTTGACAAGCATAGGTTTGGGCTTATTATTCCCCTGACCCTATAACAGGAGGTTCGCATGGAAAAGGTCGACGAAGCTATCGACGCATTGCGCAAGCTGGTTTCAAGCCACGTTGCGGCCGTTGTAACCCATTTGCCTGACGGTCGGAAAGAATTCCGCTGTTTTGCAACTTTGGTCGCAAGGAACGTTTACGCAATGGGTCACGGCGTCTTCGCAAACTCCAACGTTATCTACATGGCCTATCGGAACCTGCACTTGCATTCCGTCGGTCCTGATGGGCAGATCTCGAACGACGGGGTTCGGGTTTCCACAGTCTATCGGGCCCCGCTGGGCGAAGTTTCATTACTATCGCCGGTCAGCAAGGTGGCGGAAAGCTTTGACCTTCCGCACGCATCTATGACCTGGTTTGCTTCGTCGCGTAATGCAGCACTGTCGGTTCCTTTTTTCAGCTCTGCGGTAGAAAGAGAGCTCGACAGTATCCAGTTTCAAACTGTCGTCTGTGGCTTTGTTCTCGGTGACTTTTCTGAGTTTCAGGTATCGCTCCCCCGTGATGCCAGCCGTACGACGCACGTTCGGGAATTCACTCTCGCGGGGTTTGCGGCTGATTGCGGCTACCTGTCTTCCCAAGACGTTGGAATGCCAGCATTCACCGAGAACAATCAGGTGGCGGGTGTTCTCGTCGGATGTGAGGTCGGCGCTGAACAGAAAATCGGAGTGTTTCTGCCAATGAGTTTCCTTTCACCCCTCGTGGAATATTTCAACAGCGTGCGCCTTTCGACGCGTTACGATCAATCGTCCCCCTCCACCCGCTTCTTTGCTCCAGAGTATGAGTTTTAGCATGGATATGCTTGACACCCTTGCCATTTTGTTTCTGGCCGTTGTTACCATCGGTTGGTTGAATGAGCGTTTCCTGAAGCTGCAAAATGAAATCGGCCTCCTACTCGTGGCATTGATTGCGACGAGCAGTGTGGGCGCGCTTGATGTGGTCAATCCTCATTGGACCATTTGGGAAAATTTACAGGAATTTACCACCAGCATCGATTTCTATGCGGTGGTTATGGTTTGGATGTTACCATTTCTGCTGTTCGGTGATGCATTGCATACCTCGGTCGGCCCCCTCCTCGCGCGCAAATGGACAATTGCATTGCTCGCCTTGGTGGGCACCCTGTTAACCACAGCCATTATCGGAACATCGATGTGGTATGTTTTGAACAACTGGCTGGGCGTTGAGCTTCCATTCTTAACAGCGCTTGTCTTTGGTGCAATCGTTAGCCCGACAGACCCAATTGCTGTCATCGCTATCCTCAAGAAGCACGCTGTGCCCGAGACCCTGGAAGCAAAGGTCGCCGGGGAAAGCCTCTTCAATGATGGTATCGGTGTCGTTGTGTTCGTGGTTCTGGTGCAGATTGCCTTTGCCAAAGAAGCAAGCATCTCTCCTGCACATATTGCAGAGCTGTTTTTTGTTGAGGCTATCGGCGGCATCGTCCTGGGGGGCATTCTTGGATACGGGGCCTATCGATGGACCAAGACCTCAAATCAGCACAATTGGGAAGTCTTGCTCACAGTCACCCTTGTGTTTGTTCTCAGTTCATTTGCGCGCGTCCTTCATGTCAGCGCCCCTCTTGGGAGTGTGATTGCCGGGCTATTCATCGGTAATCATGGGCAAAAATACGGAATGGTCGAAAACACCCGGCTCTATCTGCATAAGTTCTGGGAGGTCGTCCATACCGGTCTAATCGGTATGCTTTTTCTGCTTATTGGGGTCGAAGTCTTTGCCATCGACCACGGCACGACCGCTTTATTGGCGACAGGGATTGCGATTGTGGTGGCACTGGTCGCGCGCTTTATTGTGGTCGCAGGAGTGCTTGGCACTCTCTCAATCGGGTCTCACCAGTACACCCCGGGGGCTATCCCAGTGTTGACGTGGGGTGGTGTCCATGGCGGGATTTCTGTGGCGTTGGCTCTGGCTTTGCCGGAAAACCCGTTCAAGCAACTTCTTTTGACAATGGCCTATGGTGTGGTGGTGTTTAGCATCGTGGTCCAAGGATTGACGATGGACAGGGTCATCAAGCGATTTGTCCCTCAAAGCTCGGCAAGTTCGAAAGGGAATACTGATGTTTGACTTTCTGCTGTCGGCCGCGCCGGTGACACTGGTGTTCGTCGTATTTCTGATCGTTGTCATTCTCCCTCCCCGGCGAGCCGCCGCGCGCTTACGCAAGAGGGTCCTGGCGCTGCACGGAGGTGACCGTGTGCTCTTGAAGGACGGCCTCCTTGGCACTGTAATCACTAGAAACCGGGAAGCTCTCAACATCAAGATTGACGACGGTCCTTGTTTGAGCGTGCAAGTGAGTGCCGTCGAGAAAGTTGTTTCTGGTTCCGGGAGCGTGGCATGAAGGTTCTCACCTCATCGGTTCAAGCAGTCGAAGATTTGGTATCCTTCTTGACCAGAAATGGGCGGATGCCTTTTCTGGTTTTGGGCCTTATGCCAGAGGGAGAATTCCATCACAAATTCCCACGGAAACCCAAATTCTCAGACGGCATCAGATATGAGAGCATCCCTATGGGTGACACGGACACGGAAATTCCGTTGCTCCGCGGTGGGAGTGTGATGCCACCATCCAAGGAAGATGCGGCCGCCATTCTCGCCCTGGCAAGAGAGGTCATGCAAGTGGCCCCGTCAGCGACGGTTGTCATTCATTGCAATATGGGGGTCAGTCGAAGTGTTGCCGCGGCAGCTCTTTTTCGAGCTGTTGAATTCGGCCCTGGCCGGGAGGCTGATATTCCGTCACAGCTTCGAAAGGACGCGGGTCTTGAAGATTTTGAAGATCTGTCTCCCCTGGCAATTCTTATTCGCTATGGTGACGAACTGCTGGAGCGCGACGGTCGGTTGGTCGCCGCGCTGCTAAGTGACCGTTAGGGCTGGAAGGTTCCATCCTGGGTCATGCCCCCATCCCGCCAGCAACGTTCGACAACAATGAATGTCAAACCTTCTGAAGTAACTGCCGCTTCGAACGCATCAACGGCGCGCTTGCCATGTTCTATCGCTTCTTCTCGGGTGTTGAACCTGTAGTTTGCGATGAATGCTTCGTCGCGCGCTGACGGCAGACGGTCCGTCATCTCCATTACTCTTGAAAGGTCTCTCCCCACTGGTTCTCCATCACGGAACACGCCCCACCGGATTACAGGTTTGCGCTCGCTATCCAATCCGGGAACTTTCCGAACAGTGATAAGGGGTCGACCGTTATCCCGGGTGGCAAGAGTGAACTCCGATGCCAAAGCCAGTAGCTCGGTCAGCGTGGCATCTGCATTGTTTTGGTCGCTCATAATGATGGATTTTTCCCTGCTTCCAAAGTTCTGATGGCAGATGTCAGCATATCGATGCTTTTGTGATAACGTTGCTGAAGGCGCTCAATTCGTCGGATGTCCGATGGCTTTGTCAACTGGCTGTTTCGTTCGGCGCAGCTATTGTGCCGGTTGTCCGCCAGCTTCACTTTCATTGCCGAGATGTTCCCGCTGTCAATGATTCCCTGAATTTTCTCGAGGTACATCTTCTCGCGGTGTGTCCGGATGGCCTCCGCACTGAACCATGACGGCGCAACCCAGGACGATTTCCGGGTCAGAAGTTCGACAATTTCAACGACATCACGTGGAACACCCAAGGCGCGCAGATCTTCCCGAACAAGCGGTCGTTTGCCTTTTGCCCCGTCATCAATTGAGCAATCTTCGATCGTGTCGTGTAGCCAGGCTGCCATTCGTTCCGTTTCGGTTGCCTCTGGACCAAGATTATCGTGAACTGCCTCAAGGTGACCGGTGTAGGGCTTCCCCGCCAGGTCTTTCTGGTGCTTATGCAGCTCTTTGGCCAAGGCTACGACATCATCAAAGCTGGCCACCGGTTCGCTCAGTTCCAGATTGTGTCCATCGAAAACCTCCAAGCCGACCGGGACTCCACGGCCAGCCGACACGGCTTCCTTCAACGGCTGTTCGCCCAGGAAACACATCGCTAGCTGCATGCGACTGGGGAAAATCATATCCACGCTACGGTCATTTTCGTCTTCGAGATCAAGCCAACCCCAGTAATCGGGAGTCTGATGGATCGGAGAGCAAATCCGAACGGTTACAGGTACCGCATTTCCCTTGGAGATGCACATTTCTGTTTGCATTGCGGTCGGATAGATGTGCCGGAACATCGGATGCGTGTCGCGGCGGGCCGCATACATTTCAAACTGTGTTTCCATTGGCGAATACCTTCATACTGTTGACAATAAGAATAGCTGGAACTGACGCAAGGGAGAAGCCCATATTGCACCATTAATTAATTAATGTTGACAATAAGAGAAATAGGGGTAAAATCGGCCTTGCCGAGGGGTGCGCCCTCAGTAAATTGCAAGGAGAGTTCCATGGAAACGAAGTCGTGGGCAGTAAAATCGAACACTTTTGGAAGAGAGTATCAGATATCAGGATCTGATATCAAGGATGCAATCCTTTCGAACTTTGAAACCATTTCCAAGCATGCAAAGATTCCAGGCACGGCGAAGGTTAACAAGGTTACTGTTGTCTTCCAGCCGATGATTTTGAAAAGTCAGGGCGGCGTTGAACTAACCGTTGACTATTCCTCCGCCGGACGAAGCGAGCAGGCGGTGGTTTGGGTGCATGCATCGCCTAATGATATGCCGGATGGTCCGTTGAACCTGTCTGACGCCTTCAAGTAGGTAATTTCCTTTGTGTGACGAGAGTTTTCCAATATAATCGGGGCGACCGAAAGGAAAACTAGCTCCATCTTGAGGAAAACAGATGAATTGCGTCATTCTTGAAACGCCATACATGTATCGTCACGACGATCCATGCGAAAGACTATTGGGCCAACTGCGCAACATCACTTATGGGCGTCTGGCCATGAATGATTGTGTTGTTAATCATGGAGAGTCCCCCTATGGGTCTCACCTGCTTCTCACGCAACCTTTCGTGCTCAATGATGACGAGCCACGTGAACGCGAGCTTGGAATTAACGCTGGTTTCCAATGGCATGATAGAGCCGATTATTCGGTTTTCTACGTCGATTTGGGAATCTCTTCGGGGATGGAGCGAGGCATCAGCAATGTCGAGCAGAAAGGTGTCGCTGCCATTCGTCGGAACCTTCCTGGTTGGGAGAACGCATGCAACGAGACACCTCGTGAAACCCTGACCAGGTTGGGCCTCTATACCGATGTAGAGCTTGATGCCATTCTCACCTTCAGCGTCGAAGCGAACCCAGCAGCGGCGCTCGCAGGTTTTAAGTAAGAAACCCCAGCGAACAAAGAAAACCCCATCCAGAATTGGATGGGGTTTGATTTTATACAGCGTGTATTGAGAGATTTCGTCGGCAGTTAGCCGATATTCACACCATAGTCAGTTGCGACTTTGGCGAGGCCACCGGCATAGCCCTGCCCGATCGCCTTGAAGCGCCATTCGCCATCGCGACGGTAGAGCTCGGCAAAGATCATTGCGGTTTCAACAGAGGCATCTTCCGACAGGTCATAGCGGGCAATTTCGGTGCCGTTGTCGGCATCAACGAGACGGATATATGCTTTGTCCACCTGGCCAAATGCCTGGCCGCGGGCTTCCGCCTGGTCAATTGTCACAACGAACGAGAGTTTTTCGATGTCGGCGGCCAGACCTTCAAGTTTCACTTTGATGGTTTCATCGTCGCCATCGCCATCGCCGGTACGGTTGTCGCCCGAATGTTCAACAGCGCCTTCGGCACCGATTTTCGAGTTATAGAATACGAAGTCGCCTTCACCGCGAACTTTGCCATCGGCACCGAGCAGGAAGACGCTGGCATCCAGATCGAACATCGTGCCATCGGTTTTGCGCGGGTCCCAGCCGAGACCAACGAGAACATTTTTGAGGCCCGGTGCTTCTTTCGCCAGCGATACGTTCTGGCCTTTTACGAGACTTACAGCCATTGTGGCTCTCCTTTAGTGATGGTGCGCGCTTTTGTGCGCGTGGGACACAGAGACAGACCGTCGCCTGTGTTAATTTTCAACGGTGAGGCCGTAACTGACGACCAGTGCGGCCAGTCCACCATTGATACCTTGTCCGACAGCCTTGAAGCGCCAATCGCCATCACGACGATACAGCTCTCCGAAAATCATGGCAGTTTCGTGCAGGCCATCGGAAGTCAGATCGAACCGTGCAATTTCGGTGTCGGTATTTTTGTCAACAAGGCGAATGAACGCATTGCGGACCTGTCCGAATGTAAGGTCGGTTCCATGCTGGTCGTGGATCGACACCACAATCGGCAGGCGTTCGATAGCTGTGTCGATTTGGGTCAACTTGATGTCGATTTTCTCATCGTCACCATCGCCAGCACCGGTGCGGTTGTCACCGTGGTGAACGACGGTTCGGCTTTTGTTGGTCAGGTTGCCGTAGAAAACGAAGTCATCCTCGGTGCGGCATTTGCCACTGCCACCCAGAAGGAACACACTGGCATCCAGATCCGCCTGAACCTGGACGCCATTTTGACTGGGTTCGTCCCAACCCAAGCCAATGGTGACCTCGTTGAGGTTTGGAGCTTCCTTGCGGAGAGAAATGCCTTCTCCTTTATTCAGCTTTACGGCCATTTCTTTTATCCTTTCCGATGGCGATTTTTCTTACTCTTGGGGTGTGAGGTTCGCGGAGATGTTCTTCTCCGCTCTTCCTTCTGAATCAGATTGCTGATATCAACATCGTCTTCATCTCTCTCAAGCCGCTGAATGGTCATGGAGGCAAACCTCGCAATCAATTCACCTGCGGTTTGAAGCGGGCGAGCTGTTCGGACGGGCTTTTCCATAGCGAGCTCCAGCGGCTTGAGGGCTAGTTATTCAGCGGCACCAGTTTTTTGCTCGGCGGCTTCGTCTGACTGATCATCGTCCTGTGATGGGAAGATGATGGAGGCAATAACGCCGACGGCGAGTGTACCGAGAACGATTGCAAGGCTTACATTCGGGTCAATCGTGAACCCGGGCCAGCCGAACATGTGATTGGCTGCGCTGATGGTCAATTTGAACGCGATGAAGAACAGCAGTACGATGATAGCCTTTTCGAGGTGGCCCATGTATCGCTGCAAAGCATCCAGAACAAAGTACATCGACCGAAGACCCAGGATGGCGAACATCATGGCCGAATAGACCAGAAGCGGGTCTTTTGTGACCGCGATGACGGCCGGTACGCTGTCAAAGGCGAACAGGACATCCGAGAATTCGATGCAAACTAAGCAAAGGAACATCGGTGTCGCATAGAAGGCCGCGCGCCGAACTACGGACATCCCTTGGTTTTCCGGCTTCGCAAGTTCCGCATCAACCGTTTTCTTTGATGCAAAGAAATTGTGACCAATGAGCTTCGGGACAACCGGGACAATGCGTTGCGTCCAACGAACAGAGAAATGGTTCGAATAGTCGGTAATGCTGTCATCGTCGTCGCCGCCACTTAGCATTTTGTATGCCGTGAAGGCGATAATTCCAGCAAAGACAAACTCAACCCACGGGCCCAGGGCATATAGTGCGGCACCACCGACTACAAAGACCAGTCGGAAGAGGATGGCACCAATGATGCCCCAATACAGGATGCGGTGACGGTAGGCTTCTGGAATGCTGAATGCATTGAAAATGGCGATAAAGACCATCAGATTGTCAACGCTGAGCACTTTCTCGAGCGCGTAACCCGAGATAAACAGTGAAGCTTTTTCTTCGCCATAGGTGTATCCGAGATAACCGGCAAATCCCAGTGAGACGAGCACCCAAAGGAGTGACCAGGCCAGCGCGTCTTTCAAGCTGACAGGCTTATCCTTGCGGTGGGCAAACAAATCAATTCCGACAAACAGAAGTACCAAGCCAACAAACAGGGCAATCGTTGTCGCCGAGTATCCAAGCGTACCTTCAATCATTACAAACTACTTTCAAACCAAAGTGTCATGCCAACAAAAACGATGATCGTCGTCACCAAGTCAAAAAGCGTACCTTCGGTCATTTCAAATTACCCTCTTTGGGGAGTGGTCACCCCACTCCCCGAGTTGGCTTCCGAGGTTCGACCTACAGGTCAAACAGGCTCGGGTCGATTTTCATCTGCACACACATGTCTTTGACGGCTTTCTTCTCGTTGTCGTCAAAGTTGCCGTCAGCAGTGCCAAGGATGATGACGAAACGAACCAGAGCCATGCACTGCTGTTCGTTTCCCGCGATTTTCCCCACCTGTTCAAGGACTTGGAGCCTTCCGAAAATGTTGTCATCGGTGATCTTCTGAACATATTCGTTGAAGTGACCGATGATTTCGGATGCCTTGAAGACCTTGAGTTCGTCCGAGGTTTCCATGCGGCGAATAATCGCCGTCTTTTCTTCGGGCGATACTGTTCCGTCGGCACAGGCAACAAGTGCTGCGGCAGCGGCATTCGCAATCATGAAGTCACGATTGGCGAACTTCTTGTAGTCCGTGACGACTGTTGCACGTGCTTCGGTAGCAAAGTCCTTGATACGGTTCCAGAGCGACATGGCGCGGACCCCTTTTGTTGGAGGTTACAGTGCGGCCTGAATGACCGAATTCAGATCGGCAATCGTCCGGCCGGAACCCGGCAGCCCGTGAGCTGTCATCTTCCAGCCTGTCCCATCACGGAAGACGGTGGCCATCACCATGCCGGTGGCCGACTTGCAGTCGCTATCAGAAGTCAGTGCAAACTTTGCCAGCTCTTTGCCTGCGCCAATCGCCACGTTGGGGTCGCGAGCCGCAGTATTGCTGGTGTCAACCAAGCGACAGAACGCGTTGTCAACGTCCGCAAACTTCTGACCGCGGAAGGATGAAACGGTAAAAACAAGGGTGTGCACAGAAGCTGGCAGCTTTTCAAGATCAACGCCAATTACCTCGTCATCGCCTTCGCCTTCGCCGGTGAGGTTGTCTCCGCCATGTTGGACGGCACCCCCAGCGCCGGTTTGGCGACCGAAATAGACGGTTTCGAGAAGTTTTTTGTTGGCATCAAACAGCCCAACTGAGGCATCAAGGTCAATACTGTTCGCGACGGGGGCGGTAAGTTCGGCCATTGCGCGCCTGATCCAGCCACCTTTTTTCGTCTCTTGTTCCACCTGCACGGCATCCCAGCCGAGCCCCATGACCACTTTCGTTAGCTTACCGCCATCCTGTTTGGCAAGCGAAATGCTTTGTTTCTTTGCAAGATCGACCATACGGCCCTCCTTTTGATGCGTTTGCCGACAAGGAAAATGCGGCAGTGAAGAACAAGTATTCTTTACTATTTGCTTTGTCAATAAGGAAAATACCCGAACTGATAATCCCATTCGTCTCTGACGTTAGTTTTCCTTGTTGTATTTCTTTCCGAGCAGGCTCTTACTGATATTGCGAAGCCTAAACCGCTACTCGGATTTGAAGGTTTTCCTCGCGAATTCCATAAATTTCTGCCCGCGTGACCATTTTCAAAGAAGCAGATCGGTGGGTTGCTGGCTCGCACATCGTGTTGTGCATGTTGAAAACGGCCGGGGCGTCGTCTTGGAGGATAGCGGTGGCTACCTCGAACTCTTGCTGTGACACTCCATAGAAGTGCTCGATGAGCGGAATTTGTGACGGGTGGATGGCTGTTTTGCCAAACAGGCCGTGGTCCAGATCCTGGACCACTTCACGCTTCAGTACTTCGGGATGCGCGAAGCTTTCGAACACCGGGCCGGTCAGGTTAAAGCCATGCGGCTTGAAGGTTGATGCCAAGGAAGCAATCGTGTGCCCGAGGCCGGTTTCATAGATCGTTCGCTCAGGCGACCGACGAATACCAAGAACGGAAAATAGGTCATTGCCACCAATTCGGAGCGACAGAATGCGTTCTTGCACGCCTCTCGTCAGTAGCAGGTCTCTGAGCTTCTTCATAGCGTCCTGGTCAAAGACCTCTGCTGTTTCGAGAGTTGGCATCAAATGGAATTTCTTGTCGTGGCTCGACAAGAGATCGAGATAGGTTCCAATATTGTTTGCTGTAATTTTTGGCAAAACGAACCCGTCGACATTTGATGCGCCCTCCATGCTAAGGATTTGGCCCATCACGGAAGCATTGCGAACCCGGATAAAGCGCAATTTGTTGGGTGTTTTCTTGAAGGAGGGAAGCGACTTGCGAAGGTTGTTGAGCGCAAAACGCACCTCTTCAAGGCCAATAGAATCTTCCGTGCAGAAGATCATAGACCTGACATGCGGCAGCCGCAGACCATTCGCGTGCGCCAAAATGTCATTCTTGATTGCTGGAATGTAGAGGGAGGCGCCGAGCGCTTCTGGAAGGATTTTTTGCATCTGTCTTTAGCCCTCGCCAAGTGTTTTAATGATAACGGTCGCGCGATACGGCGGTTGAAGGTTCGGGTCATGCCGAACGGTTACACCGCGCTCGTTGGCAAGTTCAATTAGGTGTGCTGTATCGGGATGGTTCTTGTCCTGCACAATGAGCGTGTCTGGAACCCGGCGAAGCAAAGAACGGGTTGATTCCCCAATGCCGGGTTTCACTCGATTGCGATCGGAGATTTGGTACTCGGACATTACCTTGTCGATAAATTCTTCGCATTCAATACTCGCCGCCTGGGGCGCACTTTGCGAAGCTTGGGGCTGCCTGCCAAAAGCAATTTGTCGGATGCACTCTGTAATGGTGTTCACGAAATCCCGTGAAATGTCGTGTTCCCGAAGGTGGTCATAATACACACAGCCATGGTAGTCGTTCGGCCCAACAAAGGCCTCGTTGAGAACGGTTCGGCTAACGAGACCTGATACGACTGCATTCAGGATAGAGCTGGGGATGAGGTAGTCCTCGCGGGAGGCCGTGTAATCTGCGACGCCTGCGAGGTCTGTAATGACCGCCAAATCATCGGGAATGCGACAATTGTACTTCGCATTGAATTTAGCGATAGCAGACTTCAGCTCGCGCGTGATGGCGCCTTTGCCGGTCCACCCGTCGACGAAAACAATGCTGCTGTCGTTGTGATTTTCCGTGATGTAGCGGAGTGCATTTTCATCAATTCCTCGGTCACGGATAATTGAAATCGAATAGTGATTCACATCGCGTGCAAGCATCGAGAGCGCGTGCTTGAGCAAAACGCCGACCGGCGTCCCGGCACGAGCGAGACTTACGAGGGTGATTTCACTACCTGGGCGGGCGGCAGACAGGCAGTTGGCCAAAGACCAGATGTCGGATGCAAACCTGTGCTTATTGCGCTCAAGCACACTCCAGAAAAACTCCATGTAGGACGTTTCCGGTGCATGTTCCGCTGAGAGCATCTCAGAGTAGTGCTGTCGTCCCGACTGGATCAGCTCTTCCTTCTCGTCTACCGGTGTTGGCGCCATGTCGATAAACTTCAAAAGGAACGTGACGTCGTCCGGCTCATAGCTTCCTGAACGTTGAATGTTCATTGATGGTATTCCTGAATTTTTGAGAAGTTTTGCGAATGAGAGGTTGGAAAAATCGCGAAATCGCAAAGTCCAATGAACTTGAGGTCAGAAAGGCTGTCCCCCATGCCAAGTGTTAGCCCGACATCACGAAGTTTGTGCTCCCACAACCAAGAGACAGCTTTGTCTTTGCCGAGATATGGCGGCAAAAATCCAAGATTGTTGTCGTTGAGATAGAGATGCCAATTGCGTGGGAGCATCCACTTGAAGCGTCGGGCAAAGTCCGCCAGTTCAACTGTGTCGTAGCTGTTATGCCTCACGCAAATGTATAGGGGCTGTCCGATGTCCCAGATGACTTGAACCTTGAGGTCGTAGTGACCGGCGGTGGCAACTCGCTTCAAATCATCGACAAGAACATCAAGATGTTCCTTGTACTTGCTGGCTTCTGCTTCTGTCCGCGCGCTCCAGTCTTCGATGAAGCGACATTGCTCATCAAGGATAAAGCCGCCAAAGGAACCAATGGAATATTCGGCATTCAAAGTCGTGGTTACTCGCTGGAGGGCCGACATCGAGCGGCCGGTAACCACAATAACCTTTCCGATGGCTTGGAGCGCGGCAAGAACGTCCATCTGTGCCGGAGACCGAAACGAATGGTGTTCCCCTGTTCGGTCGACGGACGCCGGTTGATGGTCGGACGTGACGCCACCCTTCTCAGAAAGTTTCCGTTTGCTGTTGAATAGGCAATCATCAAGATCAACAAAGGAATACGTCTGCCGTCTTACGGCGGCTGCTTCACTACCGTTACTCTTAATAGGCATGGGATGCTCCAGGAATTTCAAAAAACTCTGCTTTTAGGAAACGGAGAAGATCAGCGCTCATCGATGGCAGACCGGTTTCTGCGCTGATAATGACGCGGTCGTATTTGGCGTCTGCGACGTTGTAGACGTAGTTATCGATGCACTCGCCGTAATTGTCTCTGAAGGTAATGGCGCTCTTGACATCATTACCGACGAGAATCGGTGACCTTGTGGTCGACTGGTAGTGCACGTCGACACCGGCCTGCTCCAGGTCCTCAGCGAGGCGGAATGGGCCCCAGGCAAACTCACCGGTGCCAAGAACCAATGTTTTCTGATGCTTCCTTCCGGTAGCAAGAACTGCCGCGTTAAAGCGATAGGGGTCTGACCAGCAACCACACCGGCCATAGTCAGTCCGCAAGGTCGGTTGTTTATGTGTAAGATCCTGCCCACCCCCTGATGCCCTGTGCGGAACCAGGTGTCGCTGGTCGAACCGATAGCTCCCGCACAATAGCGACGACATATAAACGGGGACTTGGAGCGCTTTCTCAATTCCGATTTGCGCTTTTCCGTCGCTCCAGTCAGTCAAAACGCACGCGGCAACTGCCTCGATATTTGTGCAGAAGGATTTGGAGGCTTTGACGAAATTTGCAAAAGTTTTCCCGGTTGATGCCTCGTCATCCACCAACACAATAGACCTCGCCATTCTCAAGGCCTTCTGCATTTCAGGGTCCAATGGGCTATGGACGAAATGGTCCGTCGCGTGGCTATGTTCCTCCTGAAATGTAAAAGCGAGAGGAGTTCCGGTCTTATATCGAGTGGTATGAAGGAAAAAGGAATCTGAGCGGCCAGTTTGTCGTGACCATTCGTCGAATACGCCGGTTCCCAGGCATACAGCGGTTTCCGCCATACCCACAAACAGCACCGGCCCGGGGAGGCTTTTGGGGATCTTTCCGGCGAGAGTGCGGAATGTTTGTCGCATCGCCGCCGGACGCACGGGAATATGCTTTCCGAGAACACGGGATACAAACAAAAAGCCGCGCTTCAGGTTTCGTCGCCCCGCAAATCCACAAATCTTCGGCACGGCAGCGACGTCTGGTGTTCTTACCGCGAGCGTGCCCGTCGGCAATTCAACCAAAAGCTCGGCCATATCAAAGGAATGAGCAATATTCATTTTCTGTTTCTCCTTAATGTATGAAGGAAAACAAACAGATTTGTACTTTTCAGTCAACATTTTTTGCTTCGATGGTTAAGTTGGCAACGGCGCGAAAGAAAATAATGTTGACATATTCAGGGTTCGAGCTGATTCTCCTGACGGAATTAACTATAAAAAGGTCTTCAGAGATGACGAAATATCAAGCATTGATTGGTAGCTTGGCCACAACGGGCACCGGAACCATGAAGTGTTTTGGCTCCAGTATGTTGCCGCTTCTGCCCAATCCATCTGTTTGTGAATACAAGCGTGAAAGCACCTATCGAGTTGGAGATATTGTCTTTTGCAAGGTAAATGGGCGCTTCATCGATGCTCACAAAATCACAAAAATTGGCCCAGACGGTCGCTTTATGATTTCCAATAATCACGGGCACGATAACGGATGGACGCGAACTATTTACGGACGCGTCGTGCGCGCCACGGCAAAGGATGGAGCAGTGTCGGAATTTGCTTCAAGAGGATGATTCTCTACTCGAAAGGCTCGTCGTATGGTAGCCTTTTTCATCTGTGACACTCGGATTATTAAGGCGAGAAGAAATATGGGCGCTCAACCATCGACAATAGCTTATAAAAAGAATGCTCTTCGAGCCGATCATGGAGAACCCCTGGTTCTATTTCACGGTTCGAAGGAGAAATTTTCAAGCTTCAGCCACCGCCCTGGCGGGGACCAAGGTTTCCACTTTGGCTCCGAAGCACAGGCGCGTATGCGAGCGGGGTCAAGTGGGTGGTTATACTCCGTAGTTCTCAATGTCTCCCGCATCAAGAATGCGAAAGATACCGGCAGTTGGGGGAAAGACACCTTTCGAAGGGCTAGGGCGGCGGGCTACGATTGCATTCGCTATCTCAATCGGTATGAGGGCGTGACCACCGAACGGATCAACGAGCTGTCTGCGAATGGGACTCTTTCGAAATTGGATAGCCTCTCTGACAAAGATTTTCTTCGCGTTGTTCCGGAAGCTGACTATAGCTATGCGGTCTTTGATCCCGGCCTAATCCACGTCTTGTCGGTGGAATCCCTTTCGCCTGAAGCTTCCGTCGCCAGCACTATGCTTCCTTGAATTGTTGACAAGGAAGCCTGTTGCGTGTAAATTCGGGTTTCGACATTCAAAAGAGAGGTTTTGCCCTGCCATGAAAGCCTAACCCTACCGGGTCTCTGACCCGAGGATTTAGCATTCAAGTTATATTGCGCCCGTCATGTTTCGAAGGCGGCACGCTATGCTTTGCAGGAGCATTCCATGAGTAACACCCCCGCAATCCGTAAGCCAAAAGGCTACAGAAAAATTGTCGTGCATGGCCGCACGTTCTTCTGGAAGGTCGGTCACGACTTCCACCAGAATGGCATCGTCCATATTCTGTCGACTGATCCCAAAAATTACTATCGCACCGACTTTTCATGGTGCCTGAATAGCTCTGACGACGCTTACGCAGATGATTCTGTTATTGGCGACAGCTATTCCCCCGTGTATCCAAGAGATGTGGCTAGGTGGATTCTCGGGAACGTTCCTTTTGAAGGGGTGGGTTCCGTCAAAATTAGAGAGCCTGAGGTCATTGGGCGTGGTCACCGGGCAAGGCGACGGCCTGCGACCTCTACCGCAATCAAACGGCTCAGAAAGGCTATTCTGCCCAGTCGACCTGAAGAAGACTCTCCGGCGAATGTGCGTCCTTCATTGACGCCTTATGTTGCTGTCGTTTTTGCACAGTGCAGTGACGGAAACGAAGTAGTCACGTTGCTGGATTCCGTACATCAGGATATGTCGGAAGGGATTGAATACGTGGCGTCTTTGAACCGGTTGGTTGCCGCCTATCGCAAGGACTCTGGGAGGCTTGAGAAGAGCCTGAATTCTATCATGGAATTGGATGTCGACCCCGAACGAAAAGAATACTTACTCCAGAAAAAGCGAGCTAGATTCGAAAGATTTCGTCCACTCAGAGCAGATGAGCAGAAGATGGAACAAGTGATCGGTCTGTTCGAAAAGGCTGACAATGTGCGGTTCTTTGCCATGGAGGCCGTTCTGGCATAATTGTCTGAGGGCGGTGGCGTTAGCGTTCTTCGAAAACGAGGTGAAGCCGTGTTCGCATTGTGAGCGCGGCTTCTTCGTTGTTGCTAAGCTGTCAGATGTTCAGGCGAGCCTAAGCTGTGGCATGGTTTCTTTTTGAATGAGCTCGCTGTCTGCCGCCAAGGCGCGTGCCTCTGCAATAATACGTGTCGCGTGTTTGTAGTCCTTTGCCACTTGCTGCGGTGGACATCCGTGTAAGTTTGCGGTGTGGACCAATTCTTCCGGAGAGATTTCTTTCGATTGGTGAATGGCTCGGATCGGTCCTTCGTGGTCGTAGACTTCATCGTCTAAGGAAACCATGGCGTGCACGAACTCTGTGGCCAGTAAAAGTCGCGCGGGTAATTTCTCTTTTCGCAACGCCGCAAACAATGCCAAGGCCATTCCCCAGGCCCCCTGCTCCTCAAAATACATTCCTGCGGCGGCAACTCGGACCGCTTCTCGCATGTGGTTAATGAACTCTGGACGCATACAAATCCCCTCCCTGTATTCTTGCGGGAAGATTATGGTGTGCGTTTGCAAGTGACCTCACTTGCCATTGGAAACTATACACTTTTCGAAACGGCAACAAAAAATCTACCTGTTTGTATAGGCGATCATTCATTCCACTCAATGCGATGGCTAATTGAGTAAGACTGACGCGTACTTGATAGAGTTCGCTAAATAAACTCAATACGTTCTCACATTGAGTGAAAATTATGCTTCCCACTTTCAATGTGACAGTGTATCTTTTTCACTCATAGTATTATGTATTTGAGTGTATTTGGTGGTTTAGGGGTGCTCTTGAGATGCCTGATGTAGCGCGAGAAAGGCTGTCCAAACTTTTCAAAGACCGGCAAATTGTCCGATTTGTTGACCTAAAGGATATTGGGCTGGGTTCTAGGGAAATTGACCGTCTGGTATCAAGAGAGGTGCTGGAAAAGGTCGGGCATGGAGCCTATAGACTTTCAGACGCGGAGGCGCCATCAACATGGCTCAGCTTTGCCGTGCTAGCGGTCCGGCATCCGGAGGCGATCATTTGCTTGGACTCTGCGGCGGCTTACTACGGCTTCACCACCGCCAACCCAATTAACGTGCATGCGGCCTTTCCCTACAATTCATCGATTCCGTCGTCACGCAGCCCATCGGTGCAGGGTGTACGGTGGCAAGAGAAATCAATGACGTTGGGTATTGAAACCGTGACAGTAGCCAACACGCCGGTAAAGATTACCTCGAAGGCAAGAACGGTGGTTGATTTGCTTCGCGCGGCCGAGAGGTCAGGGGATAAGGAATTGGCTCTCGAGGTTCTGAAATCTTATGTGAACGAGGGCGAGCCGATCCGAGATTTGAGCCGATATGCCAAGGCTTTGAACCGAGAGAAATCCATTCGGCCATATTTAGATGCCGTACAGGCATTTCGGATGTGACAGGTGTGACGATGGCGAACGTTTCTGAAAGAACTTGGGTTTGGCTTCGAGATGAAGCGAAGGTGTCCGGGCTAGATACGCAAGCATTGGCCACCGCCTATGTGATTGAAAGATTCATGGAACGCCTCATGCGAGCAAATCATGACGGGGCGGTGGTCGTTAAAGGCGGGCAAAGCTTGGGCATCGTTCTGGGGAACGAGATGCGACCAACGAAAGACCTGGATCTGAACATCAAAGATGTTGGCGCAACAACACCCGAAGAAAGACGGGACATCATCTTTGGTGTCATCAAACGCGCGTGCCTGGACACGATTGATGACGGTGTCTTCTATGACGCAGACAGTATTTTATTGGACGAGAGAAACCATCAAGGAGATGGAGGATATCGCTTCACAATCCCTTCAAAAATCCATAGCTGCAAAGTTGTGTTTGTTATTGATGCCGGTGTGAACAATGAGATGAGCTTTCCACCTCCCTGTGTGCGGGTTGGTGGCATTCTTGCTCAGCGAAAGATTCCGCCAGCTGCGGCGGATGTTCTGGTATATCCGATCGAGAATACTATCGCCGAGAAGTTGGCTGCGAAGATCGAAGACGGTGACGTCTCTATCCGGCACAAAGATTTCTTCGACTTGTGGCTGCTGTTCGAAACAGCCAAAAGAGTTGGCGACCTAAAGCTCCTGAATGCAGGTATAGACCCTGACACTCCCATGCCCGCAAATGGCGACGTTGTTGATAGAGTTCGCGCAGTCAGGGCCTCCCTGGTGAATGGTACACTTCTATCGCTCCCTGAAATCGGCCTTGATGAAGAGTTCATGCAGCGAATTGCCATGGCGATTGTTCGCACCTTTGAACATAGAAGAACCCCTCTGCCCGGCAGCATTTCTGAGCAACTCCGGGAAGACTTCGCCGCAAACAAACGGCAAAGTGCCCAGTGGGTTAACTGGGTGAAGAATAATGTCACGCGTCTAAGGCACGTCCCACCTGGGGTTTTCGATGGACAGCCACAGAAATCACTGGCAGTTCTGATTGATGCCTTGGCGCCAACGTTAGACGGTATCCAGGAAAGAACAATGTTAGAAGCCCCTTCCCTCTCACCCATGCGTCCTTGAGGTATACCAATGAAAGTTCAAATCGTTAGCTCGTCAGTTCTTGCAAAGCATCAGAGGTGGGATTCCGCATTCATCATCCCGGCATCTCAAATTGACGAACTTTTCGAGCAGCTCAAGCGAGAAACTGATGATGTTTCTCTGGTCAAGGAAGCCTTGCTTGCGATGCCGGTGGGGGTTAAGCGCTATCTTAGTGTTTTCATCGGGGAACCGGTCGGTAAAGGGCCTGAGGCAAAGCTGGATCAGCTTATTAGGCGACATCCTCTGGTGTGCAAAGCGTATCTGCTCGAAAATCAGACTGAATTTCGTGCAGATATGGAGCAGAAACAGGCTCGTGAACGCGCTGAGCTCGCGGCACTTCACGTTGAACAAACGGAAGCATTCAATCGCTTTTAATCTGAGATTTCCTTTCTTTGCTGTTGCGTAGTTTTCCTTTGCTTGTAATATGTCTCGCCAAGGAGAACGAAAATGGAAATCACCAAAAACAGAAAAGCCAACTTCAACTACGAGATTGTCACTCGGTTGGAGGCTGGTATTCAGCTAACTGGGCCTGAGGTCAAGGCATTACGGGCAGGGAAACTGAATATCTCGGAAGCATATGTGTCCGTAGAAAATGGCGAAGCGTGGTTGGTGAATGCTTCTGTCGAACCCGTTATGGGTGCGAACATGCGAGGTCTTGACCCTGTTTCTCCCCGGCGTTCACGGAAGCTTCTGCTGCGCAAAAAAGAAATTCTTACCCTGAGCAAAGAGCTGGATCAGCAGGGTATGACGGCCGTTCCGATGTCGGCGCACTTTAACGCGGGAGGACTTGCAAAGATTATCGTCGGCGTGGGCAAGGGTAAGAAACTGCACGACAAGCGCGCCACTATCAAGGAAAGGGAGTGGAATAAGCAAAAACGTCGGACTCTAAAGGAATATTCGTAACATTTCGAGAATTCCGTTGACACTTGGCAGTGCGTTTTACATACTGCTTTTCTTGATTGATGCGGGTGTAGCTCAATGGTAGAGCAGAAGCCTTCCAAGCTTACGACGAGGGTTCGATTCCCTTCACCCGCTCCAACCCCTCCCTGATTGTATCCTAGATTTCCATGTGTCTTGCATGCTGTTCGCTTATCTTTCCAAAAAGCAAAACGATTTAGCTGGAGCTAGCTGTTATGGAATTTCGCGGGCAGATCAACAAAAATGACGTCGTTATTGAGGTCGATGTTGCAGATGGTACGGAGCTTGACGAACTGATTCGGGACGTCATCAATACCAAAGTGGTGTCAGATGAAATTCATCGAATTGCGGCACATTCATACCCTTCGAAATACGCGCTAGCAGGTCCAAGTGACGGCTTTGGCCAGAAAACCCTTGCCAAAATCGCGGAGGCTGCTCTGGATGCTGCGGCGGTTCTGTTGACCTCCGAAGATGATGACGCGCCTCTTCCAGAGCATGCTGCATCTGACTATATTGCAACAGACCGAGAAGAGTTCGATTTGGGGTACTATGAAGATTTCTTCCAAAATCATGTGAAATCTGATCGTGATACGAAAAGCCTGTTCTCGTTCTTCACAGATGTCGTCTTTGAAGACGCAGGATACAGCAACCGCGACATCGATAATCTTGATGTGCTTGATGAGATTATGCAGGAGAAATTTGCCGAAGCTCTTGCCGAAGCAGACGACAGCTCTCCGCTCGACCTTATTCGTAGTCGCGATGAAGTTGAGATTTGCTATATTCCTGAAGGCGGCAAATATGCCATTGATGACATTCAGACGTCATACACCAGCGTTTGCAGTTCTTCAGTCGATGTTCGTCCCGATGAAAATTTTGCCAGAGTTTTGGCATTCTTTGGCTGGACCGCAGAGGAATTCAAAGCGGCTGTGAAAGAGGCTACCGGTGACGATTTGGCAGCTCAACCTCTTATCGAAGATTTCGAGGATGGCGATCAGCGGTTTGCAGATTACCGTTTCCGACAGGCGACCGAACTTGCAGAAATGTGGAAGAACCTGGAAACGAACAACGTTCGTCCGGTCAAACTTCTCAACTACGACAAGCTAACAGAGGTTCTTGATAACGCCACTTACGGTGGTGTGCCTGTTTTTGCTTGTCGCATCAAAGTCGAACAGCTCATCAAGCATGATTGGTCCAAAGACATGCGGATTACCGGTGGTGGTGAAGTCGGTCTTCATGATTTTTGCAATGGGTCAGGTCACATTGTCGACTGGGCTGGCACCGAATTTATTCTGCCACCTGTCCCCGGGGACTGGCGCGTTACCGAGGGCAACAGCTATGGCATTGATGGCGTGTACGGTATTGTCCATAGCTATCACAGAGTGGACATTGAGGCTGTAGAGCCGAAGCCGGATGTTGAGCCTGAAGTCCCTGAACTAGCCGGGCCATCGATGTAATGTGACGATTTTGGAGTGTTGGCTGCTGGTTTAGTCAGCAGCCAACTCGTTATCTTGTGCGAAGAGGAAGCTTCTCTTCGCTTATCGTGGGAGTTTATCGTGAAAATTCAAGGTTTTATCAATGAGAAAGAAGTGTCTTTAGACATTTCAAACACCGATGGAATGGGGTTGGAGGAACTGCTGAAGGCTGTCTGTAGCAGCAAGCAGGTGAGTGCCATCGTTCACGAACTTGCGGCTTCCTGCTCGCCGCGGCGATACAGCCGGGAAAACTACGGTCGCAAAGTCGATTTCGGTAAGATGTTTCTTCGAAGTGTCGTTGATGACGCCTTGTCGAACTACGATACTTTCCCTGTGGGTGAGGCTGTTAAGGACGCCCTCTATGATGAGGTGGATCGTTGGGACCCGGGCTACTACGAAGACCTCTATGAGGATAAACTTCAAAAGAAGCCGGAGTTCACCGCGATCCGGGACTTTTTCACGACGACTGTATTCGTGGCTGCAAATGCAGACACCCTCGATGACGATAATCAGGGAATCCTGGACGACGTCCTTGAGGCGGAATTCTACCATGCTCTTGAGTCGGCAGAGCTCGGGGCTCCAGTCGACATGCTAGATGACAGGCACACTGTCGAACTGTGCTATATCCCTGGCTATGACGAGAACGTGATTGGGGTTATGTGCGGGAATGACAAAGTTGACATTAAAGAAATCCTGCAATTCTTCGGTTGGACCGAAGAAGAGTATCGGGATGCTCAAAGCCTGGGCGAAGATATTGATGCCGGTGTTAAGCCTGCCAACAGAATCTTGAGCTTCAGCCAGTTGCAGGAGTTCACGAACGACCAACACAGAGGTTCTCTCGTCTTTGCGTGTCAAATGCGTATTAAAGACATCATTAACCATGATTGGCAAAAGCCTCTCAAGGTCTCAGGTGGGGCGCTGGTGGGTATCCATCGCTTTTCGAAGGGTAAAGGCTACATGGTCAAACCCGATTTCTCAGAGTTTGTTCTGCCAGCGTGTCCACAGGATTGGTACATGTCCGAGGGGCGAGGCAAACGTCGTATTTCCGAAGCATATCCCGACAAGGCTGACGGTCTGCTGGTGAGCGTAGAAACCATCGATGAAGCCCCTCGGGCTGCACCGGACTTGGACGTCAAAGCCGGGCCGTCCGTCTAATCTTTGATGTCGCAGTAATCAGGTGCTTGCTACCCAGCTACCGGTAGCAAGCACCTTTTTTATCAAGCATGCGTTGAATTCAAGCGTCGGAAGGGGTGGTTGGGCCAGTAGGCTCAATCTGATAGATTTTGCGCCTTTCCACACTCCTTAGTTCATCCTGCAATTCCATGAGAGCTATCGGATGGCCGAGCATGTATTCGCCTTCTTTGCCTGCTTCTGGGATCATTTTGCTATCCCCGAAGGCTCTATCATGCATGAGGGCAGCCATTAGTTTGTAAAGGCAGCCCTCATGCTCGTCAGACATCGCTCCAGACTTTTCACGGAAAGTCTTCTCGTTTCTGAGCGCTCTAAAACGACGGCGTGCATTTTCATCCAGCAGGTCTGGGAAAGCAATTGCATGAAGAGCATTAGACGCGACGTAAACCAAATCCAGTAAGTCTTCCAGAACGACGAATGTGTCCGGTCGGTACTTTGCCGCCTTCTTAATTCAGTCCTCGGACGAACAAAATTCGTCCTTTAGGTGATCAATGGCTTCTCTCAGTGGGATAAAGTCTTCGCGAGCCAGGTTTCTCGTCTGAGTGGTCATGATTTTGCCTTTACTGGTTGCGGAATGTTTCTGCGGTCTGTCAAATCTGAGATTTCGCCGTGGTGCAGCTCCTCGGTGTGTTTTTCCAACGCGGAGTGTAACTCGGTTGCGCTTTTGGACACTTGGGACAACAATTCAAGCAAGCGGCCTAGCCCGGACCATCCAGACCGCAGGCCGATGCGATAGACTACTCCCACCGCGTCAAGGAAGCTCTTGTCGTACAAGAGTGTTTGCGTATTTTTACCACAGGCAGATGAGATGCCTTCGAGCAACTGCGCATTCACTTCGTCCAGTCGTCGGTTACTTTCGGTTCGGCGACGCGCTTCATCCTGAACACGCTGTTCCATTTCGGAGTGAAGCTTGTTCCTTTCCAGGCGCAGCATATCGTTGACTTGACTCTCCGATACTTTTGCCGCCGCGCGCAGAATGCTTGCGATAAACTCGCGGGTCAACTCTACCGGATTTTCCTCATAGTGGGCTTTCTTGACTATTTTACTGCGACCTTTCTCATCGCATTCAATCAACCCCCACCGCGGCGGGAGTGAAAAGTCGTCGGCAAGATTCTTGGGGGTGACCAGATAGAAAGTGTTGCAGTATTGCGCGATAGCCTCGGACTTCTGCGGGTTCTTTAGCTCTTTTCGCAGATCATCTTTTGAGACCTTTACCTCAAACGCTCGAAACTCGAGGCCATGAGAGGGCCACATGTTGACGGCCAGTCCGTCGACCCGGCGCCTTGAAGCTGCTCCTGTCCCATCTGTTACCTCGGTAAAGAAGGCCCATTGTGGCTGAACGTAGGAAGACCTCAGGCACGCAATGATGTCATGACTTTTCACTGTATTCACCGTCTTTTGATGGTTTGTCACCCAAGGCCAGTGTGCGGAGGCTTCGCGTATCTGCCACTGGAGGCAAGGTGACGTGAACATATTTTTCCTTTTATGGTGATTGTTTTCCTTAATCAACAAGAAAACCTTGGCTTGACGAATTCGTGTTCTTTGCTAAAGAAGGGGTTACTCTCTTCTCAGAGTAAGAATTTTGCTTTCCGCATTTGCGGAGGAAAGGATTTTCATGATTGATGTCGCACTGGTGCCCAAAGGGTCGATCGTCATGATGGCACACGGAGATGTCTCCGATGCCGGATGCGTGCGCGTTAGGGTTCTGAAAGACGCGGTCGAGATTGTTGAGCAGTCGGGTCGGGTCATTGCACGCACGGAGCATATGGCTGGTTCGGCCGCTCAGCGTCTCTCTATTGTCAATCATGCGGCAGTCCTCCTAGCCGGACGTACCGGCTTAACAGGCTATTCTGCTCCGGTGGAAAGGAGGCTGTAATATGAATCTAACCGTCCCGCAAATTATGGGGATGATGACAGAAGGTACGCAAGTACTCGTCGATCCGGTAACCCCAGGTGCTTATGCTGCTGTCAACGCAACGGCAACAGTCGCAATTGTCTTGGCTTCTAGCGCCAAATCTCCCGACTTCTTGTACGACAGGGTCTATGCTGAAGTCGGAGACCGCATCACTCAAATCTCAGATGAAGAGCTGGGATTGGCGATGAAACACGCCTCCGAAGAGTTCACCATGGCTGTTGATACTCTGCTGTGTTCGAGCGGCAATCAAGACCGACCAGTTGACTTGACTGACTGGGTCAAGATGGCCCAGCAGGCGCGCGCTACAAATTTGAGCGTCGAGGAGCAGGAGCAAGCATTGCTTCAGCACGCCCGGGATGTGAGGGAAGTTCTTGGAGATGCCTCTGCGGCACTCACGTCGCGCGGGCCTCTCGCTGGCGACATGTTCGCTGAGAAAATTGCCGGTGCTATTGGGGATGAGCTGTCATATGGCATGGCACCGGTCAATGTCACCTATGAGCGCGGCAAAACGTCATTCCACTTTGACCATCCGGAATCGGATGCGGAGTTCATGTTGTCCGTTAAAACCGCCGGGCAGTATGCCGGAACCATTTTCCGGTATGTAGATGGCAAGCTAAGCGACTTTGGGGAGGGTCGCCCTGCGGGGCTACTGCCCGATGGGCAGGTAATTCACAGGGAGCCGGATGTTGCCAAGCTTCCGCTCTCGTGGAGTGAAAACCTGCAACAGGAAGAACCGGCCTTCGCAATGTAGGCCAAATGAACTCGAAGAGGAACGCGTTATGGCAGTTTCAGTTACAGGTAAAACGTCAGATTTGCTTCAGGATATTTCGAGCTTGCGCACGATTCTGCCAAACATTGTTGGCTATCATGGAGCATCCTGGAACGAGTTTGGTGGTCAGATTTCAGCGATTGCCGACGGCCAAAGCCAGGAGCTCCCGGCACCCGTGGAGATTACACCTGAAACGGTGGCTCAGCGCCTTCCTTTGAAGCAATCGCTGGCCATGTTCGGTCATATGCGCGGTATCCTTGGGGACTGCGAGGTCTTGAGTCGAAAAATATCCGAATATAACGATGTGGCGCGGTCGTTTGATCCGCAACTGTTTGCAGACATCCAGTCCGTTGCGGCCACAAAGCAAATGAGTGAAGGTCAGGCAATTCGAAACGTACTGGACACTTCTGTCACCGACCCGGCTTTTAGCAGCTTGCGGCCAAGAATGGCGGACCTGGCAGATCATCCGGAACTGTCCTCTGCGCGCACAAGAATCGTGTCAATTTCTCGTCGGATTGCGAACTGTGCGGAAAGCGTTGGGCAAAGGCTCCCGGTGATGGAGACGAGGACCATGGAAGATGCGACCAAGATTGGTGCATTTCTTCGCGAGCGGGTCTATTGTAAGGCAGACAATATGCCGACGGTTGATGTTGAACACCCTTCCGTGATGCCAGGGGCGGTGAATATCAACATGAAGCTTGCATTCAATGGCTTGCATGAAAAGCTGGTTTCGCATATTCAGAATCTTGCGGCAAGCACAGAACTGGCCGCAAAGCAGACTGGACCGGCTCCAGTCTGACCTTAAATCCGCAACCCCAATTGCGACTTGTAAGGTCACCTCGGTCCCCCCAAGGTGACCTTCTTTTTGGGAAATAGCCTGTCAAGCCATGTACAGAAAAAGGCGTTTCTCTTCGACGCACAGAGATGGAAGTAAAATTTTACCTTAGCCAGCATTTTTTGTTGACAAGTATCCTGTGAGTTCCTAGTTTTCTTTCAAGACCTGTTAGCTCAGCGGCAGAGCATCAAGAGTAATGTCCTTGAAGGCCAAGGGTTCGAATCCCTTACGGGTCGCCAAGTTTTAGGAGAGCAGAACATGGTTTGCATGTCTCATTGTTAAGGCACGGTTTAAGGCCGCACGGCGTACATCGCCGCAAACAATCTGCTTATTTCTGACCGTAACGGACCCGAGCAGTCCCGTCCACGCCCGGCAATTGCCTCTATGAACAGAGGTGATGCCGGGCTTTTGTATTTCTGGAAAGGAGTTTGACCATGACGACATATGTAAACGAGGAAACCTCGGTCGAGATTGTTGTCGAGACTGAATACTATCAATACAACTCAGGGATGGGTGACAACGGTCGTTATTCAGACAGCCATCCCTGCAATAGCCTCCAGGAAGCACTCGATCTTGCCCAGAATATTAATCGTGCCGCCGAAATCTGGGAACGGAATGAATCACCTGATAATGCCCTTCTCCGTCTTCTGCCTCGCATTGACGGATACTACCTGTCTGCCAAAGTCGTTGAAGTTACCGAATGCCGAAGGGAGGTTCAAATGCCCACCGCTGATTCGACTGTCACCCATAAGCCCTAGTTGCATGCCTTCTAAGAGGGGATAAGGTTAGAACAGCCACCTAACAACGATTGGGGTAATCCAATGACCTATATAAAAAGTACCGATGCCATTCGCGCAAAAGCACGTTCGTTTCGTTCGGTTGATGCGATGATCGCCGTCTTTATGGAAGAGACTTTTGGTCCCGGAAAAGACATTTACAGTGACCATGAGCGTCTTCAGAAGCTTGAAATCGAAGCGATAAATGCTTTGCAGTTCGACGCTGGAGACACTGCGCCTCAAAACATGCGGTTCCTTGATGACCTTGTCGAAATTGTCTGCGGCCGTCATGTTGGTGACGAGCCTGACGTTTATGCTTCCAAGCATACTCAAACGGAGTTCGAGAACCGGTTTTCGAAGTTGTCCTTCGATAATGACCCTGCGCCAGCCCCTGCCCTTTGAAGCCGCCCGATTAATTCTTGTCAACATTATGTATTGCTCCTCGGAGGGTAATGATATAGCATCGGGACAGATAACTTTGGGAGTTTTAAACAATGGTCATATCGTCATCAAATGTCGCCATCGATGCCGCGACTGCGGACGAGCTCGCGCAGAAAGCTGATGCTCTTGTCAAACGCATGGACGAGCTCGGAGTTAAGGGCATAACCAGCTCGGAGGTTTTCATGATGAAAGCTTCCGAGCTGGTTACACGTGACCCGTCTCTTGCAAATGAACTTGGTAAGATGGCTTACGAACTTAATCTTGATGCCGCACCTGTGATTGCTGAGAAGCTCAAGGAGATTGCGGCCGTCTAATCTGGAGACACAGGCATGAGCGACCGTCAGCGCGGGAATTTCGACGAAGACTTCGAGATTCTGCCATCTTCCGTTACCGGGCGTGTTAACTCCGTTAATACCATCCGGCGCTCTAATGGGGATGTGGTTGCAATTGTATCTCTTCGGACCGAGGCCAAGGGCGGCACATCTTTACAAGACGTTATCGTCACGGACAGGGGTATCCTTGGGGAACTCAACATTGATTTCTCGAAGCCCCCTTACCTGCCGCCGCACGACAAGCTGGTAAAATTTGAAGTGTCCTCCCTGGGTAAAGGGCACCTGTTAGCGACCAGTATGGGCGTCCCTGAAGTGCTGCTTTCGAGGGAAACCAACGTTCGGGTTGACGGCATTGGCATTATTCCGGCTGTCGCGCGCATTCTGGCACGGATGTCTCTGGCCAGTTGTGTCGGTCAGACCCGCGGTCTCAGCGGTCACTCCGAACTGTGCGCACAAGTCGCTGAAAAAGTCACATCCTCGATGCGAGACTATTCGCGAGTGCGCGAAAACAAACTTGGTGCGGATGCCGAACGTCACGCAATGATGAACACGCTCCATGACATCAAGAACGGCATGGAGCGTGCAATTCGGATTGAGCTTGCCAAGAACAGCCTGGACGAACGTTCATTGCGCCAGATGCAGCATGTCTATGATGAATCCCAGTCCCTTCTCACGTCATTGAAGGAAGCTGTCCATGAAGCCCATGAGGACCACAACAGGGTACTCTCGAAAAGCGCCGCGGTGAAGAAGCTCCTTCCTGAGTTTCCTGCTGCACGCCGTCAGGCAGCTGCGATGGTTGCCTGGGGCGCACACCAGATGGTCTCGAACGAAAACACTGGTGGACTGCATACTGATCGATTGGAGAAAATTAAGGCACATCTGGCGAAGTCGCATCAATCCGATCAGGAAGCAGACCGGCATATAGAGCGGGCGCTTCATCTCGCATTGAGAAGCCTTGCTGTCGTTGAACGCGATGTACAGCAAAACAAGATTATGCTTGATAGTATTGAAGTGGCTCGAGCAAACATCGCCACCGCCATCGAATGGATTGGCGGAGAGGTCCCGACATTTGACAGCTACGAGGAAACCCGCGCGCTGGTGAAGCGCGATGCTGAAGCGGCAGTTCGGAAAATAGTAGAAGAGCATGCGGCGCGTGACATCGATGTGCAGGCCGTTCGAAATGACGAGGGAGCAGGCATCATTGCTGTGCACTTCGCGAATGGCGACAAGCTGTCAGTCAATAAATCCGGTGTAATCCGGATGACCGACGCCAATGACAAGTTATCCCTGCTCCAGCGCCCGGGTGAGACAGCCCGTCACTTTGTGGGTGGTGTGCCGATCGGAGATAAGGACGCTCAGGAAGCGTTCGACAAGACCCATCCCGTTCTGTCGTTTGGATAAGGCGTCACCATGAAAATCATCGAATTCGCTCACCCGGGTGCGCCAATAACCGCAGGCGCGACGTTCTTGAACCCCTTCAACGTGAAGAAATTGCTGAAAGGGTGTGAACGTGGCCCGACCGCGAGCATGGTTTTGACAAAGCGGAACCTCGCTATATCGTCGATCCCTTGTATGGACCATTGGTCGCTATCTGTCTCGTCCGGCCTGAGCCTTGATGAAATCGATCCATTCTTCGCCAGTCAGCCAGGAATTGGCGCATTGCGTGGCTGGTTGAGCCAGGATGAGGTAACGATTGAGCTTTGGCGGCCGGATGACGAAACTCACGAGGATTTCGACAAGGGGGACGGAGACGTTCCTGCGATAGACGTGAAGCGGCTCGATGAAATTATCAAGTACGTTACCTCACATCAGAGGGTGCATGCCGCACTGCGCACCAAAACACCATTTGTACAAGTGTGTGTTCTTTGCGCCAACGGTCGAAAACCATGGTATTACTCCAGTGTTCAGCCTTTTTTGTCACGCGAACCAGTTGAGCCCATGCAAGCAGACATTGACCGTTTAAACCAGTGGCTTTCCATAACTGACGACCTGCCAGTTGAATGTGACGGGCATGCGAGAATAGTCTCAGCGTTGTTGATCCGCGAAAACATCGACCACACGGTCTTATACGGCTCACTTCATTTTCCGGACAGGCCACCTGTCAACTTACATTACTGGATAAGGCTCAAAGAGGTCGCGCCAAGATGTATCATTGACTATCGAGCGCGCATGTGGCTTGGCGAAGAGGGTATTTCGCACGGTGTATTCGTGCCTGAGCGGGGCCGGTACATGGCCCAAGGGGAACTCACCGAGCCATATTCACCCCTGATTTTTGAGGTGCTAAGCGGGCGCAAACTCGAAGAATTCCCTACCTGGGCCGAGACTTGTCAGAACATCGCAGAAGCGACCGCACGAGACGCTGGTGACACGGCATCGCCAACCGGTTCTTTGACGCCTTAATGCATCTAGACGGATGCCATGTCGAATTGTGGCCGGTCCTGGCCACTCCTGACGTCAAAGAGAAGGCCGATTTCAGGATCTGTGGTAAAGTCCGCCGGTCCAATTCTAAGATCGGCAATCGTTAAGCGACCTGCCAGTGGGTTCATTTGCATCAAGCCGCGAATGCATCCTGTATCAACGTAAAAGCGGTTTCCAAGGCAGATTGGGGCATGTTGAATGGTATGGCCATGGAACACTTTGGAAACACCAGGAACGCTGGATGTGTCTTCGTGTTCAATACGCTCCCGCCCCCAAAGGGCACTGTCGATCGCGGTTGTGTCGTTCTGGTCGAGAGCCGCGATAAAAGTTGGCCAATCCCATGCGTAGGGAACCTCGGCATGAACGATGCCCACCAGCCCGTTCTCGCTTTCAACTTCAATGGCCAGCGGCAGTTGTTCAAAGACGGCCGCAAATTCCTCTCGAGTATCGTCCGAAAGGCCAATCCACCACTCCATGCCGTTTCTTCTCAATTGCTTGCGGACCTCTCCCAGGTCCTGGCCGCTCCTTTGAAGTCCTAAGAGCATGTCTTCGTGGTTGCCACGCACGCAGTGTGCAGATTGGTAGTACCGCAGGGCTTCTATTGACTGCGGTCCGCGGTCAATGAGATCGCCGACGCAAAACAAACGGTCTGTATCCGCATTGAACTCGATGGCGCTCAGGGCAGCCTCGAGGACTGAAAAGCAGCCATGGATATCGCCGACAACAATGTCCCTACCGACTGTGTTTCTCTCAAATCTGCGAACGTTCATGACATTTCCTTTCAGAGCCTGAGGGCATCATCCGCCTGTAGGTCCCTTTCTTCTTTCCAAGATTGTATGAGCCGCTGGAAAAATGGCAGTTCCAGAAAGTTCGGCGTTCCTTCCGGGCATTCGGCGTCAAAGAACAATTTCTCGGAGTGCATCAGGAAAACGTGGTGTCCTCCTGATAGAGAAATGTCCGCCGCCCATTCGTCGAGAGAGTCCCAGTCCATTCCTTCAGGAGGGACGACACCGGGCCATTCGTCAGAAAGTAAACAGCGATCCAGTGGCCTCCCCTCCTCAAACTTCCGGTCATCTGCATCGTCAAGTGACTGGTCAACCGTCTGAAAGGCCTCAATACTAATTGATTCCAAGCCTGACTGCCCGCAAAGCTCATCGGCAAAATCAATGCACTGACCACTATTGATTTGAATGGCGCTATCGGCCAATCCGTTCACCAGATATTCGTTCAGCTTCGCGCGAATGGCCTGCCGCGCACTCACCAGAAGTCGATTATTTGTCATCGAGATGCTCTTTCATGAATGTATCATGCTCGACTGATAAGGTAACGGTTTTGTTGGAAAGAAAGAAAATTCTTGAGGATCTCAAGAAAAATGGGTTCTCTTTCTTTCATGGTGCCACGCTAAATTTGAGAAATCCAATCTTTAACACCATGAGGTCTTCAATGTCTGTCTGGGCGAACAAGCACTATGTTAACGAAAGTCTCCGCTCACTTCGAATCCATGCTGACCGTGCGGGGCGACAGGACATTCGGGACTTACTGGATGACCCGGAAAAGGGCTATCCGGCTGCTCTGGCTTTCGTGCTTGAGGAGATCACCTGCACTTGTAGCCTGGAAGTGCTTGAGCCCGAAGAAATCGGCGCACTGACATCATTTACCATCATTGCCGACGATGTGGAGCGCGACGAGGAGAGTGATAAGGTTTTGTCGGTAGGTGACGTCTTCTGGGCAGACCGGCAGGCCGTCGAAAATGAAATGGAAATTCTCGCACGCGATGGCTTCTACGACGTTCGGTTCGCCACGCGAGGTGTTGCGCCGGAAGATACTGTCGCTCCCGCAGTAGATATGGCCCCTGCCCCTGCGATGTAAATTTTTACCAAAGGAGACTACCATGGACCAAATGAAGGACCGGTTCCGCAATCTCAGACGTTGTGCAGAAGACGCCCCCGAAGGAACGTATGAAACGGCGAAACAGGTGCATGAACTAATCGGCGACACATGCGATCGCGTCATCCGCGAAATCATGGAGCTGGGCCTAAAGGCTGACAAACTGGACGTGGCTTTCGCACTTGAGACAGCGCTTTACCAATATGTGCTGGACTCCAATAAGGAAGCAACCCTCTTTGCCTCAGCAGAAGGTTTTGGTGCTGCGATGGATGGCCCAAACCGCGACAGGATACTCGCCACGACAAAGCAGAATCGCGATGTGCTTCAGCAAATTCGTTCCATGTGATTTTTAAACAAAGAGAGGGCGCTCTGTAACTTGAGCGCCCTCTCTTTGTTCCGCCAACCGGCAATCAGTTAGGCTTGGAAAGACCTTTGGCTGCTGCCAACTCGTTTTCGATTTTCATGGCGAACCCCAACGGGCTGCCATATTTGTACGTGACGGCTTCAATGCGGGAGATGCTGTCGATATTGGCGTCGACCACCGCGCATTGCTCAGGTGTCAGCTTGTATCCGAGACAATCTTCTGCCCCGTCCTCAAAGTGGAACATCAGGCCGTCTTCAATCAGGCTGGTGAGATAGCTGCGCGCGTCTTCAAGCGTAACCAGGGTCTGTTTTTCCGTAGCTTTCATCGTGCGGGTCCTTGTACTCAATGGATTTAATATAGGCTTTGTGAGCTTCAGCCTGTTTCGCAAACTCGACTTCCATACCACGAGCAATCATGCGGGCCGTTGGCAACCAATCTTCAGTGCTCGTAGCGCGCGGCCGAAGGCAATAGCAGGTTTTCGGCGGGAATGCTTTCGATGTCACCTTGACCAAAAGCGTTTCTCCGCTATCCAGCCTGTCTTCGACCTGCCAGCCGTCGGGAAAATCTTCAGTAATGATGACATCATTAAATTCACGCATTTGGCCCATCCATTTTCTTTTATAGCGACAAGGTATGACGCGAATAACTCCTTGTCAACATATATAAGGTGGACATCTGCTTGCCCTCTATGTAAAACTGCTTCCATAGAAAACAGCAAGAAAAACCTCGTAACCATGGGGGCCTCATGCGCATTATTTACGGCAAGGACTACTATGATAGCGCACTGGCGTTTGGCCAGGATGCGAGCATTGTGTACGTTCGGAACAAAGACAAAATGCTTTCTCTAGATGAGGCCGCTAAACTTGGCCTGACAGTCCCTCAGTGGAGTGACGGATTGCGGGTTTTTGATGAGACCCGTAATCATGTGAACAAATTTCTCAACTATTATGTAACGCAGAAGCAGTGCCTCCGCTTTCGCGATGTCGCGGCCGTTGTTTGCGGGAAAATCTATGCTGGTGTCGCTGTCTCACTTGAGGGCGCTTATGACTCAACGGATACGACCTGTGTAGTCTGGACGGAAGATGCGTTCAGCGACTATCTTGCGCAGTTCAACCTCAAACTTCAAAAGAAAGACAGTCGAGCCTATCGCCGCGATAAAAGCGTTGGAAGCTTCTTCGGTTCCAAACCATGCCCGCCGACACTTACGGATTATCTGCATCGCAACAAGATTACGGTGATGACCTACGATAGTCGCAAGGACTTGCTCAACTTCACCAAAAAATCCGAGGGTTGGCGGGTTGATCAGCCAACTCTGAGCGGCATTGAATTCTATAAGGTGCTCCCGCCATTTGAGATGATGCAGGAAGCTTCAATGTGGGTTGGAGGCGTCCTGGCAGCCAGCGGAAACGATACCGTTGAGATTACCGATGATGTTATCAAGGCAGAAAAGCACGGGTTTGACAAATGGAGCTTTAGAACGCCCCCATCGAGATAAATAGTTCGGACATTCCGCTCCACTATTTACTATGAAGACGCCTGACCGGTGAGGCTCTCTTAATATTTGGGGAACGCCAGTTCCGAACTTATGTTGAGTTTCTGACACTCATGTATAGCCGACAGCAGATATGTTCGGATGGTTTCTCTGGCGTCATTGATTTCAACAACTCCACGGTAAGGTGGCTTTAAACCGGCGCAACCGGCGTGCAGTTCAACGACTGCACGGTCGACGACATATATGACATCACTGTCAAAGCCAGAACAGAAATCACTTTCCGTTTCTAACGCCCCTCTAATATCGAAGAAGCCGAAATCGCCTTTAAGACCGACATGGGTTGGAAAGTCCGAGCTCCCTATCGCAACAAAGCTGGCATCAGGGAAGTGCTCTGCCATCGCCAACGCCATGTCAAAACAGCCACCCGTTAGCCAGCGTCGCTGCCAGTACAGAATCTTGGTCATGGTGCTGGTGAGCCGGAAGTGGCTCCTGACTTTACCAGTCCATCAGGCAATGACAAATCCTGCCGCTCGGCTTTCTCACTGTCGCGCAGATCCTGGATCGGGCTGTTCCCACAATGGTCGGCAACCGTAACCCGATGGTAGTCAAGATTGTCAAAAAGCCAGGACATATAGAACCGGAATTCTCCAAGAGCCTCTTCCTGGTTCGCAAAAGGTTCTCCCTCCCCAATCATGGGGCCTTTGAAATCCTCAAAGAATTCGAGCATGTCGTCGAACTGTGGAAAGTCCGAGAGGCACGGAATGACCAGAGGGACATTCCGTTTAATCAGTTCACCCAATCGAACGATTTTAGCGGCCATTTCAGCGTCTGTGAGCTTCGATGACCCAATTTCGGTCGGCAATCCCCCCAGGCCAACTTCCCCGCGCCAGGCAAGTCCAAATTCATGAATGCCAGCGACGGACGCCTGTTTGTGTTCCGGGATGCCGGTCAAATCAACACCACTCATGTTACATCACCCTCATTTCGGGTGCGCGAGCTGGCTGCGTGTCGACACTCATTTCGGATGGTCTCAGATCGCGTGGCGCAGAGTACCCAGTTTGTTTGGAAACGAGAATGCGGTGCTTCTCAAAGATGTCGAAGACTGGTTTTGTCGCCAGCCGATACGCTTCAATCGCCTCGAACTGGTCGTCATATTTGTCCCCGAGCATGTCGGCGTCAAATTCCAACAGCCAGTCGACAGCTTGTTTAAAGGCTTCTTCGTTTTCCAAAAATGGAAGAACAGATGGAGCTTGCAGATTGAGTGCGCCTCCCAGCATATTGAGAATGCGGGCAAAATCCTCGTCTGAGTAGGCTTCTGCATCATTGTCGACTTTGCCCGGCAGGCCGCCGAGGCCGATATAGCCGCGCCATGCCGTCCCAAAGTCTTCGCTCGTGACATTGGTGTTGTCTTCGATACCGGCATACGAAACTGCATTCATCGGTTAATCCCCTATTTTTGTCTGTTGGCGGGCTACGCCCTGATTTCTGCCTAAACCTACTGTTCTCCATCGCAAGACACAGTAGTTATTCTTAAATGCAAGGCGATACTGTCAGAACTATTCTTTGTTTCAAGCAAAAAATAGTCTCTTGCCAGAAATTCCTTGCACACTGTCCTTAAAGCAAAGGATTTCCAAGGGCGGACCATTTTCAGATGGCCCTCCACGGAAGCCGAACCCCGTGAAATGCAGTGCACAGGTGCGTAATGGTGGCGAAGATATTCAGATACGATGTTCTTGGCGGTTTGTCGCTTCACGTTATGGAGCAGGATATTGGAAGTGCGCTCATTGCGTTCGAGAAAATTCTTGGTTTCGTTCCAGCGGTTAAACAAGTTGATGAGGAATCGGTGCTCGACTTCTTCTTCAGCCACGGGCATCACTACAATCAGGCTCACGAGCTCAGCGCATTCGTATCAAAGGTAGCTCAGGCGTTTATCCCGGCCAGCTACGAAAGCCTGTCAGCCCACCGTGTTGCATCATCGCTGGATATGGAGAAGGCACTCAACGCTGCCGCTTGTGTGTCGGCCTATCTCGCCGGGCTTTTCGAAACAGAAGTGAAATCGCTACCCACCTTGGACTAGGTAATGTCGGGGGAACAGGAAAATGCCCACAGAACGGATTGTATTCCTTGATTTCGACGGGGTGGTTACTCAGATAGCCTGCCGGAACAGAGAACACCGCTCATCGGTTGCGGCTCAGAACATTAACGATCTATGTGCCCGGTGGAACGCGTGTCTGGTTTTGACTTCATCATGGCGCTGGGGATCTGTCCAGCCGGGCGACGAGGTTCTTCCGGGCCGTGAGGCTGCAACAAGGTTCTTGCGCTCAATTGGTATCGTCGCGCCTCTGTTTGATTCAGAGAGCGGTTGGGCTTTGCCGGAGCTGTGGCTCAACAGCGAAGGCTATGCCATCGCACGCAGATTGCGCCAGAGGCACAATGTTGCCATAGCTGAAACAAGAGCACAATTCGGGGTCGCCTTGCGAGGAGATGAAGTTCAGTGCTGGATCGACATGTATAAGCCTGACTTGCCGGATCGATGCTTTGTATTTCTTGATGATGAAGATAGCTATTGGCCCGGGCACAAGGCCAGACTCATCAAATGTGACCCTCGTTCGGGATATGACCTCCAAACACATGAGCAAGCGTTGTTGATGCTCGATTTGAAGGATACTAAAACCGTCGATCTGACTGCCTGAGCGTTTCCTTGCTTTCTGCGGCCGCGATGAAGTTGTCAAAGACCGACACTGTTCTGGAAAAGGCCGAGAAGGCCTCCACATCCCCCAAGAAGTGATAACGCGGCAGGGCATTGGTTCAGAAAGGGAGGTGTAGCCACACAGACTACACTTCCCTTTCTGCATTAAGACCGGCCAATGCATAGCTTCAAGACAGGTCGTCGTTGGGGCGCAAATTTTTGCAGGATTTCTTGCCAGGTCAGGAAGTGATGATCTTCGAGTTCGATGATGGCATTCTCGAGTTGCTTATTGGCGTATGCGACCATCTCGTCTTTCGTCACGTCTGACCAAACGGGAAGGACGCGCCTGAAGTCAGCAATGTAGGAATGCACAGTCTGGCGGGCATTCCAGTTGGTCAGAAATGTCGAGAATTCTGTATCGGAAGCTTCGGTGCGTGGAATGACCTTTTCCCACTGTTTGACGGCCTCGACGAAAGCATCATAGTCCACCAGGTCCGCCTCGGCATCCTCGTACTGATACTCCAGGAGGGATGCAAAGAACCCGTCCAGTTCGATTTCCGGTTCGTTCCCCGCATAGCTGGCTGTATCGATCGCATCGTCGTGCAGTTCAGCCATCGCTTCGAAGGTTACGGGTGGCATGTTCTGGCGGAGGCTCGCGAACACATAGGGCTGGCAGTGCTTTCTTTGCCATTCTTTGAGGTCTCGCTCCCAGACAGCGTATTTCTCACTGTTGAAAAGTGGACGTGGATTTTCTTTCTCGAAGTCGGCTGTATCAAACAGATCCCTTACCTCTTCCAGACTTCCAACAAACGTATGCCCGTTCAGGAAGACATACGTGTCGATTTCTGATGAGTACTGGGCAGATGATACAAGGCCCAGACGTCTTGTGGCTTCCTCGATTGCATACTGCTTCACTTCTTCCTGCTGAAAATACTTCTGGGCCGCTTTCGCGGCATCCCTGCTGTCAACATGCACCAGGAATTCCGCAACTTGCTCATTGAAATCAAGAATCTGATATGAGTCCTCCCCCAGATGCATGGCCCAGTTTGGTTCTGACTGACCTTCAGGAGAGGAGAGAGTCATTTCCGCCTCTTTAACCAGGTCATAAGTGCTCCACTTGAAGCTTCCCACAGTCCATTCACGGGGGTTTTGGTTGGCCAGATGGGTCAAAACGCCTTTGGTAATGTCCAGCTTGCCGCAGATGGTGCCATTGTCGGCCTGCACCGAGACCGATACACGAGGAAGCTGCATGTTCATGTTCTCTTCTGTATTTCAGGGACAAACCAATAGCATTCCACCCGAGGGTCTCGAATATTGAGCGTTTGACCGGTGCAGGGATGCGTCAATTCACCGCTTTTGATTGCGTCCAGCACATCGGTAACCTCGACCTCGTATTCCTCATCACCTTCGTGGACCAGGAAGCCGCGCTGAAGCGCGTTCCCTTCTGCCATCTCATCCAGCAGTGCCAGAATTTCCCCGTAATGGGTGATGCCGAACTTTTCTTCGAGCGCACCAGCAAAAAATGAAAAGGCCAGAAATCGGCGCTCCTGCTCGGGCATGTCCTGCAAAAGATCGCTGAGGAATTGGCTATGAATGCCGGGGTCCATGTTTGTCCTTTCTTGGAGGGCTATTCCACCAGTCTCAACTGGCTCCGTGCATGTTCAAAGCCATTTTTTAGGCCAGTATCATTGGCAGCCATCTTGTGGCGCATGACTTCTGTAAGAAGTGGGATATGGGAGTCGTCTTCTGGGAGTGGGCGCAAGTGGAAGCTGGAGGCGTGTTTCGTTAGCTTGAATGCGCCTGCGGGAAGCCCTGGCGATACAACATGGCCTTTCAGATTGTAAACGGCCGCTGTTCGTGGTCGGAATTCCCGGGTTTCATAAGGCAGCCCTTTTCCCGAAAGATCAAAGCGGACCCCGCAACCTTCGACAGTGACCACATTGTCTCGGATGCAATCAACGCGCACGACAGCGACCGGATTTCCCGAATGATTGTCTGTCAGAACAAAACGGTCACCCTTGGATGAATTTGACAGCAGCATATTGACCTCCGCCCGTATTCAGAATGAATTCAAGTGTGAGCGTCAAAGATTATGCCTCGATGTTTTACTTGTCAACATATTAGGCCCGCCCCCTGTTGCATCGGAGGACGGGCCATGCAGCCTCAAGCTTTTTGGTCAGTTCTTTTGCTCTTCAACCATTTCGTCGATGGTTCGCGTATCCGCTTCGTCAGGAAGTGGTGCGGTGTCAGCGACGCCGGTGAGACCCGGGTTGCCTGCCGCGCGCGCCGCTTCACGGGCATGGTAGTATTCGGTCGGCTCCAGTGTTACATCAACAAGAAGCGTGACGCCATCCACGTCGAGAGCGAAGCGATCCGTTGATGCACCGTCCGTGACCTGGATGGCCCGGCCTGCACCAATGATACGGGCGCGTGCATACGGGTCGGTCTCTTTTCCCGAGACCTCCAGCTTGTATTTCAGAGTGGTGTTTCCGTGGCTGTCGGGTTGCAGGAGTGTCCGTACACTGGCACCGGAACACCGGTAACTATAACCATTGCGCTCACGTTTCAGCATCGAGTAAGCGGTTTCCGGGCTTTCGCCAACCTGCGCAACGATAGGTGCATCCATCCACGCAAAGGTCGATTGGCCGTCTTCCTGCCGCCAGTTGATGGTCAGAATGCCAAGCGGGTCCGACTGGCCATTGATACCGGAATATGGAGGGGTACCGGCACATGCATCAATCAGGTCAGAAGTGCCCCTGCGCAACTCGACAGCGTGGGTCAGAGAGTAGGTTTCGACAATCGGTTCTGGCGCCTTTTTCTCGAAGAGAGTGGGAAGCGGTGTATTTGCACAAGCAGAGAGTGCCGCCAGCCCCAGCCAGACGGCCGCATGTTTCAGGGTGCTGTTTTTCATGTCCGATCGTTCCTTTAAAATTCGCCGTCACTTGCCTCGAGCAGGTCAAGAAATCCACCTGCTTCAACTTCAGACAGTCGTTTAAGGGTCTCCGGTCGCGACAGTATTGTTCTTGTCCCGACCGGTATGAAGCTCTCTATGTGTTCTTCGGAGAGGCGGCAAATATTCAGAAAGAAGTCCCCCGCCTTGGTTTCCATAGCCGCTATGGAAACCGGACCATTTGTTCCGCTGCATATATCAAGCGCGAATGCCACGGCCGACCGAAGTGCCTCGGAGACGTCCAGACTTACCGGTATGGTAACCCCCTGCTCTTCGAGCCGCAGCGCACCGACAACGTCTTCATGGTGCAGGAGCATGCACAGCCAGCCGGAAACACGTCTATGGCTAAAAGATTGCAGGATGTCGGATTGTTTGAATATCGGGACCAGCGGCCGGGCCGGAGCAATTTCGTTGTCACGGCCAAATTGCGGGTCAATGAACTCGCGAAACCCGTCAATCAGAGCGGTATGGGTGTCAATTGGTTCGTGGCCGTGTCCCAACAGCATGAGGTTACGATGCCTCTGCTATCACGGGTTCTGATTTCGATGCATTGGCATAGCCTTTGAGCATCAATGCCTCGATTTTCTCGACGGCCGAGCGCCACACTGCGGTAATATTGCGTTCAACCCACTGGTCATATTCGCCAACAAGGTCGTCAATGTCGAACATCTTCGCTTTGACGAGTTTTTCTTTGGCGGTGTCCGCTTCTGATTTGTCGGGAATGGTTCGGTCAATATCGTCCAAAGCCACCGGGAGACCGATCTTTACGAAATCAAACATGTCGTTGATGCGCTTTTCCAAAGTGCCAAGACCCAACTCTTTGGCGCCATTGATATCCATATCTGTTTTACTGGCAGCGTCCTCGAAGCACTGCCGGGCTTCCCGCGCAATTTCTTCCCAAATATCCGCGTCGTGAGAGATGAGCGATTTCTCCTGCGCCACCTGAACCATTTTGAAGGCCTTCTCCTGAGCCGCAAGAGCTTCACTTTTGATGTCTGCAACGTTGCTTTCGTTATACTTTTGCAATGGCATTTCTTTATCCGCGGTGATGTTTTCCTTAGATTAAAGGATTAGCATAAGGAAAATGGAAGTCAATGCGAAAAGAAATGCTTAATTATCCCTGTCTCTTGTGATAGGAGAGAGTTTCAGCACGCTGTCTTTACCCGCCACACAGGAGTGTTCAATGGGTTGGAAAAACATCAGAACGCACTATGATATCAAACATTATGTGCGGGTCGAGGACAAGGGCATCTGTATCGGGTCTCCATACATCCACGACATTATTATTGTCTCGCCGACCGGGCGCATTCTCAAAGGCCTCGACAAAGAGTTCTCCGTTTACGATTTGGGTCGATACGTCAGGGATATTGTTGCTGATCCTCAAACCTTTGCCAGGTTGTTCGAGGAACCGGACCAATTTGAACGGAGCCTTCCGGTCTATACTTATGAGGACGGCGAAATCCTGACGAAATATTGTGAGGAATACGGCTTTCCGAACGTCACTCATGACGGTGCCATGATGTACGACAACCTCTTCTTTGAAGATTTGGGTGACGCGCTGAAGTCGGCGAAGATGGAGGCTGAGGCGGCGGTAAGGTACTGTACTCAATCTTTTGAGGAAGCAACGCGGCAATTGGAGCGGGCAAGTGTCCGGTTGACGACTCAGCAGGCGCATCTCGATAGACTGATCCAGACCTATCCTGAGCTTGCCGACGAGTGCATTGCTTCCGCCAAGTAATTCTTATGGACTGACCGGCATTGTTCGAACGTCTCTGAGCCAGCCGAGAGTTCATTGGCCAGCTCAGGGCCGAGTTTGAACAATGCTATGCTGCCGCGAATATTAAGGTGAGACAGAAGCTTGCACTGCATTTGATGGTGGCCCGCTGTCTTTACCGTAAATCGGGACAGTGAAAGACGCTCCAGCGCACAAGCCAGGGCGTCCCGGTAGTTCCGGTCCATCTGAGTGAAGTCAACCTTCATACTTGCTTCACCGGTATATTCCGTAATCAACAGATTGATGAACAATGCAATGTCGGCGCACTGTTCGTCCGCGCCGCGTAAACTCGAGGAACTGCGCGCACAACTCATCAAGGTTTCCATAACAGAAACCGGTGAGGCCTCTTCCATCGCATCAATCGTCGATACCGATAGCATGCTCTGATCACCCCAAAAGCAGTCAGTGTCTGGAACGAGAAGGTCCGGTAGCACTGAGCAGAGCCGAAAAATCCGGCAACGGGACACCTACTCTGTTACGGAAATCGATGCCGAAGCAGAACCCTTCGAAATTTTCCACTATTGCGCGTTCGTCCTGAGCCAGCTCTCCAGCTGCGCCGCCGGGGGGTGCTACAGCGATAACTTCCGGTGCTGTGGGGTATTCAAGGATGCGCTGGCCGAGGTCATATTCTGTCTGCCCACCGCCGATCATGACAACTTTGCCGATATCGTTCCCCGCGAACATTCGCTGAAGGTATTCGTCGATAGGTTCGTTCGCCATCCTTGGGATATACACGCAGTCTTTCGGTTCTTTACTGCCCATTTCCTCCTGAACGGCTTTCCCCATGTAATAATCCATTTCGTCGGTCCAGATCGAAGGAACATGCTTTGTTAGCAGCTTGGCAAGTTCGAGCAATGCAAACCTCACGACATAGTTGTCCCTGGACTTCGCAAACGGGTCGGTTTCCTCAGGATGCCCCGACAAAACCAAAATCTTGGATTTACTCAATCCAGCCTCCTTGATGGGGTTTTATGGCAAACTTGACGCCATGGCGTCGCCGTGCGTCACTCAGAGCTTCGTGGAGGGACTTCATCATACCGTGGTGGTTAAGCCCCCTTCCAGCATCTGTCTTTCAGATTACGATCAATTTTAGGAAACTTCACGGATTTTTCCTATGACCTGCTCAATAGACATGCCCGGCTTTTTCAGAAGTTCCTGGGCGACGCGAATTTTCTCCCGGCGCAGGATTTCAACGGATAACCATTCTTCTGCGCGAGCTTTTTGTGAAGGCGACATTTCTGGAGCAGATTGCAGGGCCTGCTTTATGACATGCAAGTCCTCGATGCTGATGTTGATTCGGGTTATCCGTTGTTCCCCTTAATATCGTTTTTGCATGAAGTCCTGTGCGGACAACATACGCTCGAGACTCTTCAAGTCCCGTTCAGATAGTCCCTGTGCTCCGCATGGGGCGACGAGACGGTTCAGGTGGCGGTAACACTTGCTCCCTGCATCATCGACGATCGCGTACGTGTCATATCCGTTTTGAGCGGCATGCAGAGAAACAGCGTCCCCCCTGGAAAGCCCACCACCGGTATAATCGGCCTTGCCCGTGATGCTGACACCAAGGAAATCGGCAATATCCCCCACTGTATGGCGGGTGCACCAAGAGCTGACAACGACAAGGTCCAATCCGTGACGGACGACAAACTGTCGAAACAGGTTCAAAATCTTTACCAGAACGTAGTTCCCGGGAGACAACTCCTTGATGTCCGCAATGTCATGCAGCGACGGGTGCTTACTGTCGTTCAGAACGCCGTCAATATCGAAATACAGTGCCCTGCGCATGGATCTTCTCACCTCCTCAGGGCGCCATCGAACTTGTATGGTTCAGTTCTGCCCGTCTGTCCTGAATGGCGTCGATATACTCGCTATGAATACGCAAGCATGCATCGATTATGCTGTTTCTCCCCGGTTCCCTGCTCACAACATCGTGGAACTCCATGAACGCAGAGAGCAAGTCGTCTGGAACAACAGCATCGAACGGATCTGGCATTAAGACAGCGCTATCCTGAAAGGCGGTGAATGCCTTCTCCAGGTTCTGGAATGCTGGCCATGCTCTTTCGCTGAAGTGAAAGCTCTGGTTGGGGATAACACGGTCCTTCACACGCCAATCATACATCATTCCATTGACGCCCCAGAGGAAGAAGAACTCTTCAACTTTCAGTTCGTCGAAGCTGTCAGGAAGAAAGTTGTTAAACTCCCCATCAATGTAGCCGGTGGCACCTGCAAGGGCGTTGATATCATCATGGCCAGACCAGTGCTTTACTGCGTGGCCAAAGCGAGAAGAAAAGCTTCGATGCGCCGGAGTGATGTTCAGCAATGTCAGGAAGCGACCGTGTCCACTGTCGTCGGAGAAAACCCGATCGTTGTAACGCTTCCAGACAGCAATCCGCTGGTCAGATCGCCAGACTTTACCGTCGACCGTGAAGAATACCGAGCGTGCTACTGCCGCATGAATGCGTGAAACGATATCTTCCCGATTGTCGGCAACCACCCGATATCCATCTTCCAAAAGGTCTTCCGCGTTAATCACGTCCTCTTCCACAACTTCCCATTCCGCCCATGGTTTGGAAAGGGTCGGGTCAAGGTTGAAGTCCCGGAAGTAGAATTCTGAAAATGCACCACCAAATATCAGGTCTTTGTGGTGCGAGATTTCTGGATTGACCGCAGGCATATAGTGACGGCCGTTCAGAAAGCGATAGTTGATATCATAGCTTTCACCCGTCGTAATCGCCGCGGACACAGGGAAATCACTTTCATTCTCTGCGCGCGGTAAATCCACCCGCAAATAGTCTCGCACGATATAGGTCCGAAGTTTGCGCCCTCTGGGTGGGGTGGCTGTCGCCAGGTACATGAACGGGATTTCGATGGACTGCGTTTTCACGATGTTTTTCCTTCCGATGGATAGGGCTTCTGAATCAGGGGTTAGAGTGAAAACGCCACTTGGGCCGTCACATCGTCGCTTGATGGCCGAACCCACACGGTTTCAACATTGTCGGAGCGAATGTCGAACGACATTCCGCATTCCGTAATCAGTTCGAGAGTTCGGGCCCCATGCTTGGCATCTGCGCCTGAAACCTCATGAACCACGCCTTCATAAGTGATGCGATAATTGCGCTCGATGACACCCGCCTCTGCCAAAGTATGCAGGGCAAAGAAGATTTCTTCTTCGGTCGCTGGCTTGATGGACCGAACGGTTTGCACAATTTCCTTAAGAGTGCTCGGCAGGTAGTCTGTAGAGGCCAACCATTGAATGAGGGACGTCACCGGAATATCGTTTTCGCAGGCATACCTTGTGAGAATAAAGGAAGCTCCAAAACGGATGTCGTTGACGCCACTGTTATTGGGAATTTTACCAAGCAACATATTGTCAGCAAAGCTCTGGTAGCGACCAAGAGCGGAAGAATGCGTTTCGAGAAGGTCTGGTAAAGACTGATGCAGCAAGCCATCGTGGGGGTCTATCCACAGGCTGTGGTTGAATGGGTCGTCATTGTCGTAACGATAGAGCCAACCCAGGGCCACCGCGAGTGGAACATACAGCTCATCAGAGCTGACGGCAGGGTCAATGAGCCTTTTAACCAGGCTGGTAACCTGGTCAAGGTAAGCCGCGCGCGCCGCTTCAATGGTCAATTGTGTCATAATTTTCAGATCCTCATCGTGTAAATGTCTGGCTTGATTGCACATTCGGGGCGCAAGCCGACTTGCGCTCAAGAATTGCGGAAACACACTGCGCGTTGATGTCGTTGCACTTGCTGACCAAATCCGCAATCGACGCATTGTCCCCATTCTCGGCATTGACCGCGTCGTACAACTGAAGAAAGGATGAAAGCATCCTGTCAGGGACATCTGCTTCAAACATGTCGGGGATGATGTTGTGATCCTTGCGGAAGGCGATAATTTCATCCCGCAAGCTGCAATAAGCATTCATGGTGTCAGTAGAGTAAGGCAGGATGTCGCCTACACCGGGATTGGTCCGAAGGTGAATTAAGGAAAAGACACTCCGCAAGAACACGAATTCCTCAAACCTTGCGGCGGCAAACGGCTCGTCATTCAGGATTTCCATATTGCCAAAGCGTTGGCCTTCGATGCCATCCAGCGCTTGCGCCAATTCATGACCCGCGATGCAGTCGAGATTGGCGTCTCTCATCGGATTAAACCTTCGCCCCCTGCTTTGACCAAGGTCCAAAAAGTTTAGTTCGCGACAGCTTCCATCTGGCCGATACCAGCTTTGTTCGTTCACCTTTCGCCATACAGGGTAGACAAGGTGCGAGTGCCAGATTTTTCCTTGAAACATCACGGACTTGGAAACTGCATCCAGAAGGAATGTTCGCATTTCGTGTCGGTTGCTGCTGAACACGCGGTGAGACCGCTCAAACTCTGCAATTGGCAATACGCCCTCTGCTCCACCATACTGAGGATCAACGCCGGTCTGGCTGAATTCCAGATCACTCCGCCATTCGTTTTCCACCGTCCCGTCTAACCGTGCGAGTGAGGTCACGTCGGTGAATTCATAAACGGTCTCGTCGCCCAATGTAGGTTTTTGGGTGACGCGTGTGTGGTCACTATAAAGTCGCCCATCGAGGTGCCTGAGCAAGAACGTCTGACGTGCAGAGGGCATCTCGGCTAACGCTGCAACCGGAAAGTCATCACTGTTGTCGGCCACTCTGATATTCACGGGGATGGTGTCGGAAACAAAGAATCTCCGCCGAACGCGAGCTCTCGGTGCCAGGGCTTCCACCATGTATTTAAAGCGAACGTCAATAATCTCGGTCTTCATTGTTCCTCGCTCACAGCATAGGTGGAGTAACGGTTGGATCGGCCAGTCGAGTTTCAAGCTGGTCATTGGCACGAGCGGCTTTGCGGGCCATGATGTTGTCAAAGTGAAAATCGTTGAGTGTATAGGCGACATCCATCAAATGCTCTACTTGCGGCTTATGCACGTCGTCTTCCGAAAGAGCGCTCAGTAATTCCTGGAATGCCGCAGCCAAATCATCCGGAACCTCTGCCTCGTATGGATCAGGAATGATATCGACGTTGCTTTTGAACTTGTCGAAGGCATCGCGAACATGGGCATAGGCGACGAGCGTATCGGCCGACATTTCAAGACGACTGCCAACATTCCCCTGGACACCTCGGATACGTAGAAGCTTTTCCATTGATAAGAGGAACAGATATTCATCCAGGTGAATATGTTCAAACGTCGAAGGGTGTAACACCTCGAAATTCCCGAAAACCCATCCTTCCACATCAGCATGAGCTCGGACAATGTCATTGGCCAGCCAGTCTCCTCTCATGCCGTCATCCGTACTAAGAATGCAGCGGGACACGTGGTCGATCTTGCGGTATGTCAACATACGGTTGGGGCCATGTATGTCTGCGTGGTCTTCGTTATCCGTCGCCACCCAAACCGGCAGCTTTAAATCCGAACGCCAAACAACACCTTGAAAAAGGAGGGATTTTGAAACGGCATCAAGCAGTCGCGCCCTGACGATAGCTCTGTTGTCGTGAAGTATCCTGTACTTCCTTTCAAACTCACCTAGAGGGACACCCGTAAGCCAGTCCGGGGCCGCAGGAATATTGCGTCGCCAGATGTCTTTAAGGTTAGGTTCCGTACACGCTATTTTCTTCGGTATATTTTCGTGAAAATCTCTGAAAACGTCATCGCGGTCAGACGGCGTGTATTGGCGACCGTCGAAATACCGAATATCCTGGTCCCGGCGCGCCCTCGATGTAAAAACGGCCGAAACAGGGAAGTCATCAGGATGCGAAACTTCTCTTATGCTAACAGGGATTGTATCGAAGACGGTATGGCGTTGAACCTTTGTCCCTCTCCGAAGCACTGCTTCAACCGTGTATGTAAACTGGACATCAATAATCGAGGTGGTCATTACTCAATCTTTCCGGAGCTCTGGACTAAGAGGGGGAAATCAACTTGTGACCAAAATTTTACTTCCGTGCTTGGCAAGGGACCGGTCGTGAAATTCTTACGAAAGAACAATCCAGCGCAGCTATTCCTTACTGCTCTGGATTGTTCGAGGAGTTGCCCCTACATCACTCGAAAAACGAAGAGAGTTCGGCGTATCGGTGGTTGTCCCATCCCGAAAGTCATCTCTTGCGCAACGCAATCAAACATCACTCCTGGAGCCAGGACATTTCCGTTTGGGCTCCAAAGCGACGTTATGAGGCTTGGTTCGCTCAAAGAAGGGCCGTTAAGCTTCTCTAAGTAAGTGCAAATCTCGTTTTCATCAATCAGGATATCTTGCCTAATCTGGAGCCATAGGACGCTCTCCCCCGGGGTGGGGTTCGCAGTCATAGCCCAATGAATTGGTCCTGGTAAAGACGTTTCAGTGAAGCCTGGGATGCCGGGCGGAAAGGGAGGTCTTCCCATTTCAGAGAAAGCTTGCGTCGCAGTGCTTGCAGGGTTCGAAGATGCACTCTCAATGATAGCTGTTTGCAGCACCGCCTTTACCTGTTCACCGGCATTAATCAGCGCCAGTGCCGTGGTCTTTGCAGAAGATGTGGTGAAGGCTGAACCACCATAATACAGGGCAGCAAGCGCTATGCCCAGGCCAAGGACAATTGATATTGTTACGGCAATGAGGGAGAACATACTGGTATTCCTTAGGGCTGGAGCTGGTGTCCTTGATAGGAAAACGGCCCTTGGTTGTTAAAGATTAGAAAGAGTTTTCGTCAGGTCGAGATCGCGTTTGTAATGATTTCTGTTTCCTCAAGGGGTTGTCGCTTCACTTTTTGATGTTGCGGTGTCTGGTAACTCGTCAGTTGGTTGGACTGGATCGCAGGCAGATGGCTCCGTGTTCTGGCTGAGCTTTGTTGCCAACGTGACCAGAAGCGGCGTCGAGACCAAGCTGAGAATAGCGGCTCCGGACCAGAAGGCGACTGTATCTTCCGGAAGAACGGTTGAAACTGATCCTAGAATGATGAAGGCGAACTCGCCACTTTGCGCCAGAATCAAACCCACACGGGCACTTTGTCGAAGGTCAATTCCGTTCAGAACCGCTGCTCCAAATCCTGCAACGGCTTTAATGGTTAGAATGCCAAGCGCAGCCAACGCCATCTGAAGCATGTCAATCGGAGTTGCCGACAGCGGAACCTGTGTTCCCAACGACATGAAGAAAATGCCCAGAAATGTACTTTCAAGTGGCTTTACAGTTGCCCTGACATCGTGGCGCCATTCCGCACCGGACAGCGCGAACCCGGCCAGGAACGCACCAAGACTGGCAGACAGGCCCAAGTGATGTGCAGCCACTCCCATCGAAAGAGCCACCGCGACGACGGCCGACAGAAAATAGGAACTCCGTCCACCAAGCTTTTTTGCTTCCGCGGCTTCTTCATCATGAATGTAGCCAATCAGGTGCTGGAGCAGCAGGCGTGCTACGACAAAGATAATCATCATGGCGATGATGGCGACGGGAAGGGAAATCGTCGCATGAATTGCCTGTGTTTCAACGGGCTTTGACAGCAGGGACACCACCAAAGGAAGTGCTGCCAGGATAGGCGCTACCATGATGTCCTGAAACAGCAAAACAGAGAACGACTTGCGCCCTGCCCCGCTTGCCAGCTGCCCACTATCAGAGAGGGTTTGCAAAACAAATGCCGTGCTGGACATTGCCAGCGCAACGCCAAGAACAACGGCCGCTGTCAGACTTTCCCCTAACGCCCATGCAAATCCGCCGAGAACCGCTCCACTGAAAAGGAAATGAGCGGTTCCCAGGCCGAAGATAAATTTCGCCATTGCCCGGATACGGTCAGCTGACAGCTCCACACCAATAATGAAAAGCAAGAACAGAATGCCAAGCTCTGCCATTTGATGCACGCTACCGATCGAGGAAATGACCTGAAAGCCGTTCGGTCCAAGGGCAATTCCCGAGGCAATCAACCCCAACACAGGGTTCCATCCCATACGCCGAAAGGCCGCCGTCACAATTGCAACAGCAGCCATCAGGAACGCAACAGCTTCCATCTCGCCCATCTAGTCAGTTCTCCTTCTTGTCGCCCGTGAGGACGCGCCTGATTATCACGACATTCCTTAATGTTACGTCATTTTCTAAAGACAGAATATAGAGATTTGCATAGTTGGCCGGGGTTTTCCTATGCATTTAAGGAAAACCCCGAACTGCGTTTGGCTGTGGTGCTTTTGATTACATTGACGGTGCGGACTGGCTCTGTTCCGGGCCGGTTGCCGTTGGAGCATTTTCTTCGAGCGCCTCACGCATCAATGTCAGCACTTCCCCTTCGCTCAGGCCAAAGATGGCCGAAGCTTCCTGATGGCTTGCGATCGCTTGGAGTTCTCCGGTCAAACGCACATCCACCGCAAAGCCCTGCTCGTCCGGTCCGGAGTGTGTCACCTGAGATGGCTCCAAATACCAAAGCCCTGGGCTATCGGCCTCGGGAACTCCGAGGCTATAGGCGTCATTGTTCCCGGATTTCGAATTCCAGAACAAATGTGGGCCGGTATGCGCGACGACCTTCGAAATCACGTCACCATGTTCGTCCTCAAAGGCGAAGACGAGGGCAGTATTGGGTTCCTTGCCGACTTTGATAATATGGGCTTCTTCGCGCAGATCATCATTGGTGCGAAGTTGAACCCCGAACCGGCGCTGACTATCCGAAAGGCGAAGGGACTGCATATGGAAGTTAGCCTGGTCGACTGCCATCGCTTCGTCTTCGACACCCTGGAAGATTGTGAACCCATCTGCGTCTGCCACCTGAGCCGCCAACCCGCGCGCGTCAGGATACCCCATTGTTGATGGGGCAATAATCAGGACAGGGAACTCAACGTCGTTCAGTACTGAGCGCGACAATTCCGGTTCGAGTATTTGGGTTGCGCCGATGCTGCCGCCCTCGCCCGAGCTGTAGACCATTTCACCCCACGCGACGCGCACGGGCTCTGGTTCAACGCAGCATACGCCCAGTGAGGTTTCGATCACCGTTTTGCCATTGTAAAAGCCGCTGCTATCGGCCGGGCCGTCGATCCAAAATGCGGTTGCCATGACTTAAACTCCGCCCATGGCCATACTTGGCACGTTGTTGGAGTTTTCCGCTTCCTCGATAAGCATCTCCAGTGGAGTTCTGCACCCAAAATTGAATTGAGCCTGAACCTCGAGATTGTCACGGGTAATACCAAAATGCTCGCACGCATCAGCCACGGAAATCGACTCCCAATCTCCATTCAGGCCGTATCTGGTTCGCACTGGTCCATCAAGCTCCTCAAAGTAGCTGCCATCGCGCAAAACCAATAGCCCACATGTCTCGGCAGCCGGGAGCCCAAGGTCCGCCGCCTGGAACCCAGCAGGGCCATAGTCGCCCCCACGAATTTCGTAGGAGAGGTAAGGGCCACGAATGGCAACGACACTTGCAAAGATTTCGCCGTTGTCATTGCGCACCGCAATTGCTAGCGCGTCGTTCGGGACGTCCCTTAGCATTTCGTCTGCAACGTCGTGATGCACGTTTTCCATGGACTTGCTGATCCGAAATTCCGGATGGTCTTCGAGCATTGCAATCGCAGCTTCGTAGCTCGGCGCGGTACCGACGATATTGTGAGGGCCGTCCAGCTGAATAGCAACGTCGTCGCCATTCGGCCAGCCGACAGTTTTCTCGGCTGCGATGATGTCACCAACTGCAAACGACTTCGTGTTTTTTGCCCAGCCATCGGCGTTCGCGACGGAGACGAGTTCCCGCGTATGAGGCTTGCGGTACCACATGCCCTCCAAAACAGCCATTTCAGGCGTCTCTACAACGGGGAAAGCCGTATAACCTGGATACTGCAATAGCCTTCCATAGACCGTTCCTGTGTCTGCAATACGGCTCACATAAAGGAATGTTTTTCTCATCACCACCACCAACCTTGAACGTAATTCTTTATCTAGATGCAAAACTATACATCTTTTCCTTGCAATCAAGAAAAATATCATACATTCATGAGGTCAGAAAAAGGAAAACAACAGCCTCGGAATTTATCAGGATGCCCTTGCATAAGGCAGTTAGTCCAAAGCGAACGAAAGCGATTGATATCCGGGATGACGAATTGCCACATCTCCTTGAATCCTCGTCTGTGGTAGTTCGGCGGCCGCTCAAATTCCAGCCTCCAGAATGGGTGAACGGGCCTCCGGGGTATTCATGTTTGACGCCCTTCCGCTGTGTGGAGTTTCGAGGGCACTTCCCAGGGAACGGCTACTGCGCCACGTTTATTCCTCAGCCCTTTGTCAAGGGCGATATGCTGTGGGTAAGAGAGCGCGCGTGGAAGGTGGTTCGTGCAGATGGGCCGGATGTTGCCGACCCGGAGAGCAAATCAGACGGTGCTGACGGATACATCTATGCGTCGCGCTATCGCTATTGCCCTTGCCCGCATTACGCGGATGTCCCATCCATTCAGCTACCGCGGTGGGCGAGCCGCCGAATGTTGGAAGTGTCTAAGGTTCGCGTTGTCCGCTGGCACGATATCACGGATGCGGATGCAGAGGCTGAAGGAATGCCGTCTGTGACCAGTGGCGAGTACGAGAAGCGAGTTCGCAGGGTCTTTGGCAACAGGTCCTGGGACAACAATGAATGGATATGGTCGGTGTTCGCCAATGTATGTTGGGATGTCTCCAAAATTTGGCCGAGGTTCAATATTTGAAGCTGTTGCTCTGGCAGGTCAGCGACGTGCAGTCGCCGACGGCATGGCAGTTGTGGAAACGTTCGCAATGAGCTGGCGGAAATGCGTCAGGATTTTCAGCTAATGAAATGTCGTGCAATTTCCTCCGAAATTCTTCGACGGCGCTCCTTTCGGCCAGATAGAGGTCTTTAAGTTTGTAGTGATACTCAAGAAGGACAACACCATCTGAACAGCTAAGAAGTTCATTGCAAACCGAAAAGTACCTGTCGGACCATTCGAGCGAAGCCGCAATGCCCGCCCCACCGCTTAGTTCATATTCGTCCAGCATCTTCAATAAGTGAAGAGATGTTTGCTGTAAGCGTACGCGAGCAGCCGCACCTTCAGGCATCAGGTCGAGGATGCGTGACAAGGCTTCACGTGTTGCAGGAATTCTTGACAGGATAGGCTCCGCATCAACGTCGGCACTTTTCTTCGAGGTCTGTTCAGTATCCATTGCCTTACTCTCCGCTGCGCTCCTCTACTTCTGAGAATAAACCATAAAACCATTTTCCTGTCACCTATAATGTTGACAAGAATAATTAGCTTGATTACTGTCAAAATATTGACGGGTGCACTTTCCTAGAGGCATCCATAGCTTATTCAGGGACAGAGGATGTCGCTATGAAAGTCACAGAAACGAAAAAAGTCACCCGGGAAATCCATGTCGCCTCCTGCATCAAATGCGGTTCCGATGATGTCCAGATTACCGACTGTGGATACTCATCTTTTAATATGGGCGGTGGCACATGTAAGTCGTGCAAGCACTCCGTTTCCGATTCATGTGACATTTCACCTTCAAAAGACGAGTTGGCCCGTATCTGGAACAAAAAGAACGACATCAAGGCACTCATCGCAGCCCAGCAGAAGAAAATCGAAACCGCCACGTCCAAGATCGAGGAACTCAAGGCATTGGACCAGAAGTACAGGGATGCGAAGGCCGGGTTGAAACGTACCGGTCAGGGCTTTGACCTTGATGCCCGGTCCAAACGTATGCAAGCCCTGAACAAAAAGGGCGAGCGGGCTGTTGGTGATTTCAATTCTGCTTTCCCCGTTGGCAGCCCCGTCACTCTCGAGCTTGATGGTGGTCACGTGGTCGACACGACAGTCAGTGCACCGGCACAGATGATGTGCGGACATCCAAGCGCCTGGTTCTCGGGTGTAAGCGGCTCCTATCATATTGGCTGTGTTCGGCCCAAATGATAGCGGTTGTTTGAAGTCTGGAATGAAAACAGATACCTTGCGGTACGATGTGTTCGCTCCATAGGGGATGTCAATGACACCGAAGTTGTTGCTCGATATGATTCGCAAGCACGGCTACACGAATAGTCAGATTGCCCGTAATTTCAAAAATATATACCCGGATGACGCGGGCAAAAACAATACTGTCATTTCGGAACGCCTGACAAACTGGCCCTAATCAGCGAGAGCAACGAAGCAGAGTTCCGCCACCTCAGGGTTTATCGACAGATGCGCTACGTCGTGAACCAAATGCGACTGTGCGAACGGCGGGAAAAGCAGTCGATGGCGCGGCGTTCGCGAGCTGAAAAATGGGGCTACTGGCAATTTGATAGTGACCGATAGTACTCCCAGAGCCAAACTGCTTGCATCCTCTGTTGCATTTCACAAATATGGGGCCTTCATTTTCAGAAAGGTGGCTTCATGCAATCTCCGTCCAATTCCGAAACCTTGATGTATTCAGTATTCGCTATTGTGTTGGCGGTGGTGACAGCTGTTCTTGCCGTATTCGAAGTGGCAGAGATATTGGCAATCCTTTTGAACAGTGAGACCAAGCGTGGAGGCATGGTATTCGCCTATCAGGCTTTCCTGATGGTCATGGTTGGATATGCAGGCGTCTTTTTTACGGTGCGCGCGGCAAACTGTTGGCATGATCGCTCGAAATACCGCAAGACAAATGCGAGCTCTTGAACCACTCTGGACTTGCCTTCATACTACCGCGCCATTGTTTTGCTGATGAGGCATGGTGTTCATGTGCGGTCGATACAGCCATCAACTCACTTGGTCCGAAATCCACGAACTGGCGGGGATGGCGTTTCCTGTCCCCGAAAAAGACCCCAAATCAAATTTCAACGTCGCCCCCACTCACTTTTGCCCGGTCGTTCTAACGGATGGGAAAGATACTTGGGGGGAGACTGCATACTGGGGTTTTGTGCCGCACTGGTGGAAAAAGAGTCTGAACGACAAAAAGTTTAATACCATCAATGCAAAGGCGGAAGAGATCCACAAAAAGGCGACATATCGCGACGCTGTCCAGCAGCACCGTTGCCTTGTTCCGGCGACCTGCTTCTATGAATGGCGGAAATCCGACCGTCAGCCTTTCGCGATCGGGATCGGCGACGGACACGACGGCTTTAAACCATTTCTTATGGCCGGGATTTGGTCCAGGTGGTCGGGAAACTACAAAGATTCCCAATCGGAAGATACATTCGACGCATGCACATTCACCATACTGACACGCGAGGCCGGTGACCGAATGGCGGAAATCCATACTCGTGAACCGGCAGTCCTTACAGACGATGAAATAGCCAGCTGGATGTATAAGCCGCTCAATGAGGTGATTTCACAGGTTCTCGAGCCGACGCCTTCACAGCTTCTGTATTTCCGCCCAGTCGCAAAGGCGGTCGGAAACGTCAGGAATAACTCGCCTGACCTAATGCAGCCTGAGAGTACGCTTTTCTGAGGGCATCTTCAGGAGCTCTGACTCCCGACTCTCAGCGGGCCCAGATCTCCAGATTTTATCATTTCGGCAATCTCTGTGCGCCATGCCTGATAGGGCTTCACCCATTCTTCGAGCATAGGCTCGAGCAAATGCTTCCCCGGTGATATTTGCCGCGTGCGCAGTTCCGAATGCCGCATATCGCTGAAGGGATCACAGATGAAATTACCGTCATGTTCAAAGCCGAGTTCGGGAGAAATTCTATGCTCGGCTGACAGTGTTCGCGACATTTGCGCCACAGCAAAGGCTAAGACATCCTCGATACTCAGCTTGAAGCCGTACACCCGATAGTCGCCCGGGCTGGTCTGAACACTGCTTGTTTCCAGGCGGATGTCGAACAGATTTGAGTTTGTACCAGGTAATCCAGCCGTCAGAAAATCGGTGACAAACAGCTTTTGAGAAACCTCGCGCGTGGACAAATCCAGGACATAGCTGTCAGTTTCCGGTATGAACCCGGCGACTTTCAGAATTTGCAAAACAGAACTCATTTCCCGCCGCCCCGCTTCAGTCATATGAAACCTCAGTGTTGACCGGTTACCTTGGAAGCGCAACAGCGCATCTCTCCTTCACGCACTGAATTGTGGTGTCTCTTGAATGTTTACCGTGCGGTGAAGTCTGCCAGAAATCACGACTTGGGAAAGGGAAATTCACCGCACGGTGAAGTCGCTCTTGCAATCCAGCAGATTTACCTCTAAATTCACCGTACGGTAAAGTTAATGGTCATTTGCATGTTGTGAGGCAATAATGAACCACACAATGTCCGACATTGGTACACTCCTTCGCACGCGCCGGGAAGCCCTGGGCCTGCGACAAGAGGACGTGGTTTTGTCAACGGGGAGCTCCGTCAAGTTTCTGAGTGGTATCGAGCGTAATGGGCCGCGACCGCGGACACCATTTGCTGATCTCCGGACGCTCGTCGAGGCTCTTGGAGGAACCATCGAAATCCGGTTCCCTGACGAGAGTGAAGACCAAAATGAATGATATGACGAAAACGCTTCAGGTTCGGCTTAATGACGAGCTTGTTGGACATCTCCGGATGGATACACACGGGGAGATGTCATTTGAGTATGATGATGCCTATCTTGGCGTCGCATCCACTCCTCTTTCGCAGAGCCTCCCACTGCGCAAAGAGCCGTTCAACCAGTTGGAATGCGCACCGTTCTTCGCAGGGCTTTTACCAGACAATCCTCAAGCGCGCCAAGCATTGGGCAAGCAGTTTCATGTGTCTGATGACAACAGTTTCGGCCTGCTGGCTAATATCGGTCGCGATTGCGCCGGTGCGGTGGTGATTGCTCCAGAGCCGCAAGCATTGGAACCGAGGCAGGGATGGCTCGAGGAGCTTGATGAGGCGCAGTTGGCTGACCTCATTGATAACCTGCCCCACCGCCCGCTGGCGGCCGTTGAAGGCGAAGTCATGCTGTCTCTCGCTGGCGTCCATGACAAAGCTGCGGTGTTTGTTGATCCGGCCGGGCAAGTCAGTTTACCCCATCACGGTCATCCGAGTTCGCACATCCTTAAAGTCGATATCAAGGGGCTGCCGGACTCCATTCGCACGGAGAGCTTCCTGCTTAAGCTCGCGCGCGAAATGAAACTCCCTGTACCGCACTCGCGTGTGGGCGAGGCCGAGGGTAAGACATATATGCTGGTCAGCCGGTTTGACCGCGTGGTGTCGTGGAACGAAGATGGCTCGGCCGGGCGCATCCGTCGTCTCCACCAGGAGGATTTCTGTCAGGCACTGGGCGTGCCCCCGCACATGAAATACGAGCATGAAGGCGGGCCAACACTTGCCGACATGTTCAAGCTGGTTTTCAAGGTAACCAGAGTGCCGGTCAAGGAAGTATTGAAGCTGACAGATTACGTCATTTACAACTTCCTGATCGGAAACCCCGACAGCCATGCCAAGAACTATTCTTTGGTTTATCGGCCGCGCGCGGTGGAACTCAGCCCGATCTACGATTTGAACAACGCCAAGGCGTTTGAACACCACTTCAAAAAGGTTCGACCCCGTATTGCTCAGGCCATTGGCGGTGAGAGAAACCCTGAGATGATTGGGCGTGAACACTGGCTGAAATTCGCCGATGAGTGTGGCCTGAGAGGCGCTAGCGTCCTGAAACGTCTGGTGGCCCAGGCCGAGATGATGCCCGCAGCCGTTCGGGCCTTACGGGAGAAGCTTCGAGGAACCGTCGCTGATTGCGAAGCATTGGACCTGGTTGTGAACGATATCGCAGATCGATGCGCCAGGGTTTTATCATGGGAAGCGGCACCGGTTCTTCCGGCGCCTGACGCACCCGAAGCGCCATCTCTTAAAATTTGAGCCTGCTGTCAGGTCGCAACGGAGGACTGGGATATGAATAAGAAAGAAGCAGAAGTCCTTGGTGAGATTGTTCTGGATATGTTGTATGGCGCCACTGCGACGGACGAGACGAACGATTTCGCTAAGAGCATGTTGCATAACTTTCCCAAGATTAAGAAGCATGTCCAAGACGATATAAATGTTGCTTTCAAACTTTTTGATAGAACCAAAAAGCTCATCGTTAGCCATCTTTGTGAGAGTGAGTTTGGCCAGGGCTATATGGAATCAGCGGCCGGAATTCAGCGGCTCTACGATTGGAGAGCTAAGTGTGACGGTAACGACGGGGTTTTTGAAGTTCACTACGATCTGATTGAAAGGCTCGGCGTCAGGGGATACTTCGAATGGATTGATGAACTGTTTCCATTTTCTAATCCAGTTTGGATTGAGTTGGTCAATCAATACGAGGTCGACTGGCTTCCTGTCCAAGAAAGCCCGGGTATTGACCTCGAAAGCGACGAAGATGAAGATGAAGAATACGATGACGACGAGCCGCCACACTCATTTCGTCCTTAGAACCCCTCACTTCTTACCGGCCTAGACGGCATCATTCTTGGCGGCTTCCTTCTTTTGCAGCCTCCACGCCAGATAGGCATCGCGGTGGAACGGATCGCTCAGGAATTCATTGAATGTCGCGCGCTCTTTCCGCAAATCAGAAAGCTCCCTGTTCATTTGAGATAGGGTCTGCGCTAGCTCAGACTGCGCGTCATCCTCAGACGGAGTGCTTTCCGCATCCTCGGCCTCCGTTTCAAGCCCTAGAGCTGCAATGACTAGCAACGCTGCCTGGAGATCAGATGGCGGTTTGGGATGGTCTTCCCAGGCAATCTTCAAAATACGCCGGGCCGCCTCAATATGGCGCTGACTGACTTTGCCACCTCCCAGCTTGACATACTGTTCGACCATCTCAGGAAACTGGATTGCGCCAGGGACGTGCTCAACATGTTTGACAGGAATTATTGCTTGTTTCACTTGTCAGCTCCTTGAAATTAACGGTCCGAACAGCCTATGGTTGCTGGAGGGCAGGATCTTCCGGCTTATCTTGCGCCACCCTTTCCAGCCGAGCCCTCTCCATGTAGATGATGTGCAACATCATTCCAACGCCATACGGTTTCTCGATGTTGGCGGAGACCCACTCGGTTAGTTTCCCTTGGTCCAGTTCGCGAATGGTGCTCAAGAACTGAAGCCGATCACCAAAATGAAGCGGAACCTCCTGGAGTGTCGGTAGCAAGTCGATTGGGATTCCATCTGGGAACACGGCGTAGAAGTCCTGGGACGCTGAAATCAGATGGTGCTTCGACTTCAGGTTCTTGACGAAACTCCAAATCTGCAAGCGTGGATGGCCAAGGATGACGGCCAGTCTCTTTGCATCGCGGATGGTTTCATCGGTGAAATCTGCCATGAGAGATGCGTCAGGCGCATTCGGGGTTCCGATGCCCAGCTTGCCCTGCTCGGTCGCAATGATTTCACGCTGAATGTCTGACAATCCCGTGAGCTCGATGAGTTCGGGATATTCTTTTTGGTTGGCTGCGAGAAGCATCGTCCGCAGAACAGGCCATGAGGCCCGGGCAATTTCTCGGGGTGCAACGGACTGAATAGCTTGCTTCAATACCGTTTCACAGCCTGCTTCCACATCCCCATCGCCCAGCGCGGTAATGAAGGGAATAAAGGTTTCCCATCCACGGCTTTCAAGTAAGCCCGGGGGGATCGCGATTCCCGCAGATGGGTGCTGCTGCACAGTGAAACAGGCCAATTCTTCATCTTCGCGTGTTTCCCAGGCGAGGAGCGGTGAGTTATCATCCACTTTGCCCAAGCTGTTGATGTAATAATCGCGCACGACAACCGGCCGGAGAAGGTCAAGTAGCACTGTTCGGTATGCTGTTCCCAGTCTGTCTTTCAGCTCAGGGACCGCCTCCCCTCCATTTTCCCTCAACTTCTCATAGCTGCCACTAAAGAGCGGCTGAAAGCTCAAAGCGCAAACGTGGCCCGCATAGGGAACAACGCTTACAATCAGGTCTGGTTCAGGAGAGCTAAGGAACCATCCGCCACACAAATCTTTGTAATTATCAGTCGGGACATGGGGTGGACCAAATCTACGATGCATGTAGGCAAACAAGTTGGCCCAAGACAGTTCAGCCAATGGCGTGGAGTTTAAAACGACGTCGTCAAATCCGTCTGGTTTAAACAGGCGGTCGCACTTCGTGCGATGCTCAAGCCGGTTCGTCACAAGTTCAGCCAAGAAATTCCGATCAGGAAGATTTTGAGCGATGTCTCTTTCTGCATCTGCCCGCACAGCGTCATTCACTACCCGTGCCAGGTCTCGCAACGCGTCCTTGTCGAGTGAGAATACAGAGGTATCAACTCCTGAGCGGATAGTGATGCCGGTGTAGCCACCATCCAAGGGACGGGCACGAGTGGAAAAATTGGACATGGCTCTTCTCCAGAAATGATAGCAAGTTGTGTTTTCAATGGTGGACGTTGAAGTCCAGCCAGTGCCTAAGGCTACGTCTGCTTCAGGCGTTCGAGAAGCCACTGCTTATTTTCAAGATTTCGAACAGTCCAGCGCGGGTACAGCCGAGGGTAGCCGAGGAGGTTCCCCAACTTCTCTGCCTCATCAATTACGTCGCGAGTAAACTCTTCAAGGATACTTTGAGCCTTTTGATTGCCGATGCCAAGTTGCAGAAGATCATCTTGGAAGATTGCTTCGTCAGCGGGTGAAAGCGCCAGCAATCGTTTGATGTCCTCCTGGAAGCCTCCAGGGCGCGCAGAAAGCAAGACAAGCCGAAGGACTGGCCAAGACGCTTTCCTGACATGATGTTGCGCGGTCTTTTCGATTGCATGATTGCAGGCAATATCAAGCCCCTTGAGAGCGTCGTCTTCCCCTAGTGTGGTGATAAAGGAGATAAACTTCCTCCATTCGTCGCTATCGAGAAGGCCGATGGGCGTTGCAACGCCACAAGATGGGTGGTGTGCAACCTGGTAATAGGCAAACTGGCCCTCGCCGACTTCTTGCCCTTCGTGTAGCCTTGACTGGTTCCACAACGGGCCCAGTGCGTTCATTGAATGCTCTGGATCACTCTCTGTTTGGAGGAGATCCTCGATAAACGAGTGCTCTCGGATGCCTACAGGACGCAATAGGTCCATCAGGACCGCTCGGTAAGCTTTCGACAGCCGTCCGTGAAGCGCGGTATCTGGTTTGCCCTCTTCTTTCTCAATAGTGCCATCGAAATAGGGCTCAAAGCAATTCTCGATGCCTTCCCCGGCACATGGCACAATGTCGACGACCAGGTCAGGCTCAGGTGAGCTCAAGCGCCAGCCTGCGCTAATATCCTGATGGCCAGATGTTTGAACGTATGGTGGACCAAAGCGCCGATGCATGTAAGCGAACAGCGTCATCCAGTTCATGGATGCCAGTGGTGTCGAAGCAAACACGGTGTCGTCGACCTCCGGCGCGGCAAACAGCTTGCGACAAGAAGTAAAGTTATACGGAGGTTCGGCCACCAGCTTTGCCATGAAATCGACGTTCGGTAGGTCGTCGGCCAACTTGCGATTCAGTAACTTCCTTTGCGCAGCACGGATGCCGTCAGCAAGATCCGCAAGCGCTTCCGCATCCAGGCAATACTCTGGGTCATCTGCCCCCTGCCCGATTGTCACTCCGGTCGTTCCGTCGTCTCGAACGCGCACGCGAACTTCAAAGTTAGCCATGAGTTGCTTCCTGTCATTCTGCAAAAGGAAAACTGTTTACATATTTTCCTTATTTGATACCGTACCAAATCCTCGATGCATAGTTTTATTTCTGTTTTCTTTCATTCTGAAGGAGTTCTGCATGCCCCCTATCCCAGAGAGCTTGATTTCTGATGCACGTATCGCCGAGGTGCATGGAACAGCCAATTTTGGTACGACTGCCCCTAGAGATGTTGTCAGCCAGGCCTTGCTTAAGGTTGCGTGTAGCTACCATAACGGCAGCACAGCGCTGAGAATTCTCCTGGAGCATGGGCTGGTCAGTGGTGACCCCATCAAAATCCTTGCGATGGGAAGCAGAACTGCGCCAAAACTCACCGCTTCTGGCCGGAGCTATCTTTGGTCCAGCTTCCACGCAGTTTGTCACACAAAAACGCATGAGGAAGCGGGCTCAGAAATGATTTCGGATGCTGAGATTGCTGAAGCTTTAGGAGGCGCAGATTTTGGGGTGTTGCCTGCCCGCGTGGCTATCAATGAATCTCTCCTGAGGCAGGTATGTCGATACCAGAACGGTGACCTGGTGCTTTCAATCATGTCCCGCCTTGGGCTCACACGTGATGATAAGTATAACCTGACAGATATTGGACGTCGCTATCTTTGGGCGTGCCTGGCCAATTAAGGTCAATTGATTCTTTATTGTGTTCCGTCATAAGCATGTGGCCGGGTTATTCTTGTGCATGTGTCCCCCTATAGAATTGAGTGAGTGAATGGAAATCTCCAAGGAACTGATAAGAACTTATTCAGGCAATGATTCACATGCTATGGCAATAGCAATGCATAACTTGACCGGTTGGCCGATACACACACTCACAGTGGTTTGCAGAGACCGTACAGGCATGCCGCATAGCTGGGTGCAATCGCCGGATGGTGGTGGGTTTGACATCTCGGGTTCATTTGATGTCAGTACACTACCGGACAAGTATATGCCTATCATCAATGTGTCCACAGGCACTGCGGAACGAAATAAAAAATACCGGACACATATGGAGTATTCTTCTCACAGTACCGTGAATGAGTTCGTAGAAGAGCTGAAGGACTTCTACGATATGGAGTGGGGTGGGCTCGACTTTTCAACGTTCTTCCTGCCTACGTTGTGGCAAAAAGTAGAAGCTGCGCAGCCGGTTGCCATTGCTTGTCTGCGTTCACACTTTCCTGATCTTCCGCTTGTGTGTGAGGGCACCCCGGTCCCGAGCCCATAATCTCCAGTTCAGGTGCCGAGATGGATATAACAAGCGAGCTTATTCAAAAGTATACTTCTGGCTTGTGCTACCCTATGGCAATAGCTCTACACACGATTACAGGGTGGCCAATTCAAACGGTATCTGTGCGTTCCAAGTCTCGCTCTGGCGTGGCACATAGTTGGGTGAAATCACCAGACGGTCTAGCCTTCGACATTTCCGGTGCTTTTATTCAAGGAGCTATGGTCGACCGGTATGCTCCCCTTAACCCTCAACTCAGTGAAGGTGATTTGAAGCGATACAAAGAGTATCGCCGCGGCATGCTGTTCTCGACGCACAGAACTACAGCCGAATTCCTTGAAGAGTTGCAAGACTTCTATGGTGAACCGGCTAAGTTTAAAGCGGACTATCTACCGTTCATGTGGGAACAAGTCGAGGTCGCCAAGGAAATTGCTCTGGGCGCTTTGCAGAATTATTTTCCCGAGCTTCCATTCGCACCTCATTATGCCACTGCCCCAAACCTATAATCTAAGCGCGAACGACGCTCAAAGTATGACTTAACACTACAGAAGTGGAAGTCAAATAATACTTTGGGAATCTTTGATGTCACATTACCCTATAAGTAAAACGTCTCTCTCCCGGAAGGATGTATATTATGCGGGGGCTGGAATTTCATATATGAGGTTTGAATGTACTCTCTGGTTGTAGCTGTTCTTTCCATCGCGCTTGGTGTTGGTATTGCTCTTTCTACCGTCTACTATGGTGGGCGTGCTTATACCGCGTCTTCTGCCAAAGCTGAGGCGTTGGAGATCATAAACGCAGTCCAGCAAATTAAGGCAGCTCTTGCTGTGCGAGGACTGACAACTCCATTGTCATCAGTTACCGTCAGGGTGCTTGCGGACGAGGGGTATTTATCCGGGCCTAACCTTTACATCAAGAACAATCCCATTAGGGTTATTGTACGTTCGTCGGACGGAAAGGGGATTGTTGGCACCCGTGTTCTTGTTGATGAATATAATTATGAAACAATTGATCAGGACATACCTTTGTGTGGTGCTTTGGAGGCCCTCAATGGCGCGTCTCAGAATGACCTAGCCCCGGTCGCAAACGGTCCACAGATGATTCCTTATGTTCTAGATTATGCTCATAACAATAACATTCCCTTCGATTGTTTTCCAGATGGAGCACCTGGGTGGGTGTTCGTTTTCTTCAAATTGACTTAGTTGGTCCAAGCGAAAGTTAGTTAGGACAACCCGTTTCTCGGGAGCCTCGGGTTCTGAGCCATCTCTGAGGTTTCTTCGAAGCTTAATGTGACAGACGAATTTGCATTCTCCTCTGTCCATGTGTACGGCACAAGCGGATGGATGCTCGGCCCTACCTGAAAGCACACACCTTCTGGTCGATTGCGGCCCAAGAACGCACAAGGGTGGCCTCCTCCCATTTTCGGATGGAAGGCCGGGCCACCTTCCAGAAGCAGGAGGCCATTTTCTGACTCGATGAAATCGAGAGTGCAGTTGAAGCTTCCTTCCGGGAACCTCTCACGGAGCAATGTCTTGCGTTCGGCGTTCAGGGTTTGCACTTCGAAGTCGGGATGCACGGGGACAACGGATCGCTGTTGTGCAACATCGATGATGCGCTCCGCCAACGCCTTGGCCTCAAGTGCCATTTTGGCGCTCTCCGGGCTCATAGCGTCGGTCCAGCCGTAATAGTTGGCTACACCAATAACCTCGCCCTGCTCAACAAAGACACGCCATTCTGCGGGCCAACGGCCGCGCCCAGCGGGGCCGTCCATTCCGCGGTGGGGGTCAACCCCCTCAAACCAGCGTGCCGCTGTAATCCATGGTCGCGCGACATAGACCTGTTCGTCACTGACTGGACCGGTTACGACGGACGACACAAGTCGGGCATCTGCAACATCAATGTGGCGCCGGTTGCCAACCCTGTACCAGCCAGGGCCGACTTCGACATCAGGTCCAAAACGAACTTGTGGCGCTGTGTCCTCAAGAAGCCCCGTGCCAGCGAGTGCTTTGAGCGTACTGGGCCCGGCCCGGACGTGGCGAACCATCCACCCTTCTGGAACGTCGTCCATTGCCTGTGCCGCTTTCTCTGCACAGTCCCCGATCGGCTCACGTGGTGATCTTTCCGACTGGCCGTCTTGCACAGCAAGTTGTGATAGCGCTTTTTCCAGGCGGCGTGTGACGGCCGACCCCGCAATCTTGACCTTTCCCGACAGGGCGCTGACCTCGCCTTCTGTCAGAGTTAGTACCGGGCGCGCTTCAACGAATGCAACGTTGGCCTCTTCCGCCAAAGACAGCCAATGCAGAAGATTGCAGGCATCAAACTCGCCGTCGGTGTCTCCTGGTCGTAGAAAGTCGCCTGTTCGGTCCGCTAGGAACTGTTCAATATCTGCCATCTGCTTCAGACGATTTGGGAGTTCAGGGATGCGGCGCGCGACATCGGCGGTAATCCGTCGAAACTTGTTGGTCAGCGAAACCTTGTTTCCTTCAAGGTTCATGCCAAGAACGAAATTTCTCAATTGGTCTTTCATCGGGATATCCGCTTAGTTGCATGCACGGGTGTTCTGTACATAGTTACGCGACCTGAAGCCCAATGTGTAAGGCAACCTCTGGCAAACGAGGTCAGGAACCTCTTGGTTTCAGCTTGCGCCAATAGGTGTCGTTATTCCTGTTGAGTTCTTCCAAGATGCGCTGGCTCGGCGGTGGCAGCCTCAGAACCTCAACAAAGTCGAAGGTGTCTTTCAGACATTTCTGAGCGTCATTTGGGGTCCAGTGCGCAAGGAACTCGATACTGTCAGAAGCGCACGCTTGAAAATAGTCGGTAATTTTATTCGCGGTGGGATTGTCGGTGTATTGCACCCTCACCGGCATCACAACGGTGTCCCGCCACTCATCTAGCTCTCTCGCCTGCATTAAATTAATCGCCACCACTGCGATCAATAAAGGCACAATCACAAGGCATCTTACGAGAAACTTTGTAAACGGGTCATTTGACATTGAGTACCTCAATCCTGCGGGGCGCTAACAGCACTCTTTGGTGTGATCGGATATAAGTCTTTTGCAGGAGGCAAGCGGCTAATCGCGGTCTGAATTCCAGAATGCGGTGTTGTTTATCGCCAATTGCCTCATCAAACCAAAAGCCGACGCAGGGAGCTGAAGTCTTTCAACGAATTCGGCAGTTTCGGTCAGGCAATCGTTAGTAATTGCTGGATTGACATAATAGCCCGCACAGCGGCGATAGTAATCAAGAACAACAGTCAGCTCCTGATTGCCTCTAAGGGGCGCTTCTAGTGGCGTCACAACCTCGGCAGTCCATGACGATGAGGTTCGGTCAGCAGAAACCAAAGACACGCCGGGCAATAGTGCAAGGATTACCACCCCGAATAAAACGATGTAGAAAGGGATCTTGTTACGCATTGAATGGCGCCTCTGATAACGTTTGAGAGCAGCTTCTCCTGCCAGTGAGGAAGTCAGTGAAGCAGGCATCAGTTCTCTTTTCTCCGACAGCTTAACCCGCTTTCGCGAACAAGGAGTTTTTAGTGTTGTCCTGGAGCGAACAAAAACAAAAGCGTGATACCAACTGTAATCAGAAGGAACAAAACGGCATAAACGCGTGCAAGAATCATAGTGTATCTCCACTTTAATGAGTGGCCAGGACCACCCTAATGAAAAGAAAGACGATCTTTTTTGCGCTGGCTAAGGGACCGATTAAGGTCGCCTTGGATTACAACGAAGTCAGGGTCACGCGCTGCATCTTCAGCTACGTTTTCCTTCACGGCTTGAGTTTTACATTCCTCGACCAGTCGGGTCATCTCAGGTCGGTTCTCTTGTGGCTCAGGATTGATAACGTCATAGCCTATTGACATGCTGATCCCGGCAAACATCCCGGCAAACAGAAAGCACATCACAGGGGTCGGTACACGGTCTACCGCCCAGCATATTTCGTCTACTAGTGAGATAAAACCGTACAAATCTTTAGCCTTCCAACTTGTCTTGGAGCCCAAAGAAGCCACTCACTAGTTTCCACTGCTCATAGCTTACAAAGGGGTGTGTGGGATATCGTCTAGGCTGAAAGGAGAAGGCTTCATCCCCATTGCGAGGTTGCGTTCTTCTTCAGTTACCAGTATGCCTCTTGCCGACTAAGCGGCAGTATCAATCTGAACGGTTTCTCGACGATCGCTCAACTCCACCATGTGGATCTTCCTCTGGACACAAAAATCACCTTAATGGCGTTGATTTGCTCACGAGAGTACCTATGGTAAAGGAATTGTCAACACGTTTTACTTTATATCTTCGTGTTTTCTTTGGATGCGCAGGAGTTGTTACACCGAGAAAGCGGGATGGACTTTGGTGGTCTCGTCGTATTCCCGAATGTTTCCACCATTTTTGTGGAATTCGATCAACCGCTCTTTTTCGTCGCTGCCGAGTTCGTGCCACTGGTTGAAGTCATCCGCAATGGAATTCCAGGCTTCTTTGACGTCCTGCCAAATAAGCGACTCATCCAACTCTACCCGTCCGTTCCCTGCAATGTTTTTATCCGACATCTCACCGGTTCCTTTTTATTACTGACCCATCTGAAAAGTGAATTCCACCATACAACCAAATGGTACTCATTGCCTTTCTTCTTTTTTATGCTAGATTAGCGGCTTCATCAAGAGAGCAAAGCATCGCTCAAAGGTGTCCTGACAGGACACACAGGAGGCTAGGATAGCTTTCTTTGATTTATTGGGCGGCCAATTCCTTGATACTTGGAAAGCATTTTTCTGCTACCCCGAAGTAGAACCTGCCAAACCTGAGACTAAATTCGGCTAAAGGATATGGATAATGGCTAAGAATATCGTTGATCACCTGAACCGACTGAAACCCGATGACGTCAAAGTCGGCGAGATCACAGACCCGAAACTCATCGCAGCAATCACTGCGGAGTTGAAGGATGGTACCTCAGACCACCCCGGTAGAATGTCTTTTCATGCAACCGGGGTAAACATCTCGGCGAAGCGGGTGGTCGACACCACGCGGTTCACGGCGCATACATCAGGTGCCGATGTGCCAGACGCTACCAGTTTTTGATAAAGAGTAATAAGCGATGAATAGTAAGAGATCGAAAGAAGACTTTAAACTGCTGGGTACTTTCGACCATGTCGAAGTTCGCTATACGAGTGATACAGGGGATCAAGAGCCTTTGCTATTAATCGACCAATACTTCCACCGTTTGTCGAACTGGTGGGTGCACTGCGAAGCGACAATCGACGCTCTTGGTCTTTCCGACTGGTGGAGCGGCCAGAATGAAGAAATCTTGGATTGCGTTTGCGAAAAAGGAATCCTCTCTGAGGAAGAACGTCGTCAACTGGACCGCCTGATTTCCAATAGATATCAAATCAGCCCAAATCCTTCACTGCGTGGATTTCCGATGTTCCCAGGCATTGTAACCGACGGATCAATCAGGCAACTGGCAGATAAGCTGGTTGAGAGCGCACCGGCGAGCAATTGTAAGTAAGCTTTCCAAATTTAGTCCGGCGAATTTGTCTTTCCTCTGGCCTTCCCTTTAACGCTATGGTTGTATTTCCATTTAGGGCTATTGCGCGATGGGGGAGGCACGATGGCTGTGTCCAAAAATCCGGATTTGCGGTGGTCGCAGAAGGCGATTAACGGATTGTGCTGGCTGATTTTAGCTTGTGCTGCCCTGTCGCATGATGTTTTCGCCGTTGAAATCATTGTAAAGGCCGACGAACAGAAACCAAACGGGGGTGGCGTCGTTTGGGATAACGGCTTTAATCATAATCCGGACATGCTGCTCTGCTATGTGCACCCAGGATATGATGCAGATGACGCACAGTGCTTTATAGGAAATGCGTTGGAAAATGCCATTCCGAAGCCCATGGCGTATTTCGAAAAATCGACCGCCAAGGTGGGCGTATGTCAGAACCAGTCAAGTTGCCTTTTTTCTGGTCTTCCTATTCCCTCTGATAGAGGAACCATAGTCATTATTGACAAGGACTTTGACCAGTCTGACGGAATGCTGGAAGAAAAACTCGATGGCGACAGCGAGTGTCGAATCAACAAAGATGGTTCTATCTCTTGCGCTTGGCCCTATCACGGCGAGGGTGCCACTTTCGTCGTCGTTGATAGAGCATTTGTTGAGGAGCTCAATAAGAACGGCTTACTGAAACATTTCGCTAACAATCTTGATGCCTTGGCGGAAGGCCATAAGAGAGCAATCAGGGCCAGTCTGATGGAAACCTTTGCCGCCCGGAGAATGGATGATGCCAAAGAGTTCCTTGGGAACTTCAGGGATAAAATGCGCCAAATAAGGGTTGAGAGGGAAGCTGCTGAAGCTGAAGAAAGGCTCGAACAGTGGTTGGAGGGGATGGAAGAACCTGTATCTCGCGTTTATGAAGAATTGACGGGGCACCCATGGTACACGTGTCGCAAACAGCGAGCGGCAACGATTAAAGCCCTGGAGCTTTCGGTGCGGATGACACAGATATCGGATTTCCTTCGGCCTGACCTCATGAATGTTTTTCTTCAGGCAACAGCGCCTACACGTTTTTTCGCGCTTTCGAGATTAACCAAACCTCAAATTGCCGAAGTCGTTGCCATGGCGGAGAATGGATATACTTTGTTCATTAGTGCAGCTGGTGATGGAACGAGAGAGATTGAGGTTCGAACACCGCGAGGAGATTTTGATAAGCGCGTTATGACACAGGGCCTTTTACAAGCCTGTGATTGGCGGTGACTTTGTAACATCTTGAGACAGGTTTTCCAGTGCCTCGAGGTTTCTCCCGATTGAAGCGGCAATATCAGGGGCGCAAGCAGACAGCCTGGCATAGCCGGTTCCAATCCCCCCACTTGGCCATACGATAGTGCCACCTTGCTTGGCGTGCCTGAAGAGGCGGCGCCAGTCATTCATGCTGGCTTTCTTCCACCTGTCAAAGTCTGCATTGCAAAGATAGGCACCATCCTTGCTGGATGGCCAGTTCTTCGTCGGGATGCCAACAGCATTGGGTTCGCCACGCAACGCTGCCGCCTGCCCCTTGTAGCCCTTCCTGAGCATATTGTCGCCAAAGACAAACAGGGTATCTGGCTCAGCACGCGCCATGTCGCGCGTATACAAATCTCGGTACTCGACAGGCATTGACTTCAGCTCGTTTACGGAATTTATTTGGGCATTGTAGACGAAGTTGGACAGATTATATGACTGATAACTTTATCATAGAAATCACACTGGCAATTAACAAATAGAAGGCCAGCGTTTTGCGTCAGCTGTTGATGAACCCAGAGTCACCTCGAACAGGCAGTCTGTCCCGCTGCTATCAGAAATGATGGTGTGGCTGGTGCTTTAACAGGAGCCCGCTTAAGTGGCTCAGATGTGGCAAGGCACCACATCTGAGCACAGAAGGAAACTCTGTAAATGAAGGAGGACGTCAAAGACTTGCTTAGTCTCTCTGGGGATATATGCCCTGGATTGCAATGCAGACCTTGATATCCTCTGATCCTGTTTCGCTGGAGCCGTGAAGTTTTGGCAAGGCAAACGTCACGCGGCCATCTCCACCATAACGGTTTCCCAGCAAACTGAAGAGTGCTTGGTTCTGGTTAATCTGTAAAAGTTGACCATTGGCTTCACTGTAGCCCCGAGGGCAAAAGCTATAAGGAAGCATAATAATCTCGCCCAGAAACTCCTCATCTGCATAGGCTATTTTGAAGGAGCCGATAACGAGCAAAGAAAACAGTAAAATGACAGACAGCGCATTGATGGCGACACGCATACACAGGTTGTACATAATAGTTTTACCTCTTTGAGAGATGGTCTGGTTAGTTTACCCATCGGGTAAGCGGATATTCCGCCATTTTCTTTTTACAGCTCGTCATTAGGTCCGACCACGATCTGCCATTTGCCGTTTTTGTAAATTTCCCACTTACCCGTTGAGTTTACAAAGCGATGCAAATTCTTGATTGGCGTTCCACCTTTAACCTGAAACTGTGTTTCCCCTCCGCCGTTGAGGCTACAGTCGCGCAGTCCTAATACAGGAGAAGAAGGGTTCATCTGGAACTTATACACCGTACCTCCAAAGCCGCTTGCGACTTCGTAGTCCAAAGCGACAGAGCTAAACTGACTCATTGGTTTACTGCTATCTGAGGTCGCTATCATCTGGAATGAATTCAAAGTGGAGCTTTTGGTTCCATAGTCGATTTTCGGTCCGTTTTGCCTCCAAAACGCGGACTTGTCTGTCACCTTTTTCTCTCGTCGCTCAGCTTTAGACAATGTCTTCCCGGCTTCAAGAGACTTGATTTCATCTGGAAAATCTGTGGCCCTGTACCCCCAAGTGTTGGGGTCAGTAACCTCTAATGTTGTCATCCATTTATCAGTAGGACGAAAGGCTGAAACTTGCGAACTTGTGATGGTGCCAAGGTCACCGGTTTTCTTCGCATCATCAAGAATCATTTGAGCTGATCGCGAAGTCCGACATCCCACCTTGACGGCCTCTTCGGCTGTGAGGCTAATTTTGGTGCAGAGACCCATGCCATCCCTGACATAACCGGCATTACAGGTATAGGCTGTCTTCCGACAGGAGCTGGCTTCCGGGATACAGCAGAAGTTGAATGGGAAGTAGACCGTGACCTTATCGACGCATGTCACGCATGCTGGTTGCCCTAATTTTCCACACGCCTCGGCTGAAGAAGGCGTCGCAAAACCAAACATAAGGATTGCTGACAATATGACGCCCAGGCCCAGCAAACGGCCTTGCTTGAAGATGTTCATTCCGCCTCCTTGATGGTGTTTTGAATTGCCACTATTAAGGGTTGGCACCAGAAGAAATACAACACAAAAAACTCACATCATCACAAAGTTCACGGATGTTGCATGAGCGTTCTCTCAACAAACAAGACTGATTGGGGAGAAGTCAAATTTTACTGGGATGGCCAGTTCTTGGTTGGTGTCCCTACAGAATTGGGCTCACCGCGGCAACGCCGCCTGACCTTTGTCGCTCTTTCTGAGAATGTTGTCGCCTAAGACAAACAGCTTATCTGGTTCTAATCGGGCCATCTCGCGCGTGTAAATGTCTCTGTATTCCACCGGCATGGGCACTAGTTTACAAAGCCGGTGATGAAGGTCCACACACCCAGTCTGGAGAGGTCGTTCCACGTTGAAAAGACAATCAACGCTAAAATCAGGCTACCTCCAACACGGTAACTCCATTCTTGAACGCGGGCTCCCAATGGCTTTCCACGAACCGCTTCAATGCCATACATGACAAGATGTCCTCCATCTAGTGCCGGTAGAGGAACCAGATTGATGACCGCGAGGTTGATGGAGAGGTACGCCATAAAAATGACGAGGGGCCCGATGCCTGCCTCAAACATTTCCCCGGACATCTGAGCAATCATGATGGGGCCACCAAGATCAGAAGTTTCAACTGCACCGGTAAAAAGACCGCCAAATGAAGTAACAGTAAGTGCGAACAGCTCCCATGACATCGTGAAGGCCTTGCCGGTGCCCTCAACAAAGTTTAGCCGGACGGTTTCAAACGCTCCGACCCCAATGCCGAGATATCCCGCTTCAGTGCTAGCAGCATTGTCAGCGTTTGAGCTGCCAGTCGTCACCAAAAGGTCGATAGGAGTGCCGTCTCGCTCAATGCTGAAGGTCATCGCCCGGTTAGGGTTATCATGCACAAGCTGGGTCAGATCACTGAACTTCTCGATCTTCTGGCCGTCAACGGAAACGATTTTGTCACCGGTCTGAAGATCTGCCAATGCCGCTGGGCTGTTCTCCTGAACTTCCCCGACAACCGGAAGTGGGTTCTGGATGCCAATGACTGAGAACAGAACCACAAAGGCCACGACAGCGAATAGCAGGTTGGCGATTGGCCCGGCCGCGACAATAGCGGCTCGCGCTTTCAACGATTTGTGATGGAAGGCGGAAGCGCGTTCGACGGCGCTCAAATCATCGGACTTTCCAGCGCTGGCGGGGTTCATGTCGCCATGCATCTTTACGAACCCACCCAGAGGTAATAGGCAGAATTTCCATCGGGTGCCATTCTTGGAGTTCCAGCCGAAAATCTCCGGCCCAAAACCAATAGAAAAGGCTTCGACCTTCACTCCATTGCGAAGAGCAACCCAATAATGTCCGAACTCATGCACAAAAACGAGAATTGACAGAACAATCAAAAAAGAGAGAAGCGTTGCCATTTTTAGTCACTCCAACACCCCTAGCGGGGTTCACCAAAACAAGTAAATGATGTCTTCGAAAAGTTATTTGGCTTTAATTATGTAATAGGAGGCGGGAATAATCTTGCTGCATTCAGGGCCAATGTTCACGATTTCATAGTCTCCAACTTCACCAATATCTTCTGGGTGAATTGCGTTTGACCAATTTGATTCCTGCGAAACGTAAACGCGCACGCTGTTCCCCTTTAATGCGCGCTGACAAATATGGCAATGCGGCCCTTTTGGGGATTTCCTGAAATCTGGGTCCAGGTAAATTTCTTCATGCTTCATTGCGTGTCTCCTTTGCCCTGTAGCCAGGTGAGTATCGCTCAATGAATGCCCTGGCATCAATGGCGTACTCTTCCAGTCGGACATTGTATTCGCCCCTCGACAGTTCACCTCTATCAAAAGCAAGGAAGTCTCGCATTGTCAGAATTGCGAAATCGACCTTTTTGCGTGCTTCTGCCCGGACGACTAGCGCCGACATTAAAACAATCAGCCATTCATCCCCCAGTGACGGGTTTTCTCGAATGGTCTTTACCCGTTCCTCACCAAGGAACAGCGATGCTGCCACGACGGCAGTCCACTTGCTCGACCGAGAGAGAACTGAAACTTTCTCTTTGATGGTGTCACAGGACAATTTTCAGCCTTTTCTTCTTCAAAAGGATTATGAAGACATTTGTAAAAGAGTTGACAGGTAACTTCAACGGAAAAGTCCAAGAATTTTACTTCGAACTCACCTGTTGGGGAGGCTCCGCACTGTGGCTCACGACCTCGTCGGTTCGCTCCCTCATCGCGTGTCGCTGTGACGCCGACCGTACCCCCATATGTCAAAAGCGAACGGAGCAACAAGGCAGGTGGCAATTGCCGCCACGCCCATCGCAAACAACAAAGAAACATCCGACAATGTCACTGTCCAGCGAACGACATAGAAAGCAATCACATACCAGACGATTGCAATCGTGGTCCACCGGATACCCGCGTGAATTTGACGAAAGCGTTGTTCCGGAGCTGCCGCTCGCTCGATGTCTCCGGTATTCTCCTGGTCTTCTTTCCCGGAGGGGGCCTGATAGTATGGGGTCACCGATGCAAAACAGCGATCGGCGCGCGCCAGGCGTTCACTAAATTCATCAACATCAATTGGCATTCAGACATATCCCGTTTTCAAGCAGACCGTTGAGTTCTTGCGGCATGGAAATACTCTGGTATGTTACAAGTGAAATCTAAAGCACCTCAAGGAAAACAGGAGGAGATCATCAAACAATTCTTTAGAGCGAAAAGCGCTGTTCGATGGTGTGGTTTCGTCCTTTTTTCGGTGGCGGCCATTTGTTCACTGTTCGTGAGCACCCCCTATCAGTTACTCAGCCACACGCAGGTGGTATGTATTGCTACAATCGCCACTTGCCTGCTGCTGGCAGCTCATCACAAAGACAAGGTTTGATACCTTCTTGACGATACGCCTCGGGCATTGTTCACTCGACAACTATTGAGCGATTTTGTGCTCGGGGTTGGCTGGCTTTACAAGCCATGGGGGCGACAGATGCATGGGATAGTTAACGTCGAAAACCTGATCGACAGCCCTGAAGGTTTAAGCAGGCTGAAACGCGACATTCTGTTTGTCGACAAAATCTGTTTGATGTCCTTGCCCCGGGAGGTGTTCCCCTATCGAAACACTGCATCCAGTGAGATAATCAGCGAAATCGACTACCTTCAGGATACGGGCTTGTTTGAGTGGACAGAGATCCGTATGTTCCACGCGCAAGCTCAACTGGGTGATGGAAGTAAAGTCGGGCCGAGGTTGAGCCAACAGAATCAGTTGCCTGACGATGCCCGAGCGCAAATTCAGTCTCTATTACAGGCCGCAAACCGTGAATTAGACAGCATTTCTCAACGCCCAATTCCCGAACTTCACAAGAATCCGATGTCTGTTGTGACGACGAACCTGGTTAACGCCTTTCGGGAGATTTCGACTGCACTCGCCTTTGCGAGGAGCATAGACACCAGGTTAGCGGTAGCAGAGCAGCAGGTTATGGGGCACGAAGCGGTTTCTCTGGATATACTTCCGTCGCTCTCCGTGCTGGGTGTCGCGAGCCCTGGCGAGCAGGTACTTGATGTGTGCATCAACAAGGTCGCCATGCCCGGCCCCAACGTGCCCTGGGAAGCAATTCTTGAGCTTAGGGCAGATGAAGACGTGACACAACGAGCCCGGAAACTTCGCTTATGGTCTCGAAGTCTGGGGCAAACTGAACTGAACCCGAAGCATGCAGTGGAGCGACTTGAAGATTTGCTTGCGGACTATGAGAGATATATGGCGTACCATAAACAGAAACTTCAGCATGGCACACTGAAGACCTGTGTCTACTGGGCATCCGATATCATTGAAAGCGCAGTGAAATTAAAGTTCACTGAACTCCTGAAGGGCTTTCTAGAGATTGGTGCAGCAAAGAAGGACTTGTTAATCGCAGAAATGGAGGCCCCAGGAAGGGAGGTTTCCCTGATTTCGAAGTTGAACAGCGACAGTCGGTACAACTCGTAATCTCGTCGTTTCAGAAAAGGGAAATATTGCCCCGGTCGGCATTCAGGGTCATTTCGCAGAACCGATGCGTATAGATTTCTTGCGCGCCCTTTTGCAGAACGATGGGAATATTCGCCTCCTCGCGCACAACGGTGACAAGATGTGCGGTGGCACCACCCTGCTCGGCAATGACAGCCCCTCCGCGCCGGGCCGTTTCGCGCACAAGGTCCAGCCACTTAACTGACAGGCTGGGCAAAATGAGAACCGGGACGTCCGGAAGCTTGTCAGTGGGAGACGCTTTCATAGGGTGCCACGCCACGCCGCGGACCTCGCCGCTTCCGTTGATAATGTTGCATTTGTAGTTCAGCATCTCATACTGGATTTCGTCCGCTTTCTCGTAAGCGGCGCTATTGATATGTTCGGCCGACTCAGGAAGTTCACGGTTGTCGAGTGCCCACACGTCATTGGGGTCAAGTCCAGCACCAATAATCCAGTCGGTGTGGGAAGGATCGTCATTCTGGCACTTCATACCCATAGGAGAAACGATATCCCACTGTGGAGCAAGATGCCGATATCGGTACTTCAATGCCCAAACGACAAACGGTGCACGCGGCACCCGGAGAATATCGTTCGGGACATGCCCGCCCGGAATCACCAGTTCAATCCAATCGTCTCCGGCTTGCGCAATGATTTCTTTTCGCAGCCTGGCGACAACACGCTCCCAACGCTGTTCTGGCGTGTACTGGGCGTCCCAGTTCCGGCAGAATTGGAACCACGCAGTTTGTTTGGTTCTGCCAATTCCGACAACATCTTGCTTACTCAACGCGTGCGGCGCATAAACACACCACGCGCGAGCCGATGGCGCATCTGGCATCTTCTTGCACAGACCGATCTCGTCGTCGCCCAGCAACACAGTGTAGTTCCCGCTCAGGCGAACGCAGCGCAGGCTTGGGTCCACAGATGACGTGACAGGTTTCATGGTTCGGGCTCCAGAAATGACTTTGTGAGAGTGAACACTCAAGAAATACTTGTCAACATTATTATGGGTGCTATCAAAATCAGCGACGGATTGCTTGAGGTGTGACAGAAGAGGCTTCCAGAGATCGCCGTTGCTTGACCGTATGGATGTGATACTCCACGTCTGGAGAGACATTGAGTTGGCTCTCTCGGATGACCGCTTCGAGGCGGTCTACAGTACTATCCGTTAGTTTGATGATCGCTTCGTGTGGTTGTGTGACCAAAAACTCTTCTTTGTATTTGAAAGTGTTCTCCAGGTTCAGGTTTTCATTCGTTTGGATGCGAACTGCTGCGATACGCTTATCGTCTACCCCTATCCCTCCGTCCTTCATGGTAACAAGCCCACGGTACGAGTTGTCAGGATAAAACAAAAGATCAAGGGCTTCTTCAAGTCGTCCAACCAAGTTTGGACATAGACTGACGCCTTTTTTACGGAGCGTTAGCAAAATAGCGCGGGCGTTGTCTTTCAGAAGAGGGGCTCTCATTTTCCTTTGCAGAGGCACCTTTGTGAAGCCTAAGTCTCGCAACCGTGCTTCGAGATCTTTATCTGTGTGAGCTCCTAGATCCACTAACACCAAGCCGTCCTTTTCAATGGCATAGAAACTATGGTGAAGACCTCTAAGTGTTTCCCATGAAGAAAGTTTTGCCACTGCAACATTCTCGGTCAGTTTTATCGGAGGAACCGATATCCCAAACCTGTTTTGAATATCTTGCTGTAGTTCCATCAACAATGTGTTAGTTAAATTGCATTTCAACAATGTCGCACATAGGCGTCCATCGATATATGCTATCGGCCCCAGTAGAACTGGTCGGTCTCCAAGCTTTTTACTTTTTGCAGTCTCTAGTTTTCTCCTTGTTTCGTCATTGGAATGAGCCTTGCTGACGCACAGGACATAATGCGTATCTTGTAGAGCTTGCTGAATAAAGGTGTCGGTGACACTCAAGTCAATCAATCGCGGAAATGAAGCATTGCCTGTTGTGACAGATTCCTTACCCCCCATTTCCTGAAAGAATTTATCCCGGTAGCCCGACCGCCCTGTGATTTCGTCCATTCTGTCGCCCATTGTTCCCAAGAATGACTTGGCTAATTTGCGCAGCAGTAAATAGTGGCTCGCTGGATTGAGATATCCAGAATTCCCTGAAATTGCGATAGCGTCAAAATTAGCCCCCGGCTTCTTCAGGTTTACGTGGTTTATCGCGGCAGCAACTATTAGATTCGGGATATTGTCCAAATCCACTAGTAGGTGTTCAATGCCAATACGGCCAGAGGTCTTGCTTGTACGCCCCCCATTTTTCTGAAACGGATGATATGGACTTGGCATGTGATATCCCTTCAAATTTTCATTACAGTTATCGTCTTTCTAAATACGAAGAAGAGTCAATGTTAAAAATAAAAATATGATTTACCTCAGTATCATGAAATAAAACCTTCTTGGCACTCTCTGCCACTTCTTGGCACTCTCTGCTACCTCCTGCCATTATCTGCCATTATCTGCCTCCTTCGGCCGTTGATTTACTGTGGATGGTTTTAGTTTGGACGACATGTATTTCGTGTAAAGGTGTGTTTATTTAGCAACACACAAATGGCAGTATGAGGCGACCCATGTCATGTCTATCCAGTCCTGTCGTCCTGCCCGACCAACCATTTTACCGCAACCGTCACACTCAACGACTTCCGGAACATCCTCGTCCCCGGAATCAAATAGCCGCCCGTTTTCGAATGGGTCATTTGCGGTTTCAAAGTCATCGCAGGCGTCTTCCAGCTTTATCAATAGGACGCGCTCCCGTTCGTTTAGGTGGCGTCCTAACCGTAGTAGTCTTTTCCTGGTTTCCAGTTGTCGGGTTCGCGCTAGATTACGGCCGATTATGTGAAGCTCACGCATGACACACCCCAACGCCTTCAACAACATCTCACCATGCGATAGTCGACTTTGGAAGTTTGGGCATTGCGCATTGGAGGTTTCTGTTGACCGCAGCCGCCCGCCTGGCGCGTCTATTGCCTTCGGATGCGCATAGGCGTGCCTGAAGGCCCATTTCTCAGACCAAAGATCGTGTTCTGGACTATTGGGTGGCCACGGGTTGTTGGATAGAGCGAAGCCTTGGCAATGGGCCGTTATACCATCTCGTGGTGCCAATTTATGTTCTGACATGCTTTGTACCAGTGATGAGGGGACGCAAGGAAAAGTCCAACTTGAGCTTTACTGTTATGATACAATAGTCTTTCTCACATTGCATAATTCAACTGCGCGGCCGCCGTCAAAGCGCAGCTTGTTCGACTTGAAGTAATGAAGTCCTGCAATGATTCGACAGTTTCCCTTACGTTCTCCTAATTGGAAGGGTAGGATTTTCACTGATGACTAGGCTAAAAGTTCTGAGGGACTAGGCTATTAGATAGTATTTGAGGCATTCAGTCTCCAGTGTACAGAACAACCCCAATCTTCGGCGAATCTTTCTGTCACATGCTGATGCACACCGATACCAAAGAATACCAAGGACAATTACATGATAGAATTCCTTGTGATATGGTATCTGGCATGCAAAATTAAGAAAGATATTTTACCCATATGAGGTTGCAATGGATATTGAGCAAGCGATCAGAGAGCGCGATGAGGCCGTATCGAAATGCGCAGCGATGGAAGATTTGAAATTGCGAGCTGTTGACAAATTCAAAGGCTGGTTCGACACCCGCAAAAAACTTCAGGATGAACTAGACCCGGTCGTGCAGTCGCGTGTGACGAACTATCTGGATACCTGTCGGACGCAAGGCATGACGCCAGATGACGTAGACTTGGTAAAAGAAGTTGTCCAGAATATGTGCCGCCTTGGTGTGTTTGCAGGCGTATTCACTCAGGCCTTGCGTGGGGACGGCAAGGAGCAACCCCTCCCCGTCAGCGTGGAGCGAATTTCAAAAATTCGATTGGCAGACATTTTGGATAATTCATCTGGAAACAATGCCGCTCGCTCCTCCCATGGGAAGGCATGAGACATGGGCATTCAGGAAATCATCAAAGAACGAGACGAAGCGCTGGCAAAGTGCGCTGAGTTCGAACTGCTTAAGATTGATGCCGAGAAAGGATTGGAGTCTTGGTTCGATACCGGTAGAATCTCTCACGAAAGCATCGACCCTATCGTTATGGCCTATGTTGCTGGCTATCTGCGACGATGCGTGAGCGGAGGAATGGAACCTGAAGAGTCCAACATGGTTCAGGCGGTAATCAATGAAATGTGCATGTCTCAAGCGTTCTCATCTATTTTCAAAGGTTATCTGTCTGACAACGGACCAGCATCAAGCTGCCATGCTGGGAGGGGGTAGTCCCCTCCCGTTCTTCACAGTTGGGGAATCACCACGAAAGAAGTGTACCCGATATCTAGTGTTTCAAGTCGAGGGTATTCAAACAGGTGGGTCATTGTTACCAGATCGTCTTCCGTTCCGTAATAGTCCTTTGGCCCACGAGCATAAAGTGAGCCGTCCGTTTTGAGCGCCAGTATGCCGCCAGCATATCCGAAAATCTCTGCCCAGTCTGTAGAGCTGGAGATTTCCGTCCATTCGGAGTAGTTAACTTTGGCACTGGCGTCCCATCCGCGAACCCATAAAGTTCCGTCAGTGCGGATACCGTACATAATCCGGCGGCGCGGCACCGTCGCAATCTTTTCCCATCGTTCCGGTTGCCCTAAATTGGTCCATGTGGGCAATGCCTCGTAAGTATACTCTGGACCGCGCGATGAGTCTCCTCCAGCATAGACACCACCATACGCATACAGCTGTCCGAAGTTGTCGAGCGCGAACACAGTAGAATATGTGCTGGCAACCTGTTTAAAGTCATGGCCAACGCGATAGTCGGGCTGAAGTTCAACCCACTGGTTTTCGCCAGAGGCCGTATCGGTCGCGTAGACATCTGATATCCCCCAGACCATGAGTGTTCCGTCATCTTTTATTCCGAGGGCCAGAGACGAATAGGCTTTTACGCTAACAATTCCGTTAGAGTTGCGAATTTCAGTCCAGGGCCAAATGACTTCGGCAGTATCCGGGTGCGGAAGCTCCGTTTTTCCCATTACCCACGTAGAACCGTCTGACTTTACACCGATAACGCTGGAAAATTGCGCTACGACGTCAATCCAGTCGTTTTCCTGGCTGACTTTAACCCATTTTGTTGAATCGGCATGCCCGTTAAGGCCCATTGTGCTGCCGACGCCCCAAATCGTCCCGTCCTCCTTGAGGCCGTATGTGTTGTAGGCGTTGTTGGTAGCCTTAACAAAATCGGGTTGCGATGGGTCAATTTCAACAAGGTCATGGGTTTTGGAAACCCCTCCTAAATGAGGCCCGGTCCCTTCCCTGCCAAATCCATAGATTACGCCGCCAAAGCCCGATGTTGAGACTGCAAGCTGTGTTGACCCGAAAAGTCCTCCTGAAGCAATGGTTTCAAGATCAACTTGGTAGAAGCCCTTTGCTTGAGCGACTGTCCTGACACCAAGATTACATGCCGAGCCGGAGGTAAGCACGTCGCCGCATGGGGCAACTGATGAAGGACAGCGCTCAAAGACTTTGGCATCTTCCCCTGAGAAGGCCGTGACGAGAGATGTCACTTCACCTGACCCGGTAGCCTCAATTCGTACATTCTCGCATTCACCAGGAGATTGGCCGTCAGTAATTTCGGACAGAGTCAGGGATGGAGGGACGAGGAGCCTAAGCGGTGGAGTATCGTCATCGGCAGTGATCTCGGCATCAATTACGTGGCGGTATTTATAGACTTCTGCCAAGGCTGGCATAGAGACAAGGCAGCCGAACAATATTGTCACCGGTATGACCTGACGGATCACCATTTTTTCTGAACCTTCTTCTGAAGAAATACGCCACGGACAGCAATACTCTAGGGCCCGATGGAGCCAAATTCTGAGCAGGAGAATAGCACAGTAATATTACAAAATCAGCAAACAGACGAAGAAATCTGGAAGGATTTTTTGGGCCGCGAAGAAATATTTTCTTCGAGACACGGTAGATTTCCTTCCCTGCAAGGCAACAAAAGGACATGGATCAAACAAAGAGGAAAGAGCAGTCGTCCAATTTTTTCTGAGGGTTATACACGGGGGGTCGGTGCACCGGCCGGTTGGTGAAGTGCGGCATGGACGAACCGCGTTACATCAGCCTGAACGTCAGGAACCAAAACAGATAGTGACTTCTCAAGACGCATAGCCATCTCCGGCTTCCCATGCTCCCAAAGCAGAGCGCAGCCCGAAATCAGTCTATCAATGGCACGCTGCAATTCATGCCGCAGGCGGGCGTTCTCGATCTGGCTAAACATCTCAGGCTCTTGCGTGGCCTTCCGAGGCTGGAAATCTGGTAGCCTATCCAGGCATGTCTTGATGGAGGCCTCACGTTGAGCGTCAGATGCGTCGACAGGATGACCAACAGCCTTCTCGCTGAGTGCAGCAATCGCAGAACCGGCTTTTTCCTGAAAATGACTATCTAGCACAGAGGATTTAACAGCCAGCGACAAGCTGGGCCCCATAGCACCGCAAGTCCACAGTTCGGCGACTATTTGGACGGCCTCGTTCGCGATAATTTCCAGTTGCTCGATGAGGCTACTAAGTTCGCGATCATCTAGCTTGCGGATTTTATCTGTGACCGAGAGTTCCTGATCCGGCATACTTGCCTCCTTTCAAGTGCTCAAGAGCTAAAATCTCTTCCCAGGGCTTGGTGGCACCTGAAGATGGGAGAGCTCATTTCGGATGTTCCGTTGCGCGATGCTCTCAATCCGGTTCCTGAAGTGCCTTGAAAGGAAAATGCTCTCTCGGTCGAGCATGCCTTCAAGGAATGACTGCCTTCCACGATTGAATTCTTCCTCACTGAAAACGGTCAGGTACTCCTGGCGAATATTGTTTGCATACCTTTGATACTCGTCCGGGGGGCTTCCTAGAACAGAATTGTCGATATCAAGGAATAGCGCGCAATCCTGCGTAAAGCTCTCATCCTCAATCGGCGGGATTTTGTGGTCTGCTGTAGCCAAGATCAGCAAATACGCTCTTTGTGTCACTTCCCGGTCGTACGGGGAAGCGCTCATCATCAAGTTCGCACTGTTCTTCTCGTTGAGTGGCGACTTGGCCCCGACATCGTAGATGGCATCATGAAAAATCAGCGCCAGCTCAAAGGCTTCCTTGTTGGCAACAATATCCTCGATGGTCAGAAAAACCCGCTGGCAATGCACGATATGTGCGACACCATGATGCGACCGGTGTGGCTCTTCATATCGGGGTCTTAAGTCACGGAATAGATTCTGTGCTCGGTCGGACAACAGTTTCTCTAACATGGTCGATGCCTTACTTGTCAGATGGCTTCTGGCGAAAATAAGCGACCGGACTGCAAATGACCACCGTTGTCTGGCCTGGGTTATCTTGCCGGACGCGAAATGTCGCCGCTCGGCTCGTCAAACAGGTGAGCCGGAATGAGCAACTGAACAGGAATGCGATAATGTGGGAGCCTTCCCTGGGAAGCACCTTCAACACTGTATTTTCCGCTTTTATCAATCACGGCTTTGTTGATGTAGCTGGTATCAGAGAAAACCCCTGACCTTTCAAGCGCGCCGTCGTCATCGACAATGACCGTCATTACGCCTCTTCGCGACAGGTTTTCGCTCAGGCTCTTAACCCGCACAAGCTCATCAAACTGCCAACCTGACAAGTCGCTGAAGATTACACGGGTTTTGCGTGCAGCGTTGATCTCCGGGTCAATCGAAATCGCTCGAACGAACAGATCCGTGCAGTCTTCAATGCCGTCTTTGCTGTCAGAGATGTGAAAAATGGACAGATTGTGCTCAAGGTCGGCGGCCGTGCAGCGCATTCTCGGACGAACGTCATATCTGTGCAGATGGCTTCCAACCCAGTCGCTAAGAAGTCGTACCCGGGTGGACATAGCCGTCTCGTCGCCGGTAACCCACAGCACCTGACCGAACTCGTCATGGACATGCTTGCCTGCCATGGTCGCAATGTACCTGAACAATTCATGAGCTGCGGCGGCATCAGATGTCATCATGAGCGTGTGCTTTGCAAACCTTAATGGGTCAGACCTTCGTTTTGAAGGATCGGTCAGAAAATCGAACATAGCTTGCAACCCTTTTGAAATCAAGAAACCGCGAACCCAAAGGAACATTCGAAGATTGGCTTTCAGTGTGGTGAGTGCCTGATCGCAATCGGATGGCCCGACCAATAGGAAACTTTCGAGCTTTACTCTCGTAGCAATGGCTCGTGCAAAATGTGATATGTCGGGGCCGACCTCGTCTGCCCGACCCCCCTCAAAGCTGGTCGAAATTGCTTCGGACAAGACGCTATCAAGATTGTTCAGATAAGAACTGACATCAATGACACTCATGCCAGTAGCATTCTGTTGCGCCACGTACTCGGTAAACGGAGCCCAGGGAGCTTCCTGCGTCATTGTGTGCCGTCCTAATCGACTAATCGAGCTGGATGCCGAAACTTTTGAAGTCCTCAACTGAGCGGATGTCACCACTGCCCGGTAAGGGGATGACAACACGGCCATTGGTGCTTGCCCAAGTGTTTGCAGGCGGAATATTGGGAATGCCATACCGGTCTTTGGCCGCGGCCTTCATATCCTCGTCTGTCAGGCGCTGGCTTTCGCGAGGTTTGACTGTCGCGCGCGCGCTGATCGGCTGCTCATACAGCTGTTTCTGTTTCAGCCTTTCAGCAAACTGTGATGGGAGACCTTCCAGCATCTGCGGTGTCACCTCTTCGCCTGCGTCTGCCGTCTGGCGGATTTCCTTAAGCCTTAGCAGCAGTTTTTCAGCGCCTTCGACATCAAGTGAAAGCGGTGGCATCGATGCGACATCGGACGGGTCATTCATAGGTTCGTCTTGCTGTGACATCGGACCGGGAAGGGCTTCGGAAGTCGGCTGACTGGTAATGGATGGTTGGGGTGTGGCCGGAGCCTCAAGGAGCGGTCCTGGAGGCGGAGTCCAGGCATTATCGATCGTGTACGGCTTACTCTTCGGTTCACTCGGCCGGTGTACGCGCGGCACACTCGGATCGCTCAAATCAGGATATGGCACGTTAGCTTTTGGCCTGAAGAACCCACCCGGCGTCGATGACATCGGCTTTGAAGGATTTTCCGACATTTCCGGTGCCACGGTGGGCGGAGTAAATGAGCCTACCTTTGGGTCAAAAGACGGCGGCATTGGTGGGAAAAGCTTGTCATCGGTAGCCATGTGGGGGAAGTGTGTCGGGGCATATTCTTGGTACCCATTGTCGCGCGGACTGTCATCAATCGAAAATAGAGCCAGCGCTCCAAGAAACAGGGAAAACGCTGCCACGCCCAGCGCACCGGATTTGACAACCGAAAGGATGGATTGGAGGTTCGTATGACCTGTGACGCTGGAGGACAGATAGTCTCCAAATTCCGAGAGCTTCGAGCACAGTTCGGCATCGTCCTTTTTGTCGACCGTCATCAATTCGGTGACATTGCCATGGAAGTCAACAAACTCCAGTGTCGAATTTTTCAGATCTCTTTCAACGCGCAAACGGTACGGACCTGCCGAAGTCACGACATTCAGCCCACGTTGTCCAATCACGATACCGATAATCGCATCAGGCTTTACCATCCGCCAAAACGAAATAATATCCGCGATTTTGCATGCGTCTTGTGCTTCGGCTTTTTGCTGACTCATTGAGATTCCCCGCTTGAGCATAAAGAACTGTTATGCTTCTTATTGACGGTTTATCCTTATTAGTCAAGGAAAAGAGCGCCGAGTTTTCTTTACAACCAGTAAAGTTCTTCAGGCGCTCTTTCGAAAGCGTTTGCCAAGTAAAACAGGCATCAAGGCTCTATAAAGTCGATCACTTTCCGATTGTATTCCTCGATATCGACGATGTTGTGGATTTTCAGATAATCGACAAGCCCACTCATTGCATGTTCGACATGTGCTTCCGCGATTTTGCCGCCGGATACGCGTTCTGCAAAGAAATGTGCAATGATGCCCGCCCCTTCAATATGAAATGCGCGACGGCCTACATTATTCAATGCGTACCAAAGTGACCGGTCGATCCGCTTGAGCCAGCGGAACATGGATGGAGCCAACACCCCGGCCTTCCCGCCACCCCACTCTTCCATGGGGCCGCCCCAGCCATAGATTGCCACGACAGCGGTGGTGATGTAGGCATGTTTTGCGGCTTTGCTATTGATGGCGTTCGTAATGACCGCATCGGTCATATAGGGCTCAATGAGTTTCGCAGCCATTTTGTTGGCTTCTTCGAGTGCTCTTTTTGGGTCACCATAAATTACAGACAGCTGGTCTCGGACAAAGTTATTCTGCGCATGTCGTTTCAGATTGAGTGCCGCCATGATGCACATTGCCTGGACATGGACTGGTGTGGTCTCGAGGCTCCCCCAATACTCTCCGAGCTGGCGCTCAAATGCCGCCTCGACAGCATCCTCATCCAGACCTTCGCGCCTTGAAAGGGTTATATTGTTGGCCTCTAACCATTGCACTGGTTTCATCTGCGGATTTTGCATCGGGTCGTCGACATTTGGGTCGAAGTTGATGCCCGTTTGCAGGACTTTCCACTGCTTCGCCTGATAGTGCATAAAGCTAGGGCCACCGGTACGGCGCCACTCTTTTCGGCTCTTCAGTAGAATGCCCTTCGTGAAGGTTACGGTTGTCAGGCAGAGCAGGATGAAGCGCAGGATTTTACTGGTGACTGGAATGCCGACAAAGCGCCACATCTTTTCATGGGATTCACCTGTTAGTGTGAATTCACGTCGAAAATTGTCACCCTTCATCCTAAAGGCACAGACGAAGCTAAACAGCCCGATTACCCCTGCCAGAAAATACTGACTGGTTTTACTGACAATCTTGTCGACAGAAGTGAGGTATTCCCAAGTCACGGTGTTTGGGTCATAGATGCCAACAAGGTAGCCCTCCATGTCTTGCAGAACCTGCTGGCGGGCGGGTGACAGCAACCCAAGCAGGTCAAGCAGCTTGTACTGTACCCAATCCATACCAAAGAAGGTGTAAACGAAGACCGGCCGGGCCTGCATCCATAACACCCAGCAACCTGCCGCGATGACCGCGGCACCCACAATGTAGGTAATTTCGTCAGTAGGCTTGCCAGAATCACTTCCGTTCGCCATTGCTATTCCCCCTTCTTCAGGCCGAGCATATCAAGAAAATTCTCTGCATATTTCTTCTGGTATTTTCGCTTAATCGCGGGCGTATGGCTGTTGTAGAAGCCAATCGCCTCGATATAATCCCCGTTCGCCTCGTCCAGATACTGGCGGAAGATCCAAGTGCCAACGTGGATATTATAGCATCCCCAGTCTTTCAGGGCTGTTCGAGCTTCATCCTTGTTGCCGTTAAAGTGCAGATCGGCAATCACCGGCACCCATACTTTATCATTGACCTGCATAGGGCCGAGGTCATGAGAAAAGACCTTGCCGTCCTTGCCCTTGTTGGGCGTCGCCATCCCTACGGAGCCGCCTTCGGTTTTAAGGAATCCAAGAACAATCAAGGGCGGCACGCCCTGCAAGTCAGCGGCATCCCGGATGCATTGCTCGGAAACGGTCATCAGATCCAGCACTCAAGTCTCCTTTACATTATCTGTCTTAAGCGCGTTCGGGGCGTCTCCGCTGCCAGCTGCTCGGGAGCGGCTGAGGTCTCGCTTTTCTCCCGCGCCGGATCTGAAGTATTCGAAGTCGCTTCGGCTACCTGCGAGGTAGGCAATGAGTTTTCCATCTCATCTGCGGAGTTTTCCTTTATTGATTCTCCCCCAGTTTCCTCTTTTGAACAAGCTACTTCGCTTTTCGTTTTCACAGGAAGCCCGGCAGGCGCCTGCCGGGACTTTGTGCCCTTCTTCGGCTTGGGGGGCTTCGGGTGGCGCATCATTTGCGTCGCGGTGGCAAGCGGGACAGGATATAGAATGTCGACTTCAAGCTCACCAAGTGCCACTCGCGGCAGTTCCCCGGTATCAACCATAGCCCGCAATCCTGCGCGCAGCATGCGCCGGAAAATATCCTGAGGACGTCCCCGCTCACGAAGAGCCTCCCAGACAGCATAAATCTGGTCATCCTCTTCAACACCTGGCTTTAGGTATATTTCGATAGAGCGGGAACGCGACATTCTATTTTCCTTGGTGCCTTCTGGATTAAGCGAACAGGCGAGCGTATTTGAACATGCCGCGCGCGTTCGAGAACTCCGGATCTTCGGCCATGTGACCATTGCGGAAATGTTCGGCAATGGTCTTGAACAGAGCTGACCCGCCGCCAACGAACAGAACCTTGTTCAAACTTGCGGCCGAGCCAAGACGTCGCTCCACCTCCCTGGCGATTTTGCCTTCCTGCTCCAGGACCACGCCTTTTACAAGGTCTGTCACGTCGTGGTCGTCGCCCCAGAGATTAATTTTGCCGGTGCGAACCGCAGCGTCGATCGTGTTCGTCGGAAGTCGGTCATGGAAATCGAACCTATTGCCAATCGCTCGGTTGACGGCGCTGTAAACATCAAGCACGCCGATATTGGCCGTGCCACTCATGCTGTTGTCCAGGCTTTCACCATTCACAATGACGGCGACGTCTGTTGTGCGACCGCCAATATCAACGACGGCGAACTTGCCGGTAGGGTCGGCTCGCTCTTCCAGATCATCCCCGGTGATGTAATCAACGAAGGCCGCAACAGCCTGGCAATTGACTGTAATCGACTTTAGGGATGCAACCGGACGCTCTGTCGGATTTGTCGAGGACACACCTTTCCCAAGGTTCGCGCGTTTCGCCTCGATGCGAGCGTTATTCTTCTCACTATCGATGAAATAGTCATCGACCGGCAGTCCTGTGACAAGGTCAACGTCCAGGCCGCCGTAACCGGCGCTGATAAGAGCGTGGGTGACCAGCACGCGGTTCATCGTTGAAACGTGGAACGTGTCAAACTGGGTGTTTTCTGCCTCGATTTCCTCTGAGGCCGTGAATTTCTCACCTTCTTCCGTGGTATAGCTCCCGACGTCACCACGTCCTGATAGCGCGGTCAATCCGTGCCGCCCGGGCCGAACAGACGAACGCATCTTCAGGGTGATCATTTTGCCATCCGGCCCCTCACCATAGAGTTTCGTCTGTGCATATCCGTCGTCAATGGCGACCAGAAGTGGTTTTGTCTGCGGAGCGGTGGTTGATGAAACCTGCTCGCTCGTTTTGGCTTTACTCATCGAGGTTTTCTCCTTCACTGACGAGAGTTCCATTTGCTTTCGTAATCAATACGACCGCGTTTTGAGTTCGTGTTTGCCGGACGAAGACGTCCGACCAAAGTGCTGCGGATTAGTCGCAAGGCGGATGCGACGTCCATTTCCAATCGCTTCTCGATGAAATAGAGGACAATGGTGATAATGATTGTCGGGACAACGGTGTACCAACGGAAGTGCACAAGAGTTGGTAGAATAAGGGCAAGAATGCGCGCATCCACGATGAAGAACTTCGGGGTTAGATACGTGTTCCGCCAGTTAATCATATTCTGTTTCCCTTCTCTTTCACTATGCCGCCAGCTGCGCCTGCATCCATTCGCGATCATCGCTTTCGGAGACAGCGACTTTGTCGTCAATGACGCCGTTCCTGAATTTTTGGAGCAAGTCCTGGTCAAATGTCTGCATGTGTTTGTCTTCTCTTTCGGAGATTGCCTGCTTGAGTGACGTCATCTCGTTGAGCCGAACATGCTCCCGGATCTGCTCGTCCATGAGCATCAGCTCCATCGCCGCAACACGCTTGTTTGCGGTGGTTCTGACCAGGCGCTGCGAAATAACAGCACGCAGGTTGAAAGAAAGGTTCAGCAGTATCTGACGCTGTTCCTCAAACTCGAAGAAGTTCGCAACACGCTGGATCGCCTGATGGGAGTTGTTGGCATGCAGTGTAGCGAGGGCAAGTTGCCCTGTTTCAGCAATATTGAGCGCTTGACGCATGACGTTAGCCGACCGGATTTCACCGACAAGTATCATGTCAGCTTTCTGGCGGAGTGCGTTCTCCTGTGCGTCTTCGAAAGAAAGAGCGTCACGTCCGATTTCTCTTTGTGTGACGATACATTTCTTATGTGGGTGCACAAACTCAATCGGGTCTTCGATCGTCAGAATGTGTCCGTCACGAAGCTCATTGCGGTGATTAATCATAGCCGCCAGGGTGGTGGACTTTCCGGACCCTGTGGCCCCGACGACCAGAATGATCCCGTTCTTCTCGCCGCTCAAGTCGGCCAGAATACTCGGGCTGCCGAGCTCTTGGAGTGTCGGAACCTCCATGGGTATCTTGCGAATGACTGTCCCAACATGCCCTTGTTGCATGAACAGATTTATACGGAACCGCCCGACACCCGGGAGTTCAAGCGACATATTGAAGTTCTTGGTCTTTTCGAACCGGGTAATCTGGTCGGTATTGGTCAGGCTGCCAATCAGCCGCGTCAAATCGCTGTCCGTGAGCGCGGGGTAATCCACGCGAATGAACTCATCCACGACACGGATAATCGGCGGCGCACCGAACGTCAGGTAAAGGTCTGATCCGTCACGTGCCACCATCTCGGATAGCCAAGCGAATATATTTCCGACTGACATTATCTGGCCTCGCTGACAGACGAGGTGACGGTTTGAGCGAAACCACTAAGGGGGGAAGTTTCCGCAGTGTCCGGCTTAAATAGGCTGGCCTTACGCGTGACCTCACTTTCGGACGAACTGCGCTGAGCGATGTATTCAAAGGTCTCGGCAGTAATTTTGCCTTCCTTGTGCAATTGGCGCGCACTGTCTTCCATCGAACTTCCGATAGAGGTCCGGGCTTGAAGGATTTCACGAATGGTTTGCGGCCACTCCGTGATGGGCATGTAGGAAAGACGCGTTCGTATTTTGGCATCAAACACCAGATACTCTCTGCACCCAACCATGCCGCCACCAATTTTCGGGATGAGCAACTGGGTAACAACAAGGTTCAGGCATTCGAGCAGATCGATAGCAACGCCGTGCTGTTCATTACCAGGAAACACCATGAGCGCACGACGAATGGTCTCGGCCACCCCAATCGTGTGCATGGTGCTCATGGATAGGTGACCGGTCGATGCCAGTGTCATGCAACCGCGAATGGTCGCCGCGTCACGTGCTTCACCGATTACAATAATGTCAGCAGCACGCCGCAACGCGTTACGGGCAGCATAGGCCCAATCAGACATCTCGCTGTCATCACCATAGCGGTCCCTAAGGTGCTGACCGACCTCCGTCTGGAATACGAACGAGTGCGGGAAATGCAGCCCGTCGTACACATATTCGATAGGGCGGCTGTACTCGATAACCTTGTCACTGACGTCTTCTCGCTCGCAGTGGTTCCGGATCAGAGAAGACAAGAGAGTTGACTTACCAGAGCCCGTTGGTCCGGTTATGAGGTTAAGCCCCTGCTCCGGCCGAAAGGCTTTGACGATGTCGTCTTCAATGCCAAGAAGTTCCAGCTTGATTGGTTCGCTCGGCAGGGTCCGGATGGTAACCTGATATCCTCGGCCGTTCTCAAGCCGCCCTCCGGTCACGTTGACGCGGAAAGAGTATCTCCCGACACCATTGGGATCGCGAATTTCATACAGAGGGTCCAAATCGTGCCCGGAGTTGACCTCGCCAGGCCCGTTTTGTCCATAGACAGCGACGACCACACGATACATGTCATCATGGTTTATTCGGCGGGTGGTTAGTCGCTGCCATTTGCCGCCGACTTTGCCCCACGCAACCACGTCACTCTGCAACGTGATGTCAGATACCCGCTTCTCCGTGCACCAGATCAGGAACTCATCAAGAGTTTCCTCGTTGAACTGGCCAACGAATTCAAACACGGACCCGTCATGGCCAGTGCTGAAAAGCGGTTTACTTTCTGAATCTATAGACATGTCGACAGCTCGTGAATGCGGTGGCTCGGGGCAAAATCGGAGGAATTCTTGTCCCCTCCCCTAGAATTTTCCTTGAGGAGGGGGTCATTTATCGAGGAGGCATGGAAGCTTCACCCGGCGTCATCCCGGAAACCGGTGCTTCCCAGTCCGGAGAAGAATGGACATTCAGGCGTGGATCAGCGGTAATGCTCATCGCCCGGTCATTAATACGCATGTCTTCACCGGTGCCGGTCACGCCAAGATTGGCGTTGGCAACGATCGGTTCAGAGACCAGCCCTTTTTCAAGAAGCTCGGCATAACGCACCATCCCGGTGAAGTCCCGTTCCAGCCTACGCATGTCGTTGCGGAAGATGTTCTGCGCCTGGCGCACACCCTCTTCGAAACCCTGGGCAACGAAGTTTTGCCAGACTTCTCGCTCTGCCGCGGACTTTGGTAACAGGGCCGGGTTCGGCAGTTCCGGAGCGGAGTAAGTTCGCAGAAGATAGTTATGCCAAAGCGGAGCAATCGGCGTGAAGCGAGCCTGCTCAATGATTTCATAGTAGGTATCGGCAATCCGTAGCGACCGACCGGCATCGAACTGCTCGTAGGTTTCCCGGCTTTCCGAGATCACCGGTGGAAGAATTTTTGTGCCCGACGGCCCTTGGATCAGGAACGAACTGAAATTGAAGGTTCTGGATAGGTTGCTAGCCTGGTTCTCGAGCAGTTCAGAGATACGTCGCGTTGCCCATGCGAGACCTCCGCGTGCACCAAAACTCATCGCTGCGGTACGCATCGCTGGTAGCCGGAGCCTGTCTTCATTCGACAACTCCTCTGCACCTTCATCGCCTGCATCAAGTGCCATCATCTCTTCAAGGGTCATGAGTTCCTTGCGAGGCTGAAGCAGTTGCCCTGGCTGATAGTTCGGGTTCACGTCGGTACGCAGGACAGTGCGCGCAGGAACCACCTCGATAACCGTCTGAGCTGTCTCAGGCTGAGAGACATCCACGGAAGCATTGTTTGCCCCTGTGGTTTGACATGCGGCTAGAAGCATAATCAAAGGCGATGCCACGAGGTAGCGTTTGATTTTCAACATCGGGATATCCCCTTGTTACTTGTGGCTACGAGGGGACCGCTTCTGGGCTCTCATTTCCGGCCCGGGCTTCTGCGCTGTCCGATGCTTGAACTCGACACGTCGCTTGTTCGGATCGACGAAAATCTTCGCAAAGGTTTGCACCTGAAGGCCGATATCTTCGAAGGCTTTGGCTGCCGAGACGTCCCGGATATCAACCTGAATCATTGCCGGAGATGACGGCTTGTTTCCCGTTTCGATGAATGAATAGCCAATGTTGGCTGCGAGCTCACGAACCAACGTAATGGCCGGGCCACTCCACTCGACAGTGGTTGGGCGTCTCAGATCTTCAGGTAGGGTGTCCTCATTGATGGGGTCAGGCTCAGGCTCGGTACGTGTGCGCTGAATCATCGCCAGGTTTTCCAATGCCTGAGCTGCTCGGTTAGCGCCCTGACCAACTGTCTGTTGAAAGTCAGATGTAATGGCCTGATCCCACGCATGCTCTCTCTGGCTAACCTGGATGCTCTGGGTCTTGTTGGTCTGGGTGCATCCAGAAAGCGCACTGCCAATCACGATTGCGGACACTATCAATCCACAACGCTTCATCGTTCGCTGCATACCTTCTCTCCTGGGTATCCCGCCGGTCGCGGGCAACAGATTATACCGGTATTCCTTACGGAAAACCCCGCATATCCTTAGGTAAACCATCTTTTACTTTAAGTCTAGGGATTGAGAAGGAAAACAGTAACTTTTTAAGCAAAAGTAAACATATTTTGCTTAAATACACGGTAGGATGCGGTGAGTACACGGTGCACGCACAGGATTGCCACGGTTTATTCACGGTATGATACCGTATATTACCGTGATTCCAGGGTACATCTCGGGTCAAAACATCAGGCTATGACTTGTGTTTTTCGTTCTGGCAAAAATGTTTATCATTTCGGTAAATTTGTTACCCGAAACATATTGATCGTTATGCAGTATGTCTGGTTGCCGCAGATTTCTCTCAGATAGCCGTTAAATTCCAAGAGAAGCCCTCTGTGCTGCGGTCAACTCACCTGATGTGCACCTATCCGTCAATTTCACGTGCTCGGCCGCAGCGCGCTTTTTCTCATACTTGCACAGTCCGTCCACAAATTGCCCGAACATGTCCGTATGAGTAAAGATAATTGAAGCGACTGACCTTTTTCCGAGGGAAATCAACGATAAATGTCGTTTGGTGTTGGCCGAGACCTGCAACGGGTTTAATTATACGCTTGAGCGCTACGTGATTCAGACCTTGAGCGATGAGAGCAGGGGCAATTTGAAACGTTCAGAATAGGCCGACGAAACCGCCTCAAGATGAGGTAACACTTTTACGGAAAGTCCCATTTAGTGCTATTCGGACATAGTCGCCTCCGACATTGAAGCGGTAAGAATGGGAAATAGCGGGATATCGCGTAACACTTTTGCTAAAAATCAAAACGTATTCGCCAACAATGTGGAAAATTAGGTAAAAGGTTGCGTTGGAACCTGTTGGCCAACCGGTTAATTTCCGTTTTTCTGTTACTATACCGTTTGTGTTTGTTACCAGTTTTTGGAGTAACGGGGGGACGAAGTCCTCCCGGTCTAGGGGCGGCCCTCCAGCAGCTAAAGCGTGCTTGCATGCTCCCCGGACGGCCTGAAGCGCCAAAGGGGCTACTCACCAGCAAGGGGCTGCCTCGAAATCCCCCGGGCTTGGGGCTGGCCCCGACCGCCAAGAGGCGCCCTCTGGCCTGGAGCCGCCTCCTCGGCCTGCCTGCCGCAAGCCACCCATTCCGTCCAATGTTGACACTGTTGACAGAAAAGCTCATCCCGTCCAATGTTGACACTGTTGACAGAAAGGCGTCTTTCAAACATGCAGAGTCACCTCTCATACCGAAAAGATGTCTACTTGATTGATGGCCCGCCCCATCACAATCAGGACACCGTGCTTTAGGCGCAATCAGTGCGAAGGGTTCTTCGGTCAAAGAGAAGAGTGCGATGGAATGGTATGGTGGGCCCCAATTAGGGTTGAGGCTCCAGATCACATATGGCTAGCCGCCCTGCCCTGCATGCAAAACATTCACTAGGGATGGGGCCGCTACGATCCACAGGTTAAAGGCAGATCCGCCGAAAGATGAGCTTTCCTTCACAAGGTAAAGATATTGCAGGAGCAGGAACCTGTCTGTTGTGGGACTTCTTTGTCACAGCGTTAGCAATAACTGCATAATCATAGGGTTCGCGGCTTCGCGCCGCTTCCGGCGTTGCTCAAGGAGTCTCGCGTCCCGCAATTTGGTTTCTTTGTCGATCAAGGTCGCCAGTTTTTGATAGACGTCGAACTCGCCGGAAGACTTGGCATGGTTACCGACCGCTTTGGCACATTGAATTCGAAGCCTTTGCTCTCTGACACAGTCAATAAAGCTCCTAGCAAGAGCGTCGAGTTTCGGGTCCTGAGTAACAGCGACACTCTCGAGGAGCGGACGTGAAATGTCATCGATCCACGCTTTGTCCTTAACCCCAGGGGATGTTACCCAAAACAAGAGGATAAACATTGCCAGAGCGATAAGGCCAATTGTCATGAGGACTCTTTCTTGTGCGCGCACAGTTAGTTCACCTTAGATAATTTCGCCCGCACCAGCTTTTTGGCTTTTCGCCACGAGGAGTATTTTTCCCACGTATCACTGGTCAATGTTGCGAATGCTAAAACATAGAAGAGCCCAAGCAACCACGGCATGTACTCTTCGCTCACCACTTCATGGTCGCTCAACATCAGGATATGCTTATGGGCCAATATTAACATAGCGGGCATCATGGGGAGGGCAAAAAGTGCAAGGCCATTGGGCCACGGATGTCTTTCCAAGGCAAACTTGCATATCGTCGCGACCGCCAACGCCCATAGAGCGTTGTGAGACCATGACGGATCTTCAGGTAAAGCGCGGGCCATAATATCGGTTGCAATTTCTGTCCCCAAAGTTACCGGAAATCCGAAGACCATTGCTCGCGAGAACCACGTTGCTATTCTTTGGTGCCAATTCATCGGAACCACCCTTTATGTCGATTTCACGAATAGCTCAGAAATCACCACATGCCCTTGGCGTCTCGCATCTTGGTGTACTCCTTACGCAGCATCGAGCTTTGGGCTTCAATCTCTGCAAACTCCGCTTCCCGACCAAAGGCTGTCGCCTGCTGTCTTAGCTCTTGGACACAACCGGCATGGAAGTCACACTTAAGAAAGGCGTCCACCATACTCCCCATTAGCGTTGGGTTCGAAGCTTGAATGGCGAAATCCTTCAGTGGGGCAGTCACATGTGTGTTCCATTCATCAGGACTATGTGGCAGGGCTCCCGAGTTCAACGCAAAACAGACCCCCACCATCGTGATGATGAGAGCGAACCCTAACATAGCTAAGTAGAAGCGCACGACCGCACCGAATTCAGTACAAATAGCTTTCATTTGAGTATTGAACTCTCGGCTAGGATAGGCGGGGCAGAAGGAAGCGATCAGGGTTGGCAAAATATGCGGCGTTAAGCGGCGACACGATATCTGCGAAGGTGCCATAGGCATTCAGAAGATTGTGCTGTTGTGCAAGGTTCTCCAGCACTTTCATGCAATTGCCATGCCTCGACCGCTCGCCAGTACCTGAATTGCATCGCAGATACTCTTCTGCAAAATAGGATACAAAGAGGTCATCGCTTTTTAGTGCTTCGATACGTAACGGTTGTGCCACATCAGATCCCCAAACTTCCGGGTCTTCGGCCGAATACAGGATAGCCGTCCCCACAAAGGCCATCCAAGCGATCATGACCGCTAAGATAGACAGGGCTACGGCTATGAATAAAACATCGCGGACCCGTTTGCCTGGCGGGATAAGGCAAGCACTTGATTTGGAGCTACTCATATGAACACCTTTCTGTTCTAGCTATGTCGACAATATGATGTGTGATCGCAATTAAAGAGTGTCCCGTTTGTCCAGAGGCCTCTTAATCTGTATTGAGTTTTGCGGTCGCACTTGAGTAACACACTAGGTTTATTTTGTTTAAAGTCAACATATTTTCCTTAATATGTTTCATATCTCCTTACAGCACGTAGGCAAATTCTTCCGTCTTGTCTCACTGAAAGCAATACCCACCCTTCTCATAAGGAAAACGTGGACTTTCTCCAGCGAGCAAGCAACACTTATCTAAGCTTTGAAACACATTTACGCATTACAGATCAAAGATTGTCGGCTCGCTGAGAACGCGCATTGGGTCGTGTGTCAATGTCTCAACGCCGTCGAGTTTTTCGTCTAAGTTGCTCGCCTGGAGATTAGAAGATGAGTACAGATAACCTGCGTTCTGAACGCTCTACAGAAACAAATGTCAGCGGTCGCGGGGAGCCTGCACATAAAACAGCTTTACCCCTTAAGGGTGGGCGTTTTTCAACGCCGTTCGCTGGACACATGGGCAAAGTTGCTGTGGCGTCTGGGTCTAGAAGTTCAGAAGAAAGTGAACTCAAAGCTTCCCTGGATGCGCTCGATGCACAAACGAGCCAGGCCAATCACGTTACGTCTTCTTCTGTATCGACATCGGATGCTGAGTTTGTAGATCCGGATGGGCCACGCCTTACGCGTCTTAAAGACCCTCTCCCCGTCGCACCGCAGGGCAAAGGCAGTGGTACAACGCCGGGAGGCCCCCGGGAGGATGTTCTTCAGAAGATCAGGGAGGCCGCCCACAAGCGCATTATGGCAAGGGCAACCCAAAAAGGTATCAATCCGGGAAGGGGCTCTCTTCCATCGCGTGAATCCGTGAGCCCGCTTGCAGTCCAGGGCACAACGGCAAGTCAGGCAACTTTGGATCAGTATTTGAAGCGTGGGCACGAACTGTTTTCCAGATATCGCCGGGAGCGCAATATTCATGCTTCGGCAGAAGACATATCACCGATTGAATGGGTCAATTGGCTCCTCGCAATGAAGCCGGACTTGAAAGCATCAACCTGGCGTGTCTATCGGCAGTCGGCCTATCATTTTCTTGAGGGCTTCCCAAGTCACGAGACACCGGGTGCGATCGGGATGCTGGATGCTGATGTCATAGACCGTCATAAAGAGAGTCAACTGGACGAAAGAGCCGAGACACAAGATGCGGATGAACGGACATCTTCTCTTAAGCGAAAGAATTTCCCCCTGGAAGATATGGAGAAGCTGCTGACCTATCTTCGAGCTTACAGTCGATCCAAATGGGCACCTGTGCTCATTGATTGGTTGAGGGCTGGCGTGCTTACAGGTTTGCGCCCGATTGAGTGGAGGATGACCGACATTGAAGTTCGACCGCTGCCCGACGGACGAACGGCTGCCTGGCTGTACGTAATGAACGCCAAGGCCACAAACGGCCGGGGTAATGGTGTGGTGAGAACTTTAGATCTCAGTGAATTTTCACGAGAAGATCTGGATTGCGTTCAAAGGATGGTTGACCGGTCACAAAAATGGTTGGAAGCCGATAAGTTCTCTCGCGCAAAATCTGATTGCTCAAACCTCCTTTATTCGCTGAACAAGAAGCTCTGGCCATCGAGGAAAACGCATTTCTCGCTGTATAGCTGTCGTCATCAGGCAATCGCCAACTGGAAAGGGTCTGGTGTTGCGCCGCCGATCATCGCTGCCATTGTCGGGCACGGGATAACGGCGACGGCCGCAGAGCACTATGGTAAAAAGCGGAGTGCATGGGCACCCGAGAAAATACCGGTTGTTCCGGGGGCGGTTCCTGAAGAGCTAAGCAAGGTTCGCCAGCGCATCAGGCTGTTCAACGACCGTATCAAGCTGGAAAAAGCTGCTGGTATTCGACGGGAAGGCGATGTTGTTCAATATCCCGTCGGCTAATCGTTTAGCCGCGAGGGACTAATGACTTGTTAGTCTCTCGCCACCGTCGAAACTTCGTCTTGAGAATGTGTCCTCTGTCCGCGAACACAGGACACATTCTCTGTTTTGCGGCTTGCCTTATGATGGCCCGGCGTCTGCCTTGAAGTGATCCCCGTATTTATCTTCGCTGAGTGCAGCGCGGATGAGACTGAGTGCCTGCATGTTGCTACCAAATTCGGTTGCAAGCTGTTGTGGCAGAATGAATTCGATGTAGTCCTCGTGGCAGACTAGGCTTTCCGCCAGGGCGAAGTTGACCGTAAGAACGCCATTACTGTGTTCGAGGTTACCACGGACAACGGTGCGCGTGGCTTGAGTTAAGGTGTCCACCAAATCCAGATTTATGCTGATGTCCCGATGCCTTGGCACCCGGCACAGCCCGGCATGCTCTGCACGGTAGGTTTCCGCAATGGCCGTCAAGAAATTACGCCGTTGCTTTGAGCTCATTTTGGGGCCGTCGAACGAAAGCCCGATCTGCTCTTCGTTTCCCCGCAGCCACTCCAGCAGAATAATCACGGCAGGGCTCAACGGGTTCTGACTTTTGTCTGCGTCTCTTTCGTTCACGAATATCGGGCCTCTCGGAAAATGTTTGCCTCACGGCTTGATTGACAACTGAGACTGCTCGGTGAAGTCGGCTGGCAATCGCGCTTCAAGGTCACCTGGCTCAACTGTATCTTCTTCAAATACAAAGCAGAGTGCGCGGCTCGCCCAGCAACCTACGGTCCATTTGGTACCATCGCCTTCAGCTCGGTGATCGAGAATAACCACGTTGCCGTCGACCGTACGAAAGATTTGTCCTTGCTCTAGCTCGTCGCGCCGCTCGTACCAGTCGATAGCACTCATATCACCGCCCCTCTACTTGCGAGGGCCTCACCAAACATGGATACAGGCGCGTCCCCTCATGGAAAATCATATAATCCGCCTCGAAAAGTAGATGGATTATGCTGCCCTTTCAAGGAATAATCCAATGCACAAAGAACTATTTTGTTTACACAGTCTTTCAGCGGTAATAAAACGATATCACATCAACAAACAGCGGAGCACTTTGATGCGTGAGGGTTGCACCGCGAGCGGTCCATGTACGTTAGATGATTTTTTGGAGTTCGAGCGCGCTCGCATCGAAGCATTTCGAGCTTATTGGCTCAGATGCCATGAGTTATATCCCGAGCAGTTCCCCATGACATTGGACCCGGGACAATGGGACGAAGCTCTTATGATCTTCGATATCTCAGACAGCGAGCCGCCCGATATTGACGCCACGTCCGTTTAATACAAAGGAGAACCTGAATGGATAAGCTTTCAGAAGTAGCGGCCGCAATTTGTGCCGTTTCCGGTACTGTGAACTGGGATGTGCTGCCTGAGCATGACGAGAACGGTATTTCGCGCGATTACTTCCGTGAACAAGCTCGGGCTGCCGTCGTGACTCTCCAGGCTCCCAATTCCGCAATGAAAGACAATTTGCTGGCCCAATTTGAGGCGGATGTCACCATTTCGAACGCAAAGGCTGCGGCATGGGATGCTTGCCGGGGCTATAGGTTTTTGCTCGACGCCGTCATTGACGAAGGGAACTAAGCACCGTGCCCTTATTAAGCGTTGAGATTCTCTTTCTCGGTCTGTTTCATGCTGCCGTCATATTTTTCCATTTGGCACATGACAAGCGGCTGTGGTCGAACCTGATATTGGTGACATTCTTTAGCGTGGATGGGCGCATTTTAATAGGCGCCATTGAAGCACTCACTCAGTGGAGTGCAGGTGGCGATGATGTGAGCCTCCGCACTTTCTGGGGGCTGATAGTCATATTGACCATGGGGCACCTGCTTGGCTTGTCCATCATTGACTGGATGAAAGAGAAATCACCGTTCCAAAAGACGTTCTTCGATGGTGAGGTGCGCATCGCATGGGATTTGCGAAAACATCAAGGGGACAGACATGACGCGGAATAGTCAAAGCGGAGAACCCGTCTTTCAGCTTCCCATGTTAGGGCTGGTGCCTGCGTTGTTTTTCATGACCCTTCTGAGTTGTGCTGTTGCAGAGTGGGGAGAAAGCCAGAAGTGGTGGGGAACCGATATTGATGGTCTGGTCTGGTGCGCAAATCAGATGCCGGTGGGGGACTGCGAGGTTTTGCGGGCACAAACCAATGACTTACCCTTCGATATTTCGTTTAGCCAGAGTATGTTGTTCGGGGACGTTTATCTATTGGAAACTGCGCATCATGAACGTTTCTTGGTGACCAGAAGCTTCTTCGAACCGACGGCATATCGTGCATTTGAACGATTGCCGTCCGGCCCGGTTGGAGGCTCCAGTGAGTGACTTCCGCATCGACCAATCGCTTCCAGGTATTGCGGATGAACTTCTCATCTCATTCTTTGAAGTGGTCCGCCCCTGCCTTTCCGATGAGATGCTCGCCGATTTCAGGACTGCGTGCCTAATTGAGGATACTGAGGAGATGGCGTTAAGCATGGCTAGATTGGTTAAGCGGAATACTCCCTGGCCCCTGCCCGCGAAGTTTGACATCGTTGCAAGGCATATCGAAGCTTGCTCCGCGAGAATCGCTTATCTGGTCGTAAACGAAGGTATTTACTCGCCTACACAGATGCGATGCCACCGGACATTGCGTCATAGTGATGCTTTGCCTTCAGGTAGTCTTTTGGGCTGCCATAATACAGATGCCATGTAGCTTTGAAGAAGACCACGATCTCGTCGTGTGTGGTGAAGACTTTCCTGGGTAAAAAGTAGGTCTCTCTGCCAGTGTAATCATGATGGATTTCGCGACCATGCTGGTAAAACGCAACGATGCACTCCATCAGATATCCAGCCTTGTCGGCGCAGCAGTAATCGCCTTCATTAGCGGTAACGACTTCCTCAAATAAACCCTCGACAAAGTCGTAGTTCATCATGAGAAAAGTCAGCTCATCGGATCTGAGGTGCTTTGAATAAAACGCTTCCTTGATTTTCTCAAGGGGGTCATTCAACAACTGCCTGGCTGTCGCAAGGTCCTGGTGCTTCAGTGCCGCGGTGGCCTGCTGGATTAAGGGGGTTTGTTCGACGGCCTCGAGCATCTCCAGGTTTTCGGATGACACCGCATCCAGAATGGATGAAAGCATCTGTGCAGTTTCCGACGTAACACTTCCTTCGGAAGTGCTGACAGGATGCTCCGTCATGTTCGGTCTCGTTTCAATAGCTTTGATTCGGGATGTTTGAATAGTGCTGGCACAAAGCAGCGAATTTATCCGGCCGCCCATAGAACAAGGAGTGCACAGCCTCAAAGAAGCCCATAATCTCCTCGTGCTCGCGGAAAACCTTGGCGGGGACGTAGTATGGGCGACTTCCGTCCTGTTCATTAACCGGGTGCACAATCTGCTCACCGGTGTGCAGGGCTTTGAACATGCACCGGATAATATAGCCAGCCTTGTCCGCACAGCAGGCCGAGCCTTCTTTCTTGTTGAAGATTTCGCGAAGCTGGGAACGGAAAAAGTCAAGGTTCTGCATCAGAAAGACGAGTTCTCCGGACCCCAGGTGTTTCGTGTAAAATCCGCGCACCACTTTATTGATCTGACCGCTAAGCATGGTATGTGCGTCGGAGACATAACCCTGATTAAGGAGCTCCTCTGCCCTCACAAAGGGCTCTGTCCCCTCAAAAGCCTGCAAGCTCAGCAAGGCATCCTGTTCGAATGCGTGCACAAGATCTTTGAGAAGGCCTGGAATTGCTTTTTCGATTTCAACTTCTGTCGACTGCTTGTCCACGGATCTCATTTGCTACCATTTTCCTGTATTTAATGCCGGGCAGCATGAGTGACTTCAAAGCTACCAATCAAGACGGTCAAGGCTGGCTTATTCGCGGTGGAAAACTCCACTTCGAAAGCTTCGCCGTCTTGATAGTCATGCACAATAATTCCTGTTGTTCCCGCAGGTAGGGACGCAACGGACTTTGTAAGAGTGACTTCATCACCTTCTTTAGGGTGGCTCTTAACTTGTACTTTCATCGCGAGGGCCTCGGCGCTATTCATTCAACTATTCTATGGTAAATCCTTACCGGAGACAAGACGCTCAAGGAAATTGGTTCAATTTGCATTGCGTTTCTCTCATTTTCCATGAGACGCTTATTGTAATCCTAGGCAACCGAAAGAAACGACTATGCTTCAGCACCTTGCAGGTTACTTTTACCGTGCTCCTTATTCTGAGGGTGATGAGAAGAGTGGAGAAATTAAATTCTCCATGCTCGATCCGAAAGAAGTTACCGTCCCCGAAGAAGATGTTGTTCACGTCGGGACGCTGACTCATATCGGTGGGATTCACGAGTTAACAAAGGATTATGTATCCAAAGTTATCGAGTGGGATGGTCGACTATATGTTGAGCCATCGCCGATGGAGATAGTCGGTATGGCAAGGCTCTGCCTGCTGTACGTGGAGCGCTTGTTTGGCCAACGATCTACGAAGATTTCGGACAAGCAACTTTGGGCACTTCAAAGTAAGCTCAAGAGAGCGGTGGATTGCGTTGTGCCATCCTCCTTCGACGAGGCCCTTGCCCACTTTGGCCCAGGGATCAATGCCTTTTTTGAGGCTCTCTCTCAAGAAGAGCAAAGCCTTGACATCACTCGGTCAGGTGCTTCCGGGTCCCTTGACCCCAAGCCTCATCTAAGCTGGTTTTCCGACATTAACTATCAGCTGGAACAGATTGCTAGAAAGGGTGAAGGTATATTGCCACTTGGTAACGATGCCATGAAGCGGAAAGCCTGGTGGGAGGAAAAGACTAAAAACCATATCATTCGTTCAAATGGCAAGGTCTACTACTACGTCGAAGAATTTGTAGTTGGATATACAAGGGAAGGCTATGCCGACAGTTTCCCGTCAGACCGGCTTCGTTGTCATTACAGAAGTTACGCTGACGCAGTAAGGGGCTGTCTCGCGAGCCAGCGGCCCAAGTCAGTTCTGTCTCCTTTTGACGGTTCTGATCTGGTCGATATGCGAGGCTACTCGTATCTGCCGCCAAAGGGCTGGCCGAAACTCCCTTTAAAACCTTGTCAAATGGTGACGAGATTAGAGCTTTCAAAGTCTTACCCTTCGACCGTGCGTAAACGGCTGTATGAAGAAGCGATTATTCATTTGCTGAACGCGGCAACGAAAATTTCCATGCTCTCGTACACGGATGGCGTATTCCCTACCGATCTAATCAAAGATTGGGATGCCTTGATGGCGTTCAGGAAAGGTGAAGAAAAAGTTCGAGGTTACGAAGATATCTACTCAATTCTGAAAGAAAACGTATCTCGACTATCACGATTTTCTGATTCCCAGAACAGGGAAAATCGTGAGGCAATAAGAAGGTTCTCATCGTTCATGAATAACCTCTCTATTAGAGAGAACTATCTCAAGGAAGCGACAGAAAAAGGGGAAGTCGCTTAAGCCCCAAGTAGCCAACGCGATTGCAACTTCTCACAACGTAGGATTTGCAATCGCGTTACTATTGGGTTCCATTTCCTTGTGCTGGTGCAGGAGATGCTCAAGCATGAACTCCACCATGGCGCGTCGCTCGTCCTCGTTGAAAATGTAGCCATGACGTAATGGCTCGCTATTCATGCACAACCGCGGCACCACTGGTGCACTCAACAGTGTTGGGTTCTGGTCCCGGTCGTGAATAACGTTCACATAACGGATCACGGTTACACCCACGTTTTTGGTCCAGGCGAGGCAGTAACCATGGTCTCCATCAGCCAATGCTTCATTGAACGTCAATCCAGATGAATTCATAACCAAAGCGTCAATGTCCGGGAGCACGGCATAGGGCGAACAAATCGCCAGTGGGCGACACGGGGACATTTGCGAGTATTTTGATGTCATGTCTGGTCACGCCTTCTCGGACTGTTCATCGGTTGATGGGCGGGCACTATCTTCTGAAGGATAAACCCGCCTTGACCTTACTTTAGCGTAAAGCTCGGCACCCCCAAACCAAAATAGTTTTCTTCGAAGAGAATGGTTGGAATGGTTCTGTAAATGTCAGCTTTCTGCCTCTGACAAATATCAAGCATACGATTAAATTGCGCGGTGTCCGGATGCCAGACCGGCCAAATGAAACGCTGTTTGTCGGGGTCCGTTGCCTCATCCAAATCCGTTGCAACCCGATTATCAATTAAATCATAGGTAGGATAGCGATAGAATTTGACATCGTCTCGCGCGGAGAGTGCTAAATAGGCATCTTCAATTGCATGCGGATCATTGAATACATACATCTCCGGCGGAATGAAGATAGGGACCGGCATGGCCACCCCGTCAAGATAGTGGAATACCATTGGCCCTACGTTCTCGCCGGTCATGCCGCGGCGGAGCAGGTTTGATTCACTGCCGGGATTCTGCTCAAGACATGAGAAGGTTTTATGGGAAAAGGTCAGTTCCCGGTCGCCTTCAATCGCCGAAAGGAATGAGTTTCCATATTTTTGAACACCATCTTGAACGTCCTGGGAGAGATAGAAGGATTTGTGGTCTTTGAGGGGAAATCCAGCTTGCAGTTTCGGTAGGTCGACCGTGGACGCCAAACCTTCGAACATCTCAGGTTCAGGCGGTTGGACTGTTGTTCCTTCAGGGTTCACGGCTTGCCACGAGATCGTCACCCGATATGCATGCATGTCGTGCCCTACTTCAACAGTCTCCACCATGGTGTTAGCATTGAATGGGGTTGTTTTCTCGATAATCTGTGTATGGCGGGTCATGTTGACGCCTCTGACTGATGTGTTTCAAACAAAACAAATAAAAAACTATCGCGGCATGAACCACTTGGCCCGATAGACACTCCCGTTCGCAGCCAGATATTTACAGACCTGACGATAGCTACCGCCCGGTTTGACCAGGAATGGTTCGCCCATGGCATCTTTCAGCATTTTTGTATGCCGCGACTTGTTCGTGTGTCTTGTCTCGGCGTACCCATAATTCGTGCCGCCATAGCTCAATTTTACTGATTGAGGAGCCTGTTTCGCTTCGTAGGACAGGCGGCCGTCCTTCAACTCCGTGACCTCACAGTCAGCAATCTTTACAAAGACCACATGATTGGCCATCACCTGAGAGCCGTGAGCGTCAAAGTCGCGCTTCGGATCGGCTTTCCTGTATCCCATTGAAGGGACGCGCGTCATCTTTCTGCCATCGTGAAGCATGTTCGTCTCCTGTGTGTCGAGCCGCTCTTTCGATAAAGACTACCTTAGACATTATTCTTATCAACATTTAATGCTGAGACAGCAAAAGGGTCTAATCGCTTCTTTCCAAGAGATTCGATTAGACCCTGGCAACTCTCACTTTGTTTGTTTATGTGGAGCCGTTCTGGGATAGCACCGTCGGATCGAAAATGTGTCTCGTGTGCCATCTGTCCGAATGACTGCAAATGTCTTGAACTTACCGAGAAACTTTTCGTCAACCACAAAGGACTTCACGCCGCAGCCGATCTTAGCAGCGGCCGAGGGATGATGCCTTAGCCTTGCGAGGAGAACTTGCGAAACATCGTGGCTCAGAGGTGTTTCAGGGTCCGACTGATGAAGAACACGTGACAGCTCTTGGAATTCGTTCTGCGCTGGAAGGTTCGAGCGCAACTTTCGCTTCAGATCTTCCTCCTTGGCCTCGGAGAACCTGGAACTAATGTATTCCAGGCGTTCACGTGCATGTGCACGATTTTCGTCGGTAACCTCCCCGCTTGTATTGCCGTCCAAATCGGTTCTGACTGCGCCATCCTCAAGAATACCCTGGTGGTAGGAGATGCCACTTGTCCACCAGTGCATGAACCATCGAAGAGGGCGCGACTTAAGCTCGGGATGTCTCGATTTGATTGCGGCCGTAATACCCAATGCCAAGGGGACACGACGTTCTCCGAATAGATGCGGATAGGCAATTTTCAGAATTGCGTGCACCTCTTTAGAGGTGCTGACTTTTTTGATATCCATGATTAGGTGCCCTGGATTGAGAGATTTGAGGACGTCTAGGCGCAAAGTGTTCTGGTGCCAGAACTCATCGCTGGTCATAAGGATTGAACTCATGGCTGGGGACCCGCCGCAGAAATTGCGACCAACAGTGCGTCACGAGTTTCGTATGCCGTGTATTCTTCGAGCACCGTGGGCTCTTTGCCAACAAGTGGAACCTCGCTCACTTGGACAACACACCCAACTGTGCTCGCTGTCGTCCCATCGGCGTCTGAAACCCCGACCTCTCGAATTGTTCCTTCGCTGTCGATGTACCAACTCATTGCCGCGCTGCCTTCATAGCTACCGTTCTCTGCCACCACTTCGCCAGCTTGAACCACACAGCGGACCAGGTGAGAACAACAGCGAGACTTAAAGACAGCACCAAAATCCATGCGGCTGCATTGATCAACGGCTCTTGTGGAAGGGCTGAACGCAATCCCGCCAATAGTTGGCCGAGCTGCTCCCAAAACAGGAAGCACCCACCCAAGGCACAGAATAGAGCCCCAATCATCCGAACGTCGTCATCTAGGAAGAGCCTGCATTTCTCTCCGGCAGCCGCGTAAATCAAAGACACAGAAATCACAAGGCAGGCAAAGCCGAAAATCAAGTTGAGAACCATGAGATCATCTCCGTGATACGATTTTGTTTCATTTTTCTAGGGATTTGGTTACCCGAGCCTTCAACCTTCCTGGTGATTGCTTGGATGATGCATGGCGCTCCTGTACCTGCTCTCCTATCAGCAGCCAAGCCATAAACCAACCAAACATGCTCATCGCAATCAGTGCCAAAGGAACAGCAAAAGCCGTAATCTCAGTCAGGGGCTCTTGAGGCAAAACATTCAAAAGATAACGATAGAGAGCCCCTGCCAGATCGGAGAACAGCAAGTATCCGCCAACCATAGAGAGAAAAACTCCGCTTCCCATTCGAGCTGCCGGGAGATCACACTCATCAACCGCCTGTGCTGTAGCGATTGGTACCGCGATGAGCAGTGGAACAGAGCTTATGAGGCAAAGCACTCCCCAAAGAATATCAAGACTCATGGGCATCTCCATCGATACCACATTTTACTTAAACCGTGGTCGAATTACGAAATTTTCAAGGAAAACTGTTCTCACGTTTCTGGAGTGTTTTCAAGCAAAATTATTGACATCTGCTGAACTTGGCTCAATGTATCCTTTAGCCTTATTAGCCGTTTCAGACGCTAATAGGATTGACATCCCGCCCTTTCCTTTCGATTCGACCATGAAGTATCCCTAAATTGAAGGCTGATTGGCGGGACTGCGCGTCTAGTGTGCTGCCCGGACAAGTGCTTCGGAGTTTTCCTTGCGCTCAAAGAAAATGGCGACCAACTGTGCTTGAGTGCCTGTATCATATCGGAATGCACCAGCGTACACATGATGGAGATACACTGTGACCACTTTGAAAGACAAGATTTTGTCATGGGATAAACGAATGGTATCGAAGATTCAGTCGGTCCCTTACCTGATGCCGATGTTTTTTGGACTCGGATGGGCGGGAGGTTTAGCTTTACTGCTGGTGCTAGTGCCGGTTGCCTGTGTCACGCTGTTTGGCATGTCTTCCTTCGATTTTGCCATCGCCAGACTAATGGAGACAGCGAATGGCAATTGTTCCCTCAGCAGTTTCTTCACCGAGGCAACTGATTTGTGCGCACTTAAGATTAATGCACAAGTTGAGGCAAGTCGCTTGATGTCGGATGCCGTCCGCATCCTGAAAGAATCCGATATTGCCAGATAGTGGCTCCTCGACGCTCGGAAATCTATGCGCTGTGCGCAATTCACAAGTTGGTGGTCCGTCATGAAAACATCGAACTTAGCAAAACAAGTTCACTTTTACCTGTTCTTTTCAATGCCTGTGATTGCCTCATTACTGGCAGCCTTCGTAATACATGATATCAAGCAAAAATCCGAAGATTTAGCCGCTTACAGTCCGGTTATCACGGTTATGTTGAGGTCGTGCTATGCGGATGAAGGTCAGACTGACCGGCAAAACACGCTTCGAGCGCTGGGCGTTCCGGACGAGAAAATGAAGACGTTTTGCGCGTCGGAAAAGAAAGTGGCAGAAGCCAGCTCCCTGTACAAAGCAGAGCTGCAACGACAACAGACAGCGGGAGCTGAATAGCCTTTCGAAGGCTCTGGTTTCAGTCCATGTCAGTGACGGCAGGCTCATCTTTTCTAAGGGGCTTGCCGTCACACCACCACTGAACGGCTTTCCAGGGCATCTTGGCCTTGATTACAGGATATCCATCCATTGTTTCGGTGTGATACCTCGTCGATTTCATCAAGGCAAATGTCGTGACTTTGTTGGGGTCTACCACATCCAGGTCTACGATAAGCTGTTCTGCTGTATCAGGCTTCGACGCCTGACTATAACGGCCTTTTGAGCGCGCGAGGTGTGGGCATGTCCTGAGCGCGAACTGTCCACATTCGAGGTGAACAGGACCATCAATAAAGTAGCCATTTTCTACGCATTTCGGTCCGCCAATGAAGAAGACATGGGCCCCCATCTTTTTCCCGCAGATAGCACACAGACGTTGCGCGATAGCCTTGGCCGCCTTGCTCTGGTCAACGACACGAAAGTCCGGCTCACCGGTTTCCGGCACAATGAACTGAACAAACGGGATAGGAAATCCACGCTTGTCGCGTTTCATATGCATCATTTTGGGCGGCAATGCGGGAATATTCATGGTCTCCTCCACGACTGGGAATGGAGGATCATTCTGCTGTCGCAGAGAATTTTGTCAACATTATTATAACGTCGAATTTTTCCTTCGGTTAAAAGATGTCGAAAACATCATCAGCCAATTTTTCAAATGCTGTGTCAGCTGGTAGCTCAATGTGAGGTGGAATAACCTCCTCTTCCAGAATTGCGTCTGCGACCGTTCCTGACGTCGGATGTTCCACTTTTTTCCGAGTTGGCAATGAAACGTTCTGAATAGTGTGGTCATGCCACCTGAAGGAAGCCGTTGACATGTGAACGCCATCATGGTCACGCCAGGGCAACTTGATATCGCGGCGATTTTCCATCGGCGTCTCGGCAAAGAGCTTCAACAACCGGGATTGCTCAAGAACCTTTACCTCTCTCCCCAGATGCTCCACGAGAGGGCTGCTCATGATAGCAATGAATTTGGCGCGGGCACGCGAAGCCATCACGTTGAAGCGGTTCAGGCTGTAAAGGAACTCCTCCTCGTCTGCAATGGCGTCGGGGTCTGCCATCGCAAATGAACAAATCATGATGTCTCTTTCCTGCCCCTGGAAACGCTCGACAGTGTCAACGGCTTCGCGAATCATGTCATGGAAGCGATCATCAAAGTGCTTCTGGATTTCCGCGATGACGAGCCCCTGTTGCGCCCGGTGCGGCGTGACAATGCCGATCGCTTCTTTCCAGAACCTTTCCGTGCATTCGGAATAGTTCCGGTCAGCTTCAGGAGTAACTGGACGACCGTCGTGGCCCATGCGTCCGCTCAGACCAACCTTCAGGTGACGAGACAGTAGAAGTACCATCGATGCAATGCACTGTGCTTCGAACAGGCTGGACTGGTTGCTTCTGTCATCCTCGTGAACGATGCTGACAAGCGAAGTCGCCGGATCAAGAATGTCTGCCCAATTCGAAGACCATGGGAGTTGCTCTTCTGGCCACCAGCCGGGAACATCCCGGGGCAGCTCACCTTGCATGCGAATTCTCATCTCCGGTGAATGCGACGACAATTGTTCATACCCGGCTTGCCGGAAGAAGCCGACGATGTCTGCATTTGAGCGGTGGTTTACGTTCAGAAGTGTCTGTTCGATGCCATGTACTCGCATCAGGAACTCATAGATTGAGCCCAGCATGGCTTCCAACCCTTCTGGCGAAGGCGCTGTTTGAATGGGAGCGAGCTGCAACCAGTCACCGGCACAAAGCACGGTCCCGTTTCGGGCAAGCGACGCCAGGCTGACAGCAGCGGTCGGGACATCCATCTGTGAGCCTTCATCAATGATAATGAGGTCAAACAGTCCTCTCTCCGAGGCCTTGCCACAAAATCCCATGAGGTTTGAAACCTGATGGGCGGTGGCACCGGTGACCGTCAGCTCAAGGTTGCTTAGATCTGCGGCTGATGCTGTCCATTGTGTCAGTCGCTCCTTAAGCTGCCGTACGGCATGGCTCGGGTCGTGCCGGTTCAATGGCATGTCAAACCGTGCGCATTCATCGGAGGGAGGCCTGGACGACGGCGAACGCAGACGCGAAATCATGACATCCTGTTCTTTGGTCACGAGATTGATGCGTTTGGGAATATCAGCGAGAATATTGTCGATCGCCGTCCATGTGGCTGCTGTAACTAAAATTCGCAGCCGCGAGCCGCGACGAATGGTCTCCAGAACATAGCCAAGAATGATTGCACCAATAGTGTGACTTTTACCGGTGCCCGGCGGTCCCCAAATCAGGTGCACGCGTCGCTCAACTGCATTGATAAAGGCCTCGCGCTGGGCACTGTTGAGCGTGATACCGCGGTCTGCGAGCATGGAAAGGAGGTGACGCGCATTGGTCGTGCCTCGACGCTCCATGGCTTTAGCTTTCCACAGAAGCTCGGCGACCGGTTTGCAGTCATCCGTCGGGAAATTCAAAGGAGGTTGTCGACCCTCAAGCAACCTCTGTGCGATCGGGTATTGGCGAGCGATTTGCGGATTGCCAATGAAGCCAAGCGCCCGGTCCAGTTTATTGAGGAACATGTCGACATGAACCGGGTCCAGAACCACTTCGTTTGAAAGTTCGCACGCTCCGGTTTGCTCCAGGATGTCCAACGCACATTCGTCACCGGTGACCGCATGTGCGTCCAGAACAACCAGTCCACGGGTGCGATCAAGGCCTGCAATCGAGACAGACGTCAAGTCCTGCATCCGCCAGGCTCCCGCCGTCCTGAATTTGGTCAGGACCTTCGGAATTTCATGGTGGTGAGTTTCAAACCAGGACTTCACTCCGCGGTCAAGAAAACCGGCCGCGGCACCCGGAGCAATCGCCCAATCGATTTCCGACTTTCTGGCCGAAACCTCGCGCGACGAATATTCCATTTGGTAGACCCGTCGACCGATCGTTGCTTCAAGACCCATACGGGCGAGTGCACGCTCGGCATCTCCATCGGTTAACCTGTATGCCAGGCGGGCACTTTTACCCCTCGCCTCACGCTCAGAGACGGTCATTGACCGGACATCGTCAACCTCGAAGCTCGACATCGAAATCCCGAGAGACGTGAAATTGAGCCAAAGAGCGCCGTCCGAACTCATGTTGCCCTGTCCGCCCGGCAGTAATAGTTCCGGTTCCTCACATTCCGACTGTTCGAACAACTGCCTTTGTCTGTCCTTTTGATCAATGCGACCAACAAGATCAGGGACTGAAGGGGCTGCTCCTGCAAGAACATGGCGCATGTCACGTTCCAGTCTTTCCGTAATCTGGGAAAGAGCGAACAGATGTTTGCGGATTGTCGCTTCGAGCTGGACGTAGCGGATCTCCCAGTTGGAGGTTTGCTTCCAGATCTCGTGCGCTCGTTCGGAAGGAATGTGGTCCGACAACGGGTCATCGAAAAGCGGACTGGCCTTAAGCATCTCTCTGGCGACAGACTGGTCCGCAAAAGTGTTGAATTGACGCGCCACGTTAAGAAGAGAATAGAAATGTGGAATAGGCGCAGAAACCGACGCTTCGACCACTCTCTTCACGATTGTGAATGGCGAATGCTTCGACGCAAGCTGCTCACCGCGCATCTGCTGGTTGGCCGGAAAGATATTGTAGAGATGCTCGAGGTCTTCGCGCGCAATCAGTTCCGGAAGGTGACGCCCCACCACCCGTCGAAGGTGTTCGTAAGTGGGGCTGTCCCACAGATAAATTTGATAGCTCGAAGGCTGTCCACCTGACCAATCCGTCCCCTGAACACGTGGGTCACGGATGATGCTGTCAATGTGCTCAAGGAATGCAGTGAACGATTTTAGTTCGGTGCCCAGAGTGTCTCGCTCTACAATGAACGTGGTACTCGGCCAATGGTTCCAGTTTTCGGCCGGTTCATCCATATAGTTTTCGGATCGCGCCGCAGCGAACTGCGCATCAATGTGAGAAGCGGTCTCCACGATATCAAGGCCACCATCAATCTGGTTGCCCTCTTCGTCAAGGATTGGCGGGACAGCATATGTCTCGGCATCCGGTTGCTTTATGGGGGACACGAGCGCGGCATCACGTGGCATGGTGATGCCGCGGCTCCAAAACGCGCTAACCCCAAAGGAAAGTGTCATTGCGGTGCTGATATCGAATGTCGCTGTTACATAAATCTTCAAACCACTCCATTTAGGCATAGCAGCTGAAGACTTCGTGTCGTCGGCAACCCGTGCGCGGTAGCCCGGAGTTGTCAACGCATCGGCACGGGCCTGCACGATTGAACGCTTGGTATTCAGTGCCCGATGGTCGGAAAAGATGAATTGGGCTCGTGAAATTCCCTGCGCGGTAACGTCATCAACATTCCGTAGCGGCTTGTTCGCCCACTCTCCGGCAAGCGCCAGGTCGGAAACACTGTGAACGCCGTGTGCTTCCAGTGCCTTTCTGGCACCGCGTGGAAGGAATGGTACTCGACTGAGATGCCCAATCGTGTTGGCCTGAGGCATGCAGTATTGAGACCTTGCCTGCACTTCAGCCGTGGAACGTTTTTTGTTCGGGAACCAATTGTGCCCCAGATACTCACATGACCGACAGGAACCATCGACATGCCAGTCAAGGTCTTCCCAGTTTGCATCAAGCAGGCGTACCAGATCCCGTTGCAAGAACATTCGGATTCGATTGGCAAAGATTGACTGAGGAGCCTCCAGAAACTCGTTATTCATCAGTTCAAAGAGACGCTCTGGATCAGTGAGGCCATTGTCAAATGCTTGGACCAGGACCGGCTCTTCGTGTGTTCCTGGCCAAACGGCCCCGTGAGGCACAACAACGAATTTTCTGCTATATCCTCTGTCCAAAAGCCATCCGGCCAGTGCCATTTCGTAATAGGCAATTTCAGCGAAATAGTTTGCGCCGGGCTGTTCAGTGACCTTGATGTCAATCACGCGAAGCTGGAGCCTTCCATCTTCTTCACTGAGTTCTTCCGTTTGCCCGGACGGCATCACAGCATGCGTGTAAAATCCTGACGGGTAAACCATGAGGATGTCAGGGATTGCGTCCTGACACTCCAGCCCTCGCTCTTGCTTGAGATTATCTAGACCGTGAGCCCGAGCAAAGCTTCCATTGCCAACGTCAAATTGCGCCTGCGCCAGAATGTCGCCAGCCTTTGCAGAATTCAGCATATGAGGCGCATTTAGACGAGCTGCGGCGATTTGGCCACTTTTATCCCGGCCGCAAAGCAGCCGTTCATGTCCGAATGTCTGCTCAATTTCAGCGAGCTTCTGATGTTCCCATTCGTCCCCAATACGCTTGGCCGCCGCCGCAGCCGGGCGCTCACGGTCTGGCATAGGCATATTGAGAGCCCGGCGTTCGTCAGCGCAAGACTTGACCGGGTAAAGGTCGAATTTTGCCAGTTTGTCACAGCCGGTCTTAAGAAACCGAGACATTGCAGCTTTGCCAAGAACCGGCATTATCGTTGACCCCGCATATCTTTGCTTGAGTATGCTTAATGCATAAAGAAAACCACCTTGATGTAAGGCAGTTTTCTTGTCAACTATATTAAGCTCGATAAGTTTTCTTTAACTTGGCTTGAGGAAAGGCATTGCCAGCCTAAACGGAAACACGCAGCAGGCTATAAGGAGAATGACGTTTCTCGCGATAAAGAGAAGGTACTGATTAAAGCCGTTGGTGAGTGCGTTGCCAACGTCAAAAACAAGCGCGTTGTAGTTTTGCGGGGATATCCAAACCTTCGAGAAGAGTGTTGTTTGTTCAGGGCTCAATCCGGAAATGATTTCGTCGACAGCTCCTGGTCCAGCACTTTCGATATCAACTTCGGGCAACAAGAGTGCATTAACTTCATTGTTTGTTAGATGCTTCGGCCGGAATGTAGCAACTTGGTCGGACACCCTAATCGTTTGTTGGGCAAGAAACTTGGTGTAAGTACAGAACTGTTCCAGTTTCTCATTGGGTTCAATCTGAGATATGCACGCACTCTCCCGGAAATGCGCCGCCGTTAATGCCGTCTCCTTCAGTTGGTTCCAAGCAGTATCTGAGAAATCCTGCACTTTGGAATACCTGGCCTCATACCCAACGGTAAAAGCGGTCATAAGGATTGTCGGAACGAATATGAGTATCCAGGTCAGATCCACTTTTGCCCAGAAAACGCTATTTCGACTTCGACAGAATGCAATCAACACGATAGCACCCAACGCGAAAGAAATCAGACATGCCGCAACCAGGTGAAGGTTGAGCCAGTTGAAGAAGTCCAGAGCAATGGCGGCGAGGTTCATGCAACGTTTCCTTGATAGTCACCTCAGAGATACTCTCAAACGTATCCCACACGATCTGTCTAAATGTCCACGGGTTTATTCATTAATGCCATATGGAACAGGTCATTAGGTGGTTATGCTCCAGCAACATGGTCGGCAGAATGGACCTGGACGTCAATTAAGCGAAAACAGCCACAGCGAGCGCGATAATCAATAGCGTGACAAGAAAGGCATGCATAAATGCGAGAAGCAGTTCATCTGCTTTGCTATAGCTTTCTGCATTTTCTTCAATAGCAGCAATTAGCACCTGCCCGCCCGGGCTAGCCACGAACTCGTCGCGCGATATTCCAAGCTCGCTGCTTAGATTGTCTATTTGCTGCGAGATGGTGCGCAGTGTTGCGCTGTCGTTGGTCTTCAGCGCTTATCCATGCTTCTTACTACCTTAGGCTCCTGAGAGTCAGGCCCGTTTGCAGTGTTTTGGTTATGGCCTTTAACGGCTTCTCTCATCTGAAACACACTAGGTGCTTTCTCGAGACTGAGGAGGCCGAGAAGCAAAAGGCCCACAAAAAACGCAACAGACAGACCGCCCATCACCAACCACAGGATCGGGAACATGCCAATCCCAATTGCGATACCGATATACCTGAATGCGGGTTTGAGGTTCATCACCAATTCGAAAATTTCCTCAGACGTATTCCAGGGCTCGACGGAAATCATACTTTGGAAGGCGGGATCGTCCCAATCTAGTTTTTCTCTCGTGTTCAGGAAATCAATCCCCTTTCTGGTTTTGCACCGGCTAAGGAATAGTGCTCTTTCTGCATTCGACAACCTTCTGAACGTACCCTTCGTAAGTCGGCTGAGCTTGTCTTCTTCGATGCTAGCTAACGTCTGAACCAAGTTGCCTGGAAGGGCTTTGGGTGAAAAGTACGCTTCCATCAGCTCTACCATCGTAGATGCCAGCCAACTTCCGAATATGGTAGCCGCAGAGCAGAGCAATCCGATGTATGCTGGAAAAAGCACTGCTTGGGTCGAAAGCTCAACTTTCGTTAGCAGAGACGTGAGCGCAAGCAATGCCGTTGCCAAAAGGCCTACTCGCGTAAAGATCCGCTGTAGGCTGAAGAACGCCGACTTCATCAGATCCAGACGTCCCATAGCGATTGTGAGAAATGCTATCGCAAATAGCGGGAACACCAGGATGATGGCGGTAGATGCTGAAATCTGTATCATCTCAGAACCAAGCCGAGAAATCAGTTCAGGATAGGTCTCTGTGACCAGCGCACGAAAATCGCCGTTCAAAAATGGGGACGTGATGTCGTGAAGCTGATACTTCTGCTCCGCGCTTAGGGGGGAGGGCTTAATGGTCATGATTACCTCACGTGAAAGTTCCATATAAAGGAAATATCACGCATTTTCCTTAATGGCACAGGAAAACTTAAAGCATTTTACTTTAAAGGTGACGAAACCGGCAATCTCCAGAACGTTCAGTGCGTCCCAAATTGCGTCTAATGCCAGGGATTTTCCTGCGCCTGAGGAGCAAAAAGGGTTTGGACCTGTTCGGCGGTGGCGTTTACCTGGACACCGTCCAGCATCAATACGTGCTGCACCTCCCCCGTCGATTTCGAGATAGCTGGCCGTGCCATGCCAAGAGTCGATAGCTTGCCATCGTGGTTATAGCGCAAGACATCCCCTTTCAGGCTTATTACCGCCCTCGAAAAGTGACCATCGGCTTCCTGTAGATGCACAGTTACCTTTTCGCCAACACTCAGGAATTGAACAATCTTGGCGCCATCTTCCATATCGGAGCTGAGCTTGCCGCTGATCCAGTCAAAAACGGCATCATTGTCTTCGAGCTGGCTTGCGTCAAACTCTGTACTGGCAACATTGCCAATCGTTGGCGCATATGCCGATTGTAGAGCTCCTTCAAGCTGCCCGATAAAGTCCACTGGATACGACAATCCGGCTTCATGGCCGAAACTGGACTGCAACACACCGGTTATTTCTTTGATCTCATCGTCAGACAAGGCAATTCCGCCATCAACCTTTTCAAGGTGTCGCAGCACCTCTTCAAGCTGAGGCTTTGCTCTCAAATCAGCTTGTTTCTCTAAGGCTCTTGCGAGTGCCAAAGCCTGATGGATAACACCATTCGCACGACCACCCATGTTCAGAGCGTTTTTTGCATCACTCCGAAAATGCGGAAGGCTCGAAAGATCGCCTGGGAGCTGACGGCCCGGACGTGCCATTGTGAAATTGCCTTCGTCATTCGGCCGCCTGGCAAAAATGGTTATCTCCCCCGCAGCAGCCCGCGCGGCGTATTCGGGATCGCTTTGAACCCTTTCGATAAACTGGGACACCGCTCCGATTTCGGCTTTTGATAGACGACCGGCAGAGAATTCTGCCCGTTCGAAACGTCCTCCATGTCGCGCGCAGAAACTTAGTAACGTTGCCAAGATATGGTCATCTGGTGCTTTCACGGACATCTGATGAAGTACGGCATATGTCCGCTCGAAACTGAAGGACTCATCCCCCATCTTTAAGTTCACGGGGAAAGATGTTTCGGAATTCTCTTCAGCATTCAGCTGATACCGCACGGCGTGCTGGGCTTTGGCGAACACCGGCAAAGCCGCATGTCCGCCAAGCCACTTTTCATACCCAAAGGCATCAAGCTCGCCATTAGCGCCTCTAAAGGCCTCGTCAACGATGCTAACCAGTAACCCGTTGAACATGCGCGCACGCATGCTTTCGGTCGTCTCTGTAGAAAGAGAACGCACGTGAAAGGCGCGCTCAAGTCCACTGCGAAGGTTGGAGAAATTTATCTGGCTTTGAGGTTTCGAAGCAGCAAGCTTGTCCGCATAAAGGTCTTTGTATATTTGGAGCTCATCTCCAATGCGGTAATAGACCCGTTCTGTCGTACCGCCTTGATTGCGTGCTGCAATTGCACCGTCCAAGTCAATGCCATATCCATTCCGGTGTTCCCAGTCAAAGCCGGTTATCATCGCTACAGCTTCGTTATTCTTCATCGAGGAGGATTGCCCTTCGAAGGAAAAACTGTCCTTTGAATAACGTGGAAACACACCGGCGTCCAAGCAGTGTCCCACAGCTTCATGCAGGATGACGTAGGCCATTGTTGAGTTTGTTACCTGTCGTTCCGGGGCGTATTGCCACCCGTAGGCTAGGCAGCGCGCGCTGCCGTCAGCCACTTCCAGGGGTAATGCCTCGCCACCGGTATAGCCTTCAATCCGCTTTTGCCCGATTTCTTCAGCCAGCTTTGCGCCGTTGTCGATACCCAAGCGGGAATTGATCCGTTCAATTTCATCATCCGCATTGTTGAACGGATTAAAGATCGCCACTTTTCCGGACGCTTCCGGGAACTGCGCATCAATGGCTCGTTCCAGGCCCGTATAAATTCGGTTCAAGCTTTCCTGCGTCGCTGGTGCGGCTGGGTCCACATCAACCACATAGGCGTCGTCAGCTGCCTGCACTGGCGCAGCCTTCACCGGGTGTCCGGCCCCCAAGGTCCCAAATATACCAACAGCCGCAGCGATAGTCCGCACCCTTTTAGCTGCATCCGTTGGGAGATATAGGCGCCCGCCATCAGCCAAATGTTCCTTTAATAGTTTGAAATCCATTGGCTTATCCTCGCGACAGTCTGACTGGCATCATGTGTTCGGATTTTAGAACCCCTTCGGCCGAAACACCACACACTAAAATTCGAGAATTCTCAGATACAAGTGCTGCGGCGCGCGGTGGTAATTGATGCTGGCTACAAGACAGGACATCACGCTGAATGTTCAAAGCTTCTTCGCGCAGTGAGATCGACAGCGGTTGCTTTGACAATCCTTCGATAAAAATTGCCACTTCGTTACGTCGATTAATTGAAACGGCGTCCGTTATCTGCATGGGAACCTCATTGCTGATGCTGCATCGACCTTGGCACAAAACAAGGAAAGAGACCTGTTTTGAATAGAATAGACACTATTTGGTGATGACATAGCAAAAGGTTCTAAGACCGTCGCCCGATATGAAGGAACCGGTCGGTGTGCTTCAACTGAAATGTCAGAAGCTGCCCGAAACCGTCCGGTTCCAAAGATAGTGAAGGAAAATGGTGGGACCGGAGGGACTCGAACCCACAACGAGACAGTTATGAGCTGTCGGCTCTACCAATTGAGCTACGGTTCCACATGGGAGGTGTAATTCAATTAACATGGAAAGCAATCCATGTCAACATTAATGAGAATACTCTTGTGTCCTTCAATAGCTTTAGAGCGTCGAGCCGTAAAAACAGTTGTGGATCGGGCTGGCACCTGCTTAATTCTTTCTGGAGTTTTAGAAGAAATTTTGGAGTGCCCAATGAACTTTTTGAACACGTCAAGAACAAGCGAGGCGATTAAGCTGGTTTCCAGCGACGGGCACGCCTATTACGCGGTGGCGTTTTGGGGGCGAAACTCTCTGTTCAGCCTTGGTTTGGAGGGAGATAACCGCGGCAGACGCGTTATTTGCAACCTGGCAATGGGGGGTACAAACCCGGACGTGATCAGGGAGCTGATGGAAAGCGGAGCCCAGGTCCGGCACAATGACCGGCTGCATTCCAAGGTTTATGGTAATTCACGTGTGGTGGTTCTTGGCTCGTCAAACGCATCGCAAAGCGGGTTGGGCTTGAACAATCTCGGAGGGTGGCACGAAGCAAATGTCATTTTGAATGAAGCGCAGGCACTCCTTGATATTCAACGATGGTTTGAGCATCTCTGGAATAACATTGAAACGCGTGACGTCGACGAAGCCGCTCTGAAAAAGGCTCGTCTGGATTGGACTTATAACGAAAAGCATAAAGGGCCACCTCGTAGACCGACACGCAAGAAAGAGTTTTTCGAAATCATCCGGGACCGACCCGAACATTTTTACGATCAGAATATCCACGTGGCTATTTATAGGGAGCGTGGTACCGAACTTACAGATAAGCGACTAAGCGAAGTTCAAGAAGAGGTTTCAAAGTTAAGCGGTCCTAGTGACAAGGTCCGGGAGCTTGGATACTTTCACGAGTGGCCTGGTTTGCCCAAAGGAGCCGACATCATCAGCTTTTTCCTTGGACCCAACGGTGGTCTCTCGTATGACGGGGTTTGGGAGACGTTTTCTGAGCCTTGGGTAGTGACAGCAAGTGATGGGAGTCAGCTACACTTATGTCAAAAGTCTTCAATGAAGCTGGCTGTCTCCAAGGGCCGGAAGTTCATTGCGCGGTGGGTGTCTAATGCCATTGCTCGCGAATTTCCCGAAGAGGACGCCGGAGTCATGCCAATTGAAGATTTTGTTAGACTGTACGTCGACTTCACAGACTTGGGCTAATTGACTGTTCCGTAGAGGGAAGATGCTTCCAGCATACCTCTGCAAATTTCTGATATCCCCCATCCGGAAAGATTTCGTCAATATGCCATGTGGCTAGGGCATCAAAGCGAGCAAAATAAACTGCGAACCTGTCAATCTTTGGGGTGATTCTTTGCCGATCAGCGACGTAGATGCCCTCAATGTCACTAAGCAACTTCAATCCAACCATTTCTCGCAGCGTTGCAGAAGAGTATCCAAGTTTTCTGGTTGTCTTCATCTCGTACAAAGTGTCATCGACAAAGAGGTCGCCGTCGGCTCCCTCAACAAGGGGTCCGGCCACCATCGCCGGGTTAAGGACAATCTCAGCTTTTGGATTGAACAGCCGCACCGGATCGAAGTTTGCGTTCAACGTGAGCAACTCATCCTGGATGCAGTCTCTGGCCTTAAAAAATGGGTTAAACTCCCCACGCCTGGCGAGCATATCCATATTGCCGAGATACTGGCAGCACTTTACTACCCGGGCGATATCGTTTTCATTGCCATTGATGTAGTCGTTGAATAACCGGCGCGCGGCCGTAATCCAGTTGAACCATTTGTCATAGTGTCGGGCGTACTGAGGAATGTCTGGCATCATCTGAACAGCATTCTCAGCGACCCACTGTTCTTCGTGCACAACCACCGGTGAACTTGGCAAGTTCTGCATAACATCACGCGTCAGCCTGAAACGAACCAGGTAGTCAAATGCAATCCCAACAGCCGATGAATATTCGCTGGTCGGCGGGGCCAATAGCTCCTGCTCCTGCAAGTTGAACGGCAGGCTGATTTTCCCGGTGTACTGCTTGAAAGCGTCACGGATTGCTGGCTGATCCATGAAATTGGAAATCGACATCACCTGCTCCTTCTTCCTGTAGCCTCAAAGAGCGAAATTCGGCTTTCGCGCGCAAAGTGCACTGTTCGGTGCCCATCATCATCCATCACAATCTTGTAGGGCTCCAATCCGAGAACTCTGCGCAAGTGGATATCCCGTCTGCGTTCGCATTCAGACGTCAGTGTAATGCTCATATGCTTGTCCACGCACAGCGACACATCGGCAACAAACTGAAGACCTTCAAGCTCGCTGTCAGGAAGAAACATCATTCCTGTTTTCTTGGTGTTGTAAAGCACCCACCCGATTTGTGGTGAGCGTCTGACAATCTGATATAGAGAGTGCTCACCGCAAATCTGCAAGCTGCTCGCGAAGTCCGAAGCCAGCTTGCGCAGGGATAGTGCCGCATTAATCAAGCGCGTCGCTTTGTTAATCGGTACCGCCGAGCCTTTGGATAATTGATAGCCGTTAACACCAAGCGGTGGCAACAATGGCAATGGATTAGTGCACAGCATAGCGCTCTCAGGGGTTACGTTTTCTTTTCCCTTTATACACTTTTGCTATGCAAGAACAACTTTTACTTTGCTATCTCCTGTCAGGGAGTGAGTGCTGGTGCTAATTCCTGCCATCCACCACCTGGCGTCCATTCCTTTCTGAATGCTTCTCCTGTAGCCGCAGCCGAAACAACCGGCAAAACGAAGGGGCGGATTTCCTGGATGGCTTCCATCAACGACCCAATTTTTACCGAAAGCCCATTTCTGTCTGCTGTAAAATTGTCCCAGATTTGTTGCTGGATAATTGCAAACTCGTCAGACAATCCATCAATTGGCTCTGTAATCGCTGGCGAGATCCGCTCATCAAAGACCTCTACCAACGCTCTTGCGAGCACTTCTCCATCGAAACGGCCATTCCGGGCAAGCATAACCAGGTCATAGAAATCTTTCGCTCGTGTATTGAACATCCCGTGTTTGGCGATTGTGTGTACTTTTTCGGCAAAAACACGAGGCCAAGAATACATGGGGATAGCAACCGAACTAAAGCCCTTGAGTGTTGACGGCAAAGAATCCAGCCGGTACTCGTTCCTTGGGTTCGACGGGGCGAAGTCGAGCTTCATGCGAACACGGACCGGTCTGCCAGCTTCGTTGGGGTATTCGGCCCAGAATAGCGCGCGCAATCCATTGTCCCCGCCTTCCATGATTGGCTTTATGGTCAACTCTTCTGTTCTGAAAATTAATCCATCTTCTTCATCGGGAACCACAGATGCCACTGTTGTCACCAAGTCACGGACGGTTTGCTCACTTAAATCATCGATGTTGGCATCGATGTCCTCTGTCGGTCGCAACATATCATTTGCCAGGGTGAGCATGACTACCCCCCCTTTCAAAACGATTTTTTCCCGGTAAGGAGAACTACTGAGTCTTTGCAGGAATCGCTCCAAAGCAAAGCGCTGATGAAGGAATCTCGTTTCGATGGAGTTTAATTTCGCCAATGACCGCATGCGGTCCGTTACCTTTTGAGCGGTATCGTAAATTGTTTTTAAGGGGCGAGGTTCCATTTTGTAGCCTCCTTGAGCATTTGAACGTGAGGAGCGATGTCCGCAAAGCAGCTAAGCTTAACTGCATAGACACCCATTTTTGTGAGACAGGCATTGTCCTGAGCATACAGGCGAGCCAATGCCTCACGGGCAACCTCCAGATTGTTTCGTCGTCCCTGCGTACGGCGAAAGAGGTCCAATACAGTGCGGGCGGGGTCCGTAATGAACAGTTGACCTTCTGAGAAGTCTCCAAAATTGATAACGCCAACTTTGAAAAGATCGGGGTTAGACCAGCTGGTTAGAGCGACATTGTCCAGGTAAATCCTGCGGCTTGATGAAGTTGGCACTGCAATTTGCTCTTCGAATGAGCCAACCGGGTTGTCTGTGAGATCCCAGTGGTAAAGAGCACTGGCTCCACACAGTACCGCGCCAGGTCGCGATGCTGCAATCTTCTGGTAGATGTCTGGTTCAAATGTCGTAAGCTGGTATCCGATGTGCTTGCCCTTCTCGATTACTGCCTCTACCGGACTGTCAGGCTCATTAACCAACCGAGTTAATGTGCTAGGCTGAACGCTCCCACCAAACACTCCAGGAATGTCCCTATGGCGAAGAATGCGTCCACCGCGAAGATACTCTAGGAGTGTCTCTCTCTGGGTCATTTGATTTCCTGTGTATAAAATGCACAATAAATACGTTTATTGAGCGATATGGGGACATTCTAGCTCGAGACCAAGCAAGGTACAATACGTTGTTTCTATTTTGCACAAAATAATGATTAGGTGTGCATATTATGACTCTTTGGCGGGGTTCGCCATAGCGCCCACTCGAAAGGATAGCTTGCGAGTATTTCATTGGTCATTAGTATAGAGTAGGATAACCAGTGTTTTTACTTGTTAAAGTCGGTATTTATTGGTACTCGCCATATCCATATTAATTAACCGGCAGATAAGATTTGGCCACGAATATGCATTTCCTTGCGAGGGCTCTGAATTTATTACGGTTTTCTCGGGAAAAGAGGACCGGTACCCCGGAAGCGGAGAAAGAGGCGACGGAGCCGTTCTGTGACGCGCTTCCGGGTATTGAGTTGCCTGTGATTTCGGTCATCTTACTCCTACGCAACCCGGCACAAAGCAGCGCAGAGGAAGCCTTGAGGCTTAGAGCCGAATATTTGGACAAGACGCTGCCTGATTGGCGTTATTTTCCCGATACATTCTTTATCGAAACTCCGGACATGCGACTGAGTGCATTCACCAGCTCCGGTCGAGTTCAGAGTATTATATGGAAATCCCACGATAGCTCCACAGAAGTCCATAGTTCCTGCGAAGAAGCGCTAAATCAGATGTATCGTGAAACCCGCTCCGATAGCTCCAGAGATATTCTTGGAACTGTCATCAGGTATCTGCCATGACCGAACTTGATGGCGTAGCCTAAAATTGGCTTAGGGGCTGGCAGCTTACCGGCCGGGAGTTTGAAATCTTCAGTTCCAAACGATTGCGTAGGTCTGGATCAATGGCGGTGGCGATGCGGGTTGCTTGGGCATCTGTCATCGACATCACTCTATCAATGACAGATCGAACCCACTGATACCGATTGTCGCCTAGTTTGTGCAGCTCCTGCCCGTCATAAACAAGCCGTAAGACGTCTCCTGCCTGGCCAGAAGGAATAGGACGGCCGGTTCGCTCTCGCTCCATGTGCGCCTCACATAGCGCCGTCAGGAGTGTCGCGATAACCTCATCGCCGCATTCTTCACGGATTTTGCGGTTTGGAGAATTATAGATTTTCTCGTTAGCAACTCGGCCAATTAGTTCGAGTTGGCTCGCAACCGGTAGAGACATCAGAATATCCCCCGGGAAAGTTCCTTGCAGAATGCTCTGCTCTTGGTCAAGGAACGCTTCTGATGAATCATTAACCAGCCTGCCAATGGCTTTGCTTTGCAGGTATTCAAGTCTGCTCATCGGGTCGGTAAGATGCTGATAAGAGCTTTCACCGTCTGGCAGTAACGGCATCAGTAGCTCAATAGCCTCGATATGGCTCAGATCACCAACCAAGGCAGCGTCTACTGTATCCACGACGGAATAGCACAAATCGTCAGCGGCCTCCAAAAGGTGCACCAGAGGATGGCGACACCACCGCAGAGGTGAGATTTCCTCAAGTCCGACATTGGCCGCCATTTCGGCGAACAAGTTGCTTTCCGATCCATAGAACCCATACTTCCGCTTACCCCATGGCTTTGGGCAGTACTCTGCGGAGAACGGATACTTCGCCATTGTGGCAAGGGTTGCCGAAGTCAGCTGAAGACCTCCCGTCTTTCGCCATCCAGCTGTTTTTGTGAGAATTCGAAAACCCTGGGCATTCCCATCGATGTTGGCAAACTCCGCTCGCAAGCGTCCGGGAATTTTGCTCAGGAGTTCTTGGTTCCGCGAGAAGAAGCCCGCGATGGCCCATTCGCCCGCGTGACCAAAGGGAGGATTACCGAGATCATGTGCTAGACCCGCGGATGAAATGATAGATGGTAGCGCATCCAGAGACACCGTATCCAACAGATTGTGCCTAGCGAGGATAGTGCCCGCAACATTTTGGCCAAGTGAACGCCCTACCCTCGACACCTCGAGGGAGTGGGTTCCCCGAGTTCGCACAGGAAGCCCAGCCATGTCTGGTTCATGGACTTGCGTTTTGCCCGATGCACGCCGCCATTCCATTGAAAAGGCGATGCGGTCACCGTCTGTCTCAAAAGGGTTTCGGCTCTCGTGTGTGAACGAAGCTCCACTTCCCTGTAGTCGACGATCACTTAGTAGCGACACCCAATCCATGAACGATTCCTCTGCAAGACATGCTAAAGCATTTTCCCCACAATCAAGGAAAATAACCACAACTATCCTACGTTTTACATCAACACAAAGGAAAGTCTATCGAAATAAAGAGAGAATTTTCTGCACTCTCGACGGTTGTCTTTGCGGTTCAGAGATGGCTGTTTTAGGGTGTTCTGGGATGCAGCTCAGGATTTCTTCCCATTCTGGCGGGCTATTGAGAAAAATCATAGCTTGGTTGATTGTATTTTCTCTTTGGGCGAACTCAGTGGACAGGTAACGAGCATTCGGTCTGATCCCAAGACGCCACAGGTTCAGTCTGTCGGCGTCCCAGCAAGCCCCGATGGTGCTATCCTTTGGATCGACAGATGCCTGATTGTGCCAATATATGGCTAACCTTAACCGTGAGATGTCCGCCTCTCCACCGCCAATCACGCCATCATCCACTAGGGTATCAAGGTATTCAGCCGCTCGTTGACCGTGAAATTCGTCATATCCGTCGTCTTCACGCATGCTGTCGTGCAACAGGGAAAATAGACTGAGGGTCGCGAGGTCGCAGTTTGGGGTGTACTCGGCAATAAAGTTCGCGGCCGAGGCTACACAGCGCCAATGCTGTTCTCCATGAAGGGATGAACCTGGGTATCCGGCATCACTCCGCACTCGGTTTAGCAGGCCTTTTCGTGATGCGACATACAGCCCTTCAAAGTTGGCGCTGTTCACTGGCAGTCCAGGATACTCATCTGTAGGCACAATTAATCCTTTGGGTCATGGGCTCTTGTTCGCAGCCTTAAGAATACCTTGCTCATTTCAGTTTTACAATCGCTTCACCATTTGACCTGCGAGTTTTCTTGTTAATGTCCGCGATCCAAAGTAGACTTTTCCTTATCTCCAGATTGAAGACCAAAAGGGCTTATCCATGCGCAAATGGTTCAGCAATATGTCGCGCAAATTTGTCGTCGCATTGCTTTTATCGTCCTCGTTCATGATGATGGCGCCCCCGGCTATCTCGCAGGACTTTATTTATCGGCATCGCACGACCGGCACGGATCGGCTTGTTGAACTTTGTGACCTGCCTTGGGGCGGTAAACTGCGCTCAGGAGACCAGGTGTCTGCCTATTTGGCTTCGGAGTTAGACTATGGTGAGGTCTGCTCTTCTCAGGTTCGGACGTGCAAAGGAAAGCAATTGTCAGGATCTTTTGAGTACCCATCGTGCTCTGTTTTGGGGTTGGAGAACTATGACTTAGTTAGAACGAACGACGTCCCCAACGGGACATTCCATACCGTAGGCTGCTCAGTATATGAGAACACGGATAGGAAGGAGACCTACAAGCGGGACGACGGCAGTGAATTCGTTGTGGACGCTGGCGCTGGGAGCCGCGTCTATCGGTATGGTAATGACCAGCATCTTGAAAACAATGTTTGCGTCGCCAATAGCAGGACAGTCCCGATTAGCTATGGCACAAGGTACGACACTTGGAATGGTACGCAGTGGGTTGTCTCGAATGTTACCTGCGCCTCTGGATACGTCCGTTCCGGCAATTCTTGTATCAGGAAAACTGGGACGTGGGTTGCGACCTCTTGGGGTTACACAACTGCCCCACACTGTTATTACGACACAGGTCACAGCACACACTGGTATGGGTCACCGACAAAGGCATGCTATGTTGGCGAGCAGTGCTTTGTGCTCCAGGTCGAACCGAAGTCCGACAGTGATAAGGCGCACTTATTCACTTGCCGGTAGGTAAGAAATGGCGTTGACAGCTATTTTTCAGGGTCTGATGACCGCTTGCGTTTTCTCGGTTTGGCTATTCTCTCTGGATCGCTCAAAAGACCACTTTGCTCAAGGGCTGTCGCCATCATTTTCAGGCTAATGAGGAACGGGTCTCTAAAGTTTTCAGGTAGTTTACTGACAATACCGGCTACGCGTTTTACATACAGACCCTCTCTCACTCTATGCTCAATTTCTCTCTCATCGACGTAAGAAGCCTTCGAGCGACCGAGGTTTTCGGCTATATCAAGGGGAATTTCCTCAAAGAAGAAATTGATATCAACCGAAAAGGCTTGCGCTATCTCATAAAGGCGCGAGGCAGAAATCCGATTGGCGCCAGATTCGTATTTTTGAACCTGCTGAAACGTCAGGCCGATCATTTCGCCCAGCTTTTCTTGCGAGAGCCCGTGTGTATTCCGTAGCGCGCGCAGTCTTATGCCGACAAATTTGTCGAGTACTGAGGTTCTGCGTTTACCGCGGCGGGAACCCTTTCCGCTATTGACGACTTCATTATTGTCCGCAGCATCAACACCGACATCTTTTTGCCCAGTAATCCCATCCGACATCCGACAACACCTTTGCGCAGCATAAAAAGTTGCCCCTTTGCTAAATCATAAGCACGTGGTGGACAACTCATTTTAGAATGAGCAACGTTTTTTTGCGAAACATGTCGAAGTAAAAACTTCGGGGTCAGACACCTAAGCATCGGACCCCGAACCTTGCAACAGGTAGGGCTAAGAACACCTGAATACGCGTGTTCCAACCGAGATGGTGGTATTCTGGAGACGTGTCAGTGTCAACAGAAATAGGCGCAAAACTAGCGCTGAAACGCTTTAATCTCTGCTGGCTTCGGGCCTTCGTGCGCCGTGCCCCCATAGGCCAGTCGGTTGTAAACTTCGAGACACGCGTCGTAACTCGTCAAGCTCGTTTCAATTTCTGACACACTGATTTGCATGAAGTTTCGTTTCTCACCGGCAGACAGTTCTTCGAACAAATAACCGTGAACCGGGAACTCGCTATTGGTGTAATTGATGATTGAAGTCCACCGCTGTTGTCCGTCGAGCAGCAGGCTGTCAAAGTCGTAAGGTTCTTTTGTGTCAATGTTGACCACGAACACACCAATGGGAATTCCCGCGTACAGGCTCTCAATCAGTTTGATTTGCTGCTCTTCAGTCCAAACCTGCGGTCTCTGGAAATCGGGAATGATAAACTTTCCAAGCATGCGCTCGCCAGCCCTAACTTCTCGAGCGGGTTCATGGGCAATAATATAGTTGCCGATGAGCCGGGCATTTTTCTTCCCGCTAAACCATGGGCGAGGCATCTTGTAATCTTTCATTACCGTCTCCTTTGCAATAATGCACTCGACCCTACCCTGCGGTAATGCAAAGTAGCGTATGATATTTCAATTAGGGCTCCAGGAGCTTTGCCTCCAGGTCCGCTCGCTTGCTTTGTGCCGCGACATACTCGATAAGGTCAGTCGACACTGGCTCTAAGAGGTTCCCGATGAGCGCTGTCGACATCAGTGGCCAGATAATGCGATTTTCGTAAGCTGCGGCCTCGTCAGAGTCAGACCCGTGCGCAGCATTGTCCGGCAACTCGGTCCCGAAATCGCCCCTGATTGTCCCTTTGCCGTCCGGGCTTTGAGGGTCGGTCGGCCCAAGTAGCGCCCGAAGAGAGTTTACGGGGTCAACGCCGCACAGTTTGCACGCTACCACTGGGCCATCCGTGACTGATCGCAGTAGTCGTTCGAAATACGGGCGGCCGGTGTGTTCTCGATAGAACAGTGCTGCGGTATCGCGGTTAAAGCAAAAGACCGACTTGAGACCCCCAAGTACGAACTTTTCACTAACGACCCGGCTCACAATGTCGTTTGCCTGCCCGCGGGCCACCGCGGCGCTCTTGACCAGCAAGATGGTGTGTGTGATGCCATGAATGGTAATGTTTGTGCAGTGTTGGCCTGGCCCGAAGGAGTAGCTTTCGGTGATGTCGAAACGGATATTTACCGGCTCTTCCAGGCCCCCGACCGTCACTCCTGCATATCGACAGTGCTCGTCAGAGTCAAAAGTCGCTTCACGCAGCAGAAGCAGAAGTTGTTCGTGCTCATCAACACTCATCCGGAAGAAGGCAGGCGACTTCAATGCCCCAGTGGGAACGACCTCTACTTGGTCAAATGAGGGGCTCTTAATCACGGTGATTTTTGAATGGCCGCGAATGGTGGCCCCAAGAATGATTCTTTCCAGCAGGTTCATGTTCGTTTCCTATTAGTTCCAAAAGCCCTAGTGAGGTATAGGGCAGGCAACGGTTACGCAGATGACGCCCGTATTTTCACGGCTCAATGCGGTTAAGCATCCGAAGGACCTTTCTGTCCCACTTCATTTGCTCTGGTGAAAGAAGGATTCTGCTTCGGTCGAAAGTCACATGATAAAACTGGACCCACAACGAGAAGTGCTTCCCATCATCGCTTTGTCCAATCATCGAAATATCATAGGCGTTGGCATGCGCTGGCATAATCGCCCGGATTTCACGCTTCTCGTAACGCAAGAAAGAGCCAAGCAAGGAATCTGTCTTCGGAAGGTGAATAGCTTTCCCGACCTCCTTACAAGTCAAGACGATAAATTTCCCGATCCCGGTATCGAGGTCGCCCGTGCGCGGCGCTTCAATAACGTGCCATTTATCACGCTTCATAAGCTTGTACGGCGGCTCTCCCAGCTCTTCCGAGAGATGACCCTCAAGCGGTTTGACCAGAAAGCCCTGCAACAGGTCGAGCGGGGGCTTAAACAGTTCGGCATACAGATTGTCTTCAAAGCCGTCCTCAATCAGGGTGCCGGGCCCACTTCCATTCATGGCAATCAACCGCGCACTTTCCCCTTTGCTCTGAAGGCTCATCTTCAGCGACAGGGTAGCTGGCCTGTTACCGCGGGAACGACAACTGTATTGTTCAGCGACAATCGGGTTACAGATTGCCAAATGTCCGAGGCGGAGGTAGTCCCAAACTGGGCTATAAAGCTCCGGTAGCATTTCTGAGAAGTCAAATGACCGGTCAGAGAAGTCAATGCCGAGAGACGCCGCGTGGGAGAGATAGGCTTCCCATCGCGGACCGAATACGGCCAAGACCAAATCCTTGAATGCACCGTCGAAGGTGTCACAAATCTCTGTATCATCTCCAATGTAGTTAAATGGGACCTCCAAATCATGGTTGCCCTGGAGACGAACCAACACCGGCACCAAATCAACGACATAAATCCGGTCATCACCCTGTGATAGGGAAATTAACTCGGAAAAGGCTTCACTTGTGACTTCGGCGTACTTCTCAACCGTAGGCGAAGAGCCTTGTCGGTCCCAGGCTCTGACGAGGTCATCAAGATCCGCAAACTGTCCCACCGCCCCATGGGCTACAACCATCTTGGGATGGCCTGCATGATATCCGATATAGCACATGGAGTGTGTGGCAAAGTATCGGGTATAGGCGAGGCTATCCAAGTCCCCTTCACATCGTGCGTTCACCAAATCAAGCATTGTTCCGACTTTCAGGTCGTCGCCAAAGAGTAATTTCCCCATCGCCAATGCGTTGGCTAGGCCTTTATGGTCATAGCATGCAATAGCCCTGTTTGGCTGAGACATTGGACCTCTCTCCTCGGAACTGAGCTTGAAGTAAAATATTCCTTGAAACTTTGATACGTCTTGAACATATTCCTTGTCAACACATTTGGTCGCTCTGGCCTGCACCCTGAAGCTGATTGTTGGTATTTTATCTTTGCTGCGCTATTTGTAGCTGTGATAGAAATCAACGGGTTCAGTCACTTGAAAGTTCGTAATGTCGCTATTTGGTTCTCTGCATGACGATGTTTTCCTCGTGTTCTCACGCGAGAGGAAGGCTCTCTATGAAGCAGTGCTCACCTCCATCTACAAGAGCTTCTTTGAAGTATCAGCGCAACGGGTGCGGCGCCACGAGATTCTGGATGCCATCTATTTAACGCTTCAAGACAATCCCGAGCTATGGGTGGACGAGAACGACGAAGAGTTCGTAATCCTTGATATGCGACATAGCGCTTTTCGAGGCGCCCGGCGCAGGGGTGGTGACTTGAATGAAGCCACTCAAAAAGCGACGGATCGGAAGACGCAGATTTACCAAAACTTGCTGCGAACTGGCTGGCTAGAAGAGTTCCGGTATGGCATCGACGTTCGAGTTGACATGCCATACGGCTCCCTTCTCCTTTTAGAGCGATTAATTGACATCAAGCGCCATGACCGGGTTCGCATTGGCGGACTTATCCACCGCGTGAAGATGCAGATTGAGGAATGCCTTAAAAACCCACAGCAGGCTGCTCACTCTCTGGGGGACTGCAAAGAGTCTTGCCAGGCGTTCATTAGAGGGATGCGCTCCATACTGGGCAGTCTGTCAATGGTTGAGAAAAATATCGTCAATCAGGCCACGCGCAATGACAAGCTAAAGCTTTTGATGGAGGATTTCATCGGGGAGTTGTTACTCCAAGACTTCCACGAGATGTACGCCTCGAAAACACATCCTTACCGCTATCGTGCAGATATTCTCAACAGCATCGAGACCCTACTGCATGATGAAGGGAACATGCTAACGCTAGCCCATGTCTATGTCGGTCTCGGTTACGGACGAAATGTCGAAGAAGCCCGTTCGCGTGTTGTTGTAGATCTTCACCATGTACGGTCCACATTTTCGGCAATCGAACGCCACCTCCAAGATATTAACGCTGCCCGTCTACGTATCGAACATAAACTGGGTAACCTTGTCAGGTATTCCCACCTCAGAAATACGGACTTTATCAAGCGCGCCTTGCCATTGGTTGAAACTCTCTCTCGCCATATGGCGACCGACAAGGGAATGCTTGCACCGGTGAGGATTGCGACCCCGAACAGGGTTGTAGGTGAAGGGCAGCTGCGCGCCCCGGCCAAACCTCGGAAAAGGTCTGGCCCCTCCTACGCGAATGCAGAGGAAATCTCACCCATTGAGCAATACAAGATCGAGCTCAAGGAGGCGCATGCGCAAAGAATCCGGCTGCCAGTCGAGCAGATCGTATCCTACGTTTTCAAGCAACTTCCTGACAGTGGGACTTTGGAAGCAAAGGATCTGCGTATCGAGAGCGTAGACGATTACCTCGTATTCATTGAAATATTGAATGTGATGTATGCTCCTACGGACCAAAATCAGACAACGGCTGCCGTCCGTCGCCGACTGCTTCTGAAAGAATTCAGTGTTTCAACTGACAGTTTATCGAGTTTTGTCGTCGATAACGACTGGGTACGTTGTGACAACTTCCGAATTACAATCGCAAGGCCAAAGCCCCATCCGACGGCCGACCTCGCGACGCCGACTATAAAGGTATCAAGCTGATATGCTTATTGAGTTCAGTGAAATTGAATCCCGCGATGCCAAACGTGCGGCAGACTTACGTTTTGGTATCGGTCATCTGCTGATGCATCAGGTGATTTGGTCTGGCGACCATAGTAGCACCCGAGCGTATTCCGCGCTGTCCTTTCCCCAACACCGCAACTTCCTCACCAACTATTTTGATGTCGCTGGCTTTCGGTTCATCCATCAGGCTGAAGAGCAATGGGTCGGGCTGATTCCTGACGCGGACGCCGAAGGTTCATGGGGACGGTTGCCTTTGGACCTCACGGTGACTTTGTTGGTTCTTGGGGTAATGTGGAACGAGGGGTTTGAAAACGGCGAAGCCGGTGCTCGTTCCGTGGTTCGGGTAACTTTCAACCAATTTTATGACCGATATTGCCAAATCGTAGAACGAAACGGACGTCCCACTATTGAGTGGCGCGATGCGGTCACTCTAATCAGAGAAATCAAACGACGTCGTCTCATCGATATTGGTGAGGAAGATCACGAGATGAGTGATTTCGATATCGATATCAGGCCTATTATCCTTCAGCTGGTCAGCGAAGGTGCCTTGAGCCGATTGGAACAGTTCGCCCAAGATATCGAATTGGACATCAATCAGTCTGACTCTGGAACCGATGAGACTTCGGACGAAGAAGACGACAACCCTGAGGCTTCCGACGAAAAAGTTGAGGATACTTCTGGCGTTCAGGTCAGCAAAGGAGACGACGTATGATCCGGATTAAGAAGCTAATCCTTGTCAACTGGCATAGCTTTGGTTTGAAGACGATTCCGCTCGAGGGTAATGTTGCGATTCTTGGTGAGAACCAGGCTGGAAAGTCGACCATTATGGATGGCTTGCAGGTTCTCCTCTCCGGTGGGAATTCCAAATATTATAGGCTCAATAAGGCCTCCGACGCTACCAGGTCTACCTCGGACAGAACGGTCGCCGATTACTGTTTGGGTCGAACATCTCCGAACAAAGTTATGCGTGAGTCAGCTCGAACGTACCTGGTCGCTGTCTTTGAGGATGATTTGGGCCGTCGCCCACCTGTATCGATCGGACTGTTCTACGATGTGAGCAAAGGGCACGAACGTACTATTTCTCCGGATGCGCGATTTGTATGCCCCGGGTTGGCACTGGACGAGCGCATGTTCGTCGAAACTTCTGACACTTCACAGAAGATGGTTAAGGACTGGGATGACGTCCGGACACAAATCAACGCTATGTGTGCCGAAAAGGGAACCTCTCTGGGTTCTTATCGCGAGAAGGCGGATGACTTTATTGCCAATTACATGCATCTGGTTGGCACGCCAGGCGACAACATCGAGCCAGCGAGAATGTTGCGTGCGCTCATTCGTGGTATTGCATTCTCCAACATGAACTCAGCAGATGATTTTGTGCGAAACTTCCTGTTGTCCGAGAATCATGTGAGCATTAGCGGTGTCAGGTCATCCATCCAGACATATCGAAAAATGGCAGATACTGCAAAAATGCTTGAAGACCGTTTGATTGCACTGGATGCGATGGAACCCGATTTAAAAGAGTTCGTTGAACATGAGCAGGATATTGAATGCCTGAGATATCTCTCTAAGCGTTTCGAGATGATGGATGTGATCGTTCCGCTTCGCAAGCACAGGCTCGCTTCAATCAAGGCGGCTACGGAACTCGAACGGATTGAAGATGAAATCGCCCAAATCCAGGGTGAGATTTCAATTATCGAAGATAACCTCAAAGACGTTAATGACCAGATTGAGCCCCATAATGAACGTTTGCGTGCGCAAAATCTACGCGATCAGCGCGAACATCTTGTGCAGCAGAAAGCTCAACTGGTCACGGAAGTTTCCAACTTTGCTGATTATGTCGAGGCAGCGGCTCGCCTCCTGGAGAATGAGAACGCGAAGGATCTGGAGAGCTTCCCGGTTGTTCGTGATACGCTTACATCTCTCAATGAGACCTTGGGTGGCGCCATTCGATATAACTGGCCCGAAGACCCTGTTGCTGTCGATGCTCTCATCAAGAACCTCAAAGAGAACGCGGCTCCAGTTCTGAATTACCTCGAAGTCTGTCGAGACGAGCACAACAAGGACAAAGGGAACGCAAAGGATGAGCTCAAGGAATTGGAAGAACGCATCCGGAATGCTGAAAATAATGTTGTCTCTCTCCCCGCAGAAGTAGCCGACTTGCGCAATCTACTGCAATCCGAAGGGTTGAACCCTCAGATCCTGTTTGAGCTCGTCGACCTGAAAGAGGATAAGACCGAATGGCGAAACAGTGTCGAAGGGATGCTCGGACCTGATCGGTACGCCTTCTTCGTCGAACCCCATCATGTCGAACGGGCAATCAAGCGTATGCGTGCGGAACGCAAGCGCTTTCCTCGAACACGCATTGCGCGCACTGACAAGCTTCAAGAAAAAACATCAGACATCGAACCCGGGACGCTTGCATCGGTGTTGCGATGTGAAAACGATATTGTTGCGGCTTTTGTAAATATGCGCCTCGGGAAAATCCGCCTGGCCGAAGATCAGGAGGCCTTAAAGCAACCTGGTCGAGCCATTATGACGGATGGAACCTACGATGATGGCATCGTAATTCAGAACAAATATACTGATGAAGTTGTGTTAGGACGAGGTGCCGCCGCCCTGTCGCTGGTGAAGCTTAAGCAGATGGAGGGGCCTCTCCGCGATCGGGTGAAACATGAGAGCGTTCAGCAGCTCCGCTATGATGGCCTCATCAAGCGCCTGAGAAAGGTAAGTCTTGATGTCGACGTAGCATTCTCTTTGACTGATAAGGTGAACAAATTATCAGATTTTAGTGCTCGTATCTCAGCGATCGACGAACAGCTTGAACGTTCGGCAAATGAAGTTGCTCCTGAACTGAGAGAGAAAAAGCGCCTGCTCGAACTTCAGCTCACTGAATTCAAAGAAGATTATACCTCAACCCTTTTAAAGAAGGGAGGTGTGACTAAAGTCTTCGAGGCCGCCACTGAAGCGTTAAAGGGACCGGATGGCCTGCCCGTTTGGACTAAGGAAAAGGGCCTGCGTGGGTGGCACAAGGAAGTGTGGGCAGGGTATCGTGAAACTGTCTCCACCGCCGTCACGGCGAAGACCAAGGTGCAGGGACGGCACACAGTGCGCCATCGCAGTAAAAGTGATGGCCGCCATCATGCACTGGAGCGCCTCGAAGATATAGAAGACGTTGTTGCAAAGTCCTTGCGTAAAACACGCGACCAATATGACAAAGGGCTGTTACTCCAAGGGGAAATCAAGGATAAAGTATTCGGGGCCGTACGGCGCTATGTCAGTCGTTTCCAGCTTACGAAGCCCTTTGATGATCAGGCATCTATCAGTCGTGTCGTCGTCAACTGGCATGCAGAAGAAGTCCGGCGCATCCGGGACGATGAACTGATTAACTACAAAGAGCAGGCTGAAGAGGCTGCTGACGAAGCTCAGCGATTGTTCCTCAATCACACATTTGAGGAATTACGAGGCCGGTTCTCCTTGATGGATCTGGAGATTGAAAGCGTAAACAAGGGGTTGGACAAGCACACTCTCACTCGTGAGAAATACAGTGTGGTCAAAGATACCCGCGCTGACTTCGAGCCTGTCGTGTCGCTTCTCAGAGCTGGCAGCGTCAGTGCGCTTGAACTGGACGAGACGTCGCTTTTCTATGGAGAAATCTCAGCTTCAAATCCCCACAAAGAAGGCATCGAGCGTCTGCGTGCCCTGCTTCTCGATGAGGACCTGGATGTCGAGGCGTTTGAAGATTATCGAAACTACTTTGTCTTCGATCTTGAAATGAAGAACGTTGAGACGGGAGAGCGTGTTCGGCAGTCGGTCCGCCTGGCAAACGGCTCGGGTGGTGAGTTGCAGGCACCATTCTATGTGACTATCGGCATAGGCTTGGCGTCCATCTTTCACGGCGTGCGCCGAGCATCTCTGGACGACCCCCACCGCGGTTTCGGCATCGCCTTGTTTGACGAAGCGTTCTCGAACCTGGATGCCAACAATGCTGTTGAGGTCTGTGACTTCCTGAGTGGCATCGGCTTGCAGGTAATTGCGGCCGCCCCGGGGGACCGGCGCAATACGATGAGTGAGGTCATGAACTCCATCGTGACAGTTACGAAGGTCCAGAACACTTCGCACGTAACGCAGGCGGTCATTAAGCCCCTGGCTCGCAAGGCGCTTCGGGATATCAATCCGCGATATCTGTCTCCTGAGCAGTTGGAAGCCAATTTTGAGAACGACCAACGGGCAAAAGAAACTGATGTCTTGGTGGATTAAAGGTGAACGATGACCAAGTCACGTAAGACAGCACTGGTGTTTGTCGATCCATGGGACGCGCTCAACAGTATCCTTGACCGGTATGAGGCCAAGAGGACGATGACACCAGAAGAACAAGCCTCGGGAGTTCCGAGGCTCATATCTCGAACGGACATCGACGGTCTAAAGGACCTGCCATTTGACAAGACGAAGGAGTTCGAGCGGGTGATGCATGACGCCGAGAAGGCGGAAGCTGTCTCCCTTAGATTTACGTCAAAGTTCAAGACGCTGGTTAACGCCGCCCATTTGGCAAACGTCGAAAAGCTATACGCCTTCCTGTCTAGAACGCCTGCTCATGAGGTCGCGGCAAGCGGCCTGGCACTGCTCGACACAAACGCTAACATCGCCTCAGGGACCGTTTATCGGGCTGCGCGGGGTGAGCTGCTGTCGACCTGGGGGCGCAATAAGAAATGGAGGGGGACATATACGTCTGCGGAGGCCGAGGAACTGGTCCCTGCTTTTTTGCTGGCGCAGGCAATTGTTGACGGAAAGCATTCAAATGCAAGTGATATGCGCTCGTTCTCTAGCAATGTCGCCCAAGATTCCAAAGCTCTCGAAAACTGGAAGGACCTGGTCTACTCACTGGTATCAAAATATGCGCCCGATATCCTTCCTATTGAGATCGGGTCGGCTGATGAAGCATTCTCCTATCTCGGCATAGAGAAGGTTGCCCAGCCCTTGATGCTGTCGGGGCCATTGTCAATCCTCGAACAGACCTCCCTGCCCTATTTGGGCTTCCCGCCTGACAAGCCTGAGCTGATCCGATTTTCAACGGACCCCACCGCCATCCTTACAATCGAAAACTACACTTCCTTTGTTCGCTATGTCGAAACTTGCAATCCGTCGCGCGACACGCTGGTGCTATATACCGGTGGTTTTCCGTCAAGGCGTTGCCTTGCGTTCTATAAGGCAGCCCTGGAACGTTTCCCCTCGGCCGGATTGTACCATTGGGGTGACATTGATGCTGGTGGCTTGCGCATCCTGTCCCATCTGCGGCGTAATGCATCGCGTAAAGTCAATGCTCACCAAATGACGGCAGACTTGCTGCGCGCCCATGGCGCCCTCAAGAACGGTTTCAAAAGTGGTTTGGAGCCCACTGGTGCCGCCGCTCTAAACGAGATGACGGAGGAAGAACAGGTGATTGAACTGGTTCGGCAGGGATACTGGCTGGAGCAGGAAGTTCTGCCACCTAAACCAGTTCCTGCACAAATTGACCCTATGGGCCAGGCGACCGATTGAAATTATCAGCCCTGTTCTCTCGAAGCAATTCGATCTTCATCTTCGCTTGTGCAAGGTCCTCCAGAGCACTACGAAGAGAACTTTCAGCAAGCTTGATATCAAGGACCGGCTCACCTTCGCAATCCGCTAATGCTGCCGCAATGCGGTTGATAGCATCCGAAGAATTTCGAATAGCCCGTTGCAGTGCCATTTTTAAGCTTGTGACGCTTGTTTCATTCTCAAGTGTGGACATGTTATTTTCCTTCTTCTGTGTTCCTATAAAGAAAGCAACGCACAGTCCTTTGCAAGCCGCAAGCGTTAGGCAAGCAATATAAGAAGGCAGCACAAACTGTTTTTTCATATGAGGCGTCATCTGGCAGGGGCAGCAACACAACGGCCGTGCCAGATGACGAGAACTCAACACCCCGGCCCTGCCTTTTCCAAATCATCCAGCCTCTCGCTGACGGATTGCCAACTTTCGGTGTCTGGCATACCGTTACCCACCGCTATCATCGCAGTAACATTCGGGTTTGTTTGATATCCACAATGTGCCGTGTCCGGGCGTTCCAAGCCGATCTTTGTGAATGAGAGATACGTCTTGTCGTTGGAAACGATTACGTTGATGATTTTGCCCTTACCACCGCTTTGCGCCTCGAAATACTCCACTGGCATACGATAACTCAAGATGTCATTCGGGTCGGTGAAGGAGACCACCTGTAATGGGTTGGCCTCCAGGGACTCAGAACTGCGCAGTTTTTCGAACAGCTTGGCAATGGTCGGTATTTCAGCTTCTCCGTCAGTGAAGCTTTCCCCTGGGAGTGGTACTGTCGCCAAATCAAGAATTGGAATCTGATTGGCTTCCATGAATACTTGGTTGATTGTGGCAAGCCGAGCATCGAACAGAGTTTCCTGACCGGTCACGGGTTTTAAGCGCCAGAGTGCTTCTGTGAGAATTTTACTTCCGAGGCTCTCGGAAATAAGGATGCGATTTGTCACCGGCTCTGCTTCGGTAAACGCGCATTCACCGGCTCCATTCATTTGACCATCAAGGAAGCTGCAAATGTTACCCATCATATGGGTATAGAGGGGAGCACCAGCGGTGCCTGAGGCTATCACCGCGTCGGCCAGGCAATTGTTCATCAAGGTGACTTTAACGGCCTCATTTACCGGTGCGCGCTGATAGGCAAACTTGGCTTCGGGCTCATCTTCCGATACCGGACGGTCAAAATCGAGCCTTGCTTTCAAGGCTTGCGTCTGAGGTGTCCAGACATAATAGGTGGCAGTCAAAGTCCCCTTGTCTGACTTCAGGGGGATGGTCATCCAGTAAGGCATCCCGCTCTCTGTTGCGTCACCGGCAACCATATCAAGCGTCTTGCGATAGCCATCAATCTCGCTTTGCGGGACTGCTGCCTGTAAGGCCGCTCGCAATTGACTGTTGGTATCGGTTATCCACCCAGGCCCATGGTCGCACATCCCGTGCGTAATAAAGGCTTTGGTTCGCGTGTTTGGCGAAAGAGTATTGGCAATGCCGTTGAACTGGACAGAAGCATCCTCTGCTTCAACAGGGTCTCCCCCTGCATCAAACGCCGGGTTGCTGTATGGCGTACTGCACGCGGCCAGCAGGACAAATGTCAAGACACATGTCGCCCTGGTAGTTAGGCTATTAAGCTTGTTCATGTTCGACCCCTTCAAACCTCAACAACCGCAGTTCTATCTGCTCGCCCCTTGAGAGACATCAACTCATGGTTGATTACGAGCATGATTGAACACAAAGGAGGATTAATCAACTTCCTTTGTGTTCAGTCGCTAACGAAAATCGGGGGTATTCTGGATGGGGCCCTTAGGCGTTACGCTTCGCTCGGGGTTGCTGTCGCTTCAGATGCGAGCCTTGCTTCATGCTGGGCCCAGTTGGTAACAGCATCCTCGCAGGCCGCCGGATTTCGGTTCCCCGAAATGAATGCCTTGAGATCTTCCATGCACTGTTTATCGAGTGCGTCATATTTGTCCATCAAGGGGAGCGCGGTTTTGAAATCCAAGCCCTTGCGTGTCAGCAAGATTGACTTCACCGACGCGACAAGGGTGCCAAAAAGCACCAGGCAATAAGCGGTCCACAATGAATCTGGTTTGTCCCCTGTAATGGACTGCATATACCCAATCATCAACAGCTGCACAGCGATGCCAACAATCATAACGCCAGATAACATGCGTTGAAGTGATACGTTCTGGCTCCAATAGTTCCGCACATCGTTACGCACGGCACCTTCAATGCTCAATATGTCAGCCGTTCTTGTCATGTCCTGATATCCCTAGATGCCCGAAGATTCCCTCGGCATAAATTACTTGTCAACATTTCGAATGTATTGCGTGAGTGAGGGCATGTCAAGGCGACATTCCGGTCAAAGCCGACTAAGGGCCGGAGTCTTCAAGGGTCTCAGTATTTGGAAATCAATTTCCCCTTTTGTTTTCCATGTAAAGGTGCAAGATTTAGTTCGAAGAGAAGCTATCGGATCTCCTTTATGGGCGGCGTTCCGGTCACCGTATTCCAAAGGAGACGTGAATTCCTGGAGTGATGTAATGGAAGATAGAGAGATAGCGTTAAAGCTCGTCCTGGATGCCATGGATGAGGACTCATCGATTGTGACTGTCAATCAACTTCTACGCATTCAAAAAGCAATCTACATGGCTCAAGTATTTGGCGTGCCGCTCGGCTATGGGTTCAGGTGGCATACCAAAGAACCGTACTCCCCAAGTCTTACCCAAGACTGTTACGATCTCAATGCAGCCCTTGGGGCAGGATATGATGAGGTTTGCAAGTATCATCTCAATGCAAGTTTGGACGGATGCTTATCAAGGATACGCGAGTGTTTACAGGTCCCTTACAATGTCAAAAGGGATGATTGGTACGATACCATCTGTTCTCTACACTACCTCATTGAGGCAAGCGGTAAGAGCTCAGATGAAGCTGTGACCTTTATTCGAGAAGTGAGGCCTCATCTGAGTGACATGATTGATGCCGCGCATGCCCGCTTGAGCCAATTCAACTTACTGCATTGATTTTTCATTTGCAGCTCACCGACTAATGGAACTCAACATGTTCGGCGCTACACCTCCATTCTGTTGTCAACATTTCGGAATGGTGGTCACTACCACCGGTTTATCAGGCTAGTATCATGGCTAAACACGCCGCAAAAGTTTAAACGGTTTAAACTTTCCGGCATCAAGAACGCATGAGATCCAATTTTTTCTTTAACTATGCATACAAAAGTGTAAGAAGTTTTCCTATAAATCTTTACATATTCCTTTGGTAGCCTCTCAGTCGTCTATCAAGGCAAATTTCAAAAGCCAGAAGGGTTGTTTGCGATGGCTATGAAGCGTTGGATGTGCTCACCAAAATCAAAGATGAACTGGGATGAACTGGCAGCCTCCGCCCCGTATCGGGCCAGTATCGGCATGAGTGTCGCCGTCCCCATGCATGACGTGCATTTGAGCGCAGCGTGCAAGGTGTCACGTCGTGGGCACCGGTTGCTTATGGCCTTCGAGTTTCCAGAAACTCGCGACTATTTTCTCGAAATTTATCGTGGGCAGGATGCGCACGCAGAGCCGGACGGAACGGATAAGGCTAGCGCCAAGAGAAACATCAAAGGTCACGTGCCGCCGGTTACTCTGGGTGCCCGCATCGCGGCCGTGAACTCTTGCATCAAAGCCGAAAAGGAAGCGCTGCGTGAGGTTGAGGGTTTGTTTAACAGGGAAATTGAGTCCCTGTTGGTCAATGGTCAAGCCCATGAAGCGCTAGGTCTCATTCAATCAATGCACCACCGCTGTGTTTTGCGGCTAATTGCTATTCAAAGGGTGCTTGAAAGTGGACTTTGGGACAATAAAGCGCATCCACTCTCCGAGTTCGACCCGACTCCCTTCACCCAGGAGAGAGCGAAACGCATGCTGTCATGGTTGCGAGCGTATAACAAACTCCGTGTTGCCTCCCAGGATTTGGACGGGCTGGCCACCCCTATGGCCCAAGAGATTCTCGCTCTTGAGGGACCGGAGGCCCTAATGGCTTTCAGGGATACCCTTCCTCAGGGTATCACCAAGGCTCTCATTGGGGATATGGCCCGCGTGGCATTAAAAAAGAGCCTTCGTCCGTCTGAGGACTCAGCACGTGAGGATGAAGCGACCTCCTCGGGGCCTGGCTACCGTTAAAGCGCAAAAGAAACAGAGTAGTCTTGGGAGGCGACATGACATCCATTCAGTACAACTTAGACCTTGAAGTGACAGAGGTAGAAGCTGCAAAGACAGTGGACTTTGGCTCCTATGATCACATCATCGTCGCTTTTTCTGGTGGCAAGGACTCCCTCGCCTGCCTGTTGCACTTGTTTGACCTCGGCGTTAACAGGGAAAAGATTGAACTGTGGCATCACGACATTGATGGCCGTGAAGGTTCCACGCTTATGGATTGGCCGGTTACTCGTGACTATTGCCGCAAGGTGGCCCAGGCTTTCAATCTGCCGATTTACTTCAGCTGGAAGCAGGGCGGCTTTGAGCGGGAGATGACCCGGGATGGAACCGCAACAGCCCCTACCATGTTTGAAACACCTGACGGATTGCAAAGCCGCGGCGGACAGGGGAAACCCGGAACCCGGTTGAAGTTTCCACAGGTAGCTGCCGACCTCAAGGTTCGGTGGTGCTCCGCCTATCTCAAAATTGATGTTGGGTCGGTCGCCCTTCGAAATCAGGACCGGTTCAATGGCAAGAGAACCCTTTTTGTCACAGGTGAGAGAGCTCAAGAATCAACGTCGCGCGCCCGATACAAAGTTTTTGAACCACACCGGACGCATGGAAATAAACGCCATGTCGATCACTATCGCCCGGTTCACGGATGGTCAGAAGAACAGGTGTGGGAAATCATCCGGGACTATCGGGTTGCGGCCCACCCCGCCTATGCGTTGGGTTGGGGGCGGCTGAGCTGCGCTTGCTGCATTTTTGGCGATGACAACCAGTGGGCAAGCCACCGCGTAGTTCTTCCGGATGCCCATGCTGACGTCGTCAAGTATGAGAACAGTTTTGGAACGACAATCCACCGTCAGAAAACCATCACGGAGCGAGCGGATAGCGGCACTCCTTATGAAATGGACCCTGCGCTGATCGAACTCGCCCGGTCGGAAATCTATGACCTTCCGATCATCGTGGATACGTGGGCCCTGCCATCTGGTGCCTACGGCCCGGCGTCTGGACCAACGTAAATCATCTGAGCTCAATTTCTTTACCGCTTAACAAACAACGAGGACGACACAAATGACAGATCACCTTAAGGGCCACAAATCGCTTGCCGAAATGGTCAGCGCACACATCAACGTCTATCGCGACCTTCTTCAAGACGCCCTGAAGAAGGCACCTGCTCCAACCCATGATATGGACGATGCAGCCTACCTTCGTCATGAACTGGAGGCTCTGGCTGACATTGAAGCCGCATGCGCGGTTGAGATGGTCCAGGAGGTTAGTGCACCGGCGCATGGAATGCGGTAAGCGCATTTGTCTTGCCACTATTCCAAGGTTAATCAAGGATTGAACGGAACAGTTGGCGTCCATTTCACTGAAAGCCCGGCCACTAGGAGAAATATTGATGTCGAGAAAAAATAAGTCGATCACGACGAACCGAAATGGCGCTATTGGTGACTTTTCCGACTTCGCTCCGCAGAAACTGAGTGTTGACGATATCGTAGCGAAGTCGCTTGGAAAGCCTGGGTTCTCGGAGCCGCGTCCACCGCGCACCGTTTTGGATATCGACAGTTCTTATTCCTTGGTACGATACCATCTTGGCTCCGATGAATTGCGTAACGACCTCGAAGCTGCCCGTCTCGACCACTCGGTTAGCTACGATAGGGCTCCACTCACGGCTCTGTTTGGCATCAAGGATTCCAAAGGGAATCTCGAAGCGCTATTTGATGTCATTGATGACAGTAAGGATGGCGGGCCAAAGATTGCCTATTGGTATGCGGCACAAGAGCAATCGGTGCCAAATGATGTCGTCGTTAGTTGTCTGACTTACCTCGATGTCCCGGCTTCATGGCGGGCCGGAGCCGATGCAAAGCTGGCTTATCTGTTTGATGTCTACTGGGACACTGAGAACGGTGGATGGGAAGTGCGGGATGCACGCCATCTCGTCAAGGTATCTTTCGTCCGTCAGTGTTTCGCTACGCGTCCGATCCTCACAGAAACCGTCGACGTCTTCGTACTGCCATCACCTAAGTATCTGCTGGATGACCCTGACAGGGAAAAAGCCTACTGGGCTAAAGATTACTACCGTGAAGCAGGATGGGCCGAGCTTGACCGGTTGTCCCCATCCCTACGACCGGGGTTTTCCAGCTGGACGATTGCTGCTGCCTCTCCGCCGCAGATGGTCAAGGTTGTCAACAGCGCGTTGGATGAAGACATTGCTCGTTTGACAGAACCGTCCTCGCCAAAGGCTGGGGAAGTCCCGATCGTCAATGGGCCGCAGGCAAAATAGCAAACCGTCTCTGTTGTGCAGTGCCAGTCTTCCACTCACCGAAAGGCATCTCTATGCCCAAAGGATACAACCTGAATAATGTTGTCGGCTACAATGCGGCCTATGCCGTGCCGCTGAAGCAACGCAAGGACCTCCACGCGAGGGCGAGAAAGCTCCTCTCAGGAGGTCAGGCAATGCGAAGTGACACACAAGGCTATGCCCCTCAATTTGTTCGAGCCTGTGATGAGTTTGATCTTGTTAGAATGTTTATCGGCTCAGCTCCGCTCCTTGCATATATGAAAGCCCTTGGATGTAAGGAAGACCTCATCATTACAAGGGATGACAACACATCTGTGTTTGGGGTTAGACACCAGCGAGGCACTCCGGTAGCGCTAATCATTGCCGTCGACCTCTTAGGGGATAGTAATGCGGGCATTCTGGACATTTTAACGTCGTCACAGGGAAGCCGTATTCGAGAAGACGTGCTGGTCGAGTTCCTAGAGCATCTGGACATCCCACCCGCGACGACATCTTCCCAACGTTCAATCTATGCATCGCATAATTTAGTATGGGATGCATCTTCCGGATGGTCGGTGGTAGAACCAGAATACATGGCTCGGGTTACATTCGAGCGCACGTGCAATGAAACTGAGCCTCCATTGCGCGAGACAGTCGACGTTCTGGTTCCGCACCCCAATAATCAAGACTTGGCAACTGTTTTTGAACTGAAGCAGAGCGAGTTTTATGAGCTCGCCTCCGCAGCATGGAAACAGTTTGCCCTGCTTCAAATTCGGCACTCGCATGATGATCTATGTTTCTCGTCGTGGAATCTCTCGGCCGATATCCCGACGAAGGTCAAAGTCGTTTCAAAGCTCTTGAGCAAACAACTGGCTGATAGCCCGGAAGAAGCTTCTCACCCCACACTTGTCCCCTAACTATTGCAAAGGGCCACCACATGCTGTCGAACACAAAGACAAAAGCCGAGTTTGTCACCGAACTTGCCCATCTCGAGAGAATGCCTCTTGGCGCGAACGCTCTCCTCAGCCAGGCCGGTTTCACAGTCGAGGACGCCATCGGAGACAGATGGTTGCATTTGCCTGAATGGTCGACGCTACTGGCGTATATGTATCGCCGTTTTGGCCCGCCGAACTTTTTCGGGTCGCCAGACGTTGATTTTGCCGGAAAGTGGATTGTCACCACGCCGCTCCATGACATTTTCGTGGTGGTCGCTCCCTCACCGGACCACGGATACGAACAAATCCAGTTCTTTGTCTCAAAAGAGCGCTTTCAGAAGCTATCGGTAGCAGAAGTAGCCGAGGACTTTCTACCAAAAGCAGGCGAACTCTTTGTCAGCCTCCTGGAGGATCTGGAACGGGGTGTTAAAACGCCTCGTGGCGTAATCAATTCTCATGGGCATACGGAAAACAAACGAAACGACCTTCCTCCGGCAGCCCATGCATGTCGTGCTTTTCCGACAAAGTTGATTGCGGACGATCGCTTCGTCAAGCAATTGTGCCCGGCCATTCATGCTCTTGGTGATGGTGATTTCGTTGAGGGACAGAAGCGCGCTGTTGCCAACCTCACTGAAGGCGTCTGGAACCAGGCCAGGGGTGCCTGGCGAGGCGTTCGCGAGATGATGGTAATGCTGGCTCGCAAAAGCGATTTGCCCGTCCTTTGTGCAAAGATCGATGTTTCGATGAACAGGGCCCAAAACCTTCAGAAATCTCTTTTGGGCATTCAGGAAATGTCTGCTATTCGAGACGCGCGAGCTCTCGATTCATTCCGCGAACATTGCGCCGGTGTCACATACGAAGACGTCAAACAGGCCATTCGCTACATGAACGGCGTTGGTTTGAGGGCCCGCAGTGTCAACCCTCTGGATTTGTTGCGGACGGCAGAATACCAAGATAAATGCGAAGGGTGCCTGCTAGACTTATTGGCAGAAAACCCACTGGATGACAGTCAATATCCGCCAACCGAAGTGTGGGGTTCCGGGGTCTACCTCTGCGACCAGATGGGAGCATATTTCCGCGGCATCGGACGCGCCGACATTGGGTCATGGATCTTGACATCCCGCGACAATGTTCCGTCTTCGGATGAAACGAACGAAAAGGCTTCAGATGTCGGACGCGAGGTAGTTTGTCAGGCATTGTTGGCCGCTTTCTATAGGGAGGGGGAAACACCAGTGGTTTCCATTCCGGGCTCCCCTAGCGCCGTCAATTCCGCGATGAACGAGTTGATTAAATCTTCTCCGCAGATTTAAGGTCTTCACAAACCAAAACACCGGTCAAGGATACGCATTCCCGGACCGGTGTTTTGGCTTCTCTGCACCGCAAGCATTCTACAATCCGCTTAAGCAAACCACTATGTGTGGGCTTGGGACGTGCATGCTACAGAAAATGCCTGGACGACCAAGCTCGGGGATGGGTATCGTCTCTGGAAGTCGGCGACATCCGCCATATATTGCTCACGGGTGTATTCTCCAGCTTCAATCTGCTCGACAAGCAAGTCTTCCAATGCCTGTGAAACATCGTGAGATAGCGTGATTGGCCGCAATGCGTGGACTTTCTTAGTCTTTCTATCAACCAGGATACACAATATCTGAAGTTGACCGTCGATGTTGGCATTATTCAGCTTGCGGTTTTTATGCTGCTCGACCGCCAATGAAAGAGGCATGTCTGCCCATTGATTAGCGGTAAGGTCTCCACACCGGCCACCGATGACGCACAGATGTTTGTTAACGCGCACCAATCCTAATTCGAAGGGAGCTGTTTGCAGAGACGCAATCTCATGTTTTCTGGGGCTCTCATAACAAGCAATTATGGTGATCAACCCTTCATCCGGTAAGATGAACAGCCCATCTGTATCTGGAAGGTCACCTTGCATTGTTGCCCCGACCTTCCAGTCACGTCGAATGTCGAGGTTATTTATGCGGTTAACGGATAAGACTATAGCCCCGTGTTTTTCATAAATGACGAGAGAGCCGACACCCAGGGGGACGCCCCAGCCTTCGAAAGTTCCTTCTACCGTACCGGCCGAGGCCGGGCGGAAATCCAGTTCACCATCCCGTTCCACCAGTCCCCGTGTTGTGCGCCATAGGCGCTTGTCTGCGTCTTCGACACTAAGATGGACATCAAGGCTGATTGTGGCGTCATTGTTCATTTCAGCGCGAACCGACGTTCGTGCTGTTTTTCCTTTTCGCCACATCTCCATCATTTGAGCACCCGTCGGGTCCTGGGTCATGAAATTTGAGATGGTTGCTCTTAAAAATGTCGCCTTTGTATTCGGCGATAGATTGCCAAACCACTCAATTGGACTGAACTCAGGATGACTGCTCAAATCTACGGGCATTGGTTGACCTTGATTACACGGTGAGTGCGTAAAAATGGATCAGTCGCCCTGATTGTTCAAGGAAATCTTGGAGAAGCTGGTTCCTGTCTCAGCTCTGGGAAATCCTGAGCATAGCGTGAACCTCTATAAGCTTCCACAGCCAAGGTGAAATCGAACAGAAGTTCACCACGCCTACGATCATAGTTCAGGCTGTTCGGGAGGTCATCCGTCGAAACAATCTCCGTCACAGCTTCCATGAATTTAGGTGTCACCTCGGCGGCGGTCGCCGAAAAGCTCTCAAGAGAGGTAATTCCTTCCGTCGCTTCCCGCAGCGCAATATACTGCTGGAAGAAAGCCATGTTTGCATTCTTGAGGTGGTCTTCGATATCGCGGAGGAACCGTTTTGCTGCGTCGACCAGTTTTCGGTCCGCAAAGCGCGTGTTTATCACCTCTGGCATCAATACTTCCAGCACATCATGCACAGTGACGTCTTCCCCACCGCCGATGAACTCGCGTGCGTAATTCATCGCATTTGGAAGATCACAAAGCGCAAAAGTGTTTTCATACCCTTGGTTCTCTACCGTATGCCATTGCGAGGTTGGTACAATTTGCAGGCGCTTCGTTACTGGCCAGATGCTTGACGTCAATAGCCAGAAAGGCTCACCGGTTTTTCTCCAGACCTGACCGTTGGCAAAAATGCAGTCGTCGGCCAACCTGTCTATCAGCATTGCCACTGTCTCCCGCCTGTTATCCTTCAGGACTTCGCCATTCAAGTCTGAAGCCTTGACGTCCTGACCACGCTGCATCGGTTGTTCTGACAGATCGCCGGGCATCCAATCAGGAAGGAGCTGCGGAGTAAAGCCTGCATTGCCTGCTTCTATTTTTTCAACGAGAGCACTCAGTTCCCGAGAAGGCGTCGAGGCCCGGTAGAGGGAACCGCCATAAAAGCGATAGTCCGACTTAGCGTGCGGAGAATTGAATGCGGAGCATTGGAATGCAATCGGAAAGTCGTCGCCATCAAGTGCGGTAATGCCGAGAGGGACGCGGTCATGGACCGTTATTTGACGTGGAAGTCTTTTTTTCGGCAGCATGACCTCCGCTTCATATGTGAACGGATAGTCGACAACGATACTGGTAACGGCCATGATGGGTTTCCTATGTTAAGCACCGCGTTCAGAAACGCGGTGCTGGAATTGCCAATGTCAGCTGCGCATCGTGCCCAGGCGACATTCTCTGCCGACGATATTGCTCGACAGCGACATCCAATCCGTAAGGGTATTCGCTGGATTTGGAAGGTCTCATTGGGTCGCCGAACAGGGCGGGGTGATCGTCTCGCGCCAGTAGCTCGTCGATGGCATCAAGGAATCCCGGAGTGAGTTCGGCCGACATTGTGGAAAAATCATCCGCTCTGATAATGGCGTACCATTCATCTCGCAGTTTTGCATAAGCTTCAAAGTATCCTACACTCGCATCATATACGAGGGAGCGAATACGCCCCATGAAGTCGGAAACCTTTGCAATAATCCGACGCTCGGGCAAGCGATGTTGCAAGAGATCCGGACGCAAAATCTCTACATCTCCGTAGCATTTGATATCGAAATTCTCGTCAGGTTCAAACTCGTTCTCCACAATGACCTGTTTGCCAACTTCCAGTTCGTCCAGGCCAAAAATACGATGATATTGCCAGTGTTGACTACGGCGTTCAGGTGTCATCCATGCACTGTCACAGACATCCAGGTCGAAGCTAGAGTTTTCTTTGCCCCTAGCGTAGATGGACGTGCTCGGAGAGAATTTCCAGACTGGTTCATAGGCTACTCGCCACAGTTGACCGTCTGAAAAAATGCAGTCAAACGGGAGATTGTCGAGAACTGCTGTAACCGATTCTCGTCTGTTGTCGTGAGATATCTGCCCGGCAATTTCATTGGATTTTATCTTCTTTGTTGCATCGTTGCCGTAATATCCGATGGAGGGAATGTCTTTTGTCCATTCATGGAAGAGTACCGGGACATAGACATTGTCCTCGGCTGCTACTTTGGCGATGAACTCGGCTTCCGTCACCTTCGGAGTTGTCGCGACATAAAAGCGACCTTCATGAAAGCGGTAATCAACGTATTTGCCTTCTTGTCGGCTCTCTGCGATCCTGAAAGCTATCGGGAAGTCTTCTGCTTCAATTGCAGGCAGCCGAACAGGAACCTTGTCGGTTATCTCGAACCGCCGGAGGTTCCTTTTTCCCGGGGGAACTATCGCAGCTTCATAGGTGAAAGGATAATCGACGATGATGTGGGACGTGGTCATAACTGGGCGCCTATGGTCTGGGAGTTGATGTTTCAATGGTCAGGGATGGCTGCTGCACGTATTCGTATCGCTGGACGGCATGTCGAAGAATTTGGATGCGTCGCCGGTCACCGAATTCTTCCCGAGAAAACAATCTGTCATGTTCGTTCAGGTACGCGACGGCGTGTTCGATCAGGTCCGGAGCCATATACCCTGAGAAGCCATTGCGAGCGTCACCGCCTTCTGCGTACATCTCGAGCAGAGCATCCCTGATGCCCGCATAGGCTGCGAAAAACTCACAGGTCCCCTTACGAAAGCATTCCATGGACGTCCATGCCCATGTCTGTTCACACGCATATGTCAGGAATGCTGCGTCAAGTTGATGCCTGACGACCTCTGGAAGAAGAACTTCAATGTCTCCATCAACGACAGTGTTGCTGGCGGTATCAAGAGCTAAGGCCACTTCTTTCTCGTCTGCGCGATACATATTCCCGGATTCAATGTCCAGGCTCGGCTCTGCGCTCCACCAAGAAACATTGGGTCTCAAACTTGAATACGTTCTGGTGCCATGGACCTCGCGGAGCTCCCAAACAGGTTCAGTTGCTGGAGTCCAGAGTTGATCGCCAATAATCCTGAGATCAGAAGCACTGGAAATTATCCGGGCAACCACTCGTTGGCGGTCGCTGTGTGTCTGCTTTGTAATTGCCTCTATCGCTATGCGTTCAAGCGAATGGTCTTTTATTTCGGCAAACCTTGCAAAGACCTCAAGGATGTCATCCTGAGGCACTCCGCAATTCTCATTGTAAGAAAGCAGTCGGCCTTGATGCCACCGATAGTCGATTTTCTTTCCACCGGGGAGAGTTACCACCATTGCCAAAGGGGCTTCATCCTCTGGCACCTCCTGGATGGCAAGTGTTAGAACGTCCCGCACCTTAGCCCACCGCTCCTTCTGGCATCGAGGTGGGATATGCGTGATTTGATACATGAACGGAATATCGAAAAGACGCGTCTTCATCTTGGTGTCCTCTCGCTGATTGCCTCTTGTGAAGCTTCGGCGATATCCGCCTTCGGGAACGTGCCGTACCACTTGCGCGCGAAGCTCAGTCGCTTCCTGGCGTCCTCCCGGCCCCACCGCTCGCTTTCCATGAGTGCAATGGCAGCATCCGCCGCCTCCAGCAGCTCTTCGGTCGGCTCGGTTATCGGCGTAGCCATGACATCCCGGAGTGCCGCATAGACTGCGAAATTCTCGACGGGCTGATCAAGGATTACCGACCTCATCTCTCTTTCAACCTCAAAGCATGTCTTCATAAGCAGTGCCTTCTGAGGCTCCAACTTATAGGGGTCGGTTCGGGAAATATCGCACCTCCCCTCAAACTCGGGCTCTGGGTACACGCCGTCGAAGTAGGTGGTCAGGTAGTCGTGAATTTTATCGGGCCTGACGAGATGCGGTGAAGAATACTCTTCCCAATCATTCAGCATTGTTGCCGAGAACGTGTGAGTGGATGGATTATACAAGAAGAATGGTTCACCCGTTTTGCAGTACGCCTGACCATTGCAGATTATCAGTTTCCCAGCATGCTCAAGGAGTCTGCTGATGACCATTCCACGGTCTGAAGATTTGATTTTACCATGCCTGCTCACCACCTCCGGATTTAATGAAATGGCATCATCAGGGATGTGAGACCTTTCGAAACTAATACGGTGCTCAAGGTACTCCTTGGGGCTGTTCTGCAATGGACTGTAGAAATGCTCCCCATCAGTCATAAGCTTCAACTCAATAGCTTCTGACTCACGAGATGCCAAGCCTGTACGAAACACACCTGCCTGCACGAAGGAAGCGCAGTCAATTTCCTCAATCGTTAAAGGAATACTGTCTTCCACGTAGATGTTTTTCCCTCCTTGCGAGTTGCTTGGCAACATCAGTGGCTTTCCGTGCTCAATGAATATTGGTCGGCTTGGGATGTAGTTCGCGGCAAACACAAATTTCACGTCGTCGATAATCATGGGTGAAGTCCTTCCAGCGTGCTTTCCGATGTGTTCCCGGGTTGAATCTCTGTCGTCAGTTCGGCCTGTAGACGGCGCCTGGCCAGTTTCAGTTCGGGAACAAGAGGAACGAGATAGTCGGGAATATCTTCGACCGGGGAACCTTCGAAGAATGCAATGGCAGTTTCACTTGCCTCAATTAGCTCTGAGGTTACTTCCCCCTCCTTCGCTGCGTGAAGTGCGTCCCGAATACTGGCGAAAACAGTAAAGAACTCGATTGACTGACTTCCAATTTCCTCGTGCATTTCCTTGCGTACTTCTTTGCATGCTGCAAGAAATTGAACCTGCTCGGGACGGAAAGAGTAAACGTCTGGACGGACTATTTCGCAAACACCGAGAACCGGAGCGGCTTCGATATTCATGACCTCGAAGTACCGTTCCATCTGATCCGGGCGGACCAGGGTGTCTGGTCGTTCATGAACCCCGTGTCTCTCAGATGCATTAACCAAGACGGGGCGCATGTAATTGAGATGACTGTCATACTGAAGGAAAGGTTCACCTACCCTTCTGTAAATAAGGTCATCAACGATAACAAAACTGGAGGCGTCTTCTACGATTTCTCTAATAAGTATTTGCCGGTCTGAATGTTCAAGGCGAACGTCATTTGGTAGACCTGCATGCAAGTAGCATTCAGTTCCAAATCGCTCAACCAACTGCCCATGTCCGTGCAAGGAGAGCATCGAACGCAAATAAGATCGAAATTTGTCTGGCGACAATAACGATTTCCCTTCTGGATCTGTTCCTATAACCGGCAGAAAGAAGTGAGTTCCATTCGTGCGAAGCTCACTAACGCGGTCCTCATCATATCCGAAACGGCCAGCAACGGGAAAATCGACTGGCGATACTTCACTGACATTGACCGGAATATCGTCACGAAAGTAGTGGTAGGATGCCTTTCGCTTCCCCGGCGGCCGATATTGGGCCGAATAAACGAATTCCACACTGTCGATAATCATTCAGGTCACCCGACTTTGATTTTTGAACTTACCAATCTTCACACAGCAATAAGCAAGAGACACCGCGAACGACTTTGCCATTGATGAATTACGAACGTGTTTCTGGGGTGTTAGGTCCGCTGTGATTTCTCTTATGAGAGGGAGCCCAACTCTCCCAGTCAGAACGTGCCCTAAAGAGCTTGCAGGATGCTAGCCGCGCTGTGCTCGTCAGCCATCGTCATATGAGCCAGCGCGTCTTGATATATCTGTCTTAGCTGCGGAGAGACCTCACCTTTTCTTCGGCACTTCTTTTGAGTGTCCCTCAGTTCCGCAAACAATGCGAACATCTCGTGTGTCGTCTCGAACGAACCCAACTGAATTTTGTTTCCCATATCAAGGATAAGTCGGTCGATTTCCTTCAATGTCATGAGTTCTTCACGAGCGAATTTTAGATGCCCCGGATTGAATATGCGTACACTGCCAAAAACCTTCGGGTCCACCGTAACGCGCATGAATGCTTTTACGTCTGCCACATCATCCAGACGGAAGTACATTTCCGGGTTTGTCACTTTCAGCTTGTCACTGGGAAAGCAGACTCTGGCCGCAGTGCTTGTCACCCCCCAAACCGGTTCCGGACATACCCGATAAATGTGGCCATCAACCATCAGAAACTGGTCCAAGAATCGCTTTATCTTGGATATCTCGCCATTCTTGGTCGAGGATTTGACAACGCCAAGACTTTCAGGGGCTTCTCTATCCTGTATTGAGGCGGCCTCGCGAGCGATTGCTTTGATGATTGGCGAACTCGGTTCGATTTTGGCTAATGCATCGAGAAAGCCTCCGTGGGGAGCATCCTTCAACGACCGACAAAACCGGTTTCCAAAAGCGTAAACAGAGACCACCTCATCAGTCTCTTCGACATTCTGCACTTCAGCGACAAGGGACAGGCTTTCTGCGTCCATAGTGCAAGGGGCGTATTCAAAGGTTTCCCGGAAACGCGCTTTCTCACGCCAGCGGTGCCCGTGGCGCACAAATACCGCGTCATATGAGAATGAGATGTGGAACATTTTCCCTGTCGCTCCCGTAGTAAACGTTACGGCCGTGGCCCGGCAGGAGGTTCTGATGCAACCTCGTTCGCCTTCTCATCCATAGCGTTTCTCCACGCCTTGAACGCCTTCACGAGATCGCCAGAGGCAGCGCCACTATCAATCAGCGTTGCTACTTGATCGGTTAGCTCTCCAAGAAGATCTGTGTCCCCTGGGGTCTCGGTGTAGTCATTGAAAGCGTCCCGGAAGGGGATGAACCGTTCCATTTCTTCGATGGAAACTTCATCGATGTGTCCAGCGATTTCCTTCCTCCAAGATTGCAGCCAGAACCTGACTTTGTCATATAGAACCGGAAGGGTCAGGTCTTCCTTGTAGATTTCGGGCGCAGTGATTTCCAGAACACCTGACCGATTAATTTCATCGATCGGTATCCTGTATGTTGCATTGTAATGCTCGATAAAACTATCCAGCTTATGTGCAGGCAGCAGCTGGGACAGATATGACGTAGCCTCCCCGAAATTTTCGTTTTTGATGACTTTATCCATGAGGCTCGATGGAACCGTCACTGGAGAGAGGAAGAGCGTCTTTATATTATTCCTCATGGACGTGGAGACACGGTATTTCCAATACGGCTCACCAATGGTGGAAACGATTTTGCCTGCCCTCACCCGATATTGGTTGGCAACATCGAGTATCGTCGCCCTGCGCTCATCAAGTGTGTCAGTGCCCTCCACAATCCTACCGTTTATGACGTCCCCCTCTTCAAGGAGGACGTCAACATCCAACCGGCCCCGCAGATAGAGGCGCTGAACACTACCTAGCGGGTTGTTATCGGAATCAGGGGCGAGACATAGTTGCTCGAACTCGTCCGCATTCACGCCGGTGTCGATGTAAAGCTGATTGCCGTCGTAGAACACATCACGCGGCTCAGTTTTGTCATTTTCAGCGTACATCCCGACAAGAGGGGATTCTGAGGCGTCAGTTTCCAGGATGTTGAGAAGCATTGAGCTTTTCGCATAAATCTCGCGGGGATTGCGTGCTCGCGGCATCAAGTAGCGCATGCTCCGGATGAACGGGATCTCGATAATCATGTTGGTAGTCCTCTTGCGTAGGTGACTTAGGCGAACTATTGGCGTGATGTTGTCCGGTCCGTCTTACGGCGCCATGTTCGTACATGAGTTGAAGGGCTTAATTTCGCTCAACACGCTTTCCCGCCATTGCTTATGGGCGCTTGCCAAGGACCGTGCCCCGTCGGCATCATAGTGGTTTGCCGCCAGCTCAATGGCGACGGACAGATCCTCTGTGATTTCCCGCCCCTTTAGGTTTGTGAACGCATCACGCAGAGCTGCATATGCTGCGAAATGTTCGGCCGATGTGGATGCAATCGATGTCTTGATTGAACCTCCCCATCCCTGCACAACTCTCTGTGCAGCGGCCAACAATTTCGGCGTTTCCAGATCAATTTTGAGAGCTTCGGGCTCTGAAATATCGATAGAGCCAAGTCGTTGAATCTTTTTAGGGGCACGATCACGGCCAAACTTCGATTTGTTCAAAGCGTCGGCTAACTTGGTGTAGTAGGCTTCAACGTCGCCATCTCGGAGGAGGCTAACCAGCGTCTCCATGACCTTCGCCTGCCTGTCGTCTTCTTCGACCGCTTTGTAAAGCCAGTCTTCTGTGACCAGCAGCGGGCGAATTTCAAACACAGGGGTGCCATCATCCGCAAAAGTGATTTTATGATGCCAGACGGGCGTGCCGACGCGCTTGATAAGTTTGCCATCGATAATGGCAAACTCCATAATCGCCTGAAGAACTTTGGCCCGTTGTTCATGGAAATCACTGGAACCGATCCGTTTGGGATCGACATCTTCTGCAATGATTAATCTGTCGGTAGGTTGGCCGTTGCTGGTCGTTCCCCACCAGAGCTGCTGGACGTCTCGCAGAGGATTGCGGTGCGGGTCATCGGTATTTATTACCTCTTTAAGGCTCTCCGGTGTCAGGCCGGTATCGGCATAGCACGTCTTCCCATCAAAGAAAATTTCGACCGGGTCAGCATTCGGTTCCTTCGTAATGGTTCCAACAGATTTGCATTGGTCTCCCGTGAACTCCTGAAAGTTCCCGAGTATCGTCTGCCGCATCGTCATGTTTTTCTCATTGCGAGCGCGCGGCGGTGTGTAAGTTACGTTATGGTGAAAGTAGACATCGATAATCATGGACGCCAATCCTTTGCAATCAGATCAATATTTCTCGTTCGAGCGCGTGGCATGACGGCTGCCAGCGCGTTGTTGATAGCCATGCGTCGTTCCTCCGGCAGCTTCTCAAGTGCATGCGCAGCGCACTTAATGGCGTCTGTGAGCGGCGAAATTGGTTCGTCGATGGAAGTTGTTTTCCTGACAGCTTTATAGATGGCCTGAATGGCATCAAAGTCGTCCGATGACAGGTCAACTATCTCTGGTTTGCGCGGGTCGCCAAACCAAGACATCATCCGCCAAACCTGATGACGCAACGCCCATTCTTTTTGTCTGTAGGAGAAAGCGCCTGCTTTCAGGTCGGAAAGGTCGCCATCGAGACATACGGTACCACCGCCGACTTCCCTCCCCAGAATGTAAGCTTCCAGCTGGTCCGGTCGAACCCATTCCCGCAAATGGTCCGGAGACGAGACATTTGGCTTTCTGAAGGATGTCCGCAGATGATCCGGAGTAATCACTTCCCATCCTGGTTCACCGCATTGAATAAACAGTTGGCCGTCGAGGAGCCTGGTATCCTCCAGTGCTCGGATCGAAGAACTCAATGTGCTCGCCCGATCTCCCAAGGAAAACGTTTCACCAGCAGCATGCAATTCTGCCAATGGTACTGCTGCGGCGTTCGGGACACTGATGGCCTGCGCAGCCAAGATACGAGCAATAGATGCGCTCGTATCTGCACTCTGATCGGTAAGCTGGTGATAAAACTCGGCACCGCTTTTTCTGATTTCGAGTGTCTCGTCCAATAAATTGGATGTATCGCGTTTCAGGCAGGCAACATATGGGAATGCCTCTGCGTCAATCTCAATAACAGGAAGTTGCACGACCTCTTTGACGTGTACGGTCTCAGCCTCCCCGTTTTCACGCAAGAGTGCAGTTTGGTAATATATTTCGACAGGAAAGAGCATTTTCTTTCGGGTTCCCATGAGCCCCTAAAAGAAAAACCCTCAGGGACAGTTGCTTCTGTCCCTGAGGGTTGCGTGGATAGATGCAAACAACAAATGTCAATTACATCGTTAGTGACGTGCTCGCCGTTTGAATTGCGATATCAGGAAAATATTTCGTTAATTCTTCCTCGCTAAATAGTGGCTCCTTATCAGGAGCAAGCGGGTCGATATTATTCCAGAGTCGCCAAGTGTTTACGACAGACTCTGCCTCCTCCTTGGTGTCCACGTAGATCAGCGGTTCCCCATCTGAGAATAGCACGCCGAATGGCTTTTCCCATGTCGCGAGGTCGTCACTGGAATCAAAGATATCCGGTTGCTCGATAGACACATCCTGGCCAATATAGGGGTGGTCGAAGTAGTCGATGAATAGGCAAGGCGGAACCAAGTCAGCGGTTGCCGAGGCGTCAACGGCAAATGACAAATCATACCGAGCAGGGCGGAACCGGTCATCCCGTTGTCCAGAGCTATCAAGTGCCACCAATTGTTCATCAGGTGCATAAAGGTCAAACTGAACTGTCAAGCCATCGGGATAAACGGCACAACAGTCAAACCTGGGAGCAGGGTTGTCCGGAGACCGGAAGCATCTTTTCCATGCTGCTACTTGTACCCGCGCTTCGTCCAGGGAGGGAACTTCACAGGTAACAACATCCTGAGATGTGGAAGGGATCATTGACACAATGAAGTATTCTGGCTTGAGCTGTAACTTGACTGGCGCTGGCGGCATGTCCTCGCTCTTTTTGTTCTCGCTCAGCATCAAAACATCCAGGTAACCTACTGCCTCCTGATATGCGCCATCCGGGAGCGTGAGGTTCAAGCCGATTTCGGTTGCCTGCGCTCCAAACCTGTCGACCAACTGAATGAAATGGTCAGACCGAACCGGAATTTTGAAGTTCTCATCTTGCCCGCGAAGGCCCCTGATTGGTTTGGTGCGCATTGGGTTGTCCTCGATAAAACTGTGATGTCCCCATTTTTATATGTTTCGTTGCAATTGAGAAGGCAAAGTTGCATTTACCCGCCGACTTCACGGATAAAGTCGATTGACAAGCAAAACATAGAAGATATAGCCTTCAGATTGAAGGATAACTTCAAAACTTTCCTTTGATGGAGAAGGTCATAGTACAGACGAACAGTGCCCCGGCGACGAAGAGTAGCCCGAGGGTAAACGGGAATATCACGGCGCCTCGTGTTTTTCTTATCGATGAATCAGGTGAAAAAATCGGAGACGTTGCGATTGCCGAAGCAATGCGACTAGCCGAAGCCCGCGACCTGGATCTCCTTGAAATCAATCCGGTTGGTAATCCGCCGGTGTGCAAGATCCTTGATTTCGGGAAGTACAAATACGAATCCCAGAAGCGAGCGTCAGAAGCTCGAAAGAAAGCCAAAGTCGTCGAGACCAAGGAATTAAAGTTCCGGCCAGTGACGGATACCCATGACTATCAGGTGAAACTCCGGGCTGCGGCCAAGTTCCTGAAGCAGGGGCACAAGGTCAAATTGACCATGCGGTTCCGGGGTCGTGAGCTATCCCATCAAGAGCTTGGGCTGGCCCTTCTGACACGTGGGCGGGATGATTTGGCTGCCTACTCGAAAGTGGAACAGCCACCGCGTATGGATGGGCGACAAATGTCCTTGGTTTTGGTCTCGACATGTTCCTGACCTGAACCTTCAGATCAAGCTTGGGCGGAGATGATTATCCCTCGGGGCATATCTCGTTGCATGTTTGATTGCGAATTCGCAAGGTTCTATGAAATCGCCCAATAGGAAATCCTGTCGGGCGATTTTCTGTTGGCATATGTGTTTCGAACACGAGCCGTTTCAGAACGTGTAAGTTACAAGTTTAAATCCGCTCATTAGTTGAAGTGAGTTTTGATTTTACTTCAAATAAGAGAACTTCGTTTTACTTTATTGCTTAAGTCGCGACATGTTTTACCGCCTTAGTTAGTATAAAAAGGACTTATTCTTAAATTTATCTTCAAATTTGCTGGATGTGCTAGACAACCTTATTATCTTGAAGCAATAATTATACCTGTGCACGTTTTGTGTAGATGCGCGGCTCCGAAGAGGTAGAACATGTTACCAATTGCTTATCCCGCTACGAAAATGGATGTGACCAGAAATGACAGTGGGGAGGTTCTTCTGAGCATTGTTCTGCCCAAGGGAACGTCACTGGTTTGCCCTGTTATTACTTTCGGGCAAGCGGGCGACCGCTGGGTGGCCAATATTTCGGAACAAGGAAAAGCTGAGCGCATTATTCTCCCCTATGTGCATGACACGGCCGTTGAGTGGATTTCTTCGGTTCCACGTCATAGCGAGGCACTAACAAAAGGCCGCACACCAATCCCGGGTGACCCGCGTAAATTTGGCACGCATTACCTTCTTGTCTGTGAAGTGGTTAACGACACTCCGATTGGTTCATATTTTGCACGCATCAAGGACAAGCCTTACACTGAAGAGCTTGTCCTTGATCAGGCCAGTTAGTCTATTACGAGATCCATCACTTCAGTATTGGGTCTCCGATTTACCTTGGCGAGTTCAATCCGGTCAACCTTGTCAAGCCTGGTTCCAATCGTTTCGGCGATGACCCCCGTCACGTCCGGCAGCTCTATGTCAAGAGCCGCGCTCAAGTCTCCCGAAAGCATCTGTTGATACACGGAGAAGGGCATTTTAACCGTATCGACGATTTCCTTCGCTCGGTGGGAAATGTCGTCATCTGTCATCCACGTTAGCGCGCCCTCTCCTTGAATGACGGCCCAGGTGACGGCACCATCAATAGCTGCTGACGTCAGGCTGACGCTAATGAGCTCTCTTGGCAACTTGCCATTCATAGCCTCTTCGAAATCAAGAAGGCGTGAATCGGCAACTTTTGTGACGAACTCAAGTGGGCCACCATCCCTGATGACCTGTAAGGCACCGTAGGCATCGGCATAGTTCGCTCTCAAGTAAGACAGGTATCCGGCTTCCTCTGAGGTTAGTGTTCTCTCTACGGCTGGATCGACCCAATAGTCGTCGTCAAAAGATGCCTCTCGATACCATGTCAGAAATTCCCTTTTTAGCCCAACATCCATGTTATCTGCCACGAAAGTCAGCGCATCATCTGCACGCAGGGAGGCATGCAGCACATTTACGCAGGTGAACGCACAATCATCACCGCTGAAGGCATTTCCAGTAATCTGATAGTGTGGTGTGCTTGGCGAAGCGTCTTGCCATTCACTCGCTGCGTTCATTGCCAGCCCCAGAGACACACCAACTACAGCCAGCACCTTGAAGTAGGGGTGACTTCCTTCGGATGGAGCGCCAGAACTAACTGTTTGGGTGAAGCCGTCAAATTCATTTGATTGCATGTTGTCGTGAAATGCGCGCAGTTGCGCCAAATCCTGTTTTTTCATTCTGAACCCTTCAGTCAGCAGGCGGGAGCATCTTGAGAGCAATGGATGTCAGCTCCCGACGTCATAATCGCTTTTATGCACATCTCAATAAGATTACTGCGCAAGAAAAGGCGGGCGTGGCCTTGATACTTGCTTCTTATCTTGCAAGTCACAATAAATAAGTCGCTGTTCTAATATGTTGACAAGATAATCCTGCTTGAATAAGGTATATCCAACAGAAGAAAGAGGCTCCCATGGCGATTTCGCTCGAAGAACAACTCTACAGCCCGGTGAAAGACTATTTTGAAAGCTTTGGGTATGAGGTGAAATCCGAAGTCCAGAAATGTGACCTCGTGGCTATGAAGGATGACGCCGTTATCGCGGCCGAACTCAAATTGAAGTTTGGCCTTCCTGTGATTTATCAAGCTCTTGAACGGTTGTCGGGTGTGGACCTCGTCTATATTGCCACCGCCCTCCCGGAAGGAAAGGTCGCGCGCAAAAACTGGGACCGACAGGCAAAGAAGGCTATTCGATTGTGCCAGATGCTGGGTGTGGGGCTGATTGTTGTTCACCACAGGACAATGAAGGCCGACTGTCTAGTGGACCCTGCCCCCTACACCCCGCGCAAGTATACCAAGAAACAAAACCGTATTGTTAGTGAGTTCAAGCGCCGCAGCGGCGACCATAATGTAGGTGGAACAAACCGGAAGCGGCTGGTTACGGCATATCTGGAAGATTCACTGCGATGCCTGAGAGCCTTTGGGCTTTATCAGCAGTACCGCGGCGTGGAGATCCGTAATCTGTCCGGGGTCGACAACGCATCGGCTATTCTGCGCAACAATCACTATGGTTGGTTTAATCGGGTGGAGCGAGGCGTGTATGAAGTGACACCGAAAGGTCGCGAGGCATTGCAAGAGTATTCTGACATTATTGCCGCGCAACTAGCACAAGAAAGCCAGGCCCGGTTGCTTGCCTGACAGCATTGTATGGTGCTGCCAAAGCAACATAGTAGTGAGTGGAAAATGGAAGCGATCAGTACAGACGCGTGGCAAGAACATTGCGAACAGCCGCTTGGCCAGAGTTTTTCCCGGACTGGCCCTTACCAGATGAACGGGAATGCCGAAATTGTGTCTGCGGATGGCGTCGTCCTTTTCAAGGTCGTGCCTGAATATGCAAATGCGGTCCTGTTCTGCGTTAATAACCGGGCCGATATCGTTAACTTGCGCATGAACCTGTCGGAAGTTGCACACAAAGCCGGTATCTCTATCACGCGCGCGACCGACGCAGATCTTGGGCCGAGCATTCACTACCTCGAAGCGGCCTACATGAGCAATTATAGGCAGAATGCCTTTCTTTGTGGTGCGAACCCGTATGAACCATATTGGAGTTGCCCCGGGAACCCTGTGGAGGGACTTAACCAAACCTGGCGCTACAATATTGGCATTGATTCCTTCGTTAAGATGTCCACCGCCGTCACCAGTCATTGGGATAGTTTGAAGCTGAGCGAAACTCTTACCCATCTGGAGTTCATGAAGCGGATTGTGCTGCTGCTGAACACACAGCCTGACTTGCCCGAGAGTGTGTCAAGTGTGCTGACCCGAGCGCAGGAAGTGGTCGAAAAGAGCCTTAATGGCAGTCCCGAACTGATGGCCTTCAAACACCGGATTCAGGCAGAGAAGCCGCCGCTGTCACAGAGAGGTCCAAAGCTTTAGTTCCCTGACCTTGAAATAGCGGCGGAGAGTATCATCTCACTATAGCGTGCTTGTTGTGCGCACTCGGCGCTTTGATGCCGTCTCAGGGTCACGTCTGGGACGGCATTTTCTTTTTGTGCAAGGCGGGCCTTTTATCCGGCGACCTCGCCGGTTCCCCGGAGGCATTGGAACATTGGTTTGAAATTATCTGTCACTGTGGTTTCGAGTGGCACCTTAAGGATAACATGATTGTTGACATAGAGAATGGTATGACTTAGATTGAGCCATCGCTGACTGCTCATTAATTATGCAATCCGCGAAACTCGCTTAAAGAAATCCTGACTTTTCAATGTCTTATGGGTCAGGGCCTTCCCCGCATGTGCGGGGGTACACCAGAAACCATTGCGAAGGCGTTGGACCGCCTCAAGTCTTCCCCGCATGTGCGGGGGTACACCTGTAAGATACCAATATGGTTTGTGAGTAACTACGTCTTCCCCGCGCATTCGGGGGTACGCCACTCCTCGCGCAGGTTGTTAAGCTGTTCCATTCGTCTTCCCCGCACATGCGGGGCTCCCCCCTCCATATTGAGGTTATAAATTGTTCGATACTGGGCTGATTATCCACCAGCAATGGCTGAACAAGATTTTCTTCGAAGGCAAAACACTCGAAATGCGTTCGCGTGCGACATCTCGCCGCGGTAGAGTTGGCCTTATTGAAGGCGGTTCAGGGCTAATTATGGGCGCTGCCACACTGGCCGGTACAAGCGGTCCGCTCGGCCGGGACGAAATGCTTGCACTAACGTCGAGGCATATGATTCCGGTAGATGACATTGTCCAGGGAAAAGTGGACAAGTGGAAATATGGGTGGGAACTGGAGAATGCCGTCAAGTTCCGCAACCCTGTTCCTTACACGCACCCACACGGAGCAGTGATTTGGGTGAAACTCCCACCGCCTGTCCAGGAAGCCGTCAGAAAAGAGTATTTCTTCTAGTTGGTTGCCATGGTTATAGATATGATTGAATGCAACAACACGTCGTCATGCACACTCGCCTCTAAGCCATTCAATGGAGGACAACCCCTTGAACAAGAGCAACTTTGCAGCATCTTCAGCCGTTCTCGGATTTTTCCGGTCCGCGATTTCCCAGACGGGCCGAGGTCCTGGAGGAGCCGCTCCTCAACCGGAGAGGCTGTCTGAACACCTTCGCATCATTGCTGAGTACTGGGGTGGGAATGGCCAAACCGACAACACGTTGGGAATGGATGTTATTGTTGCCTCTGGTATTGCGGCTACCATCGCGATTTCAGACAGTGGTTTGTTCGTAGCGGAGCTAAATAGTCGCACGGCAACGCGCGCCCTCGACAACCTTGCAAGAGCGGTTGAGATTTCGGCAAAACCAATTCTTTCATCCGAGGTAAATCCTGACACCGGTGATGAGGGGCCGAAAGGAATTTTCTCTGGCCTGTCGTGCAGCATCAGCAAGATTAGAGGGCTGATTCATGACGATGGCGAAGATTTGTATCTCGTTGGTCGTGAAGGAAAACACGTTACTAAGGTGGCACGGGAAGCATACCTTAATGCTCGCCGTACGGCCCTGACGTCCCCGGAAGCTCTCCTGCAAAGGGGAAGTGATAACCTTCAGTACGAAAATGGCAAGATTGCCGATCGGTTCCTATGCCCTTGCCTTACTGTTGAACCCTGCTTGGGTGATGCTGAGGTGATCTCCAAAGGTGCCGGTGGTGTTGACCCTTCCCCCCTGCTATTGAGGGACTATGTGAGGTATCCCGTGGCGGCTGCGCCCCATGGGCTAAGCCAGAGTTAGGCGGTAACAGTTTGTCCTTTGCAACCTGGTGGCGGACCATGGGTTTAGTCCCTTCGTCTACGGGCGCGGGCATAATTCACAATGGAGTATTCTCTCATGGGAAATCTGTCTCTTCGTTCCGATTTCAGCAAGGCTGCGGTCGCTCTGAGCGGACTGGTGCCTGCTGCTGTTGTCGTGACAGGCGGAACCATCGGTGGAACTGGTGTTCCAATGTCCGACACAATGGCTTCAGTCGCCGGGCATATGGTTGAAGTCGCTCACACACTTGCTGCGAGCTTCGCCCAGGCTGGTTCCTCGACTGATATGGCAACGACCGCGGCGTGGGCGGCCGTTGCACTCGCGCCCATTGCTACGACGTTTGCCATTTCCAAGGCAGGCGAAATTGCGGCCCATGTTGTTGGTGACAAAGTCGGGCAGATGTTTGGGAAGCTCAAAAGCGCTTTCACCGGCGGCGGGATGTCGCGGGAGCTTGCTGCGCAAATCCATTCTATTGAAGGAATGGTTCACGATCGCAATAAGGATGCCTATTTCGTCCAGCGTGCAGGCAGTGATAAGCTCGAGAGTGTTTCAAGGGATGACTACCTTGCCATGCGTCGGGTAATCCTGCGTTCGAATGAAGCAATGCTCCAAACGGGCGGTGAAAACATTCTGTATCAGAATGGCAAAATTACGGATCGTTACAGTGTCTCCTCCCCAACGCCGGGCAGAGGCTTTAGCGACTATGAAGTCGTTTCGCGAAAGCTGGACGGCCCTGGGGAAACACGGCAGTCGATGCGTGAATATGTTGGCGAAGGCGGCTTCGTTTCCTCGCAGGCATACGCCTAAGATGCTTTTCCTCCGCGCAACCATTGCGCCTGAGGACGACGTCGTCAGAAACTTCTCTGGTGTTTATAATGCCTGGGTGAGTAGTGTCTCTGAGATCGCTGAGGCGATTTCAGAGACCTATCCTGATGGAGCGGGCCACCTCCTCCCACCTCGGCAAGACCCCGTTACTGGCGACTGGTGTTGGGAGCCAGAGGCTGGTCTGTCAGGGTTTGGTTTTGATGATGAAGCGTCATTCACCGAAGCTATGAACAAAGTGATGCCTTATGCACAGCACATCGGGTGCATCGCCGTGTTCCGCTCTGGGGACTATGATGCTGGTAAGGGTGTTGATGGCGAAGATTTGTTCAGAGATGCCGAATATCTTGGACAGGTCGAATTGGATATCAGCTATGCCTCACTAATCGAAAAGTTCCAGCCATCACCTCTTATCAACGCTCCTACTCTTTAACATATTTCAGAATTCCCCTACTGCCGCTAAGCGAGATTGACGGACTTCTAGATCAAAAGAAAATCATAATTTTCTGTTTTCCTATTTTTCTTTCGTGATACCATTAGTTTGTCATGTCATTGAAAGACACTTCTCTTGTTTTACTTTAAAGGGCCACGATGTATAGCCTAGTTGTAGCAGTACTGTCGATTTCACTTGGCGTTATATTGGCCTTGGCCAGTGCGGTTTATCTAGGCAATGCGTGGTTTTCGAATACCACAACCAACCAGGTTAAACACTTGTTGGCTGTGGCAGAACAAGTTGCAGCAGCTTCCAAACTGGCAGAAGCGGACGGTGCTCAGTATCCATTATCTTACGGTCTTAGCGTTAATGGGTATTTGTCATCAAATCCTTCCGGTGCTGTAGGGACAGAGGATCAATGGGTAACTGGAGGGGCACCTATTTTTCGCCGCTCCTGGTCTCGTTCAGGTACAGGAGTCTGGTTGCGGCCGATAGAAAATTTTGGAAGACAAGTTACTCTTGAAGACATTGAGAATAACCCAGTGTGTCAGGCGATAGAAAAGATAAATGGGACTGACAACAATATTGGGCCAATAATTACCTCGACTTCTTCCGTAAGTTTAGGGCCTGTTAAGTTCGACTGCATCGGGTTTTCCTACCATATCCTCTTCGCATACAAGGAGTAAGAAAATCCCAAGGCTAGTCACTTTTCGATCTGTTGTAGAATGATTGCTTCCCTCTTACAATTCTCCTTCCAGAGGCTCGAATGTATAGTTTAGTCGTTGCAGTATTGTCGATTTCACTTGGTGTTATACTAGCCTTGGCCAGTGCTGTTTATCTAGGCAATACGTGGTTTTCGAATACCGCAACCAATCAAGCTAAACATCTATTGGCAGCGGCAGAACAAGTTGCTGCGGCTTCTAGAATACAACAAACTGAGCATGGTCCACTTCCGAATTCTAGGGCGCTTGTCACTGCTGGTCATTTGTCGTCAAATCCCTCTAGTGCAACGAAGGTTAAATGGATCGGAAAATCACCCACGCTAAGCAGTTCATGGTTTCGTTACAATGAGATTTGGGTGTTGCCGATAGAAAATCTTGAAAGACAGGTTACTCTTGACGACATCGAGGACACCCCAGTGTGCCAGGAAATAGAGAAGATGAATGGGTCTGACAACAATATTGAGCCGATAATTGCCTCACTTTCTTCCGTAAGTTTAGGGCCGGTTAAGTTCGACTGCATTGCATACTCATACAATAGCTCCCACCACATACTATTCGCATACAAAGAATAGAAAAATTCCTTTTCACCTGTGTGTAAAATGTTGACAAGCGCTTTCTTGAATTATATCTAAGAAATTAGATTGCAAATTATAAGGATGCTTGCCATGCCTACCAAGCATGTAGACCAACACCAGTGGCTAGCGATTGAAAAGCTTGCTGTTGACGCTACCACGCTACCACGCTGCTTCAGCGGCCAGTCAAGGACACCGACGTTCTCAAACTGGTGATTGATGCCGGGTTGGAAGCTATCGGCGATACCGTGACTGATAAGCTGGATGCGTTTAAACCAACCTTCAAAGTGCGGCTTTGGCAATATCCCAACGGCACCATGACAACCAGGTCCCTAAGCTCGTTAACTGATGCTGTTGAGGCATTGGAAGCATCCGAAGCGTGTCTGGTAGTTGTTTCTGGTCGCACTAACAGTGGCCGCACAACCTTCCTAAGCGAACTGCGCCACAGGGTCATCAATGGCAATGACATCGCCATCTTTGACGATGTTCCTGTTGGTGCTGATCTGGTTGGGATCGCGTCCGCCTTCCTTTCTGGTCAACGGACTGTCATCGCACTTCACGCAAATGGTGATGACGCTGTTCTCTCTGTAGTGCAGGACGCTTTATTGCGCGCCTCAAGAGAGGTTTGAAAGTTCAAGCCTTTCGCGATAGAACAGACGGCTGAACTTATGTGTGGGTTGAAGGAGATTTTTGGGATGGCGGACAATCAGTTTACCAAGGGTGCTTTGCTAGTCGAGGTTCGAGGTAAAGCCTATGCCGTGCGCATGAGCGAAGCAGTATTTATCGCTGTTCTCGACGCCGCAAAAGGCGCTACCCCAAATGGGAAATTGGTTTTGGATGACCTGCCCAATCAGAACATCTTCACTGAAATGTTTGAGGTCTCAGAATTGAAGCCGCATCACTTAAACTGATAGCTCGTACGGAGTTGGCAGGTCGCTCCCCGAGCTACTAACGAACAAGGTGGCAATATCATGCAAACACGTGATTGCAAGGACGTCGACGCCCAGTTTGCTCGAAAAAAGCCCTGCGTGGATTGCCCTTTCCGTAATGACGGAAAAGCGCTGAAGCTGGCCGAAGGTCGCCTTGAAAGTATTCTTGGGGGTTTGCTGAGCCAAGCTGACGGCACGTTCCATTGCCACGAGACCGTATACAAAGAAGGTAACGAGAACTTCGACGCTAACGGGAACTACGCTCCGACTGAAATCCATCAGTGTGCCGGGGCGGCCTCAGTCATGCAGAAGCTTGGTCAAGACACGCAGATTGTACAGGTCGCAATGCGCATGGGCATTATCAAACATGACCACTACGAAAAATCTCACCCGCTGACTATTGATCCGAACGCTTTGGATCGAGAAGCTATTCACAAATCGATTTCACAACGTCGCGAAGAAGTCGTCAATCAGGTCAAAGAAAAACTGCTCATTCGATAAGCAATATTTTGCTTGAGACGGCATTCTTTTGCTGGTACTACGGGAAAAGTTTACGCAATCGTTTCTGTTAGGTGAAAATCCTATACAGAGAGTTTATGCCGCCCTCCCCGCTGCAAAGATGCCTAGTTTCCTCTAGGGAAGCTTCCGTAACGGCCAGCACTTTAGGAATCCGTGGACTTTGCGATGCTTTCTTGCATGCCTCGCTGGTAGCCTGTGTCGAACACCGACATCTAGTTTTCAAGGGTGAAATCAATGCAGTCTCAATCTTACGTCGAGCAAATTGGCAAAACATCTGATGATTTATGGCAGCTCCCAAGACTGTCCGCATTTTATCAGCGTGAAGCATGGGTCGATGGTCACGCCACACCATTCGGCGACCCTGAAGAGTTCGATGCAAGCCAAATTTTTCTGTCCTTGGGGATTGATGAGGCTCATGCCGTGCTGGCGACAGTCGAAGCAGGGAGCGTTGCCGCTCTTGACGTTCTCGCTGTAAAGTCTGGATTGGCTGACCGCCCAGGGCATGATGGGCCCTTCACTGTTCGGATTGACGCAGACGAACTTTCCGATTTTCTCGCTGCATTGCGACTAGATGGAGAATTCGACGCTTCCAGACTGGCCCAAACCAGTTTCGTCTATGCCGAGTTGAAGGAACTCCATAGCGAAATTGACACCGGCCGATCTGTTGACGCAAGCCAATTGAGTGCGTCGCTCTCCAGGTCAGCATGCATTTGCGAAACAGATCAAGATAACGACCAGGAAAAATGGTTCCAGATGGCCGTGGTTGATGGGTTGTTTATCCGGCTGTGCGGCAATGCCGCGCTCTGTGGCGATGCTGAGCGGGCATATCTGTTCAGCGCGCGAGAAGCCAAGCCGATGCTTGAAGGCCTTCTGGATGACGACCAATTTGAAGCCCTATTTTCAGACACGGCACCCGGCGGCTCCACCACCGCCCCCAGAATGTGAGGGAGATATCAATGTCGGACCAATTCTACATCATCTCTTTCAAGAATAGCCGATTGCAGGAGCCATTTCGCTTTTGGCGATCCAGCGACGCAGGTTATGCCCTCTCCATTGAAGAGGCCGGACTGTATTCCCCTGCGGACATCATTCAGCATCCCACCTACTATAATGGGGGATCGGAAACCATTGCTGTCCCAAAGGCCGTAATTGATGACTTGGCAGCAGCACCGGACGCCGACTGGGTAAGGCAAAGCAATCTGGCCTTTGGGTATGAAAATCAGAGGCTCCTGGGCTGGAATAAAAAGACGGAAAACAAGCTGGCTCTCGCATCCATTCACGCAACGATCGCACTTCAGGCAGAGGTGCCCACATCAGTGGCCGCGCAACCTGAACAGGCGAAAGTTTTCCAGGGAATTGAGCACCTTCTTGCGGCGGCTCCCAAGATGCCGGTGGGCGTCCAGAGAAAGCTTTGGAAGCTCCGCGAAGACATCATCAATGTGTGTGAGATTGCCGACACAGATCAGTTGTCGTCCGTGCTTGGGAAATCGCTATCCTATCTGACCCAATGTCGTGAGAAATATGCACCTGCTCGCCCGGTAAAAAACGGCCCAGCCAATGTCGGTTTCATGATGGAATGGGCAAAGATGTCCGACGTCAGCGCGGAGGTAAAACGCAACACAGCAGGCGACCTAATTGAGCTTTCTGATGCAGCATTTTCATTGTGTGCGTCTTTCCATGACCTCACGGTGGATGCCAAAGAGATTGCCCAAGAGACCATTGACTACATGGTTCACGATTTGGCCGATGAACTCGACCGCTCAGATGGGTCAAATATCAATAATGGCGGGGTTGAAGCCCAGATAACGTTCCTGTTGGCTTATAACGGGATGGGTGGCGTGCCGCGTATCTCAGCTGCGATTGAGGCCGCCAGATACCCCGACAATGCCGTTACTCCGCAGACCTATCTGGAACGACCACCGTTGGAGTTCAAATTCGGTGACGACAGCGCAACACTGCACTGGAAAGACTTCGAAAGCAGCATCCTTGGACAAACTCTCGATACCGTTTCCGATGAATTTCTGGCCGCCGTAATGGATGGTTCTGATGATCTGGCTCCCAAAATCTATGACGACTTCACCAAGCTGTGCGAACACTTTGTCAAAGTGCAAGCAGCGCTTTTGACCCGTGACGACAATGTTGAAAAGCGCGCAGCTTTTGCAGAGTTTTCGAAGCTTGTGTTTGGTGAGCAACCGCTCGATCCGGGCGAAGACCATCCGGATATTTATCGGGATCAGGAAGTGTTGTCCAACTGGTGCAGGAACATGGCCAGATTTTCCCATACCGCTCTCCCTGCTCGCGCTCCAGGCTATTGACAGCCCGCCCGAAACAATTGCGCACGTGACCTATGACTTCTAAACTCATAGGTCACGTGCCATTTTTGGATACAAACAGGATGATTTCACCACGCACTTCACTGGCTCGTTTTATTGATGTCGTTCGGGATGTTCCAAACTTCGCATTTGGGGCAGATATTGATGAGGCGGCAGCATATCTCTCGAAAGGCCGCATTTTTGCCGCGGATGATGCTGAGGTATGCGCTAAGCATCTTCAGAACCTCGTGGATGGTGCCAAAGCGACCAAAGGGTTCATATTCCAGCCTGACCTTGATGACGCCGAGAAAGCACTCGATGCCTATCGTGCAAGCTTGAGCACAAAATCTGCATCACCGTCTCGGTTGGGTTAGGGCTTTTGATTCACAGCCCTCAGCGGACTGGGCTATTTAACGACGGGATACGGAACTCATCTGGTTTCAGATTGTCGTGTTCTGTGATGGTGTTGTATGCGTGAATCTATTCACGTATCAATTCAACCACTTAGTGGTGACGTGGCTGATTCTATTCATGTTTCTATTCAAAATGCGCATGTCTACTCGCTGCGCATAGCCTTAAATTATTGAAAAATAGGCGCTATTGATGTGTGGGATCAGGGCCTTTCAATTCATAAAACAATTCTCCAATTTTATGCATGAGTCGCTGTGGCTTAGTATCTATTCAGGAATCTATTCATGATAGACCGTAACAAGTTGATTATCGAGGCGGTGAAATCCGGTAACAACACGGTTCCAAAAATTCTGTCTTGGCTGGAGCGGAACGGAACACGAAGTAGTCAACCAACAGTATCGCGTGGCCTTGCAGAACTCATCGCGGATCAACGCATCCGTTCGGAAGGTAGAGGCCGTGCTACGGTATATCTTTATGACGATTACCATGACTACTTCTCCGTTCCAGGCGCACATCGGCGGGCAGTCCCGTATAATACTGATCTCATTGACCAATATCTCCCGAATGAAACCAAATGGTTTTCGCCCCAACAACTAAAGGCGATGGTCGAGGTTGGTGGTGGAGCAGAGATGGAAGCGAGTGCCTATTCCAGGGCAATTGCGCAAAAGCTACTTGTTGACTTAGCGTATGCGTCATCCAGGCTGGAGGGGAATTCATACAGCTACATCGACACCGAGGTTCTCGTCCAATATGGCAAAGTCGCCGAAGGAAAAGAGACTAATGAAACCTTGATGATCCTAAATCACAAGGCGACTATCAGTTATCTGATCGACAGCATCGAAGATATCGAAATTGACGTCCGTGAATTTAAAACAATGAACTCTTTGCTCGCAGCGGGCCTTGTCGATGAGCGGCAAGTGGGCACGGTGAGACAGCACACAGTGGGCGTCGGAAATTCCGCATATGTTCCGCTCTCTATACCGGCCCGACTTGAGGATGAATTTCAGAAGGTCGCTAATAAGGCTGCGCTGATTGTCGACCCATTCGAGCAGAGCCTGTTTCTCATGACGATGATAAGCTACGTGCAGTTTTTCGTCGATGTGAACAAGAGAACGGGACGCCTCATGGCAAATGTGCCGCTATTGAAAGCTGGGCTCTCTCCGCTTTCGTTTCTCAACGTCGATAAGACAGAGTACATGAGAGGGCTTTTAAGCTTCTACGAGCTAGGGCGCACAGACGTTATTGCCTCCGCCTTTGCGAAAGGTTATGTCGCGTCAGCTAGCCGGTATCACGCCTACATTGGGCGTGACCGGTCAGAGATTGAGTTAGAAGCCCGCAACAGGGTCGAGCTTCACCGGGCGGTCAAGGAGTACGTTGAAGGCTCGCTTGAGCTCGGGCAGAAACTTGGGGGCGACTTCTATTTGCGGGAATTCGATGGTGTGGTTGCTGATGACCACGATGCTTTTGTTGTTCTCCTCAGGAAAGCCATCTCGAATCTTCACGATGGCAACCATGTTGTCTATGGGATCAGGAGAAGAGCCTTTGACGAGTACGCCAACCTGCCAGCGTACGGACGGGGCAACACCCCTTGATTATATCGCCATTGGCCAGTCAGGCTCATTTATGGTTTGAGGATAGAGGCGAGCTTCTCGGTATCCTTGGCCAGCATCAAGGTTCCGGCTTCTGAAATCCCCCATTCTGGTGCTGACTCATCTTCATTGACCATCCTAACGAGTTTCAACGCGCGCAAACGACCGACAATCGTGTTGGTCAATTTCAAACTGCGTCCACCTGGAATGTGAAGCGTAGCAGGTGATCCTGGGTATGGCTGCCTGATGACCCCGTTAGTCATGAGGTGATTGATAATGCGCCGATATTCCCTGTTTTCGATAATGTTCTTCGCATACTCCAACGCATTTAGCCTATGAGCTAGTTTCCGCATGTCTTCATACAACCACGGAAATCTATTCATCATTTCAACAGCACGGGATTCCTCGCAAATTACACAAGGCCTGCCAGTGACATCTGCTTGATAATTGTGAGTTTGATAGACGGCGGAAAATTCTTCACTGTACGCCGAGAATTGGTCCGAACTAGCGGGAAGTACGCTATGTGGGCGAATGATGATTTTGCCATTCTCACATCGCTCAACATCCAACTCGAACGTTTTGCTCCGCATATGCTCCTTGGCTTCATTCCGCTGTTTTGCGGTCAAAAAAGAGCCATACAGTCGAAGCTTTTCGGGGGCATGTTCGCCGGACCGGACAGTCTCAATCGCTCGCATGCTCCCGAACCCGCCGCCCAGTTTATTGAACGCTGCGATCTCACTGAGAACATGCCTCCATTTCTCAGCTACATCCTGCTGGGCCAAACGCCTCTTGGCAACTTCCCGTCGGACTGCGATGTTGTCTTGGACCAGCCTGCGGATTTCTTCAATTTTCTCTTCTGAGACATGTGGGATGAGAGTAATAGCGTCATTTAATTCAGTCGCGGCGGCTCTCTGGTCGCCAAGCCTGCCAATCAAAATCAAGGGCGCAGACTGTGAAGCAATGGCAACCATTTCATTCGCATTCAAATACTCCAGTGCCATGGCGAAACCAGTTGCATGTTGCTCGTTTTGGAACACGTGAAGCTCCAGAACAAAAAGCGGGAGCTCTGATGCCGATGCGATAGGCTGATCACCACCGTCTTCATCACGGAAAGAGACGCCCAAAGGGGACTGGCTATCAATCACCAACCGTGTGAAGCCGTGAATCAATGTGTCGTCACTCATCCCTGTCCCCTTCATCATTCAGAACCGAAAGACTTACGCAATATCAGAATGTCGTCAATCTTAGATATTCTTCCCCCACTATGTTGACAAGGAAAAATATTCCGGTTTAGCCTTAATGAATACCTCTTCGGAGCATTCCAATGTATGGCGACAAGCAAAGTTCGTCGGCTCTCGCCGACGGCTTCACGAATGATGAACGAAAGCTTCTGCTGTCGGCGATTGCCGGATATTGCAGCACGCCACGGCCGAGCTGGCATCCTATCGAAGGCTTTAGCCTGTACGAACTTATCAGAAACATCGTTCCGAAGATGTTTATGGGCAAAAACCCGGAGAAACCGGTTAAAAAGGTGCTTCCGTGTGTTGTTGACGAACTGATTGCAGATAATGTTCTCAGTGTCGGCCTCCGCAAGAGGTACGGCGCTTCTGAAGCCGTCTTATTTTACAACCATTCCCGCTACGACGGACAAACCAAGCTTGAGAAAGGGGTGAACTACCGGCGTGAGTGGGTGCGCCGTGTGTATGCCGAGATACCACCCTTGTCGCAGGACAGGATGGAAGATGTGTTTCTCGCCGCCAGGCAGGCTTCAATGTCTTTTGACACTGCGTCTGGTGCACTGACTGTAGCCGGGCTCGATTGCTCTTTTGCTGCGCTAGTCCCGCAGACCATCAAGGTGATTGGTAATGACGTCGTTTATGAAGATGCCATTCTTGCTGCCATCCTTCCAAGCCGGGAAGTTCGGCTATTTCTCTGTGCCCCCGGGGACATCAATTTTGCAAGTTCTGTTGGCCAACCACTCGCATCCGTATCGTTTTCGTCCCCGCCAGATGTTGCGGCATCCCTTGAAGATGGCATGGCCATCTGGCCTTGGACCACCATCCCACTCCTGCCAGCTTCCTTCGAGTTTGATTGGCCTTCTATCGAAGCTTACATCAGCTGCCCGTTGCGCAAGAACCTTCGAAGAGCCTTCGAGAAAGTGCTCGCCAAGAAGACCGCTACTTACAAGCACGTCTCCGGACAAATCAGGGAGCGTCTGAGCGAGGATATTGGTACTACCTGTTCCAGGATTCCAATGAACCGGGTACCCTTGAAAATCTATAATCATTTCGCATCCGGCAGCGAACAGGATATTAGTCGCAGGCGACAGGCTATTGAGGTTTACCCCATCTTTGCCGGGCTTATTGCGACAAGTTCGACGATTGATGCCGCAGTTACCGAGGGCCGACCCCTTCGAGAGCTCATAGTGGCGGAGACCGGCCTTGCTACGCCGATCGTAAAGCGGATCGGGCATTTCCATTGGCAGATGGTCGCGCAGTCGGTAGCCTCAATCCTCTCAGGTTTGCCGGTATCAAAGTTTGGTGACGCGCAAAATGTTTCCGAAGATGAAGGGCTGATTAGAGAAACCATTGTCCGTGCCCTGTCTATCTGTCCTGTTGAGAATTTGCCTCGCAAGCGTGCGGCATGGCGGTCTCTTGAACAGGCTGTCATGCTTCTCGTGAAGGCCGAGAAGACCTGGCTGAGGGTCGGTCAAAGCCCGTGGCGCCAGAAGATGAAAGACGACTTCATCCGGTATCTGTCGAAAGACTGGAAACGCTACTCGGCTAAAGGCATCCCGGTATCGAATGAGTATGTCAGCGATATGCTCTACGATGTCACATCGTTCGTTTCCAGTGCAATCCAAAGTCATCCTCTTCTGGATGATATTCGGCCATCAGATCTCGCCAGGCTTGTCGAGAGGCACCTAGTCTTCGGACAACATCAAACAATCGCGAAAGTGATAGCCACAGCAATCGACTGGCATGACCGATACGAAAACATGCAGGCAACTCTGGAAGACCTTATGGAATACGGCCATCAGGCTTCATCATACAAATGGCCACCGCTAGACAGTGAATTTGCATGCAGCTCCGGAAAAATTGAATGGCTCACATCTCGAACAGACCTGGTGGAAGAGCATCTTGAGCAGTTACATTGCGTGTCGAATTACACAGAAGATTGCTTTTTCGGGCGGTCTCATATCGGTCGGGTCACTGGCGTAGACGGTTCAAGATCCACTGTCGAGTTTGTCGCCAAACCCACGGAGCTCTCTGTCAATCAACATTATGGCGCAAAGAATATGCCTCCCCCGGAAATGTGTGTGCGAACTGTAAAGCAGTTCATATCAAAGCGGCGCAAACACCTGAAACTTGACGCCCTTGAGGATGCGAGAGCCCAGCGCGCGAAACATCGGCCACACAGGAGGGATGACAGCGCATTTGATATCAACTCTCCGACAGAGTGCAGCGCCGTCTTGCGGCTCTATTCTCCGTTTCTGGTAAAGCCATTTCGTTCTATGGAGCGCGACGAATTGGTCGAACTCTTCTGCGAAAGACACCTCCGGCGCGTTGAGGTTGAACCATTGGGCATTAAGGAGTTTGATATGTCCGCAGGAAGCGTCACCTCAACCGCTGTTCTTGCTTACTAAATCAATGTCGTTGTGCCCGTTGCTAATCAGTTGCTTCTGTCTATTTTTTGAACAAGCCATTAAGTCGTTTCCCGATATTTCTTGTCAACAATTATCGTGGGATTTGTTTTGTTCGTCTGCACTTTCCGCTTCTCCTTTGCGTGTTTCCTCGATAAGTTTAGACAAATTTACCGCATTGATAGCGAGGTGACCTTATGCCACTCCAAACTGAAAAGACTTATGCCGAAACAAGCCGTGTACAAGACATGATGCTCGCCCGAGGCTTTGAGGTTTACCATTCTGGTGGAGGCTGCTTCCACTGGTCTCAGGACCTCTCTTTCGGCCGTTATACACTGGTGAACACCGATGAGGATAACCCGCTTGACGGGTCACCAGAAGCGAAGGAATGGCTGTTCAGCGTCCAGACCGAAAATGAAAACTTCATTCAGGTGCTTGAACTTTTGAGCCTGGAGCAGATCTTCGAATTGACAAGCCTAGCTCCGACGAACATCGACGATCAATATGACTGTGATGACTACGACGACGCAATTGCGCTATTCGATAAATTGAAGCTCGACATTTCTGGTTCGAGCGCGAAGCCATGAGCAGGAATCTTCTAATCCGGTCGGTATCACGGTCGACCGGATGTTGGGATATCCACGTTCTCGACTCACGCTCCAAGGCCCGCGCCTTCATTGAGGGTCTGGGCGAGGACGACATCGTGACATTCCCGGCCGGGACATTCCGGCATGGTCTGTATTATTCGAAGGAAGTTGCGATTTCCCGCAATGCAGACGGTAAACTTCAGGTCGCAGGAGTGCCCTGCCCTATTGCAGATCCGAGTTGGTCCCAGCTTTTGAAGGCATCCGAGGCTATTCTTCGAGACGCCTTTAACTTACAACAAATTTTGCAGAACGAAGATGAAACGAGAGCTTTTCTCTGGCCGCGAGACCGCAAGGTAGCACCACATGTCGCTACCGTCGCGTACATCATGTGGCAGTCCTTCACGTCTTCGCCGAACCCTCGGCACGTTTACGAATATAACGAAAATACCAAGGTGACTTTTGAAAGCCGTGCCTTGCAATTCGAGAAGCTGGTCTCTGCCGTACCGAAAGAATTTCGGACACCAGACTTTTTGGGCGAGCAACTGGACATGGCCACACTGACTCTGCCGGGGAATAGTCTGACCCAGGAATGGTACGATAATGGAGACTGGCGTCGGACGAAAGACGCCATGCGCAATGACAGAATTGAAGAAGCTAAGTTCTATTGGGATGCCATGGAAGAAGCGAAGCACGAATGTCGCCCTGTCACTCGGATGTAAAGTCTTCCTCAGTGGAACGGCAGGCTCCACACAAGATTTCCAAGGTGAAACACCGTTTCAAGATGTCTTTTGACCGCTGCCGATAATCAGCAAGTCATTTGCCAACGCTCCGATTAGTCTTGCTGAGCGCACTCTAACGAAAGGCACCTGACAATGGAAACCAAAACCTACGTGGACTTCGTCCTGTCACATGACAAGTGGTCCAAACAGTCCTGCGACACCCTCGTAAAAATGGTGGAAGCATACAACCAGGCGCACGACGCTGGTCGCTACTCACCCGGCAGCGAATATGTAGACGTTTTCGGCAATTTGCTAAACGACATATTCATGTCCGATCTTCGTGTCAAATTCGACAAAGTTGATTCCGGTCTGTCAGTCAAAGGCGACTATGTGGATATTAACACGCTCGTCAACGTCTTCTCTACCGCAATGAAAGTTCTGGACATTGAGGACAGAATTGCTGTCGATTGGGTGTCCGTCGGTGGCGAAAATCCAAAGTTTTCTGCCGGTCTTGTGATTTTCCACAAAGATGGCCGCTTGTACGACAGTACCTTGAAAGAGATCAAGGCTAACGTCCTTTCTGCTGGGGTGCGACAGAATGACACCCCAGATGACTTTGCAAATCAACTGGCGAAAGCGAGTTCGATCTATAACCAGATGACGGAAGCCGGTTACACACCAAAGGTTAGGCAGTATTGCTTCGCCACCTTGGTCTACTGGTCGAAAGAATTACCCGATGGCCTCCACACACAAGTTTTCAACCAAGAAGCTTGGCGAAATGGTCAAAATTCCTTGGATGGCTCGCCAGATGAGAGGGAATGGGTGTTCATTGTTTCAAACGAGACGGATGAGCTTAACTCCATCACAGTGGATGAACATCTGTCCCTTAAAAAAATCGCTGAGCTTACAGAGTTGGTCCCAATGGCGTTTGAGGGGAACTATTCTTGCGAAACGGCGGAAGATGCTACTGCCTTGCTTATTGGACTTAACTCCATGTCGCCTGCGATTTCATCCCGACCTTAAAGCGCCCTCGGCCTGAATAGTCCACAAACAGAAAAGTTCCCTTTTCTTGATGCGGAAAAGGGGGCTTTTCTGTTTGTTAGACTTACTTCTGCTGAAGTCAAAAGCAACTAGGACAACAAGTAGGACATAGATATTGGCAGAATAGTGAATGTTGCGAAACTGACATGGATTGATCCGCGGTTTCGCAGGGAACTTGGTGAAAAAAGCATCCTGCTAACGATGGCAGGCCCCACGAGAAGAAGAACACACCAAGACAATGACGTCGCAAAGCCTGTTTCAGACCAATCCATCGCATTCACGACGCCCAACCCAACAGCAAAGCAAATCCCTCCGAAAATCAGCACCACATTGACGATGTATTCTGCGCTAGGAATCTTACGTTCTATTTCGTGGAAGTTTAGTTCGAGTAGCTTCCCTTGCAACGACTTTTGTCCCACATGCAAAATAGTGGCTGCCAGAAGGTAATATGACGACGACAAACAGATCAGAAAGCCGGTCAGCACCGGTGACGTCGAGAATCTGTCGACAACTTTGCCGTACTCGCTCGTGACTGATTGAACGGCTCCAACGAACATTTCCCAGAGATAGCTCAGGAAATCAATCACGTGAACCAGGATGCCTGTTCCTGACACCACCATCATCGTGGCACCGCCAACCACGGCCAGCCAGACCCACAAATAGGTCAAAGGCAATTTACCCTTGTCATCTCGCAAGCTGTTTTGAGTATCGCTCATATCATCACCATCGAAAGGAAAGAAAAGGAGCCGGATGGTTGAAATCCAACGTGCAGGCTGCCATTTCCCGGAAAACTCCCTTCGGTTTACGCCATTTTCCTTACAATTGGAAGCAATATCAGGAAATAAGTTGACATTGTTTTCCTTTACGATATGAGTTTTCCTTACAAGAGAACAGCAACCATCCTGATTTGGGATTCACATGACGCAAATCGAAACAAGCTCTCCAACAGAGAATGGCAATTCGCTTGCTGCACATGCCCTTCGGGTAAGGGACAAGCATCCGTGGCTGGCCGAAGATCAGGCGCTTGCAATCGCGCATCTGGTGCAGCTTGCAGTTACACATGGACGTCTAACCTTTGTGCCGGTAGCGGGTTCCAGAGGAAATGCGGATGAATCAGTGTTCCTCTTGAGCCTTGAACATCAAAGCAGTTCCGAAGAGAACGGTTTCCCCATGAAGCTCAAGGACATCATGTCCATACGCCCGGCTCTGGCCGATGAGCTTAACCGGCTTCCTATCTATTGTGCACTTCCAGAAATCTTGACGGGTGTGCCGCAACGTTTTGCCTACCGCCGCGCGGCGTCTTGCAGTTGCGGATGGAAGGGACAAGTCTCCGAACTGGGTATCGGCAAACGTCAAGGGAACTGCCCCGCCTGCGACAGCCCGGAAGTCCGCCGGGAAGATGATTTCGAACTGATCGATACCGAACTAAGCATCTCCTTATCTCCGAAACAGTAGATATCTCCTTTTTGAAGGGCGAAACTTCTATGTCATTGCTAGAATTTTTCCTTGCCGCAGAGAATGCATTCTTTGTCTTTTGCGTCGGCTTCATACTGCTGATCTTTGTGCTTGAACTCGCTGGGGCGGTGACAGGTTTTAGCATTCTCGGCTTGGATGACGGGATCGACCTCGATGGTCTTGACCTGGATGGTGGCGACTTCAATCCACTCTCATGGCTGAGCTTTGGTAAAGTACCCATCATGGTCTGCTTGCTATCGCTTTGCCTTAGCATCTCTGTCGTTGGCTATTCTATCCAAGCTCTTGTTTACCTGCTCGCAGACGAGCTCGCCAGCTTGCTGGTTGTCAGCTTGTGCAGCATGGTTCCTGCCTTTGCAATCAATCGGAAAGTTGTCCGTCTCATCGCTGCAATCTTGCCATCAGATGAGACCTACGTGGTGTCGACCAACAGCTTCCTCAATGAAGCAGCCGTCATCATGACCGGGACAGCCGTCAAGGGGCGTCCGGCTGAAGCAAAAGTGTACGACAAATTCGGCCGGGCGCATTTCGTTATGGTCGAGCCCTCTGACGATCAGGAATTTCCCGCCGGGACAGAAGTAATTCTGCTCTCCCGCAACGAACATCTTTTCACATGCGCCCGTGCTCTCAGCGAGAACCGGCCTGTGTTTATCAAACCCTCCCCAAACGCGTAATCCAACCCTGGAGTAAACCTGTATGATTGATATCCTTATTTATGTTGCGGCGTTTCTTGTCATCGCCGCAGTGACACTCGGCACCATCGGCTTCGTGTTTGCCCGTTTGTATAAGCGGAGCACCAAGGAACAGGCATTCGTCCGCACCGGTCTTGGCGGTGAGAAAGTCATCCTGGACGGCGGTGCCGTTGTTCTTCCGGTTTTCCATGCCATGACGCCGGTGTCCCTCAAGACACGGAAACTTATCGTCAATCGCGACAAATCCAACGCTCTCATCACCGCAGACAGCATGCGCGCCGATGTTTCCGTTGAATTCTATGTTCGCGTTAAGGCTGACAAGGAATCCATTCTAGTAGCCGCGACAACTCTCGGTCAGGCCACCAACGATGTTGGCGCAATCCAAGCACTTGTTGAAGGTAAATTCGTTGACGCATTGCGTTCGGTCGCCTCGACGATGAACCTTGAGGAACTCCACCGCAAACGAGAACAGTTCGTCCAGAACGTCCAGAACACTCTTTCCAAAGAACTCGGAAAGAACGGACTTGAGCTCGAAGGCGCTTCGCTTATCCAGCTTGACCAGACGGACGAGCAATATCTGAACGAGGGCAACTCCTTCGATGCGGCCGGTCTCAAGAAGCTGCGTGAGATTACGGAAGGCAAACGCCAAGAGCGCAATAATATCGAGCGCACCACCGAAGTTGCTATCAAACGCCAGGACGTGGATGCCAAGAAGTCCACTCTCGATATGCAGCTTGAAGCCGAAATTGCTGAAGCCGCCCAGGAACGAGAAGTCGAGAATACGCGTGCCCTTCAGCGCGCGGAAATCGCTGCTCGCAAAGCCGAAACGGATCAGTCTGCTCGTCAAGCCGAAATCAAGTCCGGTCAGGCGATTAAAATTGCTGAAATCGAGGCGCAGGAAAATCTGGCACTCAAACAGCAAAGAACGGACGCTTCGGTCGCTAATGCGTCGAAGGAAGTCTCGCTGTCGCGTAAAGAGGCCGCAGAAGCCGAAGCAAGTGCTGTGAAGGCTACCGAGGCGATCGAGACTGCCCGGACGGTTGAAGTCGCTGAACGTGAGAAGGCTGTTAACCTGGTCAAGGCGGAAGAACAGGCGCAGGCCGCTCTCATTCAGGCACGTGCCGAAGCTGATGCCGAGAATGTCCGGACTGATGCCATGATGCGTCGGTTCCAGGCTGAAGCTGACGGCAAACGCGCCCTCATTGAAGCCGAAAACGTTATGTCGGAAGGTGTTCGTCAGTTGCACATCATCCGCAGCCTGCATGCAGCACTGCCGGAAATTATTGCGCAATCTGTCAAGCCGATGGAAAAAATCGACAGCATCAATATTGCCCAGATTGGCGGTCTTGACGGACTTGTCGGTGGCGGAAATGTCGGGCAAGGGGTATCCAATGCCAGCTCAGGTAGCCTTCCAGAGCAGATTGTGAACTCGGCGCTAAGGTTCCAAGCCTGCAACCCCTTGTTGAGCAAGCTACTGGCACAGGCAGGAATTTCCAGCATGTCAGCTCAAGGGCTGTCGGAAACACTTGGCGCCAATATCACCGGTGAAGCCTACGATGCTGTGGTTGAGAAAGCGAAAGAAGCGGCCTCATCGCTTGAAGCTGAAGCGTCAAACGATGACAGCAGTGTCACTGATGCTGTCATGACCGAAGACAACACAACGGCGGCCTAACAGCGTCTGCGCTTGTCGAAAGAACCAAAGCATCCTAAGGGGTTGGCGCTGCAAAGTGCCAGCCCTTTTTAAATGTTGACAAGGATAGTGAACCGTCTATTCTTGAGGGAGCAATTCAATTCGGAGATATCACCATGCAAAGAATTTCAGCAGCCGCTATTCTTGTAGCTGCAACACTTGTGAGCATCTCCGGAGCATCCGCAGCCCCCACCGCCTGCCCGAGCCACTATGTCAATGGGGAAGCTCCAGATATTATCAATCAGAAACTCGCACCGAAAACCCGCGAGGTCTGCTTTGAGGCATTTGGCGTCCTGCATAGCGGGATTACGAGAACCCCGTTGTTCTCTGCCGAATATCTTACTGTGGCGCGCCTTTCGGACGCGCGCGGTGATGAACGGAACGATACGTTCCACGAGGAACAGCGGCTTCCAGAAGACGAAAGGTCAGAGCTTTCGGATTATAAGCGGTCGGGCTGGGATCGAGGGCATCTGGCACCATCGGCGGATATGCCCGATCCCGAGACGCAGCATGAAAGCTTTTCAATGGCGAACATGATTCCCCAAGCCCCCAATAATAACCGTGGGGTATGGGCAAACATTGAGCGTGCTGTCCGTGAACTTACCTTCAATACGGGCGAGGTTTACGTCGTTTCCGGGCCAGCGTTTATCGGAAGCCGTCTGGAAACGCTGAAGCGCCGCGTGGTTATCCCCACACATGTCTGGAAAGCTGTCTATGTCCCATCCCAGAATATGGCGTCTGCATATCTGACGGTGAATGCCTCCGGGAGTGAATGGCAGGAAATCTCTATCCAGGACCTCGCAGAAATGACCGGGATTGACCCCTTCCCTTCTTTGACTTCCGCTGTCAAACAGCAGCTTGTCGATTTGCCCGACCCCATCGCTTACAATCGGCAGAAGGTATCGTCTTCGGAACAGAATAAATCCAGTCAGGCTGCCAAAGTGATTGGCGATGCCTTGTTCAACATGATTCGTAGGTAAGAGGTTTTCATGGTAGCAAAAATGAACACCCCTGTTGGCAATCACGAACAGGATCAATTGAAACCCGACATTCAAGCTGTTGGTCATGGAGGCTGTTGGTTTACCTTAAGCCCTGGACAATCCATCATGCCAACCATCACCCCAACCAAACTGAAGAAGCTCTATGATGGAAACGACACGTCAGCCCGAAACCGCATTCGCGAACCGCAAAAATCCTAAAACCTTAGTCCTTTCCGCCGCGACCGGGGAGGAAGAGCTGACACGGAAGACGAGTACCATTCTCAGGCTACACCCTGAGCTGGTGCTCGTCAGCAGAGGTTCTTCGTTTGACGTGAAGCAAACTCTTCGACGGTTTGCTGACGTCGGTATTGATGCAAAGGTCTATTCTGAACCATTTGAAATCCAAGGCCACTGTCGGACTATCTAGATAGTACCGGCGATAGCCAATGTTTGAATGAACACCTGTTGCCGTTCTTCCCCTCAATCAAGGAACGTTCAATGTCTGTTGAAAAATTCGCCCCATTCGAAAATGAAGAGCAAGTTCTTCAGCTTGGTGAACTTACTATCGAAAATCGGGTCGACCGGGTCAGTTTGTTCGGCTCCATTGATATCAAGCGATCCAAAGATGGCCTCGCCGTCGCCCGACAGCTTAAACAGCTCCTTGATGGTGTTACGGCCGCGCTTGAAAGCGAAGTCAATGCGCTGCCCGGCACCATTGACGACGCTCGGACAGACAGTATCGAAAATCCATTCTAGGGCTTGCAGCGGGTTTTCAAGCAGGCAATCACCAACTCAGGATTTAGCTTGCTTCGACATCAGCGCATCAACATCAGGCTGCCTCTCCACAATGAGTGCTTCTGCGTCTGACCTTAGCCTTTCAGGCATCTCGACGCCAAGCCTCTGTGTGAAATACAGCAACTCTTCAAAAGTTTCACGGTCCGTAGCCTCCCAATCAATGGGAGAGCAAATCTGCTCCAATTCCCTTTGGGGCTGCCTGATCCTTTCTTCATAGGACAATAGCTCTTCGAGGAGTATCTCAGAGAGGTTTTTGATTGCCTCATCAGAGAGTACTAATTCCACAATCGTATCGTCTTTTAACCACTCGCCCTCATAGGCGCGGGGGTCTTGCTTATGCAACTCGCTCAAGCCTGGAAACAGGTGCGCTGACCAATGCCAAGGGTGAAACCTCTTGCCTATCGACGCCTCAATCTTGTCACGTGCATTGCCTTTCAGCACCTCACACATGAACACGTAACCCGCGTAGTTCAGAGACATCGATGCCGACATATCAGACCATCCCCATGCCCGCGGGCTCGGACGACATTGTATCCAGCGTCAGTTGATTGAGACGACCTTCAACGTGATGTGGGAAGATACGGGCATCTTCTTCCTTCATCCACCCCAGTGGCTCCAAGATTGCGAAGCAGCTTGCCGCCATCCTGGCATCAATCAAGGCCCCATGAAGTTCTTTACCGGTTTCCGGCTCAAACCGCTCTGAATTGTCGACCCCCAGTGTTTCGCACAGCCGGTTCAGATTGGTGCCAGATACATAGGACATTGGCCGCCCCTTGCCGAGCATGTCTGAAAACGCCTGCTTTGTGCAAATAATTGGGTTTGCGGTTAGCGCGTGGTGTCCGAGACGAGTCAGCTCGGCATCCAGGAAAGCCAAGTCGAAGGCACTGTTGTGAAACACCAGGGGAGCATTGCCGAGATAGCTCATCAATTCTTCGGCAATCTCATCAAAGATTGGGTACCCAGCCAGGTTAATTTTGCCATCTTCAAGCGCACCGCCATCAGGTAACCACTCGAAGCCGTTGACGGCGGACGCTTCCGGCGGTACCGGGCAGAGAGGATTGACGAGTTGTGAAAAGCTGTCTTCGGTGGCCCACCCGCTCTTCGTCCGAACCAGGCGATGGAAACCGACTGAACACAGGCGCTCACCGGCTGTGTTGCCATCAGGGCCTGGGAACGGGGATAGGCCCGTTGTTTCCGTATCTCCAACGATAACCATGTCATGTGCAATTGGACCATATGCGCCGCACGCAATCGGGGACTGTGGGATCGAAGACATCGACCTCTCCTATAACCATAAATTGACCTTAGTCATTATCCTATGACGCTGGCTGGAAAGTAAGGAATACCAAGAATGACCCATCGACGTAAAGGAATACATTTGGGAAAGATTTCAAGGAAGCACCTGTTATGCGTCCGTTTTTCTTTATAGAATTCCTCTTTCATGTTAATTTTCCATAGATGCAAATAAGACTCACTATCGTGAGTTGCGGTTTTGGAGGGATAAAGTGCGAGTAAAGACATTTTTATGGAGCTGCGTCATCATCGCGGCAAGTTCGTTCGCAAGCCCGGCGGACGCAGAGTTTGTTTATCGGCACAAAACCGTCGACGTGGCAGTCGTGCCCGATACCTGTGACATCCCATGGGGTGGCAGTCTGACAAACGGTGAGGATATCGTCGCCTACGAGAAACAAAGCGTGCCACACACGGAAACCTGCTCATTCGAGACGAGAGTTTGCAGGGATGGTCAGTTAAGCGGGTCTTTCACGCAATCACTGTGCACGGTCCAACCGATTCCTGTTTGTGGCTCGGAAGGCCAGTCGGGCCTTGACTGCATCAACGGCACCAAAACTACGGCAATTTCACACGGTGTGCAGACGCTTCAATGGAATGGTAGCGATTGGGATTTTGTAAGTGTTTCGTGTGACTCAGGTTACAAAGCATCGGGCCAAACCTGTGTCGCCAATACTGGGAAATGGGTGCAGCTGGGGCTAGGCAACAAAGGTACAGAAAACATATCTGCAACCAGCCCTTGCTCACCAATTGGGGCCTACGGTTATGCCTGGGTAATGGCACCTCCCCCGACGATGAGACAGCCAATGCAATTTCAGTGTAGATAGGTTTCAGGTGTCCATGTGCACTAGTCCTTTAATAACTGAAGCGTCTCTTCGTTGTTGAACCGGGTTGTCAACTTTTTTCCAAAGGCAGCCCAACCGCGCTTGCATTTTCCTTGATATTTCTTAGCGAAATAATGGATAATCACGCAAACTTGTAGGAAATCTGATCGATGACCAGGTGAACACTGGCGGGCACTCAAGCTGCCGCTGTCTTTCCTATCGCAACAAAATGGAGAAGTCGAATGAGGTTAAGCCTACTTTTGGCATTGGTCGTTCTCACCGCATTTTTAGGTGCCAGAGCAGAAGCAGATTACATCTACCGTCATCACGCAGAGGGAGTGAAGGCGATACCAGAGACCTGCGATCTGCCATGGGGTGGCCGACTGAGCAATGGTGATTCTTCTCTGGCTTATGAAGCCCAGTCTGTCCCTCACAATGAGAACTGCGTTTCTGAGACCCGGGTGTGCAGCAAAGGTAAACTAAGCGGAAGTTTCGCAGAAGAATATTGTGTTGTCGATGAACCACCTGCTTGCGGCTCAGAGGGTCAGACAGGCATGGATTGTGTCAACAGTACCAGAACCGTGAATGTTGCGAATGGTGTTCAGACACAGCACTGGGATGGAACGGAATGGATCACGGTCAGTGTCGCCTGCGATGCGGACTACATTTCCTCTGGATGGTCGTGTGTTCCCGAGCCAACAACGTATTGGTCGGGTCCTGTTGTGGTCCATGAGTACATTCACTTTGGAGGCAAAGGAAAGGCCTGTTCGACCAATCCCCCAGTAGGAGCATGTGTTGTCGGCAGTGAATGCTATATTGATCCGCCAACAGTCGCTTATCTTCGCCTGAAAAAGAAAAGTAATATCATCTTAGCGTCGGCATCTGATACGGGAATCTCTTCGTGGAGCCCTCAGCTTGCGGTTCCTTCTCGGTACTACAGTGTCTACACGTGCAAAGCGCGGTGATTTTGCCTGTCATGTTTCCCAATGGAGACTTTGACAACACAAACCTTAGGGCGTGGCGTTGTGCCACGCCCTAAGGTGTTCCACAGTTTGATACTGGCTACAGACCATCAAAGAGGCTGCTGACAGAGTGTCGACGCTCGGGTTGAACAGTGGATGATGGATAGTTTCCATCTACGGTTATCAGAATTCCGTATTAGTCAGCTGCCCCTTGTCGCTTGCCGGGGCCTATCTTGTAATTTCGGTATCAATCCCGATTAACTTGGCAAACACAAGAATGTCTTGAGATTCTGGGCACCGGGCTGACAATTTACACAAGCCATGTCCTCCCACGCGTGGAATGCTTGCGCTCCAAGAGAGTTGGCCTTTGGCAGGAAACGAGACCCACAGGGTCTTGTTTGCTCCATCCTGCCAGCGCGCCCTGATGGTTCCATCATCAGCTGTGAATAAAGCGGGTAACACCGTACCTTTTTGGTCTTTCCAGAACGCCAAAAACCTGTCGAGACTTTGGGGAGTTGGCGGTGTCGCTTCCTTGCGCAATGCCGCTATTCTCTGCTCGATGCCCTGACTAACCTTCTGAGAGCGATCGGGAACCTTGTCTCGTCCATGCTTTGCAAAAAACTTAGTATCTGCGGCACGGCAAAGTGATTCCAATGCGTCCATAGAGTCAAAGGCTAGCTCAAGGCTGGTTCTGGCAACGCCATGGTCTTGAGGTATGCGCGAAATGGGATTATCACCTGCGTCGTAGTCAGAGGACTCAACCGTTGCGAATAGCTCGAGACCATGCAGCCCACGTATAACAATCGTGTATTGCCGGTATGCCGGATCGCCAAACCTCGTAGATCCGGTGGTCAGTTTCCACGTGAGATTGCGCCCGACGCGGGACATAAAGTATTGTCTGATGGATGCCACTAGACCCGACCCTTTGCTGAAATATCCTTAATCAGGATTCCACATCTTAAGGAAAACTCAAAGGACATTCCCATCTTTTGCTTGTGGCATTGAGGGTATTCGAGCCATGCTCAATGAAACCCTTCGCATGTCTGGAGCCTTACATGACTATTTTGAGAGCTGTTACGGCCGGAGCAGTGTCTCTGATGCTTACATCAGTCCAACTGTCCTTTGCACATGCTGCATCGTCTCTGAAGGATATGCCCGAGCTCATAAAGGGCTCTTGGTTTATCAAATACAATCGCTATGAAACACAGAGTGCATGCACGCAGAATGACGAGGTCCTGCACACAACAATTGCTTTCGACATTCCCGGCATCACCCCAGACACCGTTCACGACATTGGCCGTATAAAGTTCAGGGATATTGTGAATGATGTCGTTGCCGAGCTGCCTGTGAACGATGACGGCTCCTACTTTTTCCAGACTGAGCGGGGGCCATTCCGTGAGTTTGCAGAAGGTATTTGCGATGATGACGGCGGCAATTGCGGGATGTCGATGCAATATTGGCAAGCCGAATACAATCTGACATATGCGAATACGCTGCTCGCGATCGAAGCCTTTTCCAAATCTGGTGCGCATCTGTTCAGTGCCGCCATCCCCGATGTCATCCTGCCGAACCCTGCACATCCGGACGTACCGGTCTTTCGGCGCGTAGACATGAAGCTGGAAGGCAGCGAGCTGGTTATTCAAACCCTACCCGACAATGTTGATGAGCCGATTGACCTTCAGATCCAGTATGCCGACAGCGAGCGTTATCACCTGGTAAATATTGATGACATTCCCTCAGATGAACGCAGGGAGCATCGGCTGCAAATGCCAGACGATTACGTGTATATCGGCGCACTTGTTGATGATGACAAATACAACTCCGAAAACAAAGTCGAGATCTACGATAAGAATAACGCCATTTTCGATTGCGGGCCTGGTGAAATCAAAGCCTCGCAATAGGGCTGCGGGTGTTACCGGACACGATAGTAAGCGACAGAACCGTAATGACCTCTCCCCTTCGGAGTAAGTTAAGAAGGCGGGAACGGTTAAAGTCGGTAGAAAATCGCAAAGATTCCTCGTGGAGACCCAAAGCTTGCATATTCCATGCAGTCGAACAAAACCTGTTGAGCGTAGGCGACCATATTGTCGTTAGTCGACTGTTGATTGCGAAACCCAATATATGAGGACGCATCCAGAGTGCCAGGGCCGTTGAGCTTTTCGATTTCTGTACAGACCAGCTCCCCTTCGTCAAGGAGGCCCTGCAAGTAACCATCATTTGAGGACACGTCCAGAATAGCAATCCGCTTCGGTGGCTGGTTGACCTCGGTTATCGCAGATACAATCTTCACCGGCTCCCACTGTCCAGAAAAACTCGGTGTGGATTTGAGATATCCCGCCGTCACAAGGTCGTCAATTGACGTCGCGGGTGCCCCGGTTTCAACCTCAAAGAGTTGGTCTGCTGCTTTGATTTGCTGCATGGCAGTCAATACTGTATTTGCCCGCGTCTTGGCTGAGGAGGCAGTGAAGGCTTCGCCGCCATAGTAGACGGTGGAAAGGGCAATTCCGACGCCTAACGTTATCGAAATAACGGCTACAATCAAGGAATACATAACGCCCCCAAAGAAGAACTTCCACAATTCTCACCCGGAAGACTAAAACGCGCAACTCTAAAAAGTTAAACCATCGCAGGACGCACATAATTCTTATAAATCAATGAAAACCGTTGACATGTTTTCCTTTACGGGAAAGCATTATCCTTATTGTTTTAAGGAAAGATACTCGTGACGCCTGGCATGATGAAGCATAATGAGCAAAGCTCTGACGCGTGGGCATCGGCATTGCCCGCTTCTTTGGCCGACTTTATTTGGCCAAAAGAAACCCTTCCAGAGGTATCACTATCGCGAACGGAAGACCACTGGGTGCTTGAGACAAGCGTAGAACATCAGGTCCGGTTGGGCCGCTTCGTTGGTTCCGAAGCTCGTGCTTTGGGGGCGGGTGTGCTCATCCCGAACACCGATCATCACATCAAACAACTTATATGGCTGTCAGCGGCGATGCCTGTTACGTGCAGTGATGGCATAATGCCGGAATTCCTTCCCCCGTCTGTTGAAAGCCTTCGCAAGGAGGTATCAATGCTACCAAGCCGGTATTGCAAGTTCGGCGCACTGTTTCGCCTATGTGACGGGCGTGAGAGGTCTATTCTAATAGACTACGTACTCCAGGAAGCCCGGCACATGTCGGTAGACGTATCGGCACAAGGGAATGCCCAGCCGCTTGATGCGAAGGTACTTACTCCTCGCGGGTGGATGGCGATGTCCGATATGCGGATCGGACAACTGGTAATAGGATCGAACGGATTTCCCACACCAGTAACCGGTGTCTTTCCAAAAGGGCCGCGTGATGTTTACCGGGTTACCTTTTCCGACGGCGCATCAGTCGAATGCTGTGATGAGCATCTTTGGGATGTGAACACGCCATATCGGCGTGCCGCCAACAAGGTTTCTCGAGTTCTCAGTCTTAAACAGGTCATGGACAACCTGTTTGATAATGCCAACAATCCCCGACATAGCATTCCCGTTATGGCAGCCGCTCATTTCGATGCGAAAGATATAAGTGAAGGATCGTCCTATCAGCTGGGCCTATTGCTTGCCGGGGCCACATCACCGGGCATGGCAGCCAAAAATGAAGCTGCGAACCTCTTTGAGCAACATTCTAACCTGACATTCCAGTCTGCTATTTGGTCGGCGCTGTCCCCTGATAGCGGTTTGCCAAGAGACAGTCTCTGTATCCCCATCAAGTCAAGAGTATCTCTATTGCAAGGATTGATGGATGTGGCTGGCCTTGTGGAAGATACCGGGGCAGTCGAGTTCGCAACGGGTTCAAAGCGCATGAGTGAGGCTGTGTCCACATTAGTGCGTTCACTTGGTGGCACGGCTAAAGCGACCTTTAACAGAACCAGGTTCCTGAGTAGTGAAACGGATGGGCATCACATCGTCAATATTTGCCTTCCTCGCGATATCGTCCCATTCTCTGAACCAGAGCGGTGTGAGAGATGGGCGGCCGCAGCAAGGTACAACGAACCGGTTCGCACAATGGAAAGCGTCGAATATGTAGGAACGAAGAGGTGCCAGTGCATCTCTGTTGCCGCGGCGGATCATCTCTACGTCACCGACGACTTTATCGTGACGCACAACACAGCTCGTAAAAGTGAGCCATTCTGATCACACCGTAACACAAAAAAGCAAAACTATTCCTCACGGTTCTTCAGAAAAACATCCTGCTTTTCTTGTTACTTGCTCAGGGAGCTCTACCACTGGTAGCGCTCTCAGCCCTGGGGCAGCGACAACTTTGGAAAGGAGACAAAATTTACGGCAAACTTCACAGGGAACTGCAATACTACTTCAAGATGTCGATGGAACAATGGCTCGTCAATCAATTGATTTGTAACATTTTACTGCAATTCTGTAGCTTCTGGCTCCTGAGTTTAACCAGACCAGTTTGCCTCATGCACCTCATTCTGAAATGCGGAGGCTTATCACAATATGGGAAGGCGTTGAAACGCTTAGAAACGCTTCACATCCTCCAGGAGTGACAACAAATAGTTGTAAAAGTCCAGAACTCGAGCTAACACCACCTGAGTTTAGAAGCAATTTATTTTACAATGTCTCAAAAAAATCTATCCAATTAAGCATCTTTTTCTTCTTTCCTTAAGAATTACCTTTAAAAATGAGTCTCTTGCATATTTTTGCTTTTAAATGGGGCGTGAAGATTTCACGGGGAAGTCTAATAAAAATGAAGGTACCAAAGGATACTTTATCCTTGTACGGCAATAAAATGTCGTGCTATCGGGAAGCTCGTCGCCCAGATAGAGTAAAACAATCCTTTGGTCGCTGATAAATGGCTCGATACTAGCCTGAATTTGATGGAGAAGAACATGTCCCATCCTGAAGTACCTGCAACCGAGGTTGTTGAGACAACCTTTGATGCCACTGTCCGGGTTGTCTTGGCCTATGTTGGCCACAACTCGGTAGACGCTGCTGCCGTTCCTGACCTTATCACCCATGTGCATGAGCGTCTGGTGTCGATTGCAAGCGGGACACCTGTCTCCGAGGAGGATGTGGCCTTTTTCAACCAATGCAAGGTTGATATCGCGCCTGTCCAGCCGGTCGTAAAGAAAACACCCGAGGAGATTGAGGCTTCCATCAAGCATGACTGCCTGATTTGCTTCGAAGACATGAAGCCCTACAAGATGCTGAAGCGTCCGCTTGCGACACGCTTCGGTTTGACGCCGGAAGAGTACAAAATCAAGCATGGCCTCCCGGATGACTATCCGTTGGTCTGTCAGGAAGTCATCGACGCCAAGTCACGCTCGGCCATCGCTTCCGGACTTGGGAAAACCACGCATACGCGACGCGTCCGAAAGTCCGAACCGGCTCAGATCAGTTCCCCGCGGTTCGACAGGAGTGCGGAAGCAGCTCCCTCGCTGTCGATGTAAGTGCTTGGTACTACAAGAGCCTCCCCATAGGTCTAGTCCTGTTGGGAGGCTTCTTCATTTTCTCTGGCCTTCAGACGCGCGATTTCGGCGGCCAGAAAGGCGCTAGCCTTGGCCAATGTATCAATTCTGCCCTTCTTGTCGGGCACATGCCGCGTTCCAGGCCAAGGGCAGAAAGCTTCGTCACCGGTAAGGAACCAAATTGCGGCATTCACCAATGTCCCATCCGGCTGGGCCTGATCATGTCCCAAATCAAACCCTTCATCGTGAATTTGGTGATACCTTTGAGAAACGACCGGCTCAAGTCCTGCCTCTTTCAGAAAGGCAGGTAAGTCGGTGATGCGAGGGTCAATCATCAGAACCAAATCCCATTGATTTTCATTGGCGGAAGCGCGCCTTTTCGAAAGTCGTCGTTCACCCGAAACGTATTGAAAAGGGCCTGGTCAACTAACCAGTCCGGCACGTTGGACAACTTCGCCAAGTCCCTGCAAGCAACGATGGCGGCAGCTCGAAAGTGCATCACAGCATCGCACTTCGGTTCCAGAAGACGCCCGGACTTGAGTGCTCTTTCAAAACCATCCGAAAGCTGAAGAACGCCACGAAAAGCCAAAATCCGTGGAATTTGATAGTCCGAGGGGATGACGATATCGGTTTGAACCTGATAGCCCAAACGAGTGAGATAACAGGTGATCAACAAAACAGAAAGGCACGCTTTCTTCTTGAAAGGGTCGATTTTAAAGGATTGGGGAAAAATATCGGCGATTGCGCAGACTGTATCCCAACTAAAACAGCAATCTTTCAACGAGTTGGCCTCGCCAAGGATGTTCTGCATCAATTGCCTGAAGCGGTACTGAGCGTCCTGGTCAAAGAACTCTTCAAAGATTTTCCTACGCTCCACAGCATAAGGTACGCCACTCAGATGCTCATCAATCCGCAAACGCAATTCATCAGTCAGCCCTTGGCAACCAAATGATGGAATAAGGCCTTCCTGATTGAGGCTATCAAGCCACGAATACATCGCCTGAGAGCCGGACCCATTAACCTGCCACTGAAGTGCTTCGCCGTCATCCGTGTCAGCGGCCTTGTAGAAATAACCACCATTCATCGCGGAATTGAATGCGATGTCGAAACAGGCTTCGGCCGGACCCGGGTGTCTGACCTCATAGGTAACGTCCGGCACAGAGGCCTTCTGGGCGAAATCAACCAGAGTGTCCAGACATTCGGGATGATATTTAACGTATGGACTCTGAATCATGATATCGGTGCAAGCCTCATATAGAGACGTCGCGGTTCTCGCGTAGCGCAAGGATTCAATGTTTTCCGTGAACATGTTTTGCTCCAAAATTTAAGCAAAACTACCAACACAAAGGAAAATGTCAATATGTTTTACTTTGTGAAACTGGCCGAGACGTTTTTATTGAGGTTGGGCAATCGATCTGATATCCCCAATGCAATGTTTTTCTGGTGGTGAGTTGATATGTCTTCCGAAGAGTTCAAAAATAAAGAGATCCTCCTTGAAATTATGAAGGAAGAGTTTTCAGTTTTTCAGAGCATTTTGCTCAGAGATGGGCGGCTCCCCCTGATTTTCCGTCTCTATGGACGTGACAATCAGGTTCACCACATTCAGTTCGAAGAAGTTTCCGATGAATCGAAACCTAAAATCTCCGAGCTTATCCGGCTTGCCTGCGTAGCCAACGACATTTGGGGTCTTACAAGCGGATTTGAGGCATGGATGGCTGAGCCCGGCGGCAGGCCTTCGCTAAATCCCGACAGGAAGGAGGCTTTTGTCCATGTGGGCTCGTGGGTGGAGCGTGACGGCAGTATATTGACCTATCTTCTTCCCTACCTGATTGAGCGCAACGCGGATGGCGATATTATCGACCTGCAAGAAGCGGATAGACCGCCAGAGCCGACACAGGAAAGTAAGGGTCATTTGGCCCACCTTCTTCCGACAGAGAGGCCAACACTCAAAGAGCGACGGGATGCCCGGCAAGCCTTTAACAAGCTGATGAAACGCGCTACTCGGGGCCACGAGAGTGGTGTGGTGCCACGCAAAAAGCTGCACTGAGGTCTAACTGTTCACACTGGTACCAGATCGCGGCAAAGCCCAAATGCGTCCTCCATTTCACGCACTGAATGGAAAACCATTGTTGTGTTTAAGGGAGGCATCGGTAACCGCTCGGCGACGTCAAATATCTCTGTGATGTCATGAAGACTTTGAAGCAGGATAAATCCGCCCTCTCCCAGGCGACATCTGGTCGCAAACCAACGCGCATTGATAGCGCTGGCACCAATACTGAACCCTATACTGTAGAGCCTGATTTCGCCACCGCCCGGGTGAGCCTTCCGCCATCCCTGAGTGCCACTATCCTGATAGAACGGACAGAATCCGTGTATCAACATGGCAGGAGTATCCTCACAGAGCATGGCGCTTTCAGCCAACTGACGGACCTCAGGGAAGTCATCGTCTTGACTGACAGTAATCGGAGATGACAAGTGGAGATCGTCAATAATTCTGAAAGTCAGAGTTCCAGGGTTGGGCATCCGAGCCAATATCGCCACCCCTTCGAACAAGCTATAAAGAGGCGTGGCCTGAACGCGACCCATTTCTGCACGGCAAATTCTGCTCAGCCGCCACAAGGGTTCCATGGGATTGATGATATCTGCCGGGTCACCAAGATATCGGAGCCGTAGTGATGTTCCATCCTTAAGCTCCCTCTGCCAGGTTCTCACAGGGTCGCCGGGTACTTCCATGAGGCCAGCTGCCTCCAGCAAGCCCTGGGCTGGAAACGGCGCACCCATCATAGGGCCATTTGTGAAGGAGTGCTCTCCATGAGTTCCGGGCCTGCCGGAATTCGCCCCAGAACCATGTCGATGATTTGCTCCTGACATCGGTCTAGAGCTGCGGCGGCCGCGTCTGCGTCCTCCTCTCTTTCGAAACGCCAAGATTGCTCAGATTGGTTCCAGAAGAACATGCCTGTCGTTACCTCAACGATAACCGACAATTGGGCCACCAACACTGTTGAGTGGATTTCGACGAACTGTGACTCAGGTAGATCTGCCCGCACTGGATGCTTCAGGTCAACCTGAGCCAGCCTCCCTGGCCCGACCTGTCGAAGTGCGCCGTAACGCGGATGGGTGCGGCATAAATCCATAAAGGCAAGTTGTTGGGCGCCTGGTAAAGCTTGTCCATTGCTGTACTCGACCAGAGTCTTCTGGTCCAGTATCGTGCAAGGGCGACCGATTTCCTCACGGCATTTAACGACTTCATCGACGTCATCAAAGTAAAATTTGGTGAGAATTGACTTTCCGCTTTTGTCCAAGACAAGCAGCAACCACCTGTTCGACATGATATTCTCCCTGAGAGGAACCTGGCGTTTGAAGGTTACGGGCCAGACTGGCAAGGAAGACGAAAAGAAAAGCGATGGCCTTTTGTTTATTGCCAGGCTATCGCAAGCTACTACATCAGGAACATCAACTTCTCGGGTGTCGTATCATTAGCCTTGAGCCAGGCGTCCACAGTACTTTCGACCTCAAGACGAGAATACGGCTTGAGGTCTGCGTAGCTTGAAAGCGCGTCAAAGACGGCTTCTTTAAAAGCCGCATAGGTCTCGGGCTTTTGCCGAACCTTTTCTCCTGCTTCGCTGAGATCGTACGCGATTGCACAAATTGGAGACAGGATGTTGTTCCCAAAGGTTTCGTAAAATGAAAAGCCAATCATGCCGCCTCCTGTACTTCCTGCTGTGAAAGTGACTGTGGGGCCACTTTTAAAAGCTTTCTCTGGATTGCCTCGACCCTCACGTCATTTGCAGTGCTCAAGGCGGCTGAAGTCCACACACGCATGCGCTCGGAGACATTCTGAGACAGGCGCACTTCGTCCTCTATCGTCAACCACCGATCGGGACAAAGGAAGAATGGGAAATGCAGGTTTTCACCGTCAGGCTTGGCCAAATCGCCTGCGGCAACAAAAGGTTCGTCTTTCACTACCGCATCGATGTAGATGACAAGGCTGCTACGAATGTCGACACTGTATTTTTCAACAAGTCTTTCAGCTTCGGCCCGGGCGGCATCTAGAGCATCCATGAAAGTCTCTTCGTCCACCAGATGAACCGGTTCGCCAATTGTCTCGTTACCGTGAGCAATGTGAACGGCCGCATGTACACGCCGAAACCAGAAGATCGTCTTGCTGCTGATAGCTAGATCGCGACCAGATGGGGTCCCGGCACTTCTGCGAACAACATTTGCAATCGGGTATTTCATGTTTCACATATTCTCCTTCAATATAAAGGAATATGAGTAAATTACTCCTTAAATGTCAAGGAAACTGTGGAAACTTCGACACCATTGCACAGAGAAATGCTTTCGCTCGCACTATCTTGTAGCCACCCCATAGCCAATAATGTAAAAGCTCCACAATATTGATGGTGGAGCCGAAGGAGAACCTCTATGCATGCTGACCAATTAGACGCTCAGAACATCCCCGCTGGATGGCGGTCGGCACTGTCAGGTGAGTTCTCAAAGCCATATATGGCAAGCCTGCGCTCTTTGTTGCACGCCGAGGCGGTGGCGTGCAACATCCTCTACCCGGCCGCTTCCGACATTTTTCGGGCGCTAGAGCTGACGAGCCTTGAGGATGTAAAAGTGGTCATCATTGGCCAGGACCCATATCATGGCCCCGGCCAGGCGCACGGTTTGTCATTCTCCGTCCAGCGCGGGCAGAAAATTCCACCAAGCCTCAGGAACATTTACACGGAACTTCAGGACGATATCGGTGTCACTCCACCGCGGCACGGGTTCCTTGAAGAGTGGGCTCAACGGGGCGTGTTGTTGCTGAATACCTCCCTGACCGTGCGCACCAAATCACCGGGTTCTCACTCAAAATGGGGATGGGATCAGTTTACGACTGCCATTGTACAAGCCGTCAGCAACCGGCCTTCTCCGGCCGTCTTTATTCTATGGGGACAGCATGCGCAACAGTTGAGTGTCCATATTGACGCGCAGAAAAACCCTGTCATCGCTTCCGCACACCCATCACCTTTCGCCGCCAGAAAAGGTTTCTTTGGAAGTCGACCGTTTTCGACAGCAAACCAGTTCTTATTGAATGAAGGAATCAGCCCAGTCAACTGGGCGATCTCAGAATAATAATCTTGAGACGGGTATTACTCTTCGCGGCCCACAGGCTGCTATCGTGACTCTTTCCTTAGTGCGCTCTCCTTTTGCTTGTTGCTATCCTTCATATATGCTAGTTTTCTTACGCCGAAGCGAAGTCAAGGAGGGCGTAATGAAGACTATTGACGTTCGCGACTATGAAGCGCAAAGCCTTTACGACGGACTAAGAACATTTGTTGTTTTGGGGGTTGATGCAAGTATTCTTTTCTTCTGGGGAGAGGGGAATAAGATTCCGTGGCGAAATCTAAAGCCGCAGCTTGATTTCATGCTGCCCGGTGGGTTCCATTGTTCAATAGACAATATTTTGCTCGACTCTCCGGAGGTTGTTCTTAACTTGCAACGCGGGGAGGATGGAGACGCCTCGCTGTTTGTGAAAGAGCTTTTGGACAGAGACTTGATTCTTTCCACAGCGCCAGTCACCGCCCACTACGGGAACGGTGATATGGAGTATCTGGGGCAAGCTGGCACCATTCTAAGGAATGCTGTCAATCCAGAGGCTGCTGGAATGTCCTTCGCCGCATAGCCACGTCCGTAGTGCCGGAGGGGAAATTGAGCACTCGCTCACCAGTCATGGCACCTTTGGTGTTTGGCTATGCTTTAATTTATCTACATTGGGTTCTGATATGAGCACTAAAATCTATGATGCCTTCCGCCTGGATGTTCCGTCACTTCTCGATGCTTACACCCTCGTCGACAGCTTCAGGCATCAGCTGATCCCAATGCGAAAAGAGCTCATGGATCGTCGCTATGCTGGCGATATGATTTCGACGCTGGATATGCTTGCCTTGGGGCATATGCCTGATTTGAAAGACCAAACCAACCCGTCACTTTACAGGTTTGTAAACAACAACTGGCATGAAATTGAGCGAGAGCTGATTAAAGGCCACAGAAGTCCTCTCCATGACTTCGGATGTGAAATCATTCTGTATCCGCACGATGGCGAGATTTATGGGCAGATGCTTGTCGAACAAAGCAGCTATCGCGAGGCTTGGTTCGACAACCCATCCGTCGTTGACTTCCATTATCAGAATCAGACGGATGGCCCCGATAATGTCAGCGAGGAAGAATGGGAAGCAAGAAGTGATATTTGGGATGCCATTTTCAACAGGCACCCATCATCAACGATGGCACTTTGTGGTCTGACCATCACGTGTGCGCCCGAGAGAGGTCTGTGCAACCGAAGCACCATTGAGGAACTCCGCAAAGCTGCTCCATCTTATGAAAGCAGACTGGATAAAGTCGCCCGTCAGGCAATCTGCGATATGTTCCTCAGGTCGTCCAGTGCTGACATCGAGGCTTTCAGGCCGAGCGATTTCGTTAACTTTCACTATCGTGTTCGAAACTTCCTCGACGAAGAGAGAGGAAAGGCATATCTGGCTGAAGTAAAGGAGAGCCTTGACAGCACGAATGCCCTTGTTCGGGAGTTGGGCGAGGACGTCGTCCTGGCAAAACTTGATGACTTGCTTAAGAAGCCTCCAGTCATTCCTGAGTGCGCGGTTCCTGACAATTTGTACGAGCGCAGTATTCCGGATAATTTGAAACCATGAGAGATCTGCAATGTCGCTAAATATCGAGTACGGGTTCAAGTTTCGGGCCGCAGATTTTCCCAAGGTGTTCGGACAGGTGCAAGACTGGCGACCGGAGGCGACGAGGATTGGTGAAAAGCTGCTCTACTCACTTATGGCTGCCGAACTGTTTTGGCGGGTTGACCTTCGTCGAGCCGGAGTTCCCCTGGTTCGTGATGAAGATGAAGAGAGCATCTTTGATGGCGTCTCACGTTGCTTCATGATGTCAGGCATTGATCAGCGGTGGTCAGCGTATAATTTTACCTGCAACATCGCCATTATTCCGCATCAAGGTGAGTTCTACGGCGTTTTGAGGGGCGTTGCCGCCCACCATTACAAGCAGTCTTGGTTCGAAAGCTCGCAATGCGTGGATTTTTCGTTCGATGAAAGCTATGGTCCAGATGTTCCAATGGGCATTTCCGAAGCAGATTGGCAATCACGCAAACGCACATGGCTCGAAATTTCGAAGAATGCCGGATCTGATTTATGGTCGAAGATGAGCGTGACGGCAGAGTGCTTCAATACAGGAGATGTGCCTTTGCTTTTTCCAAGCTGGACAAAGATTGAGCAACATGCCCCCTCCGAAGAGGAACGCGCACTTAAGATGCGTGAATTCACGCGCGTCAGCACAGCAAAGATTGTCCCAACAGGGTTAACTGGTCCAGAAAAGCTGGACTACATTCAAAACAACATCATTCGCCCGGTCACACACCAGGACATTCTTCGGTCGCCAAGCGAAATCGCACCGGTAAATCCGCTCAGCACCGCCGCAACTCGATACCGTCCCGGATGAGTTTTATGACTCTTGATGAACTCACCTGCTTTTGGCAGGACGTCCCTCAGCTTTGCCCACCGCCAGGCATTGCATCTTGGATGATGTCGCCTTCTGATTTTGCCCGGGCCGAACCCGGATTGTATCGTGGCTATCGGGCGGCCGATACGAACTTGTTAACACCATATTCGACGGGTGGCATCTTCATCGCACAGAATGCGGAGTACGCGTCGTCCTACAATGAACGCGTCTGGCGGATACTGCTGGATATTCGTAAGCCGTATGTTGAAAATGCGTCGAGATTTACCTTTGTTTCTGACGCGTACAGGCAGGCTCTTCCTGCTGGAACCGATGCCATCATCCTCCCGCAGGGGGACATGAATATCGGACGAGGGCCGACTATCATTGCTTTGGATGCCCGCGTGATTGTCTCGGTGGAAGAGACATGGAATTACGGTCAGGTTCTGTACGCAATCAAGATGGGTGAGATAAACAGCGTCCCAGATGACGTGCTGGCAGACTACCCGACCATTCTTCACCGACGCGCGCAAATGCACGAAGTCTACGGTGAGACGTTCCCTGCGAGACAATTCTGACGTCTCCCTTGCCAATGATGAGCTTATGCTCATGGCAAATCCACTCTCAAGGGCAGGTGAAATGGAATACAAGATTTCTGTCGATGATGGCGTCAAAGTCCCGGATGAGGTTTTGGCTGAAGTCCAAGGGTACTATGCCATTCCGGGTGAGACGGTTTGTCTGGACAAGAACGTCAGTTTTGTCGGCGAAACGCAGTCTGATTTCGAAGCTCGCAGGGCACTTTACGGCGATACGGTTTTCACTGTCAGTAAGACCGGACTTGAACTCTTCGACGGTAGTGACGTGCGCGTCTACCATGAGTTTGTCGGTCACACAGGTCGCCATTTTGCGAAAGCATTTCGGTCACCAGGCGTACATATCCAAGTCAACGGCATTCTTTTCGAAGAGGCAGGGCAACTATGGCTCGTCGAACTCACAAAAGAGTTCGAGCTTCATGATGATGCGCGCGCCTTCCCGATTGGTGGCAACTTCGACAGGCTGGCCAAAAACAATATCGCTGGCTTCCATGAAATGGAACAGCAGGAGGAACGGATGGAACTCTTCCTCAGCGAAGTTCGACGGAAGGGTGCAGCCGGGCTATTCTTGGTCCTGGGGGATGAAAGCACAGGCTTTGAACTCGGTGGCCTGCCTATGGGATTTGAAACCCACGCGGAAGAAGTCGCTGCCGCGAAGGCCATCGTTACTGAGAGGATGGCAGCCGCTGCCTCCCCTGCCCCGGCACTCTAAGCAAATCAAAGGTGACTGTAATCAGTCACCTTTTTTCTTGCCCTTGGCGTCGCTTTGGCGGTCTTCACCCTCGGCCGAGAAATTGGTGAAATA